>NZ_CP159836.1:0-1388913 GCF_047731275.1 Aquiluna sp. Uisw_065
TTCGACAAGTTTTCCACAGGCATTGAGGGTTTATACACAGGTCTAACTATCTGTGCAGAAATCTGTGCATAAGTATGTTAAGAACCTAAAGGAGCCCCAGATGGCCGACGTTGCCCTCACTAGTATGTGGAGCGACCTCGTATCTAAAATTGCATCAGACCCTAGGGTTACGCCCCACCTAAAAGGCCACCTAGATCTTGCGGTTCCAAAAGGCGTCCTGGATGACACCCTCTACCTAGAAGTACCAAACGAGACAACACGTTCAATGCTTCAGCAGCGACTCAAGGAGTTGCTTCTAGATGCGCTAGGCGACGTGGCCGAATTTGGGGGCCCGACATCATTCCTAATAATCACCAACGAAGAGCTCCAAACTCCAACCCGCATTGAATTAGCCGTGGAGCCCGAGCCGCCGGTAATCGATCGTGATCCAGCCACTGGTCCAGTTCCAATAACCGGCTCATCCGGACTTAATCCGAAATATAGTTTCGACAACTTTGTCACTGGCGGCTCAAACAGGTTCGCGCACGCCGCGGCCTTCGCCGTTGCTGAGGCACCCGCCGAGGCCTACAACCCGCTATTCATCTACGGATCAAGCGGCTTAGGCAAGACGCACCTGCTGCATGCCATCGGCCACTACGCAATGCACCTGAAGCCAAGAACCAAAGTTCGTTATGTCTCGAGCGAAGAATTCACAAATGACTTTATAAACGCAATCCAAAACAACAAAACCTCAGATTTCCAGGCGCAGTATCGCGATGTTGATATTTTGCTAGTGGATGACATTCAATTCCTCCAAGGTAAGGACCAGACTCAAGAAGCTTTTTTCCATACCTTCAATAATTTGCACGACCACAACAAGCAGGTGGTCATTACTTCAGACCTCCGCCCCAAGCAACTCGCAGGGTTCGAGGAGAGAATGCTCTCTCGCTTCGAATGGGGCCTCATCACGGACATCCAAGCCCCCGAGTTTGAGACACGAGTTGCTATCTTGCGTAAAAAGGCAGCTTTGGAGAGGATTCCGGTTCCGGACGATGTAATCGAGTACATGGCAACCAGAATTTCGTCCAATATCAGAGAGCTCGAAGGCACCCTAATCCGAGTCACAGCCTTCGCCAACCTAAACCGACAACCGCTCGACATGGACCTAGTGCAGACGGTCCTAAAGGACACCTACTCAGTGTCCGACGACACTCGAATAAGCCCATTAGAGATAATCGCGGCAACCTCGACATACTTTAAAATAACGCAAGAACAACTCACGGGATCTGGACGACAAGCCGCAATTGCGCTGGCCAGGCAAATAGCTATGCACATCTGCCGTGAACTAACAGACCTTTCACTACCCAAAATAGGCACTCATTTTGGTAATCGCGATCACACAACAGTCATGTACGCAACGAAGAAAATTAGCTCCGAAATGCGAGAGAAACGTTATATCTACAATCAGGTATCGGAAATCATTCAAAAAATAAAAGACAACCACAAATAGTTTTAAAAGAAGCCTGTGGATAACTCCGAAAATAATGTGGAGAAGTCGAGTACATTCCCCTATAAATCACTTCAATTTGTTCACAAATCTAAAACAATCCACAACTAGATGACTTATCCACAGGCTTATCCACAGAACTGTGTACAACTTACAACGATGTAGTTCTCAATTAACAAGAGCCCGACAGGGACTTATCCACTTTTACACAGCAGGTTATTAGTGATTATTAAAGATATTAAATAATTAATAATTCCACCCTCCCTCGCGAGGTTGTGACTCTCGCGAAGTCTTGTGCCAAGATAAAACCCAATCAACTAGAAGGCCACCATGAAATTTCAAGCCGATCGCGAAGTACTAAGTGATGCTGTTTCCTTTCTAGTGCGTCTTTTATCACCCCGGCCGCAGCTCCCACAGTTGTCGGGCGTCATGATAGAAGCAGATGGTAACGAAGTGCGGTTATCAATTTTCGACTATGAAGTTGCCGCAAGAGTGAAAATTGCAGCTGCTGTCGACATGCCCGGAAAAGTTCTTGTTCAAGCGCGATTGCTCTCCGAGATACTAAGCAAACTTCCGTCCGCATCCGTTGCAATACAACTTGATGAATCAAGGCTTCAGGTCAATTCGGGCTCTAGTAAATTCTCCTTATCCTCAATGTCAACAACCGACTATCCGGATACTCCTGTCTTTCCAATCGCCACAGGCAAAGTGTCGGCCGGTGAATTCACCAATGGTGTATCGAAGGTTGCAGTGGCGGCTTCTCGGGAGGAGATAACCCCCGTTCTGACGGCTGTGATGATAACCGCAAGCGCCAAAGAATTGACAATGGTGTCTACGGATCGATTCAGGGTAGCCGTGAAGGTGCTTCCTTGGAACGGCAAGTCGGTGGAACGGCAAGTTTTGATACCTGCGAGGGTCCTAAGCGAGATTTCAAAGACTTTTAGCCACGATAGTGAACTAGAGCTTGGCTTCGGCGAGGGCGAGAAGGACATGATTGGTTTTTCAAGTGGCAATAAGTCGGTCTCCACTGCCACCATCAAAGGTAAATATCCCGCAGTACTGCAGCTGTTCCCTGAGGAAACGGCCAGCTTTGCGATCCTCAGCAGACAGGACCTATTGGACGCAACAAGAAGGGTTGCCCTCGTGGTGGACCGGGAAAAGCCTTTGCGGTACAAGTTCACTGAAAACGAATTGTCCCTTGAGTCAATAGGTTCCGATGTAGCCGATGCCTCGGAGCAAATCTCGTGCTCAATGAAGGGGGAGGAGACACTAGTTTCCCTACGGCCCCAATTTTTGACCGACGCATTGACGGGCCTCGATGTCGAGAACGTAAAAATAGGATTTACGGTAAACCCGAACAATCCAAATAAGCCTGGTCCGGTACTCATAAGCCCAGTCGATCCAAAAGATGGCGACAAAGACTTTAAATACCTACTACAGCCAAATCTTCTAGTTTCTTAGGCAAAGGACTCGGCACTTGTGGCTCAAGTCTCTGCAACTGGCTAACTTTCGGAATTACTCGCAGCTAAGCGTTGATTTCACAGCCGGTCAGGTCTTGCTCTACGGCCAGAACGGCGAGGGGAAAACAAATCTCGTCGAGGCGGTCAGCTATTTATCCTCTCTCGAGTCACATCGGGTTAGTGGCTATCAGTCATTAATACAAAAGGACCACGCCACGGCACAGTTATCTGGGAAGGTGAACCACAACTCGCGCGAGCTCCTAGTTGGAATCGAGCTAAACAGGGACACAAGTAACAGGTATTTTCTAAACGGATCCGCCAGGAAGAAAACCTCAGAAATTCTAGGTTTAGTCAGAACAGTTTCCTTCGCCCCGGAGGATCTAGACCTAATAAGGCGAGACCCTAGTGACAGGAGAAAATTCTTAGACAACTCCCTCGTGCAGCTGAAACCACGTTTGTCCGGCGTGAAAGCAGACTACGAACGTGTGCTGAAGCAACGAAACGCCCTTTTAAAATCCGCAAGGGGTGTAAAGAATCCTGAACTTTCCACTCTAGAAATTTGGGACGACCAACTGGTCGCATTGGGCACCGAACTCGCCGCGGAGCGACTTGAGCTGGTGACGGCGCTTTCACCGCTCTTACAGACTTTTTACACTGCCCTCAGTGATTCACGCGATGTTATTAGCTTGCGGGTGGTTTCAGCAGTGGGGAGCGATGACAGCGAGAAGTGGACGGACATCGAAAGTGATCCAAAAGTTTATTCTCAATTGTTCTACGAACGCCTTGATGCGCTGCGAAAAAAGGAGCTCGAGCGTGGCATCACCTTGGCCGGACCTCACAGGGATGAACTACTAATAGATAAAGCCGGATTACTCGCAAGAACCCACGCTTCCCAGGGTGAGGCTTGGTCCTTGGCCCTGGGACTAAAACTCGCTCTAGGGGATGTTTCACGAAAAACGAGCAACAACGGGGATCCGATCTTGCTTCTAGATGATGTGTTTGCAGTGTTGGATAAAGGCAGGCGGGAACGTCTAGTCGAATTCGTCACAGATTATGAGCAGGTAATAATTACCGCCGCAGATGAGACCATGGCGCCGAATCTTGATTGGTCCAGCAAAATGAACGTATCGGGGGGTTTTGTCAGTGCCTAATATTTTCTTTGAAGTTGCTGATGGCTTTTTTCAAAGCTTTCTTGCAAACTCGCATGGAATGAAGTCGAAGGACCAGAAGCTCCGGGAGAAAAACCAGACGCGTGGTACGCAGCCGTTTGATCCTGGTCGCGACCTAGTGACCGCCAGCCAGAGCTTGGAACATCTGTTTGGAGAATTCAACTGGACTGCGGATCTTGAGAAGGCGTCACTGTTTGCGGATTGGGATCTAGTTGTGGGCCCGGAGAGTGCAAACGCCTCCTTCCCCGAAGAGCTGAAGGGCACGCAACTAATTGTTCGCTGCAAGTCAACGGCCTGGGCTACTCAAATGCGCCTATTGGAGACTCAGGTTTTGAAGAAGTTAGCGGATGTTCATCCAAAACTTGTTGTAGATGAAGTCATGTTTATCGGTCCGAACGCACCGAGTTGGAAGAAGGGTCCCAGATCGGTTCCTGGACGGGGTCCACGTGACACCTACGGGTGATAACCATATGCACTGCTTTTTCTGCCCTCTGGACTAGACTAGAGGGGTTAGCAAACCTGAATCTAAGTCGGTCCTAGACCGCGTTTACGTGGAGCTAACTCAAACGGGAAGTAGTTGAATATGTCAGAGCCAACTAGCCACTACGACGCCGGAGACATTCAAGTCCTTGAAGGACTCGAGGCTGTTCGTAAACGACCGGGAATGTATATCGGCTCCACAGGCCCTCGTGGTCTGCATCACTTAGTTTATGAAATTGTCGACAACTCAGTTGACGAGGCTCTCGCCGGCCACTGTGACAACATCGACGTTGTCATCACCAAGGCCGGAAACATAAAGGTTTCCGACAACGGTAGAGGTATCCCGGTTGATATGCACCCGGTGGAAAAAAGACCCGCCGTTGAGGTCGTTTTGACTGTTCTGCACGCCGGTGGAAAATTTGGCGGCGGCGGGTATGCCGTCTCTGGTGGTCTTCACGGTGTTGGTGCTTCGGTTGTTAACGCACTGTCATCAACGCTTTCGGTTGAGGTGCACCGCGACGGTCACATTTGGCGCCAGGGCTATTCAATTGGTGTCCCAGACGCCCCGCTAGCCAAAGGCGAAAAAACCGACCGCACCGGCACAACGATTGAGTTTTCACCTAGCGCGGACATCTTTGAAACCGTCGACTACGACTACGAGACCTTACGTCAACGCTTTCAGCAGATGTGCTTCTTGAACAAGGGCTTGCAGATAAACCTTTTGGACGAGCGCGATGGACGAAAAGATAACTATTGCTACGAGCGGGGTCTTGCCGACTACGTGGAGTATCTGAACTCAGCTAAAAAGGTAGAAACAATTCACGACGAGATTATTTCTATCGAAACCGAAACCAAAGAAAAAACGATTTCCGTTGAAATCGCAATGCAGTGGACTACCGGATACAACGAGGGTGTCCATACCTACGCGAACACGATTAATACCCACGAAGGCGGTACTCACGAAGAGGGGTTCCGCACTGCCCTAACTTCTTTGCTAAATAAATACGCCCGGGACAAGTCGCTTCTCAAGGAAAAAGACGACAACCTAACCGGTGACGACGTTCGTGAAGGTTTGACAGCAGTTGTTTCCTTGAAGCTGACTGAGCCACAGTTTGAGGGACAGACCAAGACCAAACTTGGCAACACCGAAGCCAAAGCCTTCGTTCAAAAAGTTGTGAACGACCAGCTTGGAGATTGGCTAGCCCGCAATCCCGTTCAAGCCAAAGAGATTGTTCGCAAGGCCATCCAGGCTGCCAGCGCAAGAATGGCGGCAAGAAAGGCTCGCGAGGCAACCAGGCGCAAGGGCTTACTTGAGTCTGGCGGAATGCCTGGAAAGCTAAGGGATTGCTCATCGAGAGATCCGGTTGTCTCCGAGATTTATATTGTTGAGGGTGACTCGGCCGGCGGTTCAGCGGTTCGAGGCAGAGACCCTGAGACTCAGGCGATTCTTCCTCTCCGAGGCAAGATCTTGAACGTTGAAAAGGCAAGACTAGATCGAGCCTTAGCAAACACCGAAGTTCAGGCATTGATTACTGCCTTTGGTACCGGAATTGGCGAAGAATTTGATGTCACCAAGATCCGCTACCACAAGTGCATTTTGATGGCCGACGCGGATGTGGATGGTCAGCACATCAGGACCCTGTTGTTGACGCTTTTGTTTAGGTACATGCGTCCATTGATCGAACACGGCTACGTGTACATGGCTCAGCCACCATTGTTCAAGCTCAAGTGGTCTAACGCTCCCCACGAATATGTTTATTCGGACGAAGAGCGAGACCGAAGGTTGCAAGAGGGGCAAGCCGCCGGCCGGAGGATTCCAAAGGAAAACGCCATCCAGCGCTACAAGGGCCTTGGAGAGATGGACTACGACGAGCTTTGGGAAACCACAATGAACCCAGCCACCAGAACTTTGCTTCAAGTGACCCTGGATGACGGAGCACTAGCTGACGAAGTGTTTTCAACCTTGATGGGCGAAGACGTTGAGAGCCGAAGAAACTTTATCCAGCGGAACGCCAAAGACGTCCGATTCTTGGACATCTAGGTAGGAGAGAAAAATGTCAGAAGGCCAGATGGACAAAATAGAGCAAATCGACCTAAAGGTCGAAATGCAACGAAGCTACCTCGACTACGCGATGAGCGTTATCGTCGGGCGAGCGCTTCCGGACGTGAGGGACGGGCTAAAGCCGGTTCACCGTCGCGTTCTCTACGCGATGTATGACGGTGGTTACCGACCAGACAAGCAGTTCTCAAAGTGTTCGCGTGTAGTGGGCGATGTCATGGGTCAATATCACCCTCACGGCGACACAGCTATCTACGACACCTTGGTTCGGTTGGTCCAGGACTGGAATCTTCGTTATCCGCTTGTATCGGGACAAGGCAACTTCGGTTCCCCCGGAAATGACCCGGCTGCCGCGCCAAGATACACCGAGTGCAAGATGGCGCCGTTGGCGATGGAGATGGTACGCGACATCGACGAAGACACCGTTGACTTCCAAGACAACTACGACGGTCGCACCCAAGAGCCGACTATTTTGCCGGCCAGGTTCCCAAACCTCTTGGTTAATGGATCAATCGGTATTGCGGTTGGAATGGCAACAAACATTCCTCCGCACAACCTCAGAGAAGTATCAGAGGCAGCGCAGTTTGTTCTTGCTAACCCTGAAATCGAGGGCGAAGCTCTAATTGAAGAGCTAATCAAAATTGTTAGGGGTCCAGACTTTCCAACCGGTGCCCAGATTCTTGGTCGCCGCGGCATTGAGGATGCCTATCGAACCGGCCGTGGCTCAATAACAATGCGTGCTGTTGTAAACGTCGAAGAGGTTCAGAACCGAACCTGCCTAGTTGTTACTGAACTTCCTTATCAAGTAAACCCAGATAACTTGGCACTGAAGATCGCAGAGCTAACCAAAGAGGGGAAACTCACAGGCATCGCGGACATTCGCGATGAAACATCCGGTAGAACTGGTCAGCGACTCGTAATTGTCCTGAAGCGCGACGCGGTTGCAAGAGTTGTGCTGAATAACCTCTATAAGTACACCCAGTTGCAGGACAACTTCGGTGCCAACATGCTTGCGCTTGTTGATGGCATCCCTAGGACGCTGTCGATTGATGGCTTTATTACCAATTGGGTGACCCACCAGATCGACATCATTGTCAGAAGAACTCAGTTCAGGCTGCGTAAGGCAGAAGAGCGTGCTCACATCCTTCGCGGTTACCTGAAGGCCCTTGACTCGCTTGACGATGTAATCGCGTTGATTCGCAAGAGCGCGACCGTGGAAGATGCTCGCGATGGACTAATCAAGCTACTGACGATCGATGAACTGCAAGCCCGTGCGATCTTGAACATGCAATTGCGTCAACTGGCGGCGCTCGAGCGCCAGAAAATTATCGATGAGGCCGCGGAGCTCGAAATTCAGATAACTGAGTTTCAGCGCATCATCGGAGACGAAAAAGCCCAACGCGACATCGTGTCTAGTGAGTTAGCTGAAATTACGAACAAGTATGGCGATGAGCGTCGCTCAGAGATAATGCTTGGTTACGACGGCGACGTCAGCATAGAAGACCTAATTCCCGAAGAGGAAATGGTGGTTACGCTAACTCAAGGTGGCTACATCAAGCGAACCAGAAGCGATAACTATCGTGTGCAACACCGCGGTGGCAGGGGCGTTAAGGGGGCAAGCCTTCGAGCCGACGATGTGGTTCAGAACTTTATTGTTTCTACCACTCACCACTGGTTGATGTTCTTCACCAACACCGGACGGGTTTATCGGTCCAAGGTCTACGAGGTCCAAGAGTCTGGTCGTGATTCAAAGGGTCAGCACGTTGCGAATCTCTTAGCCTTACAGCCAGAGGAATACGTAGTGAAGGTGCTGGATCTTAAGGACTATCAGCAGGAGCCGTATTTGGTCATGGCCACCAAGAGTGGACTTGTCAAAAAGACGGCTCTGGAGCTTTATGACACCGCTAGAACTGGTGGCATCATCGCAATAAAGCTCCGCGAGGGCGATGAACTTATTAACGCAATGTTGGTGAGCGAAGAGAACGATGTGCTTTTGGTTAGTCGTAAAGGTATGTCCATAAGGTTCTCCGCGGCTAACGATTCGATGCGTCCAATGGGTCGTGACACCTCCGGGGTCATTGGTATGGCCTTTAGAAAGGGCGACCAGCTGTTGTCAGCCTCGGTCATTGGAGAGTCTGGCTTCGTCTTTGTTGTAACCGAGGGCGGTTATGCCAAGCGCACCGCTGCGGATCAGTACCGAGTTCAGAAACGTGGCGGCATTGGTATTAAGGTGGCCAAACTTGATGAGAAGCGCGGCGACCTAATCGGAGCACTGATGGTCGATGAAACCGACGAGGTTCTAGCGGTATTGTCCTCTGGCAAGGTAATCAGGAGCTCGGCTAACGAGGTTCCAGCAAAGGGCCGCGACACTATGGGCGTAGTTTTTGCTAGGTTTGACCAGAGCGACTCAGTTCTGTCGATTGCCAGAAATGCCGAGCGCAACCTAGAAACTAACGACGAACCAGAAACTGAAGGAGCGGCCGTTGACATCGCTGTTCAGCCGGAATAAAACTCCTAAGGAACCCAAGAAACAAATTCGTCTCAAGCTACGAGGCGTAGATGTTTGGTCAGCTGTAAAAGTCGGATTCCTTATTTCCATCGCGAGCTCAATCGCACTGGTTGTCGGGGCGTGGTTGATCTGGTCCGTCCTTGCCAACTCGGGGATTTTCTCCTCAATCGGTGGCCTGCTGGGATCTGTGCTCGGCGATGGCAGCAATGTGAACCTAGAGGATGATTTTTCTTTTTCTAATGTCATGACCACGGCAACGACGCTTGCACTGCTAAATGTCGTGTTAACTACTGCCCTCTGGGCAGTCTGGGCGGTAATTTTTAACCTAATTTCTAAGCTGGTAGGTGGGCTAGCGCTCACTTTCACCAACAACTAGAGATCTAGGGTTTGTGGCAGGTGTTTTTTTCTAGTAGCATCATCTTGCTCGACGGGCCTATAGCTCAGGTGGTTAGAGCGCTTCACTGATAATGAAGAGGTCGGAGGTTCAAGTCCTCCTAGGCCCACGGTGAGCACTTTCCGCCAGGGAATGCTCGCTATGGGGACTTAGCTCAGTTGGTAGAGCACCTGCTTTGCAAGCAGGGGGTCAGGGGTTCGACCCCCCTAGTCTCCACAAAGTAGAAAGACCCGTCAGAAATGGCGGGTCTTTTTGTTTCTCCTCTCCGTGCCTCTCGCAGAAATTGTCCTAAACCTGTAACTCACGTCTAATGCGTCACTGGACGATTATCTGTGCCACCACGGATGTCGCCATTCACACAACGCCGACCTGTTACTCGATACTCGGTCTATGACTCCTGATATGAACCTCCCACTTCGCTCTAGCGAGAGACTTGAGACGTTCAAAAGAGGGCTCGCACACCCAGCGCACTCAGAACTCATCGCCGAGCATTTGGGGTCAGTTAGTCTCGAGAGCATTCGCTATTGATGGCGTTACGCAAGAGCACAGCAGAGTCTCGATGGCCGACTCGATGGCGGGTCTCCTCCTCGGCTTACCCAAACAGCACGGAGCCTGGTCGCTTGCTACGGATGGTTCGCTCGAAGCCTTCCACATTCATGGCGTGACCGATACAAGCATTCACGCTGTCTTGTCATCAGAACGAGCCAAGGACGTATTGGATACAGGCTGGGGAGGGCCCCCATTCTACGCGGACTCTGACACCAAGATCATGTTCTACGCACCTTGTAACGATGAGGAGATTGACATCGTCGCTGGGCTACTTCGCGAGGGCATCGAGTTTGTGAAGAGTTCGCTCGTGAATGCGGGCGCCGCTGGTAAATAGCCCGGTAACGGCTTACTTGGAAAATCGTCTACCTGGATGGCCAGTGGTTAGTTATGCATGAAATGCGAAAAACTGGCAATGTCGAAGTTTGACCCAAACTTGGTTGTTAGACCAACTGGGCTGTAAACGATAACTTTCCAGACTTTCGTGGTCCAAAAGCCACGAAATAGTCTGATTCATAGCTTGACTTCCAACAGGAAGGGCCTTCAACCGTGGAATTGGTTGCGGACACATAACCCCAATAGCGTCGCCTGGGCCTTGTGTTGCTTCACGCTAATTGGCTTTGTCCTCGCCTAGACAATTCCCACTTGGCCCCAAAGCAAAAAGACCCGGGGCCAAGACTTAAAAAGCCTAAGTTTCTAGTTACTTAATTTTTAGAGACTAGGAAATATAGCCCAAAGCACGGCTGCAACCAGCGGAGGGAAAAGCAACACAAGGTTCATTTTCAGTGTGTACTTGGACTCACCTCTGGAAGCATGGGTCAAAATGGCGCCGATCATTGTTAGCGCCAATCCAATAGCCGCCGCCACCGCAAACCAAAGTGCCCACTGAAATCCAACAAAGTAACCAATCACACCTAGAACCAGGCCAGCCACACCGAGGAGTTCCAGCCATGCAATAAGTCGCACGGTGCCTAATGAGATATTTTCGATCCAACCAAATCCGGCATCTAGCAACTTCTGGCGACTGGCTCCAGCCTTAAACATGCCGGCCTTGAAAAATGCAAAAGCCGTGAAGGCCGATGCGGCTGCGGCAATTATGCCGATGACTAAGTTCATTTGTGATCTCCTCTAATAAAATATACAAGTCTAGGGTCCCTAGGCGAAGTATGTCTAGCACAGTAGTCTAAAAATATCTACCCAACGTTTAGTCTGGAGTTGGTAGACTTTAGCTATGGAAGTCAAGGCGGAATGTGAGCGAAAGGCCGGTACTTGGCGTGTTCGAGTTCCGGAGTTGGACAATCTGCTGATTTCCTCAAAGCGTCTTGACCTTGCCACCGAGCAAATCAAGGATTTGGTTCACGAGTACCGGGGCGTTGATCGCTGTAGGGTCGTTGTGAAAATAGAAACCAAAATGCCTGGCATTATTTGTGACTTGGAGAATGCTCAGGCCAAGATGCGAGAAGCAAACCGACTGCAGGAAGAGTCTTCCCGAGAAGTTCGGGAAGTTGTGGCGAGACTCAGGACTGAGGGGTTGAGCATGCGTGATATTGGAGTTCTACTCCAAATTTCGCCCCAGCGAGTGGCGCAGCTCACTTAAAACCCCCTTCGTAACCAACATGTCAGTCTCGACGAAAATTACACCAGATGCTCGCGGTCCTTGGACGAAAAATTAAATCTGACTTATAGTCCGATGTTGAAAACCTAGGTCTAAACCATTGGACTGGTCCGGCACACAGACCCCTCTGGTCTCAGGAAAACAGAAAGAACTGCCACGGGCGGTTCTTTTTTCTCACCCCTGCACCTGTTTACAATTACGTATGAATTTTTTAAGGGGCAAGGCTTTAGGCCCCGTTGCACTTTTAGCAGTTGTGCTTGTAGCCGTGGCGGCATATTTTTTCCAGCCGTGGAAGCTGTTTGTTGACACGGAAGTTCAAGAAGCCATTCCAACGGTATATCCAACCCCATCAGAAAACTCGACGGCTTCGCCTCGGGAGACCGAGACACCTCAGGAGACGGTCCAATTTCCGCTCGTTCTAGCGCAAGGTGTTTTGGTTTCTCACGAGCATCAAACCTCGGGGAAAGTAAAGATTCTGCAGTTGGACGATGGCAGCAGAGTGCTTAGGCTTGAAAATCTAGATACCAGTGACGGACCAAGGGTCGAAGTTTGGCTAACTGATGCACCTGTTATCGAGGGCCAAGAGGGTTGGCGGGTATTTGATGATGGAAAGTACATCAGCCTGGGCGCGATGAAGGGGAACCAGGGGAATCAGAATTATGAGATTCCCACCGACCTGGATCTTTCAGATGCCTCTTCGATCTCGTTGTGGTGTGTGACTTTTAGCGTTTCGTTCGGCGCGGCTGAGCTGGTACCAACCTCGTAGTTCTGGTGTTTGCACGTGGAAAGCGTTAGTCAAGAATCAGGCAGCTAGACTTTTTAGTATGAGTAATAAGTGGATACTGCTCGCGTACGCCGCTCTGTTCTTTGGAATCGTCTCTACTTACGACTCCTATGCGGATAACACCTATCTGGTTGCGCTTGCCGGGATAACCATCAGCGTCGCGGGTGTTGGAGCTTGGTTGTGGTCTGTTCAACCCAAAAGAGACAAGGGCTAGCCTTTGTCGTCAGAGATATAATCATTAAACACTTCAGCCAGGGATATCTCCCTGGCTGAAGTTCAGTTCGTTTTCGGTTTTTAGCCAAGCAGCGCTTCTACGTCAACTCCTGGTGGGAGGATGACTGCGTCGATGACATGGATCACTCCATTGGAGGCCATTATGTCGGTAGCTGTGACGTTCGCAGTGCCGTTGATTACAACGCCATTGGATGTGTCAACCGCAAAGGTCGAACCTTCAACTGTTGTTACGTCTCCGGTCATAACGTCGGCCGCATAAACCTCACCGGCCACAACGTGGTAAGTCAGGATTGATTGAAGGACGGCTAGGTTCTCAGGTAGAAGTAGTGCGTCTAGAAGACCGGCTGGTAGTGCCGCAAAGGCCTCATCAGTTGGTGCAAAGACGGTGAACGGACCTTCACCCTGAAGGGTGGTGACCAAGTCGGCTGCGCCAAGTGCGGCGGCCAGGGTTGTAAAGGTTCCAGCTCCAACCGCTACCTCGACAATGTTTCCAAGGGCTTCTTCGGTCATGGTTCCATCGACCTGAGCTTCTTCCATCGTTTCTGCTGGCTCTGCAACCTCATCTGCGGGTGCGCAGCCGGTCAGCACTAGAGCTGCAACTGCGATTCCAGCTAGGGCGGTAAGTCTGTTCTTTCTCATCGTTCCTCTTTTTTTCGGTGTTCCGCGAATGCGTTCCGAGTGTCCCGAGACGCAATAGAAGATTAACAAGCCAAAATTTGAGTTCCGTGGGAGGACCGTGGCAATTGACTGTGGAACTTCTAGGAAAAGACTGACAAAGTCGTCCCAGCGATTTCCCGAGGCATGGCCTTGGTCGGACGAATAAAAAAGGCGAATCCGGCTGTCGACAGATTGCTTGACTTTCAAGCCTCATTAAATAGAAAAGCCAGGGAACAATCCCTGGCTTTTCTATTGTGACTTAGTTACAAATTACGCAAGCAATGCTGCTGCGTCGACGCCTGCTGGAACAAGTACTGCGTCGATTACGTGGATAACACCGTTAGAAGCTGCGATGTCGGTTGCGGTTACCTTGGCGGTGCCATTGATAACTACGCCGTCAGAAGTGTCAACGGCCATTGTTGAGCCCTCGACTGTTGGAACATCACCGGTGGTGACGTCTGCGGCATGAACCTGACCGGACACTACGTGGTAGGTCAGGATTGACTTTAGGGCGTCTACGTTTTCTGGTAGCAATAGTGCTGCTACTAGACCCTCTGGAAGGGCCGCAAAGGCGTCGTCGGTTGGTGCGAAGACTGTGAACGGTCCTTCGCTCTGCAGGGTTGCTACTAGGTCAGCTGCTCCCAGTGCTGCTGCAAGAGTGGTGAAAGTTCCTGCTTCGACTGCTACTTCAACTATGTTCTTGTCTGTCATAATTTCCTCAATGTTTCGATCTGAATGGAATACGGAACGAAGGTCTCGGGACGTATATCTAATGCAACAGACAACCACGACTAACATTCCGTCGTTTAGCTGTTGTTCACACTGGGCGTATAACTGGCGCTAAAGTTTTTTGGGGCTGAGAAGCAAGTCATTTATCGGGAGCCGTTCTGCGTGCCAGCCATTGATGGGGTGATCGGATGGATATCCGATCGACATTCCGCAAACCAATGCGTAGTCATCGCTAACTTCAAATTCAGAGCGAATAATGTCAGGGTGTCCACCTAGATAGCCCTGCGCACAAGTACCCAGTCCTTTTGCGTTAGCAGCTAGCATCACGTTTTCCATAAACAGTCCAAGATCAAGCGTTCCAAACTGGTCTAGGCCGCGGTGGGTGAAAAAGAACAGCGCGGTTGGTGCGCCAAAAAACTCGTAGTTTCGCTCTAGGAAGCTAAATCTCGCGGCCGCGTCTTTCCGGTCTATGCCTAGAGTTTCGTAAATGCCCTTACCAACGGCCTGGCTTCGTTCCACAAGCCCCTTTGGGTAGGGAACCTCGTGCGTGAAGTCTGGTTTGGCTCCTAGGTTTGGAAGCTCCGTCGACTCACGCAACCTAGTAATCAGGCGCCGACTTATTCGATCGCGCTGCTCACCCTCTGCAACCGCCACGACAAAAGGCCTGGTGTTCGACCAGCTCGGTGCGGTGAGGCCATCGGTGAGAATGTCGGTTAGAACACCAGGTTCGATGGGCGAGTCCAGGAAGTCTCTGGTTGATCGTCTGGACTGGGTTAGTTGTTTCCAGTTTTCATAGCTAAGCATCCTTGAATGCTATGCGAGTTCTGGATTAGCTGCTGACTTGGGCCCAGCTAGGCTTCGGATAATGAACATGGGACAGAGGGTTTTACTTAGGACGCTCGGTGTGACCACATCGATGTCAGTTTTGTTGATCCTTTATTACAACCTCTCGCCAAATTATGTCAACGATGAAGGCTTTCTAGTAGAAGAGTTTTGGGCCCTTGGGCTAGCTACCCTTGGACTGAGTGGCTCTTTCTTGGGGCTGTTTTTCTTGGTTTCTTGGCTTTGGGTTTCCAGCCGCAAAGCACATAAGTCTTCCAACCGATAACTGCAATCGTTTGAGATAATTGGCCAATGGAAGATCTAGCCGCACTAGTTGCAACCATCCTTGTTCTATTAGGTGGCGTGGCGCTAATCAACATACTGTTAGCCGCTTTGTCGAGGCGCAAAAAGCTAAAGCCCTGGATAGCAATGGTTTTTAATGCCCTAACTGGGTTCGCGGCTATTTTCGGCATCAGCATTAGTTGGGCTCTTGGCATAGTTCCGCTAATGGGCCTAATCGTCGGCTCGATAATACTTACTTGGCCAAACAGAAAACGCCGTTAAGAATTTTGCATGACGCTTGTCAATAAAAAAACTTAGCGCGGGCGAACGTAGAAGTCTTCTGCGGTAGTTGCTCCGGATATTGGCGTAATCAGTCGAATAGCGTCTAATGTTTGAGCCATGTCGACGATGACCAGAATTACCCTAGAAACCCAAGGCCACGTTTTACTCATTGGCCTGAATCGCCCTGAGAAGCTGAACGCCGCGGACGAGCAGATGCTCCACGAATTGTCACTCGCTTACGGCCAGCTAGATACCGATACCAATCTAAGAGTCGGTTTGGTCTTCGCCCACGGCGACCACTTCACTGCTGGTCTCGATCTGCAAGATGTTGGGCCAAAGCTTGCCGCAGGCAAGCTCCAAATGGTTCCGGAGGGTGGGCTAGACCCCTGGGGAATCACCACTGAACAAGTTTCAAAGCCAGTGGTTATGGCAACCAGGGGGACCTGCTTCACTCTTGGAGTGGAATTAGCTTTGGCAAGCGATGTTGTAATTGCGGCAACTGACTCAAGGTTTGCTCAGCTAGAAGTTAGTCGGGGCATCATGCCTTTTGGCGGAGGAACCATAAGGTTTCCGGCAGTCGCTGGACACGCAAACGCCATGCGTTACTTACTAACTGGAGACAGCTTTGATGCACAGCAGGCTCTAGCCATGCACTTAGTTACTCAAGTGTGCGAACCCGGTCAAGAATTTGAGACAGCTCTGGAAATCGCGAAGCGAGTTGCAAGTCAGGCGCCGCTGGCTGTGCAGGAGACACTTGCGTCTGCAAGAGCAATAGATTCGGAGCAAGAAAAAAAGCAGGTGTTTCAGCGACTGGCCTCTTTGATGCAGACGAAGGACGTTGCAAGAGGCATGCAGGCGTTCATGACCAAGCAGCCCGCCAACTTCGAGGGCAATTAGTTTTTGTTAGTTATAAATCAAAAGCCCATGCCGTTTTTGTAGGAAAGCTCTAAATAAGCAAACCTCGAAATGATGCGGATTGTACGCAGTCACAAAGTTTCTAAACACCCCTTGGCGAGAATGCAATTCTGTCCTTTACTAGAAGTCGAGGTGAGAAATGAATATCAATGAGGACATTCAACTAGACGTCGAGGCAACCGGGGAAAGAATCCTTGGCAGGTGGGCGGACGTTCGTCGCCATACCCGTTCGGTGATAGAAGACCACAAGCTTTACAAACAAGAGGGCCAGCCAATGGCTGAGCATCGAGAGACAGTTCTCAAGCAGCTTCGGACCCTGGTAGACGCCGGAGCAACGCAGCACGGTTTCCAGTCAGAGTTCGGTGGAACCATGAATCCTGGAGCCTCGCTTTCCAGCTTCGAAGAGCTGCTTTTTGCCGATCCTTCGTTACAGATTAAATACGGCGTTCAGTACGGATTGTTCAGCTCTGCGATTTTGTATCTAGGAACCGAATATCACCACAAGACCTTTTTAGGCAGCGCCGTCAGTACTGAAACTGTTGGGGCCTTCGCAATGACCGAGACTGGCCACGGCTCGGACGTGGCATCGATTGGTACAACTGCCACCTACGACTCCGACACTAAAGAGTTTGTTATCCACACACCGGATCGACACAGCTACAAGGACTACTTGGGAAATGCAGCACTCCACGGTCACGCGGCGGTTGTGTTTGCACAGCTTTACACCGGCGGTGAAAAGCATGGAGTCCACGCCTTCTTCGTCCCAATTCGTAAACGCGGCAAGCTCTTGCCTGGGGTCGGCAGCGAAGATGACGGTCTAAAGGGCGGTCTAAACGGAATTGACAACGGGAGATTGTATTTCGATAGCGTCAGAGTTCCACGGACAAACCTTCTAAATCGATACGCAGATGTAAGCGAAGACGGTGTTTACACCTCGGTTATCGAATCTTCCGGAAGAAGATTCTTTACTCAGCTTGGCGCCTTGGTACAAGGAAGAGTTTCTCTCACCGGCGGTGTCGTGAACGCCCAGAAGCTCGCTCTAGACATTGCCATCAGATACTCGCTTGAGCGCAAACAGTTTCCAGGACCAGACGGTGAAGAAAAAACCATTATGGATTACGGACGTCACCAGCGCAGGCTCTTGCCGCTTTTGGCTAGAACCTATGCACAAGTCTTCACCCACCAGGAACTTCTTGATCAGTTCCACGCTGTCTTTACTGGTGAAAACGACACCGATGAGTCGAGACAGGATCTTGAAACCGTAGCAGCAGCCTCCAAGGCACTTAGTTCTTGGTACGCGTTAGAAACCGTGCAAGAGTGCCGAGAGGCATGCGGTGGCCAGGGCTTTATGGCCGAACACCGATTGACGGGACTCAGAGCAGACCTCGATGTTTATGTGACTTTTGAAGGCGACAATAATGTCATGCTTCAGCTTGTGGCCAAGCGCCTCTTGGGCGACTATGCAAAAGCTCTCAAGTCACCAGATTTCGGGACGCTTGCAAGTTATGTTGCCGGTCAAGTCGGCGAAGCGACAATTAATCGCGGTGGCCTAAGGGGTCTCGCTCAGAAGATGGTTGATTTTGGCTCCACTGCTCGTTCAGTCGGCTACGTCAAGGAAGAAGATTCCCAGCACCAACTTCTAACCGACCGAGTCCACACCATGATTGCAAAGCTTGCAAACAACCTGAAGCACTCGGGTCCCAAAAACGCCCAAAAGCAAGCCGAGCTGTTTAACCGCTATCAGAATGATCTGATTCTTGCGGCAAAAGCACATGGTGAACTGATCCTGTGGGAGGCGTTTACGTCGGCTCTAAAGACAATTGAGGATGAGGGCTCCAAGCAAATTCTGACTTGGCTCAGAGACCTTTATGGTTTCAGCGTCTTAGAAGAAAACTTGTCCTGGTACTTGATCAACGGCCGACTATCTTCCTCGCGGGCCGAAGCAATAACTGAATATATCGACACCAGACTGTTGCCAAGACTAAGGCCTCACGCAGAAAGCCTGGTCGATGCATTCTTGCTGACGCCAGGTTTGGTCCGCACTACTTTGGCGGCGGATGAGAAGGAACGACAAGCAACTCGCTCGCAATTAGTTAGGAAATAATGCAACCTCAAGATGTCTACTTTGTAGACGGAGTCAGAACCCCATTCGGAAAAGCTGGCGAGAAGGGCGTTTACTGGAACACTCGAGCCGATGACCTAATCGTGAAGGCGATGATTGGCCTCTTGGAGCGACATCCAGACCTAGACCGGGCAGCAATCGACGACGTGGCAATTGCAGCCACCACCCAGCAGGGCGATCAGGGCTTAACTATTGGCCGAACCGCCAGCATCTTGGCCGGTCTTCCAGAAAGCGTTCCTGGTTTTGCCATTGATCGGATGTGTGCCGGAGCAATGACCGCTGTAACCACGACGGGAAGCTCGATCGGAATCGGCGCATATGACCTCGTTTTAGCCGGTGGTGTTGAGCACATGGGTCGACACCCAATGGGCTTTGATGCTGACCCAAACCCTAGGTTTCTGTCTGAAAAGCTAGTTAGTCCAGACGCTCTGAACATGGGTTGCACGGCCGAGAAAATTCACGATCGCTTTCCGGCGTTGACAAAAGACAGGGCAGACGCGTTCTCGGTTCTATCCCAGCAAAAGGCGGCCAAGGCCTATAAGAACAACAAAATTCAGCCGGATTTGATATCGGTTTCTGCTGGCAGTGAAGCCGGCTGGTCACTAGTGTCCCAGGATGAGCT
Source organism: Aquiluna sp. Uisw_065 (assembly GCF_047731275.1). Lineage (NCBI taxonomy): Bacteria > Bacillati > Actinomycetota > Actinomycetes > Micrococcales > Microbacteriaceae > Aquiluna > Aquiluna sp. Uisw_065. The sequence continues at coordinate 19,168 of NZ_CP159836.1, forward strand.
CATGCGACCGGAGTCAACGATCGAGGGCATGCAGGGGCTCAAAACCCCTTTCCGTGCTCACGGAAAAGTAACCGCCGGCAACGCCTCTCCACTGACCGACGGCGCGACGGTTGCGCTTTTGGCCGGCGAGAGAGCCTTGGCCAAGCACGGCCTAAAGCCAAAAATGAAGCTCGTTTCCTTTGCTTTTGCGGGCGTAGCGCCTGAGATCATGGGTATCGGCCCGATTCCAGCCACCGAAAAAGCCCTCGAGAAGGCCGGACTGAAAATCGAAGACATCGGCCTGTTTGAAATCAACGAGGCTTTCGCGGTCCAAGTGCTGTCATTTTTAGATCACTTCGGGATTGCAGACGACGACGCACGGGTAAATAAGTATGGCGGAGCAATCGCGTTTGGCCATCCTCTTGCCTCAAGCGGCGTCCGTCTAATGAATCAACTTGCCAAGCAGTTTGAAGAGCACCCAGGGGTTCGCTTTGGCCTCACCACCATGTGCATCGGCCTCGGTATGGGCGGCAGCGTGGTTTGGGAAAACAGTAACTGGAAGGGCTAGGAAGATGCAGGACTTCGCGCCGCTACTTACGGACACCGATGAAATCATCAGTCATTCGTTTGTCTCTGACGTAACTTTGCGTTCAGGTCGTGTGATTGCGCTCATAACCCTGGATAACGGCAAGGACCACACCCGCCCGAGCACACTCGGACCACACACGCTGTTGGAGTTTGCCGGAAAACTTGACGAGCTCAAAAAACGTGCCGTAAACAAAGAGATTCATGCAGTTGCAGTTACCGGAAAGCCTTACTATTTGGCTGCCGGGGTAGATCTAACCAAGGTCCAAGGTCTCAAGGATCGCCATTCAGGGCGCCTAATCGGCGAAATGGGTCACTGGGCGCTGGATAAGTTATCCGATCTAGGGGTCCCAAGCTTCGTGTTTATTAACGGTCTTGCTCTCGGCGGGGGGCTCGAAGTCGCACTAAATGCCCATTATCGAACCGTGAATCAAGCTGCACCGGCCATCGCATTACCCGAGGTTTTCCTCGGGTTGATTCCGGGCTGGGGAGGTGCATATTTGCTTCCAAACCTAATTGGGATCAGAAATGCACTGAAGGTAATAATCGAAAATCCTCTAAAGCAAAACCGGATGCTGAAGCCTGCTGAAGCACTAGAGCTCGGCATCGCCGATGTGATGTTTGATTCACCGAGGTTTTTGGAGCAGTCATTAGATTGGGCCGACGATGTGCTGGGTGGCAAGAAGGTAAAGCGCAAGAACGAGCCGGGCAAGGTTGAAAAGGCGACCATTTGGTCGCCGGCTGTTTCGATTGCTAGAAAAACCGTTCGGCAAAAACTCGGTTCCGTTCCGCTGTCGCCATACGTGGCGCTTGATTTGATTGATGCGGCAAAATCTGGGACCAAGAAAGATGCTTTTACCAGAGAAGACCAGGCCATTGAGGACCTGAGCGCCTCCGACCAATTTCACGCGTCGATTTACGCCTTCAACCTGGTGCAAAAACACGCGAAGAAGCCCTCGGGCGCTCCGGATAAAGCGTTGGCATTGCCGGTAACAAAGGTAGGCGTTCTTGGCGCCGGTCTAATGGCTTCGCAGTTCGCACTTTTGTTCTTGAGAAGACTCGAAATACCGGTGGTAATAACCGATGTTTCTCAGGAACGAATTGACAAGGGTCTTTCTTACATAATCGGAGAGCTAGACAAGTTAGTTGAAAAGGGCAGGCTTTCAAGCGATGATCGAAATCGCTACGCAGGTAACCTTTCTGGAGCCTTGGATTACAAGGCATTTAGCGATTGCGACTGGGTGATCGAGGCGGTGTTCGAGGAACTCAAGATTAAGCAAGAAGTTTTCGCGGAGCTGGAAAAACACGTCAGCGAAAGCTGCATTTTGGCAACCAACACCTCTTCACTTTCGGTCGCTGAAATCGGCTCCAAGCTAGCCAACCCTGAGCGGGTAGTCGGTTTTCACTTCTTCAACCCGGTTGCAGTAATGCCGCTGGTTGAGGTTGTCAGGGCTCCCAAGTCTTCGGACCAAGCGGTTGCAACTGCTATGAATGTTGCTAGAAACCTAAGAAAAACGGCTGTAATCACCTCTGACTCGGCAGGGTTTGTCGTGAACAGGCTGCTGGGATATTTGCTCGGAGAAGCAATGCGGGCTGTGGATGAGGGTGCCTCGTTTGAGCAGGTCTCGGAGGCAATTGCGCCACTAGGTCTTCCCATGAACCCCTTTGACCTCTTAGAACTTGTGGGGCTAAAGGTCGGGGCTCACGTGCTTGATTCAATGCACGCCTTCAATAGCGACAGGTTTTACGCCAGCGCGAACCTTCACAAGCTGGCTGAGTACGGCAAGCTGATTGATCGGGATTCAAAGGGAAACATCAAGGGCTACGACAAAAAGGCGATGGAAATCGTTGGCAACGCCCTAGGTAAAGGCCGTTCCAGCGAGGAAATCTTTGAATCCGTAAATCTAGGTCTTGCCAAAGAGGTGAAGCTGATGCTCGATGAGGGCGTGGTCCAATCGGCGCAGGACATTGACTTGGGCATGATCATGGGTGCCGCTTGGCCATTCCACCTTGGCGGAATTACCCCTTACCTTGATCGCACCGGGGCTTCAGAGCGAGCTTTCGGCGGAACCTTCCACGACCCAATGATTATTGGGATTCGGGGTTAGAAGGGCTTCGCGCCGATTTGCCTGGTTATCTCAAAGGCTGTTCTGATGTTTGCCACTGTTTGGGCATGAGTGTGGACATCGGATTCAAACTTGCCCTCGGATAGGTACTTAGCAAACCAGGTTGCCTGATAGCTAAGGCCCTCGTGGCCGGAAATTCCTGACTCATCAACCCAGGTGGTCTGTTCAGGGTAAAAGTCCTTGGTCTTCAGGCTGATGCTTGAAGGCACAAAGAATGGTTCACCGAGGGAAATCACTGCTTTTTCAAATGAGCAGCTGGCAAGCATGGGGAGGGTCGCAATTCCTGAAATAGTAAGTGACGCCCTGGCACCAGATTCGTAGTTCAAAAGGCTATAGCTTTCTTCATCCATGCCGTCGGCCCTGACGATTCCGGTCGCAGCAATGGAGCTTGGCTCCCCAAGCATCTCTTGAGCAATTGCAATCGGGTAGATGCCCATGTCAAAGACAATTCCGCCGCCGCCCGGTTTCCAGAGCCTTTCGACGCTCCTGTTGTCGGCACAGAAGCTGGCTGTTAGCAGTTCCGGCTCTCCAAGGTCGCCCGATTCTAGAAGCTGTCGCAAGATAGTTGACTGGGGTAAGTACCTCGTCCACATGGCCTCCATTGCGAGCACTTTGGCCTGTCTTGCTGCAGCAAAAATTTGCTCCGCCTCCTCAGGCAGGTATGTAATCGGCTTTTCAACCAGAATGCTCTTTCCGGCTTTGATCGCGAGCATTGCGTGCTCGAAGTGATCGGACATATGGCTTGAAATGTAAACGGCATCGATCTCTTTATCAGCCACAAGGTCTTGGTAGCTGGCGAAGGTCTTTGGGATATTGAATTTGCCTGCGAACTCCTTTGCCCGGCCCGGGGTTCTTGAGGCGACCGCAATAAACCGCTGCGAAGTGTGCTTTTGCGAAGCCGCTACAAACGTCTCGGCGATCCGGCCTGGCCCAATGATTCCCCAGTTCAGGCTCGGCACGGACTGCGGGTCGATAATGATTGGCTCAGGTAGTTTCATGCTTTGTAGTTTAGGGCGGTATTCTTGACACTCTGATACAAAAAACCGCCACCAAGTGAGCACTAAATTACCAATTCGATTCCAATAACTCAGCCGATCAGAATCCCCGTCGGCTCCCACTCTCCTAAGTACCGAGCTGGGGTCTGGTTAGCCTACCCGGGGTTGTTTTTAGCCCTAGCCGGCGACGCTGTTCGTTATTCGATTGGTTGGGGTGGCTGGTCTGTCGCAGTAGTAGTGGTCACTCTGGCTAGCATTTATGCGCTTTCGGTATCCAGGCCAGTTGAATTGATTCGTGTAATGCCAACTGCCTTGGTGTTATTACTCGGGTGGATGATGTTGAGCCTGACTTGGTCCTCGTATCTTGGTGCAAGTTTTATGATGACCGGCTTGCAAATAAGCGCGACGTTATTTGCCCTATTTTTAGCCAGTCAATTTAGCTGGCGGCAGCTACTAAATATTCTCTCAAACCTAATTCGCTTCATTCTCGGAACTTCTCTAGTTTTCGAGCTATTTGCCGGCATCACAGGGCCGGTAATCCCTCTATTTCCTAACTTTGAGGGCGATACGGTGCCATACGCGGCCTACTACTGGAGCCAAGGGAGCCTGTTTGATGGGGGCCGGATACAGGGCATTGTTGGAAACGCAAACCTACTTGCCTTCACCGCGGTGCTGGGTGCGCTGTTGTTCCTAGTTGAAGCGATTGTGACCAGCCAAAAAAGGCTAATCCCAGTAATTTCTCTCGGTCTAGCTGTTTTGCTCGCGGTCTTGTCTCAAAGTGCGAGCATGACACTCGCAGTTGTAATCATTGGGTTCGCGGCAATCATCGCAATTCTCGCTGAGGGCAGATCTCGGCAGGTTAGACACCAGATCTACTGGAGCGCCGGTGCTATCGCAGGATTGGCGGTGGCTTCGATAGTGATTAACCTTTCAGCAGTCTTTGACTTCTTGGGTAAGAGTCCCGATGCTTCCGGCAGGTTCCTAATCTGGTCCGAGGTTTTGACCTTGATCTGGCAGAAACCGGGTTTTGGTTGGGGCTGGATCGGTTACTGGGTTCCCGGAGTGGCACCTTACGAGGGCCTAATTGTCATGAACGGGGTCCCTATGTATCAGGCACATAATGCCTATTTGGACATCTTCATGCAGCTGGGAATAGTGGGCCTTTGTCTTTTGGTCTGGCTTTTGGCTGTTACGTTCGTGAGGCTTTGGACAGTGGCTGTCCGTCACACGAACCCGCTTTATCTTTTCCCGTTGTTTATATTCTTGGTGATTACTGCCCAGTCGATTTCAGAATCTAGGCTGCTAATCGAGGCTGGCTGGGTGCTTCTGGTGCTGCTAGCGGCCAAAAGCGCCGGGCCATTTGCCGAACTAGAGCCGCTAGGAAGAACTGGAAAGCGAAGCCGTCTAGCCGGCAATTTCAGACTCAGGCCAAGAGCTAGACTCTAAAGACTTGCGAGCGTAGTTCAATGGTAGAACTCCAGCTTCCCAAGCTGGTGGTGCGGGTTCGATTCCCGTCGCTCGCTCCAAATGCTTGCTCTTTGCATAAGAAGCCTGTTTTTTTGAGAGCTATTTTCTTTTTACAGGGGACTTTAGTGCCCAGTAAATCAGTGGCAACTGAAGAGGTAACCTCAACCAGGCAATCACTGCGGTTGCTATTTCGGCATTGTTAGTGGCCTCGATTGCTACCCACCAGTTCGCCGGCCACACTGCCAGAAGCACGAGGCCTGTGAAAATTGGTGCCCAGCGCAATTTTGCAATCAGACCGATAGCGGCAAGTAGTTCAGCGATGCCGGATAGATAAACCAAAACCAACGGGTAGGGCGTCCAATCTGGCAGCAGCGGCATGAACTGGGCTGGCGCAATTAAATGAAAGGTGCCGGAAACCAAAAAAGCGCCAATGACGACCTTGGATCCCACCTGATTTAGCGTTTGGCGAGCCATAGCACCAGAGCATCCAAAGTTTTTCTTGGTAATACATAAAAGGCGAGCTTCAGCGCGACCACGTCCCAGCTTCCGGGGTAGTGCGCCCTTGGCCTCTTGGCTGTTGCGGCGCGATGAAGCTTATTTATAACCGCACTTGGCCCAGGAGAAACTCGATACAGACCCCCTAGCCATTTGTTTAGCCCACGCATTACGCCGTCGTAGTCGCTTATCGATCTTGACTTGTCTAAAGTGTCGAACGCCAAAGCGCCAAATCCTGTTTTAGAGGTTCCTGGCTCAACCGTTGAGACCCGAATCCCTAAGTGGCGCACCTCCTGGCGAAGCGCATTGGACATGGCTCTGACTGCGTGTTTGGTTCCGGCATACCAACCAAGGCCAACAAGAGAAACATGCGCTACAACGGAAGTTGTTGCGATGATTCGGCCAGAACCCTGTTTCCGCATTTGCGGCAGCACTGCTTTCACAAAGCGCTCAACCCCAAATACGTTTACATCAAAAATCGCTCGGACCTGTTCGCTGGTGGTTTCTTCGATAGAAGAAAAGGAGCCGTAACCGGCATTTGCAACTAAGACGTCAATACGACCCTGTTCCTTGATTACCTTTTTCACCCCGGCGGCAACCTGGCTGTCACTAGTGACATTAACTTTTAGAGGATGAGCTCCAATGGCCTTCAGCAGAGTCAGGCCGTCGGGAGAAATGTCTGCACCGTAGACAATCCAGTTCTCGTTCAATAGCTTTTTAGCCAGCCCAAGGCCGAAGCCGGATCCTGCGCCTGTGATGATAGCAACGTTGCTCATGTGTAGAACTTTACTAAGCGGGGCCGATAATTGGTGCTCCAAGGTCGGTGGAAAAACGAAGAGCCGCACCAGAAACCAGCTGACCAAGTGGGTCAAACTGATTGCCTATTCGCTCTTTAGGGACACCCGTGCTTATCGCCGCGACAATCATGTTGCTTGAGTCCCTGACTGGAGCCGCTGCATCAACGATTCCCGGCTGAAACTCTCCATCGCTTATCGCGTAGCCAAGATCTCGAACTCCCTGCAGTATTTTTAGAAACGCCTTAAGGTTCTTAGCCGGCAACTGTCGCTTTACCTTGCGGTTGATTGGCTCTAGGGGTTTTGTAAAGGCGGTTTGCAGCGCGGGTAGTGGGTCATCCTGAGCGTGCTCCATCCACCAAAGCTCTATTTCCTCGTCGCTGAAACCCGCCAACATTACTCGCCCAGAAGCGGAGCTACCAGCGGCACTCACGATGCCGTCCCAGCCGGAGCGTCGAAGCGCCTGAGCAGCCACGACGGTCTTAGTTGTTAGTACCCGACCACCTCGCAAGACGTTCAGGTGTGCGGTTTCTTGGATTTGCGCAACCAGTTCAAATAACCTCGGTTCGGACAAAAGCGCCAGGTGGGCTTCCTTTGTGCGCATTGCCATCGAGTAAAGCCTTGGACCAAGCGAATAACGAAGAGTTTTATCATCGCGATCAACCAGACCGCTTGACGCAAGTGTTTTTAGCACCCTAGAAATTTGACCCTTGTCACGCTCTGTCAGTTCTGCGATTCGGTTCACGCCCAGACCCCCATTAGTAAAGGCTTCGGCAAAGGACAAGACCTCGAGCACTTCAAGGTCCCTTGCTAAGCCCGATGTATGGGTTCTCATTCCTCCAACGTACACGCCAGTTGACGCATGCACAACACTGTTCGACTAGGCCAATTGACTTCTCTAGCCTAAATGGAAACCTACATAGGAGAAATTATGATTAAAAGCAAAACATTCTCAATGTTGGCAATTGGCGCCACAGCGGCCCTAGTGCTTGCAGGCTGTGCAGCAGCCGAGACAGAGACAGAGACAGAGACCACAGCTGGAACCGAAGCTGCAACTTCGATAATCGGTGCTTATGACCTTTCCGGTATTGACATTACCGTTGGCTCAAAGGACTTCGACGAGCAGTTGATTCTTGGCGAAATTCTAGTTGCGGCTTTTGAAGAAGCCGGTGCAACAGTTGACAACAAGGTAAACCTTGGTGGAACTAGCGTTGCCCGTGCAGCACTTGAGTCTGGCGACATTGACATTTACATGGAGTACAACGGAACCGGATGGGGTGTCCACCTAGGGCAGGAAGACGCTAGCTTCGACCCAGAGGTATTAACATCTGGTGTTGCAGCTCTAGACCTTACCGAGAACGGCATTGTTTGGGTTGGACGTTCACCGTTCAATAACACTTATGGATTTGCATCCAGCCCAGAAGTAACTGAGGCAAATGGTGGGCCATTCACATTGACCAGCATGATGGAGTACACACAGGCAAACCCAGATGCAATTGTTTGCATGGAGTCTGAATTCCCATCCCGTCCAGACGGACTGATCTTGACTGAGACCCACACGGGGATCACTTTGCCTGACAGCCAGCAGCGAATTCTTGACACTGGAATTATCTACACCGAGACAGCAGCTAATAACTGTGACTTCGGTGAGGTTTACGCTACTGACGGCCGTATCCCAGCCTTGGGCATGACCCTTGTTGAAGATCCAGGCGTCAACCTTCTTTACAACGTTTCCGGAACCATGGGTCAGGACAAGTACAACGAAGCACCAGATGCTTTTGATGCAATCATCAATGCAATTCTTGCTCCGTTGACCAACGTCCGCATGGCAGAGCTCAACGGCTATGTCTCGGCCGAAGGTCAGGACTCAGGCGTTGTAGCCAGGGAATACCTGGTTTCTGAAGGCTTGATCGACTAAGAACCCCATGGACTTTCTATTAAGACTGATTGACTTCGCGCTTTCTCGACAAGAGCAAGTTTTAGAAGGTCTAGCTCAACACACCTGGTATGTGATTACGGTGCTGGTGACGGCTGGCTTTTTTGCCATCGTCGCCGGCGTCGTAACCAGGCGCAGTACCTTGGCTAAGGAGTTGGCTCTAGCCATCGCCTCGGTCTTCTTGACCATTCCAGCCCTTGCACTATTTGTAATCTTCATTCCGCTGGTCGGGCTCGGCTTCGCGCCTTCCTTCATTGCGCTGTTCCTGTACTCGTTGTTGCCAATCTTGCGCAACACTATTACGGGTCTTGACGGCATCGACCCCGGCATCTTGGACGCAGCAAAAGGAATGGGCCTTGCACCCATTCAAGTTCTAATCAAGGTGGAACTTCCTCTTGCGTGGCCCGTGATATTGGCCGGCATAAGGGTTTCATCGATGTTGACTGTTGGAATTGCATCACTCGCCACTTTGGTTGCCGGTGGCGGACTTGGTGACTTTATAAAGAGCGGCCTCGCAAGACTGCCGCTACCAAATTCTCTGGAGTCCATCTGGCTGGGCACGCTGTTGTGTCTAGTACTAGCTCTAGTTATTGACGTAATTCTCCAGGCCCTACGAGCGGCCACTATCTCGAAGGGTATTCGATGAGTGATGTATTAATTCGTTTAGAAAACGTAAGCAAGTCCTACGGCACAGGCGATCCAGCGGTGCGCAACTTGACTCTAGAGGTCATGCGCGGCGAGGTTCTTGTGCTGGTCGGACCATCCGGTTGCGGTAAGAGCACAACTCTTAGGTTGATAAACCGCCTAATAGAGCCAACCTCCGGCCGCATGTTTATTGACGGCGAGGATGTCACTGAAGTAAACCCGTCTGAGCTGAGAAGAAAAATTGGCTATGTAATTCAGCAAGTGGGTCTATTTCCACACCGCACTATTGCCGAGAACATCGCGACCGTGCCGCAGCTTCTGGGCTGGAGCAAGGACAAAATCAGTGCGCGAGTCGATGAATTGTTGGAGCTTGTTTCAATGGATCCAGAAACTTACCGAGATCGTTACCCGAAAGAACTTTCTGGTGGCCAGGCTCAAAGAATCGGTGTTGCCAGGGCGCTAGCCGCAGACCCCGATGTGCTTTTGATGGACGAGCCTTTTGGCGCAATCGATCCAATTACCCGAGACCGACTTCAGAACGAGTTTTTGAGGCTTCAGCAAGAAGTAAAAAAGACCATCGTTTTTGTCACACACGACATTGACGAGGCAATCAAGATGGGTAACCGAATTGCGATTCTTCGCGAGGGCTCCGAGATTGCTCAGCTGGACACACCAGAGGCAATTTTGGCTCACCCAGCCGATGAGTTTGTGGAGAGCTTCCTGGGTTCAGGCGCAATTTTGAAGGGGCTCACCTTGAAGAAGGTAAGCGACATCGAACTGCACCAGGTCCCGACTCTTACTTCCCCGGTTTTGCGCGAAGAAGCACTAAAGACGCTTCAGGAATCCCCGGATCAAGTCGCTCTACTGCTTGATGGCTCGGGTCGACCACTGAGATGGATTGACGAGCGCGCTTTGAACCGAACTACTCAGCCGATTGAGAAATCTGGCCGGCCAGTAACCGTTGACCTTCAGCCCGAGGACACTTTGCAGGATGCATTGACAGTGATGCTGCAGTCCTCAGTCGGAATGGCTTGTGTGACGGATAGAAAAGGCAAGTACCTCGGCTGCACCACAATCGAGAGCCTCGCCAAGTTGATCATGAGCGACAGCTAGGAGTTATTCGTGAGTACAACTAACTCAGCAGTGAAGACCCGATCGCCCTTGAGCGAACGGCTTGATCTAATCATCTCGCCGGTTTTCGCCGCTGCCCTGGCGATTTTGGGTTTTGCTGTTTGGACCTACTCAGACTTGGACAAAATTACGATAGCGATTTTGTCGCCTGACAAGGTTCAAAGGCAAATTGGAGAAACTCTGATTCTGGGACTTACCTCTTCGATCTTGGTTGTCTTGATCGCGGTTCCGGTGGGCATCTTGGTAACCCGAAAGGGCTATCCGCGACTAAAGAGTCTTCTGGTCAGCACCCTTGGCCTGGGTCAGGCGCTTCCTGCCTACGGACTGATTGTTATTTTCTTCTCGTTTATGGGCTCGGGAATCGTCACCGTGATTCTTGCCCTGGCTACTTTTTCGCTGCTACCGGTTCTTAGAAACACAATCGTTGGCTTGGAGCAGGTCGATAAGTCTGTCATCGACGCGGCACGTGGCATGGGCCTAACCGCGAGGCAAATTTTGCTCAAAATCGAACTACCGCTTTCAGTTGAGGTAATTCTTGGCGGCATCAGAACTGCCGTTGTAATCAACGTTGGCTTCTCGGCACTGGCCTTTTTGGTTGGTGGTGGAGGACTTGGTGAAACGATCAACTCCGGCCTAAAGCTAGATCGAGGACCAGCTATTTTGATTGGTGCTGTGATGGTCGCGATTATGGCCTTATTGTTTGACTTCCTGAGCGCACTAGCTCAAAAATACTTGAAGCCAAGGGGCCTATAAGCCCTGAACGCAAAAAAACGCCGGCCCCCAATTGGACGCCGGCGTTTTTTTATTACTTCTTGCTACTCAACATCGCGTCTCATGCTTGTTACCAAGGACGTGAGCGCAAAGACCGCACCGTATCCAAGCAGTAGCAATGTCGCTTGAATTGGGTCTAGGAAGTTGGCGGTGTTAATCCCGAACTCCGGGGCATCTATGTCGATTGCAGTCATCGCTGTAATTAACCCACCAGGGAGATACTTTGCAATATCCACCCATAGAACTAACAGCAGCGGATCGATAACAAACAAGTAAACCAGTGAGAATACGATGGCGAGCATCTGGCTCTTAAGTAAAGCCCCGATGGCAACTCCGATGACTGCCAGAATTGCCCCCGAGACCAGGCCGGCGACAGTCAGGTTTAGAAAGGTGCCGCTCGAGGCAGCAGCAGCATTATCAAAGCCAGCCAGCACGATGATCCCGGCCAAAATAGAAGTCCAAACCGAGATGAGCATAAATACGGCGCCAACAATTGCGGCGATCCCCAGCTTGGCCGCCAAGACGATTTCACGCTTTGGACGGGCAAGGAAGGTCGCAACGGCTGTGCCGTGACGATATTCGCCGGCCATCAGCATGATTCCCAGGATTATCACGAAGATATATCCCGAGATCGCATTCGCATAAACTGCGTCAATTGCTTGCGGTGAGTCAAGGGTTAGTCCGCTACCTACATTTCCCGCTTCAAAAATAAACGGCGTTATAACAACCGAAATTATCGAAACGAATACTGACGCGAGCAGGATGCCCCAATTGGCCCTTACATATAAAACTTTGCGAATTTCAGATTTGATAAGTGACATTAGTTCACTCCCTCGGTTAGCTTAAGGAAGGCTTCTTCAAGGGTGCCGTCCTTGATGATGTCCTTCATGCTGCCAGAAGTGATTAGTTTGCCCCTGTGCATGATGATGACGTCATCAACCGTGTTCTGCATCTCAGCTAGCTGGTGCGAAGAGACCAAAATAGTTCTTCCGGAACCGGCCAGTGAGCGCAGGAACTTCCTGAGCCAAGCAATTCCAAGCGGATCTAGTCCGTTCGCCGGTTCGTCCAAAATAAGAACCTCTGGGTCTCCCAAAATTGCCCCTGCCAGGGCTAGGCGCTGCTTCATACCCAGCGAGTAGTTCTTGGTTCGCTTGTTGGCGGCCTCGGTTAGTTCAACCAGTTCTAAAACCTCATCGACTCTCGAGTCGGGGATGCCACCGGCGGCGGCCATGACCTTTAGGTTCTGTTTTCCAGTTAGAGCCTTGTGAAAACCTTGAGAATCTAGCACGCAGCCAACCTGCCTGATTGGATCGCGGAGGTCTCGGTAACCGGCTCCAAGAATTGTAGCCGAGCCGCTTGTGGGCTTAGCAAGGCCTACAAGGCACCTGAGCGCCGTAGATTTACCAGCACCGTTCGGTCCTAAAAAGCCGGTAATACGACCCTTTTGAATCTCGATGCTGAGACCGGCTACGGCCTGTTGCTTGCCGTAGGTCTTCGCGAGGCTGGTGAATGTAATCGCTGCAGTCATTTCACTCCGTCTTCTGGTCGGTGATGTCGACTATTAGGTTTTTCGGATATGCACGAGTCTAGAACTCATGGCAGAATGTAACGATGACCTCACCTACTTCAGTAGCAACCCTTCACACAAACCATGGCGCAATAAAGGTAAACCTGTTTGGTTTGCACGCCCCAAAGACTGTCGAGAACTTCGAGGGCCTAGCAACCGGCGCCATCGAATGGCGTGACCCTAAGACCAACTCGACGCAGACCAACACCCCGCTATACAGCGGCGTAATCTTCCACCGCATCATCCCTGATTTCATGATTCAGGGCGGAGACCCAACCGGAACGGGAATGGGTGGCCCCGGCTATCAGTTCGGTGACGAAATCCACTCGGAGTTAACTTTCAACGAGCCATACATGTTTGCGATGGCTAACGCTGGTCCTGGTACCAACGGATCGCAGTTTTTCATCACCATCGCCGCAACCACCTGGTTGCAGGGCCGCCACACCATCTTTGGCGAGGTCGCAGATGAGGTTAGCCGCAAGGTAGTTGACCAAATTGCCCAGGTTGCAACCGGCGCAAACGACAAGCCTGTAGACGACGTAATTATTGAGAGCATCACAATCGAAAAAGCCTAAGTGGCACGTTTAAAACTTCAAAGCTTCCAACAGGTCCCGGTAACTTCGGGCCTGTTGCTGCTTAACGTAGTTATTTGGCTCGGTCAAATAAGCCCGGTTGGCTATCTTTTTACGAACCAAATGTTCTTCGCCCCACTATTTGCGCCTTTTGAACCTTGGCGAATGCTCACAGCCGGCTTCGTCCATGACTGGACTGGACCGTTTCATATTCTTTTGAACTCCTACGCCATTTGGATCTTCGGTCGTATTCTTGAGCCACTGCTGGGACCGCGTCGATTCCTGGTGATGTATCTAACCTCAATTATTGGCGGCTCAGTAGCCGTCATGTGGCTGTCAGACCCACAGGTACCGGTTGTGGGGGCATCTGGGGCACTGTTTGGACTAATGGGTGCCTACTTCATTGTGGTGCGCTCCACCGGAGGCAATTCCACTCAAATCTTTACCTTGATAGCCATAAATTTTGGCCTAGGCTTTTTTGTTTCCGGGATCTCCTGGGAGGGTCACCTAGGCGGCCTTCTAACTGGCTTGGCAATTGCAGGAATCTACTCGCAGACCAGGCAGAGCGAAAAGCGTGTGCAGCAAATTTTTGGAGTGTTCTTGGTTTGGGGGGTCCTCTACGGACTGACCATGCTAAAAATCTCTAGTTGGATGTAGTTATTTCCACTTAGTGGTCATTGCAAAGCCGATCATGGCGATGCCGAAGCCAACCAGGATGTTCCAATTGGAAAGATCAATGGGCGTCGCTGCACCGAGCGGGTAGCGGGCGCTTGAGATGTAGAAAATGAGTATCCAAGCTAGGCCGAAGAGCATAAAGCCAAACATGACCACCTTGTACCAGGTTGGGTTGTCCTGCTCTTCTTCGCCGACAACCTTTGGGGTTAGCGGCTTGGTCTCGTTTTTCTTACTTCTCTTTGAATCAGACATGCTTAGTATCTTAACGCCTGAACCTAAAGACCCGCCATCCGATTAGGCTATTAACACAATGGTTAACATCCTCGTTTTAGATAACTACGACAGCTTTGTCTACACTTTGAATGGCTATTTGCAGCAATTGGGTGCTGAAACCACCGTGATGCGTAATGACGCAATCAGCGAGGATGAGCTCCCAGCTCTCTTGCAGAAGTTCGATGCGGTTTTGATCTCTCCGGGTCCAGGGACCCCAGCAAGTGCCGGATTATCAATACCGACGGTTAAATATGCCCTCGACACTGACTACCCAGTTTTTGGAGTCTGCCTGGGGCATCAGGCAATTGCAGAGGCAATGGGGGGCAGGGTCGAAAGTGCGCCTGAGCTTATGCACGGCAAAACTTCCAGAGTGAACCATCAGGACAGCTTGATTCTCAACGGCCTACCGCAAGGTTTTATGGCGACTAGATATCACTCACTGGCTGTTGTTCCGGAGAGCGTTCCGGAACAACTTCTGGTCACTGGTCAAACTGATAGCGGAATCATAATGAGCCTTCAGCACAGGACCAAGCCGATTTACGGCGTGCAGTTTCATCCGGAATCAGTAATGACTGAGGGCGGCTACCAGATGATAGCTAATTGGCTTGAAACCCTTGGGGTTGAAGGTGCTCTAGAAAAATCTAAAACCCTAAGCCCCAGGATTGAGAAGACCTAGCCCGGACCCAGTTTCCGACGGTGTAGGCGTAGGTGTTGGGGTTGGCGTTGGAGTAGGTGTTGGAGTTTTATTACCTACGCACTCGACATACAAGATTATGTTCTGTAGTTGAGGCGCTTCTCCCGGCAGTACTGACTGCTCCAGAACTATGGTTCCAGGTGTGCCATTGCAGGTTTGGGCATCGAGAACTTCAACCGAAACCGTGTAACCAATTGATGGGCCAGTCAGAATACTTCTAGCCTCCAGCACCTCAAGGTTTCTGATGTCGGGAATCTGAACCGTGCCGTCGGACAAAATGATGTTTACCACTGATCCAAGGGGCAGTTTTGAGTTGGTTACCGGATCGGATGCTATTACGGTGCCATCCGGAACCACTGGGGATCCGACCACCGTGATACTTCCGACCGTCAGCCCTTGCCCTTCAATCAGGGCCACCGCATCCGTTTCGTTTTTACCAACCAAGTTCGGAACGGTTACTTCGGTTGCACCACTGGAAACATAAAGCGTCACGGCGGTGCTGGAGAGAACCAATGTTCCGGCTTCTGGGACTTGTCTTATGACGATGCCTTCTGGAACGAGCTCGCTTTTCTCGTAAACCCGAAGCACCACAAGATCTTGTGAATTCAGCGTGCTGTAGGCATCTTCATATAAAGATCCTTGAACGTTTGCCACCTCGACGCCGCTTGATGGAGCTGTTCCTGGTCCAGCCGAACCTAGGTTCATGACCCAGAACAACAATCCAACCAAAATCACGACTACTCCGGTGCCCAGGCCCCAAAGAACGCCCGCCCCCACTTTGGTGTTGGTAGTAGTTATTTGTCTGCTCGGAGCTGTTTCAAAGCCCTCAAGCAAAGAGGTTGGAAACTCATCTGCACCAGTCGTCGAGATCGCTTCGGTGGCATCCAGGGCCACCGGAGTCATTTTCGATAGCGGGGTTGTTTTGGTCATAGGCAGAGCTGTCCCGGCCTGGGCCGCAAGCAAGTGCTCTCGGAATTCGTCAGCGGTCTGGAAGCGCTCGTCGCGATCTTTGGTCATAGATCGAAGCACTACCGCGTCTAACTCCGGTGAAACATTTGAGTTAAAGGTCGAAGGTGGAGTAGCAAGTTCAGAAACGTGTTGGTATGCCACGGACACGGCGCTTTCGCCTTTAAATGGCGGCCTTCCAGCGAGTAACTCGTAAAGAATTACGCCGGTCGAATATAAATCTGTTCTGGCATCAACTGTGTCTCCCCGGGCTTGCTCGGGAGAGAAGTATTGAGCTGTTCCAACTATGCCGGAGGTAGCAGCTTGGGTGGCTGAATTGTCATTTACTGCCCTGGCAATTCCAAAGTCCATAACTTTGATCGAATCGCCCTCGCCGATCATCACGTTTCCTGGCTTTATGTCTCGGTGAACCACACCGGCTCGGTGGGAAACCTCGAGAGCGGTGAGGATTCCGGAGATATATCCAACGGTTCGCTCGATGGCAACGTTTTTTTCAGCAACCACTTCGCGAAGCAATTTGCCGCGGACTAGTTCCATGATTATGAACGGAGTTTTTACGATCTGACCGTTTGTATCGGTGGTCTCTTCTTCGCCGGCATCATAGACCCGAACAATTGTTGGATGGGCCATGCGGGCGCTGGCTTGAGCCTCTTGACGAAAGCTTGCTTCGAAGTTGGCGTCGTTTGCGAGATCTGACTTTAGAAGCTTGATCGCTACGGTTCGACCAAGTCTGGTGTCGTAGCCCTCGAACACCTCGGCCATTCCACCGCGACCGACAAGCTCACCCAGTCGGTATCGACCAGCAATCAGTCTTTCGCTCTTACTCAAACCTGCTCTTTTCCACCCATTGAATTCTAGTTTTTGTTTTGATTATTTCCCGCATGACTCGGTTACAGTCTTATTACCCTGATGACCCCGGATCTACTGTGATTATATCTCCAGTGGTGTCGCCCGGCACTATTGCCGGCACGTCGGCCACTGGAGTCTCCGAGGGAGCTGGCTCACCATCCGCGGGGTCTGTCGCTTCCGGAGCTGGTTCAGAAGTAGCCTCATCCTCTGGTATCTCAATCGGAATGTCTTCATAATCGCCTACGTAATAGGTGACGTTCACGGTGCTGCCTACTTCTATGTTTCCAGTCGGAGAGGCCGCATAAACTACTCGAACCTCGGGTGAGCTGCCCGGAATGAGTTCACCAGGTATAGCGTTTACGACGAAGCCACGCTCGGTCAACCACGCGGTGACTTCACTCAGGTTTTTACCCACCACATCGGATACCAATACCAGGTAGGTTGCGGGCTCCGTGGCCTCTTCCACTGTTTGAGTGTTGGTGGGCGTCGAATTTGGAGTGCTAATTGGAGAGATGTCGGAAGCGTTTGGCTCCGAGAGAATCGCAACGATCACGACGATCGTAGTGAGCCCCAGTAGTCCAAGGGTTGCAAGCCAGGGCCAAACAATCGGCGCCCTTGGTAATGGAGCGGTGTCCGTTGATATCACCTCGGTCACAGGGTCATTGATTGGGTCTTCGGAGGCAACCGGGACACCTTTACGTTTTTCCCTAAGAAGAGCTTCCGCCCTAATCGCGAGCGAGGCTCCAGACTCTGGGCGTTGGTTGGGCTTTTTAGCTAGGCAGCTAAGAACCAGGTTTTGAACTCTTGGGTCAATCGAGTCTGGAAGGGCCGGCGGCATCTCATTTATGTGTGCCATCGCGATTGCCATCTGGTTCTCACCACGGAAGGGGCGCCTACCTGCGAGTGCTTCGTATGCCACAACCCCGAGTGAATACAGGTCCGTTGCACCGGTTGAGGTCTTCCCAGTTGCCTGCTCAGGCGCCAGGTACTGAACGGTCCCCATAACCTGCCCGGTTTTGGTTAGCGGAACCTGGTCTCCCACTCGTGCGATACCAAAGTCAGTTATTTTGACTTTGCCATCCGGGGTGATTAGTAAATTGCCTGGTTTTATGTCTCTGTGAACCAAACCTCTGGCGTGAGCCGCAGCCAGTGCTCTGGAAGTTTGAGCCACAATGTCTAGAACTTGAGCCTCAGGTAGTCGTTTTTCTCGCTCCAACAACCGGGACATTGATTCACCCGGAACTAACTCCATAACGAGAAATGCGGAACCAGTGTCCTCGCCGTAGTCGTAAATATTGGCAATTCCTACGTGCTCGACAAGGGCTGCCGAGCGCGCCTCGGTTCTAAATCTTTCCAAGAACGCCGGATCCGAAAGATACTCTTCCTTCAGGATTTTGATTGCGACCTGACGCAAAATTAGCTCGTCCTGGGCTTGCCAAACCTCGCCCATGCCACCAATGGCAATGCGCAGTTGGAGTCGGTATCGTTCTCCATAAAGTTGTCCCACTGCGGGCTTCATCGGTTCAACGCCGCCTTCATGACTGCCTTGGCGATGGGCGCGGCAATTTGGTTACCGGTTCCGTTTTGCCCAATGCCACCGCCGTCTTCAACCACGACCGTGACAACTACGCGAGGAGATTCGGCCGGCGCAAAGCCGGTGAACCAGAGGGTGAACGGGTCATCAGGTCCGTTTTCGGCAGTGCCAGTTTTGCCGGCAACGGCGACCTGTGGAAGCGCAGCATTGGTTGCTGCTCCGTAGCCGACTGAGTCAACCATCATGCGGGTCAGTAGTCCGGCAGTTTCTCTAGACATTGGAGAGGAAAACACCTGGGGCTCGGGTTGGCTGAGAACGTTTAGGTTGCTTGCGACGACCTGATCAACCAGCTGCGGTTTCATGATCACGCCCTGATTCGCGATTGCAGCAGTGGTCATGGCCATCTGCAGCGGTGACACTCGAACGTCAAACTGTCCAAAACCGGTTAGGGCGAGTTGAGAGAGCTCCAGGCCGAGTGGATAAACGCTGGGTGTTACTGAAAGCGGAATCGCAATCTCATCTCCAAAGCCCATGAGCTCTGCCATAGCTCGAATTCGATCCTGACCAAGGTCGACCGCGAGCATTGCGAATGGAATGTTGCACGATCTAATTAGGGCCTGTTCTAGCGTTACCAGTGCCCCGTCCCCGCAGGTGTTATTGGAGGAATTTTGAATCATCGTTGAGGTGCCGGGGAGGCGGTAGCTAGCTAGGTTCTCGAAGGTTGTGGTCGTGCTGTATCGCCCAGATTCAAGAGCGGCTGCCGCGACAACAAGTTTGAACACTGAACCCGGCGGGTAAAGGTCTCCACCGATTGCTCGGTTCACAAGCGGCTTGTCCGGATCATCTAGGTAGTCGCGGTAGGCCTGGTTCACCGGATCGTACTCGTGACCGGCCATGAGGTTGGCATCAAATGTTGGCTTCGATACCATCGCGAGAATGCGGCCGGTTGCCGGGTCAAGGGCAACCACTGCGCCTTTTCGGCCACCGAGGGCATCCCAGGCAGCTCGCTGCACATCTGGATCGAGGGTTAGTTCGATTGCAGCACCGGTTACCGGCGTGCCATCAAGCAGCGCATTGATTTGCTCAAAAAACTGTGCAGAGCTTTGGCCAGCGAGCAAGGAATTCATTGATCGCTCGATTCCAGAGGAACCGGTGAAAATGCTGAAGTAGCCGGCAACCGCGCTATAGAGAACAGAGTCATAGCTTCTTAGGAACCGGTACTGGTCATTGACGGCAACGCTGGTGACAACCTCAGTTTCACCAACCAATATCGAACCGCGCTGAGTTTTATAGGTTTCGTAGGATGCGCGAACGTTTCTCGAATCCTGATAAAGCGATTCGGTTCTAACAACCTGTATCGAGGAGGCAATTGCGAACAAAGCAATGAACATTACGGTCAGCGCAAGGCCAACTCTTCTCACTTGCCTATTCATCCCTTCACCCGCTTAAGTGAAGAATCAGACAGCACCATAAGGAGCGCAATAATTGACCAGTTGGCCAGCAGAGCACTGCCACCGGCAGCCAAGAATGGTGTTGTTAGACCAGTCAGGGGCAACAGGCCCATTACGCCCCCGGCAACAATAAACACTTGAAGACCAAGTACAAATGAGAGCCCCAATGCAAGCAGCTTTGAAAAATCATCTTGATGGGTGTTTGCAATTCGCAGACCTCGGTAGACGATCAGCAGATAGATAGCCAAAATCGCGAAAATTCCGGCTAGACCAAGCTCTTCCCCGAGCGCTGCGAATATAAAGTCACTTTCGGCAAGTGGGATCAACTGCGGGAAACCCGAACCAAGTCCCGCGCCGATAACATCGCCGTGAGCCATGCCAAACAGACCCTGCACCAGCTGGTAGCTGCCACCTTGAGCGGTGTAGTTCTCGGTCGCAAACGGAGCCAACCACGCATCGAAGCGAGCACCGACGTAGCCAAAAAGTCTCGAAGCCACTAGGGCTCCGGTTACCATCATGACCAATCCAATACCGACGTAAAAGCCTCTACCGGTGGCGGTGTAGATCATGACCAAAAACAAACCAAAATACAGAATCGACGTTCCAAGGTCACGCTGGATCACAAGCACTGCTATGGACGCGATCCAGAACAGCAATATTGGACCCAGGTCCTTCGCGCTCGGAATCTTCATCCCTAACACTCGAGATCCAATTTCAGAAAGCGGGCCTTTTCTGGAAACTAAGTAGCCCGCGAAGAAGATCGCCAACAAAATTTTCGCTATTTCGCCTGGCTGGAAGCTCAGATCTCCAATGGCAATCCACAATGTCGCACCATTTATGGTCCTGCCAATGACCGGTGCCGCCGGAAGTAGCAGCAAGACCACGGCCGCCGCCCCTGCCAAATATGGAAAACGCCTCAGAACCAGTGGGTTCCGAACCAGCCGAACCACGATTGCGGCAATCAACATTGCAAAGCAGCTCAACCAAACCTGGCGCTCGGCAAACAAGTCCTGACCACCTCGAGTTATCTCGGCTAAGTCAAGTCGATAAATCATTGCGATGCCTAGACCGTTTAGCAAAAAAGCCAGGGGCAGCAGCAGGCCATCAGCGTTCAGTACATACTTCCTGAGCACGTAGTGCAGTATCCATGCGCTGATCGTTGGCGGTGCCCAGTAGTAGAGCATGTCCCAAGACATCCGCTGACTGACTGCAAGTTGAATTTGGGCCAAGGCGAAAGCGTGAATACCGGCAACCCAGAAAAGCAACACTGCTTCAAAGTTCCTGGAGCGCGGAACAGCCTTCAGCAGCATTGGAATCGCTTGAGTTAGAGAGACGTTACTCATTGATTCCGTCCTGAAGCTGTTCGATCAGGCGCAACGCATCATCCAACGACTCAACCGAGATGGATCTTTCAATCAGGGTCTGCTGGAACTGCGGGAGGTCTTCGATGTTTATATCCGACACTAGGTAAGGGCTTGAGAAATTCAGGGGCCCCAATTGCTCCTTGATGCCCTGAAAGACAGTGACTTGACCGTCAGATACATCAACGAAGTATCGGGTCTGGGTGTATTGGTACGCGCCGAAGATGACACCGACCATCACGCCAGCAAATAGCAGCCAAAGCGCAGTTATTCTGACCGCGCGCCAGCGTAGCTTCCGTCTGGTCTCGGCCAAAATCTTTTCAAGAAGCTCTTCGGACTCAGGTGCATACTGGGCTGGGTCCTCTGGGCTTTGTAGCAGCTCAAGCAAACTCAGTGGGTTGAAAAGACGCAGTATCTTTCCGCCCTTGCGCTCTTCAATGACAACTTCATGATCCGCTGAACCAACGAAGTGAGCGCCGGGTTCAAAGTCTGCCTTAACGGTTGGGCGGACAACGTCGGTGATAACCACCGTTACGTTGTCCGGGGCGCCATGCTCAAGGGCTTCGCCCACCAAAAGTTCGGCGGCTTCTTCGGTTGGAATATTTGAAGCCAAAATCTTGGCCATCACTTCATCCGGGACCACGCCGCTCAGGCCGTCGCTGCAAATCATCCAGCGGTCACCGGGCAGTGCGTCGTGCAGTGCAATATCTAGCTCCGGGTCACCTTGAACATCGCCGAGCACGCGCATTAGCACCGACCGACGGGGGTGCACTAGAGCTTCGGCTTCAGTAATTCGGCCAAGATCTACAAGTTTTTGAACGAACGAATGGTCCTTGGTTATTTGAGTAACCTCACCGGCACGAACTCGATAGATACGGGAGTCACCGATGTGAGCGGTAATGATCTGACTTCTGTGCACCAAAAGCCCTGAAAACGTGGTTCCCATTCCTTGAAGTTCCGGATGCTCAACTACGGTCCCGGTCAACATGGAGTTGGCCTCCAGAACTCCGGCCTTCAGGGTTTCAATGGCTTCTTCAACCGTGTCGTATTTGCTGTCGGTTAGTGCAACTCGCTGCGAGGTAATCGCCGACGCGATGTCTCCTCCGGCGTGACCGCCCATGCCGTCCGCCACGAAGAACAGCTGATAACCGGAATAACCGGAATCCTGGTTCGAACTGCGGTGCTTGCCGATGTCGCTGGCTGCATAGCTAATGGTCTTGATCGCCAACTGACTAAGACCTCAGCTCAAAGGTCGTGGTTCCAATTCGTATCGTCATCCCAGCTTTAATGGTCACCGGGGTGGTTATTTTCTTGCCGTCTAGGTTGGTGCCGTTGGTGGAGTTTAGGTCTTGTAAGACCCAGTCGTCCCCCACATGGACAAGCTTTGCGTGAATCGAGGAGGCGAAGTCATCGCTGATTACCATGTCCGAACTCGGAGCGCGGCCAATCAGCACTTCCTTTTTGTTCTCGAGTGGGATGTTAGTTCCGGCGGCCCGGCCCGTAAGCACCGCGATCTCGGTCGGATTAAACTATCGCCATCGTCTATGCCCAGGCTCGCAGCCGAACCTGCGGTTAGCAGGGGAGCGTTCTGCTTAGCTATGCGACTGATAACTCGCCTGCCATACAGGTCAGCGCGAATAACGGAAAGCAGGCTCAGAATAAACACCCAGAGCACCGCAACAAAACCAATACGAATCAGAAATAGGGCAAGCTCACTCATTTGGCCCACCCGTCAGGGCCAATAGCTCAAAATCGAATTCAGTCCTACCGGCATTTATCTTGCTGCCAGACCTAAGAACCACCTCGTTCACTCTCGAACCGTCTACGAAGGTTCCGTTGGTCGACTGCAAGTCTCTGATTGCTGCAATGTCTCCATTGAATGCGATTTCGAAGTGAATCCGGCTCAGGCCGCGATCATCTATCGCCACGTCGGCGCTATCGTCCCTGCCAAAAGTAGTAGTTCCACTAGATAGCTCTCGGCGCTCGCTGCCATAGGAAATTATCGGTTTCCAGCTCACCAAACTGCCCACTGCCGCAGATCCAACTTGAATTCGCCCCTTGGCGACTTTCTGGTCAGCTAAAACCTTCAGCTCAAGTTGACCTGTCAGTTGATAGCTCTTCTGCCCGGCATGGTTTGCAACCTCTGAACTTATGGCTCGAAGAAGCTGGTCGGAGAGGTTGTCTTTATCTTGAGGGTTAAGTTTGATCAGGTATCTATGGGGAACTAGTTTCCGGTCCTTACCTGGAGCAGTCGCTGCGACGTCCATAGCATTTTTGACAGCCTGAGAGATTTCAATCGGCTGAAGTTGCTTTTTGGATAGCTTGGAAAACATTGAGACAACTATGTTCTCAATGCGCGCCTCGGCCTTGTCTAGAAAGCCCACGTTACCTGCTTCCCTGAGCGGTTCTTAGGTCAGGTCAGTCTATCGCCGAGTGGCTATTTAGTCGGGCAATCTTTGCTAATCCGGGCGCCGCCTTATTAGGGTTATTGAGAACCTAAATTGGGAAGCGAATTGTTAGAGATATTTCTAAGCTCATTGGAAGCACTAGGGGTGCTGGCGTTCGCGCTTTCCGGGATATTGGAGGCGGCTAGAAAGCATTTTGACCTAGTGGGCGTTGTGATGATCGGAGCGGTCACCGCTTTTGGCGGCGGAACCCTCAGGGATGTGCTGTTGGACAGAAGGCCATTTTTTTGGGTTGAGCAAGAATTTTGGGTTTGGGCGCTTATTTTGGTGGGTTTGGCTCTGCCGTTTTTCTACCGGGCAACCCACGTTGACTTGACCGAAAAGGCGATTGTGATCCCCGACGCTGTTGGCCTTGGAATATTTGCAGCTGGTGGCACTCACCTTGCTTTGGTCGCAGGCATGAGCCCGATGATTGCGGTTTTGATGGGCGTAATTACTGGAGTTGTCGGCGGTGTATTGAGAGATGTCCTGATTAATGAAGTCCCGAGAGCGTTTCATGACCACCAGCCTTACGCAGTAATCGCATTTGCTGGCGGCTGGGCTGTCGTGCTGCTGGGCTACCTGAACACCCCCGAGTACCTCGACGTCGCTATCGCGGCAATTTTGATTGTCACCATGCGGCTCATTGCGGTTCGATTCAAAATTGAGCTTTTCCGCTGGCGCTACCTCTAGCCCTCAGCTAACTGCCAGAAATATGCCTTGTCTGGCAGCCCACTGCTAAAAGCGTCTCAACTACCTGAAATTTAGTTTCTTTCCCAATCTGGATTACTAATTTGTTGCTTGTCCGACAAACAAAGGAAAGAACATGAAAATAAAATCGACAATTGCCATCGCGGCAACCGCCAGCCTGGCAGTTGGTGCGCTGGCATTCGCGCTTCCATCTCTGGCTCACGATTCGCAAGGACCAAATAGCTCCGCACCTAAAATCGAGCGCGGCATGCACGCTGACAGGGCCAACGAAGGCCAAATGCGAAAAGAACATAACACTGCGACTCTGTCAGCCACCATCATCGGGATCCCGGCAGATGTTACAGAACTGAGAGAAGTTGTAAAGAGCGCCAACTACGAGATCTTTCGCCTCGAGCCCGGCGCAACCGAGGCCCCAACAACTAAGCCGACAACTCGTGGCCATGTAATCGGCGTTCATCCAGTACTTGATGCAAATCTCGATCTGATAAGGCCGGAGATTGCAGCTGGAACCGTCACAGGCAATCTAGTTTTCAAGGCAAGTCCAATCGAGGGCGTGGAGGTTTTTGCTTTCTACCCTTCGGATGAATCGGCTCCGATTCTTGTGACTGTAACCACCGACGCGTCTGGAGTTGCAACCGCGAACGCGAGTGGAGTTCTTCGCCTCAACTACGATGCAGATGACGCCGCCAGCTTTGAACCTCGCGGGAAAAAGCTAGGCAAGGGCAAGCATGAGGGGATGCGCAACCACGGCCAGCAGTATGAAGATGTTGCTGACTAATCTGACATCTCTTGAAGCTGAGAAAGCACTGAGAGCTTGATGTTGAAACCCTGACTTTTACTTGGTCGACACCGCTTGGCTTTTAGAGTTAGAGCCATGTAATTCTCATAGATTGCATACCCTCCTAATAGGAAAACCCTCGGGCAAGAACCCGAGGGTTTTTTCCTTAACCTATTTGCCTGAGCTTATTTCTACCCCGAATGTGACTTTCGTCACACCTTAGGTTCTTTGGGTCGGTAAAACAGTCCTCGCACAGCAACACTAAATCCTTGCAGCCAGGTCCTTCGCAGTCTCGGAACTGCGAAGTCTTTTCTGAGCAGTTCACGCAAGTTCCCAGGGTCAATGCGTCTTTTGAAAAATTAACGGCCATGCGGTTATCGAATACGTAAAGAGCGCCCTCCCAGAGCCCTGCATCCCGGTATTTTTGGCCGTAGCGTGCGATGCCGCCCTCGATTTGATAGACCTCTTTGAATCCGCGATTTAGCATTACCGCGCTCAAAATCTCACACCGGATGCCACCGGTGCAGTAGGTCACAATCGGCTTGTCTTTGAGGTGGTCGTACTTGCCCGATTCGATTTCCGTAACGAAATCGTGAGTGGTCTGAATGTCAGGCACGACTGCATTTTTGAATCTGCCAATTTCGGCCTCGAAGGCATTCCTGCCGTCAAAAAAAAGACAACATCGTCGCCGCGCTTATCAACTAGCACATTGACCTGTTGTGGCTTTAGATGCTTACCTCCATTGACCACGCCCGTGATGTCAACTTGTACTTCGTCCGGGGTATTGAAAGTAACCAGCTCTCGTCGCACTATCACCATGAGCTTCGAAAGCTCATTACCGGTGCCGGCAGACCACTCAAAGTCAATTTTGGAGAAACCCTTGAACTCTTTGGTGGCGTGTACGTATTTTTATAGACCTTCCATCTTGCCACCGAGGGTTCCATTTATCCCGTGGGGGGAGATGAGAATCCGACCCTTTAGCCCGAGAGCCTCGCACAAGGTCCGCTGCCAGAGCAAGACTGCTTGCGGATCTGCTATCGGCGCGAGCCCGTAGTAAAGGAGGATCTTATTGAGGGACATCAGCTGTCAGCCAAGTGACAATGCACTGACTTACACTAGGAAGCATGTCAATGAAACCAGGGCTAGATAAAGCCGAACTAAGTGAAACCACCAAACCGACCCAGGACCTGTTCCGCCATGTGAATGGAAGCTGGTTGGATTCAACCGAGATACCCGAGGACAAAGCCGTGTTCGGTAGCTTCCATATGCTGGCCGATGATTCGGAACTCGCCGTCAAGGAAATCCTTGAAGAGGCGTCCAACAACCCACTTCCAGGTGTTAGCCAGCAAATTGGAGATCTTTACGCATCGTTCCTAGACGAAGATCGAGCTGAGAAGCTTGGAGCCACTCCACTGGTTGAGGGTTTATCTAAAATCGCAGCAGTTTCTGACCTCAAGGAGCTGCACAGTTTGATGGGCCACCTCGAGCGCATGGGCGTTGGCGGGCTATGGGGCAGTTACATCGATAATGACGCCGGTAACCCAGAGCGGTACCTCGTTCATTTTTATAACGGCGGCCTAGGTCTGCCGGATAAGGATTACTACTCCGATGAGAAGTACAAGGATGTTCGTGAAGAATATCCAAAGCACATTTCACGCATGTTGGTTCTGGCTGGCTTACCTCTAGCAGAAGCCGACTCCAAGGCGGAGCAAATCTTGAAGCTCGAAACCAAGATTGCCTCCAAGCACTGGAGCAGAGTCGAAGCGAGAGACGCTGAAAAGACTTATAACCTCAAAACCTTTGCGGAACTAAAAACTCTCGCACCGAGCATTCACTGGGACGAATACCTTTCGGGCCTAGGTCTCACCGATTCATTCCTGGAATGGAATGTAGTTATGATGCCTTCATTCTTCGAGGGGCTCGTTGACGTGTTGACAGCTGAAAACCTAGATGCTCTAAAGGCATGGCTGAGCTGGGTTTACATCAGAGCTCACGCTCCTTATCTCTCCGGCGATTTTGTAGCTGAGCGCTTCAGTTTCTATGGAACGAAGTTGACTGGCCAGCCGGTCAATCGTTCACGATGGAAGCGTGCCGTCAGCTTGGTTGAAGGAAGCCTTGGGGAAGCTGTCGGTCAGATTTATGTTGACAAGCACTTTCCGGCAAGCTCCAAGTCCCAAATGGACACCTTGGTGGCTCACCTCATTGAGGCCTATCGCCAAAGTATTGACAAGCTCGAGTGGATGACTGGAGCCACCAAAGAAAAGGCTCAAGAGAAGCTGTCGAAGTTCACTCCGAAGATTGGCTACCCGGTTAAGTGGCACGACTACTCGAGCATCGTTATCTCGCGAGAAGATCTGCTGCAAAACATTCAAAATGTTTCCGCGTGGGAGTTTGATTTCCAGGTCAAGAAAATCGGATCACCAATCGATCGCGACGAGTGGCACATGACACCTCAGACCGTGAACGCTTATTACAACCCTGGTCTGAATGAAATTGTCTTCCCCGCGGCAATTTTGCAGCCACCGTTTTTCTCTGAAGATACCGATGACGCCATGAACTTCGGCGGCATCGGGGCCGTAATCGGTCACGAAATTGGTCACGGCTTTGATGACCAAGGTGCGAAGTACGACGGAGATGGCAAGTTGGTTTCCTGGTGGACCGAGGCGGACCTAAAGGCATTCGAGCAGCGAACGAAATCTCTTATCGATCAATACAACGAGCTAAGTCCGACCCAGCTTGATGACAGCAACAAGGTAAACGGCGAGCTCACCATCGGTGAGAACATCGGAGACTTGGGAGGTCTCGGTATTGCTTGGAAGGCTTATTTGATTTCACTTGACGGCAAGGAGCCACCGACCATAGACGGAGTGACTGCTGCCGAGAGGTTCTTGTTCTCTTGGGCCCAGTGCTGGCGCGGTATCAGCCGAGATGAAATTGCTATTCAGCGTTTGGCCACCGACCCACACTCTCCGGCCGAATTCAGGTGCAACCAGGTTGTGAAAAACTTGGACATCTTCCACGACACCTTCGAAACCACTGAATCAGATCCGATGTGGCTTGCACCAGAAGAGCGTGTGGTTATCTGGTGAAGCTCTGGTTTCGAATCCTTTTCATCAAGCTGACCTGGCGTCGTCGATCAAAGGTGACTATCGACGAGGTTTCGTCGGTGACCCTTCGGGTGATGCCAAGCGACCTGGATGTTTACAACCACATGAACAACGGCATATTTTTGACACTCATGGACCTCGGTCGTTACGACCAGGGTCTAAGAACAGGTATCTGGCAAATTTGGAACAAAAAAGGCTGGTACCCGATAGTCGTCAACTCAACGATTAGCTACCGCAAGTCTCTTGAGCCCTGGCAAATATTTGATCTCGAGACCAAGGTGGTCGGTTGGGACGACATAGCCGTTTACATCGAGCAGCGATTTGTCCGAAATGGTGAGATCTATGCCAAAGCGATTATGCGCGGACGGTTCCTGAAGCGCGCTTGGGGCACTCTCACCCCGCAGGAAGTTATGGACGGCTCCGGTGGCTGGCCCGGAGAACGACCCGAGTTACCAAAGTGGATCGTCAGATGGGCCAAAGACGCAGCATTACCCAAGGGTAAAGAACCGGCTCCTAGTACTTGGGACTAGTTAGCCCCCGGCCACCTGCAAGAAGCAACGGCTTCTTCAATGGTTCCCTTTAGCAAGTCGTGAGTGTCCGGATTGTTCTCCATGTATTTGACTACGTAGGAACAGACCGGAACAACCTTCTTATCGCCGGCTTCCCTAATGTCTCGAAGAGATTCGCGAACCAAAAGTGCGGCTAGTTTTTTGCCTTGGTGTTCAGGGTTCACTTCGGTGTGGACCAGGTGAATCTCGTCGTCCTTGACGACGTAATCTAGCAGTCCTACCCGAGAAGAATCCATGTAAATTTCAAAGCGGTCGTTATCGCTATCTTTCACTACCTGAGTGCTCATGCTGTTAACCTTTCTTCTTATGGCTACTAACGAGGTTATCAACGGGGAGAACCTCGCAGCACTTAAAACTATGCCGGATGAGTCTTTTCAGCTTATTTACATCGACCCCCCATTCAACACCGGTCGCTCTCAGGTAAGAACAAACCGCAGCTCCATTTCGAGTGCGACTGGGAACCTCGGCTTTCAAGGCAAGAGATACGAGCAGGTAGTCAAATCAGTTTTGTCCTACGACGACGACTTCGCCGACTACTGGGCATTCCTAGAACCCCGACTCATCGAGGCCTATCGGTTGCTCCACGAAACCGGGACGATTTATCTGCATCTTGACTATCGAGAGGCCCACTACGCAAAAGTTTTGATGGACGCCCTGTTTGGCAGAGAGTGTTTTCTAAACGAAATTATCTGGGCCTACGATTACGGCGGAAAGTCAAAAAGTCGCTGGCCGGCAAAACACGACACGATTTTGGTTTACGTGAAGAACCCAGCAAAGTACTTTTTCGATAGCACCGCCGTCGACCGTGAGCCTTACATGGCTCCCGGTCTAGTGACTCCAGAGAAGGTGGCTCGAGGCAAGCTTCCGACCGATGTCTGGTGGCACACGATTGTGTCACCAACTGGAAAAGAGAAAACCGGCTACCCAACCCAAAAGCCACTTGGCATTCTCAGACGAATAATTAGTGCTAGCTCAAGACCGGGTGATCGGGTGCTTGATTTTTTTGCGGGTTCTGGGACTACCGCGCAGGCGGCCTTTGAACTGCAAAGAAAATTTGTTGTTGTGGATCAAAACCCAGAGTCAATTGAGGTAATCACAAATCGTCTCAACGCTCTTGGCGTTGAGTACGTGCTTCAAGTGAAATAATCCAGACGACTGCCAGCGCAACAGCAATAAATAGGCTTGCCGCAGCCATGGCCATTCCCAGGTTTTCCGGCCCCGGCCTTGAAATCAACCTGAACATCACAAGCGGCAATGTCGCTTGTGATCCGTAGGCAAGAAAGCTCGCCGCCCCAAATTCACCAAGCGAGCCCAGGGCAACAAAGGCTGCAGCAACACTGAGTGGCTTTCGAACAAGGGGCCCCTCGACCTGAGTAAACATTTTCCAACCAAAAGCTCCGTCTAGAAGCGCCGCGTCTTTTATCTCCGTGGAAACTGATTGCCTCGCTGGCCTGAGTACCTGGTAACTAAGCGGGATGAGGAAAAGGCTTTGAACAATCGGGACTAGGAGCCAAGTGCCACTTAGTGCCGAAGGCAGGTATCCGCTTAGAACCAAAAACACCAAACCATAAACGACCGGGGAAATACCGATCGGTAGCAGAACCAAGTAGCTAGTCTTTTTTCTTCCGGCAGCAAGCCAAGCAACGGGAAGCGCAATCAGGGCCGCAACAAGCAAGTTTCGAAGACTGTTTAGAGCAGCCTCGGCAACTGAGATATTCAGGATCTGTCTGCCACCTCGACCAGCAAGGTTAGCAAAATTCTCGACTAGACCCGGTCCATAAGTTATGGCTCTTACAAAAACCCCTGCGAACACGATCACTATCGCGGCCAATAATAAAGCCGCTAACACCCCACCCAGTTTGGAGCCAGTCGAGGCTGTTTCTTTCTCGCCAAATAACGGAGTCGGCTCGGCACCGATTGATCTTGCCAGGTAAAAAAAACACAGGGTCAGCGCTGTTTGCAACAGCGCTAGCGCCAGTGCAAGACT
The DNA here is from genome assembly GCF_047731275.1 of Aquiluna sp. Uisw_065. Lineage (NCBI taxonomy): Bacteria > Bacillati > Actinomycetota > Actinomycetes > Micrococcales > Microbacteriaceae > Aquiluna > Aquiluna sp. Uisw_065. The sequence goes on from NZ_CP159836.1 coordinate 49,630, forward strand.
CAGATCTAGATCCCTCAGCGCTGCCGTTGCAATCTCGGTTTCTAGAGTGTCGACTCTGCCCGCTCCCAGTGTCAGCACAAGCCCGTAACTTGTCGCGCTGTAGAGTGCGACCAACAAACCAGCGGACAGCATTCCAGCCAGCTGCTGTGGAAGCTCGATTGCGAAGCGCTTTATTAGGCCGCTTGCCCCATCAAGTGATGCGGCCTCCATTTGATCGGCGGGTATTTGATTTGCCGAAACCACGCGCGCCATGAATCCCACATTCATAAAAACATGCGCTCCAATGATCCAAAGTATTCCAGTAATGGAATTAAAGGCATTGGGCTGGAGCGGAAGCAGGGTTATTCCAATTAGAAACGCCGGCAGAAGGAAAGGCACCAGCAAAAACGCTGAGACCAGTTGCCTTGTTTTGCGACCTGTTCCTGCCAACCAATTTCCGATTGGATAACCAAGGATTGTCGCAACCACCGCACTCAATAGTGCAATCAGTGCGGTGGTTGCGAACAGTTCCAAGCTAGTTGTCAAATACGTCCGACCAGTCGGCCAACCACTGGTCGCGATTGGCGTTTATGTCTGAGGCTTCACCCAGCAAGCTATCTGCCGGCTGTGCAAACTTTGCCCAGGCCTCTGGGACCTCGATGGCTTCGTTAATTGGATAGACATACATGTTTTCCGGAACTGAAGCTTGGAAGCTATCGCCTAGCAAGAACTCGACAATTGCTCTGGCGCCAGGGGCGTTGTCCGCATTGTCTAAGACTCCGGCATATTCAATCTGCCTGAAGCACTCGGTTCGAAGTGCAGCTGACCCCGGTGTACCGTCTTCCTTTACTTCGGCTGAGGGCGACGATGCGTAGCTCAAAACAATCGGGCGGTCACCGCCGTAACGAGTGAAGTCAACAAAGTAAGCATCTTCCCAGCCAGCGGCTACCTTGAGATTATTATCTTTCAGTGAGCGCCAGTAGTCGGAAACCTCAGCGCTGGTTTCAAAGCCGGCGTGAGTGGTTGCCAGAAATGCCAATCCGGGGGAGGAAAAGTTTGGGTTGGTCACAACGACCAGAGACTCGTATTGATCCTGGCCTAGTTCACGCCAAGAAGTCGGAGGGGCAATTGAGCTCTCTGCAAACCAGTCAAGGTCATAGTTGAAGCAAACATCCCCGTAGTCGATTGCTTGCATCTCACCGTCAACAATGTTGTTGTCGGTGGCCACTCCAGCGAATGTGTTATCGATGCCAAAGAACGCATCTGCAACGGGCGCGTTGGTAGTTAGCACTAGTTGGTTTGTTAGTGACCCGGTATCACCGAGTCTGATGATTTCTAGTTCGTATCCAGTTTGGCTTTCAAACTCGGCCACAAGTTCATCGCTGATGACGAAGGAGTCGTGGGCTGCTAGGCGAACCAGTGTTATGTCTTGAGCGCTACAACCGGTTAGGGCCAAAGCGCTGATTGCCAGTATTGCTAATTTTTTCATTTTCGTGCCTTTTGGTTATAAGTAGGCACGGGTTAGAGGTCTCTACCTACGCTGGCATTACCCAGATCAGGTTTGACGGTCGAAGACTCTATTTCTAGTCTTCCTCTCAGTCCGGTTTACCGAACTCCCGTGGTGTTACGTGAAAAGCCTAACCGATAAAACTACTTGGCGGAGTTCGCCGCATCTGCAACTTCTTGCGAGGCACTCTTTTCTCGGAGAGGTATTTCCTTGATAAACCAGCTAATTACAAAGGCTGCCCCGACGAAGAAGATCGCAACCAAAAACACAGTCAGAGATGACTCGACAAAGCCGATTCTGAAGGGCAGTGTCAGCCTGTCATCCGCGCCAATCAGGAAGGAGGAATCGAGCGTTATCTCACTTGCACCCGATGGTCCACTCTGGAGTATTTCGATAATCGCATCATTGTCCGGGTTGGCTAATACTTGCGCGTCACTAGTTGCACTAGCGATTCCCTCACGAACGTCTGTGCGCCGGAAGGCGGTGGTTATTTTGTCTCCAACCTGACCAAACAGAATCGACATAAACACCGCAACACCGAAGGTGCCACCCATCTGCCTGAAGAAAGTTGCGGAACTTGTAGCCACACCAATGTCTCTTGCGGCAACCGAATTCTGGCTCGCAATCATTGTGGTCTGCATTAGCTGGCCGAAGCCGAGCCCGATCATCACCATTCCGATTGAGATGACCCAGATTGGGGTTGAGGCATCCATCATCAAAAGCATAAATAGGTACCCCAGGAACAACACACCGGTTCCAGTGTTGAAGAAGATTCGATACTTACCGGTTTTAGAGGTAATGCGTCCGGAGGTAATTGTTGCCGTCATCATTCCGGCGACCATTGGCAGCATCAAAAAGCCGGCCTCAGTTGGGCTGGCCCCGTAGACCACCTGGATGATCAAGGGCAGCACAATCATTCCGCCGAACATCCCAACACCGAGAATAAAACCTAGGATTTGCGTTCTTGCGAAAGTTGGCTCTTTGAATAAAGAAAGTGGGATCAGAGCAGCAGAACCCACCTTTTTTTCAATCATGATGAAGCTAACAATTCCAAACACACCGGTGACATACATTGCGATAGCCATTGGGCTGGACCAGCCCCACTCGCGGCCCTGCTCTGCGATCAGCAAGAACGGAACGACGGCCAACACGATTGTGACTGCACCCCACCAGTCGATCTTTTGAGGTCTTGGGTTATTCGGAATATGTAGAAACGTAACCACCATAAATAGCGAAACGGCACCAATTGGAATGTTCATCAGGAAAATCCAGCGCCAGCCATCGATAAACAGAATCTCGCCGGCTCCTGCAAGTGCGCCACCAACAACTGGGCCCAGTACAGATGAAGTGCCGAAGACCGCCAGGAACATGCCCTGGTATTTCGCTCTTTCCTTTGGAGGAACAATGTCGGCAACAATTGTGAAGGCCAGTGAAAACAGCCCTCCAGCGCCCATGCCTTGCAGCGCTCGGAAAGCGGCCAGTTCGGCCATGGAGGTTGCAAAGCCCGAGGTTACCGAACCAACTATGAAAATCACGATTGCAATCATGAACAGAGGCCTGCGACCGAAGATGTCTCCGAGTTTTCCGTAGATGGGCGTCGAGACAGTTGCGGTTATCAAGTAGGCCGTGGTTGCCCATGCTTGAAGCGAAAGACCAGAAAGGTCATCGGCGATCGTCCGCATAGCGGCTCCAACCACAGATTGATCAAGAGCTGCCAAAAACATTCCAGACATGAGTCCGATGAGAACTATCCAAATTTGCCTAGGAGTCATGGTTCCAGATTGGGCTGCCTTTTTTGCGGCATCCCGAGAGGTGTTCGTGGCCAATTAGTCTCCTGGATTTAGGGTTTAGAGATGCCTAAGTCTACGCCTCGGAAACGGAGTCCCCTATTTATTTTTGGGCCTCCGGTTCTTTTATCAATTTTGGGATTTGGCCTGCTGATTCAATCTGGAATCCTTGCAAGCCCAAAGCTCGAAATGATCAACGAGCAAAACAGGATCAGTGCTGCCCAGGGCCTCGTGCCCCCGACCCTAGGGCTAACCGATTACATCTACCCGCGGCTCACAATTGAATCGGCTAACCAGCCTTTGGTGGTTGTCAACAAGCAGCGGGCATTAGACCCAATCGACTTCGCACCGTCGAACTTGGTTGTCATGCCCTCGAGTAAGTCTTTGGACAACTCGAGAGAATTAGTTTTAGCGTCTTCGGCGGCCAATGCGCTTGTTCTGATGGCGGAGCAAATGCATGCCGAGGGCTACGGTCAGCTGTTCGTGAATTCCGCCTATCGAACCTATGACTATCAAGTGGAACTCTTTGAATCAAAAACTCGTCAGTACGGTTTGGCGGGTGCTCTTGTTAGAAGTGCAAAGGCCGGTCACTCGGAACACCAAACTGGCTTGGCCGTTGATGTTTCTGTGCCGGCCCAGGGCTGCGCAATAATGACCTGCTTTGGAGAAACTGCTGCGGGTAAGTGGGTGGCCAGCAACTCCTGGCAATTTGGGTTCATTGTTCGCTACGAAGAAGAGACGACTGCTATTACCGGCTATAGCTATGAACCTTGGCACCTGCGATTCGTCGGAGAGGCACTAGCGGCTGAGTATTCCGAAAACGGAATACATACCCTCGAAGAGTTCTGGTCTTTGCCGGCTGCGGAGTTTTACCCGGAGGAAGATGCTGAGTCCAAGGTCGATTGAGAATCAATCTGTCTGAGGGTTACGCCTTGTCAGGAAGACCAGGTACGCGGATGAAAAACCAAAACCAATCAGCGCGTAGAGAATTACGAACCAAGTAACGCCGGTAGGAATCAGTAGCGTCATCACACCTAATCCAAAAGCGCCAATCATCATGACCCGCGAAGCCCATAAGACGGCATTAGCGCTGCCCGCCTGAGCGATCACAAACATCAAACCCCCGAGGGTGAGTATCGTCACGCCAGATAGCTGCATCGACCAATCGAGGTTCAAGGAACCAGGTAGTCCAAGAAGATCGGTGAACAAACGCGGTGCTATGAACAGCACCAGCGAACTAATTGCAAAGACTACGGCGCCTAATCGCAGCACGCCGCGCAGTCTTTGGACATCTCCTCTTTTATGCATAAACGCATCGTATTGCTATCGGAGGTTTCTTGCCTGCCCTAATCTTGAGGCATGTCTAATGACAACAAGATTGCGTACTTGGGACCAGCCGGAACCTTCACCGAGATGGCGGCAAAGATGCTGCCCGGGGCAGCTAGTGCTGAACTTGTTCCGATGGCAAGTGTTACCGAGGCGATTGACGCTGTTTTGTCTGGATTAGCGGATCGAGCAGTAGCGCCAATTGAGAACTCATTAGAGGGCGGCGTCAGTGCCACCAGCGATGCTCTTGCAACAATTGCGGGTGCTCAGATCTACGGTGAATATCTGGTACCTGTGAAATTTGACCTGATGGTTAGGCCTGGAACCGTAATTGCAGACATCCAAGAGATACTTACGCATCCGGTTGCCTACGCCCAATCCAGGAAGTGGCTGAGTCAAAACCTCAAGTCTCACACCCACATACCTGCAGCATCAACAGCAGCTGCTGCTAGGTCGTTGGCCAATGGCTCGACTGCTCACGCCGTAATTGCAGCTAGTGGTGCTGCGGAAATTTACGGCCTTGAGATTATCGCGAGCGACATCGGTGAGAACCAGGACGCTCAAACCAGATTCTACGAAATAGGTAAAGCCGGATCACCTCCTGCGAAAACCGGCCAGGACAAAACCAGCGTCGTGGTCGAGCTACCGGATGATCGTCCGGGTGGGCTACTGGAAATGCTTGAGCAGTTCGCGGCTAGGGGCATCAACCTTTCACGAATTGAGTCCAGGCCAGTCGGCGACCGGTTCGGCAGGTATCGCTTCAACATCGATGTTGAAGGTCACTTGGATGACGAGGCTATCGGTGAGGCTTTGATGGGTCTTCATAGGTTCAGCCCCAAGGTGGTGTTTCTGGGTTCTTATCCCAGAGCCGACCACTCTGACTCTGTTCACCTCGGTAATAACGCAAACCCGGACTACCAGTCGGCCCAAACCTGGCTTCAAAAACTTCGGGAGAGCCGCTAATCCCAAGCAGCGCTTAGCTAGCAGGTAGGCTTGACTCCGTGATTGAGATCAACTTACTTCGGGAAAACCCTCAGGCAATTAGGGACTCTCAGGCTGCCCGCGGCGCGGACGTGGCACTCGTTGATTTAGCTGTGAAACTTGCGGAACAGAAAAAAATTGCGTTGCAGCAGTTCGAAGCTATGCGGGCAAAGCAGAACGCCCATGGCAAGCTGGTGGCCCAGGCCCCCAAGGAAGAAAAGGCAGAGCTAGTCGCTCAGGCTCAGGAGATGTCTAGCGATGTAAAAAGACTCGAGGCCGAGGCGAACCTTGCTGACCAAGAGCTGATGGTCGTCCTTCATAAAATCGAGAATGTTGTTCTCGAGGGAGTTCCAGCCGGATCCGAAGAAAACTTTGTGGTTCTTAAAGAGGTTGGCAATAGGCCTGAGTTTTCTTTTGAAGCGAAGGACCACGTTTTTCTAGGTGAATCCTTAGATGTAATAGACATCGAGCGCGGCGCCAAGGTTTCTGGTTCTAGATTCTATTTTTTGAAGGGCCTTGGAGCAAGGCTAGAACTTGCCCTAATGCAGCTCGCGCTTGATCAAGCCAGCGAAGCTGGCTTCACGGCGTTGATAACTCCGACTCTGGTAAAGCCCGAAATCATGCAGGGCACTGGCTTTTTGGGAGAGCACTCTGGAGAGGTTTACTACCTTCCCGCCGATGACTTGTATCTAACTGGCACTAGCGAGGTCGCCCTCGCCGGTTATCACAGCGGCGAGATCCTTGATGATCTAACAACTCCAATGCGTTATGCCGGTTGGTCGACTTGCTACCGCAGGGAAGCCGGCAGTCACGGCAAGGACACCCGAGGCATTCTTCGTGTTCACCAATTCAACAAGCTTGAAATGTTCTCTTACTGCAAGCCTGAGGATGCTGAGGCTGAGCACGCCAAGTTGCTCGAGTGGCAAGAGCAGATGCTTCAGAAGTGTGAATTGCCCTACCGGATCATCGACGTGGCAGCCGGAGACCTCGGTTCAAGCGCGGCGAGGAAGTATGACATAGAGGCTTGGGTTCCAACCCAGGGTGATTACCGAGAGTTGACTTCAACCTCGAACTGCACCACCTATCAGGCCAGAAGGCTAAACACTCGCTACCGAGATCAAGATGGCAAACCGGCTGTCGCAGCTACCCTAAACGGCACCCTTGCAACCACCAGATGGCTGGTCGCAATTTTGGAGAACCACCAGCAGGCGGACGGATCAGTTCTGATACCAGCCGCGCTTCGTGGGTACCTCGGTGGCGTCGACAAGATTGGACCCAAGAACTAAATGGTTGAAGATAACAAATGGTTGATCGGCATCGACATAGACGGCACATTGGTCCACGATGACGGCCACCTCTCCGAGAATGTGCTTGCTCAAATAAACCGAGTTCGTGATTTGGGTCACCACGTTTTTGTTGCAACCGGCAGAGCCGCATCGAACGCCTACCCGGTTATCAGGCAACTTGGTATCAACACCGGGCACGCGGTCTGTTCTAACGGCGCGGTGACTATCAAGCTGGATAGTGCTCACCCCAAGGGTTTTTCAATCCACGACATAAAGACCTTCGATCCGGCCGAGGTACTTGCAAGGCTTATCGAAACTGTTCCTAATGCGCACTTTGCTGTTGAGGACCTAGACGGTGGTTATCGGTTTAACAAACCCTTCCCAAGCTATGCACTTGGAGACCAGAACGTTGAAACACCCCTAGAAGAGCTACTTCACCACCCAGTGAGCCGGGTCGTTGTATTGTCACCGGACCACGATGTTGATCAGTTTCTGAAGATCATGGACGAGGTTGGCTTGCAGTCCGTGAGCTACGCCATTGGCTACACAGCCTGGCTAGACATTGCTCCAAAGGGCATTGATAAGGGTCACGCTCTAAACCAACTAAGAGATCACTACAACCACACCTCTAACCGTGTTGTCGTGATTGGTGACGGCAGGAACGACATTGAAATGTTCCAGTGGGCCCAGAGTCTCGGCGGCCATGCTTTTGCCATGGGCCAGGCGCCAGAAGAAGTAAAGCTTGCTGCCAGTGCCGTCACTGCTTCCGTTACTGAAGACGGTGTCGCTCAAGTGCTGATGTCACTTGAGGGACTTGAGTTTATTCAATAACCGCTAAACTCTTCCGCGGAGGCCTGTCCGAGCGGCCGATGGAGCTGGTCTTGAAAACCAGTGGGCAGAAATGTCTCGTGGGTTCGAATCCCACGGCCTCCGCCATCGAAGCTTAGAAGCCAGTCTCAACTCTCGTTGAAACTGGCTTTTTTGTTTTCGCGGGCAATCAGAGCGTAACCGGACAGGGGGCTAGATGTGAATTTGATTGGAATCCCGGCGAGTATCCCCCCGATTCGAGTATCCTCTGAACTGTAAATAAGACCTTCTGGAAATGACCTAAGTGACTGATTCCGATTACGAGTTCCTAGAGGACTCAAAACCCAAGCGCCGCGGATGGCTGAAGGCCATTGTCTGGGTATTGATTGCCCTTCTTTCGGGAACCGTGGCAACTGTAGCTGGCGGCTACTTCTACATAACCAGTCAGCTAAGTGCTTCAGGCATTGAGGTTTATTCAACAGATGGCAGTAGCTTCGATCTTCCAAGCCCAGCCGACATAAACGGTCCGATTAATATGCTCGTGATTGGCTCCGACACCAGAGTCGGTCAGGGTTCAACCTCCTACGGACCAGTCGGATCGGCGCTCGCGGACGTCATAATTTTGGTGCACATTTCACAAGACCGCAAGAATGCTGTTGCCATGAGCATCCCGAGAGACCTGATGGTCTCGGTTCCAGAATGTCCAGATCCAAAAAGTGGAGCAGTTTTCCCGGCCAGGAACTTTACTCAGATCAATTCGACAATGAGTAAGGGAGGCCCTGCCTGCACACTGCTTGCTGTTCAGGAGCTAACCGGTGTAGCGATTCCGTATTTGGCGATGATCGATTTCAAGGGTGTAATAGCAATGAGTCAAGCAATCGGTGGGGTCGATATTTGCGTCGCGACCACGATCGATGACAGCTATACGGATCTTTATCTAGAGGCAGGCGACCACACGCTTATCGGTGATGAAGCCCTAGCCTTCCTTCGAACCCGTCACGGTGTTGGTGACGGCTCCGATTTATCTCGGATTTCCAATCAGCAGGTATTCCTTACCTCAATGATGAGAAAGCTGAAAGACGAAGGCGCACTTGCTAACCCGTTTAAAATGTTCCAGCTTGGAACAGCCGCTCTGTCCAACATGACGCTCTCCAACAGCTTGACTGACCTGGGAGTGATCTACGGGCTTGCCAAACAGGTCAACAACGTCGACCTGGACAAAATTACTTTCATTCAGCTTCCGGTCTATGACCTAGAGGGCGAATACGCAGGCAGGGTTGCGGCCTCTCCCGAGCGCGCCCAAGAGCTCTTTGACCTAATAAAGAGTGACCAACCACTCGTCTTAGCAGAGGCCAACCCGGGAACAGGTGCGGTGATTGCTGAAGAGTCTGGAGCGGCCACGGCAACTCCAATTAAAACTCAAAACCCAACACCGACCAATAACTCGGACGGAACCGGGCAGCCGGTAGATGGAACATCAACCGCTGAACTACCAAGCTGGGTAAAGGGAACCAATGCCGCAACAACCAGCTGCTCCAACTAGCCTAAAACTAGGTTTGGGATAGTGACCAGTATCTTGTAGGCTTTGCTAGCAAATGGAGACGTCGCATAGCCCGGTCTAGTGCGCCCGCCTGCTAAGTGGGTAGGGGACCAAAATCCCCTCGAGGGTTCGAATCCCTCCGTCTCCGCTCTAAACCCACAACCCAGTTCACTGGGTTGTGGGTTTTTACTTTCGATGGCGGGACGGCAATGTGACTATTTGGAACGCTCCCAACTTGGTTGTTGTGGAAACCCACTCCTAGGTTCGTCACTACCCGAACTTCTTGTCTCGCAGTGAAGCGAGAAAATATCGCTGAATCACATAGTGACTGGCACTTGTTTTTGCATTAGGGGAACGTGATGATGAAATCCATTTCCTGAGCGCCGGCTTGACTGGGGGCATTCCCCAGGTGCTCTGGCGTGATGGTCAGGAGTCCACGGGAACTTTTTGGCCGGGGAGATCAAGGGTTCTTCTGGGCATGCAGGCTGCTGCTGCGCATCAGAGGGTAGGCTTAAAGAGCCCAATGAACGTTTGGGCTCTAGCCAAAATCGTTGCTTTCCAGACGAGTAATGCGCACCGGCAGGTTAAGTCTCTCTACGCAAAACATGCCCCCACCTGGTTACTGCGATCTGGAGTGGCAGTCGATTCGGTTGGACGGTCCCCCTAAAAATTACCCTGGAAGTCCTTGGTGCCCAAATAAATACAACAATGAGCCTCGACCAAGCTGACGGCATGGTGCGAAACATTTTTGGCCATTTTTCGCCGGTATCCGGAACAACCTCGTTCGGGCTGGAGTTTATAAAACTGAAAAGATTCGAACTAAACGGAATTGCTCCTAGACACAACAAGAAAGCCAAGAAATGACAAAAGGAGAACTGCCCTACCTAAGTGCTAAGAACATAGTCAAAGACTTTGTTGACAATAGGGTGCTGGATGACGTCTCAATCGAAATTCACTCGGGGGATGTGATCTCAATCATCGGCCCTTCTGGTGCTGGAAAGTCGACCTTTCTTAGATGCATAAATCTGCTCGAAACTCCAACAAGCGGCGTGCTTTCAATTGGCGATTTTCAAATCGAGATCGGCGAAGGCCACAGGAGAGCCAGCAAGAAAGAACTTTCTACTCTGCGCCGAAACGCCGGGATGGTGTTCCAGTCCTTTAATTTATTTCCGCACCTGACGGTTCTTGAAAACATTTCCCTAGCTCAGCGCAGAGTTTTAGGTCGAGATAAGGAAGAGGCAAGAGCGCGATCCATGGAGCTTTTGGACCGAGTTGGTCTGAAGGACAAGGCTGATCAATATCCGGGTAGATGTTCCGGTGGTCAGCAGCAGCGCGTGGCAATAGCGCGCTCGCTTTCACTGGACCCGATGGTGATGCTTTTCGATGAACCAACCTCATCCTTGGATCCAGAGGTGGGCGCGGAAATTCTTGCGGTAATGCGAGAACTAGCGAACGATGGAATGACCATGATGGTCGTGACCCACGAGATGGGTTTTGCCAAGGAGGTTGGTGACCGTGTCTACGTGATGGTCGATGGTCGTATTGTCGAAAGTGGCCCGCCGGCACAGGTCATGAGTGAACCTGAGCATCCACGTACTAAGCAGTTTCTCAGCGCGGTTATGGGTCGCTGATGATCGGCTACATTCTTCAGGGCATGATTTGGACAGTGGTTATAACCCTGTCCAGCTTTGCCATTGGCGCGGTTATTGGTGTTGCGGTGGCTGGAGCCAGAACGGCACCTTTCTTAATTGTGCGGGGAATTGGCCGCGTCTGGGTAGAAATAATTAGAAGCGTGCCACCACTCGTGTGGCTATTTGTGGTCTTTTTCGGGCTCGCCGAAGTTGGGCTGAGGCTCACGCCACTCCAGGCAGCAATTCTCACTTTCGGGATAATTGCGTCCGTTTATTTAGGCGAAATTTATAGGGGAGGGCTTGCAACTCTCGATCGTGGGCAGATAGAAGCTGCCAGGGCCTTGGGGCTTGGAAGCTTCGACTTACTAGCAAAGATTATTGCGCCGCAGATTTTTAGAACCGTAAGCCCGTCCATGGTGACCTACGGAATGGGCTTGATGAAAGATTCCGCTTTGGCCTCAACTATCGGTGTCGTCGAAATGACCTTCAGGGCTAGCCAGCAGGCTCAAACCACTGGGCAGGGGCTAGCCGCATTCGCAATTGTGGGTGCCGCTTATCTACTGCTGAGCATCCCATTGGGTGTATTGGCCAGAAGAGCCGACACCAAGAGTCGACTGAAATACGTGGTGAACTAGTGGATCTACAAACCTGGTTCGGTTACATACTCGAATTGCTGCCTGGTCTAGTCACAGCCATGCAGCTCACCGGAATATCTTTGGCTCTGGGTCTTCCTCTGGCCTTAGCGTTCGCATTGCTAATCGACATCGCGCCGAAGCCACTCAACTGGATAGTCATAGCTTTGGTCGAGGTCGGTCGAGGTGTTCCGCTATTAGTGCTCCTCTACATTTTCTACCAGGGGCTACCGCAGATCGACATCGTGCCGTCTGCAATGGTTGCTGCGGTTTCTGCCTTTACTTGGTCAACTGCCTCCTATGCGACTGAAACTATTCGCTCCAGCATCCAGAGTGTTCCGAGGGGCCAGTTAGAGGCGGCGAGTGCTGCCGGGCTAAGTGGTCTTGATAGTTTTCGCTTTGTGATTATGCCTCAGGCCGCCAGAATCGCAATCCCGCCCCTCATGGGCCTCGCCATAATAATGTTCCAGCTGTCCTCACTGGCTTATGTAATAACCATCAGCGAAGTAATGCAGTCCGCTTATTTCCTTGGAACTAAAACCTTTAACTACCTCCCAGTTTTCTTGGCAGCGGCAGCTGTCTATGCATCCATAACAATTCCAGCTTCAGCCCTGGTTACATCCATAGAAAAACGCCTGGCAAGACATGTCTGAGGCGACCAAAACCGAATTCAATCGGAATAGTCCGATTGATAAACAGCGCAACGAAAGTAAAAATATGCCAAAGAACGCCAGCAGACTAGTTCTGCTTCTAGCCGCCTCTTCATTCCTCTTGACGGGGTGCGCTACTGACGCCACTATCGAGGCGACAACCGAAGTAGCGACAACCGTAGATTGTGTGCCCGCACACCCTGACCTCACCACTGTCGAGGCCGGCTTCCTCACGGTCGCCGCATACGAGTACCCACCGTTCTCGGCAATCGACGGCGAGTCACTTAGCGGCGCCGAAGGTGAAATCCTGAACGCCATAGCCGGGCTCGAGTGCCTAGATGTAATGGTGCAGCCTGGAACCGGTGCAGCAATGATTCCCGCGATCGAATCTGGTCGTGCAGACACAACTCTAGGTAGCTGGTACCGCACGGCTGCTCGTGCGGAAATCGTTTTGTTGAGCAACCCCGTCATCATCGATCAGTTGACACTCATCTCCGTAAGCGGCGTTGACTCCGTCGAGGGGCTGATCGGAAACAAGGTCGGTTCAACTCTTGGATTTCTTTGGAACGAAGACTTGGAGAACGTTCTAGGAAAAGACCTGAGCCTCTACGAGACCACTCAGGCTCTTTACGCTGACCTCGCAAGCGGTCGTATCAGCGTTGTTGTAGACACCTTCCCATCCGGACAGGCCGCATTGAAGAACACACCTGTTGAGGGTGCCGTCTTTAATGTTCCAGCTCCAGATGAGCGCGTTGTCTCAACCACCAAGCCCGGGCAGACTAACTTCCCTGTGAGTCTGAACAACCCTGGATTACAGGAAGCCATAAACGACAACCTAGACACACTTCGCGAGTCTGGTGTTTTGGGCGAAATCGCTGAGAAGTGGGGCTTCTCACCAACAGCCGTAGCCGAGACAGTACCGAACCTTCTATAGGTTGCCAAACCAGAAAGCCCCGGTGTTGACACCGGGGCTTTCTGCATGGCCTGACAAAACCTGTATAAGTGAATCTTGAAGTAATTCTTGGCGCGGTTATCTAATCGACCGAAGTATTAGCTGTCGACATCGCCCAGTAGGTAAACAGAAAGTGACGATGCAGGTGCTGACTGCCCGCCATGCCTACCCTGAAAAACGGATGTGGCATCCGTACCGCAAATGCTCACGATTGCCCCAGCACCGCCAGGATGCTTTGAGATCCAAGCGGTTAGATCATATGCCTTACCTGAGATAGCAGCCCAGCAACTTGAGGTCGAGTTGTTCTTTGCAATGTTCGCCATTGAATACTTGGATTCGACGGGCTCCGGTTCCGGGTCTTGGGTTTGTTTTGGGGTTTGAGTTTCAACCGGCTCAGCTTTTTGGGAGGCCGGCGGAGCTTTGGTCGCGGATGGTTGTACTGACTGAGTTTTAGCGGGTGCGCTTGCCTCCGGCTCGTTTTCGGCTTCCTGCATCGAAGCCTCGGCTTCTTTCCCATCAGGCTCACTCGCCGATTCTTCCGAAGCTTCAGACGGTGACTCGGTCACAACTTTGAGTGGCTGGCCTTGGGTGCTCGAAATAGAACCGCTGTCATCGGCTGCTGCGCAGCCGGTCAGGATACCTGCAACTAATAGCAAAGCAAGAACTTTCATAGAACCAGTGGCTCCTTATGTGATGGTGACGAAGTTAGAGAGTCGAGGCAATTACTTCTCCATCGATACACGGATGAACTTAGACGCCCGTGCTTTTCTTCCCCGAAATAAGTTAGACTTTGGAACTTACCAGCGCTTGTGGCTCAACGGATAGAGCATCTGACTACGGATCAGAAGGTTGGGGGTTCGAGTCCCTCCAAGCGCACTGAAATCCAAGAAGCCTTCACAACTTCTTGGGTTTTTTCATGTCGGTTGTATCTCGGCCAGGCCTTTTGACAATTCGGTGCTAATCCCCCAGCACATTCATGGTCTTGAGACGTGGACATCTCACCTAAGGCCGTCCCCAACGCGGACGGGTTGATTTCTGAAAACAAACCAGCCCGAGACGCGAACCAAAAAAGCGATGAAGTTACTCTGACCTCTTATCGGCAGTCCAAGAAATCGTTGGCTCGATTCCTTCCGAGTGCACTGAGTTGGTGCCGACGCGATGCTGAATAGGCGCGGTTCTAACAACTGCTGAATTTCTTACTCTGGTTTATTTTTTAGGCGGTATTAGTGAAGCGGGATTGCCGAAGCCGACGCGGCTTTGGTAAGTCCGCACTCAAGAATCAACTCCGAGCCGAGTGTGAAAGCCCTGGTTTCTGGTCGAATTGCCATTTCAAGTTGGGCATCCGGTTGGGATAAGTTAAGCCCTGCGGGTCCATTGCCTATCAGAACCGGCGCCAAGGCAAGATGCAGCAGATCCAGTAGGCCAGCTTCGATGAACTTACCGATCGTAAAGCTGCCGCCCTCAACTAGCAGGCTGGAAAGCCCCTCAGACCTCAAGGCCTCGGTAATGGCACTTGGCGCAATCGCTCCGTTCGTGGCGGGAAGTCGAATAACTTCGATACCGGCCGTGCGCGCGGTGTTATCTGTCTGGATGATGATTCGGCGAGAGCCATCGTCGGCTAAAACGGGGGAATCATTTGGGAGCCTGCCTCTTATGTCAATTACAACTCGTGCCGGATTCGGCCCCTCGCAGTGCCTAACTGTTAGTTGAGGAGAGTCATGCAGCGCGGTTTTCACACCTATCAGTACAGCATCAACTAGTGCGCGCATCCTGTGAAGGTGCAATATTCCGTCGGGGCCCGAAACCTTGCCCACATCTCCATTTGTTGTCGCGATACGACCGTCCAGAGATTGCCCGATTTGACCTGTGATTAACGGGCCCACATCTCTGCGAGAAAGCGGACCGTAGAGGGCGAGCGCAGCTTGCTGACCCTCCGAAAATCACCGCAGCAGAGGCAAGATTTTCCCTCTCGAACCATGAGGAGCCTTCGCCAAATTTCTTCAGTCACCTCAACCAAGTGCATCTTTAGGACCGTTCACTTTTTAGTTCTGGGATAGCCAGGAGGTCTCCGTGGCCAATCTGGCAGAGCGTCTGACCCGCCACCGCCGTTCTTTCACGTCCCCAAAGCTCTGCATCTTGAGCTCCAAACTCAATGACAGCTTGTGTGATTCCAGCGACCAGCTCTTTTTGCAGTTCCGCTTCAGCTGAAGCCAGCCGCCATGGACTTTGGGCGACAAGCACTTCAAATCCGTGAGCTCTAAAAACCTCGCTGGCAACCTCAACCGAGTCCGGACCCAGTGCCGGCCCAAAGCCCTTATCGCTGCGCTGATGGGAGTTGAAGGCGGCTGTGACGGCCTTGTCCAGTGGATGCTCCGGCTGCCAGTTCATTTCCCCGTCATAAGAAAGAGCCAGGTAAACCGGGACCGAGAGACTTGAGGCCAATTTTGCTAGCCACTGCCTCGACACTAGGTCAATCAGTGCCGAAGCGGTCACGAGCGTCACTCCTGCCAGTGGAAGTGAATCAATGTCATCGAGGTCCAGCTGGTGAAGCGTTGCGGAGTCCCCAGCGGCCTTCCCAGCCAGCTGCAAAAGCCCTAGATCATTGTCTACCAGACGCCACTGTCTATTTTTAGGCAGGAGCGCGTCTAAAGCTCGGACCGTAGAACCGGTCCCACAACCCAAATCAAGGATCACTGGTTTTGCACCAGCCTCGTTGACCGCCCGCCGCAACAATGCGGTGTCTCTGGCCGCATGATCGGATGGTTCGCGAAGTGCGAGCCAGTCAGCAGAAAAACCCAAGTTTAAATCTCACTCTCGAACCAAGCTCTGGCGACGTGGCTTTCCTGCAGTGAAATCCGAAGCTTCTTAACTCGACCCCCATCTGCGAGCTTGCCGTCTTTGACTCGCTTGGCAATCTGCTCAAAAATGTAGCCGCACAAAAACTCCGTGGTGGTGAATTTACCCTTTAGCTCAGGCAGCTCATCAAGGTTTTTATACCTCAGAGGGGCCAGGACCTCAGCAAGCTCCGAAGTCGCCAATCCAATGTCCACAACTAAACCGTGAGCGTCTATGCCTTCCGCGAAAAAGGCGG
The DNA here is from genome assembly GCF_047731275.1 of Aquiluna sp. Uisw_065. Taxonomy (NCBI): domain Bacteria; kingdom Bacillati; phylum Actinomycetota; class Actinomycetes; order Micrococcales; family Microbacteriaceae; genus Aquiluna; species Aquiluna sp. Uisw_065. The sequence goes on from NZ_CP159836.1 coordinate 65,799, forward strand.
CATCAACGGTGAACGTGGCTCCATGCAAACCCTGTGCTGGTCCAAAAACTTCGGCCGGCAGGGAATGACCGATCATTATGTGGTCTCTCACCTCTACTGCAAACATGGTCTCTCCTAGTTGGTTTCGTATCGAATTCGGTGGCACAGAGTTTCAGGGTTGGCCAAAACTTTTTCGTAGTCTGTTGGCAGGTCAGCAAAGCTACTTTCGCCGGTAATTAGTGCATCCAGCGCTGGATCACACAGTAGATCCAGGGCTTTGAGCATGCGTCGCCTGTGGCTCCAGCGCGCGGCTCGGTTGGCCGGCACACCTCCAACCTGAGAGCCAACAATGCGAAGCCGCCTGCTGTGGAAGTGAGCGCCCAGTGAGAGATTTACCAAATCGGTGCCAAACCAACTAGCTTCCAAAACTGTTGCCTCCTGCCCGGCGATCTCCAGCGCCAGGTTTAGGCCCTGCGCCGATGCTGAGGTGTGAATCACCACATCGCACTCGGTTGGAGCATCAGCCGTCAGCGCGAACTTGCAATTAAGTTTGGCAGCTAAGTCAGCACGGGCAGGATTTATGTCAATCAAAGTCACGTCTGCACCTGGAAGCTGAGCGGCCAGGTAACCAATTAGCGCTCCAAGCACTCCCGATCCAATTATGGCAATTCGGTCACCCGCTGAAGCTGCGCTGTCCCAGAGCACGTTCAGCGCGGTCTCCATGTTTGCAGCCAGCACGGCGCGCTCTGCTGGCAGGTTACTCGGGAGTGGAAAAAGCATGTCTTGCTCGAGTCGGAATCGTTCTTGGTGGGGATATAGCGCAAAGGCCTGCGATCCAGCCAACTCACCCTCCAAGACTTCGCCAACCGCGCAGTAGCCAAACTTCACGGGGAAGGAAAACTCGCCTTCTTGGCCGGGTGCTCGCATTCTCGACCATTCGGTTTCGGGAACGCGACCTTCAAACACCAGACGTTCAGTCCCTCGGCTAATTCCACTAAACAGGGTTCTAACTAGGACTCCTTGGCCCAATTTTGCAGGGCGCAGTTCCGAAGATTTGGCCCCCGTGCACCAAAGCGCCAGCGGGTTCATCTAAAACTTCACTTTTTTGGCCGAAAAGTCAGCTCGAATGAGTGAGCTCCAGGATAAAATCCCGACTACATACTGATTTGCTTTCATTTTGAGGCAACCCTCCTGCTGAAATTCTAACCGGACAGATTTAGGTCCGAAAACCTCTTGGTCCCGGCACCCCGAGCCTCCGCGCCTTCTTCTAAAGATGATGTGAACGTTAGAAAAAACAGTGATTCGAGGGTGAGGAATAACAATTCGTTTGGACATATTTTTTTTAGGGAGAACCTCAACGCTGGGGATATTGTCCTTTACGTCTGCACTCACACACGCTTTCGAGATCGCGCCATGAAAGCTGCGGGAGCGAAGCTTGGAGCCCGCAACTAGTTACTGGCTCGTAGAAGAGAAGTTAGTGACGAGAAAAGCTTCGGCGTAGCAGTCATCACCGTTCCGCTCTGTTCTGGTCTCTCACTGACCTCAGCACCCTCAAGGGTTGCGCCTGCCTCACGCAGCAGAACCAGACCAGCGGCAATGTCCCAGATCTGAAGTTTGCGCTCCCAGAATCCATCAAGCCTGCCCGACGCCACATAAGCCAGGTCAAGCGCAGCCGAACCCATTCTTCTGACACCCGCGCAATGCGGCATTAGCCGACGGATATCGGCTGCCGAGTCAGCAATATGTGCCATGGAGCCAAATGGGACGCCGGTTCCGAAAAGCGCTGAAGCCATCGCTTCGGTGTTGGAGACTTCTATTGGCAAACCATTTAGCGTTGCACCGCGACCAAGTTGCGCGGCGAAAGTCTCAGAGTGAACAGCGTCGTGCACTACGCCAACAGTCAACTCTCCGTCTATTTCGAGCGCCACTGAGACCGACCAAAAGGGTATGCCCCGCAAGAAGTTCGTGGTTCCATCCAGCGGATCAACAATCCAGCGGCGACTGCTTTTTCCCTCGGCCCCGGTTTCCTCACCCAACCACTGGTCAGCCTCGCATGCCCCAAGTAGCAGCTCTTTTAGATGGTTCTCCGAAGTCAGATCTGCTTCGCTTACAAAGTCCCCGACCCGCTTATTAGAAACTGTTAGCTGTGATCGCTCCGCCCAGAATTTCAACAAAATTTCTCCGGCCGACTTCGCCGCCCTAACGGCAAGCTCCAGATCCGTTTCAGTGTCAGTCACTTGGGTTTCCATACTCCAGCACTTTCTTCAGTTGTTTTCGGCGGGTAACGAGTCAAGCATCTCACCAACCAGAGCTGCTGAGTACTCCCAGCTAATCAGATTTCCTCCCGCCTCCAAGGATGCACTCGCAAGCTCTGCACGCAAGACATGATTTTCCAACAACTCGGCAAGCGCAGCACCAAAGGCTGAGGGGTTATTGGGTTCCACCAGTCGGGCTGCCGCTAGAGGAACCGTCTCCGAGACCGCACCAGCAGCACAGCTCACAATCGGCAGCCCGTGGGCCATAGCCTCTCCAAAAACCATCCCATAGCCCTCAAAGCTAGTTGCTAGAGCAAACAGCGACGCAGAGCGATAGAGCGCTGAAATCTCGTCATCACTGACAAGACCCGCGAATGTGACTCTGTCCTCCAAGCCAAGCTCTTCGGCCAATACCAGAAGACTTGAAGCGTAGTCAGCATCTAGCGCGGGTCCGGCTATGGTTGCGTTCCAGCGCAATTGCTTGATGCTCGCTAGAGCTCTTAAAAGCACGTCGTGACCTTTGCGTGGCACCTGGATGCCAACCGACAAGATCAAGGGCGGGTTCCTCAGGGAGGCAGTTCCATCTGGTCGATCAATCCCCGGTCTCGCGACGGTGATGCGGTCCGGAGATACTGAGTAATCCGAAATCAGTAGCTGGGCAGTGTGGGGGCTTGGAACGATAACCCGCTTGGCATGCCCCAGATTTATCCGCTCCGAATTGAATAGCGATTCGCGTCGCGTATGGTCAAGGTCACCCTCAAGGGCGAGCGGGTGATGAACAAGCGCCACCAGCTGCGCCTTTAACTCTGCTACAACCTCGGCATCCATGGCACCGAGTGCAAGTCCGTCGATGATTACGATGCTGTCCGCGGGCAGTGCCAAAAGCGCTAAGGCTGCATCTGAGGCGTGGGCGTTTGTAGGATTCGGATAGGAATTACCAAGTTCCAGGTGGGTGAGGCTCCTGCCCTGCAAGCCAAGCTCAAGAGCCAATCTGCGGTCGTAGATGTATCCACCGGATTGAGTTTTGATGTCACCGGGGACAGCAAAGAAAATCTCCTTCATTCCAAACTCCCAAGATCCTGAGCTTCGGCTTTTGGTTGGCGAGCACTTCGCACAAAAGCTAAACCCGGCAAAGCGGCTGCGAGAAACGTCAACCCAAACGCCATACTGGCGGCCAGTCCTTGAGTTGCGGTGGCACCGACGATTGGAAAAAGCGCAACTGCGACCCCTTCGCGCAGACCCCAACCGCTTACGGTAATGGGCAACAGGATAGCGAGAAGAATCATTGGCACCACTGCCAGAGCGTCCAAAAACAAAAGCTCGAACCCGACGGCCCAGGCTGCGAAAGTAAAACCCGCAACGTTGCAAAGCGCTGTTCCCAGGCTGAGCAAGACCTGTCGCCACAACACCCTCGAGGGGGAAAATGCCAACCGAGACGAAACCGCCAGGCCCTTGAGAAGCCGACCCGTTTTCCCCATACTGTTTCGGGCAATCCAAATAAGCACAGCTGAGATGGCCGAAAGGGAAATCAGAATTAGGCCAACTGTCAGCAGCAACCAACTGGGCCAGTCCACAGCTACCGGAATTAGTTGAGTCACGAAAAGTGCAATCAGCATCAGAAGAAAAACTGCGACCTGGCCCGCGAGGCGCTCAAGCACCACGGCTTGACCGGAGGTAAAAAGCCCAGCGGGAGCTCGCGATCGCAACGCTCTGCCGGCATCTCCCAGAATCCCGCCGGGCAAAGCCTGGTTCGCAATTTGCGCCAGGTAGTACTCTCGCAAAGCGGTTCCGCGGCTAAATGAAAGGCCGAGCTGACCGGCGGTTAGCCGCCAGCGCAGTGCCGACAAGACCGTCTGAATCGAGATTACCGCCAGCGATGCAATCAGCCAACTTGGGTTTGCTGAGCGAAGCATTTCTAGCACCTGCTCACCCTCGACCAAGCGCCAAACGAGAACCAAAAGCCCAACCGCAAGTAGCAGCTGCATGAGTCGAATGACCTTCTTGGAATCGAAGCTCTTTAGAGCAAGCCTGAGGCCCAGGAAACGATGTTCAAGGTTGGTGCCGATGGGTTGGAATTTCGAAGAGGTCATGCTCGATTCCGCCACAACCACAAGATGTCTCGACCGAATGACCAAATGAGCAGCCCCGCAGCTAAAGCGGCGATAAGGAAAATAATCCAGCCAGGAAAAATTGGCGCGTTTAGTCCTATCAGACAGGCCACCTGCACCACGCAGATGACCCTCCTTGCCAAACTTTGGGGCAGGGGACGATTTAGCCAGGGTAAAAACCAGGAAGCAGCAACGAATAAATAGCGCGGCATCGCTAGAAGCAAGACCCAGATTCCCGTGAGGCCAGCAGCCCATGCATTGAGGGCAAGCACGACCGAGAATATGGAGTCGACCTCCATATCTAAGCGGGCACCAAACTCCGAAACTCGACCTTCACTGCGCGCTAATCGGCCATCGACACCATCGAGCACTAAAAGACCCACTGCTAAAAAAACGAGCAGCCAAGGCAGCTTATTACCGATCACTGGAGCAAGCAGGGCTGCGACTACGGACAATCGGAACAGAGTTACCAGGTTGCCCTTTCCAAGAAGGGAGTGCGGGTAACCGCCGCGCATTAGGGCCAGGGCGAGCAGTGATCCGATGAGGTAGCTCAGCAGAGCAAAACCAAGCGCCTGAACGTTGACCCCAACAAACAAACTTCCAACCGCAATTACGAGAAATACTCCTAGAACAAGCGTGGCGGACAGCTGGGAGACGGGACTGAACCGGGTCAAAGCTGAAGTCAAGCGCTCATTTAACATTTAGAAATCTTACCTTTTTCAAAATCACATCTACCTCAAAAAGCGCAATTTCGAAGGCCTGATGGCCCTCGCGGCATCCGAGTCACCAAGTTCAGCAGCCTTAATTAGCCACTTTGGGTCACTCTTTGCTTTAAGCTCCAATCGGCCAAGAAAAAACATGGCATCCCTGTTACCTAGTTTTGCTGAGTCTGAAAGCTGCTGCGAAGCACTTGCATAGTCTTCAAAGGACAAGTAATTTAGTGCGATTTCCAGGAGAGACTCTGCATCATTTGAGTCAAGCTTGGAGAGTAGCTTTTCAATGCGAGGGGTTGCCAATTCTTGCTTATTCGCGTTCTTCAGTTTCTGCGGTAGGAGCTTGTCATAGTTGTCTCTAGAACGACCCATGAAAACAATTCACATGCCTAGTTCCACATAGGCCAGGAACCTGATCTGCAAAGCCGGTATTCCGTTTAGATTCCGTTCAACGGGCGGAAATGGACAGGAATGGGCATATCTGCAAAGGGTGGCTTGACGAATAAAATACTGGGATACATTGCCACTCAGGCCCTGGGCAGAGGCAATGCAACATAACTACGGATCAGAAGGTTGGGGGTTCGAGTCCCTCCAAGCGCACCACCGTAGACCCTTTTACTAAAAGGATCTCTACTTCATCGCTTAGCTCCGATTCAGGGAGCTATCACCATGGTCAGCCAAAAACTCAGCCAATCACTCAGCCAAGTAGTCATTAGTCAATCGAACACTTGTTCGCATTCATCGGCGTGTCAGCATTCGATTCACCCCAGCTCAGGCGAGACTGATCATCAAGTCCTGAACTTTCCGGTAGTCCCCGCCCAGCAATTAGCAGGTAACGGTGATTCTAATATCCGCGACTTTGGACGAACAACAACTGAAAAGTTGACGCAGAGCGACACTCTGGCACCCGGCGAAGTTCCCGCAAATAATGCGGGACTCCAATGTTCACAGTTAGCATCCGCTGCGCCTCCACCGAACTCATTTGAGGAGGTGTCTGGCATGCCTGGAATCGGCAACGGATGCATATTTACTACAAGCAATAAATCAGGAAAAACAATCTGGCAGGTCGAAGTCACAGTTGACTACGGACCTAACGGCAAACGCATAAGAACCCGCAGAACTGCCCACAGTTTGGCGGCTGCCAAGAAGCTTCATCGAAAATTGCTAGCCGAACTCTATGCCGGCGATCTAAAAACAAAATCCGCTGAGACGCTAATGGATTACTCGCTTTGGTGGGTTAGAAACGTTAAGAGCCTGCAGGTCAGACAAAGCACGCTGAGCGATTACGAAGATCGTTTGCGCCGTTGTGTGTTTCCACATTTTGGCAATCGGCGATTAGAAGACATTCAATCCAGGGACATCCAAAACTGGCTGTCGCTGCTTCGCTCGTCCGGCAGCGCGACTGCGACTATTAACGGCGCAAGGCAGGTATTGGGGGCAGTCTTTAGTCATGCTGTGAAATCAGGAGTGCTTGCCAAAAATCAAGTGCTCCTTACTGATCGCGTCAGACGGCTCTCAGATGAAAAGACCCAGCTTCAGGAGCCCTGGAACCTTGAAGAGGCCAAGAACGTCCTGCAGCAGGCTGTCGGCAGCCCCTATGACTTGTTCCTAAGGCTTGCGCTGTTGCTAGGGGCCAGAAGAGGCGAAATTCTTGGTCTTCGCTGGAAGGACATTGATTTTACTGAAGGCTTTCTAAAGATAAACGTTTCGCTACGAGAAGTAAGAACCATCCGGGAAGATGGCTCTGGCAAAACTGCGCTTGTCATAGGCGAAACAAAAACCAGAAACAGCAGGCGAAAACTTGCGATCGGCAATGAGGTCTTGTTGGCATTTCAGCGGCACAGGGATCTAATTGCTGCAACAAAAACCGCCGCCGGAAATCGCTGGGCAGAAACTGATCAGGTTTTCGTGAATTCAATCGGTGGCTTGGTTCATCCTGGGAATTTCAGCCGGGGCTTCAAGCAGTTTTTGCAGGAGGCTGATTGCAGAGTGATCCGCATTCATGACATGCGTCACACCGCAGCGGTATTGTCCCTGGCATCGGGGGTTCGCTTAGAGGCGGTATCTCAGGGGCTTGGTCATTCAAGGATAGACATCACTAAAAATGTTTATGCCCCTTATGTTCAACCGCTGATTACTGAATTTTCGATCGGTCTTAGTAACTACCTTGCGCCCAATCAGCAAGTCCAGGTAGTTAGACCCAGTCAGATCTTGGAGGCTGCGAAATGACCATAAAACGTCAAGACGGTTTTGCGATGATCCCAAATGTGATTGCTCGATCTGGCAGGTTGAACCCCAACGCACTGGCTGTTTATGTCTGCCTAAAAAGCCATGCGGGAACAACCAATAAGACCTGGGTATCGCATAAGACGATTTCAAAAGAAGTAAAACTATCTGTCTCGGCAGTAAAGACGGCATTGAAACAACTGAAGGAAGTTGGCCTTATCGACTGGAAAGGAAGAATCAGACCTACAGACGGCAGGCAGACTTCTAATGATTATCAGATATTAGACAGTGAGCGGCGTTTGGCTCGTCTTTTCCCGACTACCCCCCAGTCATCAGGAAGCTACCAAGAAGAACAATCAATAGAAGAAGAATCACTTAACACCCCGTTGTCAAAACGGGGACGAAAACGAAATCAGCCAAGTGATCAAGAACCGGCAACAGCTAAACAGTTTGAACTGATTAGGGAGCTATTTATTGAACATCCAGGCTATATAGGAACTGAGCCAACCATCCAGGAGTTTGATCAAATGTCTAAGGCTGATGCTGATTACCTGATCAACGAGATGAAAGTCTCAAAGTGGAAAGAGGAAATGTATGGGTAGAAAGAGAGGGTAAAAAGAGGGAGGGGGAGGACCCTCCCCTGGCATTAGGCAGCCACGGCGCGATTAGAAGACACGCACTTGCGGGAAACTAACAGGGGGCCTGGGTTGCAATCGGCAGCTTTACTGTTTGTTGGCTGAAGCCTTACTAGCAGGCTATTTCGATGAAGCCAGACAATCTAAAGGCTTCTGCGGTCAAAGCAGCCCGCTGGCTGTTGCCCACTAATGCTGGCGTGAATAGCTCGATTGATTCTTGCTTGATGGGCGATTCCGCACCCAAGCCGTCGCAGTGCTTTTTTAGTTTTTTGATACATGTATATAAGGCCCCCTAATTTGTCTGCTGAAAACCATCAGTTGTTTGCCCACAGGCCTGGATTAGCGCGGGGTTTAGGCACATTGCGGCCTGCAGTGTCAGTTTCAGAGAAAAAAACATGAAAGAAACTTTAAGAAATGTTCGTACAGACCGTAATGTCCGAACCTGTTGTCCGTTACCTTGTCTATGTAAGGGTTTGCTATCTCCTGCTTGGTTGGTGGTAGTCCTCTCTTACAGCCTGTAACCAAATGGTTATGGGCAAACCAAGAAGAAAGATAAATACATGTCTAAAAACACGACTCGCAAGAGTCTGGCTTTTGGTGCAGGTCTGTCTCTAATTGCTTCAGGATTTGCCGGTGTTCCGGCAAATGCTGTTGGCGTTGAAAACTTCGTAACTCTCGTGCCAACTACTGGCTACGCAGATGCTTATGCAGTCATCGCAGACACAGGCAAGACCTTCAGCCTGACCGCTACCGCTGGAGCTTCAGCAATTCACGCCAACAAGGAAATGAAATTCCTTGTAACAGACCCTGAGGCTGTATTCGAGCCTTCTGTAACTTCCGTTGGTCGCGCAATAACTATTGCGGACAGCTCCGTAGTTGCTGTGACCGTAGCAGCAGCTCCAGCTCTGGACACTGTTACGATTACTGATGCCACTGCGGCTGCCTTACTTGTCACAGGCGATGTAATCCAGTTCACCGCAGTCCTCCAGGGTGACATCGCGGCAAATGGCGCACCTGCAACCCTCGCACCGGCCGCAACAGCTTTCTCGGTGACCGTGGTCAATAACGATATTTCGTTCAAGACAACGACTAACTTGGGGGACGCACTCCTTGTGAAGATTGAAGGCGCCGAGCCAGGAACCGTTATCCGCGAAAACCGTAACGCCGACAACTCATTTATTGTCGACTCCGGTGACGCTGACGGCACAGTAGCAGCACTTGTTCTTCTCGCTCCTGATGCTGTAACCAGATCTGCTACCGTCACAGCATTCGTTGACTTCGTTGAGAATGACGAAATCGGTCAGCTTGACTACGTCTCTCCAGCACGTACAGTTACATTCGTAACTGATGCTGAACTAACTGGATCGTTCTCACTAACTGCACCTAACGAGGGTGACACTGCCCTTGCAGGTACTTTCACCACAACTCCATTGTTGAACGGTGTACAAACAGCCGATGCTGCTTTGTTCGCAGCTCTCTTCACTCGTCAGGGTGACCCAAAGACTGCGGCTCTTGTTGTCGACTCAGCAGATCAGAATGCAACCACTGGATTGTGGCCCGCCTCAGCAGCAACAGCGGCGGCTACTACCCTTGAGCCATGGACAGCTGATGCAGTACTTCCAGGCGTGACTGCCTGGGGCCACACTGCTCCTACTGCTCGTGCGGCAGGCGTCATTGGCGCAGTGTCCGTAACTGCTGCGAAGGTAGCGACTGTGACAACTGGTGCAGTTCACAACCTGAAGACCGGCGACAAGATCACATATGCTGCCGCTGATATTGCGGTAATGAATGAGACTGCGGCGATCGTTACAGTGGTGAGCACCACGGTATTCACCTACCCACTATCTGAGACCACAGCCGTAACTGCTGCAACAGACACTGACGAAACTGCTGGTGGTTACACCATCGTGCTTTCTTCTGAAAACGTCTTCGCGGGTGACTACTCAGGACAGCTAGCAATCGACACTGGAGCTGACAACAAGTACGACAAGGTTGGCACCGCAAGTGCTTTCGCTGTTATGCCTCTTGTATCTGCAGACGTGTCATTCTCGACTGTTGCAAGCACTGTTCTACAGGGAACCAGTGGAGTTATCACTGGTGACGCAGCCACAGACGCAAAGGTTGCAGCCGGTACCCTTAGCACCACAGTTACCGCTACTGTCCTAACTTCGACCGGCGTTGCTGTTGGTGCGGGTCGCTCAGTGGCCTACTCCTTCGCTGCTGGTGCAGCTGCTGGAACCATCAAGGTAAACGGTTATCTAACCGGGGCTGCAAAGCCTTCACTTACCACTGACGCCAATGGCCAGGTTAGCTTCCTAGTAACCGACACCACGGGTACCGACGGCAAGGCTGTAACAATCACAGCTACTCCTGAGGGTGTTACCGCTGCTGCTTCAGCTTTCACAGTTGAGTGGGACACGGCTGCACTTACCATGTACGACCTAAACACATCTACCGCTGCTGGTCTTGCGACCAGCGCACGCATGGTCTCAGCTGGGACAAGTTATGAACTTGACCTAATCGTTGCAGACCAGTTCTTCAACCGTGCAGCAGCTGGTGACTACCGCCTAAAGCTTGCTGGTGGTGGAGTGACCGCTGGCTTCGTCAGCTTGGTTGATGGCGCTGCAAAGGTTACTGTTTCCGATGCTGGAGTTGCAACTTCGTACGTAAGCAACCTAACTCTTCAGAAGAAGAGCACTGCTGGCGTCTTTGCGGACACGACTACAACCGTAGCGTTGACCACAAACACCACAACAAAGGGTAAAGTCACGATGTCCGCAGATGCTTCGGCTATCTACGGCACCACGGCAGACCTCGCTGACGCAGTTGCCTCAGTGGCGGTAGTCGAAAGAGACACTCGCGTTGCTTATGCTGCACAGCCTGCTTACACATCAGGTACCGGTGGAGAAGTAGTTGTAGTGGGTAAAGCCACCAACTCTGCTACCGGTGTTGCGTTGGCAAACTCAGTTGTAACCATCTCTGGAGCAAGCAACATCTTGTTCTCTGATGGTGCGGTTGACAAGCGTGGCTCGATTACAGTGATCTCTGATGGAACCGGTCAGTTTAGCGTGAAGCTATACAGCACCACAGCTCAGACAGACACAGTAATCACTGCTACTGCTAACGGCGCAAGTGCCACTTCAAAGGTGTCCTTCTCAGGACAGGGCATTGGAGAGGGAACTGTTCTTACAGTTACAACTCCTGCTGCTGTACAGCCTGCTTCTACCTTCCAGGTAAAGGCAAAGCTTGCAGACGTATACGGTAACGGCGTTGCCGCTGCTACCGTAAAGGTCACCTACTCTGGTTCAGGAATTGTGTTTGGTACCTTGCCAACCACAACCGACGTCAATGGTGAGATCGCGTTCTCTGTTCTACTAGGGTCAAACGACTCTGCTAGTCCAGTAGTTACCGTGTCTTACGACCAGAACGCCGACGGCGACTACCTTGATGTCAAGGACCTAGTTACTACCTCGACTACCGTGATCACCGCCTCTGGCGTTGTATCGGCAGACACCAAGGTAAACGTTGGTTCATTCAAGGGCTACGTAGCACTTTATGCGAAGGGCTATGCAGGCAAGAAGATGAGCGCAATCGTTGCCGGTAAGTGGATAGTGGTTGCTTCACTAGCCTCTGACTTCGAGCGTGTAGTTCGCTACACCGGAGCTGGCTACGACATCGTTACAACCATCTACATTGATGGCGTAATGATTAGCACGTTCAACACAACCACCAAGTAGTAACAACTACTTAGTAGTTCAATAACCACTAACCCCCTTGGCTTCGGCCAGGGGGGTTAGTCATTTAACGGGTAGATCGGAAACCGAAGCTGTTGTTAGGGTTATGGACCTTTTCACTGGCGCTAAACGCGAGAAAAGAGTCAGCCAATCGCTCAGCCAGAAGCGTTGTTTTTCAATAAGCCGCACTAGCCAATACCCCCAAAGACCCCTAGACTGGCGGTACAAACAAACCAGCTAAGCGCCTGAGATAGAACTACGGATCAGAAGGTTGGGGGTTCGAGTCCCTCCAAGCGCACTGAAACCCAAGAAGCCTTCACAACTTCTTGGGCTTCTTCATTTCTGACAACTGACCTGTTCTCATGGGAGTGTCTAGTACTCCAGGCTCGACAAGAGCGGACGGACTTTTTCTAACTCACAGAGTGGTCTATTGAGTCACGACCACAGGCGCTTCCGTGAAGAGCGGGGTTAGGCAATCCGTGAATGTTGCCGTTTGTTACTCGCTCACTTTGAACTTGCGACCGCAGGCCTTACCTTGGGGCTATCTCACTTAGACCACCAACAGGGGGAACAGGAATATTCATGATCAAAGGTATTAGAAAACTCTCGACTATCGGTGCAGCTTCTCTGTTGGCAGTGTCCCTAGTTGGCTGCGCAGCAGCGAGCTCTGGCCCAGATTCGTCCGGAAATCAAGTTGAAGCGGAGGCTGCTTTATTTGACGCAGGAGTAACCACTGTGACTACAACTGAGGGACTAGTCTCAACCGACTGGCTAGAACAAAACCTTGATGATCCAGACTTGGTAATTCTCCAGATTGCAAACGAGGAAGGGCTATACGAGCGTGGTCACATTCCTGAAGCCCAAAAGCTTGACTGGTACTCGGGTCTCACCGGCGGTGAGAGCAGAGGAATCATCGATTCGGAAAGCTTCCAAGCAATCACGTCATCACTGGGAATCAATCAGGATTCAAAGGTAATTGTCTATGGCGAAACCCACCAGTTGTTTGCAACTTGGGCAGTCTGGGTGCTCAAGATCTATGGCTTCAATAATGTTCGACTCTTGGATGGCGGCTGGTCAAAGTGGCAGGCAGAGGGCAAGCAGGTCTCCCTGGCGCAACCAACTGTTGACCCAGGTGACTTTGTGCCAACCGAGGCAAATCTTGAACTTAGGGCCTTTATCGAAGAGGTGGTTGCAACGGCTTCGGCTGGACCGGACGGCAACTCCATCATTGTGGATAACCGCTCCCTCGAGTCCTACGTCGGCGAGGAGACCTCCGGGGCCAAGTTTGACGGCCACGTGGCCTCAGCGGAGAACTTGTTCTCCTTTGCCCTTTTCAACGAAGACGTTAGCTACCTTCAACCGGCAGAGATTGCAGCTGCCTACCAAGCAATTGGTGCGACAGCCGACAAGGAGGTCATCCTCTATTGCGGCACCGGACTGTTGGCAAGCGCCTCATGGTTTGCGCTGACCCAGATTCTTGGTTATGAGGACGTCAAGAACTATGACGGCTCTTGGACGGAGTATGGCAACGCCGAGGACGTTCCAATCGAGAACGCTGATTCCTAATGTCACAAATTGTGATGCCAGACCCGCCCTCGGGCGAAACCACCCAAGAGCGGGTCTGGACTACAGCGGATAGCATCCGTTCCGCCGTTGCACTGGCTCTGATAGCTGGGCTGATTCTTTTGGCCAACTACATAGGTGAGCTGGAAGACTTTGGATCCGATGCTTCGGTGTCGCTTTTAATGGGTTTGGCCTTGGGTGTTGCGTTCGAACGAGGCAGGTTTTGTTTTTTCTGCATCTGGCGAGATGCTATCGATCGCAACTACAACTCTGGCTTGACCTCGATCTACACTGCGCTTGCAGTTGGAGCAATCGGCTACACGGTTCTGTTTGCACTTTTCACTCCAAATCCGGAGGGCACATTGCCACCGGCAGCTCACATTGCACCGGTTGGCTGGCCACTGGTGCTGGCGGCATTTGTGTTCGGCATTGGCATGGCTTTGTCTGGAGCTTGCATCTCGGGACACATCTATCGGTTGGCCGAAGGGTCCCTTAGAGCAATTACCGGTCTTGTCGGAACAGTGATTGGTTTCATGGTCGCTTTCATTACCTGGAACCCCCTCTATGAAGCCGGGATTCGAGATGCGCCAACCATCTGGTTACCCAACTACTTGGGCTACACCGGATCGCTTCTGATCACACTCGCAGCTCTTGCGGCCCTCACCATCTTTGCCCTCAAGCGCTCCGATCCAAAAGAGCAAAAGCGAATTGCACAACCAGCAACTAACCTTGCGCAATTGCGCGAAAATCTCGTTCGAAAAAGGTGGTCACCTTGGCTTACCGGAGTCATTGTCGGATTAGTTGGGGTCGTTGCCTATCTCCGAGTCGAGCCGTTGGGCACGACCAGGCAGCTGAATTCCTGGTCTCAGAACCTAGCGGATTCGGTCGGCATTAGGCCGGAGTCGCTGGCCGGCATGGACACCTTGTCAGGATGTATTGGCGTTATTGGCGAGGTGGTCACCAATAACGGCTGGATAATCCTCGGGTTATTTGTGGCAGCACTTGCCTCGGCAATCAGCGGCAATCGATTTAAGTTCGAATCCATCAATGTGAAAAATGGAGTCACTGCCCTTCTCGGCGGTGTGATGCTTGGTTGGGGAGCATTCACGGCCCTTGGCTGCACCGTCGGAGTTTTGCTATCTGGCATTCAAGGCTTCGCACTTTCTGGCTGGGTGTTCTTACTTTTCAGCTTCTTGGGAGTCTTTGTGGGCATCAAACTGAAACTAAATAAGATCGGACAGTAAAAAAATGAAAAAGGCATTCCTTGCGGCAGCTCTGCTGCTGATTCTTGGTCTTACCGGCTGCGCAAGCGCGGCAGGGGAGTCCGGGTATCAGCCTCAGCTTGAATTTGAAGCGCAGACTGTGGCGGGTGAAAACTTCGCATCAAGCACTTTGACCGGCAAAGACACTCTGATCTGGTTTTGGACTCCGTGGTGCGCGATCTGCGCCCAGGAATCCGCTGACATCAAAGAGCTTCAGGCGGCAAATCCCGAGGTTCAATTCATTGGGATTGCAGGCTATGGCACCCGTGGTGAGATGCAGGACTTTGTCAATCGCACCGGCACTGACCAGTTAGTGCATCTGGTGGACACGACCGGAGAGTTGTGGGCAAACTTTCAAGTGCCACTGCAGCCCTCGATTGTGGTTTTGAACCAAGATGGCGCAGCTCAGCTTCACATAGGACCTGCAACCAGAGAAGTAGCTCAAGAGCTACTAGATAGCATTTTGGAAGACTAATGGAGTCGCTGCTGGCCATCTCTTTGCTAGCTGGCATGCTGGCTGCGTTCAACCCTTGTGGGTTTGCGATGCTGCCCGCCTATCTTGGGGTTCAAATCCTCAAGCAAACAACCGATAAAAAAGGCAACTACCTTCGGGCTCTGAAATTCAGTTTCGGCATGGGCGCAGGGTTACTCCTTACCTTCACCGCCTTCGGGCTTGTAGTTATCCCATTTGCAAGTTCCATTCAGGCCTACCTGCCCTGGGTCACGTTGGTGGTCGCGCTGCTACTAGCGGCCACTGGAATAGCAATCCTTGCCGGTAAGTCGGTGGGGTTGACCAAGTTGTTTCGGCCTTCGATTGCACCAAAATCAGGCTTACTTTCGCAGGTCGGCTATGGCGTCACATACGCTCTGGCGTCGCTTTCCTGCACCATCGGACCTTTCTTGGCCGTCACTGCGACAGCAATTAGGTCAAGCTCGTGGTTTGAAATCCCAATTATATTCGGGGCATATGGGTTTGGAATGAGTGCAATGGTCTTGTTGCTTGCACTACTCACGGCTTCATCGAGCCAAGGGGCCATCGCCTGGCTAAGGCGAAAAGGGAAGTTACTGGAGCAGTTGATTGCTGGTTTCTTGATTGTGGTTGCGATCTACTTATTTGCTTACGGGGTCTTTGAGCTCCAGGTGGCAGCCGGCAACTTGCAGCCAAACGCCGTTATCTCAACGGCCATAGATCTGCAGAGCTATGTCAGCAGGTTTGTCTATGGAGTTGGGCCACTCTGGGTAATTGTTGGGGTTGTTCTACTCTCGGCGTTCGCGGTTTGGGGATTTCGTAAGTCAAATAGGTCTGGTTCTAAGTCGAAACTACCCACTGAGAAGTGAAATTGCGCCTCTGGGCAATTGGCTAATTTAGTAAGGTCGGTGTTGGCAAAAACCATCCCTAGCTACCTAAGCACAACAAAGCCAAGATGCGTTTCACGACATCTTAGGTTTCTTCATTTTCGTTAGTTGCCGTGGATATATCTTCGGCTTCTGGGTCCGCGCCGGTGCTCGGGCTCGCGCCGCATCACCTTAGAGGTCAATAACCGATCTCGTTCCAGTGGCAGTTTCAACCAATTCGGTGGTCTTGAGTGAGATCGAATTTAGCCAAGACACTCCGATTCCCTTCGTGGTTGTCTCGGACACTCGACCATTGGTTTCGATTATGAGTTGATTCATGTTGCTCGGGTCAAAGTGGAATTTGATTTTGCTGGCCCCGAGGTGCCGTACCGAGTTTGAAACGGATTCTTCAATTACCTGGACGATCAAGTTGGCCATCGAGTGCTCGCTGAAAGTTTCGGGACTGATGTTTATCTCCACGTCTGCGATGCCTTGCCAAGCAGCAATCGAGCCATAGGCTCGAGATGCCGGATCGAGTGTTGAATTCTCAAAGTCTTCGCTGACAGATTTGTTGATCCAAGCCCCCAGTTGCTCCCAGGCGGCCTTGGCGTCGGTGGGGTTGTGGGATTCCGAGGCGGCCTGCAGCTGCAGAGAGAGCACTGTCAATTCGGATTGCAGTGAGTTATGCAGAAATCCTGCAAGGTTTTCACCACCTGTTGCAGGAGCGTCTGCTTTTTGTTGCTCAAGTTTTTCAACGAGCTCAGCTCTGCTCTTTCGTAGGACAGCCAGGCTTGCATCGAGGATGATTGTCGCGCAGAGCCAGACCGGCGCAATAAAGGTAAACGGGTTCACGGGGAACAAAGCAGACGTGTAGCCAGCCACTTGGACTAGCAGGTCGTCCACAAAAATCGGAATGATTGATATTGCGACCAGAAAGACAGAGTTAAGAAGGGCGGCCCTGGAAGCGGGTCTAACTCGTTTTTTTGGCCTGAAGGCAATCGAAAACAGGGCGACGAGGGGGAGCAGGAGACCAGCCAGCAATACCCGATCGATGCTAAAGACCGAAATTAGCCCCATCAAAAACAGGGACTCCATGATCAGGACTCGCCCAAGTGAGTAGTCCAGATCAATGATTGCTTGTTTCGCAACCTCCGAGAACTTTGCCTTCGGTGCACTAGCTCTGCTGTCCATCCAGATTTTGTGGCTCAACGGCCTAACGACCTCATCAGACTTGGTTCGAACCTCCTCGGCCGCCATCCTGAGGTTCTCTGCGGTGGCATCCTGTCCGCTCACTAATTTACCAAGTGATTGCAAGACGTGAGTGAGGTCCTGCATTGCCAACTGGTTTGAGGATACCGGTGCAAGCGGGTCGGTGTTTGTTGAGGTACTCGCTGCAACTTGGTTTCTGAGCGCCCGGTATTTAATGTTGAAGGCAGTTCCTTCATGCACTATGTAGGTGGCGGCACTGAACCAGAAGCCAGTAAATAGCGCGGAACTCAGAATCCGAGCAGCCATCTCAAGATTATCGACAAGGCCAAAGGGTCCATCGAGAGCAACCATCAAGACGCCCCGAACGCTACCCAGAAACAGCCCAAAGACAGCGAGTTGTATCAATGACAGCCGGCGACCAGTTAGCGCAAGCAGTTTCATCGCAAACAGGGTAATTAGACCCAGTACTGCGACCTGCATTGCACCAAAGCCAATGCCGGTTGGAATTTCCGCAGCGCTCGGCACGTAAGCAAGTGGAGTTGCGAGTATCGGCATGATTGCAAATAGCAGGAAGCCTCGAACGCTCAGGTCAACCTTTATTGATAACCAAGTCACTGTATCTCCGGAAGCTGTTGTCCGGTGCGATGCGAGAACTCTCTGACCAATTGAACCCGAAGGTTGATGGTTGGATCGAGCGCAATGTCTAGTTGCAAGGCGATCCTTTTGATCACATGCTCCACGGCGCTCTCGGAAACATCAAGGGCTTCGGCAATTTTTGAAGTCTTCGTACCTTGGGAAACTAGGCGCCAGACTCTCATCTGATTATCCGTGAGAGTGCGGTCACCAATCTGGTCCAGTTTGGTCGAAAGCGGCGAGTGCTTGGAAAACAAAATGGCTGTCACTATCTCCCTAACCCCCGAGATCTTGGATTTGGTTAGATATATGGACCCAGCTGGAAGCTCGGACTGAGGGTGCAACAGACGAGGGTCTGAAAAGCTCGTGAGAAAAACTAGGCCAATCCTCGGGTTTAGTGCGCGCAGCGAGGTTGCAATGTCAATGCCCGTGGGACCAGGCCCCAGGTATAGGTCCAAGACGGCTACATCAACGGCTTCATTTTTTACCGCTTCGATCGCTTCACCGGCCCTTGATGTTGCGACAACCACGTGTAAACCGGCTGATTCAAATGAGACAACAGACAAGGAACGCAGGTAGCTGTCATCTTCGACAATCAGAACGTTTGCTAGAGACATGTCTTTAGTATCGGGCGTTTTTTGACAAATCGCACCTTGGACGTGGGGTAAACCTCCAACTAATTTCCCATTCAGTCAGTCGAACTTTAGGTTCAATTGAATACGTTATTCAAGGGGAGCTCTAATGTTGCTGAAATCGAAGAAATTGTCACTGACCGCTGTGCTGGCTTTATTGGGGGCGACCTTAGTTGCACCGCCAGCGTGGGCTGCGACTGTGAACTGCAGCACGAGCGGCTCGTTTACGCTCACGGACAATGTGGTCACCGGCAACTCGAGCTGTGCTGGGGAGGCAGTAATCCCGAACAGCGTGACGTCAATCGGCGCCGAGGCGTTCCGCTCCGCCGGCTCACTAGTCTCGGTGACCTTTGAGGCCGACAGTGTGCTCACACAAATCGGGTCCTTTGCTTTCCACATCGCCACCTCACTAGAGTCAATAATCATCCCGAACAGCGTGACGTCAATCGACGACCATGCGTTTAGAAATGCCATTTCACTAGCCTCGGTGACCTTTGAGGCCGACAGTGTGCTCGAGTCAATCGGCGACTACGCCTTCTACAGGGCGCCACTAGAGTCAATAACCTTCCCGAGCACCGTCACCTCAATCGGCGACTGGGCGTTCTTCGCAAACGACGCCAAATCACTAACCTCAATAACCTTCGGTGGCAATGCACCGACTATCGGCACTTCGGCCTTCTATAACGTAGATGCAGTGGTGAACATTGGTTCTGCTGCCACCGGCTTCGGCACAGAGACCACATGGAACGGCCTAACAATAGTTCGCGCCTCAGAAATCAGTTCTGCGGACTGCACAACCGGCACGTTCGCAATCTCGGACAATGTGGTTACAGGACACACAAACTGCGCAGGGGTGGCAGTAATCCCGAACGGCGTCACTTCAATCGGCGCCAATGCGTTCAGAAGCGCTAGCGCATTGACTTCAATAACTATCCCGAACAGCGTCACTTCAATTGGCAACAACGCCTTCCTTCAAGCTACCGCGCTACCCTCAATAGCCATCCCGAACAGCGTGACCTCAATCGGCAACGCTGCGTTCTACGGCGCGAGCGCCCTAGAGACAGTCACCTTTGAAGCTGGAAGCGCACTAAATTCAATCGGCCAGTTTGCGTTCTACGGACGCAACGCCATAACCTCAATAACCATCCCGAACAGCGTCACTTCAATTGGCAACCAGGCGTTTCGCTTCTCTTGGTCGCTAACCTCAATAACCTTTGAGGGCAATGCACCAGCGACTGTTGGCACTGACGCCTTCAATAATATGGGTGCTGATTCAGTGGCGAACATCGGTTCGGCGGCCACCGGCTTCGGTACAGCGGCCACGTGGAATAGCTTAAGAATTGTTCGAGCCTCAGGAGTCGTTCTTGTGAACTGCAGCACAAGCGGCACGTTCACAGTCACGGACAATGTGGTTACCGGAAACACGGATTGCGTTGGGTCGGCAGTAATCCCGAACAGCGTCACTTCAATCGGCGTCTATGCGTTCTTTAACGCCACCGCACTGGCTTCGGTGACCTTTGAGGCCGGCAGTGTCCTCACCTCAATCGGCCCCAATGCGTTCAGAAATACCACTTCATTAACCTCAATAACCATTCCGAACAGCGTCACGTCAATTGAAGCCGGTGCGTTCAGAGACGCCCACGCCCTAACCTCAATAACCATCCCGAACAGCGTCACTACCATCGGCAATGCTGCGTTCATGTTCAATACCGCCCTAACCTCAATAACCATCCCGAACAGCGTCACCTCAATCGGCGTCAGTGCGTTCGACGGCGCAACCTCAATGACATCGGTAACCTTCGCAGGCAACGCGCCGAGTGTTGGCACTAGCGCCTTCCGTTCAGTAGGAACTGATCCCGTGGCGAACATTGGTCTTGCCGCCACCGGCTTCGGTACAGCGAACACGTGGAATGGCCTAACAATTGTTCGAGCTCCAGACCCGACTCCTCCAACAGCTACTCCTGTAGCTGGGGACACTAATGCTGGTGCGACTCTCGTGATCAATGGTACGAACATGGATCGAATTACTCAGGTAACAATTGGGGGCACAGTCGTTCCCATCACAGCCAGGACTACAACTTCCATCACGGTTACAGTGCCTGCGGGCCTAGCCGCTGGAGGCTACACAATTTCACTTACAACGGATGACGCAACTTTGTTGGCTGGAGGTGTCGCCCAAGTTGTCGCAGGTGAGGTTGAGGCTGCGACAAACCAAAAAGTAAATGCAGGATCCTTCAATACTTATGTTGCTGTTTATGCCAAGGGCTACAAGGGGCAAACACTGGCTTGGAAAATTGCTGGTAAATGGTTCAAGGTGGTTATCACCAAGGATTACCAGGTGTTCCAAAGAAAGACAATCGCAGTTGGATTGGAAGTAAAAGTTGATCTATTTATTGACGGAGAGAGGCTGCTAGCAAAGACGGTGCTTACGAGGTAGCTAGCCTCTGTAGACAGTCAGCGCAGCAAAAGGGCGGAAGTTCGACCCCTTTCGAGTGCAATGAAACCCAAGATGTCCTCCACGAAATCTTGGGTTTCTTCATTTGAGTTTGAAATTTAGGGTGAGCGTCTCAACCAAAATCTCGACTTAGCGCAGTTTCCCTCGCCAGGCGCTGAATGACTTTACCGAGCCCGAGTGTGGGAGTTTTAGCCATGGGTAAGGGTGGACCTCGGCAAGGCTCTGGAATTTCTCGAAGCTTGGAACCGGGGCGTGAGTGACCGCAACCTTGTTTGCTTTGGCGAATTCAACTGGGTCACCAAGATAAACCGATAGGTCTCTTCTGGTAGCTAGATCTTTCAGCGTCTCAAGGTAAAAATAGATGCGCTTTGAAGAGAGCTGCAATTTGGCTAGTGCTTGCTCGTTGAAGACGAAAGCCACTGGAAGATCTGGGTTCGCAGCCATTGCGGGATCACTGTCGCCCAGGGATTCAATTGTCAGGAGCACTACATCGGGTTTGTTGGCTTGCATCGGAACACGCGGGCCGGTTGTTATTTCGGGGCTTGGGTCAAAACTAAGCAAGGGATCGGTGGCTATCGGTGATAACTCCCGATCGACCGGAAACTTTTCTATTGGGCAAGCAGACTTGAGAGCGCAGGAGCCGCAGAGTTCTGGCGCACGCTTCTGAACTTGCCAGCGCGCAAAGCCGTAGGGCTTTCCGTTACCCGAACCCACGGTCCACTGCCAGCCAAGCAAGTTTGCAGCTCTGGAGCCATCAATTAGTTCTTGGTGCATGCGCTCTTGTCCGTGAAGCCAACCCTTGCCATTGCGCACACTCCAGTGAGAGGCCAACCACATTCTGGTTTGGTTCACTAACCAACCATCTTGATGTAGCTCATCGAGCGCAAAGTCCACGCAAGCCATGCCCTCGGGCCAACCGTCGCCCGGGGCATCCCAGGTTTGCTCAAACCTCAAATTGCTAAATAGTTTCGTGCCGATACGTGCGTAGAGGTGCCGGGCGTACTCTTGCCACAACAGCTCGTCTCGATACTTATCTCGGTCAAACTGCGGCGCTTTACCGGCCACATCCCACAGTGTCGAGAGCGAAATGATGTTGTGCCGAACATAGGGAGACATAACCGTTGCGCCCCTGCTGTGTATGGGTAGCACCTGGGAGCGGTTTTTGGCATAGCCACGTAGCTGGAGATCCGAAAGTGCCAAATTAGCTGCTGTTTGGCCTCCCGGAATGGAACTTCGACCGCCGCCGGAATGTAAACCGGCGAAGACTTCAGTTACTAGCTGTTCGGCGTCGGTAGTGATGTCAAATTGCTTCAATTAAGCCAAACTCCTCTGGTTTGAGTGACATAAGTTTATGCTGAGGAGCTTCTAAGATTTGAGAAAAAGCTTGAGATAAAGCGCTTATTCTTGTTTCATGGACTCTCTGAATCGGCACGAAGATTACGGCAAGGAAGCACTGGACGAGACTGACTTACTGGCTGACCCCATTGAGCAGTTCAAGATTTGGTTAGTTGAGGCAGAGGCCGAAAAAATTTACGAGCCAAACGCTTTTGTGCTTGGAACAATTACCGAACAGAACACCCCGAGCGCCAGAACCGTGTTGCTAAAGGGTGTTGATGAGCACGGATTTTTCTTCTTCACGAATTTTGATTCTCGCAAAGGCCAAGCCATCGATAAAAACCCTGCGGTGAGCGCGGTATTTGGCTGGTACTCGATGTATCGACAGGTGCTAATAGAGGGCGTTGCCAAAACTGTGCCGGGCAAAGAGTCCGATGAGTACTTCCACTCTCGCCCACAGGAATCTCAAGTGGCGGCATGGTCCAGCCAGCAGTCACAACCAATCGAAAACCGCGATGCATTGGATGCCCAGTTCCATGCTGCGCTGGAGCGGTTCAAAGCTGATGAAGTGCCGAGACCTGACTACTGGGGTGGCTTTCGCATTGTTCCGACCAGGATTGAATTCTGGAAAGGGCGTTCAAACCGAATGCACGATCGAATCGCTTTTTCCAGAACGCTCGATGCAGCTGGCACACCTAGCCAGTGGAAGATTCAGCGCCTACAGCCTTAGTGGTGTCTTTCTAGGCGTTCTTGAACTGCTCGTTGACCAATTTCGAGTAGAGGCCTTTGTTCTTTAGCAACTCAGTGTGAGTGCCGCGCTCAACTACTTCACCGCCGCTTATGACAAAGATGACATCGGCGTTGATTACGGTCGAAAGACGGTGAGCAATTGCAATGGTTGTTCTGTTTCGTGTGACAGCGTCTAGGGTTTCCTGAACGATGCGCTCACTTCGGGTGTCCATAGAGCTGGTGGCTTCATCGAGTATCAAAACTGGTGGGTCTTTTAGCAGCACTCTTGCAATTGCAATTCGCTGCTTCTCGCCGCCGCTTAGTCGGTAACCACGCTCGCCGACCACAGTTTCGTAACCTTCCGGGAAGCTGGAGATGGTTTCGTGAATGTTTGCGGCCTTGGCCGCAGTAATAATTTCTTCGGTGGTTGCATCAGGTTTGGCGTAAGCCAAATTTTCCCTAATGGTTGCGTGGAACAGGTAGGTCTCTTGATTCACGATGCCCACCTGATCAATCAAGTCGGTTTGCGAAAGCTCACGCACGTCAACTCCCGCGAAGAGCACCTGACCCTCGCTGGCAGCGTAGAGCCTAGGAATCAAGTAGCTAATCGTAGTTTTACCAGAACCCGATGGCCCCACTAGAGCGGCATATTGCCCCTTTTGAACCTTGATGTTCACGCTCTTGAGGGTCGCCACTTCATTATCGGAGCCCGGATAGCTAAACGTGACATCGCGCAACTCCACAGACCCAAGGTCCTCAGGATTTAGCTTCTCTGGATTTTCTGGGTCATTGATGGCTGGCGTTAGATCAATGTATTCAAAAATTCGGGCAAACAGCGCCTCGCTGGTTTGTAGGTCCAGCACCACTCGCATTAGTCCAATTAAAGGAAAGAGCAGTCTGGCCTGAACGGTAGTGAAAGCCACCACGGTGCCAATTGAGACCACGCTACCCTCGGTTATCAACCAGCCGGCAACTAGATAAATGATTGCCGGAATAGCGGAAAAGAAAATTTGGACCATGGCGAAAAACCACTGGCCACTCATGGTTTGTCTTATCTGCAGGCCGATCTGTACTTTATTCTCAGCCGCGTAACGATCGACTTCTATTTGCTGTCGACCAAAACTCTTTGCCAGCAAGATTCCACTAACTCCAAGCGACTCTTGGGTAATAGCGGTCATTTCGCTTAATGATTCCTGAGTCTTACCGGCAATCTTGGCCCGCACTTGACCCACTCGGCGCTGGGCGATGACCATCAAAGGCATTATCACTGCAGCAACCAAAGTCAGCTGCCAACTCAGTAGCAGCATCGCCACGAAGGCGGCGATCACGGTGACTGTATTACCCAGCACGCTAGAAACAGTGTTGCTCAACACGTTTGCCACGCCGCCAACGTCGTTTTGCAATCGTGACTGGATGGTTCCGGTCTTGGTCATGGTGAAAAACGCCAACTCCATGGACTGCAGGTGCGAGAAGAGTCGCTCCCGAAGTTGTCCCATAACCTCGTTACCAACCCTGGCTGTTAGGTAGGTCTGCCACACACCTATTGCTGCCGCAGCAATAAAGATGACAATCATCAGGCTCACCAACTGAGCAAGCACTGTCATGTTTGGTGGTCCGACTGGTGGAAAGAGGCCCTCATTAAACGTGCGCTCAATCAGTAGCGGCGGGATAACGGAGAGGCCCGCCCCAAGTAGCACCAAAACAATCGTTCCGACTAGTGCGCCTCGGTGGTTGGTAAACAACTCTGCAATGCGCCCAAGTAAATTTTCGACCTTGGGTGCCGCAGCGTTTTCAGCTTTACGTTTTTCGGTGTCAACCATAAAGCCCCCTGGGCCAGAAGTTTTTTTCATCACCTAAGAGTACTTCAGCCCCGTAGCGAGTGTTTTGTCGGAAAGCTGAAGGCGTAAATACCAAACCGGAGCCACCTTCTTGCCAGGCTGCGGAAGTGCTGACTCTGCCTGCGTTCGTAATCTTCTGGCCGACCTCCTATACGCTTCAACAAGACCGACAAAAAAGGCGCAAATAAATTGACCGTAAGCATAATTCTTGATGTTGACACCGGCGTCGATGACGCCTTTGCCATTCTCTACGCAACCCGTAACCCTGAGATAGCGGTCCTCGGTATCACTTGCGTCGACGGGAACACCAGTCTGAATAACGTCTGCAAAAACACGCTTCAGGTGTTGGATATGGCTGGGGCTTCGAAGATCCCAGTGGCCGCAGGGGCCAATGAGCCACTCATGGGCACAGCCGGCGATCTTGGCGACGCCAGCCACGTCCACGGTGGTGACGGGCTTGCCGGGCTTTCTAACGCCGGTAGTTCTAGGGTCTTAGATAGCCGGCACGCAATCGAGCTAATCAGAGACCTCATCGAGGGCTCAAAAGACCCGGTCACACTTGTGCCAATCGGACCGCTCACAAACATTGCGCTTTTTATATCCACTTTCCCTAAAACGGCTAAGAAGCTCGAACGCATAGTTCTGATGGGTGGCTCTGCCTCAGGGGGAAACATGACTGCTGCGGCAGAATTTAATGTTTGGCACGACCCAGAGGCCGCGCACATTGTTTTTAATAGCGGGCTTCCCGTGACGATGTATGGTCTCGATGTTTTTTATGATCTCAAAGTCGACCAGACACATGTAGTAGCACTTCGGGAAGCTGGGTCCGTGTCGGCTGACTTCGCCGCTGACTTGATTGAGTTCCGGTTGCAATCGTTGGGTTCTGAGATGTGCCTCGGGGACTATGGTGCTGTCGCAAGCCTGCTGCATCCGGAGCTAGTAGGAAGCAGCGTTATGAACGTGGTTGTCGACACTTCTCAGGGCCCTGGTCGAGGACAAACAATTTGCGACGCCCGCCCAGACGCCCCCGAGCTTTACGGTTTCAGACCGGGCAAGGAATGCACGGTGATCTTGAAGGTCGATGCGGATGCAATGGTCAAGTTGTGGATGGAGCAAATCAAATAGCCGGGAGCTATTTTGTAATTGCCTGCGCTTTTGAGGGCAGGGACTCTGCGACCTTGGCCAAGAATATGGCCAGCACCAGCGCAACAACTATTCCGGAGCTGATTGATAACTCAATTACCGCTCGGTCAAACTCTTCTCTTGTCTTACCTGAGCCAAGGGTCATGTAGGCACCGACGGTAAGAATGTGCCTGACTGCAGCAATGATTCCAATAATCAAGAAGTTCTGGAGCTGGAAAACGCCATCGGTGTAGCGGGCAATGACAGTTCTCAAGATCTCCAAAATGATAATGATGAACAAAATGTCATTGATCGATTGAATCATGCCGGTTGGGAAAAAGGGAGAGGTGGTGAAGACTCTTATGACCGAGTAAATAAGTGCCGCAACAGCGATTCCGAAAAGGAAGAACCCGAGAACTACGTGGAAGACCTCTTCCATAATTTCGACAGCGCGGGAAGGAACGAGGCTCTTTTTTTCTGGCTCAATGTCATTTTCCATAATCCTAAAATCCTACAACAGCTGCTTTTCTCCCCATTTCGAAAAGGTCTTTTTAGGCTTCTTTCGAGGGAGAGTTTTTTAGTTTCGCGTTCCTAAGTGATCGTCGTCCTGCAGCACTTGCCCGTTGTTATCTCAAGGGATAGGGTCGGAATTGTTACAAAGCGCTTGGTTGATCATTCTGGATCGATTTTTTTGGGTTCGATACCCCCCAAACGCACTGAGGCCCACGATGCTTTTCACGACATCGTGGGTTTCTTCAACCAATCAAGGTATCGGAGAACTGAATCCCGGCTGGCAGTTGACTCATAA
Source organism: Aquiluna sp. Uisw_065 (assembly GCF_047731275.1). Classification (NCBI taxonomy): domain Bacteria; kingdom Bacillati; phylum Actinomycetota; class Actinomycetes; order Micrococcales; family Microbacteriaceae; genus Aquiluna; species Aquiluna sp. Uisw_065. Next base: position 92,370 of record NZ_CP159836.1, read on the forward strand.
CTCATGAGGTAAGGCAAATTCTCGAAACTGTTTTCAGTAGTGAAAAACCCGGTCCTAAGAATATCTAGGACCGGGTTTCGCGTTTCATTTTTAGTCTCTGACGCTACTTGACTTCTTCTAGTAGTCCAGTGGCAACATCGAAGATGAAACCTCTAACTGCATCGGTGAGAGGGATGAAGGGCGAAGCCTTTATCCGCGCGATGCTCTGTCGGACGTCAGTTTCTAAGTTGTTAAACGACTCCGCCGCCCACTCGGGCTTCAAGCCAGTTTCAGCGCGAATGCCCTCTTTGAACTCATCGTCCGTGAAGGTGAGCATGCCACAGTCGGTGTGGTGAATGAGAATTATTTCTTTAGTGCCAAGCAGTCGCTGGCTAATAGCCAAGGACCTGATCTCATCGGCTGTCACAACGCCTCCCGCATTGCGAATCACGTGCGATTGACCTTCTTCAAGACCTAACACGCCATAGACGTTGATTCTTGCATCCATGCAGGCCAGCACAGCAATGTTCTTCGCGGGTGGAAGTGGAAGGGGGCCGGAGAACGTGGCGGCATAAGCCTTGTTGTTCTCTAGAAGTTCATCGGTGAATGACATGGGGTCCTTATATTTCGCGCTCTTATAGCCTTCCGGCGGTCGCCGGCGCCTTTTGTTTGTTGTCCCTTATTACAACGCAAAAACTCCTAGGTCATTCCTTTGTTGCGAACGGTTACTTATTTCCCGCCAGCCGCCATTTATGTAACCCAGATTGTTCGGCCAAGGCTGTCGTCCAGGTCGCTGGTTTATCCACCTCGACAGCAATTTCACTTTGAGCAGCTGAACTACATCTGATGGTGTCGTCGAACTCGATTGCGTTTGCCGGGGGCGGGAGTTCCCGGCGCCGCAAATATCTAAGTCCTTCAAACTGGACAACCAGCCAATAAGAGTGCCGAAATCGCAAGGCTCGCCCTCGCTGTGGTGGTGTTTAGACTCCGGGTGGTCGTCCAAGGCAAGCTAGCAATTGAAGATCCTTGTTTTTTAAAGTCTGGGTAGTCAGTCATTAGCGCCTTGCCGCTTAACGGTCACGAGGGCACATATGCGGCCGGTTGCGGAATCCATGTCGATTTTTTGTTGAGTGACGTCTTTTAAAGAACCGTTTTGGTTACTACGCGGCGGCAGAAGGAACCAACGCATAGCGATGATTGATTTACTTCCGTGAGGCTTACTCTTCGTAAGTCCGTTTCAAATTCTGGGAACCGCTTTGAATTCGAACCCCGTAAGTGGGGACAGGTGCCCCTTAGGTATTTCTTGTGTCGGCATTGTCGAAAGACAAATGTATCTATAAATTTATGCTAATTAATTGCTGGTACAAATTTCCTGGGGGGGAACGTTGAAGAAAGCTATAGCGCTACTTTTGACTCTGGTGTTTAGCGTTTTGGGGTTTGGCTTGCCAGTTGCAGTGGCCGAGACCTCCGCTAAGACGTTCACCATCACTGACAGTGATGGTGCCCCCTACGAGGGTGCAGAAATAGCACTTCTTGAGTGGGATCCAAGCACCGGAAGAATAGCCCCAACTGAACCCGAGACGGCCGGCGCCGATGGTGTAGCGCAAATCAATTACGATCCAGACAACGGTCGGTATTTCGAGGGGTATGCGATTCTTCCTCCAGTGGGGGATTACTCCCACGCTAACCTCTACGGCTATGTGCGGTTCACCGACTCAGCTCAATCAATTGCTATTCAGCTAGTTGCAGCAAATACGGTTTTTAGGGCCGTAGATGAGTCGGGGGACGAAGTTAGTGGGTTCTCTTGGATTAGTTATCCTGCGACGGGGGACACGGGATTCAACCCCTCCTATGCGCCAATTCTTCGGGCAGGTCCATTCGGCCTTGATTTGTCAACGGGCCTAAGTTCTGGGCAGGACTATTTGATTTCAATCAATCCTGAAGGCCAACAGGGAGTTTTCTTTTCAGAATTCGGATTGCGCTTGTCGGGGGCCAGCCCTTCGTACAGCCACACGGCCTATTCAGACGACACCTTTGCTAACGCCATCCTTCCGGAGTTGATAGACGGCACCTCGGTCATCTCTCTCACTTTGACCGCGGCAAATTTCCGGGGGCAGTTGTTAGACGCATCCAGAGCACCACTTTCATTATCAGACGGCGTTAGTGGAACGATAACTATTCGCAAATCCCTTGCTAACGGCCAGGTCGACTTCGACGGTTGGCAAAGGAATTCACAAATCGCTAGCAACGGAAGTTTTGCGGCGCTTATCGAGAGCCCTTTGGCAGGGAAATACTGGCCGCAGTTCGAGATTTCAGGTTCAAATTCGGTTCCCACATTTACCGGCCAGCCGTTCTACATAAATGCGAATGGTGACTACTCACTTTCTGAAGCAGGGCCGTTTACCGATCCGGGTACTTTTAAATACGAGGTCGTACCTCCAGTTCCAAACTTCAGGGTCTCTATCGAAACTGGAAATGCAGGACTTAAGCAGGGTGGAAGCATTCAGCTTTTTCAAAACACAGAGTCCGGCCAGTCTGGTTATTGGGGCCCCGGTTATTCGGCCAACAGTCTCGCGAGCTACTCCCTAGAAGATGGTGTCTATCAACTCAGTACCTATCCGGACGAGAACCTGCTTGCCGGAGAAGAGTATGAACTGGTGGTGGATTCTGGATCCACCACTCTTCGAGACTCGTCGGGAGAAACTGTCCCTCCATTGGACGGTAATGGAAATTACAGGCTTCAATATCAACTTGCGAATGTAAATATTAAGCTTGTAAATCCTTACGAGCCTGGAAACTTTTTCGATAACTTTTCTGTCTTCGCCTACGGCACTGAGGTTGAAAATAGAAACTTTTCGGCGAATAATGACACGTACTCCGGAGTCGTGGGACTCAGGCTGCCTGATGGTAAATACAATTTGAGAGTTAGCACATCGTCGGATTTACTGGTTGTCGACCGAGAATATTCCATAGAGATGGTTGGCGGAGAAGTCGCCAGCATCAAGGACTCCCAAACTCTTGTGGAGACTCTTTCGACGGGTGGTTTCTTCCAACTTCAGCCTCACAGAGCAAACCTTATCGCAACAGTCCATGCCAACGGCTCCCCTGTAGACCTCAGTCAATTTGGCCTGGGGGCGAGACTGGAAAATGCGATTGTTGACTTTTCATCAGACGAGCAATTTCGGCAGTGGACGCAAGTGAAGCCTGATGGAAGAGTGGGTTTCTACGTTTCTGAGGTTGGATTGTACAAAGTTACAATTGACCAACCGCAAGGTGGGTCGGACTTCGGTGGCCTCACTCTTGGGAGTGTGAATGTATCAAACCCTGAAGTGGTCCAGAACTTGGGCGTGATTGATCTCCCGCTGAAAAACTTCAAGTTCTCCGTAACTGCCCCGGGCAAGACCGATCCCTTGAGAAATATCGGAAGTCAACTAAGCGGGGCCGGATCGAGCTACGGCCTCTATACCGACACTGGCACCGTAGCTGGAGCCTACATATCTAGCGCTGGAACTTACGAACTAAGAGTAGAAAAGCCCCATCTTGCATCACCTTCGGAGATGGCATCCACGACTTACACGCTCACAGTGAGCGATTCGGGAGTAGGCGGTTTCTCAATAACAATTCCCGGCGTGACGCCCTCAGGCGACGGAGTGTTCGTCCTTGAATTAGATAGGCCGAATGTCACCGGCAAACTCAAGTCTCCCTCGGGAGCTACTCTCGATTTTTCCAGCGGAGCGTGGGCCAATGTTGGAGTTCAAAAGTACGATGATGCAGCAAATCTTTGGACCTGGACCAACAATTATGCAGACCTAGACAATAAGGGAAACTTCGGGCTCAACTTGAACGAAACCGGTCTCTACAGGATGATCCTAGAGCCTTACAGCATAGAGGGAGCTGGCAAAACCTTTGGCGCCCCATTTGAGGCAACGAACGAGAATCTCTCAGGAACCGTTGCCAGCTTCCCTGACCTGAGATTCTCCGCACCAACCGCAACCTTCAAGGTCTATGAGCCTGGCTCTGCAGTGCCAATTAGGTACATCGGCATTGAAATCCGAAAAGATGGCCAGTGGTTAGATTGGATCAGCACTGATCAAAATGGTCTTGCGAGCTTTACTGAGGAAGGTGCCGGATCTTATGAATTCAGAGTTCACCCGCCTTATAACAGCGATGCGGTCTCAACGACATACACGGGCACGGTGGCTGATGTCGGAGGGACTCTTGTCCTAACTTTGAACTCAGCGACCGCGGTCGATGGGGTGTTTGCTCTTGAATTGGGTTCACCGAACCTAACCGGCTGGCTAAATGATTCGGTGGGAGACCGTATTGATCTTGGACAACGGCTCTGGGTAAACGTCCAAGTCCAGAGGTATGTCCCGGAGATGGATTACTGGGAGTGGACCGACATGAATGCCAATGTGCGTCCTGACGGTGGCTTCGGTCTAACTATTGATCGTGCCGGAACCTTCAGGCTTCGATTTGAGCCCTGGGGAAGCCAAGATTATGCGACCACTCTCTCAGCTGAATTCACGGTAACCGAAGCTGAGCTTGCAGACTATTCCGGAACTTTCAATGGCCTTGTGCTGAGGGCGCCAGCCTTGACTGGCGTTGTCTACGGTGTTGACGGCACAACCCCGATCTCAGACAGCCAAATACTTCCTGTTGACGCCCTTACTGGGCAAGAGCTATGGGAATACTCCAAGTGGACTGACCGAGAGGGCAGATGGGCCTTGGCTTTGCCAGAGGGCGAGTACTCGTTGTTCGCGAGAGCTCCTTACCAGTCGACTGCGTACGGAGACAGCGCAGAGATCACTGGGCTTATCGTTGATGCTGAAGGAATAGCGAGTATTGGCGGAGTAGCAGTCAGTTCTGGAATATCTCTTCAATTGAGTGACCCAACCTGGACTGGTGAGGTTGTTGCGCCAAATGATACCTCTAAAAAGCTAGCAAATGCCTCGATTTGCCTTTGGCAGAATAACGAGGGCAACGACTCCAGTCGTTGCACACAGTCCAATAACGCCGGTCAATGGGCGCTATCGAAGTGGCCATCATTCGATGACTTCAACGACACTTCAGTGCTTACAATCCGTGCCAATCAAAACCCTGAATTTGCTGAAGCGCGCTACGAGGGCGAAGCAGAAATCGAGGGAGTTCTTGGAGCCTTTTCGAGCGGTGCGGTTATCGGGTCAGGAACCGGGATTCAATTGTCACCGGCGCTGCCGAACACCATCTTCACAATTACGGCTGGCTCAAATGGCGCGCCCTATGTCTGGGTGAACGTTATGAACGATGACATTGGTTGGTTGGGAGGAGGCTCAGCGGATGCCAATGGTGTAGTTAGTTTGAACCTAGAAACCCTAGCGGCGGACATGAGAGTTGAAATCTATGTCAACTCATCCGGACCGACAAGTGCTTACACTTCAACTACCAAAATCTTCACTCAGGCGCAGGTTGCAGCGTCAACAGTTGGCGGACAATTCGCAGCGACCATCGGTCTCGACACACCAAATCTAAGGGTGAAGATTTACGAACCGGGGACCGATGGATCTGCGCTAGGTGACCCTGTTCGAGACTCTTACGTTGATGTTTACAACGAGACAACGGACGAATGGTCGAGAGGTTCCAGTTCGGACTACCAAGGTCAGGCATCCTTGAGGCTGCCGGTGCCAGCCTCTGGTTCTCACACATACCGTTTCACTGTGAACCCTAGCTACCAAAACACTGGCCTATTGTCCAGAAACATCTACTACGCCAGGATAAATTCTGCTGGGGAGATCGAGATGCACGAGGACGTGGGTGCAACTCGGTCGGTGACAGCAGAAGCCGGAGTGTTCCCACTCACCTTGGCAGCCCCGAACCTTCGAGGAAATGTTTATCGACCAGGGGAGAGCTCGACGAAGGTTCAGAACAGTTATGTAGTACCGATTGATTTCTCTACCCGCTGGGAACTTTGGGAGTACGGCATCAGCACCAACAAGAATGGTGCCTTTGGCATGACCCTGCCTGATGGAACCTACTACCTCAAGGCTCGAGCACCATGGGATGAGCGAACTCTTTCTGATTCTGCGCAGTGCCAAGTTTCTGTGGCGAGCGAACTAGTAACCGGCGACTGCGTAGTTGGCGGCCAAATAATGTTGCGATTGCGCGAGCCGAATGTGAAGTTCAAGCTGTTAGACACTAATGGCAACCCACTGAAGTACACCAACGTGAGTATTTCAGTTGGAAATTGGTGGTCAAATGCCTTCTCCGGAGAGGACGGCAACATCTCACTGCTGATCGACTCCGCCGAAATTGCCCTGCGAAATCCTAGTCTTAGTGGTGCGCAGGACATCCAAATTTGGGTTGACCCGAACCAACAAAGCGGTATAGATGCAGTTCGATGGGGATGTTCTTCTGGCGACAGCAAACCAATTTGTGCACAGCTCGCGGATCTAGTAATCGGTCAAGACTACCTTCCCGGTGGCGTAGACCTTGGAAACATCACGGCTCTGGGACCAAACACGACAGTAACCGTGCTGTCCCCGGGAGACAGCCCTACCCCGATCAAAAACACATGGGTGAATTTGTTCTATGAGGAAAGTGGTTGGAAGCGGTGGCTAAGTTCTGGTGCGACGGATGCTAATGGAAAGGCTCGCTTCAATATAGACGATACTTATCTTTTGAACGAAGGTGCAAGATTCAGCATCGAAATTGAGGCGCCTTGGATCTCTAGGAGCACTTTTTCTAGAACAACGGTAAACAACCTCACTTACGCAGAGCTAACTGGCACTAATTTTGAACTCGGCACTCCGAACTTGAAGATAACCGTCAAGGACGCAGATGGAATCTCGGCAGCTAAGTGGGCCTTCATTCAGGTCGAGGAGGTAGATCCAACTAGCTACTCCTACGTTTCTTGGCAAAACGGATACGGGACCGATAGGTCTGGAGTTGCATCATTGAACCTTGAATCTGGCAAGACCTTCAGGCTGACCTTGTATCCAGGTCATTTGTCTGAAGGGTCTAGGACAACTTGCGTGTTCGCAGTTGACGGCCTCGGGGTTGTTTCGAAGGTTGCAGCTAAGTGCGGGGGTCAGTCTGGGGAAGTAGTCTCCAAAGCAATAACTCTGCAGCTAAGTGCCGGCAATGTTGCAGGACGGATACTAAATTCTTCTGGATCTGCCGGGGTATCTGGGGCAATCGTGTTTGCCGAGGCTTTCAATACCAGTGACGGTGTTGCAAGCGGAGAAACCGCGGAAGCTGTCACTAGCGCAACGGGTGACTATGCCTTGCAGCTTGACTCTAGTTTTGACTGGAAGATCAAAGTGTTCTATGTGAACCCTCCGGCCATTGTTACGCCTTTGGCTTCATACCTGACGCCTTACTCCGTCAGTGCTTCAGACCTCCGAACAGCAGACACCACCACCACCCCGAAAGCCGTAAACATCACGTTGGTGGCCAAGTGAGAATAGTAGGCAGTTTCAGGTTTCTTGCTGCCCTAGCTGGAATGTTGCTGGTGGCTAATGTGGCAAGCCCCGCAATCGCGGCTCCGTCAGCACCGACAAACGTAAGCGTACTGAGCACGACTCAAGACGGTGCTGCAACATCGGCAGGAACAGCATCTGTGACTTGGACCCAGGCATTAGGAGCAGCAACTTATTCGGTAACCGCAACCGCTAATGGCCAAACTAGCCAGTCCGGTTCTGTTGCAGTATGCGCCGGCGGCAGCTGCTCATCTTCGCTTGCGGGGCTAACCGGAGGCATCACCTACTCGGTGGTCGTGACTTCAATCGCAGCTGACGGATCTGAAACCCCCTCGGCGGCGCCTAACGCCACAATTATTGCGGAGACTGTTCCCTTCACTCCAGGTTCACTGACTCTCTCGCTCAGTTCAGGACAAATTACTCTTGGCTGGACGGCCCCCAGTAACGGGGGCTCCGCAATAATCAAGTACGTGATCTCCGACGGCGGTTCATTCAGCGTCGACGTGTCATCTGCAAGCGTTGCGTACAGCAGTTCGAGCTTCACAGCTGGCCAAAACTATACCTTTAGCATCGTTGCAGTGAACTCACTCGGTGAGGCGGCAAGCGATGACTTTGATGCGATCACTTTTGCGACTGCGCCAACTGCGCCGGCTGCGCCAACAGCCACTGTGGAGGGTAGCTCCATCCCTGTTAACTGGTTGGCACCCGCAACAAATGGCAGTGCAATTACTTCCTACTCGGTCTTCCTAATCAACTCTTCGGGAACGGATGTTGGAACACCTGCGGTGCCAAGCCCAGCCACCTCCACTTCACTGACGCTATCCAACGTGGCTTCTGGTACTTACACGTTAAAAGTGACGGCCACAAACGCTCAAGGAACCAGCGCACGCTCAATCGCATCAACTTCCAAGATCATTTCTTCGGGCGCCTCCGATAACACACCAACTTTTAGTCCCGCAGACTTGGCTTCGATGGACATAGGTACCAATGTAATTTTGAAGGCCTCTGCCCCTTCAGGCGGAGCAGTCACAATTACCGTCAGTGCTTCTCCAGCCGGCGCTTGCACATATTCAGCGGGCAAGGTTTTTGCAGTTTCAGCCGGCACTTGCAATGTTGCTGCTGCTGCTGCTGCAACCGCGTCCTTTGCCGCAGGTACTGGCTCCAAGACAATCACAGTGAAGGCAGCGCAGAGCATCACCTTTTCTCCGGTAGCTAGCCAAGCTCTGCCTGGCCCTATCGCAGTTTCTGCTGGAAGCTCTTCGGGGTTATCGGTTAGGTTCACAGTGATCGGGAGTTGTTCGATTTCGGGCTCTGTGGTGTCGTTCTCGGCTATCGGTAGTTGCAGCGTCACTGCAGCACAGCCAGGAAACGTTGCCTACAGCCCAGCCCAATCTATTACCCACACCTTCCAAATCGCTTCAACTTCTAGCGCTGTCGGTCCAGGCTCCTCTGGATCTGTCGGTCCAGGTTCATCGGGGTCTATCGGTGGCAGCAACCCAACTGCTCCTGGGTCGGGTGGGGACCCTGTTACAGGAACTCCCTCAACGTCTGCGGGCGCCAAAGTCAATGCTGGGAGCTTTAAGGGTTACATTGCGCTTTATGCCAAGGGTCACAAGGGCAAGCGTTTTTCAGCCAAGGTTGGGAAAGATTGGGTAATTGTGCCAGCACTGAAGTCCGACTTTGTACGAATTGTCGAGTATACGGGCGTTGGTTACAAGATAGCGGTGCGTGTTTACATCGATAGAAAGCTACTTTCTACCATCCCAATCCTCACTAAGTAGTTACTGTGCCAGCACCAGTGAGCATCGCACAGATTCCTATTGCGCCCAGTGTTAGTCGTCGCGACAGCTGGGGATACGCGTTTCTCAGTAACGTTTGTGCTCAATGGCTCTACAGTCCATGTGGCGCTCTTGAAGGGACTGTCTAGAAATAAATCTCAACTCCTTCAGGCAACAGCCCAAGGGTCACAGCCTTTAAGACGGCTTGTTGCCTGGTGCTAACACCGAGGGCTCTAAAGATTTTTACTGACTCCTGCTTAATTGTCGACTCGCTAAGAATCATTTTGTTGGCAATTACCAGGTTGGTCTTTCCCAGAGCCATCTCGGTCAGGATTAACATTTGACGCTGTGTCATGTCCTCGGGAGAGGCCTTTTTGGAATCTTGACTATTGGCTACCGTTTTGTAGCCAATGGAGTCCAGGAACAAACCGCCCGCAGCCTGGATGGCCTTCAAGGTTCCGTTATCCGGGGTAAAAATGTAGGAGTCTTTCAGTGAGAATCTAATTACCCCACCTACCGGCAGTTCGTTTCGAAGGTAGACGCAACCAATCACATCAACTTCTTGGTCGTCTAACATGGCAGTTCCGAAAGACAGCTCTCTCGTCCTTGCGGCCTCAGTCAAGAGGTTGTCATCAAGCTGCGAGAGGGTTTGGCTTTCAAACGAGTTCTTGCCATAGGAGCCGAGTGGTTGCCAGCGACCGGTATTAGTCAGGGCATACACCTGAACCCCCAATGTGCCGATGCCAAAGAGCTCATCCGTTGCCATCCGGCGGCACAATTCGTTGCCAGAAGAACTTGAGGCGATAAGCCCAATCATTCGAACTGTCTGAGCTATTTCTGTAGTGACGTCCAAAAGCTTTTCCGATCTGTTCGGTACACCCGAGTTCTTCAACCTCCTAGAACCATAGCGGATACATGTTCGGACAATCGAAACGCTTGTTCGGACAATTCATTGATCGTCTTTCGCCGGGCGGCGTCGTCCAAGTCCCAAGTCGGGGCCGTGCGCCCGTAATCGCAGTGCCTATAGGCCGCCCAGGGGCGAAGACTGATCAGACATCGGTTGATCCTGATTTGACGCCTCCCCCGAAGTAGGGACAGCAGCGTGGGGGCTTCCTGAAGGCCAGTTAGCAACTGGACGGCACTGTCCACAAATCGAAGTCACCGTATTGGCAGAAATCAGGTTTTTAGTTGTACGCACAGACATTCAGGATGTTCGTTCATACCTCGGCCCGCGATAGTAACCAAACCACCTACCCACTGGTTACCTATCTACGTAAGGGTTTGCTATCTCCTGCTTGGTTGGTGGTAACACTCTCTTACAGCCTGTAACCAACTGGTTATAGGCAAACCAAGAAAGAAAGAGACATACATGTCTAAGAACACAACCCAAAAGGGTCTGGCGTTTGGTGCAGGTGTCGCTCTCGTTTCCTCCATGTTTGCAGCAGCTCCGGCTAACGCAGCAATTGAAGGATTCGTAACCCTGGCTCCGTCCAGCGGTGTCCAGAGCGCATATGCAGTAATCGCGGATACTGGTAACACATTCAGCATCCGAGCAACACAGGGTGCGTCCGCTAAGTTCACCGGCAAGGAACTGAAGTTCCTCGTAACGGACCCAGAGGCAGAATTCGTACCTGCTGCTGACGGAACCAGCGCTTTCGTTAATCTTGATGAAGATTTCACGGAAGCCGACACCATGGTTATCGACAAAACTGCTAACACGGTTACCATTACGGCCGCTGATCTAGCAACTGAGCTGGGCACTGGTGGCTACATCTTCCTAGATGGTGCCCTTATAGGCGAGGAGGACGGTGGAGCAGGCGCTACCGGCGCCACTGTTGCTTCCGCCGACACTCCTTACTATGCCACTGTTGACGGTAACGATATTACCTTCAAGACCGAAATCGATATCAGCGGCGCCGGCGCAACCTTCGCGGTTGATCAGAACGAAGAAGTGAAAACAACCGTTACAGTCAACCAGCTGTCAAACCTTCGTGGATCTAACAACTCATTCGTTGTAGACACTGGTGATGACGACGCTGCAAACGCAGACCTAAAGCTTCTGTCCCCAAACACAACAACAAAGAGCGTTACTGTTCAGGCCTTCGTTGACTACGTGGAAAACGACAAGATTGACTCACTGGACTACGTTTCACCAGCTCGTGAGATCACATTTGTTGCTCTAGCGGACCTAGATGGATCAATCGCTTTGACCCCACCTAACACACTGGATGCATCTCTAACTGCGACGATTTCGACCACCCCAGTAATTAACGGTGTTCAGGTCGCTGACGACGATTTGCTAGCAGCTGTGTTTACCCGTCAGGGTTCGAACCAGACTCCAATTGTTAAGGCCGACATCAGTACCCAGGATGCGGACGCCGGAACATGGGAAGTCAGCGTTTCTTTGGCTGATGTAACGAACCTAACTGGCTGGGTAAATGCAACCACCGACATTGCAGCCATCGACTTGACTGCCACTGCTGGCATGAACGACTGGAACTTCCAGTTGCCTGTTACTCCGATTGCCGGAACTGACGGTGCCGATGCTGCTGCTCCCGGAACTGATGATCTAACGGCTGTTTCTGTTGCAACAACTGGCGTTGTTTCTGTCACCACAACTGCTGCCCACCACCTAAGAACAGGTGACAAGATCACCTTGGCAGTAGATGCTGCTGATGACGTGGATTCGGCTGTACAGGCAACTGCCGTCGCTGTGACTGTGACAGGTACTAATACCTTTACATACACATTGACTGCAACTGTGAAGCCAACTGCAGCGGAGTCCGACACGGACCTACAGACCGCTACGGCCTACACGGTTACTTACTCCTCGATCACATCCGTGTTCGCTGGTGACTACTCTGCAACTCTTGCCTTCGAGCAAACTGCGAACAAGTACGCAACTGTTGGAACAGCGTCCAAGTTTGGAACGCTTGCTCTTCTAGCAGCCGACACTGTAATTACAACTGTCGCTTCTGAGTCACTTCAGGGCGCAAGTATAAACAACTCGGTTAACAACGCCACAGACGCAAAAATCAAAGCAGGAACTCTTTCTGCCACGGTAACTGCGACTGTTGTTGATAAAGATGGAGTTTCAGTTGGCGCCGGACGTTCTGTTGCATACACCACAGCAGTAGGAGCGAACACAACTATCAAGGTAAACGGACTTGCATCTTCTGCAGCGAAGCCAGCCTTGGTGACTGACGCAAACGGACAGGTCACATTCACTGTTACCGACACAACTGGTACCGACGGCAAGACGGTCACCATCACAGTTACTCCAGAAGGTAACGCCGGTGCGCAGACAACATTCACTCTTGAATGGGACACTGCAGCGCTAACGCTATTTGACATGAACGTGTCTGACAGCGCGGCTCTAACAACTGGAACTCGCACTGTAGCGGTCGGCGCAAGCTATGACCTCAACTTGCTTGTTGCTGACCAGTTCTTCACTGCGGCTGCGGATGCAGACTACCGTCTAGCTGTGAGCGGCTCTGGCGTCACTGCGGGATTCGTTTCCCTAGTGAACGGCAAGGCAACTGTAAAGGTGACTGACAGTCAGGTAACTACTTCCTTCGTGTCCAGAATCACATTGCAGAAGAAGGGCTCAACTGGAGTGTTTGCTAACACAACCACCATCGTTGACCTAACAACTGCAACTAACGCTAAGTCGAAGGTTAACTTAGCGGCAGATGCTTCAACCTTGTACGCCTCTTCAACCGCAGATCTTTCGGATGCAGTTGCTAAGGTTGCGCTGGTTGAGCGCGATACCCGTATCGCTTTCGCTGCTGCACCTCTTTACGTAAACAGCAACCTTGTTTCAGGTAAGGTAACCAACACCACTTCTGGTAGTTCGGTTGGCTTCTCGGTTGTGACCGTTTCGGGCCCTGCCAACATCCTGTTCTCAAACGGTGCTGTTGACAAGCGCGGATCAATCACATTGGTTTCTGACACGAACGGTGAGTTTGCAGTGAACCTGTACTCGACATCTGCTCAGACAGATTCAGTAATCACTGTGACCGCTAACGGCGTGAGCTCCACCACCAAGGTATCCTTCACCGGAATCGGCGTTGGAGAGGGAACTGTTCTTACAGTTACTACTCCTGCTGCTGTACAGCCTGCTTCTACCTTCCAGGTAAAGGCAAAGCTTTCAGACGCATACGGTAACGGTGTTGCTCTTGCTGCTGTCAAGGTTGCCTACACTGGTGCCGGAATTGTGTTTGGCAACTTGCCAACCGCGACCGACGCCAATGGTGAGCTAATGTTCAGCGTTCTACTAGGTTCAAACGACACCGGAACAGTTTCTGTAACCGTGTCCTATGACCAGAACAAGGATGCTGACTACCTCGACGCCAAGGACCTAGTTACTACCTCGACAACTGTGATCACCGCCTCTGGCGATGTGGCTTCAGAGACAAAGGTAAACGCTGGTTCATTCAAGGGCTACGTAGCACTTTATGCAAAGGGCTATGAAGGCAAGAAGATGAGCGCAATCGTTGCTGGTAAGTGGATAGTGGTTGCCTCACTAGCCTCTGACTTCGAGCGTGTAGTTCGCTTCACCGGAGCTGGCTACGACATCGTTGCAACCATCTACATTGATGGTGTAATGATCAGCACATTCAACGTAACCACCAAGTAGTTCTTACTACTTAGTAGTTCAATAACCACTAACCCCAGGCCTTCGGGCCTGGGGTTAGTCATTTAATTGGTTTATGTGAGTGATGTTGCTGTTATTTGGAAAAGTGAGCACGGCAGAGAGCCAAACCCAATTCGCTCAAGCCTTCACCTTTCGGGGGTTAGAAGACCAACGGCGTTTCTTGTGGTTTGCTGGCGGGTAATTGTTTTGGTTTTAGTGCTTAGCTTCCCATTGTGTTGAGGAGTCCTAGAAGGACTGCCTTTTTAGTCGCCTCAGTTCTGTTTGGGACTGCAAGCTTTCGGTAGATCTTGATGGTCTCTTGACGAATGGTTGACTCTGAGAGCTCTAGGGACTCGGCTATCGTGCCGTTGGTGTTTCCGTTCGCAATCATTTCGAGCACTACTTGCTGTCGGCTAGTTAGCTCTTCCAGGTCGCCATGGGAATCCGTGGCGAGAGTATTTTGGCTCGCGGTCCCCATGCACTCAAGCCATAGGCCGCCGAACATTGAAGCGGTTCGTTGGTCCTGTTTTCCCAGTGTTACTTCATAGGGTGAGGACTTGATCATGACCATAACCCCGATTGTGTGAGCCGAAGATGAGAACGGGTAGCAGTAAAAATAAACCTCTAACCCCGTTTCTTCAATCAGCTCCGTCCCATTAGTGGGCAAACCGGTTCTTGCGGCCTCGGAAATGGGGTTTTGGTCCCAGAGTGAAAGTCTCTGTTCAGAAACGTAGAGTGAACGCCCAAATGCGGCCAGTGAAGTCAGAGACGCATCAGGGTTTATGACAAACAGCTCAGCACCCAGGGCGTACTTACCGAATAACGAGTGCGTCGCACACGAACGAACGTAACTATATGGTGTCTTGGAATCAACTAGAAGCACAGTCAGGTCGTGCATTACCTCGGAGCTTGATGCTTCATGGTCCGCTAGAGCTATCACTGTTCTCCTTAGCTAAATGTATGTACGTACATTATTGCCCACCATAAATGAGTTCTAGCAACCCTAGCACCTGCCCAGACAAAAAAGATACTGTCCGGACATCCCGGACGTCCCTTCAATAATTTTCGTTGCCACCCCCAGCCGCATGGACGGGGGATCACCAAAAAGGTCGCACGATATCTATTTCTCACCAGGTGGTCATCGTTGTTGAATCACGAAGGCGCCAGGCCTATGACGCACTGCTTGGTAAAATTTGCGGGCGCTTACGACTATCGAGTGGATACCAGCGCAAAGTTGTACCAACCAGACACCGAAATTAACGTTCATGTCATTGCTCCAAAGAGAGTGAATCTTGGCCTCAGTTGGACCATGGACGCATCGCTAAAGCTGGGCGAATCCGTAACCAGTGACGGCTGGACCATAACGGTCAAGGAAACGGGTGTTTTTGGTGATGTGGTTGAGGTGACCAAGGACTGGTTATCTTTATCTTCGGCTAGCCTTGAGGGGTGAAGAAAACTCTTGTGCCCCTTGTTGTAGTCGCAGCTTTCTCTTTGGTTGCTGGCCTGGCTGGCTGTGCTCCGGGAGAGGTGGCTACAAGCACTTCAAGTGAAACCCCCACCTCCGCCACAGCGCCAGAGACAGCTGTTGAGGTGAGTGTTTTAGATGCCGTTGAGGCCAGCTATCAGCTCTGGCTGTTTCAAGGCATGACCGAGGAGGTTACTTCCTCAGGTGATACCTATATCCTGACTTATCAGCCAGGCGCTGAGTTTGTAGCGGCGCTTTACAACATAGAGCTTGAAGATGTTATCCCTATTGAGCAGCCAGAGCTCTTCACCGTTTACAGTGCTTGGATGATGCTCAAGGATGATGCAACTGTGATTGTCGAAGGCGACAACCAACTCACGCTGACAAACGATGGCTACGGCGACTTCACGGTGTTTATTGAAAACGGCATTATCGTCTCCGGTGAAGCGGTGAATGGTTCTTGGACTGGAGTGTTTAGGTATGAGCCGGATCTTCCAACCTTGGAGCTACTGGAACAAGCTCTGAATGCTGAGCAGTAACAGACCTAGTTCTTTTTTAGGAGCGGCGCTATTGAATTCATAGCACCACCCAATACAGCCGGTATTCCTCCGCCTGGGTGCACAGAAGCTCCCACTCGGTAAAGCCAAGGCCTGAGAGGGTTCATATATTGCGGGTTGTGAAATGGACCCGATTGCCACACTGGTTTCGTCGCTCCGTAGAGAGCTCCGCCAGGTGCCCCCCAGCTGCCGAAGTATGCAGGGTCTAGAACAATGTGATCCTCAAATAACTCGGTGATGGGTTGTTTGAGGCCGAGCTTGTTGGAGATTCGGGTAATCTCCTGCCTCACCCAAGGGTGTTGAATGTCGTAATTCCCGCCATCAGCTGGCGCCGTTAGGAGAACTGCAACCGTTGGTTTGTTATTCGGGTAGATCTCTCGGGCTTTGTAGTAGTTCACAAAGGCCATGGTTTGGTTTGGTAGTCGGTTACCTTCAAGCTTTTTATAAAGATCATTCGGGTCATCCGGCATAACAACCGAGTGGGTGACCGTGTTTTTGGGTAGCGGCTTTGCCAAAACTCCGTAGATCGCTATTCCAGAGCAGGACCGCATTCGTGCGGGGAGCGCCGGCTTCCCTGTCATCAGCGACTTGAATACTTGCGGGTCCAAGGACGAAACTATGTAGTCGGCCGTAAAAAAGCCGTTTTTGGTTTCGACACTCCGTTTCTTGATGCTGGTTATTTCCTCGTTGAAGTTGATTGTCACTCCGGCCGCTGTCGCCAACTTGCCGAGCGATTGGGCAATCTCGTTTACTCCACCTACTGGAACTCGAATGCCATCGGTTGCCATTACCGCGGTCATAGATGCGTAAAGCGCGAGGGTTTTAGAAGGAGCGATGCCAGCATTCAGGGTGTGGATGGCGATGATGTCTTTGAGGTCTTGAGGTAGCCACTTGAGAGCATTTAGGTACCAGCTTGTGGTGAGCCTGATTCCATATCGTCTTTGGATCTTGGCAAGCGACGGCAGCGCTTTGGGGTCCATCGGAAGCTTAGTTAGTAGTTGCGTTATTGGCTCGGTTAGCGGAGCATGTTCTTTTTCAAAGCGCTGCCAAGGCTCGAACCACTTGTGATCGGGCTTTACTGGCAGGTCAGTTATTTCATCTTTGTAGTAATACCTGCCAAGTTCATTGAGTTTTACAAACTCTAGGTCTGCAATCTCGCGAGCGGTTTTTGATTGCTTCTCGCCGAGTGAGTCATAGCTTTCTAAAAGTTTGTCCCAGACTCCGGTGAAGGTTACAAGAGCTGGGCCGGTGTCCATGATTTGGCCGGCGACGGTGACTCTTCTTGATTTGCCACCTAGCCAGTCGTGGCGCTCAAGAACGGTAACTTCGTGGCCAGCGCGCGCTAAAAGGGCGGCACTTGCAAGGCCGGAGAGCCCTGCTCCTAGAACGATTACTTTGCTCATGGTTTCCTTCTTTACGGGTAGATACCTAATACCAGACCGGTTACCAACTGAACTCCGGCAACGGCTCCCGCAATGTAAGGAAAGGCAATGGAGTACTTATAAAGATCGTGCGCTTTTTCAGGCGTTGGAGTCTTGAAAATGCCGTAAACCAACAGGCCCGCGATTGCAGCATTCACAATTGCAACTGGAATGTTAACAAGTGCAAATAGCACCGTGGAAATTCCCCACCAAAAGGTCGCCCAAATGGCTGTGTTTTTTGGGCCGAGTTGGACGGCAGTGGTAATGATGCCGGTGTCAGAGTCTTGGGGGATGTCCTGAATTGCATCATAGGCATGCTTGGCAATTGACCAAGCCATCAAACCGGTAACCGCCAACCACACCGGTGTTACTCCAAGGGCTAGCGGAACAAAGGCCAGCGGGAAGGCGTAGTCGGTGTTTGAAAGCGCATCTAGATACTTCCTGGCCTTGAACCTAAGAGGAGGAGCTGAGTAGAAAGTGAAGAACAGCGCATAGGCAAGCATCCATAGGGTTGCTGCCAGCGGCAGGGTTAGTGCGAAGTAGACAAGAAATGGAACATTGGTGACAAGTACCGCTATCCAGATCGGTTTGACTTCATTCGGGAAAATGTGAGCGCCTTCATAACCGCCTTTACGGGCGTTTATGTTGTCGGTTTCCTGGTCAAAGATGTCGTTGATTCCATAGATCAGGATGTTCATCGGGAAGGTGACCCAAATCAAGATTGGGACGATGTCCCAGGTCCACAAAAAGCCCGCCAACCACATTCCAGTGACGGAGGTTCCTATGGTATTCACCCATAGAACCGGACGAGAAATCTCAATTAGCCGCTTCAACATTAGAAAAGCCTAGACGGGAAGCGGCAGTTTAGTTTGAGGTGAAGCATTATCACGAATGTGCCGCAAGAAAACCGCACTTTAGGGGCGTAAATTGCCATACTTGTCACCAATGTTCAATCCTGTTCACAATCGTGAGGCATAAATGACAAGCATCAACCCACTACTGGCGACTGATACTGGATCAATCAGCGAGAATGCGGCCAGTGCAAGCGCCGCCCTCGAGTCGCTTTTGTCTATTAGGTATTTTGAAGAAGCCGTGGACGGCCTGTTTGCTCGCGGACTTATGCATGGAACCATGCACCTGTCGATTGGCCAAGAGGCAGTCGCAACCGGGGTATGCGCAGCGCTTCGAAGGACTGACTTTATTACCTCCACTCACCGCGGTCACGGTCACTGCATTGCAAAGGGTGCCGACCTGACCAGAATGATGGCGGAGCTATTAGCTAAGCAGACCGGCTACTGTCGCGGTCGCGGTGGCTCAATGCACATTGCCGATGTTGAAACTGGCAACCTGGGTGCCAATGGAATTGTCGCCGGCGGAATCCCAATTGCCGCTGGGGCAGCACTAGCCCAAAAGATGAAGGGCAAAGACAACGTCGTTGTGAGTTTCTTTGGTGATGGGGCAACCAATGAGGGTGCATTCCACGAGGCTATGAACTTGGCGGCCATATGGGATTTGCCGGTTGTTTTTGTTTGCGAAAACAATAAGTACGGTATGAGTGGCTCGACAGAATTCAGCATGAGGATTGACCAGATTTCTGAGCGCGCCGGTAGCTATGGCTTTCCTGGAGTAACGGTTGACGGAAATGACGTCGATGCCGTATTCGAAGCCACCAAGACTGCGGTTGAAAGAGCCAGAGCGGGCGAGGGTCCCACTTTGATTGAGTGCATGACTTACCGTCACAAAGGACACTCCAAGAGCGACAAGAATCTCTACCGCACCAAGGAAGAAATCGAGGCCTGGAAGGCCAAGGATCCGATCGGCCGTTTTGAGCAAAAGATTCTGGAGCAGGGGACTTTGACTCAGGAGCAAATCGATGCAATCACTGAAAAGGCCCGTAACTCAGTCCGCAGCGCAATCACCGAGGCGTCCGAAGCCCCAGATTCTGATCCTGCAGAGTTACTCAGCAGCGTTTACAGGGAGGCAGAATAAATGACCGAACGCATACTTACCTACGCCGAAGCAATTCGTGAGGCGATTGGGCAGGCCATGGAGACTGACGAGAACGTTTTCATGCTCGGCGAGGACATCGGCATCTACGGGGGCGCCTTTGGTGTTTCAGGGGATCTTTACCATCGGTTCGGAAAAGATCGAATCCTAGACACTCCAATTTCAGAGCTCGGCATAGTCGGTGCTGCGGTCGGTGCTGCCCTTGTTGGCATGAAGCCTATTGTTGAGATTCAGTTCTCGGACTTCACAGCTCAGGCCATGGACCAAATTGTTAACCAGGCCGCCAAGATTCACTTCATGCTCGGTGGCGAGCTTTCGGTGCCGTTGGTGCTTCGAGCGCCTTCCGGTTCAGGGACTGGTGCTGCTGCGCAGCACTCTCAGAGCCTAGAGGCCTGGTTTGCTCACGTGCCGGGGCTAAAGGTAGTTATGCCATCAAGCCCCTACGAGGCCAAGGGTCTATTGCTTGCAGCCCTAGATGACCCAAACCCAGTTATTTTCCTAGAGCACAAGCTTTTGTATAAAACCTCTGGCCATGTTCCAGAGGAGCAGTACCGGATTCCCCTAGGGACAAGCAACCTGGTCCTAAGCGGCAATGACCTGACGGTCGTGGCAAGCGGAGTGATGGTTTCTCGGTGCCTTGAAGCGGCTGAGTCTCTCAAGGATTCCGGTGTTGAAATAGAGGTAATCGACATTCGATCATTGTCGCCTTTTGACATGGGCCCGATAAACGATTCGATTCTAAAGACTGGCAAGGTCATGCTCGTTCAAGAGGCTCCGAAGCACGGAGGGTTTATGGCCGAGGTTGCAGCTCAAATTTCTGAAGGACCGGCGCTATTCTCACTGACTGAGCCGGTTCGAAGGTTGTGCGGAATGGACGTTCCTATCCCATATGCTCCGCAGCTTGAAAAGAGTGTTGTTCCTCAGTTGGATGACATCATTGCCAATGCTCTAGAAGTGCACAGGGGTAGCTAATGGCCAGCACCGCGATAGTGATGCCCAAGATGTCAATGACTATGACCGAGGGCGAGGTAGTGGAGATCCTTATCGCGGTCGGTGATGAAATCACATCAGGTCAGCTCGTGGCAGTGGTTGGAACCGATAAGACCGACATGGAGGTTGAGTCAGACCACGCCGGCAAGGTACTAGAGGTTTTGGCTAAACCAGGTGATGTGCTTGAGGTTGGAGCTCCAATGTTTATGTTGGAAACCCAAGGCGAAGACTTACTAGCGGGATTGTTTGGGTCGGCTCCAGAAGCGGTAGAGCCAGCCCCAGCTGCAACTGAAGTTTCCACGGTTGCAGCTTCCAGTCAGGCGCCGGTTGAAGAATCAGTTATCAGTGAAGTGCCGGCGGTACCAGAGCCTGCAAAGCCGATTTTGGCTATGCCCGGCGCTCGCAGGCAAGCAAGAGATCAAGGTATTGATCTAGCTAACGTGCAGGCTGCAAGCCCCAGCGGAGTAATCAAACAGTCCGATTTGGCTGTGTCTAGGGGTTCGGCTCAAGCTATAGAGCCGAATAGAGAGCTGAAGGCGAGGGCGTTGATTGCCAAGGTTGTCGCGACCTCTCTTGAAATACCGCAGTTCAGTTTGAGCAAAAAGGTTTCAATTTCAAAACCGCTGCCCAAAGATTTTGAAACAAGAGCGAGCTTGCTACTTCAAGCTTGGCAAAAAACTATTGCCGCCAGTCCGAAACTAAACACTCGCTTTGTTGACGGCAGCTTTGTTTCTAACTCAGAAGTCAGGGCTGCATATCTCGTGGAGACAAGCCTTGGCTTTGTGTCACCAGTTATTTCTTTGGCCGGAGACTTTGCAATTACTGTTGGGAGCATTTTGGCTGCTGCAAGTACAAACAAAATTTCGTTGGAGAACCTATCTGGGGCGACAACCTCAGTTACTGACTTATCCGAGTTCGATGTTTTGCAGGCGAATACATTGTTGTTTGGCTCGCAAACCAGCGGCCTAAATTTAGGTAAAGCACTGGAACAGGAACAAGCAGTCACAATTGATGTCACAATTGTGCTGGATCACAGAATTGTTGATCCGGGCGATGGAGCCAGAGCGCTCGGTCTATTTGAGAAGTTTTTGAACGAGGTGTTGGATGGCTAGTGCTAGAGATCGCGCCGAGATCGTTAAGGTCGCTCGCATGTACTACGAGCAAGAGATGTCTCAAGACCAGATCGCAAGGGCGCTTCTGACTAGCCGGTCGAACATCTCCCGCATTCTCACAGTCGCAAAGAAAAAAGGCATCGTGGAAATTAGAGTCGCGGAAGCGGCCAAGCGCGACACGGAACTTGAGGAAATGCTTGTCGCCCGATTCGGCCTCAGAGCTGCCGCGGTGGCAAGCGTACCTGAGGGGACCGGTGACGTCGGACTGATTGGTGAACTGGCCGCAACTCACTTCCTAACTCACCTTAAGCCCCGAGCCAAGGTGGCGATATCTTGGGGTCGGTCTATGGAGGCAATGGTCGCCGCCGTGGAGAGACACCAAAGGCCAGACGTAACTTTCATCCCTTTGATGGGGGGAATGACTGGAGCTCCGAATAGCCTAAATGGGGAAACCCTGATTCGGTCGCTGGCGGAAAAGTTGAGTGCCGATTTCCAAGTGCTACACGCGCCCACCATCGTGCAATCGCCCGAAGTGAAGACGGCACTAATTCAGGAGCCGAGCATCAGTCGCGTCATAGAGGCCGCAAAAAGCGCTGACGTTGCTTTCGTAGGGGTTGGTTCGAAGGAGTCCTCCAGCGCAAATTATGTCTTGGAAGCGGCTGGAATGACTCAGTTACATCATCGAGATTTTTGGTCTAAGTTCGAGGGCGATCTGGGTGGGAGATTTTTCGATACGAACGGCAGGGCGATTGACAGCCAGCTAGATGAGAGAACTATCGGAATTGACTTGGAGGATTTGCGTAAGATTCGGAATGTAGTTGGGGTTGCCCACGGTGCAGATAAGGCGCCTGGGGTCTTGGCGGCACTCCGAGGTCAATTGATCACAGAGCTGGTAACAAGCCAAGACTGCGCAAAGCGGATCCTGGGCATAGAAGCTCACTGAGGGCTAAATTGCCTGTTAGAAAGTGCTCGCAAATTCGTGATTATGGCCTTGATCAATAGCTGCCCGAAACTCCCTCACACTGCTCAAAACAAATTGAATCCCGGTAGCAGTAGGCGACTGCGACTAGCGGCCCAGAATCTCCATAATGGCCTTGTCCGTTTTGGCCTCCATGAGCGACTCTAGAAAGCCCGACGCCTGAATCTTGTCTATCACTGACATGAGCAGATCTACTTGGTTCTTAGGGTTTGTAATCAGCAAAGGAAACATCATGCTAATCGAAACCGTGCCATCGACGGACCCCATTTCACCCCAATCCACCGGACTTTCAAGCTTAAAAAAGCCAAAGCCATCCGCCTTTACGTGCACGGATTCGGTGTGTGGAATGGCAACCGGAATAACCATTGGCAACCCAGTTGGGAAGTCTTTTTCTCGACCTATGACTGCTTCAAGCCAGCTGTTGTGCACGAGGTCGAGGCTCTTCGCAGTGTTTGCGACACCCTTAAGGGCATCTTCTAAAGTACTTACTTGCATGCGTGACGAAAAGAAGTTCGGGATCAGCTGAGCGTTAAAGGACATGACAAAACCTTAACAAGAATCACGACCTTAAAGAAGTCACAAATGTGCAGATTCGGTTTGGATTAATAACTTTGTGCCGTGCTAATTTGACTCCAAGATTTCAACGCTGAAATCAGTCAAGAGGTTGTGAGTATGAAAAAGATTCTTGTTATTTGCGGCACGGGAGTTGCCACCTCGACCGTGGTGGCCGTAAAAATTCAGGAGCACTGCGCATCGCAGGGCATTCCGATTTCAGTAACTCAGGGCAAAGTCATGGATTTAGTTAGAGGCGTGGAGGGCTACGACCTCATTGTGGCTACGACGCCAATCCCTAAATCAATAGAAATCCCGGTAATTCAAGGACTTCCGTTTCTCACCGGTATAGGTGTTGAGCAAACCCTTGAGGGCATCGTGGACGCACTGAAATAAGCAGTTAAGCCAAATCAAGAAACCTGGAGGGTTGAATTGAATGAAGCATTAGAACAAATTAGTCAAATATTCCTGGATCTAGGGGCATCTATAGCCCTGCCGATCCTCATCACCTTGTTCGGCGTGGCCCTTGGACAAAAGTTTCCCAAGGCATTTCGTGCTGGTGTAATGATCGGTATTGGATTCATAGGTATCGGTCTAATCGTTGGCCTGCTTTTCGGACAAGTTGGTCCGGCGGCTCAAGGCTTAGCAGCAAGGTTTAATGTAAACCTGGATATTGTGGATGTTGGGTGGCCAGCTAGCGCTGCAATCGCATTCGGTTCACAAGTTGGCGCAGTTGCCATTCCGGTTTTGCTACTGCTGAACGTACTCTTATTAGCTGCTGGGTTGACTAAGACCCTAAACATCGACCTTTGGAACTACTGGCACTTCGCCTTCATCGGTGGTCTAGTTGCAGCTACCACGGGGAACTTCCTCATGGGCATTGCAGTTGCATGTATTGCGATGCTCTTGACTTTGGCTCTTGCCGACTGGGCAGCACCAAAAATTCAGGCGCACTACGACTACCCAGACATCTCATTCCCGCACGGAACTTCGGCGGCGTACGCGCTCATTGCGGCTCCTCTTAACTGGGTGTTTGATCGGATCCCTGGTTTTAATAAGCTAAAGGCAGACCCAGATTCAATCCAAAAGCGATTCGGCATATTCGGCGAATCAATGATCCTCGGATTTGGAATTGGATTGTTGCTTGGTCTTGCAGGATACGGACTAGACGAGCCTCGTGCAGACATCATTGCGATCCTGGGTCTAGGTATCAATTTGGCCGCAGTAATGGTGCTGCTACCTAGAATGGTCGCCATTCTTATGGAAGGCCTTATTCCAATCTCCGATGCTGCTCGTGCATTCGTGACAAAGCGACTTCCTGGACGAGAGTTCTATATAGGCCTAGATTCCGCAATCGTGATTGGTCAGCCTGCCGTTATAGCAACATCGTTGATACTCGTGCCAGTCACCTTATTAACGGCAATCGCTTTGGCACCGTTGGGCAACCGAGTGCTCCCACTGGTTGACCTCGCGACCATACCGTTCATCGTCGCACTGATGGTTCCAATCTTCCGCGGAAATATCGTGCGTTCGGTCGTTGGTGGAGCAATCGTGATTGGCGCCGGACTGTTCATCGCTACAGCTCTTGCTCCATCCATCACCAAGGTTGCTGAAAACGCGGGCTTCCAAAACGAGACCGGTGGATTGATTTCATCTCTTGTTGACGGCGCAAACCCCATGACAGGCATGTTCTACTTGTTTGGAAACATGGGATGGCTCGGTATCGCAGGACTCGCAGTAGCCTCTCTCGCATTCGCTGTGTGGGTCAGAATCAGAGGCAAGGCTAGGGTGGCCGACAAGGCCAAGGTAGCTGCCTAAAAAGCAAATTGCTAAAGAGGTCCCTTTTGCGGGGGCCTCTTTAGTAATTTAACGGGACTCCGACTACGAGGCCAATGAAAGACCGTCCTTCGCCTCAAAACCCTTCGGCAATCAGAAGGGTTTAATGCAAATCGGAACTAAGTTCGAGCACGTCTCAGGTGGGAGCTAGTTCTCCACAGCCAGGCGACCTAGCGCAAGTGGACTAATCGGCCTAGGGATAGTTTTATGGTTAAGCAGATGAACATGCACGAGGCAAAGACAAACTTTTCCAAACTCGCCCAACAAGTTGAGGCCGGCGACGAGGTTTTGATTGCCAGAGATGAAAAGGTCATCATGAGGCTTTGAAAGTTCGAAGCAGAGCTCCCGGTGCCAAGGGACTTTTCAAGTTTGAAGGGTCTGGCTTTTCCGATCATTGATGAGGAGTGGGATCTGATGGATCAAGAGTTCCTGGATTCAATCGAATATGGCAAGCTGGATGCATAAGAGATACCTATTTGACACTCAAGTCTTGGTCTGGCTGGAGCATTTTCCAGCGCGCATCGGAAAGAATTTAATTCATCTGATTGAAAGAAGAGAGATCTATTTCTCATCGATTTCAGTCGCTGAATTATCCTTTATGAGGTCTTTGGGAAAGTATCTATTCAACCCGGACTTGCCAAGCGTCTGGAACGAAGCGGGCATCATGGCACTGAATTTTGACACAGGAGCAAGCTTCGCCTGTCCTAGCTTTTTGCCAGTCAGGTACCAGACCCAATGTACCGACAAATTATGGCTACAGCCGCCGCAAATAACTTGATTCTCGTGAACTCAGATCGAAAGATACTCGCTCAAAACTTTGATTGGATATTGGATGCCACAACGTAGACTTGGGGCTGTCTAAGGAGTCAGATGTCTAACCGCCAAGTCACACCCAGAACCGAGGGCTGGACTCAGAAAAAAGATGAATCCGGCAAGCCGTTATTGCAGTTCGCCGAACCCAAGCGCGGAAAGCCGCCGCTTCATCTAGCGGACATCGAACCAGGCGAACGAGCAGCCAGAGTCAAAGAACTCGGCATTGAACCCTTTAGGGCCAAGCAACTGGCGACCCATTACTTTGATCACTACACCTCAGACCCTGAAAAGATGACCGATCTTCCAAAAATCGGCCGTGAAGAGCTGGTTGAAAAAGTGCTGCCCACCATGCTCACCGAAGTCAAGAGACTGCAGACCGATGACGGTAAGACTGTTAAATTCTTGTGGCGCTTATTTGACGGAGCCTTGGTCGAATCAGTTCTCATGCGCTACACAAACCGCATCACACTGTGTGTTTCTTCACAGGCCGGCTGTGGCATGAACTGTCCGTTCTGCGCGACCGGGCAGGCGGGACTGGTTCGCAATATGTCAGCCGGTGAAATTGTTGATCAGATTGTCCGTGCCAACGAGCTAATTGCAGCGGGCGGCTTGGGTAAGCGCAAGCACGACGACGAGCGGGTAAACAACATTGTTTTTATGGGCATGGGTGAACCGCTCGCAAATTACGCAAGGGTAATGAGCGCTATCCGGACAATGGTTGAACCACAGCCAAATGGTCTGGGCATGAGTGCGAGGAACATAACGGTGTCAACCGTTGGCCTAGTTCCTGGAATCAAGAAACTAGCCGATGAAGATCTACCTTTGACTTTCGCGCTCTCACTGCACGCCCCGGATGACCAACTGCGAGATGATTTGATCCCAGTGAACTCAAAGTGGAAGGTAGATGAAGCACTCGATGCTGCCAGGAGCTACTTTGAGAAAACTGGAAGAAGAGTTTCGATCGAGTACGCGCTTATAAAAGACATGAACGATCACGGGTGGCGAGCGGAATTACTCGCTCAAAAGCTGAATGACCGCGGAAAAGGCTGGGTTCACGTGAACCCAATTCCACTGAACCCAACGCCGGGTTCAGTATGGACAGCGTCAACTGCGGAACAAACCGACATCTTTGTTTCTACCCTTGAGAAAAACGGAATTCCAACCACTCTGCGCGATACTCGCGGCAAGGAAATAGACGGAGCCTGCGGGCAGCTGGCTGCTACGGACTAAGGTTTGCAAAACTGTCAAGACCCCCTAGACTAAACTGATGACTCAATTATCTTTTGGACTAGACACCTTCGGCAACGTCTCTCTTGATGACAATGGAAATATGCTTTCCGCCGCACAGGTGATTCGCGATGTTTTAGCTCAGGGTCAGCTCGCTGATGAGCTAGGTCTCAATAACTTCAACATCGGCGAACACCACCGAGATGATTTTGCAGTCACTGCTCCAGACACAATCTTGGCTGGCCTTGCCACCACCACAAAGAACATAACCCTTGGCACCGGAGTGACAGTTTTATCAAGCGAAGATCCGGTTCGGGTTTACCAGCGCTTTGCCACAATCGACGCACTATCTAACGGCCGGGTTCAGATAACCGCGGGGCGTGGATCATTCATTGAGAGCTTTCCGCTTTTTGGCTACGAGCTATCCGATTACAACGAGCTTTTTGAGCAGAAGCTTGAATTATTGGTGGAGCTCCTGAAAGAGGGTCCCGTCACCTGGTCCGGGTCCATGAGAGCCGGGTTATCAAACCAAGAGGTTTACCCAAAGACCGAGCGCGGCCAAATGCCACTCAGGGTTGGTGTTGGCGGTTCGCCGGAGTCGGTGCTTCGAGCAGCCAGACTAAAGATTCCAATGGCGCTTGCCATAATTGGTGGTGACCCAGCAAGGTTTGAGCCTTTTGCGAGGTTATATAAAGAAACTCTTGCAAAGTTGGGCGTGCCCGAGTTATCAGTCTCGGTTCATTCACCCGGTCACGTCGCGGAAACTGATGACCAGGCCATCGAGGAGGCTTGGCCAGGCTATGAGGCCTCGTTTGGGAAGATCGGGCTAGAACGCGGTTGGGGTCCGACTTCAAAGGAGCATTTTTTGTCCGAGGTTTATCACGGGTCAATGTATGTCGGCTCGCCAGAGACAGTGGCGAAAAAGATTGTTCATGCCCTTAGCTCTGTTGGTGCAAGCCGCTTTGACTTGAAGTACGACATGGGACCGTTATCGCACTCAAAGCTCACAAAGAGCATCGAGCTATACGCAACCAAAGTTGTTCCTATGGTTCGCGACATGCTCTCAAACCCCTAGCTGCAGGGGTTCGGGGCATTTTCGGGGCAAGCGAACTCTTCAGGAATGTTCGTGAATGATTGGAAATGTTCGTTTGTGACCACTTCGTTATCAAATCTGTTCAATTTGGTCCTATTTCGTGGTTATTCTGTAGCCAGACATTCTTACTAGGAGGTTCAATGTTGAACAAAATTACCGGTCACGAAGTTGACCGTCGTTTACTTCTCAAGGGCGCAGCTGCCGGTGGTCTAGGTATTGCCGGTGCCACCATGTTGGCAGGCTGTGCGCCTGCAGCATCGGGCCCAATGTCATTCGGTGCCCGCACCGTTGACGAGTCGCCAACTCAGCAGCTAGAAGCGCTAGTTGCCGCTTACACCGCGAAGTCAGGCAACGAAGTTGCCTACAACGCGACGGAGTCAAACGCTTTCCAGAACAACTTGTCGCAGTACTTGCAGG
Source organism: Aquiluna sp. Uisw_065 (assembly GCF_047731275.1). Taxonomy (NCBI): domain Bacteria; kingdom Bacillati; phylum Actinomycetota; class Actinomycetes; order Micrococcales; family Microbacteriaceae; genus Aquiluna; species Aquiluna sp. Uisw_065. The sequence continues at coordinate 120,689 of NZ_CP159836.1, forward strand.
GAACACCTGACGACTGCTTCCAGTGGATGGCCGGTTACCGCATGCAGTTCTTCGCGGAGCAGGGTCTTCTAGAGGACGTGTCAGACGTTTGGGATGACATCGGAAGCCAGTACTCCGACAGCTACAAGATTGCGGCTACAGGCCTTGACGGGAAGCAGTACTTCGTTCCTCAGAGCTGGTACCCGTGGGGTCTTCACTTCCGTAAGTCAATGATGGAAGAGATCGGCCTGGCCGCAACTGACGTCTACAACTGGGACGACATGTTGGGAGCTCTAAAGGAGCTCAAGGGCCAGGGCCTAATTGGACTTGCAGCTGCCGACAAGGGTGGCTGGGAAGCAATGGGCACCTTTGACATCTTGAACGCACGTATCAATGGCTACCAGTTCCACGTCGACCTACTTGCCGGCCGTGAGAAGTGGACCGATGACCGCGTCAAGGAAGTCTTCCGTCACTGGGAGATGCTACTTCCTTACCAGAACACCAACGTCCTAGACCTTGAGTGGGATGGCGCAATGCAGCTGCTATTGCAGAAGCAATCTGGATTCTTCATGATGGGCTCATGGTTCGGTGGAAACTTCAAAGAGCAGAGCCAAGAAGATTATGACGACCTAATGATCATTCCTTTCCCAGAGATCAACGCAGACCACGGACGCGACACTGTCGATGCTCCACTGGATGGTTTCTGTGTTGCAGCGAACGGTGGAAACGCCAGCGTTGGTAAGGACTTCATCAAGTTCGCCGGCGACATGGAAGGTGTTCAGGCCATGCTTGACACCGGTGTCCCAATGACCAGCGCTAACAACGGTCAGGACAAGTCATCCTACGATGCATTCCAGGTCGCTCAGCAAGCTGTTATGGACGAGGCTAAGTACATCACTCAGTTCCTAGACCGCGACACCCGCCCCGACTTTGCCGGCCCAATCATCGGTCCTGCATTCCAGAGCTGGTTCAAGGACCCATCTAGCACGAATGACATTCTTGAGTCATTGCAGAGCCAGTGGGACGCTCTAGCTCCGCTGTAAAGCGAAGCTAAACTAACTGAATTATGAAAAGCTCGACGACGCTTGACCCCGTGCTTAAAAATGCGCCCAAGGCCAAGCGTCGTCGTTCTTTTTCTAAGCGCGATCGCCTCACCCTTGGGATATTCATTGGGATCCCGACCTTTTTACATGTTGCCTTGGTCTGGTTTCCAGCAGCCGCAACCATCTATCTATCCTTCACGTATTGGACCGGTATCCACATTGGTGATATCCAATGGGCCGGGTTAGCCAACTACGAAAACATTTTCTTTAATACACCCATTTTCTGGGACGCGCTCCGGGTCAATGTCGTTTGGCTGATCTGGTTTGGCGCGATAGCAACACCGCTGGGTATTTTGCTTGCCTACCAAATTGACCGCGAAATTAGAGGCAGCAAGTTTTACCAAGCTGCTTATTATTTGCCGGTTGTCTTGTCTTTGGCGGTCATCGGTGTGATCTGGAACTTCTTGCTACGGCCAGACGGATTGGTAAACGGTCTTCTTGGGCTGGAGATCAGTGAGGCCGTTTCATTCTTTGGCGATGATCGCTATAACATTTGGGTGATTTTGACAATGGCCTCGTGGCGACACATCGGTTACATCATGCTTTTGTATTTAGCTGGCCTGAAGGCTGTGGATGCCTCTCTGCGAGAAGCTGCTTCCATCGACGGTGCAACAGAATGGCAAAGTTTTCGCAAGGTGGTGTTCCCGACGATGAAGCCGGTGAACGTCATCGTGATTGTGATCACAATCATTGAGTCGCTTCGCGCATTCGATTTGATTTACATCATTTACGGCTCGTCCGGCGGCTTGCCGATTCTCGGTGTGCTGGTATTTCAGAACATCGCGGGTGAGGGAGCCTCTATGAAGGGCGCCGCCTACGCAGTAATTTTGTTCTTGCTTTCGATCGTTCCGATCATCGCTTACCTCCGTGCGCAGTTCAAGGAGGACATGAAGTGAGTGTGATTGAAGGGAGGTCAGAGAACAGGGCGGAAAAGAAGCTTTCCAAGGAACAGGAAAGGCTAAAGAAAGTAAAGGACGCCCAAAAAGTTAAGGATCGAATCATTTCGGTCTTCATCGGCTTCTTTGCGATTGCTTGGCTCTTCCCGATCGTTTGGACCTTTTATTCATCGCTTCGGCCATATAAGGAAATTCGTGCCGGAGGCGTGCTGTCCTTCCCCAAGGTATTGAACTTTGACAACTACACCTCGGCTATTAGCCGAATGGAACTTCCGACTTATTTCTTCAACACCGCGCTGATTACTTTGCCGGCTGTGTTTCTGATTTTGCTCTTGGGTTCATTGATGGCTTTTGTTGTGACGCGGTATTCATTTAGGGCCAACGTTGCTCTATTGCTGCTATTTACGGCGGGAAACCTGCTTCCACCGCAGCTGGTATTTATACCGGTGTTCAAGATGTACTTGGCAATAGGTGACTTAGTTGGAGACCGAAGGTTTTTGTATGACTCGCCCTTGGGTGTGATTTTGATTCACGTTGCTTTCCAGATGGGGTTCGCTACCTTTGTTTTGAGTTCTTACATGAAGACGATTCCCAAGGAAATTTCTGAGTCGGCACTTGTTGATGGCGCTTCGGTATTCACCCACTTTTTCAGGGTCATGCTGCCACTTCTAAGGCCACCACTTGCATCTCTCGGAGTCTTGATGACCACCTGGATCTACAACGATTTCTTCTGGGCACTGGTTTTGATGTCCACTGACTCCAAGCGTCCGATTACATCGGCACTTGGAAGACTGACTGGCGAATTCGTGACTGACTACAACCTGCTGGCCGCTGGGGCGATGATTGCGGCTCTGCCGACCATGATCGTGTTCTTTGTGCTTCGAAAGCAGTTTGTGTCGGGCCTGACTCTCGGGGCCACCAAAGGCTAACGCAGCTCCATTTAGAGGTGTTTCTAAGGTCTATTGGTAACTAACACCTGTTCATAGCCCCGAAGTACGAAACTCTGTCTTCTAACTGGGGTCTCTGCAAGTTTGAGCGAGCCAAATCGCTCAATAAGCCTTGGAAGCGAGATCGCCATTTCCAGTCTTGCCAGTGGCGCACCGATGCAGAAGTGAATTCCCGCACCAAAGCCAATGTGGGGATTCGGGTTTCTGGATAGGTCTAATTTATCCGGGTCTTTGAAAACGCGCTCATCCCGGTTGGCGCTTCCAAGAAGCGCCGCAATTTTCTGGCCTTCTAGAATCTCAACCCCACCAATGTCGGTGTCCTTGGTTGCGGTGCGCTCAAATAAGTGAAGCGGCGCATCGAATCTAAGAAACTCGTCAACGGCCGTGTCAGCCAGGCCGAAGGGGTCGGCGTTTAGAATCGCTAGCTGCTCAGCATCTTGCAGGGTCGCGACCATGCCGTTGCCGAAGCCGTTGACTGAAGCTTCGTGTCCGGCGTTTAGAAGAAGAACGCAGGTTGCAATAAGTTCGTGGGCATTCAGTTTCTCGCCCTCTTCTTCGACTTGGGCCAGCTCGCTGATCAGATCTGTACCCGGGTTTTTCTTGCGCTCAAGCATTAGTTCGTGAACGTAGGAGGCAAACTGGATAGAGGCGAGTTTCGCTTCGTCTCTGTCAGTGTCGCTCGGGCTTACCTCATACATCTTTACAATCGACTGGGACCAGGGCCTAAGCAGGTGCTCATCGGCCACCGGGAAGCCCAGCAGGAAGGCAATTACCTTCACTGGAAGCGGTTCGGCATAGTCGCCAATCAGGTCAAACTGGCCGGTCTCGTTGTGTTTTTTTACTGCTTCATCTAATAACTCTTTGGTGATGCGTTCAACATCGGGCCTAAGGCTCTCAATCTTTTTCGGGTTGAACGCTTTCATCACTAGGGAGCGTAACCTGGAATGCTTGGGCGGCTCGGAGTCAAGTATTGAATCGGAGTGAAGCCAGTTGAAGGTTTCCCATTCGCTAGATGGTGCGTTTTCCTCGAAGATCCGGCCGAGGTCACGGTTTCTGAGAACCTGACTCGCGTCCTTGAATCCGGCTGCGAGAAAGGTGCCGGTTTGCTCATGCCACTGCGGTGCTCCCTTTTCGCGCAGAAGCTTAAGGGCCGGGTATGGGTTGTCTATGAAATCTGGAGCTGTTAGATCAATCATTGGGATCAAGCTTTATTTGGTCGATTCCTAGGCGTTCAGCCTCGAATTTATTGATTTTGTCATCGCTTGGGTAGCCAAGGGCGATTCCACAAAGTAACTTGTAGTGCTTTGGAACTTTGAATTCTTTCCTAACCGGCTCGGCCCAGAGTGCGCTGGCCCCTTGAGCACAAGTGCCAAGACCGTGGGCATGAGCCGAAAGCATTAGGTTCTGCATGAATAGCCCGGCATCAGACACCGAGTACTCGCCAAGGCCTGAGTGAGTGAATATAAACAGTGAGACCGGAGCCCCAAAGAAGTCATAGTTTCGCCCCCATTGTTCCTGACGCTTCTGGCTGTCCTCACGCTTGATGTCCATAAACCCATACAAGTCAGCGCCAACCTTTTGCTGCCTAGGCTTTAGATCTTTAGGGTAGGGGCGAAAAACCTTGTAGTCAGACTTGGGCAGTCCATAGCGAGTGATAAAAAGCTTGAGCTTGCCCGAGATGCCGGGCTTCAATGCTGCCGACGCCGCCTGCCACCGGTTTAGAAACTCTTTTGAAATCCGGTCTCTGCGGTCACCGGATGCAATACCGACCATAAAAGGCCTGGTATTTGACCAGGAGGGCGCTGTCATGGCATCGGTTAGCAGGATGTCTATGAGTTCTTGGGGGACAGCTTTTTCCAGAAAATCTCGAGTGGTTCTTCTGCCCGCAACGAATTGTTGCCAGTCTGCTGGATCGATGTTTTTTCGCACTCGCTTACATTAGCTGTAGTTGGCGAAGAAGCTAGGTGCCAAGGCGCCAATTAAAATCATGAGCGGCATCAATGTCACTAGGACAATGATCTGAATGAGATCCCAGTCTATTTTTTTCTTAATCATTCACTTCTCCCTTGAAATGCGATTCTGAAATTTATTGGAGAAAAAGAAACGGCGCCAGGAATGTTCCTGGCGCCGTTTCTTGATTTGGTGCTAACTACTTTGAAACTTCTTCTTTGTACTCGGACTTCTCAAACTCAGCGTCGTCAGCAGCGCTCTTGATACGAGCGATGGTGAAGATCATTAGGCCGAATAGGCACTTAGCAAGGATGTCCGCGATGGTGTAACCGGCTTCGCGAAGAACGAATGACGTCTCGTCGAATCCGGTTGCATTCATGCTAGCGATGAACGCGATTGGGTAAACACCCCAGGTTGCAAGAAGAAGGAGACGTAGTTCCTTGATCTTCTTTACAACCCCGGCTGGCTGACGGTCAAGGCTCTTGCCTAGCTCGACGAACAGTACGTAAAGGATGTATAGGAATGGAATGGTTGAAAGCAAGCCCCATAGTGATGCGTCGCCTTCATAGAAAACGTTTAGCTGTGCATCTCCTGGGTAGCCCAAGCCAATCATTAGTGCGGCTGCAGGAACGAGCTTTACCAACATCTTGGTCTGAACTGCGCGAGCCAAAGCCAAAACAGCAATGGTCTCAACCAGTAGTAGTGGAACTGTTAGGAACCAGTCGATGTAGCGGTAGCCGACGTTGTAGACGACTCCCTCAACTGCTTCAGGTCCAAACGATTCATTGAAGCTGTCAAACATTCTGAAGTAGTGGTAGGCGGCAATTGCAGTAACTGTTCCCGAGACCATTACGGCCATGCGGTAACGAGGCAATACGCGCTCACGTGCTACGAACAAAAATATGGTGGTGAACAACATGCTCGCGATACCCAGCGAGAACAGGTTATAAAGGAGGTTGTAGCCCTCATAGCTCATAACTTCATTCATTAGATTTTCCCTTTCGATTTTCTTTTATTAAAAAGTCCGCGACACGCAAAATTTCGACAGACCAGTATGTCTAAGTCTATCGAAACTGCACATCAATGCGCACTTCACAGAGTCATTACAACAGATTGTTGTCTGTGAAACTCCTGAAAAGTATAACGTTTTGGTAACGGAGATTTTGCTTCAATTTTGACTAGTAGCCCAGCTCCAAGGTACCGCTCTGAAGCTCCTTGGGAAAGCCCGTGAAGAAGAACTCGACAAGCACCGGACCCTTGGGTAAAAGGGTTACTTCTTGAGTCATGCCCTCGATGATTTTGCCCTTGTCGGACCTGAGCAGAAGCCTTAGTTCGCGAGTTCCCTCAAGCCGGCCGTGGTTCACAAACCTCAACTGGACATTGGTTCCCCACTCGCTAGCCACTATAAGGTAGGGCTCCGGAGTGGTTACCAACTCTAGGCCGGCTAGCTTGTCTATGGGAGCGCAATCGTTCAGCTGGCAATAGTCAATCTGATTCGGATCAAGCTGTGTGATTTGGATTCTTGGGGCAGCCTGCAGAATCCAGTAGCTAACTAGAGAGATGACCATGACCGCGGAAATTACAACACTGAGGACAATTGACCACCGCTGGCCGGTGGTGGTGGTTAGCCACGGTCTCTTCATTGTTGTGCGCTTTCTAAAAAAAATAATCTACTGCCTCGCCGCCCTCAGATAACCTTGAGCACTGGAGATGATATGAAAATTAGCAAACAGGTTCAAGAAGCACTGAATTCCAACGGTCCCGTAGTCGCACTTGAGTCTACGATTATTTCTCACGGTCTTCCCTATCCCAGAAATATCGCCGCTGCTAGAGAGTTCGAGCAGCAACTGATTGATGCCGGAGTAGTTCCGGCAACGATCGGCATTATCAACGGCGTTCCCACAATTGGTCTTAGTCAAGATGAGCTAGAGCAAATAGCCAGTGAGGGCACAGCCAAGTCTTCGGTCCGGGATCTTCCCATCATTGCGGCCAAAGGAATCAACGGTGCAACCACTGTTGCGGCTACCGCTTTCCTGGCAGCCAAGGCCGGTATCAGGGTATTTGCAACCGGCGGGCTCGGTGGCGTTCACCAAGGGGCAAATGAGACCTTTGATGAATCAGCCGACCTGACTACCCTCGCGACTTGCCCGGTGGTAGTTGTCAGTGCCGGAGTTAAATCTGTTCTAGACATTTCAGCGACGCTCGAAAGACTCGAAACTTTGAGTATTCCGGTGGTTGGTTACAAAACTACGAACTTTCCAAGCTTCTGGCTCCCAACAAGCGATTACACCTTGGACTGGAGTGTGAACTCAGCCGATGAAGTGGCAGCGATAGTTTTCCAGCAGCAAAAGCTCGGCTCTCTGGCGGCACTATTGATTGCCAACCCAGTTCCAGATGATCAGGCCTGGAATAAGGCTGATCACGACATTGTCTTGGAAAAAGCATTCGCCGCTGCGAATAAAGCCGGCGTTCGAGGAAAACATGTCACGCCCTTTCTGCTTGATTTCATAGTCGGGGCGTCCAATCAAGCCTCACTTGAAGTGAACTTGTCACTGGTTAGGAATAACATCTTGGTAGCTGCGGAGATATCCAAGGCCATAGCACTTGGAGGGATTAATTAAAGCTCTAGTTGTTGGCGACATAATCGAGGATATCGTTGTGATGCCGATTGGCCAAGTTCAATCGAACACCGATAACGAGTCAAAACTTGTTGCGACTTCAGGGGGTTCAGCCGCGAACTTTGCGGTGTGGCTGGCCACCTTGCAGATTGAGACGCATCTGTTTGCCCGGGTCGGCAAGGGTGACGGCAAAAAGTTCGCCGCGGAATTCAAACTAAAAAATGTCACTGCACATTTGCAGGAGGATCAATCCCTCTCTACCGGCCGGATAGTAGTGCTAATCGATGGCGATAATCGCACTTTTTTCACCGACAGGGGAGCAAATCAGAACCTTGAAGTCGGCGTCATGCCTCTTGAGGCGCTCGGAGACTTCTTGTACATTTCCGGTTACACAGTGTTATCCATTGGAACCGAGGGAACTCAGAAACTAATGGCAATGGCAAAGGCCCACGGCATGGTGACCGTCTGCGACCCCGGAGGTGCCAGCTTCATCCGAGACTACGGAGCGAAGTATTTTCTAGAAGCAATCGAGGGCGCGGATGTAATTTTTCCAAATCTTGAAGAGGCGCAGGCGCTGACGGGCGAGGATTCACCGGCCCGCGTTGCGGACGCTCTTCATGAAAAGTTTCCGCTTGTAGTTGTGACACTGGGTAAAGATGGGGCGTACGTCAGAAACCCCACAACCGCGGAGCTGGTTCCTGGAGTCGAAGCGAAGGTTGTCGATCCAACCGGAGCCGGCGACGCATTTGCCGCAATGTTCATGCGCACCATTTTGGATGGAGACGTGAAGGTGACAGAGGCTGCAAAAGCGGCCTGCGCGTTCGCAGCTGAAGCAATGGAAGTAATCGGCGGTCAGCCAGGCTTAGCCGAATCCAACTAAAGACCTTGTTGCTAGTGCCCCTTTGGGTGCCAGACGGTCTTAGTTTCCATCAGGTCAAGAATGTGCTGAAGTGAGCCCGTTGCCCCAGTTCTTGAGTAGCTGCCTTTGCGAATTACTCGCTTTAGATTTTCAGCAGCCAGCATTTCAAGCTCCGCAGCGTTCGAGGTGCCTTCTAGGTCGATAGCGTTGACATCCAAGTGAGAGGCGAGCCAGCTTCCGAGTTCACTTGCATTCCCGGTGAGAATGTTTACTACTCCTCCCGGCAAGTCAGAGGTTTCCAGCACCTCAGCAAGTGTCACGGCGCAAATCGGCAACGTTTCTGATGAGATGGCAATTATCGAGTTACCGGAAACTATCGCCGGGGCGATTGTGTTCACCAGGCCAACCAAAGAGCTGTCTTGAGGCGCGAATGCCGCGACAACTCCAGTTGGTTGATTGGTTGAAATATTAAAGAACGGCCCAGCAACCGGGTTCATGTTGCCTGCAACCGCATCGATTTTGTCGGTCCAGCCGGCGTGCCATACCCAGGAGTCAATTGCGCTGTCTACTTCTTGGTTAGCTTGCTTTTCGTTTTGGCCAGTGAGCTCGCGAATTTCAGCGACGAACTGCTCGCGCCTGCCTTCAAGCATTTCGGCGATTCTGTAGAGAATTTGTCCACGATTATAAGGTGTTGCGCCAGCCCAGCCGGATTGAGCGGAGCGAGCGACAACCACTGAGTCACGCACGTCTTTTCTAGATGCTTTCGCAACGTTTGCCAGGAACACGCCCTTGTGGTTGTTCACTATGTACACTCGGCCCGATTCAGATCGAGGAAACTTGCCACCGATGAAGAGTTTGTAGGTTTTCTTTACTTCCAAGCGCATTAGTTTGATCCCTTCAAATAGCTAAGCAATCCGTGACGGCCGCCCTCGCGGCCGTAGCCGGATTCTTTGAAGCCACCAAATGGGCTGGCTGGGTCGAACTGATTGAAAGTGTTTGCCCACACCACACCAGCGTTTAGCTGATCGGCCATCTTCAGAATCCTTGAACCTTTTTCGCTCCAGACACCGGCGCTTAGGCCGTACTGAGAGTTGTTGGCCTTGGCTACGGCCTCGGCGGGAGTCCTAAAGGTCATGACAGATAGCACCGGCCCGAAGATTTCTTCTCTGACAACGGTATTGGCAGGTGAGACACCCGTGATGATTGTTGGCGCATACCAGAAGCCATTTTTTGGAATTACGCAGGAAGGGGCCCAGGCTTCGCCGCCTTCTTTTACTCCCTGCTTTACCAAGCGGTCAATCTTCGTGAGTTGTTCCTTGGAGTTAATTGCGCCGATGTCGGTGTTCTTATCCATTGGGTCACCCAGACGAATGTTCTCCATACGCGCTTTTAGCTTTTTGATAACGACGTCTTGAACTGACTCTTGAACCAGCAATCTGGAACCGGCGCAGCAGACATGGCCTTGGTTAAAAAAGATGCCGTTTACTATGCCTTCGACTGCTTGGTCGAGAGCGGCATCCTCAAAGACAATGTTGGCGGCCTTGCCGCCAAGTTCCAAAGTTGCCTTCTTATCGGTGCCGGCAATTTGCTTGGCAATTATTCTTCCGACGTCAGTGGAGCCGGTGAAGGCAATCTTGTTGACGTCTGGGTGACCGACCATCATGGCTCCGGTGTCGCCATAGCCAGTGACTATGTTCACGACACCGTCTGGCAGTTCTGCCTGTTGGCAGATTTCTGCAAACAACAGCGCTGTCAAAGGGGTTGTTTCGGCAGGCTTTAGAACAACGGTGTTACCGGCGGCAAGTGCCGGAGCAATCTTCCACGCCAACATCATCAGCGGGAAGTTCCAAGGAACTATCTGCGAGACAACTCCGTGGGCCCTTGGGTTTGCACCTAGACCCGCGTAGTCAAGTTTGTCGGCCCAGCCTGCATAGTAGAAAAACCAAGATGCGACCAATGGGATATCAACGTCGCGGGTTTCCTTGATCGGCTTGCCGTTATTTAGAGTTTCGGCAACCGCTAGTTCGCGAGAGCGTTCTTGGATAATCCTTGCGATTCGGTAAAGGTATTTGCCTCTGGTAGCGCCATTTAGCTTGCTCCAGGTTTTCTCGTAGGCAGTACGTGCTGCTTTCACTGCCGAATCGACATCTTTTGCTGTGCCGTGGGATACCTCAGCCAGAACCTGCTCGGTCGCAGGGTTGATGGTGCTGAAAGTGTTTGCAGGCTTGGTGAACTTGCCACCAATGAAGTGGCCGTAGGAGGCTTGAAACTTCACTAAGTCTTTGGATTCTGGTGCTGGCGAGTAATCAAACATGTTGGCTCCTAGTCCACGCTCACGTAGTCACGACCGGAGTAGTGACCGGTTGTTAGTTTTTGTCGCTGCATCAAGACATCGTTTAGCAAGCTAGATGCACCAAATCGAAAGTATTTTGGGGTGAGCCATTCTTCGCCAGCGGTTTCTTTGACCACTACCAGGTACTTGATAGCATCTTTGGCAGTTCTAATTCCACCGGCAGGCTTCACCCCGATTTGAATTTTGGTCTGGTCAAACCAGTCTTTCACCGCCTGCAGCATCAGGAGCGTAATTGGCAGCGTCGCGTTGACACTTACCTTTCCTGTAGAGGTCTTAATGAAGTCAGGGCCGGCAAGCATTGCAAGATAGCTTGCGCGCCTTATGTTGTCGTAGGTTTCCAGTTCGCCGGTTTCAAGAATCACCTTTAGGTGCGCGCGGGTTCCATCTTTTCTCAGGCAGGCTGCCTTCACGGCGAGAATCTGCTTATAAACCTCTAGGTAGTTGCCTGACAAAAAAGCACCGCGGTCAATCACCATGTCGATTTCATCTGCCCCTGCATTAACCGCATCCTTGGTGTCAGCGATTTTGACCGGCAAGCTTGCGCGTCCGGAAGGGAATGCGGTTGCTACTGCAGCCACGTGAATTTTGTTTTTGCCAAGTGCTTCTTTGGCATGTTTGACCATATCTCCATAGACACAAATGGCTGCCGGCTGCGGGGTGGTTAGATCAGTTGGGTCTGGAGTAATCGCCTTCAGGCAGAGGCTTCGGACTCGCTCTTTGGTGTCGGCGCCCTCGAGAGTTGTCAGGTCCATCATCTGGATTGCCATGTCTAGCGCCCAAGCCTTAGAGGCGGTTTTAATTGACCTGGTTCCAAGGGATGCGGTACGAGCTTCCAGTCCAACCTTGTCCACGCCAGGCAACGAGTGCAGCCAGCGGCTAAGGCTCTGGTTGGTAATCCTTGAGCCGACAACGGCTTCGGGGTCAATAGTTGGCAAAATCACTCCTTGATAACCAAATGAGCCTATCGGTTATAGCTCGAAAGTGGCTCCAGTTAGTTCCTCGCTGAGCTCCCAGAGCTGCTTCATCAATCCGAGATCTCGAGACTGCTTGGTGCCCTTTATCAGTTTCGGCTCACCCCAGAGCTCTTGGGCTGGGCCGATAAATTCTCCACCTACTAGATGGGCTTCGACGGTCGCCATTATTTGTGATCGGGCTCCCTGCTTGGCATTCTGTGCAAAACGATCGAAGCGATTCGGGAAATTATCCTGTAGTCCGGTCATGGCCCATCCTGGATGCGCGGCGATGGAAATGACCTTGCTCCCTGATTGCTTGGTTCTCAGATCAAGCTCCCTCGCGAACAAGAGGCATGCCAACTTGGTGTCGGCATATCGCTGCCAACGATCGTACCTTTTCTGGTCTGAACCTTTTAGTTGCTCGAGGCTCATCGATTGAAGCTTGCCCCTTCTGTGTACGGTGCTGGACAGCGTGATCACTCTTGGCTCATCGGCTTTGACTAACTGCTTCCAAAGTGCCTTAGTCAAAACAAAGTGGCCCAAGTGATTGATTGCCATCTGAGACTCGATTCCATCCACGGACAAACTAAAGTCCGGGCCCATCACTCCAGCATTATTCATAAGAACATCAATCGGGTCGGAAAATGTACTGGCGAACGAGCGAACCTCATCAAAATTCGCAACGTCTAAAACTTGGCTAGTTATCTTCGAGTGGGGGTATTGCTTGGCGATCTCCTCGCCTGCTTTTTCGAGTCGGTCTTTGCCGCGGGCAGTCATTATGACATTGAACCCCAGGGCGGCAAGCTCCTTGGCGGCCTCCAACCCGAGTCCGCTGCTTGCGCCTGTTATCAGTGCTGTTTTATTTTTGGCTGGCATTTATTTGCAGGCTGCCTCTCGATTAGTTTTGCTCGTCACTCTGAGCTTTCATTATTATGCCTTGAAACTTCACCGCAGCAATAGGCTTGAGGTTCTGTCCAATTTGAGGTGTTAGTTGACCAAGGGTTCATCGATTACCGTTCGTCTCGGTGTGGGGCAGATTATTACCTGGGGATCTTCTTTCTACTTGCCGGCGATATTGGCTGTTCCAATTTCGGCCTCACTTGGCATTTCGACCCAGGATTTCTTTTGGGCTTTCACTCTGTCACTGCTGGTCTCTGGCTTCCTAGGACCCCAGGTTGGACGAGCGATTGATCGTCTTGGGGGCAGGGCCGTTTTGCCCTTCGGAAGCATTGCTTTTTTTGCAGGACTGAGCCTGCTATCGGTGAGCACGAATCAAGTCATGCTTATCTTGGCCTGGTTGCTAATTGGCATTGGCGGGTCGATGGGAAATTACGACTCGGCCTTCGCAACTGCAGTTTCTTTCTTTGGCAATAAATCAAATCGAGTAATAGCGGGCATCACGGTGTTTGCCGGCTTTTCCTCCACAATTTCTTGGCCACTTACCAGCTATCTTGAGCAAACAATTGGCTGGCAGCAGGCAGTATTTTTCTGGGCCCTCATGCACCTAGTCATTGCACTCCCGCTCAACCTCGGCATCCCAAGGACTGAACCTAAAGAGGTTCCAACAACCACCGGTCCGATTCGGAAGATAATAAAAAACCGATTCCGGTTTGACGTACTGCTCGTGCTTTTTGCCGTGATGTTCGCTCTCGAGGGCTTCATTGTTTCTTCGGTGAACACCACCCTTCCGTTTTTGCTCGGGGAATTGGGCGCCAGCTCCGAAGTTGCGCTGCTTGCGGCGACAATCCTTGGGCCTTCTCAAGTGCTGGCAAGGGTGCTGATTTTGGTTCCTGGAAAAATCATGACGCCGATGCGCGTGGCCGCGCTGTCGATTGCTGCTCACCCAATTGGGGTTGTCTTGATCTGGATCTTCGGAGTGAACGCCCTAATTCCGTTTGTGATTCTGCATGGCATCGGAGTTGGATTGAATCCGTTCATTAGGGGTTCGCTGCCGCTTTTGTTTTTTGGGACCGAGGGCTTCGGTCAACGTCAGGGCTACATCATGATGCTGAGCAAAATGGTGTCGGCACTTTCGCCCTCGTTGCTGACACTCTTGGTGTTGGCAAACGTGCAATCGGCAATCGGTCTCACCTTCGCCATGGGCGTCTTGGCTATGGGACTGCTTGTCTGGCTAGGTGCGATTCACAGGGTCAGAAATAAGGCTGCGCTAGATGCTAGCGCTGCATCAAGTCTTGAGGGTTAGCACTCTCCACCCATTTGGACAGACCGGCCCAGTGGCCCCAGCCCTGATCAAATGAAAAGTGTCCTGCCCCTGGAAAAATTAGCGGCTCTAGATTGAGTGCAGGTGCGTAGATGCCGACACCTCTGGGAAGCCACTGGTCATCATCACTTGCTATCACAGTCAAGCTCTTTGCCCACTTATGAGCGCTCGCAGTTAGTTCTGGGTCATCCAAGTCAAGAGGCGAGCCTTTTATCTCATCGGTCTCAGAAAGTTTGTTTGGGTCCGGCGGTGCTACAAGCAGCACTCGATCAAAGGGCGTATCAAATAGATTATTTTTTGCAGCGATTAGCCAATTGGTAGTCCCAAGTGAATGACAAATAGCTATTTTTTCGCCGCCTTGAACCTCATCCATCATGTTGGCTTCTTGGCGCAACAGCTCCTGCCACGTGTCAGTACTGGGGGTGTCAGGGTCTGGGAACTGCGGGTACCAAACTTGATTTCCATTATTTCTTAGCTCCGCTGCAGCGAGCCTTGCCCAGTGACCAGAGGGCCGTATGTTGGTCCAGCCGTGGTGGATCAGAACTTTCTTCACAAATGCATCTTTCCACAAAACCCGAAAGAGAACCTGATCTAATCGTCTAGTTTCCGGCCTTGAGCCGCAACGAATTAGCAACCACCGAAACGGATGAGAATGCCATTGCTACGCCAGCGAGCATTGGATTCAGTAGCCCTAGGGCCGCAACCGGAATCAGAACTATGTTGTAGCCAAAAGCCCAACCTAAATTCTGCAAAATGTTTCGGTAGGTCCGCTTTCCGAGCTTGAGAGCAAAAGCAATGGCGCGCGGGTCATCATCCAAAATAGTGATGGCGCTTGCGGCCTGTGCCGCGTGGGCTCCGGAGCCCATTGCGATGCCAACGTCAGCCTTGGCAAGTGCCGCCACGTCGTTGATGCCGTCGCCAACCATTGCAACTGGCTCGCGATAGGCCGACAGCAATTCCAGCTTGCCCTCCGGGGAGACGTGTCCTTTGAAGTCAGTTATGCCCAGTTGTTCTGCAACTTCGCGAACTCGCTCCGGGTTGTCCCCGGAGACTAGGTAGGGGCTAAAGCCAGCGGCTTTTAGCTCATCCATTGCTTGCTTGGAGGTTGGCCTTGGCTTATCGGAGAGTTCGATGAGTCCGCGGGCAACATTGTCCCAGGCCACAACAACAAGAGTGTTTGGACCGGCATGTTCAAGAGCTTCATCCAGCTCGGCTTGGTTTTGATAGCTTCCGGGTTTTTCAACCGAGACCATCACGGAATCAACTTGTCCCGTGAGTCCGTTTCCAGCGACTTCGATGACATCGGTTGCGACAAGATCGTGTGGGGTTTCGGCTATCGCTTTAGAAACTGGATGCTTGCTGGTCACTGCGACCGCCGAAGCTTTTTCTAACATTGCCTCGGCGCTGACACCTGACAATCCGGTGGCTTTGATGATGGCAAGCTTTCCGTCGGTAAGTGTGCCGGTCTTGTCCAAGAAGACATGCTTGGTCTTTGCAAGCAAGCGAAGTGAGTCGGGGGTTCTTACAACCACGGCTTTTTTGGTGCCGATGCCGGTGGCAACCACCAGGCTCATCGGCACGGCAATCCCCAGAGCACATGGGCAGGCAATCACTATTACAGAGATGGCCGCCTTGATGGCGATGTCCTGTTCTCCGAGGAAGAACCATATCAAGTAGGTGGCAATGGCGATGAGAATCACCAGCGGCACAAATATCTTTGAGATCGAATCGGTTAGGGATGCAAGTTTGGATTTCTGTGCAGTTGCTTCTCGAACTAGGTCTGCGATCTTCGCAAGCCTTGAAGAGGAGGAGACCGCCATTACTTCAATTTTTATTTCACCCTGCAAGTTTGTGGTTCCAGCCGTTACTAGCTCGCCGGTTTGCAAGTCCTTTGGCAGTGACTCTCCGGTGAGCGTAGAAGTGTCGATTGACGCGAATGCTGAGAGCAGTTTTCCGTCGGCTGGAATCGCCTCACCGGCTGAAACCAAAACAATCATTTGCTTGCGCAAAGAGCTAGTCGCGACATTTTCGCGCTTACCGTCGATTTCCACGGTTGCTGTTTCAGGAATGGCGCTCAGCAGTGCTCGAACTGAGTCAGTGGCGCTTTTTCTTGCCCTTACCTCTATGTATCGGCCGAGTAATACAACCGATGGCACAACCGCAGCGGTTTCAAAGTAGGTGTGAGTGTGGCCGGCGAGAATCAGATAAACGCTGTAGCCGTAGGCGACGCTAGTGCCAAGCGAAACAAGCGTATCCATGGTCGCATCAAAGTGGCGAAGGTTTTTTATAGCCGCTGTGTGGAATGGCCAGGCCACATAAAAAATCACAACGGTGGCAGCAGCCCAAACTATGTAATTACTGTGTTGGAATTGGAAACCGGGAACCATGGCCAGAAGCACCGCTACCAGCGATGCGACTCCACCGGCAATAAGACGAGGCTTCAGGGTTTTGAGTTCAGACTTTCCAGTGCCAACCCGGTAGCCGGCGCTTTCAACTGCGTCGGCAATCACGGAAGGATCCAGCGGGTTGATTAGCTGGAGGTGAGCTTTTTCGGTGGCAAAATCTACGTATGCACTGACTCCATCCAGCTTATTTAGATTCTTCTCAACCCTCCTGGCGCAGGCGGTGCAGGTCATGCCCTCGATTTCAATATCGAGCAATTCAACACCTACCAAATTGGTATCAGGCATCGATTTTTGCGAATCCCACTGCCTGGTAACCGGCTTCTTCAACGGCTTCTGTGAACTGCTCATCGGTAATATCGCTCGAGGTAACCACTGCGGTGCCGCTCGAGTGATCGACCTTTACGCTCTCAACCCCTTCGAGGGTGGCGATTGCATTAGTGACACTCATCTCGCAGTGTCCGCAAGTCATTCCGGTAATTGTTATTTCAGTTTTTGACATTGCTCTCCTTATTATTAGTTGCTGATATGGATGCTCATGCGAACAGCTGTGCTATCTGGCTCCAGCGTGTTTTATTCAACGAATACCAAATCCAAGTGCCTCGACGCTGTTTTTCAACTAACTCAACTTCTGCAAGTTTCTTGAGGTGGTGACTAATTGTTGGCTGGCTAAGTCCCAGCGGACCCGTTAGGTCGCAAGCGCAGCTTTCCTGGAGATCAGCTTTGGCGATCAGGGCCAAGATCTGAAGTCTGGTTGGGTCGGCAACCGCCTTCAGCAGCGCAGAGATGTCCTCAGCCTTGGCTCTTGCCATGGGCTCCGCGGTGCTGGATGGCGCGCAATCTGCGAGCGTAAGTAAATTTTTATTCATCTTCTATTCACCCTATACATCGATACACGTCTATAAATTCCCGAATGTCTGCTATAAATAGACAACCATCTATAAACCAATCCCAACTCTAGTTCAGAAAGTCGAACAAAACCATCACTAAATCGCAAAGTACAGCCGCAAAAATGAGTAAGTACCTGGCCGAGTTGCTAGGGACATTCCTTATTGTCTTGACCGTGGCAGGCGCCGGTCACATGGTCTTTTTGCTGGGGGCCGACGAGACGGTTGGGCTAGCGGCAATTGCCGGAGCAGTGGGACTTGTTTTGTTTGTTGCAATCAGCATGTTCCAATCCATCAGCGGAGCTCACTTCAACCCGGTGGTAACCATTGCTTTCGGGATCAGGAGGCAAATTGACCTCAAGACCGGTTTTGTCTACGTTGCTATGCAGCTATTGGGAGCGTTCCTGGGCGCAGTGGTCGCAAACCTAATGTTTGGTGTCTATGCAGTAGCGGCAGGCACTGTCCAGCGACTAACTACTCAGACTTTCGTTGGTGAGATTGTTGCCACAGCTGGGCTACTGCTAATTGTGTTGTTGTTGGTTGATCAAGAAAAGCTGTCCTTGATCGCTCCCAGTATCGGAGCCTGGGTTGCCGCTGGCCACTTATTCACTTCCTCTACCTCTTTTGCAAACCCGGCCGTGACATTTGGTCGAGCCTTTACTGATGCTGTTACCGGAATCAACTTCGCGTCGGTGCCCGGTTTTGTAATTGGGCAACTAATTGGCGCGGGAGTCGCGCTGACCTTGTTCTATTTTCTATCCACCAAGAAGGAGCAAAATGTCTAAGCCAATTTCATCGGTGATGTTTGTTTGTGTTCACAACGCCGGTCGTAGCCAGATGGCAGCTGGCTACCTTTCCCATATGGCGGGTGACCGAGTTGAAGTCAGGTCGTCAGGAACAATGCCGGCTGACAAGGTCAACCCTGCGGTTGTCGAGGCGATGCTCGAGGAGGGTATCGATATCTCCAGCAACACCCCGAAGGTTTTGACCGATGAAGACGTCAAGGCGAGCGATTACGTGATAACTATGGGTTGCGGCGACGCTTGCCCGTTTTATCCAGGCAAAACCTACTTGGACTGGGTGCTTACGGACCCAGCCGGTCAGGGAGTCGACACTGTGCGCCCCATACGCGATGAGATCCGCGGACTAGTTGAAAGCTTGATTGCTGAAATAGACAAGAAACTGACTCGCTGAAGTAACCGAGGGCGCTTTCCGAGCGACTTAGCGAATACTCGCCGCTCCTGATCCAGGTTTCTAACTGACAAGGATAAGAAACAAAGGGACGAGAAAATGGAGCGCAAAACTCGATGCCATGGCCAACTTGTCCGGCAGTCTGTAGGACCATCACCGAAGCGATCGATCTCGACCTGGAAACAGGCGTTCTGGTCGCGTCGCTATGTGATTTAGCGCCCGGCTCCCTGAGCTATGGGGCAATCAAAAGGATCGCGGGCTTGGAGACCCACGCGGTTGAGGTAGCTCACGACGATGCCGTAAGAGCGAACTAAGGATGTCTCCGTATAAGTGATTGAGCGCTCCAGGCAGTAGGCCTTGACCATTTTTGCCGCCTTGGCTAGGGCGGGGCGAGGCATATTGGGGAACAAGTGGTGCTCAATCTGGTAGTTGAGTCCGCCCATGGCAAGATCCATAGCAGTACCCCCGGTGATGTTCCGACTGGTCAGCACTTGACGGCGCAGGAAGTCGACTTTGACGTCTCGCCCAATGATGGGCATGCCTTTGTGATTAGGGGCAAAAGAGGCGCCCATGTAGACACCAAAGACAGCTAATTGGGTGACAATGAAAACGCTTGCTACCCCCCAAGGCATAAACCAATAGACCAGCCCAAACAGAATGATGTGGCGGGAAAGCAGCATCGTGATCTCGGAACCGCGAGCCTCAATCTTTTTTCTGGAGAAGGCGCTCTTGAAGCCCTGGATGTGGAGGTTGAGCCCCTCCAGGGTCAATAGAGGGAAAAAGAGCCACCCTTGCCGTTTCACGATTGCGCGCTGCAAACCGGTGGTGGTAGGGGCAATGTCTTCTCGGAACACGACGACATCGGACTCAATGTCAGGGTCTTTGCCCACTGTGTTCGGGTTGCCGTGGTGTCTAGAGTGTTTGTTCATCCACCAGGAGTAACTAATACCCACCACCAGGTTCGCAATAATCCGCCCCCAGATGTCATTCGAGCTGCCGCTAGCAAACACCGCCTTGTGGGCCAATTCGTGAGCAAGAAAAGCAAATTGAGTGAGCACGATTGCCAGTGGTGGCGCAAGAGCAACGCTCCACCACGAGGATCCCAAGAAAATCATGCCGGTGACGGTCATGCCGAGAACGACAGTGAGTATCGACGCAAGCACGCCGTAGTAGCCATGGCGCCTACGTAATAAACCGGCGGACTTAATGCTCTTCATCAATCCAGCAAAGTCTGAGGTGTAAGGGTGCGCGGCGGGATCAATTCGAGAAGGACTGTCGCTGCTTCGGTCAAGTGTTGGTGACATGGAGACTCGTCTCAGGTATCGGGGCTTCTCAGGATACAAGACGCTCACACCGCCTCGATATCCTAAAGCTAGAGCGTCTTCCTGTGTTTTAGCTGGAGGAAGTCAGGGTTTCACATAGTATCCGTGACGCAGCTAAGACCTGGGCGCTCAAGCCGGTTCTCCCCGACTGGGTTTAGCGCAAGCTGATGTCAGTAGAGTCAAAAACTTCTCATTGACAAACTAGTAAGGGTTACCTAACCTATTCAGAGCGGCGGAAAATATGCGCTGAAAACAGAAGGAACCCTAATTGCTCAAAAAGACACTTGCTCTAGTAGTAGCCGCGGTAGCGGTAATTTCAGTTTCCGGCTGCACGGCAGAAGCAGCGCTACCGGATAAATCCTCCATCGTCGTTTACGCAGGCAGAAGCGAAGCTTTGATTCAGCCGATTGTCGATCAGTTCACCTCAGACACTGGTATCGCCGTCGAGGTTCGATACGCAGGAAGTGCCGAGCTCGCGGCTCAGCTCTTGGAGGAGGGGCAGAACTCTCCCGCGGATGTCTTTTTCGCTCAGGATGCTGGAGCTCTCGGAGCCGTCGCTAAGGCCGGCCTCCTTTCAAAATTGCCAGATGAAATTCTGGGACTTGTTTCTCCTCAGTACTCAGCAGCCGATGGCAGCTGGGTTGGAGTCTCCGGGCGAGTGAGGGTGTTTGTTTACAACCCCGACAAAGTGGCCAATGTGCCTAGCTCGGTTTTTGATTTAGCGGCGCCAGAATGGCAGGGCAGAATCGGAATTGCCCCAACAAATGCGTCCTTCCAGGCGTTTGTTACCGCCATGCGCGTTCTTCACGGTGAAGACAAGACTCTCGAATGGCTTCGGGCTATGAAGACCAACGGCGTGATCTACGAGAAAAACTCTGCGATCTTGGAGGCCGTTGAAAACAAGAGCGTGGATGCGGGCCTTATAAACCACTACTACTGGTTCGCCATGGGTAGGGAAGTTGGCTTCGAGAACCTCACTTCACGCTTGGGTCAATTCCAAGCTCGAGACGTTGGTAACCTAATCAACGCTGCTGGAGTTGGAATCGTTAGCGACTCAAATGCAGCCAGGAGTTTTGTGGAGTACCTGCTAAGTCGCACAGGCCAGCAGTATTTTGTTGACGAGACCAGTGAGTATCCACTGATTTCCGGGATCGAAGCTGGAGTCGACCTGACCCCGCTGGATCAAATACCGGCTCCAGATATCGACCTTAGCGATCTAGATAGTCTTGAGGAGACACTCAAGTTGATTCGGGAGGCTGGGCTTATTTAGCCAAGGACTGATGCGTAAACCACCGGCACTGCTAGTAGCTTTTGGGGTTAGTGCTGCCCTGTTGGCTGTTCTCCCAATCGGCTATTTGGTGCTTCGGCTCTTCGAGGGCTTCGATAGGGCCCTGGTTGAGCTGCTGCGACTAAGGACTCTTGAGCTTCTGGGCAACACGATTTTATTGGTGGCCGCAGTTTCAGTAAGTGCTTTGGTGCTGGGGTTTGCGCAGGCCTGGTTGACTACCCGTTCAAATTTGAAATTCGCATCGGTGTTTGCAGTGCTAGCTGCACTGCCGCTCGCGATTCCTTCCTACGTAATGGCTCTTGGATACATCTCGCTCTTTCCCAATTTCTCAGGGTTTTTTGCCTCGTGGTTGGTTCTTACTCTGGCCACCAGCCCCTATGTGTTCTTGGGGGTCACCGCGGCCTTGGTGAGAATCGATACTGCGAGCGAAGAGGTGGCCAGAACACTGGGTCTCGGTAGGTTTCAGGTATTGCGCCGCATCACTTGGCCGCAGGTCCGACCTGCGGCGACGGCCGCGGTTTTATTGGTGGCACTCTATGTCCTGAGTGAATTCGGAGCCATTGCGCTTTTGCGCTATGACACTTTCACCAGGGCCATCTATAACGCTTATCGAGGGTCTTTTGACAGAACTTCCGCCGCTGCTCTCGCACTTGTTCTTCTAGTCATCACCCTTATTGTCATATGGTTTGAGCGTCGTTATCGAGGTGTCTACCTTGCAAACACAAAGGCACTTGGCAAAAGAGTCAGGGTTGATTTGGGCTCTTGGTCTTGGGTTGCCATGGCTGGACTCACTTTGGTCGCAATAGTCAGCGTTGGTGTTCCAATCCTCAGTCTTATAGTTTGGAGCGCCCAAGGAAGTGCGAGCCTGAATCTAACGATGCTGCTCGATGCTCTTTGGGGTTCGGTGCGCTTGGCTCTCATATCCGGATTAGTGATTGGGGCTTTTGCCACCGCAGTAGCGCTGTGGGCTGTTCGGTACCGGACCAAGCTAGGCGTTTTCGTGGAGACCGTTACCTGGGCAACACATGCGCTTCCGGCCGTCGTAGTCGGCCTGGCGCTGGTGTTTTTTGGGGCGAACATCACGCCTTGGATTTACCAAACAACCTGGATGCTGGTCATCGCCTACATGATCTTGTTCCTACCCAATGCCTTGGCAGCAATCAGCACCCCAATTGCCCAAGTTCCTAGAGACCTAGAAGATGTTTCTCAGTCACTTGGAGTTCCGGCCAACCGAACCCTATTCAAAGTGGTCTTGCCAATTGCATTTCCGGGGATCATCGCTGGTGTCGCATTGGTTGCATTAACTGTGCTGAAAGAATTGCCCGCAACTTTGTTATTGCGACCGACTGAAACCAACACGTTGGCGACCAGGCTGTGGGGCGCAACCGAAGACCTTGCTTACTCCCAAGCGGCACCATATGCTCTGCTTCTGGTTATCATTGCCGGGTTACCCGCGCTCGCGTTGAATGCTCGGGCCAGGAAAGCACTATCGGAGGTTCGAGGCTAATGGCGACTCTGAACCTACGCGGCGTAAAAAAGTCATTTGGTGATTTTGAAGTCTTGAGTGGCGTTGATTTGCTGGTAGAGGATAAAGAACTGGTTGCGGTTCTTGGTGCTTCTGGGTCTGGCAAGTCCACTCTGCTTCGATTAATCGCAGGTTTTGACAAACCAACAGCCGGAACAATCGAGTTGGCGGGAAAAGAAATTTCTAGCGTCACCAAAGTCATGGTTCCGGAAAAACGAAACATAGGGATTGTTCCGCAGGATGCGGCTCTTTTCCCTCACCTCAGCGTAAGTCAAAACATCGGCTTTGGATTAGCTGGCTGGTCTTCAAAAGACAAAGCGGGGCGCGTGAACGAGCTGCTAGAAATTGTTGAACTCTTAGGATTTGCGGACGCAAGTCCTGACAAGCTTTCCGGCGGACAGGCTCAACGCGTGGCCCTAGCGCGAGCTCTGGCTCCGAGACCAGCGATTGTGTTGATGGATGAGCCTTTTAGTGCGCTAGATGCCGAGCTAAGAACCAGACTCCGGCTGGATGTAAAGGCCATCCTGCAAAATCAGGGGGCGACTGCGATCTTAGTTACCCATGACCAGGAAGAGGCGCTGTCACTGGCGGATCGCGTGGCTGTACTGCGCAGCGGTCAGATAGTTCAGGTTGGTTCTCCGACCGAGATTTACAACTCACCGGTGGACATAGGCATCGCGACTTTCCTGGGAGACGCGGTTCTGATTGACGGCGAAGTAAAAAACGGCAGGGTGGTAACTTTGCTGGGCGCCTTGAACCCGCTGAACAAAGTCACTGAGGGTCAAGTTGGTCGAGTGGCAATCAGGGGAGAAAATTTCTATTTGCTCCCAAACCCAAAGGGCGAGGGCGAAGTTATCGGTCAAGTTTTCTTTGGGCACGATGCCGTGGTTGAGGTCGTGACCAAGGGCCTAAAAATTAGAGCAAGATCCAACGGGCCCTTTGCCCCGGAGGTTGGAATGAAGGTTTCAGTTTGGGTTCGCGGTTCAGTGAATTTTTACCCCGTTTAAACTGACAGTTTTCCATAAGTTTCGACAAACTCACAGGTACCGGACAAGCTCTGCCACTAGGCTCGGAATTGTTTTTAGGGCAGCTTCTTTTGCTGTTAGTCATAGGAGCGATGGAACTTGAATTGGTTTGATGCGCAAGAGATAATCTCTGCGTTTGGCGACTGGGCCGCAGTTGCTGTTGCGTTTGTAATTTTCATTGAAACCGCCTTTATTTTTACATCCATTTTGCCCGGCGACTCCCTACTGTTTTTGACCGGATTAACTCTCGCAAACTCGGAATCTTGGCTTCCAGATTGGGCAGGTTTCCTGCTTATTTGGACCACGGCTTTCTCTGGGACCCAGGTGGGCTATTGGATTGGCGCCAAAATCGGGCCGCCCTTGATAGCCAAGGAGCGCAAGTTCATTTTGAACAAGGCGACACTCGATAGAACTCATGAGTTTTTCGAAAACTACGGAGCTAGGGCAGTGGTTTTAGCTAGATTTGTGCCGATTCTGAGGGCTCTGATTCCAATGCTTGCCGGTATCTCCAAGATGGACTACCGAAGATTCACCAAACTAAATCTCATTGGCGCCACGGCTTGGGTCGTAGTTTTCATGGTGCCAGGCTATTGGTTGGGTGGTTTTGATATGGTCAAAGAAAACCTAGAAATTACCGTCCTGCTTATTGTCGTCGGCACCACGATGTTGCTGCCATTGGAAGTTCTAAGAGACCGACTGGTGAAGCGACACAAAGTTAGAAAAAGTCAGTCGGGCAAATAGCCGCCCTGCCATCAACCAGTTTTTATCTAAAACTTCTAAGATTATCCAAATGCGCTCACTCAGACTCTCTGTTGTCACACTCATCGGCCTTCTGGTCCTCACCTCATGCCAGGCAGCTGAGCCAGTGCCAGCCATAACCTCCACAGCTCCGCAAGTAACAGTTGAGCCGGAACCGGAACCCGTGTACCAAGCGGCTCCGCTAACCGGAGTTTCATACCTTGAGGGCGAGAATCTTTATCTAGCCATGCCGGCAGTTTCGGCAAAGATTGACAACACTTACTCTGGTAGGCCGCAACTGGCGCTAAACGAGGCTGACATTGTGTATGTGACTCGGGTTGAGGTGGGTCTCACCAGGCTCCTACCGGTTTGGCATTCGAGGATGCCAGAGGCAATCGGGCCGGTTCGATCAGTTCGACCGGTCGACGCATCCATAGTCGATCCATTCCACGGGATCTTTGTTTTCTCGGGTGGCCAGGCTCCTTTCAAGTCGGCGGCAAAAAGCACTGGCCTCGTTATCAGCGATGAAGACACTGAAATGAAGAACGAGACCTACTATCGCGAGTCCACAAGAAAAGCGCCTTGGAATCTTTATTTCAGTGCGCGAAAACTACAGGGCCTCTATGCAGCTGAACAGGCAGTGCCTCAGGCAGGTTTCGAATTTGATGCAATTCCATCGGCCGTGTCTCAAGGACTCGCAGCAAAGGGGCTAAGCGTTAAGTATCCGCAGTTGAAATCAGTTTGGGATCTTGGCACCGCTAAGTTCGATTGGGCCGAACCACTGCAAGTTGCTTGGCTTCGAACTCAAGATGGAACCCCTCACACGCAATTCGGCGGCGATCAGGTGGCAGCTAAAAATGTGGTGGTCCTAGAAGTTGTCCATGATCTAAGTTTTGTGGATCCAAAATATGGCGCGATTCCAAAGGCCAAGCTTGTCAATAACGAGGGCATAGCCCACGTCTTCTCGGATGGCTACTACCTGAAGGGTTCTTGGTCCAAGGGAGAGAGTGAAGACCCAATAATCCTCACCACCGCATCCGGAGAAGTTCTGAAGCTAGCAATTGGAAACACCTGGGTTGAGATGATGGATGTTCCAAAATCGGTATTGAAAATTTCTTTGACCGAGCCTGCCACCGAGTAACGCTGTGCGCGGAGTAAAGAAGAAAGACCTACCCGAGAAGATCTGCCTACGTTGCGGCCGACCAATGGTGTGGCGCAAGTCCTGGGAAAAAAATTGGGATGAAGTTCGCTACTGCTCGGAAAAATGTAAGCGCACAAAATAGTTAGTTATAAGGACTTGGTGTATTCCTTTAGCCATTCCTTGAGATCTGGCCCAATATCCTCGCGGTCACTCGCGATCTTGATGGTTGCCTTTATGAAATCGAGCTTGTCCCCAGTGTCATAGCGACGACCAGTGAAAATAACACCCCTTACACCGCCGGCAATTTCCGAGTGCTTGGCGGCATACTGCAGGGCATCGGTTAGTTGAATTTCTCCACCTCGGCCGGGTGCAGTCCGCTCGAGAATTTGGAACATTTCCTGCCGAAGCACATATCTTCCAATCACTGCATAGTTAGATGGAGCGGTTCCCGGAGCCGGCTTCTCCACAAGATCAGTAACCATTACGCTGTCTGAATCTGTGGCGGTCACTGAGGCGCAACCGTAGAGGGAGATTTGCTCGGCTGGAACCTCCATTAGGGCAATGACGTTATCCCCGGTTTGCTGGTGAATTTCAAGCATGCGATTCAGTAGGGGATCCCTAGCGTCGATAATGTCATCGCCAAGCAGCACCGCAAAGCTGTGCTCGCCAACGTGGCTCTTGGCTCTCAAGATTGCGTGACCAAGGCCCAGAGGGTCGCCCTGTCGCGTGTAGTGAATGTCCGCCAGCTGGGAGGACTCTTGGACGCTAAATAATCTTTGCGCGTCACCCTTGCTGGCGAGTACCTGCTCTAACTCGGCTACTCGATCAAAGTGGTTTTCAAGAGCGTTTTTGTTTCTTCCGGTAATCATGAGCAAATCGCTGAGGCCAGCGGATACTGCCTCTTCGACGACGTACTGGATAACGGGCTTATCGACGATGGGAAGCATCTCTTTGGGCATCGCTTTTGTGGCAGGAAGGAACCTGGTTCCTAGGCCGGCTACCGGGATCACTGCTTTGGTAACTTTGTAGTCGGTGTTTTTTGCAAGGGTTTTCATAGCTAGAGCCTAGACTTTTTTTGAGGATTCTCTGAGCATTCGCACCTAGAATCTTGTAAGACCAACACTTCGAAGGGGACCGTTTTGAAATCAAAGTCACTGGCTCTTATTGCCGCGTTAGCGGTACTGCTCTCCACGGGCCTCTCCGCGAACGCAGCATCGAGCGAACCGGCCTATCAGGCCATCAACGCGCAGAGCGTTTGGGACCAAGGCTTTACGGGCGAAGGAACAACGGTAGCGATCATTGATCAGGGCGTGAATCTAAATCATCCCTATTTCGTTGGCCAAATAATCGATGGGTACTGCTTTGTAGAAGCAACCTCCAGCTTTCGATGCCCAAATGGCTCACTGGAGCAATCAGGCGTTGAGGCTGCTTCGCAGCGAAAAATCGGAAGCCAATTCTCAGCCGAGGACCATGGCAACATGGTGGCCGGAATTGTGGCTGGAAACCCTACCAACGAGGCACCTGGTGGCGTTGCTCCGGGTTCGGACATATTGATGGCAAATGTTGACCTTACGCTGAGCGGCATTTTGGCTGGATTGAGGTACGTGGACCAACGCAAGGAGGAACTGAACATTGTGGCGTTGTCCATGAGCTGGGGCGGCTACTTCACGGAGATTCCACGTGAATGGCTTCGTTGTGACACAAACCCCGAACTACAGCAGATGGCAGCAGTTCTCAGTTCTCTTCGCAAAAACGGAGTTATCCCTTTTGCTTCGGCCGGCAATACTCCAACACTTGACATCGCCACCTCACTTTTCCCGAGCTGCCTGAAGGATGCCGTGGCGGTTGGGTCAGTCAACCAGGCTAAGGACGTGTCCTGGTATGTGACCATGTCCGACAAGGTTGAGCTAGTGGCGCCCGACTATACAACCAGTGCGAATACTTTCAGTTACATCCGCTCATCTGGCACCAGTGCGGCAGCGCCCCTAGTTGCCGGTAGCTACGCTTTATTACGTCAGGCCTTCCCTAACCACGGCGCTGAGCAGGTTTTGTCGGCAATCAAGGCATCTGGAACGCCCATCAATGATGTGATCCGGAAGAACATACCGATGATTGATCTAAGAGCCGCTTACTTGTTGCTCTCAAACACAGCCGCTGGGGCAGTCATAGCCCCACAGGCCTCAACAGGGCAGGTTCTCAACGTGGGAACCTTCAACGGCAAAATTGTGGTCTATGCAAAGGGCTACAAGGGCCAAACTCTGTCATGGAGAATTGCCGGCAGGTGGCAGAAAGTGACCGTGACCAAGGACTACCAAGCCTTTGATCGCCTCACCTCGGCGACCGGGCTGACGGTGAAGATAGATCTTTATCTCAATGGGGTAACCCCGGAGGCATTTTCTAAAACGGTAATTACCAAATAGAGGCGGGTTTAACTAGCGGGAGATTACGAACTTAGCGGCATTCAAAAAGCCACCTAGTTCGGTCACGCGTCTAGATGCAAAGGCCAGCCTCACCGGTACTGCCATGACTCCAAAGACCCTTTTGAAAACTCTTGCTCTTGCGATTCGGTCTTGCCTGGCTCCCCACCTAGCGCCCGAACTGTCGGCCGGATGCATAGCAATGGGGATAGGTGCAAACACGCACTTTGCACCTTTAGAGATCAAGTCAGCGATAAAAATATATTCATCCCCTAGGTGGTTTTTGGCTCCGGCACCGAAATCCTCATCGAAAAGCACACCGTAGTTTTTGACATCCTCCACTCGCACGATCATTTCGTAGGTGGCGGCTCTGGCGCAGTTGAATCTAGTCAGTTCGGTGAGCTTCGTTGGATAGTTTTTGCGCAACTTGCCGGTTTCATCCACGGCGCTGGTAAGTAGCAGTGAGACCTCCGGGTGGTGCTCCAAATAACGCAGTGCCTCCGTGAGGGCTTGTTCGTGGAATACCACGTCGTCGTCACCGAACAACAGGTAGGTTCCGTTGGCATGCTCTAGGGCGGAGTTTCGACTTTTGGCAACTCCCAACGAATCTAGATACACCACACCGGGTTTGACCGGTTTAGCAAGAGCTTTTTGGATGTGAACTTGGTATTCCCAGTCAGCACCGTTTGGATACCTGATGTTTTGGGCTCGATCGGCGAGAGTCGAGTATCCAATGGTCAGAAGCGGCATTAGAAGCTATTTGCCTTTGCCCGGGCAAAACGCATCAGGCTCGAGGACACCGAAGAAAATGTGGTGTTTAGCAGCCTTAGTCC
Source organism: Aquiluna sp. Uisw_065 (assembly GCF_047731275.1). Lineage (NCBI taxonomy): Bacteria > Bacillati > Actinomycetota > Actinomycetes > Micrococcales > Microbacteriaceae > Aquiluna > Aquiluna sp. Uisw_065. Next base: position 149,337 of record NZ_CP159836.1, read on the forward strand.
AAGAAAAAACACAATGGTGTTTGAAAGTGAAATTACCCCTGCGATGCTCAGCCAAATCAATACGCCCATGAGAGCGACCACCAGAAAGCTTGCTAAAAGCGTCCCAAATTCTGCAGTTTGAATTCTGGAACCCAAGCGCTCTGCGGGGGCTACGGCTTCCTTGTTTCTCTTCGCTTCAACATAGCCACGCTGAATAATCTGCTGCTTTCTAAAAAGCCTTCCGAATACTTCAAGGACGATGATTACCAGCAGCAGGTTGATACCGGCAAATGCTGGAGAAAGAGCGAAGAAAAAGCCCGAAATGACTATTAGCTGAGTTAGAAAGCTGAACACATTTACTAGCTCCAGGGCCATAGCCCATTCCCAGCTTTCTTTTTGGCTGGAGCGTTCTCTAGTGTCCGCACCGAATGCCCTGTCAAAAAACTTCACGCGATAGGTTTTTTGAATGTAGTTGGCGATTCTCGTCGCAATAAATAGCGCCGCAAAGATTGAAACCGATAACCCAAGTTCAAGCAATGAACGGTTTGCCCCGTCGATTACCAAGTCGGTAAATAACTTGGCTACCAAAAGTTCAGTAACCGGTATGGCTGCGGCTATCAGTACAAGCAGCAAAAGCTGCCAACGGAAACGTCTTGTGGGCAACAAAAGTCTCGCGGAGGAGAACAGCTCAATTGCCATGCGTTTCATTAGTTATCAAACCTAGCAATCGCGCTCTTTATTGCATCCAACACTTCGAGTTTTTTCTCTTTCGAGACGCTGATATCGCGAACCAGATGGTCTGAGTCAAGCTTTGTTAGATCAAGAGCGATGATCTCGGGGTTCATGACCTCAACGCCGGCACCTAGGGCGTAGTCCTGGTATTTGATCCCTGTGCCATGAACGTTTTCCTGGAAGCCCTCAAAGGTGACAAGACCGCATGGAACGCCATAGGACTGGCAGGCAATCATTACGTGCATCGCCGAGGTGATGACACTCTCGTAGCCAACTAAGTTTTGAAGAAAACTCTTGATGTGATCCGGGTGGGAAAGCAACACGGAAATCTCGTCATAGTTTTCGGGCAATCGAACCGGAATAGCTAGATGAGAAAAGTGACGGATAAACGCAACTCTGCCGTTTGTTTTGCCTCTTTTTAGGGGTATCACCTCGCTGATTGCTAGGCCTGGGTCACCAAAGCTATCCACTTGCGGTCCACCGGACCGGCTCAGTACTGCGGCTGTTATCGGTCCGCGCACCGAGTGGTAGTCGGCTTTTTTTGAAAGCTCAATTTCTTCGCTTGATATTCCAGTGCCGACAACGACCGAATGTGGCTTTATAAAGCGACCAATTGAACCAATCGCTACCAGGTTCTTTTTGGTCGTCGGCCTAGTTGGGGACTGAAGAATGATTTTGCTGCTGGTGAAGTGGGAGATCATTAGTGGAGACAGCCAGTCTCCGAAGTTTCCTGGGAATGGCTTCGACCACCAAGTAACTGGGATTATGTTTTCCGAAGGCTTGTCCGAGTAGTAAAGGAACGAGCTAGCCACATCAATTGTTGCTTGATCTTGGTTACTGGCTAGAAACTTTTTTTCAAAATCCCATTTGGCAATGGTGAGGTTCTCTGTTTGACCATTCATCCCCGCGCTTAGCATCTGGCCCAAGGCAGTCCGTCTAGCTGGGTCAATGTGGGTCGGTCTTCCTTGGGTCAAAAGCCCCGTTATGCCGACGCCATCGACCAGTCTTCGAAGCGGATACTTTATGGCTTTCGGTAGGAGGCGCTCAACGCGCTTTACTCGACGCAATATTTTGCGACGAGTTCCTATTGCCTTGGCTGGCCCGTGCTGAACAACTTTGTCTTTGAAGTCGGCAACATTGCCGCTTGAGCCAAAGGAGAAAAAGGCTGGGTGCTGACCGGGTTCGGTCATCGCGCGCGCGCGCATGATTCCGGTGGTTGGGATCATCTGGAAGCTGATTAGTCTTGAGTTTGCTCGCCAGGCTTCTTCGAGAAAGTAGTCATCGGTTGCTTTGATTTCAGCCCGCTGCTCAAGCGCGTAGGCGTCATCGATTAGCTTGCGTCCTTGCTTGGTGGCATTTACGCCCCAGAAGCTTGGCTCCCAGAATCTAGTTTTGTTGTTGTACCCAATCTGCATCGGAGCACCAAAGCTTCTCTGGAACCCAATCAAATCGGCGCTGGAGTTAGCTATGTAATCCGGCAGGTGCGAGATTCGACAATCTACATCGATCCAAAACACCATTTTGTCAGGGTTGCGGTCGCAGACTTTTTAATAAAGCCAATCTTTTTTCTCGTGACATCAGCCCAGTCCTCGCCCTCGTTCTTTTGGACCTCTAGAAGCTCATGCTCAAGCCCTAGCTCATCTAGCTGTTGGCGCAATTGCTTAGCGTGGTTGCCGTAGTACTCGTCGGGGGTATAGAACGAGCAAATTACTATTTGGGGTTTAGTCACGGGCAAAATCTATCACCGAGCCCTGGTTTGATTGGAGAGCAACCCGACCCAAAACCCAATACCCCAACAAAAGTGCATTGTTGGTAAAACCGCGAGTAGCCAGAATTTGGAGCTGAGGTCTAACTTGCTAACACCGAAGCTGACAAGCGCCACTGCAAGAAGGTAGATCCAAAGCGGAACTTGCAGCAAGCTCGCAACTACTAGTAGGGGAGGAATCCAGTAGCGGAAGGAGGACTCCATCGGATTCTGTTTAGTTAGGGCGCCGCGCCAGACACCGGTGGAGTAAAACTGCTTGCCAAGAGCCTTGATGCTCTCTCGCGGGTAGTAGCCGACCTTGAGTTCTGGGTCAAACCAAACGGTATGGCCGGCCTGTCTAATTCTTAGGTTCAGCTCCCAGTCTTGACCGCGCACCCATTTGGCTTTGTATAAACCAAGCTCGGTGATTATCGATTTTCGAAAACAACCCAAATACACGGTGTCAGCGGGCCCTGATTTTCCGCCAACGTGGAATGACCCACCGCCAAGACCGAACCTTGAGTTATATCCAAAAGCAACTGCTTTTTGGAAGGCCGTTCTGCCTTTAGCAATCATCATGCCGCCGACATTTGCAGCTCCGGTAGTGTTCAGTATTTTGACGGCGCTCGCGGCATAGTTGTCGGATAGTTCTGAGTGAGCGTCGACTCGAATTACTGTTTCGTAACTTGATTTCTCGATTGCTAAGTTCAAACCGTTCGCAGTAAGCCCAGTTGGGTTCTCTATCAAAATCAGAGTTCGATACTTCTTAGCCAGCGATTCAGCAATTTGGTTTGTTTTGTCGGTGGAGGGTCCAAGAGCCAGCACGAGTTGTTTTTTTCCTGGAGTCTTTTGGCTTAGAACTGACTCGACAGCGATTGCCAGGTAATCCTGCTCGTTCAGAACCGGCATTACAAAGGAAACGTCTTTGAGGTCAGACATTGACTATGTTTCTGCCTGGCGCAATTATTCGCCAACCGGCTATTTGCCAAGAATCGACATTTAGAACGTTCCGGCCGTCAATGATGGTTTTGATTCGGGGCAAGCTACTCACCGCCTCAGGATCCAGGTTTTTGTAATCCGCCCATTCTGTTCCGAGAATCATCAAATCGGCGTCCTTCACTGCTGTCGATAGATCCGCTTCGGAAATCAGCCCGGAGGACTTTTTATCCAGGTTTTCCAGAGCAACCGGATCGTGGACGGTGACAACGCCGCCGAGGGCTTGCAGTCTCAGCGCGATCTCAAGAGCAGGCGAGTCTCGAAGATCGTCGCTGTCCGGCTTGAAGCTGATTCCAAGCATTGTGATCTTCTTGTTTTTTATGTCGCCAAGTTCTTCGGTGGCAAGCCACACGATTCGCTGGCGTCTTCGGAGGTTTATTTGATCGACCTCTTTTAGAAACGCGAGAGAGTCTCCAACGCCAAGCTCATCCGCCCTGGCGATGAACCCACGAATATCTTTGGGTAGGCATCCGCCGCCGAAGCCAATTCCGGTTCGAAGAAAGCTTTTGCCAATTCGGTTATCCAGCCCGATTGCCTCGGCGAGCCGAACGGCATCGGCTCCGGAGGCCTCGGCAATTTCTGCCATTGCATTTATAAAACTAATTTTGGTTGCAAGAAATGCGTTTGCCGAAACCTTCACAAGTTCAGCTGTTTCTAGGTCTAGCTCCAACACGGGAATACCCTGATCAATCATGGTTTGGTAGCAACCCTTCAGGGCTTGATTGTATTCAGGGTCATCGCTACCGATAACTATTCGGTCCGGCAACATCGAGTCTGCAAGGGCGGTTCCTTCTCGAAGGAACTCCGGGTTCCAGCAAAGCCTTGGGACGAATCCTGAAACTTCTTGCATTTTCGTGATCAGGTGTCTGGCGGTGCCAACCGGCACAGTCGACTTGCCAACCACCAGACTCGAAGGCTTCAGCACGGCTGCAAGCTGGCCGGCGGCGGCAAAGACATAAGAAGTGTCGGCGGACTGCTGTCCAGAAATTTGAGGTGTTCCAACGCAAATGAAGTGGATATCGCTTGCTGCACTGAGGTCATCGTGGTGTGATTGAAAGCTGATTTTTCCCGAGGAAATTGCCTGCCTCAGGGCATCTTCTAATCCGGGCTCGAAGAAGGGCAAATTTCCAGCCTTCAGCGCTTGAACCCTGGAGGAATCGGGCTCGATTCCGATTACGTTATGGCCAAGCTGTGCCATGGCAACCGCGTGGGTTGTTCCAAGATAGCCAAGCCCGATGACTGAAATCTTCATTGTGAGAAGGAGTTTAGTGTTCGCGAGATGAAAAATATGCGTAACAACTCTTGACATAGTGCGTATATTGAAACTGATGGCTAATTCTGAGGATTTTCTAGAGGATCCACTCGAACGACTGCTTGATAAAGAGTCGGACGAGGAATTTGGGGCACCCGAATATAGAGAGCACCTAGCCGACTCCTTGACTCCAGCGGTTTTGAAAGATTGGTCTGCCGCCGATTTTGCCAGTATTTATGTCAGGTTTCGCCCTCACCTTGAGAGGCACGCTCGTCGCTACCTAGTAAACCCATCCCAGGTTGAAGAGGTGGTCCAGGACGCATTCTTGTACTTGATGACAACACTGCCAGAATTAGATTCCGAAGTTGGGGTCTTAAAGTTTTTGAAGTGGAAAACCAGGCTTTTGAGTCTGGATGTCATCCGCATTAATTCACGCGTGAGCATTGCGCCATTAGATGATCAGCCGGAAATAGCTGCAAACAGCCCGGAGATGTCCTTGGAGATGGAGCGAGCGGACGATGCAGCCATTGTTTCGATGGCTCTTGCGAAGCTTCAGCCGCGACAGCGCGAAGTATTGATCGCGTCGATTTACGAGGAAAAATCAACTGATGCCGTTGCAGAACAACTCGGGCTGAGCGAAAACGCGACCAGGCAACTGCTATTCCGAGCGCGATCGGCATTCAAGAAGGCCCTCATTGGCGAGGTAGAAACCGCTGGCATGTCAGCCGGGCAAATTTTGTCGGTTGCCGCTAGAAAAGCGGCGGCCGAGTCTGGTAAGTACGTTGCTGCTGCAGGAGCGTTTCTGTTGGTAATGGCAGTTTCACTTGGGGTGTTGCCGAACATAAACCAGACCACAACCAATCAGGTTGCGAGCGCACCGTCTGAAAGCGCTGAGGCCTTATCCCTGGGTTCAGCGGGTGAGGTAAGTGCGACAGAAGCCGTTGAGGTACCAGCCGCGAGCGCTGCGCCTGCTGAGCTTCCGGTTGAGTCAACGGATGCAATCGACGTTGCCTCCACTCAGACGGTGAGCGAATCGCAAACTCAAGGTCCAGCCCGAGCGCCAAATGCCGCAGAGGCAACCACGGTTGTGGCAAGTGGACCGGAACCAATTTTTGACGAGGCGTCTGTGGCAACAATTTTGGCCACGAATGTTCCTCAGGCTGGTTACTACACAAACTCTTACGCTTCTTCTGACTTTCTATCGGCAGGTTTCCGCGGGAGCTCAATCGAGATCTTCGGTGGCACCGGCATCTCCGCGTTTTTAGACATCGATTTTGCCAACAGGACAGTTTTCAATTCTGTTTATCAAATGTGGGTTGACGGAAAGCGTTACTACGCAGTCGCTGAAATCTCCTCCGTGGAGACCACCCCAATCGCTGACGGCCACGAAATTGTCCTGAGGGCCAGCGATTTCTGGGTTGTTGATGAGAATGGGAACGTGTTCGACCAGTCTCCGCTAGCCAATGCTATTTCAACCGTGAAGTTGAGCCTGGATTCCAAAGGAAACCCGGTCAAAGCCTCAATGACGGTTTCTCGCTAAAACTACTGAGCTATTCCGTAGAGCCGGTCTCCGGCATCTCCTAGGCCGGGCACGATATATCCGCGCTCATCTAGTTTTTCATCGAGAGCTCCAAGAACCACGTCAACTTCACGATCAGGCCAATTGGCTAGTAGGTGTGCTCTCACGTTTTCAACACCTTCGGGTGCACCGAGGAGACAGACGCAGGTTGCGGAGACTGCGCCGCGCTCAAAGATGTAATCGATGGAGTCATTTAGTGTGCCCCCGGTGGCAAGCATCGGGTCGATTATGAAAACCTGGCGATTTTGTAGGTCATCTGGCAGACGATTGGCATAGGTATAAGGCTCGAGAGTTTCTTCGTTGCGCTTGATCCCAAGAAAGCCAACCTCAGCACTAGGCAGTAACTTAACCATTCCCTCGAGCATGCCGAGGCCCGCTCGAAGAACAGGCACGATGAGTGGCTTGGGGTTGGAAATTTTCAACCCCGTGGTTTTTTGCACCGGAGTCTCAATCTCAACCTCTTGAACTCGGATGTCTCTAGTGGCCTCATAGGCAAGGAGAGTCACGAGTTCTTCGACCAGTTGTCGGAACTGAGGGCTCGGCGTGCGCTTGTCTCTCAGCACGGTGAGCTTGTGAGTAATCAATGGGTGATTCGCTACATGAAGTCGCATAGGCTCAAGACTATGGAGTTTGAAGCTTTGATGCACCTTGCACTTGAACAAGCCAAGCTTTCCGGCGACGAAGTCCCGGTCGGTGCTGTGCTAATAGATGGCAATCGCAACGTTGTCGCAATCGCGCACAATCTGAGAGAGCAGCTAAAGGACCCAACCTCGCACGCTGAGATTGAGGTTATTCGAACTGCCGCAAAGAAATTGAACTCTTGGAGACTAGATGACTGCACGCTCATCGTCACGCTTGAGCCGTGCGTGATGTGTGCCGGAGCAATCGTTGCAGCCAGGATTCCAAGGGTTGTCTTCGGGGCATGGGATGAGCGCGTTGGGGCGGCGGGCTCTATCTACGATGTTCTAAGAGACAGCCGGCTTGGCAACCCGGTTGAGGTGATTCCCGAGGTGTTGGCTAATGAGTGCGCCAAAGTCCTAAAAGAATTTTTCGAAGCCAGGCGCTAGGCGAAAACTTATTTTTGCTTTGCACTCACGTTATTTTTCAAGCTTCGATCCATGGCCCGAGTGTTGCTAAGCTTTCCCACGGTGACGTGTCCGAGCGGCCGAAGGTGCAACTCTCGAAAAGTTGTGTGGGTGAAAGTCCACCGTGGGTTCAAATCCCACCGTCACCGCCATGTTTGTTTGAAGAATAATTAGCGACAACCCCAAGCGCCTGCGGCATTTGCTGCCAATGCCTATCTAGGCTCTTGTTGAAATGATAAGACTTGAAGAAATTACCAAGACCTACCGAGGCGCCGATGAGCCAGCGCTTCGAGAGGTGTCTCTAGACATACAGCGTGGCGAGTTTGTGTTTTTGGTCGGGGCATCCGGGTCTGGCAAGTCATCGCTATTGCGCATGATGCTTCGTGAAGAAAGGCCTGACAGCGGAAACGTCTTGGTTTTGGGGGAGAACCTGTTTAGGATTCCGGCAAGACGAGTGCCACAATTTAGGCGCCAGCTCGGGGTCGTCTTCCAGGATTTCAGGTTGCTCACAAATAAAACGGTTTATCAAAACATCGCCTTTGCGCTGCAAGTAATCGGAAAGCCAAAGGCGTTTATCGAGACTGCAGTTCCGGATGTTCTTCGGCTAGTCGGCCTTGATCATAAATCGAACTCCTTGCCCTCGGCACTCTCCGGAGGTGAGCAACAGCGAGTGGCAATTGCTAGAGCGGTTGTGAATCGTCCCGAGGTGTTGCTGGCCGATGAGCCAACTGGAAACCTAGACCCGGTATCAAGCAATGAGATCATGAACTTGCTCGAACGCATCAATCTTTCCGGCACCACAATCGTCATGGCTACCCATGACAGGAATATTGTGGACCGGATGCAAAAGCGAGTTGTGGAGATAAGCGCAGGTGTAATAATCCGAGACGCGCAGACCGCAAGCTACAAAGAAATTCCTTCTGAGCCGATGCCGATAATCCCAGAGCCTAGGGACTTCGAGGAAAAGCTATGAAGGTGGGGCTAATTCTTTCGGAAATGTGGTCGGGAATTCGCGGCAATTTCTCGATGATTGTGTCAATAATTTTGGTCACTTTTGTTTCTCTGAGCTTTGTTTCGGTTGCAGCGCTGCTGCAGCTGCAGGTTGGCAACATGAAAGATTATTGGTACGACCGGGCTCAGATTGCGATTTATCTATGCTCGGACTTTTCGCCAGAAGAACAGTGCCCAGCCGGAGTGGCAACGGCGGGTCAAGTTGCTGCCGTGGAGGCATCTCTAGACAGTCAGGCCTTGACGCCTCACATTGAAGCGTTTTACTTCGAGTCTCAGCAGGACGCTTTTGACAGATTTTTGGCCGAGTCAGAAGACTTATCCGCAGCTCAGTATCTTCTGCCGGAACAGCTGAACGAGGCTTTTTGGGTAAACCTAATAAACCCAGATAGGACTGACTTGATTGTTGAAGCCTTTAATAATCAGCCAGGGGTCGCCGAGGTCAGAGATCAGCGCGGCTATTTGGACCAAATTATTACCTTTCTAAACATTTCCTCTTTGGCCGTTGGCGGGGTGGCGGCAATAATGCTTTTTAGCGCGGCCCTGTTGACCACAACCACAATTCGGCTCAGTGCCTTTTCCAGAAGGCGAGAAATCGCAATTATGCGTCTGGTCGGTGCTTCCAGCTTGTCAATTCAGCTGCCGTTTATTCTCGAAGGCCTGTTGGCGGCCCTAGTGGGTGGCGGTTTAGCTATCGCGACGGTGGCCTTTGGGACTCAATACTTCGTGACGGATCTTCTTTCCACGCAGCTGGCGTTTACTAGCTTCGTTGGCATCGACGATGTCTTTACGATTGCGCCTTTCGTGCTGGGAGTCGGTGCGCTGATTGCAACCTTGGCTGCTGCGGTGTCGACTTATCGGCACGTCAGAGTCTAAAAAGTGGCGTTTTTGTGGTTTCTAGCTAAAACTCAAAAACATCACACATTTATAACTATGCTGCGTACTTTTAAGTTGCGTGCCACACTATGCACCCCTTAGACTTGAGACTTACTTCCCTAACCCATGCCTTGAAGATAAATAGCGGTTTTTTTGGCGTGATGCATATGTTGGCGTCATTGGTGTAGGAATGTAAATTTCCGCCTAAATTACGAGAACCCTAGGGGTATTAACTTTGGCTGCTGCGAAAAACGCTAGTTCCATCAAGTCCGCAAAAAACTCTCGCGAAGCAATGCGACCAACATTCGCAAAGCACCCAGACCCGATAGAGATACCAGATCTGCTTTCCCTTCAGACGGAGAGCTTTGATCAGTTGGTAGGCAACCCTGCATGGCGTGAAATCGCTGGCACGGATGCTAGAACCGGTCTGGATGAAGTCTTTGAAGAAATCAGCCCAATCGAGGACAGCTCAAACGCTGCTCAAGATGCAAAAATGGGGCTTTCTTTCTCGGAGCCAATGCTGTTCGACCCGACCTACACTCCTGATCAGTGCAAGGAAAAGGGCAAGAGCTACACCAAGCCGCTCTATATCAAAGCTGAGTTCACCAACTATCTGACCGGTGAAATCAAGAGCCAGACCGTGTTCATGGGTGACTTCCCAGTTATGACCGGCAAGGGCACATTCATTATTAACGGAACCGAGCGAGTTGTTGTTTCTCAGCTAGTTCGTTCCCCAGGTGTTTATTTCTCCGTGTCTACCAACACCACTGGAAACCTTGACGTTCGAAACAACAAGGCCCAGATCATCCCAAGCCGTGGTTCTTATCTAGAATTTTTGACCGAGTGGGTCAAGGACGAGCGTAAGCCAGCCGCTAGGTTCGGAAAGCCGATCTTGCAGGTGCAGGTCGACCGCAAGACCAAGGTTTCGGCAACTATCTTTTTGAAGGCTCTTGGTTTTTCCAAGGAAGAAATTCGCGCTGAGTTCTCAGACATTAAGGCTGCAGCACTTGCAAGCCCACTGGGTATTAGCTACGACGATGACATCATCGAGCGCACCCTTGAATACGACGAGTCAAAGGTTTTCCCAAACGGAATCCTTACCAAGGAAGACGCACTTCGCGAGGTCTACCGCAAGGTGCGAGGCGAAGCTGCCGGTGCTGAAGTTGCCGAGGCTTGGTTGCGTTCAACCTACTTCGAGGGCAAGCGTTACAACTTGGCGAAGGTTGGGCGTCACAAGCTAAACCGCAAGCTAAACATTAACCAGGCTGCAGACACCACAACTTTGACCAACGAGGACATCGTTGCAACCTTGAAGTATCTGTTGCTATTCGACCTAACTCTGGCCAATAACGTTTCTTCAAACACTCAGCGCGCTGAGTTCAACGTGAAGATGGCAGGCAAGAAGGTCAACCTAGTTGTTAGCTCGGATGACATCGACGATTTCTCTAACCGTCGTATTCGTTCGGTTGGTGAGTTGATTCAGAACCAGGTTCGAATCGGTCTGAGCCGCATGGAGCGTGTTGTTCGCGAACGTATGTCCACTCAGGACATTGAAGCGATCACCCCGCAGACGCTTATTAACCTACGACCAGTTGTTTCGGCGATCAAAGAGTTCTTTGGTGCCAGCCAGCTCTCGCAGTTTATGGATCAGAACAACCCATTGGCCGGTCTTGCTCACAAGCGTCGCTTGTCAGCACTTGGACCGGGAGGTATCGCTCGTGAGCGTGCCCAAATGGAGGTCCGTGACGTTCACCCTTCTCACTATGGACGTATGTGTCCTGTTGAGACCCCAGAAGGCCCGAACATTGGCCTCATCGGATCACTAACCGCTTTCAGCAAGATCAACGCTTTTGGCTTCATTGAAACTCCTTACCGTTTGGTGAAGGACAACAAGGTCGGCAAGAAGGTTGATTACCTTGACGCCTCTGCAGAAGAGGGCAAGGTTATTGCCGGAGCCGATACTCCTTTGAATGCTGATGGAACTTTGGTTGGACCACGTGCCTTTGCTCGTTTCCGTGGAGACATGGTTGAGGTTGCGGCCGAGGACGTCGATTACATCGACATTTCCCCTCGACAGTTGGCCAGCGTTTCAACTTCGTTGATTCCATTCCTTGAGCACGATGATTCGTCACGTGCTTTGATGGGTGCGAACATGCAACGTCAAGCTGTTCCTCTTCTAGAGGCAGAAAGCCCATTTGTTGGAACCGGCATGGAGCGCCTAGCGGCGATTGACTCCGGTGCGGTTTTGATCAATGAGCTAGCCGGTGTTGTGGAAGAAATCGACGCTGACCAGATCGTTGTGATGAACGACGATGGGTCACGTTCAAACTACACACTTCGCAAGTTTGACCGCTCGAACCAGGGCACCGCAATCAACCAGAAGGCGATTATCGAAATCGGCCAGCGGGTTGAAAAGGGTGATGTTTTGGCTGACGGCCCATCCACTGAGAATGGTGAACTAGCACTTGGAAAGAACCTGCTCGTGGCATTCATGCCGTGGGAAGGTTACAACTTCGAGGACGCTATTATCCTGAGCCAGGAGCTAGTGAAGAACGACACCCTTTCTTCAATCCACATCGAAGAGTACGAAGTTGATGCCAGAGACACCAAGCTTGGTGCCGAAGAAATTACTTCTGACCTCCCAAACATCTCAGTTGAAGCTCTTGCTCAGCTAGATGCGAGTGGAATTATTCGAATCGGAGCCGAAGTTCGCCCGGGAGACATCCTGGTTGGAAAAGTCACGCCTAAGGGTGAGACTGAGCTTTCAGCCGAAGAGCGACTATTGCGTGCGATCTTCAACGAGAAATCGCGTGAAGTTCGAGACACCTCTTTGAAGGTGCCACACGGTGAGCAGGGAACCATCATTGGCGTCAAGGTATTTGACGCTGAAGAGGGCGACGAGCTCGGTGCTGGCGTCAACAAGCGTGTAGTCGTTTACATCGCCCAGAAGCGAAAGATCACCGAGGGTGACAAGCTTGCTGGACGACACGGCAACAAGGGTGTTATTGCTAAAATCTTGCCCGTCGAGGACATGCCGTTCATGGAAGATGGAACTCCGGTTGACATCGTATTGAACCCACTGGGTATTCCTGGTCGAATGAACTTCGGTCAGGTTCTGGAATCACACCTTGGTTGGGTTTGCCGCCAGGGCTGGGACGTTTCCGGAGTTGCTAAGTGGGCAGATGAGATGTCTAAGGATCTCTTCAGCGCTCCAGCTGGAACTAAGGTCGCCACGCCGGTATTCGACGGCGCGACCAAGAACCAGGTTGCGGGTCTTCTAGATCACACCTTGCCAAACCGAGACGGCAACCGCCTAATCGATGGCAGTGGTAAAGCCAACCTCTTCGATGGCCGCTCCGGTGAGCCCTACCCAATGCCAATTGCTGTTGGCGTGAAGTACATGTTGAAGCTGCACCACTTGGTTGATGACAAGATTCACGCTCGTTCCACCGGTCCTTACTCCATGATTACTCAGCAGCCACTTGGTGGTAAGGCTCAGTTCGGTGGACAGCGATTCGGTGAGATGGAAGTTTGGGCACTGCAGGCTTATGGCGCAGCGCACACTCTCCAGGAGCTATTGACTATCAAGTCGGACGACATCGCCGGCCGTGTTCGAACCTACGAGGCAATCGTCAAGGGCGAGAACATTCAGGCACCTGGTATCCCCGAGTCCTTCCGAGTACTCGCAAAGGAAATGCAGTCACTGGGCCTAAACGTCGAGGTAATCGACAACAAGGGCCAAGTAGTTGTTTTGAAGGACGAGGCGTTTGAAAACGACCGCGCCGCTGAGGAACTAGGCATCAACCTGAGCCGCAACGAGCAGTTGTCATCTGACTCCGACTTCAACACCTACCAGTAATTCCGAATCTCGAATTTTCAGAAGGAAATAAACATATGTCTGTGAAAGTAGAAAACTTCAGTGCTCTCCGGGTAGGTCTTGCCACCTCGGAGGAAATCCGCTCTTGGTCATCAGGTGAAGTCAAGAAGCCTGAAACCATCAACTACCGAACTCTAAAGCCTGAAAAAGACGGCTTGTTCTGCGAGAAGATCTTTGGTCCAACCAAGGACTGGGAGTGCTCTTGCGGTAAGTACAAGCGAGTTCGCTTCAAGGGAATTGTCTGTGAGCGTTGTGGCGTAGAGGTAACAAAGTCCTCGGTTCGTCGTGAGCGCATGGGTCACATCGAGCTAGCCGCTCCTGTAACTCACATTTGGTATTTCAAGGGTGTTCCATCTCGTCTGGGTTACCTATTGAACATGGCACCAAAAGACCTAGAGAAGATCATTTACTTTGCCGCTTACCGTGTCATGGATATTGACCACGAGATGCGAACCGCAGAGTATGACCTAGTTCGTGACGAGTACGTAACCCGTATTCGCGCTCTGATCGATGCTCGTGAAGAAGAGTTTGAGGCCGCAGCCGGCGAAGAGATCGCTGCAATGCGCGAACTTGGCTTGGTAATGCAGATCTCCAACAAGTTCTGGGAGGCACCTCGTTGGATCGAGAAGCAGTTCTCTAAGAGCCTGGAGCAGCTAATTGACTCAGAGGAAAAGGATGCGGATGCATTCTGGTCCGTCCGAACCTTAGCTCAGATGTCTGACGAAGAGCAGGACGACACCGTTGTTCGCACCACCGATGAGGCCAAGAAGATCAAGAAATTGATTGCCGACATCAAAAAGAAGGTGGACAAGATTGTCCGCGAGTACGCCCGTCTAGAGCGTCCGGCAAACCTTCACAAGGAGCAGTTGGCATGGCGCATGTTCCTAACGGCGGAAGTCGGCCAGCTAATGCCAAACGACGTGGTCTTTGACTACTTCGATTACTACTTCTCCGACTACGTAATAACTTCAATCGGTGCCGAGGCAGTACTGCAGGTATTGGCTGCATTCGATCTTGAGGGTGCAGCTGCAGAATTGCGCGCCGAGATTGCAACCACCAAGGGCTCTAAGCAGACTCAGGCCATCAAGCGCCTGAAGGTTGTAAACAGCTTCGCTCAGTCCGGCACTCCTCCAACTTCCATGGTGCTATCGGTTCTTCCGGTACTACCTCCGGAGATTCGCCCAATGGTTCAGCTAGACGGTGGCCGCTTCGCGACCAGCGATCTAAACGACCTGTATCGCAGGGTGATCAACCGTAACAACCGTCTAAAGCGATTCGTTGATCTAGGCGCTGTTCCAAAGACCATTTTGAACAACGAGAAGCGCATGCTTCAGGAAGCCGTTGACGCACTGTTTGACAACGGTCGTCGCGGTCGCGCTGTTACCGGAACCGGTAACCGTGCACTGAAGTCACTGTCTGACCTTCTGAAGGGTAAGCAGGGTCGTTTCCGTCAGAACCTTCTGGGTAAGCGAGTTGATTACTCTGGCCGTTCCGTAATCGTGGTTGGACCGCAGTTGAAGCTTCACCAGTGTGGACTTCCAAAGCTGATGGCCCTTGAGCTATTCAAGCCATATGTAATGAAGCGTCTTGTTGACATGGGCCTTGCTCAGAACATCAAGAGCGCTAAGCGCATGGTTGAAAGAAGCCGACCACAGGTCTGGGGAGTTCTCGAGGAAGTTATTCGTGAGCGTCCAGTGCTACTAAACCGCGCACCTACCTTGCACCGTTTGGGAATCCAGGCGTTCGAGCCACAACTGGTTGAGGGCAAGGCTATTCAGCTTCACCCGCTTGTTTGTGCGGCCTTCAACGCCGACTTCGACGGTGACCAGATGGCTGTTCACCTTCCTCTGTCAGTTGAGGCGCAGGCCGAGGCCCGCATCTTGATGCTTGCTTCGAACAACATTCTGAAGCCATCGGACGGACGTCCGGTTGCTACACCTACCCAGGACATGATCATTGGGCTCTTCCACCTAACCGCTGAAGTTCCTGGCGGCACTGGTGAGGGCCTAGCCTTCACCTCAATGGGAGAGGCCCAGATGGCCTTTGACATTGGCGGCCTCGATCTAGGCGCCAAGGTTCGAATTCGCATCGAGGGTGAATTGCGCGAGACCACATTTGGTCGTGCGCTATTCAACGAGACACTTCCTCTTTCATACCCATTCGTGGAGATGCAAGTCGGCAAAAAAGAGCTAGGCCAGATTGTTTCTGACTTGGTCGAGCTTTTCAGCCGAACTGAGGTTGCACTTTCCCTTGACGCCTTGAAGGATGCCGGGTTCCACTGGGCAACACGTGCCGGTGTTTCGATGGCTATCTCTGATGCCAACTTTGACCCGAAGGGTACTTTCGACAAGGAACGTGCTTCCAGGATCGTCAAGGCCGAGAAGGCACACACCAAGATTCAGGAAGCATTCGACAATGGTTTGAAGTCAGACCTGGAGCGTCGAGATGAGCTTGGAGCACTTTGGTTCAAGGAGACTGCCGAAATCGAGCAGCTACTACGCGAATCGATCCCGACCGACAATGCGATCTACAAGATGGTCACATCTGGCGCCAGAGGTAACTGGCTACAGATTCGTTCCATCATGGGTATGCGTGGACCGGTTGCAACCTCATCAGGTGACTTTGCTCCGATGCCGGTGAAGGGTAACTACCTATTGGGCCTAACCCCTCACGAGTACTTCATTAACGCAACTGGAGCCCGTAAGGGTAACGCTGACACCGCCATGAAGACTGCTGCAGCGGGTTACCTAACCCGTCGTTTGGTCGACGTGGCACAGGATGTCATCATTCAGATTGAGGACTGTGGAACCACCAAGGGTCTAGACAAGGATCTTCTGGACCAAGAGCAGGTTGAGCTTTCAATCGTGGGTCGTACGAATCTTGTTGACATCAAGCAGGGAAAGACAGTTCTTCTTCCTGCCGGTGTGAACATTGACCACTCTGCGGCAAGACGAATCAAGGAAGCCGGAGTTGAAACAATAACTGTTCGCTCCGTTCTAACTTGTGAAGCTGAAAGCGGTATCTGTGCGGCTTGCTACGGTGTTTCACTAGCCACAAACCAAAAGGTAACTATTGGTGAGGCAATTGGAATCATCGCTGCTCAGTCAATCGGTGAGCCTGGCACTCAGCTAACAATGCGCACCTTCCACACCGGAGGAGCCGCATCGAGCGCCAAGAAGCAGACCATTCTGAAGTCAATTGGTGGCCAGAAGGTTCGCGTTGAGCGTCTGATTTCCTATGACATCACGCAGGGTCTGAACGGTGTTACTGACCTTCTAGAAGCTCGTGTTGGATGGCGTCAAGCTGGCAAGGTTGCTGTTATGGCATTCTGGGCCGGTCAAGTGGACATCGTTGAGAAGGTTTCCCTAACCGGAACCAAGAGCTTCGAAGTCTACGTTCGCCCACAGGGCGAGAAGGCCGAGAAGGAAGCTGAGGCGCTTGCGACTCAGTACAGCTTTAGCCGTACTGCATCGAAGACCTTCAAGAAGCTAAGTCCTTACCTTCCGATCACAATCGTTGCCTCAGTTGGCGATTTAGTGGTTCAAAAGGGTGACATGGTTGACGCCGGAGATTACCTGGTTGATGGAACTCCAATTCCACACGAGGTTTTGATGATTCGTGGTTCGCGTGAAGCGGCTGCGGAGATCATTCGTGGTGTTCAGGCCATCTATGGCTCACAGGGCGTTCCGCTGCACGACAAGCACCTTGAGGTAATTGTCCGTCAGATGTTGAACAAGGTGACCGTAATCGACTCTGGAGACACCAACATGCTTCCAGGTGAGATCATCGATCGCCAGAGCTTTGCAGGCAAGAACCGTCAGGCAGTTGCGCAGGGCAATCGTCCCGCCAGTGCTCGTCAAGAGGTAATGGGTATGACCCGTGCTTCACTTGCTGCTCAGTCTTGGCTATCTGCGGCATCCTTCCAGGAGACCACTCGAGTCCTAACCCAAGCGGCGCTAGATCGCCGTGAGGACAGGCTTGTGGGTCTAAAGGAAAACGTGATCATCGGAAAGCTAATTCCAGCTGGAACTGGACTATTGACTTACCGCAACTTCGAAGTAGATGGAACAGAAGAGGCGAAAGCCGAGCGCTATCCTAACCGGATCTGGTCGGACCAGGGTTACGACCCAACCGATCTAGATTCGCAGGAGCTCAGCTTGAGTGTTTCGGATCCATTTGCAATCGATGAGAAGTAACCAAGACAACTAAAAAACCATTTGACCGTTCTCACGGGCTACGGGTATGCTTAGGGCTGGTCATGCAACTGCATGTATCAGGCCAGCTCTCGTGAATGTTCGAGATCACGGCCAAAACCTTTGGTTATAAAGCGCCGTTCTGGCGCGCCAAAGATTAATGAACGAGGAGAACAAGTGCCAACAATTCAGCAGTTGGTTCGCAAGGGACGCAGCCCAAAGGTCACCAAGACCAAGGCTCCAGCCCTAAAGGCTAACCCGCAGCAGCGCGGTGTATGCACCCGTGTGTACACCACCACCCCAAAGAAGCCGAACTCTGCGCTTCGCAAGGTGGCACGCGTCAAGCTGTCAAACGGTACCGAGGTAACCGCGTACATTCCGGGCGAAGGTCACAACCTTCAGGAGCACTCGATGGTGCTTATCCGTGGTGGCCGCGTGAAGGACCTACCCGGTGTTCGTTACAAGATCATTCGTGGTGCCCTGGACACTCAGGCAGTGAAAGACCGTAAGCAGGCTCGTAGTCTCTACGGCGCAAAGAAGGGTAAGTAATGCCTCGTAAAGGCCCAGTAGCTAAGCGCCCAGTCGCTATGGATCCGGTTTACGGTTCCCCAGTTGTGTCGCAATTAGTAAACAAGATTTTGCTTGACGGTAAGAAGTCAATTGCAGAAAAAATCGTTTACGGTGCCCTAGAAGGCACCAACGTCAAGACCGGCGACGACCCAGTGGTCCTCCTAAAGAAGGCTCTGGACAACGTCCGCCCAACAGTCGAGGTACGTTCTCGCCGTGTTGGTGGCTCGACTTATCAGGTGCCAATCGAGGTTAAGAGCCACCGTGCTAATACCTTGGCTATGCGTTGGTTGGTTCAGTTTGCGAAGCAACGTCGCGAAAAGACCATGACCGAGCGTCTGATGAATGAAATTCTTGATGCTTCTAACGGCCTTGGTGCCGCTGTGAAGCGTCGCGAGGATACTCACAAGATGGCTGAGGCCAACAAGGCCTTCGCTCACTACCGCTGGTAAAAACCAAATACTGGCATCGAGGGTCTTGATCCTCGGTGGCACAAGCATCAAACCCCTAGTCAATAAATTTCTTCGGAGGCAACCGTGGCACAAGACGTGCTCACTGACCTGAACAAGGTTCGTAACATCGGCATCATGGCGCACATTGACGCCGGTAAGACAACCGCGACTGAGCGAATCCTGTTCTACACAGGCATCACTCACAAGATCGGTGAAACTCACGATGGTGCATCTCAGATGGACTGGATGGAGCAAGAGCAAGAGCGTGGAATCACTATCACCTCTGCTGCGACAACCTGTTTCTGGAAAGACAACCAGATCAACATCATCGACACCCCCGGTCACGTCGACTTCACCGTTGAGGTGGAGCGTTCGTTGCGTGTCCTAGACGGTGCCGTTGCTGTTTTCGACGGTAAGGAAGGCGTGGAGCCTCAGTCCGAGACCGTTTGGCGTCAGGCTGACAAGTACAACGTTCCACGTATTTGTTTTGTGAACAAGATGGACAAGTTGGGTGCTGATTTCTACTTCACCGTGAAAACCATTATTGATCGACTAGGTGCCAAGCCATTAGTAATTCAGCTTCCAATCGGAGCCGAAAATGAGTTCGAAGGTGTTATCGACCTAGTTGAGATGCGCGCGCTAACCTGGCGTGGAGACGTCGAAATGGGCACGAAGTATGAAATCGAACCGATTCCAGAGAACATGCAGGCCAAGGCCGATGAGTACCGGGCTCAGCTAATCGAGGCCGTTGCCGACACTTCTGACGAGCTAATGGAGAAATACTTCAACGGCACAGAGATGACTGTTGCGGAAATCAAAGAGGCAATTCGTAAGCTGACTGTCAACAGCGCTGCTTACCCGATTCTTTGCGGTTCCGCCTTCAAGAACAAGGGTGTTCAGCCAATGCTGGATGCTGTCTTGGATTACCTTCCATCCCCACTTGATGTTGCAAGCGTCGAGGGTGGAGATCCTCGCGACGAGGAAAAGCGAATCACTCGTAAGCCTGACGTCAATGAGCCTTTTGCGGCCCTTGCGTTCAAGGTTGTTACGCACCCATTCTTTGGTCGTTTGACCTACATCCGGGTTTACTCTGGAAAAGCTAACGCTGGCGACGCTGTTGCGAACTCTACAAAGGGACGCAAAGAGCGCATCGGAAAAGTTTTCCAGATGCACGCCAACAAGGAAATTCCTATCAGCGGTGTCACCGCTGGCCACATCTATGCAGCCATTGGCCTGAAGGACACCACAACCGGTGATACCTTGTGCGATTTGGACAACCAGATTGTGTTGGAGTCGATGACCTTCCCGGAGCCAGTTATCTCCGTGGCCATTGAGCCAAAGACGAAGTCAGACCAGGAAAAGCTTGGAATCGCTATTCAGAAGCTTGCTGAAGAAGACCCAACATTCCGAGTTGTGAACGACATCGATACTGGCCAGACGATTATTTCCGGAATGGGCGAGCTTCACTTGGACATTCTGGTTGACCGCATGCGCCGTGAGTTTGGGGTTGAAGCCAACGTGGGTAAGCCGCAGGTTGCCTACCGCGAGACAATCCGTCGCACGGTGCTAAAGCACGACTACACACACAAGAAGCAGACCGGTGGTTCGGGTCAGTTCGCGAAGGTGCAGATCAAGCTTGAGCCTCTAGTTGTTGAGGGCGACACCATTTATGAATTCGTAGACGCCGTAACCGGTGGTCGCGTTCCACGCGAGTACATTCCGTCGGTTGATGCCGGCATGAAGGACGCAATGCAGTCCGGTGTGCTAGCGGGGTACCCAGTCGTTGGAGTGAAGGCCACCTTGCTAGATGGTGCTTACCACGATGTTGACTCGTCAGAAATGGCGTTTAAGCTTGCCGGATCGATGGTCTTTAAAGAGGCCGCTCGATTGGCAGACCCAGTTCTACTCGAGCCGTTGATGGCAGTCGAAGTTCGTACCCCAGAGGAATATATGGGAGACGTAATCGGAGACCTAAACTCACGACGCGGGCAGATCCAATCGATGGAAGAAGCGACAGGTGTGAAAGTTATTCGCGCCCTAGTGCCACTTTCGGAGATGTTTGGTTACGTTGGTGACCTTCGTTCGAAGACCTCTGGTCGAGCCGTCTACTCAATGACGTTCGAGAATTACGCAGAGGTTCCGAAGGCAGTTGCTGACGAAATCGTACAGAAGGCCAAGGGCGAGTAGTAAAAACTACTTAAACTTGACTAAGATAGAAATTCTGTAAAACCCAATCAGAGTCGGCCCACCGGTCGATGATTTACTACGGATCCATCAGGAGGACCCAAAATGGCTAAGGCGAAATTCGAGCGCACAAAGCCGCACGTCAACATCGGAACCATTGGTCACGTTGACCACGGTAAGACCACTCTGACTGCGGCAATTACAAAAGTACTGCACGACAAGTTCCCTGATCAGAACACAAGCTATGCGTTCGATCAGATCGACAACTCCCCAGAGGAGAAGCAGCGCGGTATTACTATCAACATCTCACACGTTGAGTACCAGACCGACGTGCGTCACTACGCTCACGTAGACGCACCGGGTCACGCTGACTACATCAAGAACATGATTACCGGAGCTGCCCAGATGGACGGCGCAATCTTGGTTGTTGCTGCAACTGATGGACCAATGCCTCAGACCAAGGAGCACGTGCTTCTTGCTCGTCAGGTTGGAGTTCCTTACATCGTTGTTGCCCTAAACAAGTCCGACATGGTCGACGACTCTGAAATTCTTGAGCTTGTAGAGGTTGAAGTTCGCGAACTTCTTTCCAAGTACGAGTTCCCAGGCGACGACGCCCCAGTTGTCCAGGTTTCAGCTCTCAAGGCACTTGAGGGTGACCCAGTTTGGGCCGAGAAGGTTTACGAGCTAATCAAGGCTTGTGACGCACACATTCCAGAGCCAAAGCGCGACATTGACAAGGCATTCCTAATGCCTGTCGAGGACGTGTTCACTATCACTGGTCGTGGAACCGTTATCACCGGTAAGGTCGAGCGCGGAACTGTAAACGTAAACGACGAAGTCGAAATCGTTGGTATCCGCGACAAGCAGAAGACCACAGTTACCGGAATCGAAATGTTCCGCAAGCTACTTGACTACGCGGAGGCCGGCGAAAACGTTGGACTTCTATTGCGTGGTACCAAGCGCGAGGATGTAGAGCGAGGCCAGGTTGTCTGTAAGCCAGGTTCGATCACTCCTCACACCAACTTTGACGCCAACGTCTACATCCTTGCTAAGGATGAGGGTGGCCGTCACAACCCGTTCTACGCGAACTATCGTCCGCAGTTCTACTTCCGTACCACTGACGTAACTGGTGTTATCACCTTGCCAGCTGGTACCGAAATGGTTATGCCTGGCGACACCACCGAGATGGGCGTGGAGCTAATCCAGCCAATCGCGATGGAAGAGGGACTACGTTTCGCGATCCGTGAGGGTGGCCGCACAGTAGGTGCCGGTACCGTTACAAAGGTCACCAAGTAACATAAGAAACTCTTACAAAACCCCTCGGGAAACCGGGGGGTTTTGTGCTTAACGAGATCGGAAAGTGCTTAGGCTTGTCGGATGCGCATAGAACCTCGCCGAGTGAAGCTCACCACGCGCACCAGCATTGAAATCAGCAGGACAATTCCGCACGCAAGGCTCAAGACCATCGGGGCCTGGTGCTTCATAGATCACTTTGGTCCAACCGAGCAAACCAAACCAATGGTCGTTGCTGCTCACCCACACTCTGGATTGCAGACAGTAACCTGGCTGTTTGAGGGACATATCGAGCACCGCGACAGCGTCGGCTCAGTTCAGCTGATTACACCGGGTCAGGTGAACTTGATGACCGCAGGCAAGGGTATTTCTCACAGCGAGTTGTCTATGGAGGGCGCAAAATGGTTTCACGGAGTTCAGCTCTGGGTTGCTCTTCCGAAGCAGTCCTTAGACATAGATCCATTCTTTGAACACATTGAGCAACTGCCCCGTCTTGAGATGCAGGGCCTTAGGGCAACAGTCTTAGTTGGCGAGTTCATGGGCCATGCCGCCATGGCAAAAACATTTTCTCCATTGTTGGGCGTCGAGCTAGTGCTTGAACCAGGCACGCACAAGATTCCCGTGGATGCGGGAATGGAGCATGGGTTGATGTTGGTAGCGGGGGAAGTGGTTGTCGCCGGTCAAGGGATGGAGACCTCATCGCTTCACTACTTCGAAGTTGGCGAGTCTGAGCTCGAGGTTATTGTTTCAAAAGCCGCCACGATGATGCTTTTGGGCGGAGAGCCGTTGCAAGAGAAAATTTTGATGTGGTGGAACTTTATTGGGCGCACACATGAGGACATTGCAACGGCCCGATCGCAGTGGAACAAGCGAGAGGCTAGGTTCGGGTCATTTGAGGACAATGTGGGCGGCTGGATACCGGCACCTGATCTGCCAAACATCAACCTGAAACCTAGATAGATCAACCGAAAGTCAGTTTTACCTCACTAAACATCTCCGCATTGGGTTTCGGCAATTCTTTAGGCGATTTAACTTGCACCGACCCCCTGAACTGTGGCAAGATTGACGAGTTCGTGAGTATTCGCGCCTTGTGCGTGAACCACTGCCGGATTTGTGCACAGGAAACTGGGCCTTCCGCAGCTAAGAGCCAAAAAAACTTATCTGAGATCTTCTCCTGGGTTTATCGCGAGTTTTATCGTGAGAACAGAGATTGACTTTCTTGGACAGAGCCCTAGTGATAGGGCGTTGACATAAAAACAGTGCATCAGCATCACGGCAGCAATGAAGTTTGCGTTCTCGCAGATGAATTGGCTGTAAAACTCTGTGACCGATAGGTCACCTAGATACGGAAGGCAGTCATCATGGCGGCTAACAAGATCCGCATTCGACTCAAGTCGTATGACCACGAGGTCATCGACGCGTCGGCGAGCAAAATCGTCGACACAGTCATACGCGCCGGAGCCAAGGTAGTTGGTCCAGTACCACTTCCTACCGAGAAAAACATTGTGACGGTTATCCAATCGCCTCACAAGTACAAGGACAGCCGTGAGCACTTTGAGATGCGTACCCACAAGCGTCTCATTGACATCATCGACCCGACTCCTAAAGCGGTCGATTCGCTGATGCGCCTGGACCTCCCAGCAGATGTCAACATCGAGATCAAGCTCTAAGGATTGCGAAATGACTGTAAATACTAGAACCGTAAAGGGACTGCTGGGCAAGAAGCTTGGCATGACGCAGGGCTGGGACGCGGACAACAAGCTTGTTCCGATCACGGTCGTTGAGGCTGGCGAGAACGTCATCACTCAAATCAAGAATTTAGAAATAGACGGCTACGCAGCAATTCAGCTTGCGTACGGCGCAATCGAACCTCGCAAAGTAGATAAGCCTACGACTGGCCACTTCGCCAAGGCCGGTTCAACTCCTCGTCGCTTCCTAGCCGAGATCCGAACAGCTGACACTGACACCTACACCGTCGGCCAGTCCATCGGCGTTGACATCTTTGAAGTTGGTTCGAAGCTGGACGTTGTTGGAACCAGCAAAGGTAAAGGTTTTGCCGGTGTTATGAAGCGTCACGGCTTCTCCGGTATCCACGCCAGCCACGGTGCGCACAAGAATCACCGTAAGCCTGGTTCCGTTGGAGCCGGTACTACTCCATCCCGAGTTCTTAAGGGCAAGAAGATGCCTGGTCGTATGGGAACAGATCGAGTAACCACATTGAACCTCACTCTCCACGGCGTTGACCTTGAAAAGGGTTTGCTGTTGATAAAGGGTGCAGTACCAGGTCCTAAGGGCCAGTTGGTATTCGTTCGTAACGCAGTAAAGGAGACTGACTAATGCCTACAGTTGACCTAATTGACGTAAAGGGTAAGAAGTCCGGTTCTGTGGACCTTCCTGGATCAATATTTGATGTTCAGACCAATGTTCCACTGATTCACCAGGTAGTTGTTGCCCAGCTTGCAGCCGCTCGCCAGGGAACACAGTCGACACTTCGTCGTGGCGAGGTCTCTGGTTCTGGACGTAAGCCGTTCAAGCAGAAGGGAACCGGTCGCGCCCGTCAGGGATCGATCCGTATGCCTCAGCACCGCGGTGGTGGAATTATTCACGGTCCAAAGCCTCGTGACTACTCACAGCGCACCCCTAAAAAGATGATTGCCGCAGCCCTTCGTGGAGCGCTTTCAGACCGCGCAAGAAATGGTCGCATTCACGTTATTGACCAGTTTGCGATTGGCGATGCTCCTTCGACCAAGGCAGCCGCTAGCTTCCTAGCTCAAGTTGCAACCTCAAGAAACATCTTGGTTGTTTTGAGTCGTGAGGACGAGCTTTCCTACAAGTCACTTCGAAACTTGCCGTCCGTTCACGTTATTCCAGCTGATCAGCTGAATGCGTATGACGTCCTGCACGCCGAGGACCTCGTTTTCACTGCAGCCGCAATGGCATCGTTCGTTGAATCCGCCGTTGTTGTTTCAGATGTTATCGAGGAGGCATAAACATGACCGACATCAAGAAAAACCCGCGCGACATAATCATTAAGCCGATCATTTCGGAGAAGTCTTATGCGCTAATTGATGAGGGTAAGTACACCTTCGAGGTCGACACTCGCTCTAACAAGACCGAGATCAAGCAGGCCATTGAGGAAATCTTTAGTGTGAAGGTTGACTCAATCAACACACTAAACCGCGTGGGCAAGACCCGCAAAACTCGCTTCGGCATGGGTAAGCGCAAGGACACCAAGCGCGCCATTGTCTCCTTGAAGTCGGGTTCCATCGACATCTTTACCTACATCGGTTAAGGGGAAAACTCATGGGCATTCGTAAATACAAGCCAACGACCCCTGGTCGCCGTGGCTCATCAGTTGCAGACTTTGCTGAGCTGACTCGTTCCACTCCGGAGAAGTCGCTTTTGCGACCTCTTCCTAAGACTGGTGGACGTAACTCAAACGGTCGCATAACCACTCGCCACATCGGTGGTGGACACAAGCGTCAGTACCGCGTTATCGACTTCCGTCGTCATGACAAAGACGGTGTACCGGCCAAGGTTGCTCACATTGAGTATGACCCGAACCGCACCGCTCGCATTGCGTTGTTGCACTACATCGATGGCACCAAGCGTTACATCATTGCTCCTAACAAGCTAAACCAGGGCGATGCCATCGAGCAGGGCGCACAGGCCGACATCAAGCCGGGCAACAACTTGCCTCTCAAAAACATCCCAGTGGGAACTGTTATCCACGCTATCGAGCTAAAGCCAGGCGGAGGAGCCAAGATGGCTCGTTCAGCGGGTGCTTCGGTTCGATTGGTTGCCAAGGAAGGCGACAACGCTCAGCTGCGATTGCCATCCGGTGAAATCCGCAACGTTGATTCACGCTGCCGGGCAACCATTGGTGAGGTCGGCAACGCCGAGCAGTCAAACATCAACTGGGGTAAGGCAGGACGTAAGCGCTGGAAGGGTGTTCGCCCAACAGTTCGTGGCGTTGCCATGAACCCAGTGGATCACCCACACGGTGGTGGTGAGGGTAAGACTTCCGGTGGACGTCACCCAGTTACACCTTGGGGCCAAAAAGAGGGCCGCACACGTAAGCCAAACCTTCCATCAGACAAGCAAATCGTTCGTCGTCGTTACGCCGGCAAGAAGTAGGAGATCTTTAGATGCCAAGAAGTTTGAAGAAGGGCCCCTTCGTAGACGAGCACCTAATGAAAAAGGTGCGAGTTCAGAACGAGGCTTCCAGCAAGAACGTAATCAAGACTTGGTCACGTCGCTCAATGATTGTTCCAGCAATGCTGGGACACACCATTGCCGTCCACGATGGCCGCAAGCACATTCCAGTTTTCGTAACCGAGAACATGGTTGGGCACAAGCTTGGAGAATTTGCACCTACCCGAACCTTCCGTGGTCACGTGAAGGACGACAAGAAGGGTCGCCGCGGCTAAGCCGGGGCGCCTAGGAAAAGAAGGAATAACGATGGAAGCGATCGCCAAGCTGCGTAACATCCGCGTGACCCCAATGAAGGCCAGACGTGTAGTCAACCTGATTCGTGGCAAGCAAGCCACCGAGGCATTGGGTATTTTGAAGTTTGCTCCACAATCAGCATCTGAGCCGATCTACAAGTTAGTCGCCTCAGCAGTCGCCAACGCCCAAGTAAAGGGCGAGGCCGCCGGCGCAATTGTGGATGTTGATGACCTAATCATCTCCAAGGCTTTTGTCGACGAGGGAGTGACCCTGAAAAGGTTCCGTCCTCGTGCCCAGGGCCGAGCATTCCGAATCAACAAGCGCACCAGCCACATCACAGTGGTTGTATCTACTCCAGACGAGTTTGCAAAGGCAGGTAAGTAGTCATGGGTCAAAAAGTCAATCCCTACGGCTTCCGCCTGGGAATCACCACCGAGCACCGCTCACGCTGGTTCGCGGACTCCACCAAGAAGGGTCAGCGCTACGCCGACTACGTGGTCGAGGACGTCAAGATCCGTGCATACCTTCAGGACAAGCTGGATCGTGCCGGCATCAGCCGCATCGAGCTAGAGCGCACCCGTGACCGAGTCCGCGTTGACATCTTCGCAGCTCGTCCAGGTTTGGTAATCGGCCGTCGTGGCGCAGAGGCAGAAACTCTTCGCACCGAGCTTGAGAAGCTAACTAGCAAGCAGGTTTTGCTAAACATCCTCGAGGTTAAGAACCCAGAATCTGACGCACAGCTTGTCGCGCAGGGCGTCGCAGAGCAACTAGCTGCTCGTGTTGCCTTCCGTCGTGCAATGCGTAAGGGAATTCAAGGAGCACTCCGTTCCGGTGCCAAGGGCATCAGAATTCAGTGCTCTGGCCGCTTGGGCGGGGCAGAAATGTCTCGTAGTGAGTTCTACCGCGAAGGTCGAGTACCACTACACACTCTTCGTTCTAACATCGACTATGGCTTCTACGAGGCCAAGACCACATTCGGTCGAATCGGTGTAAAGGTCTGGATCTACAAGGGCGACATGACCGCACGTGAGCTTGCTGCACAGCAAGCTACTCAGCGTGGTCCGCGCCAGGGTGCACCTGGTGCTGGCCGTCGTGGCCCTCGTCAGGGTGACGCTGCTCCGCTAGCAGCAGGAAGTGAAGCCAAATAATGCTGATTCCTAGAAAAGTTAAGCACCGTAAGCAGCACAGCCCGAAACGTCGCGGCCATGCAACAGGTGGAACTAAGGTCTCGTTCGGTGAATGGGGTATTCAGGCGACAACGTCTGCATACCTAACCAACCGTCAGATTGAGGCAGCGCGTATTGCTATGACTCGCCACATCAAGCGTGGTGGAAAAGTCTGGATCAACGTGTTCCCTGATCGCTCCCTAACCAAGAAGCCAGCTGAAACCCGAATGGGTTCCGGTAAGGGTTCTCCTGAGTGGTGGGTAGTAAACGTGAAGCCCGGCCGCGTGCTCTTTGAGCTGAGCGGCGTAACAGACGAAATTGCCAAAGAGGCTCTAACCCGTGCGATCCACAAGCTCCCGCTGAAGGCTCGCATCATCAAGCGTGAAGAAGGTGACGCATAATGATTGGTTCAAAAAACCTATCCCCACAGGATCTCGACAAGATCGAATCTTCGGTTCTGGTAGAAGAGCTTCGTAAGGCCAAGGAAGAGCTATTCAACCTGCGCTTCCAGTCGGCTACCGGCCAGCTAGATGCCCATGGTCGAGTAAGAGCGGTTAAGCGCGATGTTTCCCGCATTTACACAATCATGCGTGAGCGTGAGCTGGGTATTCGTGCGGTTCCGGTTCCAGCACCTGCAAAGGCTGCTACCAAGAAGAAGCCAGCCGTTGAAGAGGCTGCAGCCAAGACAGAGGAGGCATAAAAATGGCAGAAGAAACCAAGCCAGCAGCGAAAGCTGCAGCTAAGCCAGCCACCAAAGCTGCTGCAAAGCCTGCTGCGAAAGCAGCAGTAAAGCCAGCGGCTAGTGCGGCTCCTAAGGCGTCTAAGCCAAAGAAAGCTAAGACCCCGAAGGTAGTAAAGGAAGTGACCCGCGGCTACCGCAAGTCACGTCAAGGCTACGTAGTTTCGGACAAGATGGATAAGACCATCGTTGTCTTGCTAGAAGACCGCAAGAAGCACCCGCTTTACGGCAAGGTGCTTCGCGTGTCCAAGAAGGTCAAGGCACACGACGAAACAAACAGCGCCGGCATTGGTGACCTCGTGGTAATTGACGAGACTCGCCCGATTTCGGCAACAAAGAACTGGCGCCTAGTCGAGATCCTCGAAAAGGCTAAGTAACACACCCCGCGAATAACGGTCGGAATCGTTATTCACTAAGCAAGGAGAAAAAAAGTGCTACAGCAAGAATCCAGGGTCAAGGTGGCCGATAACTCGGGCGCCAAGGAGCTCCTGACAATTCGCGTACTGGGTGGTTCCACCCGTCGTTACGCGGGTATTGGTGACACTATCGTCGCCTCAGTCAAGGACGCCATCCCAGGCGGAAACGTCAAAAAAGGTGAAGTCGTAAGAGCGGTTATCGTTCGCACCGTCAAGGAAACTAGGCGTGCAGATGGTTCTTATGTGAAGTTCGACGAGAACGCGGCGGTCATCATCAAAGCTGACGGCGAACCTCGTGGAACCCGTATTTTTGGGCCAATTGGTCGCGAGCTTCGTGAAAAGCGTTTTATGAAGATCATCTCGCTAGCACCGGAGGTTGTGTAAATTATGGCAAAAATTAAAAAAGGCGATCTCGTTGAGGTCATCACTGGAGGCAAGCAAGAGCGCGGTGGTTACCGCGGCAAGCAGGGCCTAGTTCTGAAGGTCATCAAGGAGACCAATAAGGTCATCGTTGAGGGTGTAAACATGGTCAAGAAGCACAACCGCATCGGTCAGTCCGAGCGTGGTGGCAAGACCGGTGGAATCGAATCTCAGGAAGCTCCGATTCACATCTCAAACGTGGCTTTGGTAGACCCAAGCACCAAGAAGCCTTCCAAGGTTGGCTTCAAGATAACCACTTCAAAAGAGGGTGTCACCACTAAGGTTCGCATCGCTAAGAAGAGTGGAAAGGAGTTCTAATGGCAACCGGATATAAAAAAGCAGGCGCCGAGACCACTCCTCGTCTAAAACTTCAGTACCGCACCGAGATCGTGAAGACTCTGACCGAAGAGTTCTCCTTCACCAACCCAATGCAGGTTCCTGGTCTGACCAAGATCGTTGTGAACATGGGTGTTGGTCAAGCTGCCAGAGACGGCAAGCTGATTGAGGGAGCGATTCGCGACCTAATTGCGATTACTGGGCAGAAGCCTCAGGTCAACATTGCAAAGAAGTCAATCGCGCAGTTCAAGCTTCGTGAGGGTCAGCCAATTGGCGCCCACGTTACTTTGCGTGGCGACCGCATGTGGGAGTTCCTAGACCGCTTGCTTTCACTTTCACTTCCTCGTATTCGCGACTTCCGTGGACTTTCGCCAAAGCAGTTCGATGGCAACGGAAACTACACATTTGGTCTAGCCGAGCAGTCAATGTTCCACGAAATAGACATCGACAAGATTGACCACGTCCGCGGTATGGACATCACAGTTGTAACGACAGCAAAATCTGACGACGAGGGTCGCGCGCTTCTCAAGGCGCTCGGTTTCCCGTTCCAGGCCTAAAAACACGATTGAGGTAGGTCCCTGTGCTTGTAAAGCACTTGGAAACCGCTTCGAGAAAGCAGACACATTATGACAATGACAGATCCGGTAGCAGACTTTCTGACCCGGCTGCGCAATGCGAACATGGCACACCACGAATCACTGAACGTTCCTTTTTCCAAACTAAAAGGAACAATCGCTGAGATCTTGAAGTCAGAGGGATACATTGCTTCTTACACGGTTGAGGATGCAAAGGTCGGTAAGACCATGCACATCACCATGAAGTACGGCCCAAATCGCGAGACCAGCATCGTTGGTATCAAGCGTGTATCCAAGCCAGGACTTCGCGTTTACGCAAAGTCCACCGAGCTACCCAAGGTGCTTGGCGGCTTGGGAGTTGCAATCCTGTCCACCTCTAGCGGTCTTCTAACTGACCGCCAGGCTTCAAAGAAGGGAGTGGGTGGGGAAGTCCTCGCCTACGTCTGGTAAGCAATAATGTCGAGAATTGGAAAACTACCCATTCCACTGCCAGCAGGCGTGACCGTTGAAATCAACGGTCAGGATGTTGCAGTCAAGGGCCCAAAGGGTGAGCTAAAGCTCACCGTTTCTAAACCAATCACTGTTTCACAAGAAGATGGCAGCGTTATTGTTGCTCGTCCAGATGACGAGGCAGTTTCTAAGTCACTTCACGGACTAACTCGTTCGCTAATTGCTAACAATGTTCACGGCGTTTCTGAGGGCTTCACCAAAGCACTCGAGATCGTTGGAACTGGTTATCGCGCGGCGCTCAAGGGTACGACCGTGGAAATGTCTCTTGGCTTCAGCCACCCAGTGCTTGTAACTCCTCCGGAGGGCATCACGTTGGTAGTCGAAGGAAACACCAAGATCATCGTGTCGGGAATCGACAAGCAGGCTGTCGGAGAGATGGCAGCTAACATTCGCAAGCTTCGTAAGCCTGAGCCTTATAAGGGCAAGGGAGTTCGTTACGAAGGCGAGCGAGTCCGTCGCAAGGCTGGAAAGGCTGGTAAGTAATCATGGCTCTAGGAATTAGAGGCAAGTCAAAGTCAGCCGCTCGTGGCCGTCGTCACGTTCGCCTGCGCAAGAAGATCGAGGGCACTGCAATGCGTCCTCGTCTAGTTGTCACGCGCTCAGCGCGTCACCTGTTCGTCCAGCTGGTTGATGACGGCGTGGGTCAGACCCTCGCCTCGGCATCGACAATGGAAGCGGACATGCGCGTAGTAGCCGGAACCAAGACCGACAAGGCCACAATGGTAGGCAAGCTAATTGCTGAGCGTGCCAAGAAGGCCGGCGTCTCCGAAGTGGTCTTTGACCGCGGTGGTAACCGCTATGCAGGCCGCGTCGCAGCTGTTGCTGCTGCGGCTCGCGAGGAAGGACTAGTGCTTTGAGCGAAGAAAAGAAGGAAGTGCCAGTGGCTGAAGCTACCGCAACTACCGAAACTCCAGCAGCTACCGATGCCGCAGTAATCACTGAGGCACCAATAACTACTGTCGACCCGAACGAGCGCGAGCAGCGTCGTGGTTCACGTGATCGTGGACCAAAGAACGACCGTCGTGAGCGCGAAGAGCCTAAGAGCCAGTTCTTGGAGCGTGTTGTGACAATCAACCGTGTTTCCAAGGTGGTCAAGGGTGGTCGTCGTTTCTCCTTCACCGCACTTGTCGTGGTCGGAGATGGCGATGGAACCGTTGGTGTTGGTTACGGTAAGGCCAAAGAAGTTCCAGCTGCAATTGCCAAGGGTGTCGAGGATGCGAAGAAGAACTTCTTCCGCGTTCCACGTGCTGGCTCAACAATTCCTCACCCTGTCCAGGGCGAGGCTGCAGCCGGTGTTGTTCTACTGCGTCCAGCGTCTGAAGGTACCGGTGTTATTGCCGGTGGTCCAGTTCGTGCCGTTTTGGAGTGCGCAGGAGTCCACGACGTACTTTCAAAGTCGCTCGGATCTTCCAACACACTAAACATTGTGCATGCAACCGTCCAGGCGTTGCGTCAGCTAGAGGAACCAGCCGCCGTGGCAGCACGACGTGGCAAGACTCTTGCCGAGGTAGCTCCAGCACGTCTGTTGCCAGCAAAGACTGACAAGACTGAAAAGACTGAAAAGGCTGGTGTCTAATGGCTGCTCGTCTCAAAGTGACCCAATTGAAAAGTTCAAACGGTGGAAAGCAAAACCAGCGCGATTCACTTCGCACCCTGGGACTGAAGCGCATCGGTGACATCGTGGTACGCGAGGACACTAAGTCCAATCGCGGCCTCGTAAACACAGTTGCCCACCTCGTTAAAGTTGAGGAGATCGACTAAATGGCTGAAGAGAAGAAGCCAGCCGCTGCAAAGCCAGCCGCTGCAAAGCCAGCTACCAAGGCTGCTGCAAAGCCAGCAACTAAGGCTGCCGCACCGAAAGCTGCCGCGCCAAAGGCTGCTGCAAAGCCAGCAACTAAGGCTGCCGCACCGAAGGCAGATGCTGCTGCAAAGCCAGCTGTTGAAAAGGCTCCGGTTGTCGCTGCTGCAAAGCCAGCGGTAGCCAAGTCGAAGAAGAAGCCAGCTGAAAAGATTGAGAAGTCTCAGATCTTGCGTCTTCACCACCTTCGCCCTGCAAAGGGTGCCAAGAAGGACAAGACTCGTAAGGGTCTTGGTGAGGGTTCAAAGGGTAAGACTGCAGGTAGAGGTACCAAGGGTACCGGTGCTCGCACAACTACTCGTCTGGGCTTTGAAGGTGGTGGCGTGAACCTAGTTATGCGCACACCGAAGCTACGCGGATTCAAGAATCCATTCCGCGTGGAATACCAGGTTGTAAACCTCGAGAAGCTAACTGAGCTTTATCCAAAGGGTGGAGCTGTGACAATTTCAGATCTAGTGGCCAAGGGCGCTGTTCGTAAGAACAAGCCAGTCAAGGTTCTGGGCAACGGCGACCTCTCGGTTAAGCTAGAAATTAGTGTTGACAAGGTTTCCGAGTCAGCAAAGACCAAGATTGAAGCTGCCGGCGGCAGCGTCAACGCCTAATCATCTAGGGGAGTAGGTTCACTTTTGTTTAGTGCAATAGCTCGCGCATTCCGTACTCCGGATCTGCGTAACAAGCTGGCGTTTACGCTCGGCATGATTGCAATCTTCCGATTGGGCTCGTTCATTCCAGCCCCGAACGTTGATTATTCGAATGTTCAGCAATGTCTCGCACAGAGCCAGTCGACTTCTGGGCTCTATGAACTAGTGAACCTGTTTTCCGGTGGAGCGCTCTTGCAGCTTTCCATCTTTGCCCTGGGAATCATGCCGTACATTACGGCTTCGATTATTACCCAGTTGCTCCGAGTTGTAATTCCTCGCTTTGAGACCCTTCACAAAGAAGGGCCTTCTGGCCAGGCAAAACTTACGCAGTACACCCGTTACCTAACAATCGCTCTTGGACTACTCCAGGCAACCACTTTGGTTACTGTTGCCAGACAGGGCGCACTGTTCGGAGCCGATTGTACTCTTCCGATTCTGGTTGACACCGGGCCGCTTTCCATCACATTGATGGTGATGACAATGACAGCCGGAACCGGTTTGATTATGTGGATCGGTGAGCTCATCACCGAGCGCGGCGTTGGAAACGGCATGTCGCTTTTGATCTTCACCTCAATCGCTTCAACCTTCCCATCCAGCTTGCTTCAGATTCTGCAGACCAGAAGCATCGAGATCTTCGTCATGGTTATGGCGGTCGGATTTATCGTGGTGGGACTAGTTGTTCTTGTGGAGCAATCGCAACGACGGATTCCTGTCCAATATGCAAAGCGCATGGTTGGCCGCAAGGCCTACGGTGGTCAGGCAACCTACATTCCAGTGAAGGTAAACACCGCTGGAGTTATCCCGGTTATCTTCGCCTCTTCAATGCTTTATTTGCCGGCACTATTGGCTCAGTTCAACCAGCCGGATGCAACAACCGGTCAGGTCTCTCCTTGGGTTCGTTTTATCTCCACTTATCTAACCTCTGGAGACAACCCGCTGTACATGGCAATGTACTTCTTGCTGATCGTCGGGTTCACCTATTTCTACGTTGCTATTACCTTGAACCCAGAGGAAATTAGCGACAATATGAAGCGCTACGGCGGATTCATACCTGGTATTCGGGCTGGTCGTCCGACCACTGAGTACTTGCAGTATGTGATCAGCCGCATCACTTTCCCGGGCGCTATCTACCTCGGTTTGATCGCGCTAATTCCGTTGGTTGCATTCACTGCTATTGGAACCAATCAAAACTTCCCATTCGGAGGAACATCGATCTTGATCATCGTTGGTGTTGGTCTGGACACTGTGAAGCAAATCAGTGCTCAGATGCAGCAACGAAACTACGAGGGCCTCCTCAAGTGATCGGCATCCTTTTGATCGGCCCCCCGGGTGCCGGCAAGGGGACTCAGGCGGCG
The DNA here is from genome assembly GCF_047731275.1 of Aquiluna sp. Uisw_065. Taxonomy (NCBI): domain Bacteria; kingdom Bacillati; phylum Actinomycetota; class Actinomycetes; order Micrococcales; family Microbacteriaceae; genus Aquiluna; species Aquiluna sp. Uisw_065. The sequence continues at coordinate 183,619 of NZ_CP159836.1, forward strand.
CTCCTTGCAATTCGTTACTCGATACCTGCAATCTCAACGGGTGACATTTTTCGTAAAAACGTGGCGGATGAGACTCCTCTTGGCGTTGAGGCTAAGGGTTACATGGATCGTGGCGAATACGTGCCTGACTCTCTGACCAACGCGTTGGTGAAAGATCGATTGTCCCAGTCGGATGTTCTAAATGGCTTTTTGCTAGACGGTTATCCAAGAACCCTCGATCAGGTTGAAAAACTAGACGAGTTTTTGGCCCAGAGCGGGACGAAACTGGATGTAGTCGTTCAGCTAACGGCCGACAGGGAAGAACTGGTTTCCAGGCTTGCGAACAGAGCTGAACAGCAGGGTCGCACCGATGATACCCCTGAGGTTATTCGTAAACGCCAGACAATTTACGAGCAACAAACTGCACCCCTGATTGATGTCTACGCATCGCGTTCGCTAGTTGCAAAGGTGGATGGGCTTGGCGAGGTAAATGTCGTCACTGCTCGAATTTCCGAGGTCTTGAATGCCCGCGGCCTAAGTGAAGATGCGTAAAAGTTACGAGCTAAAAACGCCGGACCAGATTCTTAAAATGCGAGCGGCAGGCCTGCTCACTGCCAAGGCCCTTGCGAGCGTCAAGGCCGCCATTAGGCCAGGCGTGACCACCCTTGAACTTGATGAAATAGCGGAAAAAACTATTCGCGCCGGCGGGGGAGTTCCAAACTTTCAGCTGGTGCCTGGATATTCGCACACCGTATGCGCGTCTGTAAATTCGACCGTGGTCCACGGAATACCGTCCAATCTTGTTTTGGAAGCCGGTGATTTGGTTTCAATTGACTGCGGGGCCGAAATTGACGGCTGGAATGGCGACAGTGCCTTTTCGATGGTGGTGCCGGGTGCAACCGGTGAGCGGGCTCTAAGGCGCCAGCAACTCTCGGATGTGTGTGAGGGTTCTCTCTGGGCCGGGATAGCTGCCCTGGCCACTGCAAAGAAGCTAAATGAAGTCGGAGTCGCGGTTCAGGATTACGTCCTTGGCGAGGGGTCCTACGGGATATTAGAGCAGTACGTCGGCCACGGTATCGGGCGATCGATGCATGAAGATCCGGCTGTATTCAATTATCGAGTCCGTGATGCTGGACCCAAGGTGCAGTCTGGGCTTTGCGTCGCGATCGAACCGATGATTACTTCCGGTGACCAAAACACCTTTGTTCTCGATGATGACTGGGGTGTAGCCACAACCGATAATTCGGACGGGGCTCATTGGGAGCACTCCGTTGCGGTTCATGACGGTGGTATTTGGGTTCTGACAGCAGTCGATGGTGGTGCCGAGGGTCTAAAGCCCTTTGGGATTACCCCCGTCTCTCTGGATTAGCCACTAGCTTTCGTGGCGAAAACCCCTTAGAATTACGACTTGGCGTTTCTGCGTGAAAACCTTTGCGATTTTTGGATAGTTTTTGCGCGTTCGTAACGCTAAACCAGTAGTGATTAAGTGAGTGCATGGCCAACAAAGATGGCGTTATCGAGATCGAGGGATCGGTCGTTGAAGCCCTACCCAACGCAATGTTCCGGGTGGAGCTAACCAACGCCCACCTGGTTTTAGCCCACATCTCGGGAAAGATGCGTCAGCACTATATCCGCATTCTCCCCGGAGACCGCGTGATAGTTGAGCTGTCGACATACGATCTGACTCGCGGCCGCATAATTTACCGCTACAAGTAGAAAGAAAAAGCATGAAGGTTAATCCAAGCGTCAAGAAAATCTGCGATAAGTGCAAGGTCATTCGTCGTCACGGAAACGTGATGGTTATTTGCGAGAACCCTCGTCACAAGCAGCGCCAGGGCTAACAAGCCCCAGCTAAAAACTAAATAGTAAAAGCCAGCACCAAGCGAAAGCTAACCCTCGGTTTGAAGGCCGGGGCTCAACTTGCCAAGTTGAGATGGAGCTGTCCCAGACCTTCAAAAAAACGAAAGACAAATAATGGCACGTATCTCCGGAGTGGACATCCCTCGCGATAAGCGAGTGTTGATTTCCCTTACCTACATCTATGGCATTGGCCCAACTCGTTCACGCGAGATTCTGACGGCCACCAACATCTCAGAAGACATAAGAGTTAAAGACTTGACCGATGATCAGTTGATCGCACTTCGCGACAACATTGATCAGAACTTCAAGGTTGAGGGTGACCTTCGCCGTGAAGTTGCAGCAGACATTCGCCGCAAGGTTGAGATCGGCTCATACGAAGGAATTCGTCACCGTAAGGGCCTTCCGGTCCGCGGACAGCGCACCAAGACCAACGCAAGAACACGCAAGGGTCCAAAGCGCACCGTAGCAGGCAAGAAGAAGGCAGCCCGCTAGTCGCGGCTCAAGGATCTAGGAGAAAATCACATGGCAGCCCCTAAAGCATCCGCGGCAGCACGTAAGCCTCGTCGCAAGGACAAGAAAAATATTCCAGTAGGTCAGGCGCACATCCGCTCGACCTTCAACAACACCATCATCACCATCACCGACCTAACCGGAGCAGTTATCTCTTGGTCGTCTTCTGGAGATGTTGGCTTCAAGGGTTCACGTAAGTCAACCCCTTTTGCAGCCCAAATGGCAGCTGAATCGGCCGCCCGCAAGGCGCAAGAACACGGCATCCGCAAGGTTGATGTTTTCGTGAAGGGCCCCGGCTCTGGACGAGAGACAGCAATTCGTTCGCTGCAGGCCGCCGGCTTGGAGGTTGGCTCAATTAGTGATGTGACCCCACAGGCTCACAACGGTTGCCGCCCGCCAAAGCGTCGCCGCGTATAACTAAAAAAATCTAACGCCTCACGCACACAGGTGCCCGCCTGAGTGTTTCCATGACGAACATCAAATAGTGGATGTTCAGATGAAAGGAACCAATAGTGCTAATTGCACAGCGCCCCACATTGCACGAAGAAGTTCTAGGTCCAAACCGCTCACGATTCATTTTGGATCCGCTAGAGCCAGGTTTCGGCTACACCCTCGGTAACTCGATGCGACGCACCTTGCTTAGCTCGATTCCAGGTGCAGCTGTAACAAACATTCGCATCCAAGGTGTCAGCCACGAGTTTTCAACAATCGCGGGTGTCAAGGAGGACGTTGTTGAGGTAATTCTTAACATCAAGAACCTAGTGGTTTCCTCAGAGCACGACGCTCCGGTAGTTGCTCACTTGACCAAGAGTGCTGCAGGCCCAGTAACCGCCGCGGACATTCAGGTCCCTGCCGGTGTCGAAGTTCACAACCCAGAGCTAGTACTTGCGACTTTGAACGCCAAGGGCAAGCTAGAGATCGAGTTCATCATTGAGCGCGGTCGCGGCTATGTTCAGGCATCTCAAAACCGCAACCCAGACGCCGAAGCCGGAGTAATCCCAGTTGACTCCATCTACAGCCCAGTGCTAAAGGTGTCTTACCGCGTCGAGGCTACTCGTGCCGGTGAGTTCACTAACTTTGACAAGCTAATTGTTGACGTGGAGACCAAGCAGTCGGTTGAGCCCCGCGATGCAGTTGCTTCCGCCGGTTCGACTCTGGTTGAGTTGTTTGGCCTAGCCAAGGAACTAAACGATGAGGCCGAAGGAATTGAAATTGGCCCAGCACCGGTAGAAATAGCCGCTTCCAATGAACTAAGCACTCCAATTGAAGACCTGGACCTAACCGTTCGTTCTTACAACTGCCTTAAGCGCGAGGGAATCAACACCGTTCTAGAGCTAATTGCTTTGAGCGAAGACCAGTTGATGAACATTCGCAACTTCGGCTCCAAGTCCGTTGATGAAGTACGCGATAAGCTCACTGAGCTTGGGCTGAAGTTCAAGGACGCCGTCCCGGGTTTTGATTCCGCTTACTTCGGTGGCGGCTTCGACGAAGACCAGATCTAACCTTTAGAAATACAAGGAGAAACAAATGCCTACACCAACTAAGGGACCACGCCTAGGAGGCGGACCTGCCCACGAGCGATTGATGCTTCGTAACATGGCCACCTCACTGTTCATGCACAAGCGAATCGTTACAACTGAGACCAAGGCCAAGCGCCTGCGTCCGGTTGCCGAGCGTTTGGTTTCGTTCGCAAAGCGCGGAGACCTGGCGGCTAGAAGACGAGTCATGCGACAGATCACGGACAAGAACATTGTCCACGAGCTCTTCACGGAGATCGCGCCTCTAGTTGCTGACCGTGAGGGCGGTTACACCCGCATCACCAAGCTTGGCTTCCGTAAGGGCGACAACGCACCTATGGCGGTCATCGAGCTTGTGTTGGAGCAGGTACAGCCCAAGCCAAAGACTTCCAAGTCAAAGCCAGTCAACAACGTAGCAACCAATGCAGTAGCTGAGCCAGTTACCGAAGAGGTTGTTGAAGAAGTTGTTGAGCAAGTAGCCGAGGCCCCAGTAGCCGAAGCAGCCGTGGCCGAAGTGACCGAAGTTCCAGCCGAAGAAACTCCTGCCGCTGCGGCAGCAGAGGGCACCGAAGCTCCAGCCGAAGAGGCTGAAGAGCCAAAGGCTTAGAGCCACGAAGAAGATTGACATGAACAAGCCCGCTAGTGATTCTGGCGGGCTTGTTCGCTTTCGGGTAGACCTTGCATATGACGGAACCGACTTTGCTGGGTGGGCAAAGCAGCCAGGGCTGCGAACCGTCGAGGGCGACTTGGTCAGAATGTTTGAAAAGGTTTTTGGAAAAAGTAAAACTGATTTCGACATGCGGGTTGCCGGGAGAACCGATTCCGGGGTGCACGCAAAGCACCAAGTTTGCCACCTAGACATCCCTCAGAAGCGACTGTCTCGCATAGGTCGAGATCCATTGAATGCCTTTAGGCTGAACACTCTTATCGCCGATGATCTGATTATTCTCGATGTTGACCAGATAACTTCTGATTTTGATGCCAGGTTTAGCGCAGTGGGAAGACGATATCGCTACACGATTGCCGATCCCAAGTTTAAAAAAGACCCAATGATGGTTCGCTACACCCTTACTCACAAGCGACTACTGGATGTTGAACTTATGAACTCGGCAGCCAAAAAACTAATCGGCCTGAAGGACTTCGCTGCATTTTGCAGACCCAGAGCCGGCGCCAGCACAATTCGGAATCTCACGATTTTTGAGGTTTTAAGGCAAGAAGATGGTCTGATCACAATAGATATTCACGCGGATGCTTTTTGCCACAACATGATTAGGTCGCTAGTGGGCTCGATTATCGCTGTCGCCGATGGACGGCTAAGTATTCAAGACCTTGTCACCGTTCAGGAAACAGGCAAGCGCGCCAATAAATTCAAGACAATCGATGCCAAGGGCTTGAGTTTGGAGTCAATTGACTACCCGGAACCAGCGGAGTATGCCAAGCAGGCGATCTTAAACCGCGTGATGCGAGAAACCAGTGATAATTCTGTTTGACCAGGCGGCTATCAATCCCCTAGACTTAGCCCTTGGTCCGGCATTGCCGGCAGGTTTGAAACCGCTTTCTACAAAGCGGAATCACACAAACGAAACTATGAGGTAATTTAGCGTGCGTACTTATTCGCCAAAGGCCAGCGAGCTGAGCCACGAGTGGTTTGTCATTGACGCCACAGACATCGTGCTGGGACGCCTTGCGTCTCACGCAGCAATTTTGCTGCGTGGAAAGCACAAGCCAACTTTCGCAGCTCACATGGACAACGGTGACTTTGTCATCATCGTCAACGCTGACAAGGTAGTGCTAACCGGCGACAAGCTGGCACAGAAGAAGGCTTACCGTCACTCGGGTTATCCAGGCGGCTTGACCACTACGTCTTACTCCGACCTAATGGAGAAAAACCCTCAGCGCGCTGTCGAGAAGGCAATTCGCGGAATGCTTCCAAAGAACAAGCTGGGTGATCAGCTCATCGGCAAGCTCAAGGTTTACGCAGGCAGCAACCACCCTCACGAGGCCCAGAAGGCCAAGCCTTTCACCATCGATCAGATCGCCCAGTAAGGACAAAGACCTTGGCAGATAACAAAGTCGAAGAGACACCAGAAGTCGAAGCAGATACTTCCTACTCAACCGAGTCAGAGCCAGTGAAGGCCGTGCGCTCGCGCGGCAACTTGACTCAGCCCGGCTCCGGTCTGGGTCGACGCAAAGAGGCAGTTGCTCGAGTTCGCCTAGTTCCTGGCACTGGCAAAATAACTGTGAACAAGCGTTCAATCGAGGATTACTTCCCAAATAAGTTGCACCAGCAACTTATCAACGACCCTTTCACTGTTCTTGAGCTGCAAGGCGCGTACGACGTCACGGCTAGCATCGATGGCGGAGGAATCGCTGGGCAAGCCGGCGCACTAAGACTTGGTATCTCGCGCGCTCTAAACGAGATGGATACCGACAATAATCGGGCCATTTTGAAAAAGGCTGGCTTCCTTCGTCGCGACTCACGCGTGATCGAGTCAAAGAAGGCCGGTCTAAAGAAGGCTCGCAAGGCCTCTCAGTTCTCGAAGCGCTAAGCAAAGCACTTCGCCATGGCCAGGCTTTTTGGCACCGATGGAGTTCGCGGAACGGCGGGCCGTGAAATTACGGTTGAGTTTGCTCTTAGGTTGGCTCAGGCCGCGGCTATCGTTCTTGCCAAAACCTCTAGGGAGAATGGCGAAAGGCCTCGAGCTGTAATCGCTCACGATCCACGAATCTCTTCTGACTTTATTTCCGCTGCCGTGTCGGCGGGATTGGCCGCTTCCGGAATAGATGTTTTTGATGCTGGCGTCGTTCCCACTCCCGCAGCCGCCTACTTGACTGCGGACATCGGTGCTGACTTCGGAGTCATTATCTCGGCAAGTCATAACTCTGCTCCTGATAATGGAATTAAATTCTTCTCGCGTGGTGGCCACAAGCTCCCGGACTCGGTCGAGGACCAGATCGAAGCTGAGTTTGGTAATAGCCATAACTTGATTGGCGCCGAGGTTGGCAAAATAACTAGATTCTCGGATGCCGAAGATCGCTATCTTATCCATCTTCTTGGAGCAGTTCGCGTCAGCCTAAAGGGACTCAAGGTAGTCATCGATGCTGCCAATGGGGCTGCGAGCGCTATTTCTCCGCAAGCTTTTATTGATGCTGGCGCCGAAGTTATTCTCATTGGCGCGGATCCTGACGGACTAAACATAAACGCCGGCTATGGCTCAACCTACCTGAGCGCATTGCAGGCAGCCGTGCTAGAAAATAAAGCTGATTTTGGAATTGCACACGACGGAGATGCCGACCGTGCGCTGGCAGTCGATCACCTTGGCAACATCGTCGACGGAGATCGCATCATGGCCATCTTGGCCATCAGCATGAAGGAGACCGGGGACTTAGCGCGTAACACCCTGGTCACGACCGTGATGTCAAACTTGGGTCTTCGCCTAACAATGAAAAAGCATGAAATTGAGATTATTGAGACGCAAGTAGGCGATCGCTATGTCCTTGAGGCGATGCGCGAAGGTGGGTATTCACTGGGCGGCGAGCAGTCTGGCCACATAATCTTTTCGCAGTATGCAACCACTGGAGATGGAGTCCTAACTGGGCTTCAGATTGCAGCCAGGATGATACAGACCGGTAGGTCCTTGGCTGAGTTAGCCTCAGGATATGGCTGTTTTCCCTCAGGTCTTGATAAACGTGCCCGACGTCGATAAGTCTCGGGTGAATGATGCCGCCTTACAGGGGCTGGTTTCCCAGGCAGCTGCCGAACTCGGGGACGAGGGCCGTGTATTACTGCGAGCCTCCGGCACTGAGTCTTTGGTCAGGGTTATGGTGGAAGCCGCGGATCAAGGAACGGCGCAGGGCTGGGCTGATCGCATCGCTCGCATGGTTGAGACGCGGCTGGCTATTGGCTAAAACTGTTCAGCTTCGTCGTTATCAAATAGTGCCAGGGATGCTCGAGGAATTTCGGGCATGGCTAAATCAAGAGGTTCTTCCGATCAGGGAAAAGTTCGGTTTCCATGTTGAATTCATGTACGTAGACAATAAAAATAGTGAGTTTATTTGGGCGGTTTCGGTTCAGGGCTCACTGGATGATTTTTTGGAGATTGAAAGTCGCTACGATACTTCTGAAGAAAGAGCAGCTGCCGGCACGAAGCGGCCCGACTGTCTTTTAAGTGCGGATACTAGATTTGTCGACGAGAGCTAAATCTTTCTAACCTGAACCCTTTGAACTCTATGTCCCTCACCTTTTTGCATCACCAGGGTGGCCCTGGATCTAGTCGGTTCAATGTTTTGCTCCAAGTTCGGAAGATTTATGTCTCTCCAGAATCCGGTTGCTCTAGCTATAGCTTGTTCTTTGGTGAGTTCCGTTGTTAATTGGTGGAAGTAGGATCTCGGGTTTAGAAAGGCCGTTTCCCAAAGTTTGTCAAATCTCGACAGGTACCAGTCTTTGATTGTGCCGGGATCTGCGTCTATGTAGATACTGAAATCAAAGTAGTCGCTCAGAGCAACTTCCTGCCCGGTAGATGGAGGCTGTAGAACGTTTAGTCCTTCAACAATCAGAACGTCCGGAGCATTGACTGTCGCAAATTCATTCGGGATGATGTCATAGATTAGGTGGTCATACACCGGCGCAGTCACCCCAGTCTTTCCTGATTTTATGTCTGCGATGAACTGCAGCAATCTCTTGCGGTCGTAGCTCTCCGGAAATCCTTTTTTGGCAAGAAGGCCGCGTCGCTCTAATTCTGCATTTGGGTAGAGAAATCCATCGGTGGTGACCAGCTCGACTTTTGGAGTCCCCTCCCACCTTGTCATCAGTTCCCTAAGCAACCTTGCGGCTGTTGATTTCCCAACGGCGACCGACCCGGCTATTCCGATTATGAAGGGCGTTCGTTGCGCCCTCGCTCCATAAAAACCTTCGGTGTTTCGATGCAAGGCCTGAGTTGAGGTGGCGTAAAGAGATAGCAGGTGGCTTACGGGAAGATAGACCTCCGTAACTTCCTTCATATCAAGAAAATCACCTAGACCGCGAAGCTTTGTGACCTCTTGCTCGGTCAGAGGCAGTTGCGTCGCGTTGCCCAGCTCAGCCCAATCTGCTCGCTCTATGGCGAGATATGGGGAAAGGCTATCGGTGCCGTGCGCTGTGCTCACAAGGGCCTATTCTGCCCTAGAATTAGGGCTCATGTGCGGAATAGTTGGTTATGTCGGCCCGGGATCGGCTCTCGAGGTTCTGATCGGAGGCCTACAGCGGTTGGAATATCGTGGCTACGACTCAGCTGGCGTTTCGGTGATTTCTCAGACCAACGGATTGGAAACACGCAAGCGCGCTGGCAAGGTGGCAGTGCTTGTTCGAGAGCTAGTGGACAACCCAATAGCCGATTCGCACATTGGAATCGGCCACACAAGATGGGCGACACACGGAGCTCCAACTGATGGAAATGCCCACCCTCACATCGGTGGTACTCATCAGAAGTTGTCCCTAATCCACAACGGAATCATTGAAAACTTTTCTTCCCTAAAAAAAGACCTAGTAGACCGTGGCGTCACCTTTGCATCGGAGACAGACAGTGAGGTTGTTGCTCACTTAGTGGCAATTGAATATGACAAGTCAAATGACCTGACGGCTGCGTTTAGAGGAGTGGTAAACCTTCTAGAGGGAGCCTTCACTCTCCTCTGCGTGCACGAGGATAGCCCGGACTTGGTTCTGGCCGCTAGAAGGAACTCGCCTCTGGTAATTGGCTTGGGAGACGGCGAGAACTTCTTAGGCTCGGATGTCGCAGCTTTTGTTGAACACACCAAGCACGCGGTCGCGGTGGGCCAAGATCAAATCGTCGAGCTTCGTAAAGATTCAGTCTTGATTTCGGATTTTCATGGCAACCCAGTTGACATGGAAAGGTTCGAGGTCAATTGGGACGCCACCGCGGCCTCCAAGGGTGGCTGGCCATCGTTTATGGCCAAGGAGATTGCGGATCAGCCTCAGGCAGTTGGCGACACGTTAATGGGTCGAATTGCTTCGGATGGCTCAGTGAACCTCTCTGAAATCCAGGGGATTGACCAACTTTTTGAAGTGGAGCGGATAATTTTTGTGGCCTGCGGAACGGCGGCTTATGCCGCGGAGGCCGCCAAGTACGCCATTGAAAAATGGGCGCGTATACCGGTTGGTGTGGAGCTTGCACACGAGTTTAGATATCGTGACCCAGTAATCGATTCGAAAACCCTTGTCATTGCGATGAGCCAGTCCGGAGAGACCATGGACACCCTCATGGCCGTTCGTCACGCTGTTGAGAGCGGCGCTAAGGTGCTGGCGGTTTGCAATACACAGGGCGCAACTCTGGCGAGGGAAGCCCACGCGACGATTTACACCCACGCCGGACCAGAGGTGGCTGTGGCGTCAACAAAAGCCTTCACAGCTCAGGTGACAGCGGGTCAACTGGTTGGACTAGTTCTTGCTTGGCAGCGTAAGAGCATGCCCGAGGCGGAACTGAAGAAAATCGGGCTCGAATTACTTACCCTTCCAAGAAAGATTAAGGAAGTGCTGGAGTCGATTTCGGAAATCGGCGATCTCGCCAAGACCTACTCCAAGGCCAATTCGGTCCTGTTTCTAGGCAGAAATATCGCTTTCCCCATTGCCCTCGAAGGCGCACTGAAACTAAAAGAACTGGCATATATCCACGCCGAGGGTTTTGCAGCTGGCGAGCTAAAGCACGGGCCCATTGCTTTAATTGAAGAGGGGCAGCCGGTAATTGTAATAGTTCCATCTCAAAAGGGTGAAGGCTCACTACATGCCAAGGTGGTTTCTAACATCCAAGAAATAAAGGCCCGCGGAGCTCGTGTAATAGCAATTGCCGAGGTCGGCGACTCCGAGGTTTCTAGCTTTGCCGATGAGGTTTTCTTCATTCCGGAAACCATGCCGCTGCTTGCCGGCCAGCTAGCAGTTATACCTCTCCAGGCATTTGCGATGGAGTTGGCAAACGCCAAGGGGCTCGACGTTGACCAGCCGAGAAACCTTGCCAAGTCCGTCACAGTGGAATAGTGATTATTGGTATCGGCGTAGACCTGTGCTCAGTCGAGAGACTGAGTAAGAGTATCCAGCGAACCCCTGCATTAGCAGCCAGGCTCTTCACTGACAAAGAGCGAAGCCTGAAGGATGAATCCTTGGCCGCTCGATTTGCTGCCAAGGAGGCCTTAGCCAAGGCCTTGGGAAATCCAAAGCTGCTGTCTTGGTTAGAAGTCGAAGTAGATACTGACGAATTAGGCAAGCCGATGCTGGCGCTTTCAGGCAATAGCGCGAAAGCGTTGAATTCCAGGGGGGTTTTATCAACCCACCTTTCACTGTCTCATGACAACGGGTTTGCAATTGCCATGGTTGTGCTGGAGGGTAATTAGATGCGAGAACTAAGAATTGATTTAGGAAGAATCTGCTCTAATTATTTGGCTCTGAAATCCGCCTTTGGTCCGGCAAAAGTAATGGCGGTTGTTAAGGCCAATGCCTATGGGCACGGGATCATCGAGGTGGCAAATGCCCTCGATGAAGCAGGAGTTGATGTTCTCGGAGTTGCAGACTTAGATGAAGCAATTTCACTTCGATTGGGCGGCATTAAGGCCCCGGTGATGTGCTGGTTATTGGATGAGCAGGACGATCTGCAATCCGCTGTGGAGCACAACATCATTCTTGGCATTTCGACAATCCAGCAGCTCGAATCTGTCCCTAGGGAGGCCATTATTCACTTGAAAGTGGATACTGGCCTTGGCCGCAACGGCTTTATGCCGGACCGGATTCCGGATGTGGTCAAGACACTTCAAGACAGGCGCCTCAAAGTTCAGGGCCTTCTGAGTCACTTAGCAAACACTTCGGAGGCAGAAGATCTTGCTCAGCAAGTCGTATTCGATTCGGTTTACTTGATGCTTGAGCAGGCTGGCGTAAAAGTAGACATCAAGCACCTTGCAGCATCGGCAGCAGCAATCAGCTATCCCGGTATGCGCTATGACATGGTGCGCTGCGGGATCGTTCTGTATGGCTTGAACCCATTCGAAGACCGCGCGCTAGAGGGGTTAGCAGTCAAGCCTGTCATGAGCGCCGTCGCAAAGGTCGCGAACCTCAAGTCGGTCCCAGCTGGGCAAGGCGTTTCCTACGGATATAGGTACAAAACCGAAAAGCCAACCAAGCTGGCACTGGTGCCTTTTGGCTATGCCGAAGGCATGCCAAGGATCTCTCAAGGTGCGAGGGTAAAAATTGGGCAGAAGCTCTTTCCAGTCGTTGGAAGGATTGCTATGGATCAGTTCGTGGTGGATATTGGCGACTCCGAAATTTCTATGGGTGACGAGGTTGTTATTTTTGGTGACCCCGCGCGCAATGAGCCCACTGCCGAAACGCTTGCGGAAAGCGCTGGAACAGTGAACTATGAAGTAGTTACGAGAGTCGGGGGCCGTGCAAACCGGGTCTTTCTAGAACCATGAGGCGAACTATAGAAACACCAGAGGCCATGGAGGCATTTGGATCGAGGCTCGCTAAAAAATTGCAGCCGGGGGATTTGGTTTTACTCTCGGGAAAGCTGGGAGCAGGAAAAACCACTATGACTCGCGGCATTGGCGCGGGACTGGAGGCCATTGGGACTATTCAATCACCCACTTTTGTGCTGGCAAGAACACATCGAACAAAGGACGGACCAAAGTTGGTGCACGTTGATGCTTACAGGCTCTCATCGGCTATTGAGCTTGATGACTTGGACATAGATTTCTCAAATTCAATTGTCATTATTGAGTGGTCCAGAGACTTTATTGATGACAGTTTTGAGAATTGGCTCCTTATCGAAATCGACCGATCCAGCCAAGAAGACATTCGAGAGCTGCAAATCACCGGTCACGGACCCAGATGGCAGGGGGTGCAGTTTGATTTTGGCAATTGACACATCAGCAGGCACGAGTGCCGCTGTCTTTGATGGGGTCAATAGGCTTTCGTTTATAAACTTCGACGATCGGTTCGGTCACGCCGAGAACATTGGACTTGCAATTCAGGGCGCTCTCAAGGAAGCCGGCATTGTTCCGGCCGACCTTACGCTCGTCGCGGTTGGACGGGGTCCGGCTCCTTACACTGGATTGCGAGTCGGGGTCGCTGCCGGCATAGCCATGGCGACAGCTTTGGAGATACCAGCTTGCGGTGTTATTACGTTGAATGCAGTGGCAAGAAAGCACCCGATTGGAAAAGTTTTGGTGGTCGCAGACGCAAAGCGCAAAGAATTATTTATAGCTGGGTTTGAGGACAGCACACAGGTAGTACCACCGAGCGTTGCAACCCACCTAGAACTCGAGAGCTACTCTGATTTTCTAACGGTGAGTGGGGAATGTGACGCGGGCTTGATAGGTGAGTACGCGGTTTGGGCACTGAATCAGAAGATGGATCTAACTGACACCAGTGCCTTGTATTTGCGGTCGCCGGATGTCACGCCATCTCTCGGAAAGCGGGTCACCGGCTAATGGAATTTAGAGAACTGACAGCGGAGGATCTTCCGGAGCTCATGAAGATCGAAAACGAGTTATTTCCCGGCGAAGCTTGGGAGGAGAATTCTTTTCGCTCCGAGCTTGAAGGGTCATTCACTGATTATTTTGGAGCGTTCGAAAATGGCCTAGTTGGTTATGCCGGCCTTAGTTCCGTTCCGGCAAGTTACACCAGTGACATTCAGACCCTCGCAGTCACGTCTTCCAATCAGAGCAAAGGTCTTGGGAGAATTCTTGCCAAGAAGTTAATTTCTAAGGCATTAGCCCTTGGCTCGGAGGCGATGTTCCTTGAGGTGCGCGTTGATAATGATGCCGCCATAAGCCTCTACAGCTCGCTCGGATTTGAGCAGATTGACGTCAGAAAAAACTATTACCAGCCTTCCGGGGCTGATGCCTTGGTGATGAGGCTGGCGATTGAGCAGCCCATTGTCCTAGGCGTTGAAAGCACCTGCGACGAAACTGGAATCGGGATAGTCAAAGGCAATCGGCTACTGGCAAACGCGCTTCATAGCTCTATGGACGAGCACGCTAAGTTTGGCGGGGTGGTTCCCGAGGTGGCCGCACGAGCTCACCTTGAGGCGCTGCAGCCCACCATTGCCCAAGCTCTCAAAGAGGCGAACCTCACGATGAATCAGATCGACGCGATTGCGGTGGCCAATGGACCAGGCCTAGCAGGCGCCTTGATGGTTGGAATTGGCGCGGCAAAGGCGCTCGCCATAGCGCACAATTTGCCGATTTACGCCGTCAATCACTTGGTAGGCCACGTGGGCGCGGATGTGCTGGAAAATGGAACCGTTTCGCTGCCAACAATCGCACTCTTGGTTTCTGGAGGTCACACGTCTCTGCTTTTGGTGCGCGACTTACTTGACGACGTTGAGCTACTGGGCGAAACAATCGACGACGCTGCCGGCGAAGCCTTCGACAAGGTCGCCAGGGTTTTGGGTCTTCCCTACCCAGGTGGGCCTCAAATAGACAAGCTCGCTGAAGGCGGCAATCCAAAGGCCATCCGGTTTCCACGCGGACTGTCGTTGCCAAAGGACATGGAAGCTCACAGGTTTGATTTTTCATTCTCGGGCCTGAAGACTGCAGTGGCGAGGCACGTTGAAAAGGCCAGCGATGCGGGACAAGAGATTTCAAAACCCGACGTTGCCGCAAGCTTTAGGGAGGCAGTGGTTGATGTCCTACTCACCAAGGCAATCAATGCCTGTGAGGCTCACGGGGTCAAGCGATTACTGCTTGGTGGCGGCGTTGTTGCCAACGCGCGGCTTCGTCAGGTGGCGAAGATACGCTGCGATGAAGCTGGTATCGAGCTTCGGATTCCACGTTTCTCGCTATGTACGGACAACGGAGCAATGATTGCGTCTATCGGTGCACAACTAATAATGGCTGGTCGGCCACCAAGTGGTCTTGGCTTCGGGGCGGAATCCACCCTCGAGGTTACAAAAGTGCAGACGCTCTAGAAGCCCACTGCTAACGCTCAAGCAACCCCAATAACTCCCAGCGGGGAATCTGAGGCATGAGAACCAGTCACGAGTTACTTATCGTTGGCTAAGTGACTGACAGACGAGTGCTTTACGAGCGTCGCCCACCCTGGTGAGGATCAGGGTGGCGGTGTTTTTTCCTTTTAGTTTCAACTTTGGGCGGAGCTGCTCAGGAGTTATGTCCACTCCACGTTTCTTTATTTCAAGTGTTCCAATGCCAAGCTCGCTCATTCTCTTGGCAATCCTTTTGACATCAAGTGGCAATGCTTCCATCACCTCAAACCCTCTTAGCCAAGGCGAAATAAGCTCACTGTCGGAACTGAGATATGCGATTGAGGGAGAGATGCCCCAGAGTCCATTTTCAATCGCAAACGCTCCAAGTAGGTGAGACCTAACCAGCGCCGGATTGGGGTCGTAAACGTACTTGCCAACTTCATTTATCGGTGCCTGAATCAAGTCAGCGGAATACTCAATTATCGGGTCGGCCAAAATAAGGGCTGATCTTTTGCCACTTTTGCCAAGTTCACCAAACCACAGCACGGTTTCTACAAGTTCATTGTTATGAGACACCCAATTTGCTTCGCAATCCTCCGGGATCAATTCGTGAGGCAGGCTACCGGCTAGCTTTATGCCCGCCGTGTGCTTCCCACCGATTTCGAAGGCGAAGTTCAGATTCGGCGAAAAGTCCTCGGGCTTGAGCATGACTCTTCCTGTTGCTTTTGAGCTAAGTTTTCGCCTGGCCGGGTCAAGCCAGAATGCCGTCGATTCGGCTTCGATGTCGAGAGCATCGGCATTAGAGACCTTTGCCATTGGGTAGTCATGCAGATTGTGCTGCGCGATTTTGGCAGTCAGTCCGTCCTTTTCAATGGCCGCTACCTCAAGCCCCGCTTCAGCGAAAGCCAGTGCGTCCCCGCCGATGCCGCAACCAAGATCCGTGACCAATTTGATGCCGCGAGTCGAAAACCTTTGGGCATGCCAAGCGGCAACTTGCTGCCGAGTTGCCTGCTCGAGGCCCTCTTCCGTGAATAGCATTGTGCTCGCAAGTTCTGATCCAAATTTTGGCACCGCTCTTGAACGGAGTTTCGCTTGGGAGATGCACAGAGCTACTAGCTGAGGTTCGTATCCTTGCTTTCTAAGATCGGTTGTTAGTTTGAGTAGGTCCGCTTTTGCGTCCAGGAAGCCCAGCTTGCCAAGTAACTGCTTGGCTTCGGGTCCAAAAATTTTCTCGTCTAGATCGGGCACTCGTTAAACTTACCGCTGTCGATAGCAGCCGCTGACCTTGACCAAGTGCCTGATAACACCTAAAGTTGCATTAGCACTCTCGATGGGAGTCTGCTAATCCACAAACTTTAGACAAAGAAGAGGTAACAGTGTCGGTTTCTATTAAGCCACTTGAAGATCGCGTTGTTGTTCGTCCACTTGAGGCCGAGCAGGTAACTGCGTCAGGTCTGGTTATCCCAGACACAGCAAAGGAAAAGCCACAAGAGGCCGAGGTCATTTCAGTTGGCCCAGGTCGCTTTAGCGAGGACGGCGAGCGCATACCTGTCGACTTGAAAGTTGGGGATCTTGTTATCTTCTCCAAATACGGTGGAACTGAGCTTCGCTACGATGGCCAGGACTATCTTGTTCTGTCGGCCCGCGACATTCTTGCGGTTATCGAACGCTAGAGATTTATAAAAAAAGGCCCGGATTCTCGGGCCTTTTTTTTGTTAATGCCTCTAGGCTTGCAAGGTGAAGAAGCGTTCTATAAACACGGTAGGCCTGAGCTTTGGAGCGGGCGCCTACTTAATTTGGGGTTCGTTTCCACTCCTTATCCAGCTATCTAAATTTGCTTCTCCATTCGAGACTGTCGTTTGGCGAGTGGTGTTTGGTTTTTTGTTTGCCGCGCTGCTGGTTACGATTACGAAAACTTGGGGCCAAGTTATATCCTTGGTAAAAACCCCAAAAAAACTTGGCTGGGTTGCAGTGGCGGCTGTTTTTATATTTATCAATTGGCAGGTCTACGTCGTTGCGGTTGTTACCGGTAACGTCATCGAGACGTCTCTTGGTTATTTCATAAACCCGCTGGTAACAGTCATGTTCGCGGTGGTTTTACTAAAAGAAAAGCTACGACGAATGCAGTGGGTAGCACTAAGTGTCGGGTTTGTCGCAGTTGTGGTGCTCACAATTGACTACGGTCGGCCACCCTGGATAGCTATTATTTTGGCGTTGAGCTTTGGGACCTACTCGCTTGCTAAAAACAGAGTGGGCCGAAACATTGGAGCCTTGCAGAGTTTCACAATCGAATCTGCGACAGTGCTTCCAATAGCGATAGTTCAGCTAATTGTCGTGGCGTCTCTTGGACCGGTAATGCTACTAAGTGGTCCTATGGAAGCGGCGGTCTTAATTGGCTTTGGAATCATGACTGCGGTTCCGTTGATTTTGTTCGGCGCTGCTGCAAGCCGGATCCCCCTTTCAATGATCGGGTTCATTCAGTACCTCACGCCAGTGCTGCAGTTCTCAGCCGGATACTTCATATTGGGCGAGGAAATGCCACCGGTCCGGTGGATCGGCTTTGGATTGGTTTGGGTTTCTCTGGCGATTCTGACCGCAGACGCCTTCCGAAGAAGGCCGATTTTGCCGATTGTTGAAGCACTTTAAATTCGGAATGGAATTGTTACTCAATTTAGCATTCCCAAAATAGTGGCTTTTTAGCCTGATTTATCCGTCTTTTTCGACGGATATCGTTTATTAATCTGATTTAAGCTGCTAATCCCCTCGAGGATGCCGAGTGGTTTGAGATTTTAGGAGGCGCGTTAACCTCCACGAAATGATGCAGTTAGTATGCTTTATTTAGCGCGCGGGCTCCCTGCCTGTGTTCGCATTTAAATTGCTATTTCAAGGAGCAACAATGACCGTAAAGAACAACAGGTCGCGTGCACTCATGGCTTTGTCTGCAGCAGGCGTTTCGGCGCTTGTTCTGGCTGGCTGTGCAGCGACAACAACCGCAGGCGGCTGTGAGCTAGGTCCTGAGCAAGATGGAGACCTAGTACTAAACCTAGGTACCGCACTGCCTTTGACCGGTAACCTCGCATTCCTAGGCCCACCAGAAGAAGCTGGTGCTGCTCTAGCGATTGACGAAATCAACGCTGCTAACAAGGGGCTCACAATTGACGCTACTTTTGGCGACTCTGGTGACACCGACAACAAGGCTTACGACACTGAAATCCCACGTCTTCTAGGCGCAGGTGCTCAGGCAATCGTTGGTGCTGCATCTTCAGGTGTATCACTACAGTTCATCGACCGTGTTATTGCTGAATGTGTAATTCACTTCTCACCAGCTAACACCTCAGCAGCTTTCACTGACTACGAGGACAAGGGCCTGTACTTCCGTACCGCTCCTTCAGACGTACTTCAGGGTGAAGTTCTGGGTAACCTAATCGCGGAAGACGGCCACCAGAGAATCTCAATGATCGTTCTAAACGACTCATACGGTACCGGTCTAGCTCAGTTCACCAAGGCTTCCTTTGAGGCTGCTGGTGGCGAAGTTATTGCGGAGCCTACCTACAACACTGGTGACACCAACTTCACCGCTCAGATTGCTGAGGCACTAGCCGGAGATCCAGACGCAATCGTTCTAATTACATTCGACGAGGCAAAGACCATCGTGCCTGAGCTAACAAGCCAGTTCCCTGGTGAGAAGCTTTACTTCGTTGACGGTAACCTAACCAACTACTCTGAAGACTTCGCTGCTGGCACCCTTGAGGGTGCCAAGGGTACTTACCCAGGCGTGAACGAGGCAAACATTGCTGACTTCGTTGCGAAGCTTGATGCTAACTGGCAGGCACGCGGCAACGCAGCCTTGGAGCTAAACGCTTACGGTCCTGAGACCTATGACGCAGTTATAGTGCTTGCACTTGCTGCTCTAGAGGCGCGTAGCACCCAGGGTGCCAACATGTCAGAGAAGCTTCAGGAAGTTTCTGGAGGTTCCGGTGACGGTACCAAGTGCACCAGCTTTGCTGAGTGTGCTGACATCATCAACGGTGGTGGAACCGCAGATTATGACGGTCCATCGGGAAACATTACCTTCAATGACGTTGGAGACCCAACAGACGGTAACATCCTGATCCAGCAGTTCGATGGAAACAACGTTCCAGCTACCATTCGTGGCTAGTAGTTAGTTTCATTCAAGAAATCCCCTTGGGCTTAGGCCCGAGGGGATTTCTTTAATAACTGAGTGTTTTGGACTTTATTGAAAGCCCGTGACTGACTGGCAGGCACTTTCGTCTTGAACGATGTCAAGACCTACTTGTGGCTGTTTGCGCTGAAAGAAGTAACCCCTCAGCCTGGCCGAGGGGTTACTTTGCTCCAACTGAACGGGGTTGGTAACTCTACTTGGACCTGCGAGTGGTCACTTCGAACGCTGCGCCGAAAGCCACAACAATAGTCATTCCTATTGCGACGAATAAGCCTGGAGGACGGGTCTTTTTAGGTGCCAAGAGTCCCTAGGTAGAGACCTACGACCTTGGGGTCGTTCAGAAGCTCTCTACCGGTGCCTGTGACAGCATCAGTGCCCTGATCTAAAACATAAGCCCGGTCTGCGATCTGAAGGCAACGACGAGCGTTTTGCTCAACCATGATGCAGGTCACGCCGGCCTTGTTGATTTCTGAAACCCGAAGGAAGGCCTCGTCCTGTCTAACAGGGCTGAGTCCAGCGGAAGGCTCGTCGAGTAATAGAACACTTGGCTCCATCATCAACGCCCTACCCATGGCAACCATTTGACGTTCACCACCGGAAAGTGAGCCTGCGCGCTGCTTGAGGCGCTTACCGAGTTCGTCGAAAATCGAAACGACGAATTCAAGACGCTTTTCGTAGCTTTTCGGATCTTGGAAAACACCCATTTGAAGGTTTTCTTCAATAGTTAGTGACGGGAAAACATTGTTGTTCTGCGGGATATACCCCACGCCCTTGGCTACCAGCTGGTTTGGCTTCTGACCTACGATGTCCTCGCCGTTTAGGGTTATTGATCCTTCACGAACTTTTACGAGCCCGAAGATTGACTTCAGAAGGGTTGATTTACCCGCACCGTTGGGTCCGATGATTCCGATCAGTTCACCCTTGTCGGCGTAGAGGTTTGCCTCATTCAGAATGTTCACCCCGGGCAAGTAACCGGCGGTAAGGTTCTTGACATCTACAACTCGGGTCATTTGTCTTTCTCCTGGTCGATGATGCTAATTCTTCCGGTGACAACACCAAGATCAGTGTCCTGGTGAGCACCCAGGTAAGCATCAATTACGGCCTGCTCGTTCATGACCGTTTCAGGTGGACCCTCGGCTACTACCTTGCCCTCGGCCATTACGACCACCCAGTCAGCAATGTGTCGAACCATGTGCATGTCGTGCTCAACAAACAACACGGTCATACCTTCTTTTTTCAGGTCCAGCACGTGGCCAAGCAAGGACTGAGTCAAAGCGGGGTTCACACCGGCCATTGGCTCATCGAGCATTACCAGCACGGGGTCGGTCATCAATGCTCTTGCCATTTCCAGAAGCTTGCGCTGACCACCCGATAGAGACGCCGCGAAATCTGCCTGTTTGGTGTCAAGCTTGAACCGCTTTAGAAGTTCAATTGCCTTGATTTCAATCTCAGCATCCTGTTTTCTCCAAGATCTTGGAAACAGAGCGCGGAATATGCTTTCGCCGACTTGGTTCTTGGCGCCGAGCTTCATGTTGTCCAGCACTGTCAGAAGGCTCAGGGCCTTGGTTAGCTGGAAAGTTCGAACTTGACCCATTTGGGCAACCTTGTAGCTCGGGACTCCCGATAGCGAGGTTCCTAGGAACTCCCACTCGCCGGTGTCAGGAGTGTCGAAGCCGGTAAGCAGGTTAAACAGCGTTGTCTTGCCGGCACCATTGGGTCCAATAAGCGCTGTGATGGCGTTCTTGGGAATCTCCAGGTGCTCAACGTCGACCGCTGTTAGACCACCGAAGCTCTTTTTGACATGGTCAATAACCAGCATTGGATCAGTCTTTTTACAGCCTGGTCCGGATTCTCCGATGTGTAGACCGGTTGATTTTTTTGGTGAGTCACTATTTGACAAAGGTCAGCTCCCTCTTGTCTCCGAAAATACCCTGAGGCCTGTAAATCACAAGCAACATCAGCCCGATGCCTACCAGCACGAATCTCAATGTTGCCGCTTGAGTTCCGGTCACCGGCAAGATGCCCGCTAGTGCGAGCTCCGGCAAAATGTTTGATAAGAAGGCCTGCAGTGTCCAGAAGATAACTGCACCGATGACGGGACCCCAAATTGTCGCGGCGCCACCGAGTAGCAGTGATGTCCAGATGAAAAAGGTGATTGAGGTCACATACACGCCCGGAGAAACGTTGGCGAATGCAGCGTAAATAATTCCACCCATTCCACCGAAGATTCCACCGATGATGAGTGCCTGAAGCTTGTAGGCGAAGACGTTTTTACCAAGAGCCCTTATTGCCTCTTCGTCCTCGCGGATGCCCTTGATGACTCTTCCCCAGGGCGATCGCATAAGAGCCCACAGGAACCACACACAAACAGCTAAGACCCCAAGTCCAAAGGTAAGAACCCAAAGAGTCTCGGAGTTGTAGGTCCAAGGTCCCCAACCGTATGATCCAGGTGGGAATGGGTTTGCACTAGTGAACCCGCCCGAGTTGTTGTAGCCAAAGAGACCGTCGGCGCTTCCAGTGACATCGGTGAATGCTGTGGTTAAGAACAACAGCCTCACAATCTCAGCAGCCGCAATGGTCACAATTGCCAGGTAGTCTCCACGAAGCCTCAGCGTCGGAACGCCCAGCAGAATCGCGAACAAAATAGATCCGATGATGCCGACGATCATGCCGGCCCACCAAGGGAAACCAAAAGTTAGAACCGAGATTGCGTACCCGTAGGCACCGATGGCCATGAATCCTGCGATACCGAAGTTCAACAGGCCGGCAAATCCAAAGTGCATTGCCAAGCCAAGTGCTGCAAGTGCGAACGCAATTGTGGTGGGCGTTAGCAGCCCTGCCAAGGTGTTATTTATTATTGTTCCCCAGTCCATGAGCTACCTCCTATCCGACTCTCTGTCTTCGTCCCATAAGGCCCTGTGGCCTAAAGAGTAGTACTCCAATTAGCACGACCAGCGCGCCTACATATTTCAGATCTGAAGGGATGAACAAGCTAGATGTCTCGACCAGAATTCCCACAACGAGAGCTCCAATCAATGCACCGAATGCGGTTCCGAGACCGCCAAGGGTAACTGCGGCGAAGATAAGAAGCAGGATCTGCGTTCCCATGTCCCATTTGATGCCCGGTCGGAAATAGGCCCAGAGTACGCCCGAGAGTCCTGCGAGTGCAGCCGACACGATCCAGACAATTCGCACTACTTTATCCACGTCGATACCAGAGGCCGCGGCCAGGTCCGGGTTATCCGAGATTGCGCGCGTAGCTTTTCCAGTGTTGGTTCTAAGTAGCCAGAAGGCAAATGCAAGGATCGCAACAATGGAAATACCCATCGAGTAAAGGTCATTGACGCTCAGTGCAACGGACCCAAAGAGATTGATCTTCGGTGAGTCAAAGCCTGGGAGCTGCTCGGTGCCACCACCGATGAAGAACTGAATTATGTAGCGAAGAGTTAGCGATAGTCCGATTGAAATGATCATCAGCTGAACGATGCCCAGGCCCTTTTTCCGCAGAGGCTTCCATAATCCGGCATCCATCGACCACCCGAACCCGGCAGAAATGATCACCGCCGCGGGAATTGCAACCCAAATTGGTACTTCTAGAACCACACCGAGGATCAAGGCAGCCACAGCTCCAAAGGTGACCATCTCTCCATGAGCAAAGTTAGAAAGCCCTGTCGTTCCAAATACCAAAGACAGGCCTACAGAGGCGAGCCCGAGCATGAGGCCGAAGTTGATTCCATAAATAAGACGCGCAACAAATTGGTCAAAGAATGAAACTTCATTTCGCTCACCCTGGCCAATGAAAAAGTTTTTTACGACGCGATCGGAGAGTCCGAGGTCAACTTCCTGAGTGGCTCCACCTTCCAGGACAGCAACGCCTGCAGGCAGTGTGTCTTGATCAAGAGTCACTGAGTAGGTGTCCTTGGTCGGGACCCCAATTAGCCAGCTTCCGTCGTCGCCGGTGAGAACCGAAGCGGTATAGGAAGGTCCTTCGACCACAATGCGGACTCCACCAACTGGCTCGCCCTTAATTTTGACGTTTCCCAGCACGGCGTGGTCAAACTCTTCTCCGACGCTGTCGGCTTGGGCTGGAGACACCAGCAGACCTAGGCCGATTATGAGAGCGGTAAACACGACTATTACGAGCTTTAAGAAACGTTTTGGATTGCCCACGAAGAGGAAATTCACCGGTCCTCCATATCTGGGTGAGCTGCATCGCCCACAATTGACCCTAAAAGGGGTATTGGAAAAGAATACCAATGGATAAGAGTACACAATTGTGAAGATACCTGTTTGTAATAAAAATTTCATACTTATTTGAGGAGGCTTAGCTCTGTAGGATTGCAGTACACAGTCCCGAACCGTTGCGAGGTTATTTTGGAACAACCAGACCCCTTTTCCCTAATCGGGTTAAACTTACGACGATGTCTTATTGATGCCCGGTAAGTCGGATGTGATTCCCTCTGGGGTCGGCACCTCCACAATGGTGTCCCGGAACATCAGCATTAACATTCCTCTAATTTCCTCACCTATGGATACTGTGACCGAGTCTCGCATGGCAATAGCCATGGCCCGCCAAGGCGGACTCGGTATCTTGCACCGCAACCTATCAATTGAGCAGCAAGCCGACCAAGTGGACTTGGTAAAGCGCAGCGAAGCCGGGATGGTGTCCCACCCTGTTACAACCACTCCATACTCAACCATTCAAGAAGTAGATGATCTTTGTGGCCGCTACCGAGTCTCCGGGCTTCCAGTTATAGACGAGGACGGCAAGTTAGTTGGCATAGTCACTAACCGCGACATGCGTTTCGTGCTGGAGGTTCAGCGGACGACGACATTGGTCAAGGATGTTATGACCTCGATGCCTTTAATTGTGGGCAAGGCTGGCATCCACCCGGATGAGGCGATGGCACTGCTTGCTCAGCACAGAATTGAGAAGCTTCCACTAATTGATGACAACGGCAAGCTCAAGGGCCTGATTACCGTGAAGGATTTTGACAAGAGCGAGAAGTACCCAAATGCCTCTAAAGACGGCGCAGGGCGACTGTTGGTTGGCGCAGCTGTCGGCGTCGGGCCCGACGGCTGGGAGCGAGCAATGGCTCTTGTGGAGACCGGCGTAGACATTCTTGTTGTCGACACGGCTCACGGTCACAATTCAGCTGTGCTGGAAATGATCAAGAAGTTAAAAAACGAGCCTTTTGCCAGGCACACCGATGTACTAGGTGGCAACGTGGCAACAACCGAGGGTGCCAGGGCAATCGTCGAAGCCGGCGCGGATGGCGTGAAAGTGGGCGTTGGCCCGGGGTCAATCTGCACAACCCGAGTGGTTGCCGGAGTGGGTGTCCCTCAAATCACCGCAGTTCACATGGCGGCGCTCGCGGCCAGAGAGGCGGGCGTTCCCGTTATTGCCGATGGCGGACTTCAGTACTCAGGAGATATCGCAAAGGCCCTAGTGGCCGGTGCCAACTCAGTGATGCTCGGTTCTCTGTTGGCTGGAACCGATGAAGCACCCGGAGACATTACGTATGTGGGCGGCAAACAATTCAAGACATACCGCGGCATGGGCTCGCTCGGTGCAATGCAGTCTCGAGGGCAAGCGCAGTCATATTCAAAAGATCGCTACTTCCAGGACGACGTCCTGAAGGAAGAAAAGCTTGTGCCAGAAGGCATCGAAGGACGCGTTCCCTACAGGGGGACAGTTCCAACCGTAGTTCACCAACTAATTGGAGGCCTGAGGGCTTCGATGGGATACGTCGGCGCGGCCACAATCCCTGAATTGCAGCAGAACGGCAAGTTTGTGCGGATTACCCCTGCCGGGCTTCGCGAATCTCACCCGCACGACATCCAGATGACCATTGAGGCGCCAAACTACGGCGCCCGCTAGGCAGGCAATAAAAAAATGAATGAAGTAGAGATTGGCAGATCCAAGCGCGCAATCAACGGATATGCATTCGATGACATTGCAATTGTCCCAACTAGAAGGACTCGCGACCCAAGAGATGTTTCAACCAGTTGGAGCATTGACGCGTTCCAGTTCGATATGCCCGTAATTGCTGCGCCGACCGATTCGGCCATGAGCCCTGCGACCGTGATTGCACTCGGGAAGCTCGGCGGCCTCGGTGTTCTGGATTTGGAAGGTCTCTGGACCAGGTACGAGGATCCAACCAAGCAGTTGGCTGAAATCGCTAACGCCAAAGACGAGGACGCCACGGCAGTTTTGCAACGTGTCTACTCTCAACCGATTCAAGCCGAGCTCATCAAGGCTCGTCTTGGAGAAATTCGGGCCGCCGGTGTCAGGGTGGCTGGAGCACTTTCTCCACAGCGAACAGCAGAGTTTTCCGAGATCGTTTTGCAATCCGGAGTTGACATGTTCGTTATTCGTGGAAATACGGTCTCTGCGGAGCACGTTTCGCAAAGCGCAGAACCGCTAAACCTCAAGGAATTCATCTACCAGCTTGATGTTCCCGTGATTGTGGGCGGAGCAGCTACATACACCGCGGCCTTGCACCTGATGCGCACGGGTGCAGCTGGAGTTTTGGTTGGCTTTGGCGGCGGAGCGGCTAGCGCCACCAGAAAAGTTCTTGGCATTCATGCTCCAATGGCGACAGCCGTTGCGGACGTGGCTGCGGCCCGTCGCGACTACATGGATGAATCCGGCGGCCGTTACGTTCACGTCATTGCTGACGGCGGCCTCGGCACATCCGGCGACATGGTTAAGGCAATTGCCTGTGGAGCGGATGCCGTGATGCTGGGTACGGTTCTTGCAAGAGCCGGGGAAGCTCCAGGTCAAGGATGGCACTGGGGACCAGAGGCGGTAAATTCCTCACTCCCAAGAGGGCAGCGAGTATGGGTCGGCTCACACGCTCCACTCGAACAAATCTTGATGGGCCCAACTAGCTCTGCAGACGGCACCGCAAATCTAATAGGGGCGTTGCGTCGTTCTATGGCCACCACCGGCTATTCGGACGTGAAGGAATTCCAGCGCGTTGATGTAGTTGCGAATTCATACATCTAAATGAAACCGAGTTTCTTCTCGATTGCTCGCCAGCCCAAATGGCTTGGGGGGCTAGCGATAGCCGCTTTGGTGGCGATTTCTTTCGCCTTATTGATGCAATGGCAGTTGGAGCGAACTTTTAGTTATGTCGGAGTCAGTGAGCAAGAGTTAGCACCCGTTCCACTAAGTGAACTGGCCGGACTCGAAGGCATTACTCCTGGAGCTTACGATCGCCTTGCAACCGTGAACGTGTTTCTCGATCCAGAAAACTCATTTATTGTGCAAGACCGTCTTCAGCTGGTCGGCACTGACTTGGTTCCCGGCTATTGGCTAATTACCAACTCTTTTGTCGAAATTGGTGACCAATTAGTGAGCCTCACACTCGCTCTGGGCTACTCGGAGGATGTCTCTGAACTTCTTAGTCTGCAGAGCGAACTGGATAGTTCTAAGCACAGCATCACGGGCTACGTTGAGCCAAACGAACCAGTGAAAGAAACAGACTCTAAAAACTTTCTTGGTTCGGTATCTCTCGCCCAGCTTGTAAATCTCTATAGTCCTGAACAGGTAGTTAGCTACCCGATTTATTTGATTCTCAGCGAGGGCATAGATCTTCCAGTCGAGAGGATATCGATCGACATCAAGGCTCAAGAAATAGAGGTCAACTGGTTGACTGCCTTTTACGCGATCGAGTGGGCTTTTTTCGCCCTTGTGGCCTTTTATCTTTGGTGGCGACTAGTTCAGGATGAGCGGGCGCGACTCAGTACGTGACCGAATTGTTATTTTTTATTGTGGTTTTTTGCCCGTTTGTTCTTTCTGGCTGAGAAAAGCCTGCTAATTTTGCTGTTATCGGGTGAACCAGACAATTTCGGAGACGACAAAGATGTTGGCAGAAGAGCGAAGGCTACAGCTGAGCGAGTGGGCTCGAGTAGATGGTCGTGTTGACGCGAACGTAGCTGCCTCGAACTTAGATGTTGCAGTGGAGACCGTTAGAAGAGACTTAGATGTTCTTCAGCGCAGAGGTGTTTTGCGCCGCGTACACGGTGGAGCAATTTCGCTTGAGAGATTTGCCCACGAGTTTACAATCCCCGAGCGCTATGGACAGAATCCCAATCAAAAGCGTCTCGTGGCCGACGTTGCGGCCTCCTTTATCCCTGATGAGGGCTGCATCTTTGTTGATGGTGGCACAACTACTGAGTGCCTGGCTGTTTACCTTAGAGACAAGCCCGGTCTTTTGGTCGTAACTAACAACTTGACCTTGGCCGGAAAGATCGCCGATTCGACTACGCAGACTTATTTGCTTGGCGGCAAAATTAGGCCCGCCACTTTGAGCGCAGTGGGCGCTAAGACTTGTGAGGACTTGCGCGAGCTAAATGCTGCGGTGAGCTTCATTGGCGCCAACGGTTTTTCTTTAGAAGCAGGGGCCACTTCATTTGACACCGATGAGGCCTTGGTGAAAAAGACCATGATGGCTAACTCTCGGGAGCGAATCCTTTTAGTGGACAGCAGCAAGTTTGGCTCGACTTATCCGGCTAAATTTTCGGCTTTTTCAGGTTTTGACCGCATAGTGACGAACGTCGATGTTGACTCCTCGTTCACGGATGCGCTTGCGGGAAGTGGGGTCCAGATTGCTCTGGCCCAACAATAAATTTCACTGGCAGAGAAGCCAGCGGAAATGGACGGAGATAAGCCAATTGCGTGCCTGCAAGCACGCAATTGACCTGACTCTATTTGATAAATACAACCCCTTATTAGGAAGGTATAGTACCCATGGCTAATTTTATCCCCGCGGGTGACGGCACTCACACAGGCTGGAAGTCGTTTGTTCAAAAAGTCGGTGGAAACCTCGCCGGCATGGTGATCCCAAACATAGGCGCGTTTATCGCCTGGGGCTTGCTGACTGCATTATTTATCCCAACCGGCTGGCTACCAAATGAGGAGCTAAGTTCAATGGTTGGCCCGATGATCATCAACCTATTGCCAATCCTCATCGGTTACACCGGTGGACGTTTGGTTCACGGTCAGCGTGGTGCCGTCATCGGTGCCGTTGCAACCGTTGGTGTGATTGTTGGAACTTCAATTCCTATGTTCCTTGGCGCCATGCTTATTGGTCCACTGGCTGCTTGGGTATTGAAGAAGATCGATGCTGTGCTAGACCCAGTAACCCCAACCGGCTTCGAAATGTTGATTGGTAACTTCTCACTCGGAATCACCGGAATGCTTATGGCAATCCTTGGATTCCTAGGAATTGGACCAACCGTAAACGCGTTTTCCGATGTTCTTGGAAACGGTGTGAAGGTTCTAGTTGACACTGGCTTCTTGCCCTTGGCATCAATCTTGATTGAGCCAGCAAAGATCTTGTTCCTGAACAATGCCATCAACTTTGGTGTTCTGGCTCCGATCGGAGCAGTTGAAGCCGCAGAAACTGGCAAGTCAATCATGTTCATGCTTGAGTCAAACCCAGGTCCAGGACTTGGACTACTAGTTGCATTCTGGTTGGCAGGACCGAAGCTTCTTCGTGGTTCGGCTCCTGGTGCAATCGTTATCCACTTCCTCGGTGGAATCCACGAAATCTACTTCCCATACGTACTACTAAAGCCAATCGTTGTTCTTGCAGCGATTGCCGGTGGTGCAACTGGCGTTGCCACTTTCGCGGCTACTGGAGTCGGCCTCGTTGCCACCCCATCACCAGGATCGATCTTTGCCTACATGGCGATGACTCCTCCGGGGAACCACTTCGGCGTGCTTCTGGGCATCGCTTTGTCAGCGGCTGTTTCCTTCGTTGTGGCTTTCTTTATTTTGAAGGCAACTCGCGCTGGAGGCGACTCTGCAGATCTAGACGCATCAAAGGCACAGAGCAAGGCTATGAAGACCGGAGAGACTGCGTAATTATGGCGACAATATCGGGTGCCTCGGTCAAGAACATAGTTGTTGCTTGTGAGGCTGGTATGGGTTCATCTGTAATGGTTGCGAAGCAGCTTGCTAAGCAACTAAAGGCCCAAGAGGTCTCAGTGACTCATTCCCCTGTGAACCAACTGACTGAGACTGAGCACGATTTAGTTCTTTGTCACCGCGGGCTTGGCTCGAGGGCCAAGCAAGCGGTGCCGAACTCGGTTGTGATCATGTTTGACATGTTCCTAGGCGATCTAAAAATTGCTGAAATCGTGTCAAGAATTAAGTCAGGCGATGACATCAGCGATGACTGATTTAGTTCAACAGGCCGGAATAAAACTAGATGCCACAGCCTCCTCTCCGGAGGAGGCTGTGGACATCTGCGGCAAGCTGCTAGTCGAGCTAGGCGCTGTAACGAACGCTTACGCGGAAGCGATGTGGGAGCGAGAGGAAATCTTTCCCTCCGCTATAGGCATGGGCTTTGCGATTCCACACGGAACCGACGAATCGCGAGTGCACGTTATTTTCGATCAGCTGGTGTTTGTCCGATTGGCTAAGCCAATTGAGTGGGCTGATGACGAAGTTACTTGCGTTCTTGGCATCGCTTCCCAAGGCGATGGACACGTGGAGTTACTTGGCAACTTAGCCGAAATGATTCAAGACGAGGACAAGTTGGCAATCTTGCAAAACTCTCAGAACCCCGAGGAAATTGCAAAGCTGCTTCTTGGCACCGACTAGCCGTGAATCAACGTAAGAATAAATCGAAGAGCCACTGAGTAAGACAAAATCTAGTAGCACTCAGAACAGTTACAGGAGAAAAACTATGCGGGCAGTTCACTTTGGAGCCGGAAACATCGGGCGAGGCTTCATCGGGGCAGTTCTGCAAGACGCCGGTTATTTTGTGACTTTCGCTGACGTGAATAAAGAGTTGATCGACAAGTTGCGATCCTCGAATGGGTACAGCCTCATTGAACTTGGTGAAGCACAAAAAGAAACTCATTATGAAAACTTTGAAGTCTTAGATTCAACCTCCGACGAAGCCGCGCTCATAGCCGCCATCGGCCAGGCCGATGTCATTACCGCGTCGGTTGGTACGAATATTCTGCCCGCTATTGCGTCAGTGATTGCGCGGGGAATTCAAGCACGCATGAGTGACTCGCCGCTTGTGATTATGGCCTGTGAAAATGCGATTAATGCCACGGATGTTTTGAGCTCCAAGATTCTAGAGACACTTGAGAGACTCCCAAAAAACGTCTTTTTTGCTAACACCGCTGTCGACCGCATCGTCCCAATGCAACGGGCAGACACTGAGCCAGACGTCGCTGCGGAAAGGTTTTGCGAATGGGTCATCGATAAAAGTGGGCTAGCTGGTACAAACCTAGAGATTCCCGCGGCAACCTTGGTTGATGATCTACAGCCTTTTATTGAGCGCAAGCTTTATACGGTGAACACGGCGCACTTGACAATTGCATACTTGGGTCAGCGTCATGGCCATGGCACTATTGCCGAGTCAATAAGGGACCCGATTGTTCGAGATATTGTTGCCAGAGTCATGGAAGAGACTTCCATGGTTCTAGTCACTAAGCACGGCTTTGATTCGGGTGACCATGCAAATTATGTCCGCAAGACCCTACTGCGCCTTGCAAACCCTTTGCTGGATGACCAGGTCGAGCGTGTTGGTAGGCAGCCGTTGAGAAAGCTGTCTAGGTTCGAGCGCCTTATCGGGCCGGCAGCGCTTTTGGCTGAGCTGGGCGAGAAGCCCAGCGCGCTGCTAGAAGTGGTTGAGGCATCTTTGGAATTCTCAAGTCAAAACGACCCTGAGGTGAAGTTACTGAGCTCCAAGCTTGGCGAATTGTCACCATGGGAATTCGCGTCACAGATTTGTGGAATCCCTCATGATCATCCATTGGCTTCCTCGCTAGAGCAGGCAATCGCAAAACATCAGGGGACACTTAGTCACAAATGACCAGCCGGCATCACGCCGGGAGTTAGTTAGAATTTTTTACTAGAACCTTGAAGGAGAAATCAATGGCCACAATAAAAGGCTCCCTTACCGTGTTGGATCCAATCGGCCTTCACGCAAGACCAGCCGGCCAAATCGTGAAGCTGGTCAAGGAGTCAGGGCTTGAAGTTCGAATTGGGAAAGCCGGCCAGGAGTTAGCGAAAGCAAACTCCCCGCTTCGCATGATGGCCCTAAAGGCCAAGACGGGCGAAGAGTTGAATATTGAAGTCGACTCTGATGACGAAGTATTAGCCACTGACCTGATCGCCCAGGTCCAAGAGTTTTTGAAGGGTTAGATTTGCTAGACAGCGGCACAATTCTTACAGGCATGGGCGTGGGCCTTGGCTCCGTCGCCGCCGAAGTATTTCGAGTAAAGCCAGTTACTACGCTGCCTTTGGCAGCCAAGCACTCTGGTGACGAAGCTCTGGAGCTAGAAAACTTAAAGGCTGCCATCTCGGCAGTGTCACTGGAGATGAATGCTCTGGCCGAAGAGGCCGGCGATATTTCGGCTGAAATTTTTGAAGCGCTGATCATGCTTCTGGAAGACGAAGAGCTATTCGAAACCGCCTCGGTCCAGATTTCCCAGGGCTGGAATGCGGGCACCGCTTTTATTAACGCGGTCGAAGAATACGCGAATATTTTTGCAGGAGACGCTACTTTCGAGGAGCGACTAAACGATATCCGTGACCTTGCCAGAAGGGTTGCTGCTTCGATTGCTGGCATCTCACTCGGATTGGATATTCCGACCACCGGAAGGTTTGTAATCGTTGGCGAGGACTTCTCACCGGCTGATACGGCGCAATTCACTGAGGCAGTTGTCGGAGTGGTCACCATTCAGGGTGGCCCAACCTCTCACACTGCAATTATCTGCAGATCAAAATCGATTCCAGCGGTAGTTTCATGCCAGCAGGCCCAAGACCTGGTTGACGGAATGCGAGTGCTAGTTGACCCGGTGGGCGATCGAGTTGTGGTGGATGGCCAAGAAAGCGACATTACCGAAGCTCTGTCCTTCATCGCAAAAAGCGACGACCCAATTATTCCGGTGCGTGCAAACATTGGTTCGCTGGAGGACGCAATTGCCGCCAGTGCTTCGGCGGCTGACGGGGTAGGGCTATTTAGAACTGAGCTACTTTATTTGTCCGCCAAGACCCAGCCGACTAAGCAGGCTCAGGTCGCTAGCTACACAGAGATTCTGAAGGCGGCCCCAGTGGGGCCAATTGTTGTCCGCACCATCGATGCCGGCAGCGACAAACCGGTTCCGTTTTTGGACATGGGCGACGAAGAAAATCCAGCACTTGGCGTCCGGGGATATCGCCTGATAGAGAATCACCGAAACTTCATTGTCGACCAGCTAGAAAGCCTGGAAGTCGCAAGAGAGCAATCTGGACGAGAAGTTTGGGTGATGGCCCCGATGGTTTCGACTTACCCCGAGGCAATTGAGTTCGCGGAGCTTGCCAGGAAAGCCGGAAACTTCAAGGTTGGAATCATGGTGGAAACACCGAGCATCGTTTATCAGATTGCGCAGTTGGCTGGCGTCCTGGACTTTATCTCGGTGGGCACCAATGACTTATCACAATATTTATTTGCTGCTGATCGCATGAATCCCGCCCTAGGGGCGATGCTAAATCCATGGCAACCGGCGCTATTGAGAGCGCTGGAGCAAATTGCTACCGTCAGCCAAAAGGCTGGTGTTTCTTCCGGAGTTTGCGGTGAGAGCGCGTCAGATCCGGCGTTCGCCGTAGTTCTTGCCGGCATGGGGTTTCAGTCAGTGTCTTCGTCTCGTTCGCAGGTGGGGATCGTGAGACAGGCCTTGAGCTCTGTGACAAAGGAACAGGCCAAAGAAGTTTTTGAGGCGGCCCTTACTGGCCTGGACGCCGATCAGGCAAAATCTGCGGCCCTTCAAGCCCTTGCGGCATTCTCAGCCAAGTAAACTCAAGAGCATGTCAAGCCCGAATCCAGCTCAAGTTCCTCAAATCAAAAAAATTCTCCGTTTTTATAAAGCATCTTCTTATGTAACGGGTGGGTTCTTGATTTTGCTCATGATTACGTGGGGTATTCGACGCTTGCCATTTTTAGGTTTTGATCTTTGGCTGCTCGGCCCAAATGGGTTTTTTAGCTTTGAACAATACGGCGTTGATGGCGAAGGCTTACCCGATGTCGGTTTCAATCTGACAGTTTGGATCTTAATTATCCACGGTTGGCTCTACGTGGTTTATCTATTCGCCGACTTTAGAATCTGGACCCTCATGCGCTGGTCATTCACCAGGTTCTTGCTGATTGCCCTCGGAGGCGTTGTTCCGTTCCTGAGCTTTTATACCGAGAACCGCTACGCCAAGATGGCTCATGAGCAGCTGTCAAAACTGGAGGGCAAATGAAGCCGGTTCTAGTCGTTGACTTTGGTGCTCAGTACGCCCAGCTAATAGCGAGGCGCGTCAGGGAAGCCAGTGTTTATTCTGAAATTGTCCACCACAGTGTCACAGCTGCTGAGATTGCAGCCAAGGAACCGGCCGCAATTATTCTTTCCGGCGGTCCTTCAAGTGTCTATGAAGAGGGGTCGCCATCGCTTGATCCAAAGATCTTGGAACTTGGAATCCCAATTCTCGGTATTTGCTATGGCTTCCAAGTTCTTGCATATCATTTAGGTGGTCGAGTAGACAAGACTGGCAAGAAAGAATTCGGTGGGACGCATCTCACGGTGAACCAGTCTGGAACGCTTTTGGGTGACCAACCACTATCCCAGGTTTGCTGGATGAGTCATGGTGATCAGGTCGTTCAGGCTCCTGAAGGTTTCGACGTTTTAGCTTCCACCGCCACAACCCCAGTTGCAGCCTTCGAGTCCAAAGAGCGCAAAATTTACGGAGTTCAATGGCACCCAGAGGTGGTTCACTCTGACCAGGGTCAACGAGTACTAGAAAACTTTCTATATGTTGGGGCGGGTATTGAGCCAACTTGGAATTCTGGAAATGTAATCGCCGAGCAGGTTGCGAAAATTCGCGCGCAGGTTGGAGATGCCAGGGTTATTTGCGGACTGTCCGGAGGGGTCGACTCTGCGGTTGCCGCGGCTCTTGTTCATAGGGCCATTGGGGACCAGCTAACGGCCGTATTCGTTGACCACGGTTTATTGCGCGAGGGCGAAAAAGAACAGGTTGAGCGCGACTACGTCGCGGCAACGGGCATCAGGTTAGTAACCGAAAGCGCTGAAGATGTCTTTTTATCGGCGCTGGCCGGTGTCAGTGATCCAGAGCAAAAGCGCAAGATCATCGGACGCGAGTTTATCCGGAGCTTTGAGAAGGCTGAGCAGAAGCTCATCGCCGAGGCTAAAGCTGATAATAGACCAATAAAGTTTTTGGTTCAGGGAACGCTTTATCCGGATGTAGTTGAATCTGGAGGTGGGGCAACAGCTGGAATTAAGAGCCACCACAATGTCGGCGGTCTTCCCGAGGACCTGCAATTCGAGCTCATCGAGCCTCTTCGCGAATTGTTTAAGGACGAAGTTCGGGCAATCGGTTCCGAGTTAGGGCTTCCGGACGAAATAGTCTCCAGGCAGCCGTTCCCAGGCCCCGGTCTCGGAATACGAATTGTCGGCGAGGTTACAAAAGAACGACTTGATCTACTTCGTATGGCCGATGCAATTGTTCGAGAAGAGCTCACGGCAGCCGGAAAAGACGCTGAAATCTGGCAGTGCCCGGTAGTTCTTTTGGCAGACGTGCGCTCGGTGGGGGTTCAGGGAGACGGCCGAAGCTACGGGCACCCAATTGTGCTTCGGCCGGTTTCTTCGGAAGACGCAATGACTGCAGACTGGTCCAGGTTGCCCTACGACCTGTTGGCAAAGATTTCTAATCGAATTACCAATGAAGTCCCCGATGTCAATCGAGTCGTGTTGGACATCACTTCAAAGCCTCCGGGCACGATTGAGTGGGAGTAGCGTGCTGGTTTTTGGTCACCGCGGGGCGTGCGGATATCTTCCGGAAAACACCATCGAATCGATGGAACTCGCTTTTGAACAGGGTGCGGATGCCGTGGAGTTCGATGTGGTCTTCACCAAGGACGGTCAAGCAATTATTCGCCACGACCTAGATCTTTCTAGCACTACCGACATCAACGACCACAGCTTTTTGTCTACCAAGATTGACCAACTCACAAAGGCAGACGTCTCAAGGCTACGAGCCAAGGAGAGGTATCCAGATGGCAGGGTTGATTCAGCGAGCCAAGATGGTAAGTACTTTGTGCCAACCCTCCGCCAGTTGTTGGCAAACCAGCAATTCAATGGCAAGCATCTGATCATCGAAATAAAGCACGGTGCGCATTTTGAGGCTATTGGAGTCGATCCAATCCAGGAGGTAAAGGCACTGCTTAAGCAGAGCGATTGGTCCAACCGCGGTATGAAAATTAGCCTCGAGAGCTTTGAGTTCGAATTTCTACTCAGAGCGAAACTTGAGATTGGCTCGGATATTAATTACGTATTTCTAAGCGCTAGGGACACCCTCCCTAAGGGCGTCACCGAACTAACGGACGAGTTACTCGCCGAAATTGCCGACAACTTCGATGCTGTTTCTGTTGCGATGTCCATGGTCCTGACTGGTGACCTTGTGGCGAGGGCAAAAAAGATGGGCCTCGATATCTATGCTTTCACGGCTCGCTTAGAGACAGCCGAAGGAAATGTCGAAAAATGGTTTGAACGTCTTGTTTCGACTGGAGTCGATGGAATCTTTGCCGATCAGCCTGACCTGTTACTTAAAACTGTAGCCGACCTGACCTAAACTACGTGC
This sequence comes from Aquiluna sp. Uisw_065, assembly GCF_047731275.1. Taxonomy (NCBI): domain Bacteria; kingdom Bacillati; phylum Actinomycetota; class Actinomycetes; order Micrococcales; family Microbacteriaceae; genus Aquiluna; species Aquiluna sp. Uisw_065. Next base: position 219,283 of record NZ_CP159836.1, read on the forward strand.
GATGTCGTTAGAGATTTTTGAGCAGCCGAACCCGGATGATTTACTAACCGGATTAAACCCGCAGCAGCAGCAGGCGGTGCGATACCGCGGACGAGCACTGCTAATTGTGGCTGGAGCGGGCTCCGGTAAGACCAGAGTGCTAACTCACCGCATGGCACACATGTTAGCCAATAAGGAAATCTGGCCATCTCAGATTCTCGCCATTACTTTCACGAATAAAGCTGCAGCCGAAATGAGAGAACGGGTAGAGAGCCTTATCGGGCAAGCCGGGCAGGGTATGTGGCTGAAGACCTTCCATTCTGCTTGCCTTCAAATTCTTAGGCGCGAAGCCCAGCGCCTCGGCCATGACTCAAACTTCAGCGTCTATGACACTGGTGACACTCGTGCCTTACTCAAGCGACTCCTTCGAGAAGCCGGTGCGGAAGACGCGGACATAAAACCGTCGCAGGCCGCCGCAATTATTTCTAATGCGAAAAACGAATTGAAGGACGCCGACGATTTCGCTCGAAACGCAGATCGTTCGAACCCCAGAGAACGTTTGGTTGCCGAGGTATTCCAGGCCTACACTTCCGAACTGCGCCGAAATAATGCTTTTGATTTTGATGACCTAATTGGCGAAACAGTTGGCCTATTTCAGGCGTTTCCGGAACTTCGCGCTAGGTATCAAAAACGATTCCGTCACGTGCTTGTCGACGAATACCAAGACACTAACCATGCCCAATACGCACTAATTCGCGAATTCACCAGGCCATTGCCAGAGGAACATGCAATTTTTGACGAGCAAACCGGCGAAGTGCTTGGCCCGGCTGATCTAACCGTGGTTGGAGACTCGGACCAGTCAATTTATGCATTCCGTGGGGCTTCGATCAGAAACATTACAGAGTTTGAGCGCGATTTCCCGGGAGCAGAAACTATCTTGCTCGAGCAAAATTACCGCTCCACTCAAAACATACTTTCGGCTGCGAACGCGGTTATTTCACAAAACCCTTATCGGCCGGCTAAAAACCTTTGGACTGATTCGGGTGCCGGGGACAAGATAACCATGTTCACTGCCTACGACGAACGAAATGAAGCGGCTTTTGTCGTCGATCGGGTCAAGAAGCTGCACGACGAGGGCATTAATTATCGAGACATAGCTGTCCTTTATCGAACCAACTCATTAACCCCATCTTTGGAGGCTGAACTCAAGAGTCAGCAGATTCCGTATGCGGTTATCGGAGGCTTGAAGTTTTTCGAGCGTCGAGAAATCAAGGACGCATTGGCCTATTTGTCCGCAATTTCAAATGGGCGTAACGATGAGGCTGTAAGAAGAGTCATAAACATCCCAACACGTGGCATCGGGCAGAAGACTGAGCTAAAGATTGCTCAGTTTGCCAGGACAAACGACATGAGCTTCCGACAAGCACTCTTGTTTGCCGCCGACTTGCAACTTGGGCCGAAGCTCCAAGCGTCTGTGATGGCATTTGGGGAATTGCTGAACGAATTAGAGGCAATGACCGTTACTGATGGCCCAGCCGAGGTTTTGAAGGTAGCGCTTGCTAGGAGCGGGTATCGCTCTGAGCTCGAGCTATCCAGGGACCCCCAAGATGAAGCCAGGGTTGAAAACTTAGATGCCTTGCTCGGGCAATTATTCGAGTGGCAAGCTCAGTTCCCAGAGGGCACTGTCGCTGACTATCTTGCTGAAGTCACGCTTTCGGCAGCTGCCGATGAGATTGAAGATGAATCCGGCAGCATTTCTCTGATGACCCTTCATACCGCCAAGGGGCTTGAGTATCAGGTTGTATTTATGATTGGCCTGGAGCAGGGAACATTGCCTCACATCAGGTCTTTTGATGAACCCGGTGGCCTGCAGGAGGAGCGCAGGTTGATGTATGTCGGTATGACCCGGGCCCGCGAGCGATTATTCATCTCTCATGCCCTCCAACGAACAGTTTTTGGAAACACCTCTGGGTTCACGACCTCCATGTTCTTAGCTGACATACCCCAGGAGCTAGTTGAGGCCGAGGGAACCGAACGATCAACCGATAGAGCTTATGAGCGGTCGGTTGGCTTCACAAGAGAGCCTTCCAAGTGGAAGGGCGCGATTAACTCACCGAGTGCGGTCCGTGACAACAAGGACCTTGAGCTTTCAGTGGGTGATCGAGTCAATCACGACACTTTCGGTGAGGGCTCTGTAGTCAGTGTCTCGGGTCAAAATCCGAGACAAACCGCCGAGGTGCGTTTTGAATCGGGGGTCTCAAAACGTCTTCTAGTCAAAATGGCACCAATAACCAAGCTCTAGTTTGGAAATGCTTTTTTTCAATCACTAGACTTTAGAAGATTAAACGTCGGCTAAAAAAACTGAAAGACCAAAGTGGATCTATTTGAATATCAAGCCCGCGACCTTTTTGAAAAACACGGAGTTCCGGTTTTACAGGGTCGAATTGCAGACACACCTGAAGAAGCGGAGGCAGCAGCTACCGCTATTGGCGGCACTGTCGTTGTTAAAGCCCAGGTAAAAACTGGAGGGCGCGGCAAGGCCGGCGGTGTAAAAGTGGCTCACAGCCCAGCCGAGGCCCGGCAAAAAGCCGAAGAAATTCTTGGACTCGACATCAAAGGCCATGTTGTAAAGCGCCTAATGATTGCGGAGGGCGCCAAGATCGCTCAGGAGTTTTACTTCTCAGTGCTTCTGGATCGCTCAAACCGAACCTTCTTGTCACTTTGTTCTGTTGAGGGCGGCATGGAGATCGAGCAGCTTGCCGTTGAACGCCCAGACGCTTTGGCAAAGATTCCGGTCTCCGCTGTTACCGGCATAGACAAGGCTTTGGCCATGGAAATTGCGATGGCCGGCAGGTTCCCAGAAGAACTCATTGACTCAGTGAGTGATGTAATCCTCAAGCTCTATGACGTTTTCGTAAAAGAAGATGCGACCTTGGTTGAGGTAAACCCGCTTGTTCTTACCGAAGACGGCCAAATTCTTGCTCTCGACGGCAAAATCACCCTCGATGAAAACTCGGATTTCCGTCACGAACGCGATGACATGGAGCGCGATGCGCTCGACCCACTGGAAGCCAAAGCTAAGGCGATGGATCTGAACTACGTCAAGCTAGACGGCGAAGTGGGGATCATCGGAAACGGTGCCGGACTTGTTATGTCCACGCTGGACGTCGTAGCTTACGCCGGAGAGGCAAACGGCGGAGTGAAGCCCGCCAACTTCTTGGATATCGGCGGCGGAGCCTCCGCAGAGGTAATGGCCGCTGGTCTGGATGTAATTCTGAACGACCCACAGGTCAAAAGCGTGTTTGTGAACGTCTTTGGCGGCATCACGGCGTGTGACGCCGTTGCTAACGGCATCGTTGGAGCCCTCAATACTCTTGGCGCCAGGGCCTCTAAGCCGCTAGTTGTAAGGCTCGACGGAAACAACGTTGAAGAAGGCCGCACCATTTTGAAGGAATTCAACCACCCGCTAGTGGCACTTGCGGACACCATGGATGGTGGGGCTAATACCGCCGCTGAACTTGCGAACGGCTAAGGGGCTAAAAAATGGCAATCTTTCTAAACTCAGATTCTAAAATCATCGTTCAGGGCATGACTGGTGCTGAAGGCATGAAGCACACCCAGCGCATGCTGGCTGGTGGATCAAACATCGTTGGCGGAGTAAATCCTCGCAAGGCCGGCGAAACTGTCGAAGTCGAGGGCAAGTCCCTTCCGGTTTTCGGCAGTGTCGCAGAGGCAATGACGGCAACCGGGGCAAACGTTTCTGTTATTTTCGTGCCGCCGGCTTTTGCGAAGCAGGCAATCGTCGAAGCGATAGATGCCGAGATTCCACTCGCAGTAGCTATCACGGAGGGAATCCCAGTTCACGACTCAGCTTCGGCTTGGGCATACAACGTCGAAAAGGGACTAAAGACCAGACTCATTGGCCCAAATTGTCCTGGAATCATTAGTCCTGGTGAGTCAAATGCTGGAATCACCCCTTGGAACATCACTGGTAAGGGACCGATTGGTTTGGTTTCTAAGTCCGGAACTCTCACCTACCAGATGATGTTTGAGCTAAGAGACATTGGCTTCACCACCGGAATCGGTATTGGCGGAGACCCTGTTATTGGGACCACTCACATCGATGCTCTAGAGGCATTTGAGAATGACCCAGAGACCAAGGCGATTGTTTTGATCGGTGAAATTGGCGGCGACAGCGAAGAGAAGGCAGCGGAGTACATCTCTAAGCACGTCACCAAGCCGGTTGTTGCCTACGTGGCAGGATTTACCGCCCCAGAGGGCAAGACCATGGGACACGCGGGCGCGATTGTTTCTGGCTCCGCTGGAACGGCCCAAGGCAAAAAAGAGGCGTTCGAAGCAGTAGGTGTCAAGGTTGGCAAGACGCCATCGGAGACCGCCACCTTGATGCGCGACATTATCGCCAACCTATAGCGCCAGCCGTGAACCGGGGGCTTAGTTTTGCAATAGCCGCTCTGCAGGCTTTGATCATCATTGCCACTGTGGTGGGGCTGATAATTGCTCCTCTCACACTTGCCTGGTTTATCGAGGGCAATGGACAAGTTGAATGGGTCTTGGCGCTCAGGGTGGCTGTTTACGCTTTCTTGTTAGCATGCGGAGTTCCCATTGGCTTCGCAGACGGTGAGATCCTCGGTATCAGTTTTGGGGCCTTCTTCCTCACAGCACTGCCACTGGGGCTAACCGGCCTGATCGTTCTCATGGCAATCAGAATCGGTCATCGACTATCGGCCGCCGCTTCGCTTTGGCCAGCCTGGCTAGGTGGTTCGCTGGCTTTTGGTGGAATCAGCTACGGCGCCTCATTACTGGTGGCAGACGATTCGGTGATTGCGGGCACCTGGGAACCGCTTTATTACCCGGCAATATTTTTTGGATTAATACTGATTGCGTCTTCCGTGATCGGTCGAAGATTTGAGCTGTTCGAGGGCGCCAATGGTCCAGAGGCCAGGGAGCGCATCTGGGTCAGAAGACTTTTTGCTAGCGCATACGCGAAGTTGCACTGGTCAATTCGAACCGCACTAAATCCGGGTGTCAGAGTCGGGTTGTCGGTTGTGGCAGTTTTGATTTTTTCAAGCTCGGCTCTGATTGCTCTTGGTTTAGGTTTCGGTTGGGTTCAAGTGATAGGACTTTACCAAGGTCTGGGGCTCAGTATTTTAGGTGGAGTCATGGTGACTATTGGTCAGTTGGCAATTCTGCCAAACCTAATTGTCTATGGAGCATCTTGGATTTCCGGTGCAGGATTTGCAATCGGAACTGGCTCCCACGTGTCGCCTTTTGCCTCAGAGCTCGGGCCACTTCCGGCGCTCCCAGTGTTTGCGGCGTTACCAACCGGAGGGTTTGAGCGAGGTCTTATATTTGTCTTGATTCCTGTAGCGGCCGCACTTTTGGCAACGTTTTTCGTTGCCAGACATGCGGATCAATTGCGCTGGGAATATGGCACAAGACTAAGCGGGGCTCTGTCGATCTCATTGGTTGCTGCCTCTAGCGCAGCTATCACTGTCTTCCTGGTAAGCCAGGCGGCATCAGGTAGCTTTGGCCCGGGTCGGTTTGAAACCGTTGGGGCCAATCCGCTTATGTTCGCCGCGGTGGTGTTTGTTGAGGTCTTAGTGCCGAGCTTCTTAGCCGCTCTAGTAATTGCTAAGCCATACGGCGACGCTTCCGAGCGAAAGTAGACTGAGGCAATGTTCTCGGTCGTAGTGATTATTTCAGGTGGCGGTTCAAATCTTCGTGCGCTTTTGACGGCGGCGGCCAGCCCGCTCTACCCGGCTAAGGTGGTCGCGGTTGGTTCCGATAAGGCTGCTTCGGGTCTAGAGCACGCCGAGGAGTTTGGGGTTCCAACTTTCGTTGTTGAACCTTCAAGGTTTGAAAGTCGTGAAGCCTGGGCGGAGGTCTTGCTTTCAAATATAGAATTCCACAAGCCGGATTTAGTGGTTCTAGCCGGATTCATGAAGGTGCTGCCGGCAAACATCGTCAACAAGCTCACGCCAAGAATGATTAATCTGCACCCATCGTTGTTACCCGATTTTCCAGGCGCACATGCCGTTGCCGACGCCTTAGCAGCTGGGGCCTCGGTGACTGGCGCAACCATTCACATCGTCGATGAAGGGGTGGACACTGGCAGGATTTTGACTCAGGCCAGCATGGCTGTCACTCCTGGCATCTCAGAAATTGATTTGCATGATCAGATTAAACTTATGGAACGAGAGCAGCTAGTTCAAGTGGTTCAAGACATTGCAACCGGAGTGCTCTTGCTTGCCGAAAAGGAGCAAAGTGCCTGATGTAGTGGCCATAAAAAGGGCGTTGATTTCGGTGTCGGATAAGACCGGTTTGATTGAGCTAGCGACGGCTCTGACTGCGGCCGGTGTCCAACTAGTGTCAACCGGCTCCACTGCTAAACAAATCGCGTTGGCTGGTATGGACGTAAGAGAAGTCAGTGAAGTCACCGGCTTTCCTGAAAGCTTGGGCGGCCGGGTAAAGACGCTACACCCGGCTATCCACGGCGGCATTCTCGCCGATCTAAGACTTGAAAAGCATAATCAAGAGCTTGCAGAGCTAAACATCGAAGCGTTTCAGCTCGTGGTTGTGAACCTTTATCCTTTCGTTGAAACCGTTTCTAGCGGAACCACCGGCGATGCGGCCATCGAGCAGATTGATATCGGCGGACCCGCTATGGTTCGGGCTGCCGCCAAAAACCACGCAAATGTGGCAATAATCGTCAACCCAAAGAACTACCAGCTCTTGATCGAAGCGCTTGATGACGGTGGCACGAGCCTAAAGTTTCGGCAACAACTTGCTCAGCAAGCATTTGCTCACACTGCTGGCTACGACTCGGCCGTCGCAAGCTTCCTGGCTCGCGAATTCGGTGAAGAGACGACCTCAGAATCGATCAACATTTCTCTCACGAAAGACCAAGACTTGAGATATGGCGAGAACTCTCATCAGCAGGCAGCTCTTTATTTGTCCGCCGACTCTTCTGGTGTGGCAACGGCCATTCAGCATTCCGGCAAACAGATGAGCTACAACAACTTTGTTGATGCGGATGCTGCTCTTAGGGCAGCCTTCGATTTTCAGGCCCCCGCGGTTGCGATCATCAAGCACGCTAACCCTTGTGGAATTGCCACCGGTGAAGATGTGGCGAACGTTTACCAGGCTGCACATAACACTGATCCGGTGTCTGCCTTCGGAGGTGTGATTGCCAGCAACAGCGAAGTTACCGAGGCAATGGCCCTAGCCGTTGTTGAAGTCTTCACAGAGGTCATAATCGCGCCTTCGTTCGGCCCGACAGCTCTCGAAATACTGAAAAAGAAAAAGAACTTGAGAATTTTGGAGCTTTCGACTTCTTATGTCAGAGCCGCGCTAGATATTCGGCAGGTATCGGGCGGCATGCTTGTGCAGGACTCAGACGGCTTTGAAGGCCTGGACACTCAGAGTTGGCAATTGGTAGCCGGCAAGGGCGTCGATGCCGCTCAGATGCTTGATTTAGAGTTTGCATGGATTGCTTGCCGGTCCGTGAAATCTAACGCAATCCTGCTAGCTAAGAATCAGGCCGCTGTTGGGATTGGTATGGGTCAGGTCAACAGACTGGATTCTTGTAGGCTCGCGGTCGCAAGGGCTGGTGAAAGAGTGGTGGGTTCGGTCGCGGCGTCGGACGCATTTTTCCCATTCGCCGATGGCCTTCAGGTGCTTATAGATGCCGGAGTGTCGGCAGTTGTGCAGCCGGGTGGAAGCGTTCGAGACGAGGAAGTGATCGCCGCTGCTAGTGAAGCCGGCGTTAGCATGTACTTCACGGGCGAAAGACATTTTTTCCACTAGAAATAATCCCAGCGCACCAAATGTTTACGAGTAAGGCCGATTGGCCAAAATTACAGCAGAGAGAATTATGCAACAGGCTGAATTGGGGACGATAAAAACCCTTTGTCGTCTGGTCCCATTTGCAAGGCGGGCACTATGGCGCATAGGCCTTGGCATACTCGCCGCAATTGGCGCCCACATGATCGCTCTTTCAATCCCGCAGTTCTTGCAGTCACTGGTCAACTCACTGGTCGACGGCGGTGAGGACGCCCTACTTCCGGCGGTTGGTTTCATTCTCTTGCTCGGGATTCTGGAGGCTGGCCTCGTGCTTCTCAGGCGTTGGCTGGTTCTTACACCTGGAACATTCGTCGAGGCCGACATGCGCAATACCTTGTTCGCCAAGCTCCAAGATTTGCCGGTTGCATTTCATGATCGATGGCCATCGGGGCAGTTGCTCTCCAGGGCGGTTGCCGACCTCGGCCTAATCAGGCGCTGGCTTAGCTTCGGAATTGTGTTACTTATAGCTAACTTCATAACACTCGTGGTTGGACTGCTGATTCTCTTCACATACAACTTCTGGTTGGGCCTTATCTTTTCAGTGGCGTCTATCCCGATTTGGCTCATTGGATTCCGCTTCGAGCGCGGTTTCGGCACTATTGCCAGACTCGCTCAGGATCAGTCGGGAGACCTTGCAACAAGGGTAGAAGAGTCTGTCCATGGCGTCAGAGTCTTAAAGGCTTTTGGCCGCGGAGGTTTTGCAGCTGAACAATTCGCAAACCAGGCTTCGGAACTTAAGAAAACAGAAATTAGCAAGGCAAAAGCCGTCGCAAACATCTGGCTCTACCTAATGATGATTCCTGAATTTGCCCTCGGCTTGGCTTTATTGGCTGGGATTTGGTTTACGGCTAACGGCGAGATGACCGTTGGGACACTCGTGGCTTTTGTTGCAACCGCCATGGTCCTTCGTTGGCCAACAGAGTCCCTTGGATTCCTGCTGGGTATGACACTTGAGGCGAAAACCGCCACCACGAGAATTTTTGAAGTGCTGGATGAGCCGGATCTAATTTCCGATCCTGTTTCCCGAAAGACGATAAAAGACCCCAAGGGTTTGCTCGAGTTTCATGACGTTCATTTTCATTACCCCGATGCCGACCCAAAAAATCGGGATTTGGTCGATGGTGTCAGCCTTCGAATAGAGCCTGGTCAATCGGTAGCTCTCATTGGGCTCACCGGAAGTGGCAAGACTACTCTGACTGCTCTAACAACAAGGTTGTACGAGGTAACGGGTGGCTCTATAACTATCGATGGGGTTGACATTCGAGATTTGACTCGAGCAGATCTTAGATCAAACATCGCTATGGCCTTTGAGGACGCCACTCTTTTCTCATCGAGCGTGCGCGACAACGTGCTCTTGGGCAATAAAGATCAAAGTGAGGATGATCTAAAGCAGGCTCTCGAGATTGCTCAAGCACAGTTTGCCTACGATTTACCGAAGGGCCTTGACACGCCGATTGGCGATGAAGGTCTAAGTCTTTCAGGCGGTCAACGCCAGCGATTGGCTTTGGCAAGAGCAGTTGCGGCGAAGCCTCAGATTTTGGTTTTGGATGATCCATTGTCGGCTGTCGATGTGGAGACAGAGGCGATGGTCGAAGACGCGCTTCGACATGTGCTGAAATCGACTACGGCCCTAATAGTGGCTCACCGACCTTCGACCGTAATGCTCGCCGACAAGGTCGCTCTGATGCAAGATGGCAAAATTATTGCTTTCGGTACTCACCGTGAACTTCTAGACACCAGTCCTGAATATCGCCACGTCATTACCTCTCTGGACACCGACCAGAAAGAGCGTGAGGTGAACGTATGAGTCTTTACGGAACCAATAACGAAGAAAGAACAGACCTAAACAAAACCGAATCTAGGTTCATCAGGAAGCGATCTAGAACGCTCTTGGGTTCGTTATTGCTTCCGCTCCGAGCCAGACTTTGGCTAGCCGTAGTGATGATTTTTATCTCCACGACGCTCAGAGTTGCAGGCCCAGCCCTAATCGCGTTCGCGATTGATTGGGCGCTTCCTAGGGCCATCGAAGACGACTTTTATCCCCTATGGATGTTAATCCTGCTTTATCTGGGAGCTGCGGCTTTCAGTGCACTGATGGTTTATTACTTCATGATCCTCACGGCGAAAATTGCTCAGTCCATGCTGCTTGCATTGCGGAACAGAATGTTTATCCACACACAAAAGCTTTCGGTCGAATTCCATGAGCGCTATACCGCCGGGAGAGTAATCGCGAGGCAGACCTCAGACCTAGAGTCGATTTCCGAGCTACTATCCGGCGGCCTGGGCGAACTGGTGGTTGGAATCTTCTTCATGGTTTTCACCGCCGGCGCACTCTTGATACTGGACCCAATCAGCTTCCTTGTCCTTATGGCCGCAGTTATTCCGCTTGCGATTGTGACCCGGTGGTTCCAGATAAACACAAACCGAGGTTTTAGGGCGCAGCGGGTTGCATCTTCCACCTTGATTCAAAACTTTGTCGAGACCATGACGGGTATCCGCGCCGTCAAGGCTTTCCGCAAGGAAAAGCGCAATGAGAAGCACTTTGGTGGCCTAGTGGAAAAGTACCGGCTATTGAACGCCAAACTAATTCAGCTTTTCGGAATCTACGATCCAGCGTTGATTTTAATCGGCAACGCGACTGTGGCTGCCATCTTGCTCGTGGGTGGATTTCGGGTCCTCGACGGCACGTTGGGCATTGGAGTTTTGACGGCTGCAATTCTTTACGCCAGAAGGTTTTTTGACCCGATGGAACAGATAGCAATTTTTTACAACTCGTACCAGTCGGCATCGGCTGCTCTGGAGAAGATTTCTGGTGTTTTGCAAGAGGAGCCTTCGGTTCCAGAACCTGAGAACCCGGTGGAGCTTAGAAACATCAAGGGCGGTCTAGTTTTTGACAAGGTGAAGTTCCAATACAACACCGGTGATATTGTCCTGCACCCGTTCTCTTTGGATATTCCTGGCGGTCAAACAATCGCGATGGTCGGGACTACGGGCGCTGGTAAATCGACTCTTGCGAAGCTCATCTCAAGGTTCTACGACCCTAGCGAAGGCGTTGTTCGACTCGACGATTACGACCTAAGAGACATTTCGAATGTAAACCTTCGTCAAAAGGTAGTGATGGTGACGCAGGAGGCTTATCTATTTACCGGGTCCGTAGCTGAGAACATTCAGCTAGGTCGCCCGGGCGCGTCGATGGACGATGTAGTGAAGGCGGCCAAGGCAGTGGGCGCGCACGAATTTATTCTGGAATTGCCCTACGGTTACGAGACGGATGTGAACAAGCGCGGCGGAAGAGTTTCAAGCGGCCAGCGCCAGTTGATCTCCTTCGCACGTGCCTTCCTGGCGGACCCCGCGGTTTTGATTCTCGATGAGGCAACTTCCTCTTTGGACATACCCTCGGAGGCCATGGTGCAGCTTGGACTAAAGACACTGCTTGCAGGTCGGACAGCCGTAATCATCGCGCATCGACTCTCAACGGTTTCGATAGCGGATCGAGTTTTGGTAATGGAGCACGGAAAAATTATTGAAGATGGTTCACCGGAACAGCTGGTCGCTTCGGGAGGTAAATTCTCGAAGCTCTACAAGTCCTGGAAGGATTCATTGGTTTAGGGTCCATCGACTGAAACCGATAGGCTAAGAAAGGTCATTTAGGCCCGAATCATGCGGTAATCAGGAGAGTAATGAACAAAATCAGTGTTGTTGGCAAAGTTGTTGAGCTAGACGGCGATGAGATGACTCGCATCATCTGGCAAGACATCAAGGACAACCTGATTCTCCCTTATTTGGATATCGACCTGGAGTATTACGATCTGTCTGTTGAGAATCGCGATGCAACCGACGACCAAATCACTATTGATGCGGCTAACGCCATCAAGAAATACGGCGTTGGGGTCAAGTGCGCAACAATTACTCCGGACGAAGACCGAGTTGTCGAATTCGGTTTGAAAAAAATGTGGCGTTCTCCGAATGGAACCATTCGTAACATTCTCGATGGTGTTGTATTTCGCGAGCCAATTATCATCTCTAACGTTCCGAGGCTAGTACCAGGCTGGACTAAGCCAATCATCATTGGTCGTCATGCACACGGTGACCAGTACAAGGCCACGGACATCAAAATCCCTGGCAAGGGTAGGGTCACCATGACTTGGGCACCTGCCGACGGCTCAGAGCCTCAGGTAATGACCATCGCTGACTTCCCGGAGAACGGTGGAGTTGCCATGGGAATGTATAACTACATGGACTCCATACGCGATTTTGCAAGAGCCTCCTTCAACTACGGCCTTGCTCGTAACTACCCGGTGTACATGTCAACTAAGAACACAATTCTGAAGGCCTACGACGGAGCATTCAAGGACGCCTTTGAGGAGATCTTCAACGCCGAGTACAAGGACAGGTTTGAAAAAGCCGGCCTAACCTATGAGCACCGTCTAATTGACGACATGGTTGCAGCTGCTTTGAAGTGGGAGGGTGGATATGTTTGGGCGTGCAAAAACTACGACGGTGATGTTCAGTCCGACACCGTGGCTCAGGGCTTCGGCTCTTTGGGTCTAATGACCTCAGTGCTAACAACTCCAGACGGTAAGACGGCACTGGCCGAGGCTGCTCACGGAACCGTGACGCGTCATTACCGACAGTGGCAGCAGGGCAATAAGACCTCAACCAACCCAATTGCCTCTATCTTTGCCTGGACAAGGGGCTTGATGCATCGCGCGAAGTTGGACGACACTCCTGAGGTAGCAAAGTTTGCGCAGACTCTTGAGGATGTAATTATCGAAACGGTTGAGTCTGGCAAAATGACAAAGGATTTGGCCGCATTGGTTGGTAAAGAACAACCTTGGCAGTCAACTGACGAGTTCATGGCATCGCTTGCCGAGAACCTTCAGTCAAAAATGGCCTAAACCACCCAGGCCGCTAGCGGCTTGTGGAAAACTCCCTGCAGGAAACTGTGGGGAGTTTTAGTTTGTGTGTCATGAAACTTGGATCACTCATAGCTTTAATCTTTTTCTCATCTTTGGCTTTTGGAGCCGTGCCGGCTCAAGCCGAAGAATGTCCAGCTGGAATCTGCGAACTGGTCTTTGAATACACCGGCAGCGGAGAGTACTTTACGGTCCCCGATGACGCAAAAAATATATCATTTGAAATCCGGGGCGCGGCAGGAGGTAGAGGTGGCATGGGCGGCCGGGTAACCGGCCAGTTCATCGACGCCCCAGCTGGGTTCTGGGTGTTCGTAGGCGGTGCGGGTATTACTAATGCCGAGGCCCCCGGCGGATACAACGGTGGCGGTCGGGCTGGAGGGTCGAGGGGCAACGAGGGCTCTGGCGGGGGAGCCAGTGACATTCGCTCCGGTGCCAACATAAATGAGCGAATCGTCGTGGCAGGGGGTGGCGGTGGTGCCGGCGGCTATGCCGGAGCTGCCGGTGGTGCCGGCGGAAATCTGGTTGCCGAAAACGGTGGCTCCGGGCAAGGCACCGGAGGTGGTGGCGGTCGTGAAAACTCTGGGGGGTCCGGTGGTGCATCTAACGGCGGCAGCTCCTCACAGCCGGGTGGTTTTGGAGTTGGTGGAACTGGAGGTAGTAGCTGGAACGCCGGTGGCGGCGGTGGCGGCGGCGGCTGGTTCGGTGGCGGTGGCGGCGGAGCTGACGACGATTCTTGCTGTGCTGATGCCGGTGGTGGAGGAGGCGGTTCTTCATATGCAAACCCGTCGCTTGTGACAAATATCAGCCATCAAGCCGGGGTCCAAAATGCAGCGGGTCAGGTGATTATTCGCTACGAGGTTCCATCGAAAATAACTAGATTTACCGGCACCCAACAAAGTCGCGACGATGTTCTGATCAGCATGGAGGTAGAGGGTAGTTTCACCCCAAAGGCTACTGACCTAGAGGTTCGGGACGCTGCCTGCGTGGTGGGCGAACCCGGGGTAAACGCATCTACATACGTCTTTCGAATTACGGGCTGTGTCGACTCGTCATTTCAAGCAGTATTGGCTTCCGAAGCAGCCGCGTTGCTAGTTGATGAGGTAACCGCAACGCTTGAGATTCAGCTTGACTTGGAAGGCCCAGAATTCGCCTTTGTTCGAATTTCTTCTATTGACGAGGATTATCTAATTGACTTTGTTGGCAGCGAGATCCATTCAGGGTTGTCTTCGGAGGACATTTTTGTCACCGGTTGTGCGTCAGTGGTACTGGTGAACGAAAGGCTAAGCCTCAACGATTGCGAGGAGGGCGACATCACAGTCACTCTTGCGTCAAACGTTGCGAGTGACCCAATGGGCAACCTGGGTCCCTCCGAACCCGCCGTTCTTGAACTCACGAGAGACACGATTGCTCCGACATCGCACTGGCTGGCACCTGAAATTACGGAGGTAGAGGGCAAATTTGATTTAGTAATTGTGCTCCGACATGAAGGTTCCCTGATTGAGGACGCGGCGGTCGAGTTTCTCTCCAATAAAATCAGCTGTCTTCCAGTTGCAACATCCGCGAAAGGGGAAATAACCTTCAAATACGAAGGGTGCGCCGCAGGGAGCATGAGCTGGACGCTGCCTGCTTTTTCCTTGATCGATCCGGCTGGAAACTCTGGCCCAGCTAGCGACTCAGTGCTCGAACTAACGCTTACGGCACCCGCCCCATCCCCACTTGAACCAGAGCTCCCGGATAACATTGAGTTACCCGTTGAGGACCCAGAGTTGGTAGACCCAGAGTTGGTAGCCCCAGAGCTGAAAGACCCAGACGCTGTCGAAGAGATTCTAGAGTTTATTGAAAATGAAGAGCCTCTTCCCGCTGATCGGGAATCGCAAAGTGAGGCGGTCACCCCAACTCCGACTCAGTCAATCGAACGAGACTCGCCGCAGATTCAGGCAAAGCCTTTACGGGTCACTTCTGAGCTCGAGCCTGGAGATTTTGAGAGCCCAGTCGAGGCGACAAATGAGGAAGAAGACTTACTAGACACGAGCTCAGTACCTACTCAGGCAGCGTATGCCGCCGAGTTGGTATCAGGAACCCAAAAGCCGGCGGGGCGGAATCTTGTTAACCAGATTTCACCATGGTTGGCAGGCGGCACACTGTTCGCAATTCTGGCCTTTATTGGTTATCGAAAGATGATGGTGCGTTGACCATCAAGCAGCACTCTATGTTCCGCGAACCATCGAACGGCTTGGGTAAGAGTCTTGGACTCAACGTCCTGACCAATCTGCACCAAGTGTGACTTGGTCGACGCGTGTTCCACTCGGGTCACGTTTTGTTCAATGATCGGACCTTCATCGAGATCTTCGGTCACAAAGTGGGCGGTTGCACCGATGAGCTTCACACCTCGAGCATGAGCTTGGGCGTAAGGGTTAGCACCCTTAAATCCAGGCAAAAAAGAGTGGTGAATATTAATTATCTTTCCAGCAAATTCAGCACAGAATTCGGCGGAAAGAATCTGCATGTAACGAGCCAGAACAATAAGTTCAATGTCGTGCTCAATAATAATTTGGCGCAATCGCTTCTCGAAAGCGGCCTTGTCGCTGAGATTCTTAGTTGGGCAAGATTCAAAATCGACCCCGAAAAAACTGGCGAGCTCTTCCAGTTCATCGGAGTTGCCGAAGACTTTAGGGATTTCGATTGCTATTTGCCCAGCACGCTGACGGTAGAGCAGGTCATTTAGGCAATGATCGGCCTTAGTAACTAAAACCACAGTGCGCATTGGCCTACCTACATGATCAAGCACGTACTGCATCTGGAAAGTCTCGGCGATGCTCTCAAATTGCTTTTCGAAATCTGCCTTTGTTATGTCGGCTTCGATCTGCAGCCGCATAAAAAAGCGGCCAGTATCTTGTGAGGTGAACTGCTGGCTCTCGGTGATGTTTCCAACGGCTGCAACCACGGCTCCGGAGATTGCGTGCACTATGCCGGGTCGGTCTGGGCAGATAAAAGTCAGAACCCAATGTTCTTTGACAGATTGCATTCCCTAATACTATTGGCGCCTACCATCCTGACTGAAATAAGTCTGGTAAAGTTGAGAGATGCTTACTAAATCAGTGAAATTTATGTCTCCGCTAAGCGAAGTTGATCCTGAAATTGCCGCGGTTTTGCAGCAAGAACTTGATCGCCAGCGCCACACCTTGGAAATGATTGCGAGCGAGAACTTCGTGTCCGCCGCGATTCTGGAAACTCAAGGATCAGTGCTAACAAATAAGTACGCCGAGGGTTATCCGGGCAAGCGTTATTACGGCGGTTGTGAAGCAGTAGACATCGCCGAAAATTTGGCTAGAGAGCGTGCAAAAGAATTATTTGGTGCCGAACACGCAAACGTTCAGCCACACTCTGGAGCTTCAGCCAATGCGGCTGTTCTCATGGCCCTCGCAAATCCGGGGGATCGTATTCTAGGTCTCAACCTTGCCCACGGTGGTCACTTGACTCACGGTATGAAGCTGAACTTTTCTGGGCGCATGTACGAGGGGCACTCATACGAGCTAGACCCAGAGACACATATGGTCGACATGGAGACCGTCCGTCAGCGCGCCATAGAGGTAAAGCCGGCTGTTTTGATCGCAGGATGGTCCGCCTACTCCCGTCATCTAGACTTTGCAGCCTTTAGGGCGATCGCCGATGAGGTTGGTGCAAAGCTTTGGGTCGACATGGCTCACTTCGCAGGACTTGTTGCTGCAGGAGTTCACCCAAGCCCAGTTCCTTTCGCGGACGTGGTTTCTACCACCGTTCACAAGACTCTTGGCGGCCCCCGCTCCGGTCTAATCCTCTGTAAGCAGGAGTGGGCAAAGAAGATTGACTCCGCGGTGTTCCCTGGACAGCAGGGTGGACCGTTGATGCACGTAATCGCCGGCAAGGCAGTGGCCTTCAAGGCAGCCATGCAGCCAGAATTTCGAGAGCGCCAAGAGCGAACGATTTCGGGTGCGCGAATTATTGCTGACAGGTTGAACCAAGCCGATGTCACCGGGGCTGGAATCGCGGTATTGACAGGCGGAACCGATGTTCACTTGGTGCTTGTTGACCTTAGGAATTCTGTGGTTGACGGTCAAATGGCCGAGGACTTGCTTCACGAGGCCGGTGTAACAGTTAACAAGAACTCAGTTCCTAACGACCCTAGGCCGCCAATGGTGACCTCTGGAGTTCGCATTGGAACAGCGGCTCTAGCAACTAGAGGCTTTGGTGATGATGAGTTCGTAGAGGTTGCTGACATCATTGCGAACGCTCTTATTCCAGGCGCTAATCTTCCTGCCCTGAAGGCCAGAGTTCGAGTTTTGACCGAAGCTTTCCCTCTATACGACGGACTAGAAACTAGGTAGCTGGTTGACCGCTCTAATACTTGATGGCTTAGCAACAGCCAAGGCCATAAAGACAGAGCTTGCAGCTGAGGTTATTAGTCTGAAGTCCAGAGGCACAGCCGTTGGACTCGGCACTATCTTGGTGGGCGATGATCCGGGTTCACTTACTTATGTGTCCGGCAAACATAGGGATTGCGCCGAAGTTGGAATTGAGTCAATTCGCATCGATCTCCCGGAAACTGCCTCCATGGCCGATGTGCGGGCGGCGATAGAAGACCTTAATCAGGCTAAAGAAGTTACCGGCTTCATCGTGCAATTGCCTTTGCCGAGTGGAATCGATGCTAACGAAATGCTGGAACTAATTGATCCCGATAAAGACGCCGATGGACTGCACCCGGTGAATCTTGGCCGTTTGGTCATGAACACCGGCGGTCAGATGAAAAGTCCACTGCCTTGCACACCAAGCGGCATTATCGAATTATTAGGGCGCCACGACGTCAGACTTCAAGGGGCAGAGGTTGCAATTATTGGGAGAGGCCTGACCGTGGGAAGACCGCTCGGGCTAATGCTTACTCGCAAGGGCATCGATGCGACGCCAACCCTTCTCCACAGCGCATCGAAGCACATCGCAGAAGTTATTTCAAGGTCGGACATCGTGGTGGCGGCTTTGGGTAGCCCGCATTTCATCAAGCCCGAATGGATAAAGCCCGGTGCTGCGGTTCTGGATGTTGGAATAACCAGAGTCGACGGAAAGCTCCTAGGCGATGTCGACCCTACGGTTGCGAAGGTTGCCGGTTATGTGTCTCCGAATCCGGGCGGTGTGGGCCCGATGACCCGCGCAATGCTCGTTAGAAACGTTGTACTGGCTGCCTGCTAGAAACGCGACCTTATAGCCCACAGATCCGGGAAGACCGGGTTGAAAAGTGTGCTTGCCAAATAGCCTGCTCCGGCCGAGCCCCCGGAACCTATTTTGTGCCCGATGGTACGCTCAACCATCTTGACGTGACGATAACGCCACTCCTGCAGCCCCTCATCCAAATCGACCAGAGCCTCGCCAATCATGGAGGCCTCGGGGTCATTGCGGTGCAGTTCAATAAGAATGTCCTGGAGACCCTCGTGAGGCTCCCAGGCCTCGGTGACGTCTCTAGATAGCAACTCCTTGGGTATAGCTTTTCGCGAATTAAAATAGTGCAGCGCCGAATCCCACAACGACATCCTCGTCATTGCTGCTTCTACTTTTGCTCGAGCGGGGGAGCCGGCAATGAGGTGCTCGGCCATCCCCATGCCCGATTTGGCATCGGCTTTTGCCCCAGCCTGATCTCGTCTCCCCAGCACGGCCTCGAGCTCGCGGAATTGTGCGGACTGGAAGCCGCTTGCTGAGCTCAAGCGCTCACGAAATGAATTGAATTGCAGGGGCGTCATTGTTTCAAGGATGTCCAGCTGAGAGACGCAAGTCTTCATAATGGTTCGGATTCGACCTAATAGTGCCATGGATCGGTGTGAGTTGCCGGCTTCTAGCGTGACTTGCAGTGCGGCAACTTCGTGAAGAACCTGCTTAAACCAGAGTTCATAAACCTGGTGGATGGTTATGAAAAGCAATTCGTCATGCTCCGGGCCATCGCTCAGCGGTTGTTGTAGCGCGAGCAGTTCATCAATTTTGAGGTAAGAAATATAAGTGACGTGCTTATTCTGTTCCACTGTTATCCATTCGCTGTGTCTGACTGTTCCCTGCCAGCTTTCTGGCTTTTTTATTGTCTAAGAGGAGACTCGAGGCTTAGGTAACCCGGTTGGCATCTTGCTCGATGCTCATGTACTTTCCGCTTTCGACCAAGTCTCGCAATCGCAAAAACCCCTCGAATACCTCTGTGTAACTGGTTGCAAGCGGAGAAATAGCTACTCTGATTGCGTTGGGCTCTCGATAGTCAGGTATTACCTTTGAAATCTTTCGCATCGCGTATGCGATTTGCCTGGCGTCCGGGTGAGTCAGGATTATGTGACCACCTCTGAGCTCGGCTTGAGAGGGCGATGCAATTTCAAATCCAAGTGGTTCTAACCATTGCTTGAACAAATCCATCATCAGCTCTGTGCCCTTGGCGGCCTTCTGTTCAATAAGTTCAATGCCGGCGCGCTCGATCATCTCGTACGCAACCTCAACAGCTCTGATGCCGATGATAGAGGGGCTAGCAATCTGGTAGCGACGAATTGTGTCCGCCGGCTCGAAGTCTGGCCCCATTTCAAACTGCATTTCTTGAGCAAACCAGCCCTGAATTGGAACTCTTAGCTCTGTCTGAATTGATTTTGAGACAAATAGCCATGCTGGTGAACCGGGCCCGGAATTACCGTATTTGTATGTGCACCCGACAGCTAGGTCAACGCCGTTTTTCTCGAAATCTAGTTGGATAGAACCGGCGGCATGAGAGCAATCCCACACCACAAGCCCTCCGTGCTGGCGAACTAAATCGGTTATGGCCTTAAGGTCTTGCCTTGCTCCGGATCGATAGTTGATTGCTTGTAGGGTCACCATCGCCACGTCGTCATTTAGGTGCTTAGCAAGCTCTGAAGCAGTCACTCTTTCAAACTCAGACTCGATCTTCACCGCCCCAGGTCCACCAGACCCGTCGGTATCAAGGGTCACAAGGTTGAGCCCCATTGAGTCGGCGATGCCGGCCAGAATATACCGGTCTGTTGGGAAATTAGATGAATCGATAATGACTGTCTTGCGCCCCGGTCTAGCCTTTATGGCCGCAACGCAAAGCTGGTAGAAATTCACGCTGGTGGTGTCACAGACCAGGGTTTGACCCGCACTTGCTCCAAGCACGGCACGCGCCAGAAGATCTCCAGCGGGTTGAGCTTGGTCTATCCAGTGAGACCAACCGTCAACTAGCTCCGGTCCCCACTCATTGGTCAAGAACTTATTAACTTCTTCAATTGTGCGTTTCGGCAGTCGACCGAGTGAGTTGCCGTCTAGGTAGCAAACCTCGGGGTCCGAAATTACAAACTCGTCGCGAAAGCTTGCCAATGGATCGTTAGCGTCGAGTATCGATACCTGTTCGGCAGTGATCTGATTATGAGCAGTCATGTCAATACTCTATTGCTAAACCAGCAGTTGGTGCTTCGCCAAGTCGGCGTATAGCGGGGTGGTTTTGACTAGCTCAGAATGCGTGCCAATTCCGACTACTTTGCCGTGTTCTAGAACAATAATTTGGTCGGAGTCAACAACGGTGGACAGCCTGTGAGCAATCACCAGCAGCGTTCGATCGTGAGCTACCGCATCAATTGCTTCTCGCATACGCTGTTCATTCGGCCCATCCAAGGCACTGGTTGATTCATCCAGCAGCAAGATCTCAGGGGAAGCCAAAAGAGCCCTAGCGATAGCCAATCGCTGACGCTCGCCACCAGAAAGCATTATGCCGTCCTCGCCCACCTGAGCACCAAGACCCTTTGTGTCGCGCTTCAGAACCTCGCTCAGGTTTACTTGTCTAAGCACGCTTTCTAGCTCTTCGTCGGTCGCGTCCGCTTTTCCGAGTAGCAAGTTGTCTTTCAGGGACCCCGCAAGCACTGGAGCATCCTGTTCGACATAACCCAGCTGTTGGCGCAGTGACTCTCTAGAGAATTCAGTTACCGGCTGGCCGTCAAGCAGGATCCGACCTTCGGTCGGCTCGTAGAAGCGCTCTATTAGCGAGAAGATTGTCGACTTACCGGCTCCGGAAGGCCCAACCAGTGCCACGCGGGCACCACGGGCAATTTTTATGTCGATGCCCTTGATTATGTCGTCGGATTCTTCGCCTTCATCTGGTGCATAGTGGAAATGAACATTTTGAAATTCGATGGCCGTTGAGTTGGTGCTTTTTCTAGGTACATTGTCGCTCCCGGTCTCTTCCTCATCAAGGATCATGATCTCTTTGATTCGAGCCAGGGCACCCAGGGCGCCCATGATCGATGTGTAAGCGCCGAAGGCAGAAATCAGCGGGCCAATCATGAACACAAGCAAAATCACGAAGGTCACTAGCGATGCAATTGTCGTTGACCCGCTTGCTACTCTCAGGCCTCCCAGCCCAAGCACGATTATGAATGCGCTGTTGAAGGCAACTTGTGCGATCGGGGCAACAACGGCTGAGAGCCTTGCGATGCTGAGGCCTTGGTCGTAAGCGGCTTCGGCACTCTTGTAAATTTCTTCGGTCTCGCGCTCTTCCGCTCGAGACGCGCGTATGGTCCTAATTGCGCTCAGTGCACGCTCAACCGCGGCGCTCATTTCACCGACTCGCATTTGAGCCTTGGTGGTCGCTGAGCGAATCCGGCGACCGGTGAGTGAAATCGCACCCACCGCAATAGAAACGACCACGAGGGTGGTTCCTAGCAAGATCGGGTCAATGAATGCCATGACCACGATTGCGCCAACAAACTGAATCAGGCCTCCAAGCGCGTCAACCAGTCCTTGAGTAAGCACTGCCTTCAAAAGAGTTGAGTCAGAACCAACCCGAGACACGAGGTCTCCGATACGGCGGCGGTCGTACTGCCAGATTGGGAGACGAAGCATTCTGGCAATCAGGGCTTTTCTCGTGGAGAGAACTACCCCCTCTCCAGTTTTGTAGAGCAGGTAGTACTGAAAGGCATTTACAAGCGCAGAGGTGATAACCAAAACCACGATGAGCCACGCAAGGACGCTCGTATCAAGGCTCTCCTGAACCGCCGTTATCAGTTGGCCAATTAGCAATGGTTGGCCGAGTGCGAGGAGTGAGCCCAAGACCGATAGGGCCAGAGCGAGAACCAAGGTTCGGCGGTGGTCTTTTAGGTATGGAAGAAGGTCGGTCAGTTTGGCCCGTGGCCCACGGTATTCTCGGCTCTTCGGGTTTTGGGATGGATCCTTGTAATATTCACTCACTGATTTATAAACCTAACTTCTCGTGGAACCCGTCCCCAAAGACCCGTTCATTAATCAGAAAGTTTATTTCTTGAAAAGAAAGGGCTCTTGTGTAGGCGGTGTTTATTGAAAACCTCTCATAATCTAAGTCCAGTAGAGCCGATTTGATGCTTTTATCCAAAACTCTCAGGAACATCAATGTTGTGTTTGGCTGACGCGGAAAGTCGCTCATCACATTTCCGCAGCCGTAGCCAAAAACCCTTATTGCAAGATCTGCGTTGTCGGGAGTTGTTTTTTGGATAAAGCCGTTGTCAGGAACGGCTATTGTCGCGCGTAGATCCAGGCGTTTTTCCCAAATCTGAAAGCAGGTTCTTAGGTCGTTGCGCTTTGCGATTTTTTCGCCGAAAGCATCCTCGTATTGAACAGCGATGTCAACATCTAAAACTAGGTGGAATCTCGAGTCCAGCCGGTTTTGGACCGACCACTTACGCCAAGATCGGGGCACCAAAAAAGCTATCTGGCTAGAAAATTCGGCGGCTCGATTGAAAAAGGGCACCGAGAGAGCATTATTTCTGCCAAACGGAGGATTTGAAATGGTGAGTAGGTCCGTGCGTTTTGTCTCCCACTCTAGAAAGTCGGCCTGGATCACGCTTGGGTGCATCGGGTACTTATCCACCGAGGTGATCGCCGTTATGCCTGCCCTATTGAGAGCTTCAATAAAACTTCCGGTGCCACCGGCGGGTTCGAGAAAAGACTTTTCGGTCGCGCGAGAGATTGTTCTTAATGTCAGTTCGACTAGTTCACCTGCGAGGTCTTTGGGGGTGTAGTACTGCTCGGTTCCGCTAACCCTGCGGTTACCAAGCTTTTTAGTCATTTACTAAAGATACAAGTGCCATCGCCAAAGTTCCTTGCTAAGGGACCAGACAAATTCGTATTTTTATGC
The DNA here is from genome assembly GCF_047731275.1 of Aquiluna sp. Uisw_065. Lineage (NCBI taxonomy): Bacteria > Bacillati > Actinomycetota > Actinomycetes > Micrococcales > Microbacteriaceae > Aquiluna > Aquiluna sp. Uisw_065. The sequence continues at coordinate 242,188 of NZ_CP159836.1, forward strand.
GAAAAAAGGGAAAGCTCAAGGACAGCCGGTTTTGTTTGGGTACGACTGAGGCTATTTGCCTGAAGAAACTTGTTTCTTATTTAAATTGGATTTCCGGGGCCGCTAGCCGGGCATTATGGCCGACATGGTAAGCGCAGCCTGAACGGCTTCAGCTCCCTTATCTTCCTTTGACCCTTCGAGACCAGCTCGATCAAGGGCCTCTTGTTCGTTGTTTACAGTAAGTAAGCCGAAGCCCAAGGGTTTGTTTGAATCGAGTTGGACTCGGGTCAGGCCCTCTGTCGCTGAAGAGCAAATGTAGTCAAAGTGAGGGGTGCCCCCTTGAATCACGACTCCAAGAGCTATAACTAAATCTGCCCCTTGCTCAAAAGCCCATTTGGCCGCAAGCGGAAGCTCGAATGCTCCGGGAACCATAGTCACTTGGACATTAGCCGCTCCGGCAACTTCGAGTTCTTTCTGCGCGCCCGATATCAGGCCCGCCATTATTTTCGGGTGCCAAGAGGTTGCAACAATGACGGCTTTTTTGCCGATTGCTGAAACATTCAGATTTGGTGCTCCGCTACCGCTCACTTGTCCAGATTAGCGGGTAACTCATGCCCCATGCGCTCGCGCTTAGCTGTTAGATACCCAAGGTTCTGCTCCGCCAAGCCCACAATTAGGGGAACTGTCTCGGTAACAGCTATGTCAGCTTTCTCCAAGGACTCCCGCTTTTCAGGATTGTTTGTTAGCAAGCGAACGCTTTCGATGCCTAAGTCTTGCAAGATAGCAATGGCTGCTCCGTACTCGCGTGCTTCGCTTGGGAGTCCAAGTGCGAGATTCGCATCCACGGTGTCCAAGCCTTGTTCTTGCAGTGCGTACGCTTTCAGCTTGTTTAGTAGTCCAATACCGCGTCCCTCTTGGCCACGCAGGTAAATGACTACCCCACCTGTTGGATCGGCGGCAATGGCATCCATTGCACCTTCTAGCTGTGGGCCACATTCACACTTCAGCGACCCAAAGGCTTCTCCTGTAATGCACTCTGAATGCAGGCGAACAAGAACATTTTTCCCAGTCGGATTGCCGGAGATGATGGCTACGTGGTCTGCAGTTGTCTGCACATCGTAATAACCTCTAACGCGGAAATCACCGTGCGTAGTGGGCAACTTCGCTTCGGCGTCGAAACGAATCCTATTAGTGCTGGGATTCAGCTTCGGGGCACGCTTAGCCAAGTGCTCCTTCAGGTTCGAAATGCTAGTCATAGGTAACTCAAACCTTAGGGCGGTCCGAAATAATTCCTCGCGGCGCATCATTGTTCCATCGTCATTGACCATCTCAGCCATCATTGCGACCGGCTCAAGGCCCGCTAGTTTCATGAGGTCAACTGCCGCTTCGGTGTGGCCGGCTCTTTCTAGCACACCACCGTCTTTCGCCCGCAGCGGAAGAACGTGACCGGGGCGCATCAGTGAGAGAGGTCCGGAGCTTCGGTCAGCCAGTACTCTGGCGGTCAGGCCTCTGTCGGCAGCTGAAATCCCGGTTGTCGCGCGGTCGGTAGCGTCGACGCTCACCGTGTAGGCAGTCCGGTGAGGGTCTTGGGTTTTTACCCACATCAAGGGCAAGTCAAGTTCGTTAGCTCGTTGCTCGGTCATGGGAGCACAGATATATCCTGAGGTGTAGCGGATCATCCAGGCCATCCACTCGGTAGTTGCGAACTCAGCAGCAATTATCGCGTCACCCTCGTCCTCTCGATCTTCGGCGTCGGTGACCAAAACCGGTTTGCCGGCCCGAAGGGCAGTGAGAACTTCTTCGATACTTGATTCAATAATTTCCATTTACTTGAACTCCATGAGTCTCTCGATGTGCTTCGCCATTACATCAACCTCAACGTTGACCTTTGAGCCAGGCTTTTTGGAACCCAGCGTTGTTACCTGCAGCGTCTCAGGAATCAGAGAAAGGCCAATTACATCGTCGGATATTTCATTGACGGTGAGTGAGATGCCGTCAAAGGTAATCGACCCCTTCATCACTACGTAGCGCAAGAGTTCGCGCGGAATTCTGATTCTGACCCAATCCCAGTTTTCACTGGTCTCACGCGAGACAAACTCACCGACACCGTCGATGTGCCCCTGGACAACGTGGCCACCATAACGAGTTTGTGCGTTCATCGCTCGCTCCAGGTTTATTGGGTCACCAACTACCACCTCCATGAGACTGGTTAGCTTGATGGTTTCCATCATCACGTCAGCGGTGAAGCCATTCTCGTCAATCTCAATAGCTGTTAGGCAAGTGCCTGAGCAGGAGATCGAGTCTCCTCGCTTTAGGTCTCCCAGCACCATATTTCCTTTTATCGTTAGACGCAATGCATCTGACTGCTTGGTAATTCCAGTTACGGTTCCAAGCTCTTCTATGATTCCGGTGAACATTACGCGCTCCTCGCTCTGATGAATATGTCATTTCCAAGTTGTTTGGTTTCCAGCACTTCTAGTCGTGCTGCGTCTTCGATGCTGGTAATACCTATTTGGCCAAGTGCCATGTTTGGGCCACCCAAAAGCATTGGCGATAAATACACAATGAATTCGTCTACCAATTTGGCTGCAACAAACGCGCTCGCCAACTTTGGCCCACCTTCAACAAAAACATGCTTTATGCCCTGAGCCCAAAGTTGCCGAAGAGCATCGTTCAGGTCACGCGTTTGGATTTGAATAGTTTTGGCTCTGTCATTAAACAGACGCAAATTGTTCGGAATTACCGATTCGCCCAAAACTACTCGGATTGGCTGATTTTCAAAATAATGACCATCTGGCTTCCTGGCCGTAAGTTCGGGGTCGTCGGCAATTGCGGTACTCGTTCCGACCAAAATACTGTCCGCGTTCGAGCGTCTCGAATGAGTATCAGCCCTCGAGTCAGGGCCGCTAATCCATTGACTGGTACCGTCGGAAGCTGCACTGCGGCCATCCAATGTGCTTGCCCACTTCAGGGTCACAAAAGGTCTGCCCAGGCGCTTAGAGCGGAGCCAGACTCGATTTTGCTCCTCGGCTTGCTTGAGAAGTACGCCGGGTATTACTTCGAGTCCGGCATCTTTGAGGGTTTGAGATCCCTGGCTTGACTGATCCCCAGGATCAGCGGATGCGAATATAACTCGACTCACTCCAGCCTCGATGAGAGCCAGCGCGCAAGGACCAGTCCTGCCGACGTGGTTGCAGGGTTCTAGCGTGACCACTGCGGTGTGATTTGTCAGGGAAACGCCTGGAAAGTTTTCTGCGAAGTGCTCAAGGGCCATAACTTCGGCATGGTCGCTGCCAGCGCCTTTATGCCAGCCCTCACTTACTACTAAACCAGTTGAGTCTAAAATTACGGCGCCAACCTGAGGGTTTGTCCCAACAGCCGGACCGTTGAGCGAGATTTCCAGGGCACGGCGCATCGCGGATTCGTATTGCTCTACGCTCGGCATCTTTCCCTTTCAGTTCCGATAACACAGAACCGCGGGAACGGAAAATAAGAGGGCGCAAATAGCGCCCTAGTTCTTCTCTCATCCGGACTTTAACCGTCGGTCTTGGATTTTCACCAAGTCAACCGCCTGAAGTCTCATCGCTGGTGGCGATGTTTCCAGTCGGGTCGCGGACTATAACCGCCGGTTCAGATTTTCACTGACCCCGAAGAACTGTGCTTACCTGAAACAATACTCTTTTGGGCTGAGAAATTCCTCAGACCGGGGTCACCAGCCCAAGGTTTGCATACACGGCCTTCAGTGTTTTTTCCGCAGTCTGGTTCGCGCTGGCTGCACCTTTGGCAAGCAGGCGATCCAATTCCGCTGGATCCTCGAGCAGTTCATTGGCTCTAGTTCTGATTGGCTCAAGCGCTGCAACTACGGCGTCAGCAACTTCGGCCTTTAGTGTTCCGTACCCACTACCTGAAAGGCCGGCCTCTATTTTCGCGACCGGCTCGCCAGTAAGTGCAGAGTAGATACCGAGCAGGTTAGAGATACCCGGCTTATTTTCTCGGTCAAAGCGGATGTCGCCATCGGTGTCGGTGACGGCGGACTTGATTTTCTTGGTTATCTGCGCAGGCTCATCCATCAGGTTTATCAAACCCTTAGGGTCATGGGCTGATTTCGACATCTTTGCTGTCGGCACTTGCAAGTCATAGATTTTGGCGGTTTCTTTCAAGATTTCCGCTTTTGGAATGGTAAAAGTTTCGCCGTATCTGGAATTAAAGCGCATCGCCAAATCGCGAGTAAGTTCGAGATGTTGGCGCTGATCTTCGCCGACTGGAACTGCGGTTGGTTGATAAAGCAAAATGTCCGCCGCTTGCAAGATTGGGTATGTGAATAGACCGACGGATGAGTTGTCTGCGCCACCCTTTTGGCTTTTGTCTTTGAACTGTGTCATTCTCGAGGCTTCTCCGAAGCCGGTGATGCAGTTCAGCACCCAGGCTAACTGGGCGTGTGCCGGAACATGAGACTGCACAAACAACGAGCTCTTGTCCGGATCTAACCCTGCTGCCAGATACTGAGCCGCTGTCCGGCGGGTGTTTTCTAGAAGCAGCTTCGGATCCTGCGGCACCGTGATCGCGTGCAGGTCAACAATTACGTAGAAGGCGTTGAACTGGTCCTGCATTGCAACCCACTGGGTGAGTGCACCCAGATAGTTTCCGAGGTGAAGACTCGCCGCCGATGGTTGCATTCCTGAGAGCAGGTTTGGTTTAGTCATCTTGTGTTCCTACAGTTCGTACTCAACGACCACGGGAGAGTGGTCGCTCCACCTCGTGTCATAGCTCGGTGCCCGATCTACTTGATAAGTCTGGCTGAGTTTTGCCAATGCAGGGGTAGCTAGTTGGTAATCAATTCGCCAGCCGGCGTCGGTGTCGAAAGCTTTACCTCGATAGGACCACCAGGTGTAGGGGCCGGGTTGGTCGGGGTGACTTGTTCTTCCCACATCTACCCAGCCCATTTTTTGGAAGCCATCGAAATACACACGCTCTTCTTGCAGGAAGCCGGAGTTTTTCAGATTGCCCTTCCAGTTTTTTATATCTAGTTCGGTGTGGCCAACGTTTAGGTCTCCAACCACGACCGCATGTTGGCCCGAATCCATCAGCTCTTGCATGCGAATTGTCATTGCGTCCAGGAACTTGTATTTCTCAACTTGTTTAGGGGTATCTACTTCGCCGGAGTGAACGTAACAACTGATAACAGTTACCTTTTGGTTACCAACCTCGATCTCGGCCTCTAGCCATCGTCCGGCGGAATCAAAGTCATCGGCGCCAAGTTTTGTCGAGGAGGACAGGACCTTGTGCTTGGAAAGCACCGCTACTCCTGCCCTGCCTTTAGCAGTCGCGAGGTCATCGAAAATGTTCCAGCCCTCAGCAACTGCCAGCGGGCCGTTAGTAGAAAGCTCTACCAAATCTTCGGTAGGGGCTCGAACCTCTTGAAGGCAAAGCACGTCGGGGTTAGATTCTTGAACCCATTCGCCCATGTTTTTCCTGGCTGCGGCTCGGACTCCATTTACGTTTACGCTTGCAATTTTTAGCATCTACACCAATCTAGGAGCTAGATAAGCGCGTAGAGATCTTCACCGCGCACTTCAATGGTTATTTTGCCCAGAGCACTTCTTGCCGGACCAGACTGAGGTTCGCCGCTGTCGGTGTCGAATCTTGCTCCGTGGCAACCACAAACTATCTGTTCTTCGCGAACGCCAGTCACGATACACCCGGCGTGAGTGCAGGTTGCATTGAAGGCGCGGAAGGTTTCAAGAGCTGGGCGCGTAACCAAGATGGTGAGCGCATCGCTTATTTTGTACTTCATTCCGGATCCGACCATCACTTCACTGGCTTTTCCGAGTAATTGTTCTGATGCGGGCGGTGCGCTTGATTCCCCCAATGTGGCGCTAGAGGAAGTTGTTGGTACTGGTTGCGCTTCAGAAGCGCAGGCGGCCAAGGTAAAAGCAGCGGATGTGGCGACAATCCCAGTCAGGGCAGTTCGTCTATTTACGGTCATTGAGTTGTCAACAAATAAATTGTCTAAGCTCTTCCGCGCAAGATGGCTTGTTTCACCTCGGCTATGGCCTTAGTCACTTCAATCCCTCTCGGGCATGCTTCGGTGCAGTTAAAAGTAGTGCGGCAGCGCCAGACACCCTCTTTATCGTTCAATATATCCAGACGCAGTTCTGCGTTTTCGTCTCTGGAGTCAAAAATGAAGCGGTGAGCGTTCACGATTGCGGCCGGGCCAAAGTATTGACCATCGGTCCAGAACACCGGACAGCTACTTGTACACGCGGCACAGAGGATGCACTTGGTTGTGTCGTCATAGCGGGCACGTTCTTCGGGAGACTGCAGGCGTTCCTTCTTGGGCTTATCGGTGGCAACCAAGAATGGGTTGATTTCCAAATACGCCTTGTAGAAAGGCGTCATGTCAACAATCAGGTCCTTTTCTACGGGCAGGCCCTTGATTGGCTCGACATAGATGGGCTTAGAGATGTCAAGGTCCTTGATTAGCGTCTTGCAGGCAAGTCGGTTCCTGCCGTTGATACGCATTGCGTCGGAACCGCAAACACCGTGAGCGCAGGAGCGACGGAAAGTGAGGGAGCCATCCTGCTCCCACTTGATCTTGTGAAGCGCGTCTAGAACTCGATCGGTTCCATACATCTCGACGTCAAAATCCTCCCACTTTGGCTCAGTGTCGTTCTCTGGGTCAAAGCGTCTGACGATAAGTGTGACCGTGAAGGACTCAATCGTTGGGACGGATAGTTCAGCCATTAGTACTTGCGCTCCATTGGTTGGTAATTGGTTACAACAACCGGCTTCCAGCCGATTCTCATGTTTGTACCGGTATTCTTTTCTATTTTTTCCTGCTTGTAGACCATGGAGTGAACCATGAAGTTCTTGTCATCTCGCTCCGTGTAGTCCTCGCGCAGGTGGGCACCGCGTGATTCTCGGCGCTCGCGGCAAGCAATTACAGTGACCTCGGCAAGATCCAGCAGGAAGCCTAATTCGATCGCTTCCAGTAGATCAGTGTTGAATCGCTTGCCTTGATCCTGAATAGATATGTTTTCGTAGCGCTTGCGAAGTTCCTGGACTTTCTCCAAGGCTTCGTTCAGGGTTTCTTCGGTTCTAAAGACCTGAGCGTTCTTGTCCATCGTCTCCTGCAGCTCCTTACGAAGCTGGGCGATTTTCTCCTTGCCTTTTGCTTTTCGCACTTTGTCGATCATTGCAATGACATCGGCGGCGGCGTTTTCAGGCATCGGAACCTGAGTTGCGGTTTTTGCGTACTCGACGGAATACTGTCCGGCGCGCTTCCCAAACACGTTGATGTCTAGAAGCGAGTTGGTGCCCAAGCGGTTTGCTCCGTGTACCGAAACGCAAGCACACTCCCCAGCCGCGTAGAGACCTGGAATGACAGTGTCGTTATCCGAGAGCACTTCGGCCTTGATGTTGGTTGGGATGCCACCCATGGCGTAGTGAGCGGTCGGAAAAACTGGTATCTGCTCGGTGTAAGGCTCAACACCAAGATAGGTTCTTGCAAACTCTGTGATGTCTGGAAGCTTCGCGTCAATGACCGCAGGCTCAAGGTGCGTTAGGTCAAGGAAAACATAATCCTTGTTGGGTCCGCCACCGCGGCCCTCGCGAACCTCGTTTGCCATTGCTCTTGCAACCATGTCTCTTGGGGCAAGGTCTTTAATGGTCGGGGCGTAGCGCTCCATAAATCTTTCACCGGCGGAGTTTCTTAGAATTCCGCCCTCACCGCGAGCGGCCTCGGAGAGCAAAATTCCCAAGCCGGCAAGGCCGGTCGGGTGGAACTGGTAAAACTCCATGTCCTCCAGAGGGATACCTCTTCTAAAGGCAATCGCCACTCCGTCGCCGGTCAAGGTGTGAGCGTTCGAGGTGGTTTTGTAGATCTTCCCAAATCCACCGGTTGCAAAAATGATCGACTTTGCCTGGAAAACGTGAATGTCTCCGGTGGCAAGTTCATAGGCAACGACTCCTGCCGGCTTGCCGTCGTTCATTACTAAATCTAGAACGTAGAACTCGTTGAAAAAATTGATTCCCATCTTGACGCAGTTCTGGTACAGGGTCTGCAGGATCATGTGGCCAGTCCGGTCAGCTGCATAACAGCTTCGCCTAACTGGCGCCTTGCCGTGGTCTCTGGTGTGACCTCCGAATCGGCGCTGATCAATCTTGCCGTCTGGGGTTCTATTGAAGGGCAGCCCCATATTTTCTAAATCGATTACCGCCTGAACCGATTCCTTCGCCAAGATTTCGGCTGCATCCTGGTCCACTAGGTAGTCTCCACCTTTGACCGTGTCGAATGTGTGCCACTCCCAGTTGTCTTCCTCGACGTTTGCAAGTGCTGCGGCCATTCCGCCCTGAGCAGCTCCAGTGTGGCTTCTGGTTGGAAATAGTTTTGAAACGACACCGACATTGAGGTCTGTGCCAGCTTCGATTGCGGCCCGCATGCCGGCACCTCCGGCACCAACAATTAGCACGTCAAACGAGTGATAGGTGATGTTGTCGTCAACCGCTACTTTTTCCGCCAATTTATTTCCCTTACTTACTGCGCTGGGCAGAATGAGGCCAACAGCTCAGCAGATGCGCCAGCTGGGCATGGGTCGAATGTGAAAATTACTAGAGTTCCAAGCAAAATCAGAAGCGCGCAGACTGCCCACAGTGTTGTGGTGAGGGCGCGACGGACCTTGACCTGGCCGGCGTAGTCATTGACTATGGTGCGCATTCCGTTGGTTCCGTGAATCAGCGCGAGCCAAAGCATCGCTAGATCCCAAACCTGCCAGAACGGGTCCGCCCACTTCCCAGCCACGAAGGCAAAGTCGATGGCTTTGATGCCATCACCGAGAACGAGGTTCACCACTAGGTGAGTGAAGATAAGAACGATTAGTAAAGGACCGCTAACACGCATGAACAGCCAGCCGTACTTCTCCCAGTTAGCTTGCTTGCGAGTCCGAGGACGATTTGGTACTTCGATAGTTACGCTCATCATCGACCCCCTAGTGTCCGAATACTCGTGCAAGATGCATTGGAGTAAAGCCTGCAACCGCGACGACAGTCACAGTAATAACAACCCAGAACATCGCGCTCTGATATTTCGTTCCCTTCGACCAGAAGTCAATCGCGATCACGCGAAGACCATTTAGGCCGTGAAACAATATTGCGCCTACCAGGCCTAGCTCTGCTAGCCCAACCACCGGGGTCTTATAGGACTCGATGACTATGTTGTAAGCCTCAGGACTCACTCGAACGAGCGCAGTGTCTAAAACATGGACGAGTAAAAAGAAAAAGATGCCCACGCCGCTGATGCGGTGCAGTACCCAGGACCACATACCAACTTTGCCTCGGTACAGGGTTCCTGCTGGCTTTATTGCCAAGCTAGCCTCCATGGATAGAACAGAATGAGTTTTAAGTCTAACCCAGTAAAAGCCAACCTTTTGAATCTAGGCGAATAACACCTAGAGTGATTTCGTGAATAAAAAAACGACTGCTGGCCATGACAATTTTTTCGCAATAATTCCGGCCGGTGGCGTGGGGTCGAGGCTGTGGCCACTTTCTAGAGCCAGTGCCCCAAAGTTCCTGCACGATTTAACCGGTTCCGGCCAAACGTTACTTCAAGACACCTGGGATCGCCTATCGCCCCTGGTGGGCAATCGGATGATGGTTGTGACCGGCGATGTGCATGCCACAACGGTTGCACAGCACCTGCCTCACTTGGACCAGACAAATCTAATTCTTGAACCGTCACCGAAGGACTCGACGGCAGCTATCGCCTTGGCAGCAGCTGTGCTCTATAAAAGAGATCCGGAGGTAATAGTCGGCTCCTTCGCCGCAGACCATGTGATCAGGGATAACGAGAAGCTTTTAACGGCAATCGAAGCGTCAATTGAAATAGCCGCCACTGGAAAGATCGTCACCATTGGCATCGTTCCGACCGAAGCATCCGTGGCTTTTGGATATATCAAAAAAGGGTCCCCAATTTCGGGCACCGAAGGATTTGAGGTGGCTGACTTCATTGAGAAGCCGAACATAAAAAAAGCCGGAAAATTTGTAGCTTCAAAAAAGTATCTCTGGAACGCTGGAATGTTCATCGCGCCTGCAAAACTTTTGCTCGACGTGCTTGCAACGACGCAACCACAACTTCACGCAGGCGTCATGGAGCTTGCTGCGCATTGGGACACTGAGAATCGAGCCGCGAAGTTGCATTCAATCTGGCCAGGACTCGACAAGATCGCAATCGACTACGCGATCGCTGAGCCAGCTGCAAAGCTGGGCCTGGTGGCCGTAGTGCCCGGCAATTTTGAATGGCATGACGTTGGAGACTTCGCGGCAATCGCGGAGCTTCAGTCACAGGGCAACAGCAACAACCTAGCGGTGCTGGGCTCAGCGAAGGTCCTGTCCGATTCGTCGTCAGGAATATTGGTCAGTGACACTAACCGACTGGTGGCGCTGATTGGGCTTGAGGACATCATTGTGGTGGACACAGCGGATGCGCTTCTTATCACTACAAAGGCCCACGCTCAAAAGGTCAAAGCTATGGTTGAAGCTCTCAAGCAAACCGGCCACTCTGACCTTCTTTAGACAAACATCTCGATAATGTAAAGCTTTGGAATATGGGTTGCAGCTACGAATTCTGGCGCTAGAGTATCCATAAACTAGGCGCGACCGGCGCCTTAACTTATTTCAGGAGGAACCTTGAAGCTACGTAATGCATCCGCTGCTTTCGCCCTAATGGGCGTTTCAGCACTAGTGCTGTCAGGCTGTGCTGCTGCCCCAGAGGCCGAGACAACCGAGACAGCCGCCGCTACCGCAACCGAAGAAGCAGCACCAGCCATTGATTACTTAGCATGTGCAGTTTCTGACGAAGGTAGCTGGAACGACAAGTCGTTCAACGAGTCTGTGTACGACGGCCTAGAAAAGGCTGTGGCAGATCTTGGAGCACAGATTAACGACGCTGAGTCAAACTCCTCCGAAGATTTTGCCCCTAACTTGCAGGCCATGGTTGACGCGAACTGCGACATCACTTTCGCAGTTGGCTTCAACTTGATCGGTGACGTGAACGCAGTCGCAGCGGCTAACCCAACCATGAACTTCGTAACTATCGATGGCTACTCAGAGGGCAACGCGAACCTAAAGCCAGTCGCTTACAACATGGCTGAGTCGTCTTACCTTGCTGGATATGCAGCTGCTGCTTACTCAACAAGCAAGGTTGTCGGAACTTACGGTGGATTACAGATTCCAGCAGTTACTGACTTCATGGACGGTTTCTACTACGGCGCAATGGCTTGGGGCGATGAGAACGACGTTCCCGTGACTGTTGTTGGCTGGGACCCAATGGCCCAAACCGGTCAGTTCATCGGTGACTTCGTTCCTAACTCAGGAACCTCAAAGTCAATTGCTGCCGCACTTATCAACGATGGTGCTGACGTATTGTTCCCAGTTGGTGGCGACCAGTTCGGTGCCACAACCGAAGCCATTAAGGAAGCCGGCATCGATGGCGTCATTATTGGTGTGGACAAGGACGTAGCCCTTACCGCCCCGGAGTATGCACCATTCGTGCTTACTTCAGCTGAGAAGCGCATGACCAACGCCGTTTACGACATCATTGCTGAGCTTTCAGCTGGTGGGGCATTCGACGGTGAGGCATATGTTGGAACACTTGCGAATGGCGGAACTGGCCTAAGCCCGTTCTACGACTTCGACTCCAAGCTTTCTGACGAACTAAAGGCTCGACTAGTTGAGATTGAAGCCGGAATCAACTCCGGTGAAATTGATCCAAAGAGCTAGGTAAAAAAACAAAAAGGCCGTGGGGTAAATCCCACGGCCTTTTTGTTTCTAGTTTTTGACATAAAGTAATTGCTCAAAGGGGTGTCTTTTGAAACTTGAACTACGCGGAATCACGAAGCGCTTTGGCGCAGTTACTGCGAACGAAGATATTGACCTAGTTATTGAGCCCGGTGAGATCCACGCTCTGCTCGGTGAAAATGGCGCGGGCAAGTCCACGTTGATGAACGTCCTCTACGGTCTATACACGGCCGATGAGGGGCACATCGAAATCGATGGCGTGAAGCAGAACTTCTCCGGCCCAGGCGACGCCATGGCGGCCGGAATCGGAATGGTGCATCAGCACTTCATGCTCATCCCCGTATTTACTGTCGCGGAGAACGTTGCACTCGGCCACGAGCCGACTAAAGCGTTTGGGGTAATCGACTTAGTTCAAGCGAAAAAGCAAGTTTTAGAAATATCGGAGCGGTTTGGCTTCAATATCGACCCGGACGCTCTAATCGAGGACCTTCCGGTAGGGGCCCAGCAGCGAGTCGAGATTATCAAGGCGCTATCAAGAGATGCCAAGATCCTCGTGCTGGACGAGCCAACAGCAGTGTTAACCCCTCAGGAGACTGACGAGCTGATGGAGATTATGCGCCAGCTTGCCAAAAGCGGCACTTCTATTGTTTTCATCACCCACAAGCTTCGCGAAGTAAAAGCAGTGGCCGACCGAATCACTGTTATTAGGTTAGGAAAAGTCGTTGGTTCGGCCAAGCCTGACGCTGAGACCTCGGAACTTGCATCACTTATGGTGGGCCGCGAAGTGATGCTTACGGTGAATAAGAAGCCGGCAGCACTCGGAGATGTGGTTATAGAAGTTGAGCACGTAAGCGTCCTAGATGATCGATCGCAAAAGGCGGTGAATGATGTCAGCTTTGAGGTTCGAGGTGGAGAGATTCTGGCCCTTGCCGGAGTTCAGGGCAACGGCCAAACCGAACTCGCCGAGTTTTTGCTTGGATTGAGGAAACCCCTGGGCCAAAAAGCCAAAGTGAACCTAAACGGCAAAGAGATAACAAACAAGTCAGTGCGCGAAGTATTGGAAAGTGGCGTCGGGTTTATTCCGGAAGATCGCCAGAGCGATGGCTTAGTTTCCGAGTTTACGATTGCTGAAAATCTAATGTTGAACTCGTCGTACAAATCGAGGTTCACAAAGGGCCTGAACATAAACTTTGTAGCTCGCAAGCGGATTGCCAAAGAGCTTGTCGAGCAGTTCGATGTTCGAACTCCATCCGCGGAAACCGTTGCTCATAAGCTATCCGGCGGCAACCAGCAAAAAGTAGTTGTTGCCAGGGAAATGTCTAGAGAGGTAAGTCTCTTGATCGCCTCCCAGCCAACCCGAGGGGTAGACGTCGGCTCTATTGAGTTCATACACGAGCAAATAATTGCTGCGCGAGATGCTGGTAAAGCCGTTATCTTGATCTCTTCAGAACTCGATGAAGTCTTGGCTCTCGCGGATCGAATTGCAGTGATGTATCGCGGCAAAATAGTTGGAATCGTAGAGCCGAATACATCGAGAGAAGATCTCGGCAAGCTAATGGCTGGAGTGACCGCATGAGTGAAATCAACAAGGCTGACAACACGATGCCACAGGTAATGCGTGAAATCTTTTCTGGTGGTTTGGTCCGAACCGTGATCTCTATCTTGCTTGGTTTTTTGGTCGGCGCCTTGTTCATGATCGGCTCAAACAAGGAATTTATTGAGTCCCTCGGATACATATTGGCCAGGCCTGGTGACGCACTTGGGGCGGCCTTCGCTGTTGTAAATGATGGCTACGGAGCGCTTTTCCGTGGAGCTATTTATAACGCCGATGCTGAAACCTTTGAGAAAGCCATCAGACCGCTGACGGAGACTCTGCGTTTGGGTGCACCTCTCATTGCTGCCGGACTCGGTATCGGGCTTACTTTTCGAGTGGGCCTATTCAACATTGGTGGCACCGGCCAACTAATCTTCGGCATGATTTTTGCGACCTTCGTAGCGACGAGGCTTGAACTGCCTTTCGTGCTCCACATGGTCGTTGCTCTCATCGCCGGAATAGTCGGCGCCGCACTTCTGGGCGCATTTGTGGGTTTCCTGAAGGCCAAAACGGGTGCCCATGAGGTGATCTTGACGATCATGTTCAACTACATCGCGCTTTATTTCTTCACGTTTTTGATGCGAGACCCTGCGCTGTTGCAGGAATCTCGAGCGTCCGGCAACCCAAAAGCGGACCCTGCTGCCGAAACGGCATTGCTTCCTAAATTGCTCGGAGATAATTACTCGCTGCACTGGGGCCTAATTTTCGCTCTGTTGTCAGTTGTAGTGTTCTGGTGGCTGATGGAGCGAAGCACCATTGGGTATCGGCTCAGAATGGTGGGCTTTAATCCAGATGCTGCCAGGGCCGCCGGAATAAATGTCGAAAAGACTTACATCTTGGCAATGGCGCTTTCGGCTGGTTTTGTCGGGGTGGCCGCAGCCAACCAGACCCTGGGAACCGCAATCGGCGTTACTCCCTCGAGTCACGCGAACATTGGCTTTGATGCAATTACGGTAGCTTTGCTCGGCGGATCATCGGGGCCAGGCATTTTGCTTGCCGGCCTGCTCTTCGGAGCTTTCAAGGCCGGCGCGCCATCCATGCAAGTTTTTGGAGTAAGCCCGGAGGTGCTTGGAATCGTTCAGGGAGCAATCGTGCTATTCATAGCAGCGCCGCCTCTAATTCGGGCACTGTTCAGACTGCCCAAGCCACAGACGACCCACGCCCTCGAAGCGTTCCGAAAACGAATATTCACACGCGGGGGAGGCTCCAAATGACCACTCCAAAAGAAATTGAAGTCAAGGTTGGCTTTAAGTCGCCGTTAGTAATGGGCTCAATAGGTGTCCTGACACTCGTGTTCTTGGGGCTTCTGGGACGCGACGGAATGGTTGCCTTCGAGATCTCTAGGCGAACTGACTCCCTTCAGCTCCCAACCTTAGACATCGACTCCAGCCTGCTGGGTATCCTCTCCGGCTTGGCGATGTTCGCTTTGGCGGGATTTTCGCTTTCGAGGGCCATAAAGAACCTCAAGACTCCGACCTGGGTTTCGATTGTTTTTGGTGCCGTCGGAGTAACAGCGCTACTTGGCTGGCTGGCGGCCGAAGCATCAGTTCCTATTGCTTTTATCGCTGGTACAGCTTTGGTGTTGGCAGTCCCAATCATCCTCGGAGCGATGGCTGGAATCATGAGTGAGCGCGTGGGAATTACGAACATTGCCATTGAGGGCCAACTTCTGACCGGGGCGTTCATGGCCGCAGTGGTGTCTTCAATCACGGATAATTTTCTATTTGGAATCGCCGCCGCAATGGTCACCTCCGCGTTACTTTCGATGATCTTGGCGATATTTTCGATCAAGTTCCTAGCGCAGCAGATCATTGTGGGCGTCGTGCTGAATGTTCTAGTTATCGGGATTACTAACTTCCTTTATCAGCAATGGCTGACGGAGGATGCCCAGAGTGTGAACTTTCCCGGAACCATGGACATAATAAAGATTCCGGTGTTGAGCGACATTCCAATCTTGGGTCCTGTGTTTTTCGAAAACCGCATCACGGTTTTCCTCGCCATTTTGATCGTGCCAACGATCTGGTTCGTTCTATTCAAGACCAGAATGGGGCTTCGAGCCAGGGCGGTTGGTGAGCACCCATTGGCCGCTGACACAGTCGGCATTAATGTCGGACGAACCAGGTTCTGGTGGGTGACTATTGGTGGGTCAATAGCGGGCCTTGGCGGCGCTGCACTCACAATCGGTAACGCGGGCGCATTCGGCCGAGAGATGTCTGGAGGTTTTGGGTTTATAGCTCTCGCGGTGGTTATCCTCGGTCGTTGGAACCCAATCTATGCGGCGCTTGCAGCTCTCTTGTTTGGGTTCTCAATCATCCTGAGGGTGTGGGCAAACCAAGTGAGTCCGGGTATTCCAACGGACTTTATTACGATGGTGCCATACGTAGTAACGATCATTGCGGTTGTGGGCTTTGTAGGGAAATCTAGGCCGCCGAAGGCACTAGCAGTGCCATACGTGAAGGGCTAGTGGATGAACATTGACTGGAAAAACCTAACCCAACAAGCCATTGATGTGCTTCCAAAATCGTATTCTCCGTACTCGAAGTTTCCGGTCGGTGCCGCGGCAATCTGTGACGATGGTCGCATCATCACGGGCGTCAATGTTGAGAATGCTTCCTACGGGCTCGCGCTCTGTGCGGAATGCTCTCTCATAAGTGAGTTATTTCGTACCGGAGGCGGCCAGCTCGTGGCATTTGCCTGCGTTGACGGTCAAGGAAACCCCCTGATGCCTTGTGGCAGGTGTAGGCAGTTGCTTTTTGAGCACAGTGCCGAAGGGATGCTCCTTCAAACTGTTTCGGGAATTAAAACAATCGACGAGGTACTCCCGGATGCCTTTGGACCGAAGGATCTTCAACGCAATGAGCTTTAGTGCCGTAGAACTGATTATTAAAAAGCGCGAACACGGAGCGCTTAGTACCGCTGAAATCAACTGGCTGGTCGAGAACTACACCTCTGGTGTGGTGGCGGATGAACAAATGTCTGGAATGGCAATGGCTATTTTGCTAAACGGCATGAGCCGAGATGAAATCAAAGACCTTACGATGGCGATGATTGCCTCCGGAGAGCGATTGAACTTCTCTGGACTCACCCAGCCCACCGCAGACAAGCATTCCACCGGTGGCGTGGGGGACAAGATCACCCTGCCGCTCGCTCCGTTGGTCGCTTCCTATGGCATCGCGGTTCCTCAGCTAAGTGGTCGTGGTCTTGGCCACACCGGGGGGACACTGGATAAGTTAGAGGCTATTCCGGGTTGGCAGGCCAGTCTTTCCAATACAGAACTGTATAGCCAGCTAGCTGAAGTGGGGGCAGTCATTTGTGCCGCTGGTCAAGGGCTTGCTCCTGCAGATCGCAAACTATATTCGCTTCGGGATGTCACAGGAACGGTTGAGGCAATTCCCCTTATTGCTTCTTCTATCATGAGCAAGAAGATTGCGGAGGGCACTTCCTCATTGGTTCTGGATGTAAAGGTCGGTTCCGGCGCATTCATGAAGACCCTTGACCGAGCGAATGAATTGGCGACGGTGCTGGTACAGCTCGGAAAAGATGCCGGCGTTAATACTTCGGCGCTATTGACTGACATGTCCACCCCGTTGGGTAAGAAGATTGGGAACTCACTTGAGGTCGAGGAATCGGTGGAGGTTCTTTCTGGCGGAGGCCCAGCCGATGTCGTGGAACTAACGGTGGAATTGGCTAGGGAGATGCTTCTACTAAGCGGTATGCCAGACGTGGACCCTCGCGAGAATTTGAATAACGGCAAAGCTCTGGATGTCTGGCGGAAGATGATTTCGGCGCAGGGTGGAGACCCAGACGCGAAACTACCAAAGGCCACGGATTCGCACATTATTCGAGCCAGCCAGTCCGGATTTATTTCGAAGCTGGAAGCTTTGTCAATCGGCGTCGCTTCCTGGAGGCTCGGAGCTGGAAGAGAGCGCAAGGAAGATCAGGTTCAGTTTGGAGCCGGTGTCGAGTTGCATGCTCAGCTCGGCGATCACGTAAAAGCCGGAGAACCAGTAATGACTCTCTACACGGACACCCCAGAGCGGTTCGAGCGAGCAATCGCAATTGCCGAAGAGGCAATCGGATTCCAAGAAAGCAAGCCGGCGGAACGTAAGCTAATCCTTGGACGGGTTAATTAGGCCTAGACCAATTAGAAACACGGTTAGTTAGGAATAAATGGACATCGCAGCGCTTCCGAAAATCTCGCTCCACGACCATCTGGATGGTGGGCTTAGGCCCCAAACCATCGTTGAGCTTGCCGCTGAAATCGGGCACGAATTGCCAAGCACCAATTCGCTGGGGTTAGCGGCGTGGTTTAAGCAAAATGCGGACTCTGGCTCCTTGGAGCGGTACCTCTCAACTTTCCAGCACACTGTGGGTGTCATGCAGACTCGCGCGGGTCTCGAACGGGTGGCCTTTGAAGCCGTCATGGATTTGGCGAGCGAAAACATAATTTATGCGGAATTACGCTGGGCTCCCGAACAACACTTGAACTTGGGCCTAAGTCTTGACGAGGCAGTTGAAGCCGTGCAAGACGGTCTTGAGCGTGGCATGGAACAAGTGGGTGACCGCGGCGGGTTCATTCGCACAGGGCAGATTATTAGCGCAATGCGTCACGCTGACAATGCTCTTGAGGTTGCGGAGCTTGCAGTTAGGCACCGCAACGATGGTGTCGTTGGCTTCGACATCGCAGGGCCCGAAGAGGGCTTTTTGCCATCCAGGCACCAATTGGCATTTGACTACCTCGCAGCTGAGTTATTTCCCTGCACTGTACACGCGGGAGAAGGCAGCGGCATTGAGTCCATTAAAGACGCAATAGTTTCCGGAAGAGCGCTAAGAATAGGACACGGAGTTCGATTGGTGGAAGACATCATGTTTTCAAGAACCGATGGTGACACCGACCTAGTGGTTCTTGGCCCGGTGGCTCAGTGGGTGCACGATCGACAGATAGCCCTTGAGGTCTCTCCTTCTTCGAACCTGCAAACCGGATCTTTTAGCATCTTGGGCGACACGATGGCCGATCATCCGATTGACATCATGTATGACCTCGGTTTCAACATAACCGTGAATACTGACAACCGGCTTATGAGTTCCACAAACCTCACCAAGGAACTGCAGATTTTGGTCGATACTTTTGGCTACAAGCTGGCGGACCTGGAGCAGTTGCAGCTAAACGCCGCCGAGGCGGCTTTTCAGGCGGTAGATGAGCGCGAAGAGCTAGTCGAGATGATTGAAGCCGGTTTCGCTGAGGCAAACGGTGCTGAGTAGCTATTTTGGCGCAGGTTCCATAGTCGCTCAAGACACGTCACCTAGCTTCGCTGACGCAGTGTCGCAATCGGTTTTGCTTCTGGTCGAATCAGGTAAAGCGCAACTTAGTTACGTCGACGAGGTTTTAGAAAGCCTAAAAGCCCTAGGTCCATACTTCGTCATTGCTCCTGGCCTTGCCCTTGCTCATGCCAAGCCGTCAAATTCGGTTTTAGCACCGGGCATGGCACTTCTGAGGCTTGATGAGCCGGTTATTTCAGGATCCGCAAATGATCCGGTCAGTCTAATTTTTTCGATGTGTTCCCCTAACGCCAGCGAGCATATAGAAATGCTGGGTGATTTTGGACAGCTAATGAGTACCGATGAGGTTATGAACAACTTGTTAAATGCTTCTGCCGTGAGCGTCATTGAGGACATTCTTTTAAAAAAAGCGCTTTAATTTAGATATGTTAATTTACGCAGTGTGTGGAGCGGGGATTGGGACCAGTGTTCTACTGAAATCCAATGCCGAGAGGGCTCTTTCGATGCTGGGGATCGAAGCCGAGGTCCGGGCTGTCTCAATAGAAGAAGCTCGTGGGGCTGACAAAATGGCGCAGGTGGTTTTGGCGACGCCAGAAATCCTCGACCAGCTTGCCGGAATTCCTGCAGAGGTGATCGCTATAAATAACATTTTTGATTTGGGCGAACTTGGAGAAAAGCTAAAAGCCACGCTGAGCTAGTCTTTCAGAATGAGTACGCCGGGCTCCTCGGAGCGAACCAAGCTCCAGAGAATGAGCCACAAATCCTCCGAGAGCATCTCGGATTTGAACAGCATTCTTGATGACAATCTTGTGGCGCACGTGGGCGTTGTTATCGACGGCTCTCCTCTGGTCATCCCGATGGCATATGGCAGAAGCGGGGATGAATTATTCCTGCACGGCTCATCCGGATCAAGGCTGATGCGCGTCTTAGAAACTGAACCAGAGGTCTGTGTTTCCATAACTGAGCTCAATGCCCTGAAGGTCGCCAGAAGTAATTTCAACAGCGGCATGCACTACCGAGCGGTCATGATCTTCGGAAGAGTCAAAGTCGTTCCCATGGACCAAAAGCATCACGCTCTAGATGTTGTAAGCGACGCGATGATTCCAGGAAGAGTTGGCGAGGCAAGACCCACCACCAAGAAAGAAGTGGCCGCCACGCTAATTTTGTCTTTGTCGCTGACGGAAGCATCAGTAAAGATTTCGGTAAATGAAGTTGATGACCCACCAGAGGACATGAACTTAGGTTTTTGGTCAGGGACGATCCCGCTTACAGCAAAGGCTGGCGAGGCAATACCGGCTGACTTGGAATCCTTATCTCTGCCTATTCCAGACAGCATTCAAAGATTTATTTCAAGGCACTCAAAGTAGCATCGGCCCAGGTTTTTAGGTTCTCAAGCAGTTTTGTGGCAGCAGGCTTGCTGGTCGCGGAAGCCTGTAGGTAACACTTGAGCTTGGGTTCGGTCCCTGAGGGCCTCACGATTATCTTGATCGATTCGTTGGAAAACACAAGGGCGTCCGTTTTCATGGCATCGGTGCGGGCTGAGTAATCCTCGAAAATGACTGCTTCGTCTCCAATGCTTGCCGGCGGGTTAGACCGCAAGCCGGATGTGATTTTTCGTATTACCGAAAGATCCGACACTCGGAGTGAAACCTGACCGGTTGCAACGTGCCCAAATCTCTGGGCCAAATCCTGAATCTGGTCAACCAAGGTCTTACCTTGGGCCTTCAAATCCGATGCCATCTGGGCGATTATTAGGGCCGCTGTTATGCCGTCTTTATCCGGGGTGTATTCCGGATCAACGCAGTATCCGAGAGCCTCTTCATAGCCATAGCCAAGATCGGGAACCTTAGAAATCCACTTGAAGCCGGTCAGCGTCTGGGTGTAAGGCACGCCATAGTGCTTCGCGAGTGCAGATAAATCAGCCGACACTATCGAGTTTGCGATCGCCTTGGAGGTTGGAGCAAGCTGATTTGCAAGCAGCAGTCCAACCTGGTCTCCGGTGAGCATCTGATAACCATCGCCGTTGCGGACTGCTACCGCTAGCCGGTCGGCATCTGGGTCATTTGCCAAAATAATGTCACTGTCATTTCTAGTTGCTTCGGCGAAACTTAGGTCCATGGCGCCCTTTTCCTCCGGATTTGGAAAGGCTACGGTTGGAAATTTCGCGTCTGGCTCTTTCTGTAATGTCACGGGTAATACCTTGAAGCCAGCGGCGGCCATGAGCGGATTCACCACTTTCCAGCCAACTCCATGCAGAGCGGTGTGTGTTATCCGGATTGCCGATCTTTGGGCAATTTCGCTTTCGTGCATGCTGATTAGCGTTTTGGCTCGGTCTAGATACTGGCTGATTTCTGGTTGCCCGATGAGCGTAAAATCCTTACTTTTCGGAATCTGTTGAAAAGTAGTTCCAGTGGAGAGTGCAGTTATGAGATTCGCTATTTCCCTGTCCTGCGGTGGAACAAGCTGACTGCCCCCGGTGGGGCCTCCAAGGTAGACCTTGTAACCGTTATCTCTTGGAGGGTTGTGGCTTGCAGTCACAACTACGGTGAGGCTCGCGCCAAGCCGCCTGCCGGTGAATGCAGCAACCGGGGTAGGAACCATCTCCGAAAAAAGAAAAGTCTTAATTCCGGCTGCGCTCAAAATCTTCGCGCTGTCTAGGGCGAATACATCTGAGTTTGTTCTGCCATCGAAGCCGATTACCGCGCTTAGTCCTCCGGAAGGATCCAAGTAGGTTTCACGATTAGCATTCAAAAACTTAGCGAGGCCCAGTGCTGTTTGGGCCACAACCACTCTGTTCATTCGGTTCGGGCCAGCACCTAATTCGCCACGCAGTCCGGCGGTCCCGAAGTCTAGGCGGGTGCTGAATCGAGAAGAAAGCCCCTCCTCATCTTGATTATCGATAAGTGCTTGAAGTTCGAGCTTGGTAACTGGGTCCGGATCCTGATCAAGCCACGCTTTGGCGTGCTCGGCTAGCTGACTCAAATTTTGTCCACAATTTCTGCTAGAAGCTTGGATATTCGAGCTTCGGCTTGCTGTCCAGCCTCAATAACTTCCGCGTGACTGAGCGGAGTCTTTTGGATACCTGCGGCCAAGTTTGTGATTAGCGACATGCCAAGAATCTCCATGCCTGATTCTCTTGCGGCAATGGCCTCGAGGGCGGTTGACATTCCTACGATGTCGCCCCCCATTATTTTGGCCATCTGGACTTCAGCGGGTGTTTCGTAGTGGGGGCCACGGAACTGAACGTAGACACCTTCATCGAGACTGGAATCAACCGTTTTAGCAATAGCGCGCAGCCTTGCGGAGTAAAGGTCGGTCAGATCAATGAAGTTGGCCCCTTCAAGCGGGCTTGAGGCGGTCAGGTTGATGTGGTCTGAAATCAGCACCGCGGCACCACCGGCCCACTTCGGCTTTATTCCACCGGCACCGTTTGTAAGGACCATTACTTTAGCTCCGGCTTTAGCGGCTGTTCGAACTGAATGAACCACTGCTCTGACGCCGTGGTTTTCGTAGAAATGGGTTCTGGCTCCAATTACCAGCGCAAACTTCCCATTGGGCAGTTTTATGGATCTGATGCTTCCAACATGGCCTGCAAGAGCGGGCTTTGAGAAGCCGATGACCTCGGTCGCCGGTATCTCGCTGACCGTTTCACCAATGAGGTCGGCTGCCTTTGCCCAGCCTGAGCCAAGTGTCAGCGCGATGTGGTGAGTGCCAACGCCCGAAAGCTTTCTAATTTGGTCAGCGGCTTTCTGGGCAATTTCGAAGGGGTTAATTGTCTCGTCGTCGAGTAGATGCGTCATGAAAATTAGTCTAGCCACGCTTAGTCATGCTTACGTGGTGGAGAATAGGGGCTGTGATCGAAAAAAAAATAACCAAGCACCGCATTGTGGTGATCGGTGGTGGCCCGGGTGGCTACGAAGCTGCCCGTGCTGGTGTCCAGCTAGGCGCCGAAGTCATACTTATTGAGGAAAATGGTATCGGCGGCAATGCCGTCCTCACCGACGTTGTTCCCTCGAAGACTCTTATCGCGACTGCGGAAGCGGCCCAACGTGTTGCATCTGCTTCTGCACTTGGCGTTCGACTAGTAGTGGACGGCAAGCGCGTGACTCCGACAATAGACATAGATTTACAGGCGATCAACGCACGCTTACTTCAATTGGCCAAGTCGCAGTCCAAGGACATGCTGGAAACCCTCGAGGCCGAAGGTGTAACCGTGGTTAATGGCCATGGAGTCCTTGACGGAAACCACCACGTTCTTATAACCAAATCTGGCGAGACTTCCTCAGAGCGAATCGAGGCCAAAACAATTATTGTCGCCACCGGCGCTCGTCCCAGAGAGCTTGCTAGCGCCAAGAGTGACGGCAAGAGAATTCTGAACTGGAAGCAGCTTTACAACATTGGCGATTTACCGAAACACATGATTGTTGTTGGTTCCGGTGTCACCGGAGCGGAGTTCGCGTCGGCATACCTGGATCTCGGCAGTGAGGTCACCCTCGTGTCTTCGAGAGACAAGGTCCTTCCAGGAAACGACGGTGATGCCGCGGAATTGATTGAGGATGTCTTTAAGCGCAAAGGCATGAATATCTTGCGCAATGCTCGAGCAACCTCAGTGAAAAACTTAGGTGAGAGCGTCGAAGTCACTCTGGAAGGTGGTCAGGTTATTTCCGGATCGCATTGCCTGATGGCTGTCGGAGCAATTCCAAACACGGCGAATCTTGGTTTGGAAGAGGCCGGCGTGAGACTGAATGAAACCGGTCATGTGATTTCAAACAAAGTCGCTCGAACTTCTAGGGCGAATGTATATGCCGTCGGCGACTGCTCCACAGCGTTACCGCTAGCTTCGGTTTCTGCCATGCAGGGAAGAACTGCGATTTACCACACCATGGGAGATGTGTCCGTCCCAACAAGTTTGCGTAACGTGGCCTCCAATGTGTTCACGTCACCGGAGATTGCTTCGGTCGGCTGGTCCCAGGATGAAATTGAGCAGGGTTTGGTTCGCGGTGAAGTGCGAAAAATCATGCTCGAAACCAACCCGAGAGCCAAAATGCAAGGCATCGAAGAGGGCTTTATAAAGCTCTATGCCTCTGTGGGCTCGGGTACCGTTATCGGAGGGGTGGTAGTCGCCCCAACTGCCTCAGATTTGATCTATCCGATTGCCGTAGCGATTGAGAATCGACTCACTGTTGATCAGTTAGCCAGGACATACACGGTCTATCCGTCGCTGTCTGGATCCATTTCTGAGGCCGCTAGTGCACTGCACCAGCCGATTGACGATTAATTAGTCTTCTATCTCCAGAAGCAAGGTGCCAGCTGAAACAGTGTCTCCAACGGCCACGCCTATTTGCTTAATCTTTCCTGAGCGATGGGCGGTTAGGGGTTGCTCCATCTTCATCGCTTCCAGTACTACAACTAGGTCGCCCTTTTCGACAGGGTCGCCAACACTAACCGCCACCTTCACAACGCTTGCTTGCATTGGAGCCAGGAGTAGATTGCCTTTGGCGCCAGTGTGACCTGAGATATTAGAAGATGCTGCGCGCTTGGGAGCATGGCCTTGAGCCGAGCCAATTTCGCCCACAAGTAGTCTCTTAGGCACTGAAACTTCAAGGCGTTTTCCTGCAACCTCTACAACAATTTCATGGCGAGGTTCTTGCTCCGGGATTTGCTCCTGGGATCCTGACCACGGTTCGATGGTGTTGTTCCACTCTGTTTCGATCCAGCGAGTGAAAATGCCAAAGGTTGATCCGTCGCCAATAAAGGCCTTGTCATCGACTATTGCCCTGTGGAACGGAAGAACAGTTGGCAGCCCGAGAATCTGCATTTCGGCTAGTGCTCTCCTAGATCTAGCAAGAGCTTCAGTGCGGTTTTTGCCGGTCACAATTAGCTTTGCCATCATCGAGTCAAACTTGCCAGAAATAATGTCTCCAGAAACCACTCCAGAATCAACTCTGACGCCTGGGCCCGAGGGGGCTATGAACTGGTGAATTAGGCCTGGAGCCGGCAAGAAACCGTTTCCAGCATCCTCGCCATTGATCCTGAATTCAATCGAGTGACCTCGGATTTCCGGGTCTGAGAAGGAAAGCTCCTTACCCTCTGCGATCAGGAACTGTTCGCGCACTAGATCGAGGCCAGTGACTTCTTCGGACACCGGGTGCTCGACCTGCAGCCTGGTGTTGACTTCGAGAAACGAAATTGTTCCATCTTGCGAGATCAAAAACTCGCAGGTGCCGGCGCCTACGTAGTTGACCTTTTTCAAGATTGCTTTTGATGCCTCATACAAAACTATTTCTTGTTCCTTGGTCAAGAACGGAGCTGGTGCTTCTTCAACTAGCTTCTGATGTCTGCGCTGAAGTGAACAGTCTCTAGTAGAAACAACTACGACATTTCCATGAGCATCCGCGAGGCACTGTGTTTCCACATGACGCGGTTTGTCAAGGTATTTTTCCAAGAAGCATTCTCCGCGACCAAATGCCGCGATTGCTTCGCGGGTTGCAGACTCGAAAAGCTCCGCAATTTCGGAGGCATCACGAACAATCTTTATACCTCTACCACCACCACCGTGGGCCGCCTTGATAGCCACCGGAAGCCCATGAATTGCAACAAACTCTTCCACCTCGGCAACGGTTTCTACTGGGTTCAGCGTTCCTGGGGCCATAGGTGCACCGACAGATTCAGCAATCTTTCGCGCGGACACCTTGTCACCCAGAGATGTGATCGACTGAGCATCAGGGCCAATCCAAATTAGGCCAGCCTCAACCACTGCCTCTGCAAATTCGGCGTTCTCGGACAGAAATCCGTAGCCGGGGTGAATTGCGTTGGCACCGCTTCTTTTTGCTGCTGAAAGTATTTTCTCGATTACCAAATAGGTTTCTGCAGCGTTCTCGCCGTTAAGCGCATAGGCCTCATCAGCCAGCTTTACGTGTAGCGAATTCCGGTCGGAGTCTGCGTAGACCGCGACGGTCTGGATTCCGCTGTCCTTGGCTGCTCGGATAACTCTGACCGCAATTTCGCCACGGTTGGCTATTAGTACTTTAGAAATCTTGCGATCGGTCATAGCTGGAAGCTTATTGGCTCATTGGGTCCGTTGTTTATGCTCAACCTACAAAAAAATCAATTATTCGTATCCGTTATCTCCAGAGAGATTGATAATCGAGCCCAAGCTCACGCATCATTTTTCTAAGCCCCACGAGCGATAGGCCCACCACAGTGTGGTAATCACCGTTGATACGCTCGACAAAAGCGCCACCTAACCCATCAATTGTGAAACCACCCGCTACCTGCAGTGGTTCGTTGGTGGCAACATAGGTCTCAATCTCCTGGTCGGAAAGATCTGCGAAGAAAACCTCAGTGCTCGTAACGAGCGAGACTGCCCGATTGTTTTGAACATCAATTAGGTGATGTCCAGAAAAGAGCGAGCCAGACTTACCTCGCATGGCTTTCCAACGCTCGATCGCGACGCTAGATGCCAACGGCTTTCCGAGAGTCTGCCCTTCGAAAAAGAGTGCGGAATCGCACCCCAAAACCAACGCTGTTGTTTCTGTTGTCGCAATCGCCTCAGCCTTTGCCCTAGCCAGCAATTCGGTCAGCTCGCTTGGCGTTTGCGGGGCTAGTTCTTCAACCATTTGGTCTTCGTCAACACCAGGAGCAAGGTCGCGAAATTGGATGCCGGCCTCGGAAAGTAGCTTTTTTCTGGCAGGAGAAGTTGATGCAAGTACGAAATCGATCACGATAAACAGGTTAGCTGTGGAACACTGTGCATGTGATGCTTAAGCTGAAAATAGAAAAAGTCGCCCACGGTGGAGTTTTTATTGCTCGACACGACTCGAAAGTGGTGTTCGTTTCCGGAGCCATACCCGGAGAGCTAGTCGAGGCAAAGGTTGTTCAAGACACCAAGAGCTTCCTTAGAGCGGAGACGGTCGAGGTCTTGGAGGAATCCGAGCACAGAGTGAAGCACTTCTGGAAGGCAGCCCTGAAGGGTGCCGGTGGAGCCGAATTTGGGCACATTGAACTTTCTTATCAGCGAGTGCTCAAGACACAAGTTCTGCAGGAAGTCCTGTCTCGAATGGCAGGGATTGAGTCGGAGGTTGTCGTCGAGGCTGCTCCCGGTGATCAGGAGAATCAAGGACTTCGCTACCGAACTCGAGTTCAGCTGAATGTTGATGAGTCCGGAACCGCAGGGCCCTCTAAAATTCGGACCAATGAGATCGTCTTCACTCGCGACTTGCCTCTAGCAGTTAAGGAAATAGAAGAACTTGGGCTGCATCTAAAAAACTTCAACGGCGTTGACAAGATAAAGATCGCCGCGAGCAACACTGGTAATAGTCAATGGCTGATCGACAAAAAGGTGAATGGCGACAAACAGCTCATCGAACGGGTTGCCGGGAGAACTTTCCGACTAAGCCCAGGCTCATTTTGGCAGGCACACGTCAAGGGTCCGGAGCTCTTGACTGCCTGCGTGAGCGAGTTCGCAAAATTGCTGAATCTCGACCCGCAAAAGCAAAACCTAGACCTCTACTCTGGCGCTGGTTTGTTTAGCGCGACTTTGAGTGCGCAGTTCGACGGAGCCAAATTCTTGGCCATCGAATCTTCCAAGCAGGCAATTGCCGACGGAGAGCGTTCATCTCACGACCTAGATAACCTTCGCTTCCATCAGGCCGATGTTCTGAAATTTCTAAGATCTCAGACCGCGGCGACCTTCGACACAATTATTCTCGACCCACCGCGTTCCGGAGCCGCCAACAAGGTGGTCGAGCAACTAATTCGCTTGAGCCCAAGGAACATGATTTACGTGGCATGTGACCCGGTTGCGCTCGCTCGAGACCTAAGGACACTCGGTGACGCCGGCTATCAAGTTATGGCCATGAGGGCCTTCGATATTTTTCCTCATACCCACCATTTCGAAACAGTCGTGGCGCTAGCACGCTAAGTTGGAGTTATGGCTAGTTTGGCGGTAGAGATTTCAAACGTAAGAGTGGCAATCGTCGATGATCATGAGGCGGTGCGCCTCGGCTTCGCTGGAATGTGTGCCAGCAACGACCTGGAGTTAGTCGGAGAAGCCGCAACCGTCCGAGAACTAATCTCAAAGATCAATGGCCTTCAGTGTCAAGTAGTAGTTATGGATCTGTCCTTGGCGGACGGTTCACTGGTCGCGGAAAATGTCTCTCAGTTAGTCTCTTCTGGCAGCGCGGTCTTGGTTTATAGCATCGCCGACAAGGCCAACCTCATGAGAGTGGCTCTAAGGGCGGGCGCGGTGGCAATTGTTCCGAAGTCCCGGCCAATGGCATACCTTGCGGAGATTATTAAACTTGCGGCTGACGGCGCCATAATCAACAACCCTGAAACTAGCGCGATGATTGATGCCGATGCAAATTTCAAGGACGCGAATCTTTCTGCGCGAGAGCGTGAAGTTTTATCGTTCTACTCCTCCGGCATGAGCCTTAAGCAAGTCGCTTCTCAACTCGATATCAAGCAGAGCTCAGCTAAGGAGCACATCGACCGTGTGCGATTGAAGTACGCACGTCTGGGACGAGAAGCTGGAACCAAAGTGGACCTCTACCGTCTAGCGATTGAAGACGGCCTGATTTCTGGCGAGTTCCTCTAAATTATGAACATTCGTTCTACTGCGGCACGAGGCAAGTTCGAGAACGTGGTGAGGAAAGTTTACGCAGCTGTTTTAACGGCTCTTACGATCGAACTCTGGGCGCATCAAGCTTTTCAAGCGGAGCATTTCAATATGCTGTCGAATATTGTGCTCGCAGTTATATTTTTGTCTGCTTTAGGGGTAGTTGCGTCCGCTTGGCTGGGGCGCTGGAACGATTCGATGCTTTTAATTCACGGCTCAATTGGGGTGTTAGCCGTCTTCTTGTTGCCGGCAATGGCCCTGGCTACGTTTCCCAACTCTGACTACGAAAACCCATGGGTCTGGTGGTCCGTAGGCATATCTTCCTTGAGCGTGGCCATCGCCACGGGCCTGCAGGCCCGCTTCGTCGCTCACCTAGCAATTCTTATGAGTGCTTGGACGGTTATCAGCACTAATGATTCCGTTGGAGGAGCGAGCCTCGGAGAAGCTCTTCAAGGGTCCATTTATGTGGTGATTCTTTCGATCGGAGTCGCGGGCATAGTGACGTTGAGCCGCGACTGGGCAAATGAGGTTGATGCTGCACACACTGGTTATCTTTTCAGCGCCCTCGAAAGAGCGAGTGTCGATGCAACGGAGAGAGATAACCAACGGGTTGGTGCGTTGGTGCACGACAAGGTGCTTCACACCTTTTTGTTTGCCGCCGCTGCACGCACGCCATCTGAGAGGCTAGCCGCAGTGGAGCTGGCTCGTGAGGCGGTCGACAGCATCGCCGAGATCCAAAATGGTCTCGTGCCTTCGGGGACCACCACACCCTCTAGCCTTTTTTTGTCCCTTAGGAAAGCTGCTATCAAGCGAAGTTCTCGAATTCGAGCCTCCGTGTACATCACGGGGCTGGACCCAATTCCTTTGGAAACGGCCAATGCAATCACTGAGGCTACCCTTCAGGCAATAGAGAATGCCGAGCGTCATGCGAAATTTACGAACCTGGAACTGAAGTTGAATTCTCCGGCTGCCGGGGTAATCAGTGTCCAAATTGTCGACGACGGCAGGGGTTTTAGAATGGAACGGGTCCCTCGAGCGCGACTCGGAATTCGCGGATCAATTATTGACCGCATGGCTCTTGTGGGTGGTGTTGCCAAGATAAAGTCGTCCCCCGGTCTTGGCACAGTTGTGTCATTGAAGTGGCCAAAGTGATTCGGGTTCGCCATAGTCAAGCGGCCCTTTTCGCTCTGAGTTTCGGCTGCTACCATGCCTTTCTCGGGCTGATAAATTTTGAACAATACGAAATGCCAATTCCGGCCGCGGCGGGTTTGATTCTGTACGTTGTGGTGTTATTTTTGTCAACTCGCTTCACTAGGGCTCTCAGGCTCCCATACGCCATCATCCTCTTTGCGCTGTTGTCAGCTGTAGTTGTTCCAGCCCTGGAGATTTACGCGATTAATGCTCGGGCAAATTATGAGTATCACACCTGGTTTGTGGCGGGTATCGGAACTGTCATGGCGGTTCTGGCTTGGCGCAATCACACGGCAGCGGCTTGGACCGGGACGATCGCAATGGCGGTCACCGTCTATGCCCTTGGGGGAGTTCAGGTGTTTCTCAATAGTGGGATGACTGGCTCATTTGCGTTGGTGGCTGCCTCTCAGGGGCTAGCAATTGCTCTGAAATCGGCCCAAAAATCTTCTGGAGACTTTCTTGATTGGCGGCTGGCGGTCAATTTAGATACCAAAAACGTAAGCGTTAGCAGAGCAGGTTCCCAACTTCGACTTTTAGACGCCCTCGACTCCTCACTGCCTCTTCTGCGTTTGATTCAGGAACAGCAGGGCAATATTAGCTCCTCAGACTCTAAGAAATTGCTTTTAGCCGAAGCGGGAATTCGGGACCAGATTCGAGCGAAAGGGTTTCAGGATCGAGATCTAGTGGCCGCAGTTCTGAGTGCTCGGACCAGAGGTATAGAAGTGCAGGTGTCAGACGACGGGGGAATCGACTTGCTGGAGATAGAGGAAAAGAAGGCGCTGTTCAGTAAACTGGCGCAGACCTTGGATGCTATCAAAGTGGGAAGAGTCGTAATTCGCAGCGTGGCCGGAGAGACATGGACTGTGAGCCTATTTTCTTCTGGCTCGAGTGAGTCGAGTAACAACATCTTTCTAAGGCTCTAATTTCAGCCGGCTGCGGCTCCAAGGACCTCTCATAAATTTAGTGGTTCGTAGCCGGAACTTATTTACGAAACTCATTTACCCAGTTGCCAATGTGCTGCCCGCGGAGCTGACCGTTGCCACGGTTCCAAGAGGATTCTGGTGCCCCTGTTGCAATCCGACCTAGGCGTCTTGATTCGATAATCGACTGAGTCACAACCGCTATCGCTGCAGCTTGATCATGCTCGCCGCCGCCTTTAGCTTGGATGAGAGCTTGAATTTCAGTTTCGGAATATTGCCGCATCAAAGTGGGATGTTTCCGTGCTTCTTCGGGGGCAAGTTTGCTCGTTTAGTTTTTAGAGCTCTAAGTGCTCTAACGATTGCTGATCTTGTTGCGGCCGGCTCGATAATGCCATCTAGCTCACCGCGCTCCGCGGCCAGGAACGGGTTGGCCACGTTATAGGTGTACTCCTTGGCAAGTTGGTCGCGCACCTCGGCGATGTTCAAGCCCTGCTCTTCGGCCTCTTTTATTTTGTCTCTAAACAAAATGTTCACTGCACCCTGACCACCCATGACGGCGATCTCCGCTGTCGGCCAAGCAAGGTTTATGTCGGCGCCCAGCTGCTTTGATCCCATGACAATGTAGGCCCCGCCATAGGCCTTCCTGGTGATGATTGTTACCAGCGGAACTGTTGCCTCGGCGTATGCGTAGAGCAGCTTCGCCCCGCGTCTAATTACTCCAGCCCACTCTTGATCGGTTCCAGGAAGGTATCCAGGAACATCAACCAAGGTAAGGATTGGGATCGAGAAAGCATCGCAAAATCTTACGAATCTGGCCGCTTTTTCACCGGCATCGATGTTCAGGGTTCCAGCCATTTGCATCGGTTGGTTTGCAACTATGCCAACTGAGTTGCCGTCGATACGGGCAAAGCCAATGAGTATGTTGGGGGCGAAGAGTGGCTGAACTTCCAAGAATTCGCCCTCATCGACCAGGGACTCAATAATTACCTTCATGTCATATGGCTGGTTCGGACTGTCCGGGATTACTTCGTTCAGGAGCCTGTCTTCTTCGGTGACTTCAAGTTCGGACTCGGATTGGTAGGTGACCGATTTAGAAAGGTTGTTTTCTGGCAGGTAGCCCACAAGTGACTGCACGTAGTCGATTGCGTCCTGCTCGTCGTCTGCCAAGTAATGAGCAACTCCGGAGGTTTCGTTATGTGTTCTAGCCCCGCCGAGCTCCTCCATCCCAACATCTTCGCCAGTCACAGTCTTGATCACATCGGGACCAGTTACAAACATGTTTGATGTTTTATCCACCATGATCACAAAGTCAGTGAGTGCGGGTGAGTAAACAGCTCCTCCGGCAGCTGGCCCCATGACAAGAGAAATCTGAGGGATCACCCCAGACGCCATGGTGTTGAGTCTAAAGATTTCGCCGTATTTGCCTAGAGCAATGACACCCTCTTGAATTCTGGCCCCACCCGAGTCCAGGATACCAATCAACGGCACGCCGGTCTTTATCGCTAGCTCCATCACCTTGATGATCTTGTTGCCAGCTGTCTCACCGAGTGAGCCCCCAAAAACAGTGAAGTCTTGAGAATAAACTGCCACTTGGCGGGAGTGAATTGTTCCCACCCCGGTAACGACGGAGTCTCCATAGGGGCGCTTTGTATCCATGCCAAAGGCGGTGGAGCGGTGTCTGACATATTCGTCCAGCTCAACGAATGAGCCCGGGTCAAGAAGCATTTCGATTCGCTCGCGTGCGGTGTTCTTACCCTTCGCGTGCTGCTTGACTGCGGCAGCCTCCCCAGAGGCCTGCACGGCCTCGTGGTAGCGCTGACGGAGGTCAGCCAGCTTTCCTGCGGTTGTAGATAGATCTGGATTCTCAGCCACGTGTGCCCCTTTGCGTCTGCCTAACTTTATCGGTCTTGAACGAACCTATCTTGCATAGTTCATACAATGAAACCGGCGGTTATGTCTCTGATACCTACAAGTAGCCCCAGTGCGATATCATTTATTCAATGGATTCTTCAACTTCTAAAGGTCAGTTCGCCGGCCTTGTCGAGCTTGCCGAGGTCGATTCGACCAATAAAGAACTCTTGCGTCGACTTGACTCCGACACCCCAGAATTTTTCGCAGTTACCGCTGACAAGCAGACCGCGGGACTCGGCCGGCTGGGCCGAAACTGGGTGACCGAAGCCGGGAAGTCGCTGGCCGTTTCAGTTTTACTCAGGCCCACAAGCCGGAGTCAGATTGACTGGATAACAATCATGGCCGGCCTTGCACTTAGCTCAGCTTTGGAAAAGCATGGACTGATCGTTAGCCTGAAGTGGCCAAATGATCTTCTTGTAGACGGCAAAAAACTTTCTGGAATCTTGGCCGAGATGGTCGATCTAAATACCGTGGTCTTAGGCATTGGGATCAACATCAAGCCTCAAGAGCACTCACCGGACACCGCAACTTCACTCCAAGAGCTTGGGCTGAAAATGGAAAAAGATGAGTTACTCGAGGTAATCGCAACTGAACTAAAAAGTTATTGGTCACGGCTCACGGCTGACTCCGAGACAGCCATCGCTCAATTACAGGCGGAACTCCTGACTCGCTGCGGGACTTTGGGCACAAAGGTCAGAGCCGAATTACCAGGCGGCAAGAACATTTATGGGGTCGCCGTCGCAATTGATGAGACTGGACGGCTGATTGTTGAAACACCCGAACCGGTGGCTTTAGCAGCGGCTGACGTTTGGCATCTGCGAAACTAGTGGCAATTAGGTAGGAGAGAAATGCCAACGGTCGGAGTAATAGGTGGCGGTCAGCTTGCCAGAATGATGCAACCGGCAGCAATAGCGATGGGCATCGAGCTGAGAGTCTTTGCTGAGCAAGAAGGCTCATCCGCTCACTACGCAACTACTCAAGTTGGTGACTACACGGATTTTGATCAACTAGCCAGATTTGTCGCCACGGTAGATGTCATAACCTTCGATCATGAGCATGTTCCACTGGCCCTATTGGAAAAACTCGTCGCTACCGGTGTAAAAGTCAGGCCAGGGCCGGCTGCACTGCATTTCGCCCAAAATAAGTTGGCCATGCGCGCGGCTCTTGCTGACCTGGGCCTTCCCCTACCGATTTGGGCGGCAGCAAAGACAGCGGCTGATATCGACAACTTCATCGTGGCCAATGGTCCAGAGGTTGTCGTCAAAACTCCAATTGGTGGTTATGACGGCAAAGGCGTGAGAGTCATAAGCCAAACCTCACAGGTCTCCGATTGGCTAGAAAACATCGAGGATTTTGGCGGAGCATTACTCTGCGAACAAAAGGTGCCATTTATACGAGAGCTTGCGCAGCTAGTGTCACGAAATCACTCGGGAGAACTTCGAGCCTGGGACACGGTCCAGACTGTTCAGAGGGACGGTGTTTGCTTGGAAGTTATCGCACCGGCCCCCGGTCCAGTGGACAGCTTGGGTGCGAAGGAAATAGCAAAGAAGATCGCCCGAGATTTAGAGGTTGTCGGGGTGATGGCAGTTGAAATGTTCGAAACTGCAAGCGGAAAGCTCTTGGTCAATGAGCTCGCAATGCGCCCTCATAATTCCGGACATTTCTCAATTGAGGGCTCTAAGACCAGTCAATTCGAGCAGCACCTAAGAGCCGTTTTGGACCTACCTTTAGGAGACACAGGATTGGTGGGTGGAGGCTCAGTGATGGTCAACCTACTTGGCGTTGACTCGAAGAAGACACTGGTTGAAAACTATTCCGCCGCAATGGCAAAGTTTCCGCATCTCAAATTTCACTCCTACCAAAAAGAACCACGTCGGGGTCGGAAAATGGGTCACATTACCGCTTTGGGTCAAAACCACCTGGAGTTATTGACGGATTGCCACGAAGCTGCGGAACTTCTGTACCAGAGTGATTTGCGAATAAAGTAAAGCTGGGAACTAGGGAGAAAACGACATGGCAGAAATCGCAATAGTTATGGGATCGGATTCGGATTGGCGAATCATGGAGCAGGCGAACAGCGTAGTTATGGAGTTTGGTTTTGATGCTGAAATCGAAGTTCTCAGCGCTCACAGAACCCCTGAAAAAATGCTCGATTGGGCCAAGAACGCTAGTAACCAAGGTATAAAAGTAATCATCGCGGGCGCCGGCGGCGCCGCCCATCTACCCGGCATGATTGCCTCCATGACTTCGCTGCCGGTAATTGGCGTGCCAGTTAGCTTGGGGAACCTGAACGGCATGGACTCACTGTTATCCATCGTGCAGATGCCAGCTGGTGTTCCAGTGGCCACCGTGTCGATTGATGGAGCAAAAAACGCAGGCCTATTGGCCCTCAGAATTTTAGCTATAGCCGCACCAGAATTGGGAGCAAAGCTCGACGCCTACCGGGCATCGATTGCAGAGCAGGTTGAGCAAAAGAATCAAAACTTGAAGAAAAGTCTCTAATCAGCCAAGTCTCAGCTGATTTACATTTGCTCAAAACGCGATAACGCTCAGCCTATTTAGAGCATCTCAACCTAAGGTTGAAGGTGTCTGGGAGGTCAGCTGTGCGCAAATTATTGGTCGGTGCGAGCCTGATTTTTGCTTCCCTAATACTTGCTGGCTGCGGTGTTTTCTACCCGAATTGGGGGGCAACGGCTCTACCTGAAGAGCCTGTAGCCACTATCGAGACCAATCAGGAAACAGAGATTTCGGCCGAACCGGAAGCTTCGGTAGAGCCAAAAACGTCATCAACCCCGAGGGAGACCGAAACTCCAGTGCCAGCCACAGACCAGCTGCCCGCGGACGTGGTGATCCTGATTGCCGAAGCCTATTCGGATACCGGGATGCTGGAGGTTGTGGCCCAGGTGCAGGGTATTACCGAATCCGGTGGCAATTGCACAATGAGATTTATCGGGTCGGACGTTGAAAAAATAGTTAAAGTTTCAGCCCAGTCCGCCTCTGACTACACCCAATGTTTCCCAATTGAAGTTCCGCTGTCTGATTTACCTTCTGGTTCTGGAATCGTGACCGTTAGATATGAGTCGGAATTTCACCTCGGCACATCTGCCGCTAGCTCGGTGGTGATCCCGTGATGTTCAAGAAGCTCATTGGGCTACTTACCGCCTCCCTAATGGCTATTGTCGGGTTAGTTTCGATGCCGATTGCTATGTCGCCCGCCCAGGCCGCACCTCCAGCAAGCGCCTTTGATCCGGGTCTAATCATTAGCGACAGCGTATTTTTTGACTTCGGCTCTATGACAGTGACCGACCTTCAGCAATTTTTGGACTCTAGGGTCTCAGCCTGCAGGTCTACTGACCCTGCCATCGATTGTCTCAAGAACATCAAGAGCGAGATTCCGGAGACTCCAGCGACTACTTCGACCGAAGTTGGACCCTGCTCGGCTGTTCCAGGAAACCCCGCGGCCAGCTCTGCGGAGGTGATTTACGCGGTCGCGGTGGCCTGTGGGATTAATCCAAAAGTTTTGATCACCAAGCTCCAGAAAGAGCAGGGCTTGGTTACATCGACCAAACCGACGTCCTACATGTACCGCGCGGCAATGGGCTTTGGTTGCCCCGATTCGGACCCGGGTATATGCGGAAAGGTCTACGTTGGGCTTTTTAACCAGCTCTATCGAGCCGCTAAACAACTACGTTGGTATGGAAACCCTGACGGTTCTTTCACCTACTGGAAACCCGGACGCACTGTTTCAATGCGCTACAACCCAAAGTCATCGTGCGGAACCAAGAGCTTTGAACTAAAAAACCAGGCAACAGCGAACCTCTATTACTACACGCCTTACACCCCTAACAAGGCGGCCCTGGACAACATGTATGGGTCTGGAGACAGCTGTTCGGCCTATGGCAACAGAAACTTTTGGCGCTACTACCACGACTGGTTTGGCTCACCCATTGGCGGCGGATATCTTCTGCAGGCCGCCGGGACAGAAACATTCTTGATCGTGAATGATAAGAAGTTCTTGGTTGGCGACTCTAGGCTCCTTGCGGCACTTAGGCCGCTAGGTCCAATTGGGGAAATCTCTCCTGCCTATCTGGAGAGTTTTACTACTAGCGGTGAGGCCACACAGCTTGTGTCCGACTCCAATTCTGGAGCGAAATACTTACTTGTAGATGGCGTCAAGTATTCGGTGGCCGATTGCCAGATTGCGGTTCAATTCGGCGCTAATTGCGACATCACTATCGCCTTGAGCTCGCTTCAGCTAAATACCTTTATCGACGGTGGCGCTCTAACTCGATTGGTCCAAACCGAGGACGGTAACCGCTATTGGATCGAGAACGCAAGCTCTCGAGTTGTGGTTGATGATCTTGCGTTGCAGACCGTTGGCGGACAGGCAATCAAGGCCACTCTAATGACTATCGAACAGCTAGTTTCAGTCTCACCCGGGGCTGCTCTGGCATCTGAGTCCGTGATGTTTACCGTGGCTGGCAGCGAGCAAAAGGCCATTGCATCGGGAGGCAAGACTTACCTACTAAATTCGTCTTTGGTGACCACGACTGGACTTGCCAAGTGGTTTGATCAGGCCCCTTCGGCAATTGATCTTCAAGCGATTGAGTCCACGCTAGTTCCAGATCAGATCAGGGGTTTCGTCGCCAGCGAGGCCGGAGAAACCTTTGTAATTACTCCTTCTGGAAAACTTCCAGTGACGGATCCTGAAAACTGGACCGATCAAATAGTGACTGTTTCTGAGGCCTTCTTGGCGAAGATACCAAGAGTGAATGCAGCGCTGGCCGCTCCGGCTGTTATCACTTCAGCAGGCAATAAATTTTCCTACTTTGTTCAGTCGGCGGAGCGACGGATATCGAGCAACAAGGTCATGATTGACATGTTCCTGTCCTTAATAGGTCAGCCACAAGCAATCGAGTTGCCCCAGTCCGCCATTAACACTGTTGAGAAAGTGGGAGAGGCTATTGCGCCCGGCGCCATAGTGAAATCGAGTTCTTCCTCAACTCTTTATTTGGTAGACGATCTGACAAATAAGATCAAACTGGCATCTGCCGCTCAGGCCACCAGCGTCTCGAAATCTAAGACTTTCACCATCAGCAGTTCAGATCTTGCTGGCCTTGAAACTCGAACTGGATTTACTTCCGGCAAGGTTCAGTGCGAAGGGGCCGTATACCTTTTGGATCGTGGAATTCTTTACCCAACCTCGCCCGGTGCTGCCGCGGAGTTCCCCGGCAGCGTGTACCCACTCTCCACCGTAACCTGCGCGGCCCTTCAGCTTTCAACCCGCTCGGTTGGTCAGTTTATTAGGACAAATAGCGGAATCATTTACTTGATTCAAGACGGCATCAAGCTGCGAGTGTCCTCCTGGGAGCACCTTGCGAGGCTTCGAGGCGACGGCCCCGGCTACATTCAGGCGACCAATTACTTCTCCGACCGAATACCAACCGGCGGAACTGCACCGGCCACTGTTCAATTGGCTTCCCTGGAAGGCGTACCAGCTGGAGACTTCGGGGAGCTTACATTTGTGGGAACGGTCCCGGAAGTGATTCAGGTTGAGCCAAAACCGGCCCCGGAGGTTACCCAGACGCCTGATTCAGTACCATCGGCAGATTCGGCTGGTGATACCGATGCAGAGGGTGCTAGCGAGATTCAATACCGAGTGGTTTCGGGCGACAGCTTGAACAAGATCGCAGCAAGCTTTGGGGTTACTACAGCGCTGCTGCAGGAGCACAACTCTATTTCGAACCCGAACCTAATTTCCGTTGGACAACTCATCAGGATTCCAAAGTCAGGCTCGTCCGGCCAGCAGGGGCAAGCACCGGATGTTGCGGCAGAACCCGATCCAACCCCTGAGCCAGAACCGACCGAGACTGTCGTCGAATATCGAGTGCAGTCGGGAGACACACTTCTGCGCATAGCTTCGAAGTTTGGAATTTCTAGCTCAGCTCTGCAGAGCTTTAACTCGATTTCCAACCCAAACCGAATTTCAGTAGGCCAACTTCTAAAGATTCCAACATCGACTGACAACACGAATGTCGCTCAAGCTCAGGAGCCAGAAAAACCGCAAGCGCAAAAGACTTATACGGTTGTTTCGGGTGACACAATTTGGGGTATTTCCAGAAAGCTTGGAGTGTCATCTTCGGCTTTAGCCAAGGTAAATGGAATCAATAATTCAAATTTCATTCGAATCGGCCAGGTGCTGAAAGTTCCTAGTTAGCCGCATCCCATGCGGATTTCACTATTTCTTTTAGCCCAAAAGAAGCCTTGAATCCAAATACTTTTTCAATACGGTCCGTGTTCGCGACCAACCTCGGCGGGTCACCGGGTCTGCGGTCAGCCAGTAGCTCATCGAATTTAATTCCTGATGCTATTTTGAGCTCTTCTAATACTTGGAGTACGGATGCCCCTTGTCCGGTTCCCACATTGAAGGTTGCGTATTTTTGATCGGGGGTGGTTAGGTAATCCACAGCCATCAGATGTGCTTTTGCCAGATCCTTGACATGGACGTAATCCCTAATGCAACTGCCGTCTGGAGTTGGATACTCGGTGCCAAAAACAATCGGCTGTTCTCCACGTTTTAGCTGAGCTATTGCAATAGGAATTAGGTTGAGTTCGGCCGTGTCTGCAAGCTGTTTTGACTCAGACCCGGCCACGTTGAAATACCTCAGGTTTACGCCCTTTAGGCCCCAATTGGCGGCGTTTTTTACCATCCATTCCCCGACCAGTTTGGTCTGGCCGTATGGGTTGATAGGCACCCCAGGATAGTCTTCGTCCACTAAATCTAGGGTGGGCATTCCGTAGGTCGCAGCGGACGAGGAAAACACCAGTTTTTTCAAATTTTCTTGTCGCATTGCGAGCAAAAGGTTAGCGAGTCCGCCGATGTTGTCCAAAAAGTATTGCTCGGGAATCTCGACCGATTGCCCAACCTGTTTTCTTGCCGCTAGGTGTATGACGGCGTCAAATTTGGTGGCTCTCATTAGCTCAGAAAGCTTCCCGACTGCATCCGGAGAGGCGAGGTTTATGGCGACTACAGGCGAAACAATCCTCGTGGCAACTCCAGTTGATAAGTCATCGACGACCGTTACGGAGTGACCCTCGCGCTCGGCTAGCGCTACAACGTGAGCGCCAATGTAGCCCGCGCCTCCCGTCAAAAGAAGATTCATGGCTAAAGGCTACCTTGAGGGTTTATGAACAAAAGGGAAATTTGGTAAATAATTCGACTTGACAGCAACATACTTACAACGATGTAATTACACCAATGGATTTCTTGAGATAGGGGAATAAGCATGGAACAGCGCGGTCAAGTGCCTACCAACTGGTTCGTCGATGTGCTTAGGCTCGGGGTAGCCGGCGCCTACGGCGACTCTGAAGGAAACCCCCTCGGCTGGCAAGAGGACGCTCTTTGCTCACAGACCGACCCAGAAGCTTTCTTTCCTGAAAAAGGCGGATCGACTAGAGACGCCAAGAAGATCTGTTCACAGTGTTCAGTTAGATCTCAATGTCTAGAGTATGCGCTGCAAAACGACGAGCGATTCGGTATTTGGGGTGGACTGTCTGAGCGCGAACGTCGCCGTCTGCGCAAGACCGCTTAACAACTCGTGTCAACGCTCTCGGTAGCGACGGTCGTCGTCTCACACGGGGCGGTTGATTATTTAGCCACCACTCTCAAAGCTTTGTCAGTCCAGACCCACGCGGTCGAGCAAACAGTTGTCGTTGAAACTAGTTCCGACGCAGCCTGTGTAGAGCTAGCCAAGGAATTCGGGTTCTCCGTTGTTGAGCCTGGTGACATCAAACTCGGAGCCGCAATAGAATCCGGATTCCAGTCCCTGAAAGTTGTTCCTGGATGGCTGTGGATTCTTCACGACGACTCAGCTCCCGAACCCCTAGCGCTTCAAATGCTCGCGAGTGCAGCCGAGCTGTCCCCGTCGGTCGCGATTGTTGGGCCGAAGCTTTTGGAGTGGGGAAATGAAATCCAAATTCAGCAGCTTGGAATCACCGTCACCCCAACAGGCAAGCCTTTCTTGCTGGTGGCAAATCAATATGACCAAGGTCAGCACGACGGCTCTCGAGACACTCTTGCCGTTTCCACAGCAGGAATGTTGGTGGCCGCGGGCCTCTGGCGGAAACTCGGCGGCTTGAATGACACCGCACCAGTGTTTGCTCAAGACATAGAGTTTTGTGCGAAGGCGCGAGTTGCTGGATTCCGAGTGGTGGTAGAGCCACGAGCTAGGGTTTCGCACGCAGGTCTATCTATGCAGCAAGCTAGAACTAGAAAGTGGCTGGGAGGGAGTCGCCCCCATGCTCTTTCACGAGCGCACGTTCATCTGGCCAGCGTGCTTTCTCCGACCATACTTTTACCTCTTGTGTACCTAGCATTACCGCTTGCAGCGTTGATTTCGATTCCTCAAAACTTAATTACGAAAAAGCCCACTCGAATCTTCGGTCAGTTCGCCGCCTGGCTTTGGGCGTGGTTCACAATTGGCTCAAGGCTTAGAGCGCGCAAGAAGCTTCGAGGTCTGGGAAAGACTCGGCCGCTGAGGGATTTTCTGGCTACTCGAGCTCAACGAAAAAAACGCCGTGAAGCCAAATTTGAGTATGTGACTGAAGTCCAAGAGTCAACTGGAAAAGGCCTATTCGCAAGTGGCTCAATCTGGCTAGGTTTGCTGCCGCTCATTTTTGGTTGGTCACTCTTACCCGTTGGCGCTATCTACGCGGATCGACTGGTTCCTATCGGCGACTCGTTCGGATCGATATGGTCGGCCACTTCTCTGGCGCAGGTTCCCTACTTGTCGGGTATCGACTTACCGACCGATCCATTTAACTGGGTGCTGTCTGTCTTTGGTCTTTCTCTAAGCTCCAACCCGAGTTTGGCTCTGGCCGTTTTTGTATTCGTGGCACCTACCCTTGGGTTTGCAGGCTTCTGGATGCTGACTAGATTGTTCATTGTTCGAGTCTGGGTGCGGAATTTGGTGGGTCTTTTGTTCGCACTAAGCCCGCAGGTTTTGCTGGTTCAGGCCATGGCCGGCGTGGCGGACCTGGTTACGATTTCTGTGGCCCCGTGGCTGACATTCGTTCTCGTCAAGGCGGCCACAAGTTACAACTCATCACGAACTTGGCGCTGGGTCGGACTGGCCGGCTTGTTGGCTGCGTTGATAGCAGTAAGTAATCCAATAATCTTTTTGCTCTTCGTAATCTTCGGTATTGCGCTTGGCGCCAATAACATTCGCAAGCTCCCGATCTTGAGTTGGTTTGCACTACCTGGAGCGGTTCTTATCTACCCCTGGGTGTTGCTGGCCGTTGAACAAAATCAGGTTGCTTTCCTTACGGTCACTAGCTCGGCGTTTTTGCCTCCGGCAAGCCCCTACGAATCAGTAATTGCTCTCATCTTTCTTGGCGTAGCGGGAATCGGTGCGGTAGCAAGTCTTTTTGGGACCCGACTGGCCGTTTCGGTCAGCTCTTGGGTCGTGGCGA
The DNA here is from genome assembly GCF_047731275.1 of Aquiluna sp. Uisw_065. Lineage (NCBI taxonomy): Bacteria > Bacillati > Actinomycetota > Actinomycetes > Micrococcales > Microbacteriaceae > Aquiluna > Aquiluna sp. Uisw_065. The sequence continues at coordinate 283,946 of NZ_CP159836.1, forward strand.
TCATTTTGGGGCTAGGCAGCGTGTATCAGCCAATCGCCGGAAGTTTTGCCATGCAGGCAATCAGCTTGGCGGCCTTGTTGGTCGGTGCTGGATTGTTCCTGGACAGGCTAAGCCGGAAATGGGTAATCGCCGCGGCATCTATCTTCGCAAGCGCGGGGGTAATGGCATCGGGTCTCGTTTACGGACCGTTGGCGCCAGACCAGGCTTATTTCGGGTCGCAGCGACAGGCCCCGGCCTTAGTTGTCGCGGCAGCTGAGGTCGATGAGGGGATAAGAACCCTGCGGATTGATGCCAATGGAAATCAGGTCGACGCGGAGCTGCTCTGGGGAGCTGGGCGGAGCCTTGAACAGACAAGCTTGGCCTACCAGTTTCTACTTCCAGCCAGCCCAATTACTTCTGAGCTAGCCCAGTTGAGCGGCTCGCTGGTTGCGGGTAACCCAGATGGAGTTCAGGACCTGCTTTCAAGTCTTGGTATTGATTTTGTGCTTTTGGAGGGAGACCACCTGGAGAGTATTTCCGCCGCACGGGCTGCTATTGATTCGATGACCATGCTGCAGGCCGCCGGTCAGACTCCCTATGGCCATTTGTGGCAGGTGGTCGGCTCTGCCAGCAACAACCCATCGAGCTCTCAGTCACCGAGCAACAGGAATCTTCAGCTTGGGGTTCTTGCCGCATTCTTGCTACTTGCGATTCCAACCCCCGCCTCTATTCGAGGAGCCAAAAGATTGGTGAAGCAAAAATGAAGATCGCGGTCCGCATTGTTCTTGCCATAGCTTTGGTTGGATTATTTCTTTCGCAAATTGTGGTGACACAGTTTCCGGTGATCTCGACCTCGACCTCGTTCGCGACGCCTGCTTTCAAGACCGTGGCTGTGGAGCCGCTGCCTCTCGAGCTCTACTGTCCGGGAGCTTTTGCTGAAGTCGGTGGCGAGTCTGGAATTGAACTTGGGCAAATAGATCGAATTGGCGAGGCGAGTATCTATCAGTTTTTGGGAAGCGGCGAGCTCATTGTTGATCCTGGTCTCACAACAACACCGGGCGCGAGGTTGGTCGCTGTTGGCGATAACCAGTCAACAGGTCTGTTATCAGTGATTCAGTCCCAAGGAATCGCCAGGGACAGGGCAGTCGGGCTGATGGCAACTACTTGCTCACAGCCACTATTCAGTGGGTGGTTCATTTCAGGCGCTGCAGCGCTGGGACAAGAAACCGTCTTGCTCCTTGCGAACCCCAGCGAGTCAGACACGTTAGTGTCACTTCAGTTTCTGGTTCCGGGCGGCAAGATCTCAAAACAGGTCAGTTTGGCAGCGGGGCAAACTGTGGTGCTACCGGTGTCCTCAGTGATTTTTCAGGAGCCGATGTTTTCCCTGTGGTTTGAAACCAGCGGAGTTCCTATTTCCATTGCCATGCAGCAAAGAGCAACCGCAGGCCTCTCCACCCGAGGGATAGACATACAACTCCCGAGCCTCGCCCCAGCTAACGATAATTTAATAACCGGGCTAAGCGTTCGTTCTGAAGGTTTCGACAAGCCAGTTTTGAGGTTGTTTAATTTCGGCGACGTTGCAACCGAGGCCGTCATTACTGCGGTTGCGAGCAACAACGTGGTGGTCCTCAGGCAGCAGGTCCAGCCTGAGAGTTTTGCCGAGACTGAACTTGATCTGACCGACGGGGATTATCTTGTCAGAGTGGAAAGTACTTCACCGCTCTTGGTGGGCGTCAAAAACACTATTTTGAAGCCGGTGGTGGATTTCGCCTGGCTTACTCAGTCCTCGAAATTTACAGATCTAACTATTCCGATTCCAAGCTATAAAACTCGATTACATGTCGCAAACTTCGGCTTGGCGGCTCTGGCTGTGAACTTAGAAATAACCAATGGAACCAGGGTCGAATATCAAAGTTTTGAAATCGCCTCACTTTCTCAAGTCTCGCTGCCGATAAGTGGGGATTCGATTCGAATCAACTCGGCGTCAGAGTTCACAGCGGCACTCGAAGTTATTGACGTGCCCGGTTACGCCGTGATAAATCCTCGCGAGAATCAAAACTTTGGAGACGCACTTTCGGTCAGTGTCCGATAGCTCACTGATCCAGTAAATCCCAGGGCTCCTTGCCGAGCAGGCTTGCAGCAGCTGAGACGACCGCTTGTTCAATCTGAATTCTCGGATCCGAAGTCTTAGAGCTTGCACTTCTCTCAATCGGAATTCGGTAAAGAATTATCGTCATAGTTTGGGGCCTTGTATGCCAGCGGTTTAGTGATTCTGGCCGCTCCTGAAGCGGAACCTCTTCGATCTTCCAATTCAATGCGCCCAGCTCGTCAGGGAATCTCGAACGAAGATAATCGGCAGTGTCGGCAACTGCATCTTGGAAAAAAGTTTGGCGACTCAGGCCGTGACGAAAAAGTTTTGATGGCACCGGCCGGCGCATGCCTCTGCCGTGACGATCTCTTTTTTGCGGGATGGAAGCCATGTGGCCATTGTATTCTTGGCGGATAACCTAAACGGGGGATCCCTAGTGCACCAATTTAATGACTTTGTAAAAACTTACGACGTTCGTGGGCTGGTGGGGAGCCAACTTAGCGACGAAGTTGTCGAATGCTTTGGTGCCGCATTTGCCGATGAGCTCGGGCTTTCTGGGAAAGAATTAGTGGTCGGTCATGACATGCGCGACTCTTCTCCCGGTTTTGCGGCAGCGTTTTCACTCGGCGCAAGAAAGCGCGGAGCAAACGTTGTCATGTTGGGACTCTGCTCAACAGACATGAATTACTACGCATCAGGTTTTTTGGATCTTCCAGCCGCGATGTTTACTGCGAGTCACAACCCTGCCAGTTATAACGGCATCAAACTCTCTCGCGCTGGGGCCCGGGGCATAAGCCTGGATACTGGACTCGCGGCAATTAGAGATAGGGCGGCAGTCTTTTTCGAAAGCGGTATTCCAGCTGACTCTGCTACTGGTTCAGAGCGAAATCTTTCGGTCATCGCTGACTACTCAAATTACCTTCGCAAGCTGGTTCCTTTGCAGGGTATCCGTAAGCTCAAGATCGTGATTGACACTGCAAATGGCATGGGGGGGCTTACGGTCCCAGTTGTTCTTGGCGACGACGCTTCCATAGAAATAGTCCCGATGTACTTCGAGCTGGACGGCTCATTTCCAAATCATGAAGCAAATCCGCTGGATTCAAAAAACCTTGTTGATCTGCAGCAAATGGTCGTTTCCTCAGGCGCGGACCTGGGTCTTGCGTTCGACGGTGATGCCGATCGTTGCTTTGCGGTTGATGAAAAAGGCTTCCCAGTTACCCCCTCTGCGGTCGCCGCGATTGTTTCCAAGCGCGAGATATTGAGGGTCCAGGATTCGGGGGAAAAGACTCCAATCGTGCTACATAACTTGCTCACATCCAAGTCGGTATCGGAGACGATAATCGCACACGGCGCCATTCCACAGGTGACCAAAGTCGGACATTCACTAATCAAAGACCAAATGGCTTCGACCGGTGCGGTCTTCGGGGGGGAACACTCGGCCCATTACTACTTTCGTGAGTTCTGGGGCGCGGATAACGGAATGCTTGCCGCTATGCACCTAATTAGTGAACTCGGAACGCAAGATCAGGCGATGTCCGAAATTTCGGTCGACTACACACCTTATTTCGCATCCGGTGAGATTAACTCAACGGTCGCAGATGCTCATGAGGCTCAGTCTCGGGTCGCGGCGGAGTTCGAGGGAGCTTTTCTCGAGGAACTCGATGGAAAGACCTACAGTCACCAAGACGGTGACACTTGGTGGTGGTGCAATATCCGATCTTCAAACACCGAGCCGTTATTGAGACTGAACGTAGAGTCAAATCATGAATCGGTTATGAATCAGATTCGCGATCGAGCTCTCGCTGCAATCACATCGAAGGCTTGAGAGTGCTCGCTGCGGAAGTGGTCGATTCTAAATTCTTAGGTTTCCCGCTCCGCTTCAAGCTACATTTAAGGAGCGGTTTCTCGGGCCATTATTGTTAGAGGTAATCGCAGTCGATTGGAGGGTGATTTGATTCACAAAGTACTGGTTGTTGACGATGATGATGCCCTTCGCGAAATGGTCGGCCTTGTCCTGGCTGGAGCGGGATACGAGCCGGTCTTTGCCGCAGACGGTATCTCGGCTGTCCAGATTTTTAAAGACAGAAATCCAGATTTAGTTCTTTTGGACATAATGCTCCCCGGTCAATCGGGGATTGAGGTTTGCAAGCAGATCCGGGCCGTGTCCGGTGTGCCGATTGTCATGTTGACAGCTCGAGGAGACACCAACGACGTTGTCCTAGGCCTTGAAGCTGGAGCCGATGATTACGTTGTCAAGCCTCACAAGGGTGAAGAGTTGATAGCAAGAGTGAAGGCGAGGCTTCGCCCGCTGCCAGATGACTCTTTGGTTCTCCAAGTAGGCGGTCTAACACTGGACCCGAAAACTTTCGAGGTTCAGCGAGAGGGCGCGAATCTTTCGCTAACTCCGCTTGAATTCAAGTTGCTTCACACTTTGGCCTCAAAGCCTCAACAGGTTTTTAGCAGGGAGATGCTCCTCGAGCAGGTTTGGGGTTACCAGTACAAGGCTGACACTCGACTGGTGAATGTTCACGTTCAGCGATTGAGGTCCAAGGTTGAAAAGGATCCAGAAAACCCGAAGATTGTCATGACAGTCCGTGGTCACGGATATCGGGCGGGCTCAGAGACACAGTGATTTCGCTGTTTAGGCGCTCGCTAACAGCCAGAACAGTGGTCGCAACCGTTTTACTAAGTGCTCTGGCACTGGTTACTCTTGGCGGATTCTTGTCCTACTCGTTGGCAAATGGCTTTTATCAAAATCGACTTGATCAAGTGCTGAGTGAAACAGAGCGCGCGGTGAGTAGTGTCCAGGGAACGGTTTCTGCTGCGTCGGTAAACGACGAAACTGCCTTGCAAACTCTAATTAATGCCGTTGTTCCATCCCTTGAAATAGTCGGTGGCTCAGGATCTAGGCAAGTTGCTCTTCTTAGGAGTCCAGGGCAGGCGCAACTTCAGCTGTTTCAGTCCCCGATCTCTCAAGATCTTGACCTCAAGACCATTCCCGAACAGCTTCGGGTGCAAGTGCGAGAATCCGCCGGAATCCTTACCTATACCCCTGTGAGCTTTTCTAAGGAGGGCGTCTTGGTTGCCGGAATTACGGTTGGAGCTCCCGTCGTGATTCCACTTGCTGGCAACTTCGAACTTTTCCTGGTTTTTGACCTGAGTGCAGAGCAGCAATCCTTGGCCCTTGTTCAAAGTGCCATAACGATCGCCGGAATAATCCTTCTGGCTCTAATAGCCCTGGTGAGCTACTTGGTTACCCGCTCAGTGGTTCGGCCGGTCGAGCAGGCGGCGCTCGCCGCGCAGACGCTATCGGCAGGAAAACTGGATGAACGATTGGTTGAGCGTGGCGATGACGTCTTAGCTCAGCTTGCCAAATCCTTCAACAAGATGGCGGCGAGCTTGCAGCAACAGATTCAACAGCTGGACTCGCTGTCGAAGATGCAGCAACGGTTCGTTGCCGATGTTTCCCACGAGCTAAGAACCCCTTTGACAACCATCAAGCTGGCCGGCGAGGTTATTTTTGGAAACCGGGAGAAGCTAGACCCGGCTCTTTCAAGATCAGCGGAGCTGATGCAAAACCAGATAGAGCGTTTTGAAGCGCTTTTAGCTGACCTCTTAGAGATTTCACGCTATGACGCCAGAGCTGTGGTTGCGGATCTTGAAACCCAAGATCTAAACGCTGTTGTTGGGGCTTCGATTGCAAGCATTGAGCCACTTGCTCAAGCGAAAAACACTGAGATTCGCATCGAGTTACCCAAGGGACCCGTCGAGGCGGAGTTCGATGCCAAGCGCATCGAAAGATTGCTGCGCAATTTACTTTCTAACGCTGTCGAACACGGAGAGGGCCGAGCCATAGTTGTTCAAGTCGGTCAAAATGCCAACGCGGTGGCGGTCTGCGTAACTGACTCCGGTGTTGGAATGTCGAGACTGCAACTGGACCGCGTCTTTGACCGGTTCTGGCGAGCGGACCCAGCTAGGCAGCGATCGGTAGGCGGGACTGGCCTGGGGCTAGCAATTTCAAAGGAAGACGCAACCCTGCACCGGGGTTGGTTACAGGTTTGGTCTAAGCCCAATAGGGGCACCAGCTTCCGTTTGACGCTTCCTAGACACTCGGACTCCGTGATTGGAAACTCGCCAATACCGCTTCCTCCCAGATCGGTGCAGACATGATCAAAAAAGCCTTTCTTCTTATTGCTTCGCTAGTTCTGGCGGGGTGCGCCTCGATACCAACTCAGCTTGATATTCAAAGCGGCCCAGATATCGCGCCTGAGGACCAGAAAGAATTTGCTTATTACACGCCATCCGGACCTTCTTTTGATGCCACTTCGCAGGAGATAGTTTCGGGATTTTTAGCTGCGGGAACCAGCCCACTAAATGACTACGCTGTCGCCAGAGAGTTTTTGAGTGATGACTTTGCTCAGCGTTGGAACCCAGAGAACCAAACCTTAATCAGAGCTGGTGCTCCAGTTTTTCGGCAGGCAGGAGAGTCTTTGGTTGTCGTGGAGTTAAGCGCCGGAGCAAGAATTGATGATCAGGGGCGCTACGAGGACTCGGTCGAGTTATCAACGACAAACCTTAGGTTTAGGGTTGCGATGCAAGATGGACAATGGCGAATTTCAAGTGCGCCTAATCTGACCGTTGTTACACCTCCAGTGTTCAGCGTGGTGTTCAACGCTTTCCCCGTCTATTTTCTGGATTCGAGCATGGAGAGCCTAGTTCCAGACTTGCGCTGGTTCCCAACCAAAACCTCGACCCCGACTCGGCTAGTAAATGCGTTGCTAGCAGGACCAAGCGCTTGGCTTTCCTCGGGTGTCAAGTCTGCGATCCCTGAGGGCACTCAATTGACCATTAGCGCGGTACGAATCTTGAATCGCGTCGCTCAAGTTGATCTTGATGCTGATGCTCTCGCTGCCGGACAGCAGGACAGAAGAAACATGCTCGGACAATTGCGATCAACGCTGCTCCAACTACCCGGCGTCGACGATATTTCGCTATCTGTAAATGGGGCGTTTCAGGACATAGCGCCGGGAGGGGCGGAACTTACTGACGAAATGAGTCTCAGCTATGTTCTGACGCCAACCGGGGTTGAGCCGCTAACCAGCATTGGCTCGATGCCTCTTTCCGGCACTCAGGCAATGGTCGCGAATTACAACCCAGAGCTAATGGCGATTACCGACAACGGTGATCGAGTGGCCTTCACGACCGCCGAGGGCGTCTTTGAGCTCACCAACCAGTCACTGGCTGTTGAGATAATTCAGTTGAGCTCGTTGATCGATGTCATAGCACTTGACTATGACAAGTCTGGATCGCTCTGGGCTTTTCCTGCCGACGCGAGTCTGTCAGTGGAGGTTTATGACCAGACCACAGTGGTTCGAACTCTGGCTAGTCCCTTTTTGGGAGTGAGGCTGGCGGCAGCCATAGCCCCCGAGGGCACACGCATCGTCCAGTCGATTCAAACGGACGACGCAGATTCATTCCTAGATGTTGGGGTCGTGCTTCGAGATGCGAATTCAATTCCACTGTCGCTGAATGAGGGACTTAGAATTCAACCGGTTCTAGGGACTCCCATAGCAGTTTCATGGCAGGAGATGGCATCCATACGTGTCCTTGAGACGACCGCTAGTGGCCTGACCGCTTTCAGTGAGTATTCGGTATCAGGTCCGAGAACGCAGCTACCCATGCCTCCCACCATCGGTATTGAGCTGCATGCTGCCGCCTCAGCGACAAGCAGCTACATGCTTTCAGAGGTCGGAGAGGTCTGGCTCTTCTCGGCTAACAGCTGGCGTCGAATTGAAACCGGGGTAACGAGCATCAGCCCACTTCGCTAACAGGCAATTCTTTCAAGCTGTTTTCAACAACGAGTCTTAGCAGTGCGGCCAGCACTGCAGTTGAGCTAAAACTATTCGCATGCTCGAGTCTTTTCTAGATTTTGTTTTCCCCACTGCCTGCGCGGTTTGTAAAATACCGCCCAGTCCGCTCTGCGATAGTTGCCTACCCGCGTTTGGGGTCACGAAATCCTCATTGGAGGGAACTCCGGTTTGGTATGCCACCGAATATAGCGAGCCAATTTCGAGAATCCTGACCGCCTATAAAGATCAAAATAGAACAGCGCTGATCACTTACTTAGCCCCCGGCCTGGGGCATGCAGTGGCGGAAGCAGTTCTGGACCTTGGCTCATGCTCGATTTGCGTCCCACCAAGAAACCAAATCAACTTTCGAAAACGAGGTTTTGATCCGGTCCTGAGTCTCATAACTGCTGGCGACAAGTTGGCGCTTAGACGCTTGCCAATCAACACCCTTAGATTTCAACGTCAAGTTCAAGACCAACGCAGTCTGGACAAACCGGAACGCGTATCTAATATTTTGGGCTCCATGAAAGCCATTCCTGGATCCAAAAAAGTACTGCTGGTTGACGATGTGATGACAACCGGCTCAACACTCAAGGAATGCATGCGAGCCCTCGGAGCTGCCGGCTACGAAGTTGCCGGAATCTGCGTATTAGCCAAGAGAAACATCTAAAGCTGGAGCGAGAGCGAAAAAAAAGGCGTAGTTTGGTATTACGGCTAGACAGCCGACTAGGAGGTAAAAATGGAACTTCGAATTTCAGCGAAAAACCTCACAGTCTCGGATCGTTTTAGAGACTATGTAACAGAAAAGGCCGGCAAGGTTGAGCAGTTTGCTCATCGCCCGCAGGAACTAAATATTAAAATAACCCGCCACGAGCATTCAAAAGGTCCAGGTCAAGAGGATCAGGTTGAGCTAACTGTTTATGAACCAGGACACGTGGTTAGGGCCGAAGCTAGGGCTTCGGACAAATTTGTTGCTTTTGACATTGCCTTCGGCAAACTGCTTGAGCGACTCAGGCGGTACTCAGATAAGCAAAAAAAACACCAAGGTCTCGGGGCGAGCGAACTAACCGCATCTGACTTTAGAGACCTAGCGATTGTTCCTGCTGATTCGCAGCTACTAACCGGAGAAATTCCAGTTGTGGAGCAAGACGAGACCGAAGAATTACAGAGACAACTCGTGATTCGCTCTAAAGAGTTCGAAAAAAATGCGATGACCAAAGAAGAGGCGGTCAATCACATGGAACTTGTGGGACACGACTTCTACCTCTATCACGACCTTGAACATGATAAAGCTGCGGTAGTTTATAGGCGGAAGGCCTACAGCTACGGTGTTATTTCACTCAGCTAGCCTGAACCAACAGCAGCTAGTATTTTATCTGAACATCAAGGAGTAACTCTTGGCATTATTTGTAGACAAACTGCTGCGTGCCGGCGAGGGCAGGCTTGTAAGAAAACTAGAGGGCATCGCCAATGAAGTCAATGCCTTAGAGGTCAACTACAAAGAACTAAGTGACGAAGAGCTAAAGGCGGAGACCAATACTCTCCGAGAGCGCTACGCGGCTGGCGAGTCGTTGGATGAACTGTTGCCAGAAGCTTTCTCGGCCGTGCGTGAGGCTTCCGTTCGAACTCTCGGAATGCGTCACTTTGATGTGCAAATGATGGGTGGAGCAGCGCTTCATCTCGGAAACATTGCCGAGATGAAGACCGGTGAGGGCAAGACGCTTGTCGCGACTTTGGCCTCTTATCTAAACGCGATCCCGGGCCGCGGGGTCCACATCGTTACGGTGAATGATTTCTTGGCTAAGTATCAATCAGAGTTAATGGGAAGAATCTTCCGAGCGCTCGGCATGACCACTGGCTGCATTATTAGCGGGCAAGACCCTCAAGAGCGTCGGGCTCAGTACGAGTGCGACATCACCTATGGGACTAACAACGAGTTTGGTTTTGATTACCTAAGAGACAACATGGCTAACTCCAAGCAAGAGCTTGTGCAGCGAGGACACTTTTTCGCTGTCGTTGACGAGGTCGACTCAATCTTGATTGACGAGGCTCGGACACCGTTGATTATTTCTGGGCCCGCAGCAGCTGATGTGAACCGTTGGTTCGGTATTTTCGCAAAGCTCGCCAATGATTTGATTGCCGAAGAGGACTACGAAGTAGACGAGAAGAAAAGAACCATCGGTGTCCTGGAGTCCGGGATCGACAAGGTCGAAGACTACTTAGGGATTACCAACCTCTATGAAACGGCAAACACCCCACTTATTTCTTTCTTGAACAACTCAATCCGGGCTAAGGAACTTTTTAAGCTCGACAAGGACTACGTGGTTGTGAACGGGGAAGTTCAAATTGTTGATGAGCACACCGGTCGTATTTTGCCCGGGCGTCGATACAGCGAAGGCATGCACCAGGCAATTGAGGCAAGAGAAGGCGTAACAATCAAGCCGGAAAATCAAACTCTCGCGACGGTGACACTTCAGAATTACTTCCGTCTATACGGCAAGATCTCGGGCATGACCGGTACTGCCGAAACTGAAGCAGCTGAATTTATGTCCACCTACAAACTAGGTGTGGTTTCGATCCCAACCAACCGCAAGATGGTAAGAAAAGATCAATCTGACCTGATCTACAAGAACGAAGAAGTTAAATTTCGGATGGTCGTTGAAGATATCGCCGAACGCCACGAAAAAGGCCAGCCAGTGCTGGTCGGAACCACCAGCGTTGAAAAAAGCGAGTATCTCTCAAAGCTTTTGGCCAAAAGAGGTGTCAAGCACGAAGTGCTAAACGCGAAAAACAATGCGCGCGAAGCAATAATTGTTGCCCAGGCCGGTCGTTTCGCCGCTGTCACAGTTGCCACCAACATGGCTGGGCGAGGAACAGACATCATGCTCGGCGGCAACGCTGAGTTTTTGGCAGTGCAGCAAATGTCCAAAATTGGGCTGACATTAGACGAGCAGCCGGAAGAATACGAAGCTAAGTGGGACGAGGTTTTCGACGACCTCAAGAAAGAAGTTGCTACTGAAGCGGCAAAAGTTTTGGAAGTTGGTGGGCTCTATGTGCTTGGCACCGAGCGCCACGAATCGAGGAGAATCGATAATCAGCTTCGAGGTCGCTCTGGTCGCCAAGGTGACCCGGGAGAGTCGCGTTTCTATCTCTCTTTGACTGATGACTTGATGAGATTGTTCAATTCTGGTGCGGCGGCGGCTCTCATGAATCGCGCATCAGTGCCTGATGACTCGGCTATTGAATCGGGAGTGGTTTCCCGGGCAATCATGTCGGCGCAGTCTCAGGTCGAGGGGCGCAACGCCGAAATCCGCAAGAATATTTTGAAATACGATGACGTAATGAACCGCCAACGTGAGGCCATCTACACGGATCGTCGACAGATTTTGCAGGGCGAAGACATTTCTAGCACCTTTCAGGAATTCCTCGACTTGGTCATAACCCAAATCGTGCAGTCCGCCGGCTTGGAGTCCAACTCCGCTGACTGGGATCTCGAGACACTTTGGACAGAGCTTAAGGTCACTTATCCCATCGCACTAGAGGTGGACGAAGTTTTCCAAGAGGCTGGCTCTAGAAGCAAAATAACTGCCGGCTGGTTGACTGAAGAAGTCCTGAGTGATGCCCGCATTGCCTACCAAAAACGTACCGACGAGGTTGGTATCGAAATTATGCGTGAGCTTGAGCGTCGCGTAATGCTTTCTGTTGTGGATCGCAAATGGCGCGATCACCTCTATGAGATGGATTACTTGAAAGAAGGAATCGGTCTAAGGGCGATGGCTCAGCGCGATCCTTTGATCGAATACCAGCGCGAGGGTTATGCCATGTTCATGGAGATGATGGCCGGCATTCGGGAAGAAGCCGTTCAGTTCTTGTTTAACGTTGAGATAAAGCAGTCCTTGCCAGAGGTTCAGGCTCAGCAGCCAGCTCAGTTAACCTACTCAGCTCCCACTGAACAGGGCAAGGTGGATGTTCGCAAGGAAGCTAATCCCAAAGCTGTTGGAGGAGCGAAAGCGCCTCAGCGGCCTACCCAGGCTCCCCTCAAGCCTTCGCAGGGTGTTCAGGGAAGTTCATTCTTCAAGAACTAGAGCTAATAAGGACGATCTCGATAATCCGCAAGCGACCGTTAATTATTTCTGCTCTGACGGAAACGGCTCGAAGGACCGAAGAAATATCTAAGAGCACGACGCCCTGAAAAGCGTCCTTGTCGGTTGGGAAAATTTTGCTTTGCCTGAGGATAATCGTCGGTCGCGTGCCAGTTCCAGCCAGTGCTTGCTGTCGAGCTCGCCGCATTGATCGCTGTGTAACGTCGTAGAAGGCTTTATCGCTTAGCCACCTAGACAGTTGTTCTGGGCGCCTAACCCCGGCGAGAATCTCGATGTAGGCTGTCGAAATTTCGGCAAATAGCTTTGCGGGGCTTTTCTGAGTGTTGCTCAGCTGGTTCGCGATCATGTTTCCTCCAATCCATATTTTTCTTGATTCTTGCCCTCAATAAAAAAACGGAAGTCAAACCCCCTCCGTTGTGGATAACTATTTGATAACCCATTTCCTGATGCAAAATAGCGCCTCATGGACATTATTAGTGAACTGGAATCGGAATTTGAAGCTCTCAGAACTGGCCAATTGGACAACAAGCCGGCCGAGGTAGTTCGAGTAGAACACCTAGGCGGGGTTTCCTTTCTGGCCGATCTAGTGGTGGGTAGCGACTTTGTTGCAGGAACAGTTGATCAAATGCTGTTGGTTTTTCCGACTAGCTCAGTTGTCATGATCGCTGCAAATGTAATGCCGGAACTGCAGCAGAAAAGCCTGAGTGATTTGTTGGCCGCACAGCGGAATCCGGTGCGGGTGAATTTCAGTCTGCGTAACCAGCTTAGAAAAGGATGGTTGCTTAGCGAACATGGACCTTGGTTGCGAATCGCTGCAGAACGAAAAGTCGTTTGGTGCCCAATTTCGGTCGTGACGCTAATCGAAGTTTCGGCTGTGGAAAACCTTTAGCGGTTCATTGAAAACTTTGCCACTCTTCCTTGCAAAGGAGGCCACATGCCAAAGAGGCTAAGAGCAAGACCAGCAAATTGGGTGTTGTTGTTAATAGGCTCGTCATTAGTGCTTGGCGGGCTCGTGTTCGCAAGCGCCATTAAACCACTGCCGAGTTACCTGGTTGCATCATCGACGATTTCCACTGGGACCCTTATCTCCGATGCCGACACGGTTGTCGCCGAAATAGACCTAGGAACCCTGAGCGAGGCTTACGTCACCGCCGACACGGCCACCGATGGCCTCAGCGTGACGGCGGTCATTGGCAAAGGGGAGCTAATCCCATTGCGACTAATTGGCACAGGACTAAGGCCGAACCAGACTGCAATTCGATTCGTCCCAAACTTGAAGCCAGCTGATTCGATTGTTGCTGGGAGCGTGGTCCCGGTTTGGCAGGTGACCGAAACCGACGACGGGTTTGTGCCCCAAAGGATTGTCTCGGTTTCCGAGGTTCTGGCAATTGAATTTGGTGATGGCCTATTTGCAGAGGATGCACCCGATGTTGAGCTCTTGCTAAATCTGGATCAGTCGACTCTGGTGCTGGCGGCAGTCGCGGCGAGATACCCAATTTATGTTTTGCCCCTTCCATGACTCTGGCCGACATTCTTAGACCCAAAGCCGCAGCCGATCAGGAACAAGAAGCCGAAAATGTGTCTGCGGAAACCCCAGCAATGCTTAGTGCGAAGGTAATCGCGGTTTGGGGGAGTGCCGGCAGCGGCAAAACCACTATGGCAGTAAATATCGGTTTCGAAATGTCCTCTATGGACCTCAGGGTTTTGATTATTGATGCGGATAGCTATCGACCCTCAATTGCCGCATGTCTTGGGCTAACTGAACCCGGGCCCGGCATAACTGCTTTACTGAGGCTCGCTCGAACCTCAAGGCTGAGCATTGAGGAACTGTACCGACTTACCGAAGAGATTCAGTTTGGAAAAAAGAGCCTTCGAGTGCTGACGGGGCTAAACGCACCGAGTCGCTGGCCCGAGTTAGATGCTGAATCTATTTCGACACTCATCCAATTTTCAAGAGAGCATTTCGATGTCGTGGTTATTGACGTTTCCTCAGAACTTGAGCAAGGCCTAGTTAGTTCCGGAAGTGACATCTCCAGAAACTCTTCAACACGAGCAATTATTGAGCAGGCGGACTTTGCTCTTGGTCTATTCGCCGCTGATCCAGTCGGCCTAAACAGGTTTTTATGGGACTGCCGCAACACTGACTTTGAGTTTTGGCCGGTTGCTAATCGAGTTCGCGCGTCGACGATCGGCAAAAACCCAGATAGGCAACTAAAAGACACAATGCATCGCTTAGCAAGGCTCGAGATTAAGGCAGTGATAGCCGAAGATGCCAGCGCCACAGATCTATCCTTACTGAAAGCGCAACCACTATGCCTGTGTGCCAAAAACTCCAAGACCCGCGAATCCATAAGACTGCTGAGCCTCGACCTATTAGATGCGAGCTAGGGAAGGTAAACTCTGTAGTTGTGGCTGTCAAAGACTTTCAAAGCGAATCTTGGCTCAGTGCTGTGCTGGCTGATTGGCAACTTGTAGCGGATGCGGCATTCTCCGACTTGGTGCTTTGGATTCCCAGTCGAACTACCTTCGAAGCCTCCGCTCACGCCCGTCCAGCTGCGGCACCGACTTTGTTCTATAGAGACATTATTGGCAATTCACCCAGGAGTGACTGGGCGAAGCAGATAAACCAAGCTTGGACCACGAAGATGCCTGCACTAGGTTCTGAGCTCGAGCGATTTGAGGGCAATGCCAGCAGAGTCTCGGCCTACCCGGTGTTTGCCCCGGATAAATCAACGGATTCCGTCCCGATTGCGATTATTACTCGCCACACCAACCTTGGTGAATCTCGTATGCCAAATAAATTACAGCTAAATTTTGTCGCGGTTGGCGAGGAACTATTGAAGATGATTTCACAGGGCTACTACCCAACAGCAGAATCAGGCAGCGCTCCCAAGCGAGGCGCACCAAGAGCCAATGACGGGCTGATTCGCCTCGATGCTGCGGGTCGTGTTTTGTTTGCGAGCCCCAGTGCGCTATCGGTCTTTAATGCCGCGGGAGTCGATGGTGAGCTGGAAGGCAGGTTGCTTGCGGAAACCGTAAACGCCCTGCCGACTGGTTTCAACCAGGTCGATGAGGGTCTGCCTTTGATCTTGACCGGCAAGGGAGCTTGGAGAAGTGATGTTGACTTTGAGGGCCAGACGGTGTCGCTTCGCTCGGTCCCTCTAATGAGCGACGGAAAAAGAAACGGTGCCATTGTGCTTTGTCGAGACGTAACCCAGTTGCGAGTTCGAGACCGAGAACTGATAAGCAAAGATGCGACAATCAGGGAGATTCACCACCGTGTGAAAAATAACCTTCAGACAGTTGCAAGCCTTCTTAGAATCCAGTCCAGACAGACCAAGTCCGAAGAAGTCAAAGAGTCGCTAGCTCAGGCTATGCGACGAGTCACTGCTATCGCTGTGGTGCACGATGTTTTGACTGAGGGCGTAGACCAGGACGTGAGCTTCGACCAAGTCTTCAAAAGAATTTTAACGCTGGTTCCCGAAACCGCCGTGTCACACAACACTCAAGTTACAACAGAGTTTGAAGGAAGCTTCGGAGAGCTACCTGCCGAACGCAGCACATCGCTGGCTCTAGTTCTAACCGAGATAGTTTCAAACGCCGTAGAGCATGGCCTGGGGGATAAACCTGGGATTATTCAGGTCACTGCTGAGCGCGAGAAGAAAATTCTGAGAATCACAGTTGAGGACAATGGAGTCGGTCTGCTCGAGGGTAAATTGGGCTCCGGGCTTGGCACTCAAATCGTCAAGACCCTCGTGGAATCTGAGCTTCGTGGGAAAATAAACTGGACTTCGCCGATAAGAGGCGGAACCAGAGTGGTGTTAGAAATACCTGTTTAGCCGGCGCGGCGGGCTCTTGCGTAACGACGCTTCAAAGATCTGCGCTCGTCTTCTGACAGACCACCCCAAACACCTGTGTCTTGATTTTCTTTGATGGCATATTCAAGGCACTGAGCCGAAACATCGCACTGACGGCAGATGGTTTTCGCCTGCTCTATTTGCTCTAGAGCCGGTCCTGTGTTCCCAACTGGGAAGAATAGCTCTGGGTCTGCATTGAGACAACGGGCCTTATTTAACCAAACCATATCCATATTGTTCTGTTATTCCTAAGGTCGAATTTTGGGCCGATTTGAAGGTAGAGTCCTTCTTGCAACTCCCAAAATAGTTTCACAGCCGACTCGAGAAATCAAGACCCAATTGTCTAAAAAGCCTAAAATTTTGCTCTTAGCGGCATTAATAACCGCAATCCAGTCGGCCGTGCTATGGCTAATTGCCCTTTGGTCAGCGTGGTCAATTATTCAGGGAGACGTGCTGTCGCTAGTGAGTGCCCTGTTTTTAACCGGCATCGTTTTAGGTGCTGCATTGTTTCTCTCGAACGTTGCGATCGGGATGGTTAGGCTCCAGCGCTGGGCCTACACACCTTCATTCGTGATGCAGCTTTTGATTGTTTCAATTGGAGTAGCAAGCTTCGGAGGCGAGTATGGCCTTGTAATTCTCGGCTTCGGGTTGCTGTTACCAGCGGCGCTGGTTTTCTTCGCCATGTTCTCAAAGCCGGTTAGAGCGCTTTTTCGGAAAGACTAAATGCCCAGGCGCTTTTTCAGCATGTTGGTGTGTCCGGTGGCTTTGACGTTGTAAAGAGCCTGATCGATTTTGCCTTTTTCATTCGTGACGATCGTCGAACGCAGAACACCGGTGTAAACCCGTCCATAAAGAGTCTTCTGCCCAAAAGCGCCGAAAGATCGGTGCGCCTCTAAGTCTGGATCGGAAAGCAACTGGAAGCTCAAGTCGTGCGATAGCGCGAACTCTTTTAGGCGACTGGGGCTGTCCGGGGAGATGCCCACTACTTGATATCCTTGAGCGGCAAAGTCCTCTAAGTAATCCTGGAAGTCAACCGCCTCTTTCGTGCAACCAGGACTTCCCGCAGCAGGAAAAAAGAAGAAAATTGTTGGAGTGGCGAGGAGCTCTTGGGAGGTTACTGATTTGCTGTCTTGATTCAACAGCGATAATTCGGGCGCTTTATCGCCTGGCTCTAAGCGTGCAACTTCGTTAGACATAAAACTCCCTTACGTGTTGTCAGGCTAGCGGAATTTGTGATGTAGTCACCGACTAGTTCGCCGATAGCGTTTTCAAGCAAGCCGGAGCTAGCTCATGAATAAAACCGGGACCATGCTGGCCACCAGCAGAAGTCCGGCCACCCAGTTGAAAATTAGGCGTTTTTTTGCATCGGCCATGAAATTCTTCAGAAGACCCCCAAACACCGCCCACGCAAGCGCTCCTGGAAAAGTGAGTGCGAGAAAGACAGCAACCAGTCCAATCGTTTGCTCTAAAGATGAGCCAATCGGTATAAAAGAGGCCATGAAGCTAGGCATGACAACCCAAACCTTTGGATTCACAAATTGGAAAAAAGCTGCCTCAAACAGACCGAACAGCTTGGTGTCACCGTCAATGGGCTTGTAGCCAGATCGAATAATTGAATAACCCAAGAACAGAATGTATGCAAAGCCCAGATATTTTAGGATTTCATAAACACCTGGGAGAGTGACAAAAACGACCCCAAGGCCCAATCCAATTGCTGTAAGAATTA
The DNA here is from genome assembly GCF_047731275.1 of Aquiluna sp. Uisw_065. NCBI lineage: Bacteria > Bacillati > Actinomycetota > Actinomycetes > Micrococcales > Microbacteriaceae > Aquiluna > Aquiluna sp. Uisw_065. The sequence continues at coordinate 301,549 of NZ_CP159836.1, forward strand.
CGGTCAGGCCGAGCATGATTCCGAACAAAAACGGCAAAGCCTTTTTCACGCCGTAGTTAACTCCCGTGGCAAACAAGATTGTGTTGTTAGGCCCCGGGGTTACCGAGGTTACAAAGCCAAAGGTAGCCACCGCCAAAATAAGTTCAATGGGCACTTGGTTATCTTGGCACACCAAATTTGCATTACGACTATTCATCAATCCCTTGGATAACTTCAGTCGCTTGGTGGTATGCTTTTGCGCTGATGCGCCTCTAGCTCAATTGGCAGAGCAACTGACTCTTAATCAGTGGGTTCCCGGTTCAAGTCCGGGGGGGCGCACCAAGAAACAAACAGACAAACCTCTGCATTGCAGGGGTTTTTCGCTTTCCAGCACATTCAGCCATAGAAGACCGCTCGCACCCAAAACATTTGAATCGGCCGCACAGCGGGATTTTTAGGAGATGGATAACCAAGCGCAGCTGTGGTTTACTCAAGAGCATGGCCCCGTATATGCCGCAGCGCATTCTCGCTCTTGCGAGCTTTGGGTTCGTGTTAGTCATGAATGCAGTTGCTACAGCCCTTCCGCTAGGCGGGCTGTCAGTTGGCGGGGTGTCTAGAAAATACGACACCTTGTTTGCGCCAATAGATTTCACCTTCGGAATCTGGGGTCTGATCTACCTCGGGCTAGCTGTCTATAGCTTTACTCAATTGGCAGCTAATACTTCAGTCATCAGAGGTGTCACACCCTGGTTTATTATCGGTAACTTACTAAATGGCTCTTGGATCATCGCCTGGCGCTTAGAGCTTCTCTGGCTCTCGACTCTAATTCTTGCCCTGTTGCTATTCTCGCTTTACAAAATCAACCAGATAACAACGGCGAAGCGCACTGACTTCGCCAGCAGCCTCTCAGTTAGGCTCCCGTTCGCTATCTACTTCGGTTGGGTGACTGTTGCAACCATCGCCAACATTTCTTCGCTGTTGGTCCAGTCAGGATTCGAAGAAGGCTTTGGTCTATCAGCGCAAGCTTGGACAGTCGTGATATTGATTGTTGCAGCGCTGATTGGCACCGCCACGGCACTGGTGAATTCCTCGCCAGGATACTCTCTGGTGTTGGTGTGGGCCTTCTGGGGAATTTACTCTCGCCACATGTCTGAAACGGATTGGAATCAGCAATACCCGGACATAATCTTTTCAGTTCAGATTCTTCTACCCCTGCTGGCGCTGGTCACTGTAGGAGCTTTGGTTAGGTTGCTTAGGCAGCCGGTTGGACCCGGAATGCTAACCGAACCAACCGGCTGATCAAGATTGCTCACCAAATACTGCGAAATGAAGAAGGCCTTGAATTTAGCTTGTGAGCTAAAGCCCCAGTGTTCCGAGCACGATTACCCAGCCAAGGACTGACTTTGATACAAGGCTTAGAACTATGTAGGCCTTTTCGCCATATGGGTAGTCCTTCCACTTACCGACCTTCTTGTATTGCAAGAACATGTTGATGGCGAAGGTGTTGAAGAAGATGAAGGTAAGAAGGAAACCAAACTGCGCATAGACGGGGATGGCGTCCGCAATGTTGTTGGTGGAAACCCAGAAGTAAAGCCCACCCATAATCCAAGGAACAATTCCGGCTACAACTCCGATGTTGAATGGCAACCAGCTCACCTTTTCGGTCAATTGGTTGTACTTTTCCATTACCAGACCCATCAGGTTCATGATGAAGTTCAGCGTGAAGATGAACACGATTGCTGAAATCTCTATGAGGCCGCCCAGCATCAGCAGCACAACCAGCATCAGTGAGGAGCTGATTGAATACTCCCACCAGCGCGGTGGATTGATGCCCTTGGCAATGTTTTGCTCGTAGCGCTGAATGTAGAACGGAGCAGAGATGAGCAGGTGTGCGATTGCTGAAATCAACAGGAAGATCGGAGCAATCAGGGCTATCGGAAATTCGAACAGGGTCTCGCTCATTGGCCTTATGCCATCGGGGGTATCGGTAAAGAACCTTGTGATAACTGGGATCTTGGTCTCGTCGTTCAAGATGAAGTACAGCACAATGGCTTGAATCAGGTGAAACAAGCCTGCAAACCTATTGAATGTTTGCAGCTGCTTGCCAAGTTTTGTTTCAGGCTTCATTATTTTTGCCTCTTTCGATTATTTACCCCGTACCTCCACCTTAGCCATGCAACGTTTCCAATGAGCCAACACAGAGCCGCTGAGAAGCGATGGTGAGCGGTCTAGTTACGCTCTCTAGTGCAAGATTATTACGCGAACTAAAACCCGTCCGCGTCCCTCGTATTCGTGCGGCTAGCCTGCCTGACCAATAAGCACTTAGTGTCAATCGCGCACGAGGAGTTAGGCTTATGACTCTCGATCCAGACTTACTTGACCGAGAAACTTCAGGAGACAGTCATCATGGAAACGCAAGGCACCTGCCCAATAGTGCACGGATCCCAGACCACTCAAGCAACAGGCAAGATGGACTGGTGGCCAAACGCGCTAAGCCTTGACATCCTGCGCCAGCACGACACGAAGACCAACCCACTTGGCAAAGACTTTGACTACCACGAGGAACTCAAGAAGCTAGATGTTGAGGCCCTAAAGAAAGATCTGGATGCTCTCCTGAAAGACAGCCAGTCTTGGTGGCCAGCGGACTGGGGTCACTACGGCGGGCTGATGATCCGCATGGCTTGGCACTCTGCCGGCTCGTATAGAACCGCCGATGGTCGGGGCGGCGGCGGCACCGGGAACCAGAGATTTGCGCCACTGAACTCCTGGCCAGATAACGTGAACCTAGACAAAGCTAGGAGACTACTTTGGCCAGTGAAGAAGAAATACGGCAATAAGGTCTCTTGGGCCGATCTAATGATTCTTGCCGGAAACATTGCTTACGAGTCATTTGGTCTGAAGACGTTTGGCTTTGGTTTTGGAAGAGCAGACATTTGGCACCCAGAAACTGACATCTACTGGGGAAGTGAAAAGGAGTGGCTGGAGCCCTCCGAAAGTCGCTATGAAAATGTTGATGATGCCTCAACCATGGAAAACCCTCTGGCGGCAGTTCAGATGGGTCTGATCTACGTGAACCCAGAGGGTGTCAATGGAAATCCTGACCCGTTGAAGACCGCGCAGCATGTTCGCGAAACTTTTGCCCGCATGGCCATGAATGACGAAGAAACCGTTGCGCTCACCGCAGGTGGCCACACCGTTGGCAAGATGCATGGAGCTGGCAGGGCCGAAAACTTAGAGGCAACCCCAGAGGCCGCTGGTCTCCACGAGGCCGGTCTTGGGTGGATGAACCACACCACCCGTGGTGTTGGCAACCAAACAGTTTCTTCCGGTCTTGAAGGTGCTTGGACCACAAACCCAACCAGGTGGGATAACGAGTACTTCTACCTTCTGTTCACCTACGAGTGGGAGAACGTCAAGAGCCCGGCCGGTGCTAAGCAGTGGGAACCGATCAACATCAAGGAGGAAGACAGGCCAGTTGATGTTGAAGATCCAACCATTCGCCACAACCCGGTTATGACCGATGCCGATATGGCAATGATCAAGGATCCCATTTATCGCGAAATTTCCAAGAACTTCTATGAGAACCCCGATCAACTTTCCGAGGTGTTTGCAAAGGCATGGTTCAAGCTCACTCACCGTGACATGGGACCAAAGGGTCGCTACTTCGGCCCCGATGTGCCAGCCGAAGACCTTATCTGGCAGGATCCAGTTCCCGCCGGAAGTAAGGACTATGACCTAAAGGCACTCAAAGCAAAGATTGCCGCTGCTGGCTTATCGGCAGAAGACATGGTCTCAACCGCTTGGGATTCAGCAAGAACATTCCGCGGAAGTGATCTGCGAGGAGGTGCGAACGGTGCGAGAATCCGCCTTGAGCCTCAGCGCTCATGGGAGGGCAACGAACCAGAGCGCCTAGAGCGTGTGCTTTCAGTCCTTGAGCCAATCGCGGAATCTAGCAACGCAAGCGTGGCTGACGTTATTGTTTTGGCAGGAAACTTAGGCGTTGAGATGGCAGCTAAAGCTGCCGGTCACGACATTGAAGTTCCGTTTGCCCCTGGTCGCGGAGACGCGACAGCGGAGTGGACCGATGCAGAATCTTTTGCGCCACTTGAACCAATTCATGACGCTTTTAGAAACTGGGTCAAGAAGGACTACACCGTAAGTCCTGAAGAGCTGATGCTAGATAGGGCCCAGCTGATGAGGCTGACTGCTCCGGAAATGACAGCTCTAGTTGGCGGTCTGCGAGCAATTGGTGCGAACCACGCCGGTACTAAGCAAGGTGTTCTGACCGAGCGCGAGGGGCAGCTAACTACTGACTTCTTCGTGAACCTAACCGACATGACCTATGTTTGGGAGCCAAGCGGTTATAACTCATACAACATGCGCGACCGCAACAGCGGTCAGGTGAAGTTCACTGCCAGCAGGGTCGATTTGGTATTTGGTTCAAACTCAGTGCTCCGGGCCTATGCGGAGGTTTACGCGCAAGACGATTCAACCGAGCGATTTGTTGCAGACTTTGTGGCTGCTTGGGTAAAGGTCATGAATGCAGATCGGGTTGATCTGCCGTAGGCGCAATCCGGGACTAAGAGCGCGGAAGGAAGTCGCAGCGGACCCTACCTCTGTCGAAGCGTGAGCCTTAGTCTTAGCTAGTGCTCATAAATTCAGTGCCGAATGCCAACGGGGATCCGATTGGCGCCAAGGTGAATCAAGTCGCCAAGCCTAGGCTTCCGAATGGAGGCCTGGGAATTTCTGGATCTCTTTGCAGGGTCGAACAACTTGGGGCCGAGGCTCACGCTGTCGATCTCTTCGAGGCGTTTAGCCTCGATGCATCCGGCACACTATGGACCTACTTGCCTCAGGGCCCTTTTCAGTCTGTGGATGAATTTTCGGCTTGGGTTCAGCGCGTTCAAGGCCAGGAAGACCCCGTTTTTTACGCAATCATCGATGCCCGGACCAACAAGGCAGTCGGCATTTCCTCGCACCTTCGGGTTGACCCAAAGGCCTCGTCAATCGAAATTGGCTGGCTAACATTCTCGCCATTGATGCAGCGAAAGCCCATCGCTACCGAGGCCATGTACTTGATGATGAAAAATGCATTTGATCTTGGTTATAGACGGCTTGAATGGAAGTGCAACGCTCTCAACGCACCATCCATTAGAGCGGCCGGGAGATTAGGCTTATCTTTTGAAGGAGTGTTCCGGCAAGCCACGATTGTCAAGGGTCACAGTCGTGACACAGCCTGGTTTTCAATTTTGGACTCCGAATGGCCGCAGGTTAGGTCCGCGATTGAGACTTGGTTGGCGTCGGATAATTTTAACGAGGAGGGCAACCAAAAGCTTCGCCTGAGTGATCTAACTTCCCCCTTGTTGCAAGATTCCTGGCCGCAAATAACCGTAAACTTCGGCGAGCAAAACTAACTCTGGGAACGCACCCACCTGCTGACTGTGTGCCTTTAGCACTCTATTACGGGAGCGATTGAAGCAGGGAACACTCCCGAGGGCATTTTGGTAACCATGGGAATGCGTACAGCCACATTCGTGTTATTGCTATGACTTGCCGGCAAAGACGCTTGGCAGTTCAAATCCAGTTATCAAGTCGTAATTTCGAGCGTCTATAGGGAGCCAAATGATAATCAAAGAGTTCGTTACAAAGCTAGAGGGCCAGTTCGACAAATACATGATCCGGTTCTCTACCAAGATTGGTGTTCCGTTTCTTCGGTATGCCATTGGAATAATATTTATTTGGTTTGGTGCACTAAAGATGATCGGTGAATTGTCACCGGCTTATGACTTGGTTGCGGCAACCATTTACTGGCTGACGCCGGAAATCATTGTTCCGCTTCTTGGGCTATGGGAAGTTGCTATCGGAGTTGCTTTCTTGATTCCTGCGCTAACGCGAGCCGGAATAGTGCTTCTTGCGTTTCAGATGCCCGGAACTTTCTTGCCACTGGTGCTTCTCCCCGAGGTTTGCTTCACGTTCATTCCTTTTGGTCTAACCCTCGAGGGTCAGTACATTGTGAAGAACCTAGTAATTATTGGTTCGGCTTTTGTGATTGTGGCGGGTCTGTCCACCAAGAAACCCGACAAGCTTGCTGCTGTCGTCGCCAAGAAGAAAGAATCAGTTAATAGCTAGTTTTTCTGACACTATTTAGACATGACGTGGCAAACCTGGTCTTTGTACGCTCTTGCGGCAATTGGGCTATCGCTTACTCCTGGGCCAAACGGACTTTTGGCCCTTACCCACGGCGCCTTGCACGGAACCAAAAAGACTCTTGCGACTATAGTCGGAGGCTCTCTCGGGTTCGGTCTAATCATTGGGCTTTCAATGTTTGGCATCGGGGCATTGCTGGCGACCTGGGCAGGGCTTTTAGTAATAATGAAGTGGCTTGGCGGAGCGTACTTGGTTTGGCTAGGTATTCAGCTGATTAGGTCGGAGCCAATTGATATTTCAAGGTCCAAAAACGCTGGCAATGGCAGGTTTAGAACGCTGTTTAGACAAGGGTTCATTTCAGCAGTCAGTAACCCAAAGGGAATCCTGTTTTTCGTTGCATTTCTGCCGCAGTTTGTGAACCCGCAAGAATCGCTATTCACACAGTTTTTACTGATGGCCATTACTTTTATGGTGATCGAATTCGTTTATGAATTCACCGTGGCCTCATTGGCAGATCGAATAAAGCCTCTTTTGGTGCGAGCGGGCAAGAATTTCAACCGAGTCTTCGGCGGCGTTTTTATTGCAATCGGGGTTTTGCTTCCGCTTCGTGGCTAGAGGCCGAATTGCTCTTTCAGAAATGTAACATGGCCCGTTGTTTTGACCTTATAGAAGGCGTGACTAATTTTGCCATCCGGGTCCACCACAAAAGTTGAGCGAATCGTTCCCATGTATTCTTTGCCATGCATTTTCTTCGCTCCATAGGCGCCATAGGCCTTGTGAACGAAGCTGTCCTCGTCGGAAAGAAGATCGAAGTTCAAATCTTGCTTTTCTTGAAATGTTTTGAGCTTGCTCTGCTTGTCAGGTGAGACGCCAAGGACTACGTAGCCGGTTGCATTGAGCGAATTTATGTTGTCTCTGAAATCACAGGCTTGAATCGTGCAGCCCTGTGTCGAGGCTGCCGGATAGAAATAGACAATTACGTTTTTGCCCAAGTGATCAGACAAAGAGACGCCTTGACCATCTTGGTTGACAAGCGTAAATTCAGGTGCTGCGGTTCCGATTTCTAGCGTCATGTAATTTTTCAATAGGCTTTGACAAAGATTTATTTCCAATTTTGTGTCAGGTCGAATTCTTAGTTAGGGTCTCGTGCTAGCAATCACTACTGGCTTTGCCAGCGGCTTGGCATTGATTATCGCCATCGGAGCGCAGAACGCTTTCGTGCTAAGACAGGGACTCAAGCGCCAAAACATTTTGGCTGTTGTCCTTGTCTGCGCGGTTGCCGATGCGATTCTGATCGGTGCTGGCATCTTGGGCCTCGGCGCAGTCATCGAAACTGTTCCGTGGGTCTTAGTGGCTCTGCGATTTGGTGGCGCCGCATATCTGATCTGGTTTGGCATTGGTTCCATTCGAAGGGCCACTCGACCCAGCATCTTGGAAGCAAGCGGGCAAGCAAAATCGAACCCGTCAAAGGCAATCGGGACTGCGCTAGCTCTTACCTTTTTGAATCCTCATGTTTACATAGACACCGTTATTTTGCTCGGATCGATCGGCAATCAGTTTGTAAATGACAGGTGGTGGTTTTGGTTGGGGGCGAGCATTGGAAGCTTTGTGTGGTTCTTTGGCCTGGGCTACTTCGCGAGGCTCTTGGCGCCTTTTACATCATCCCTGAAGTTCTGGCGCATTCTCGATTCGCTAATTGCTGTCGTGATGTTTTTCATAGCGGGGTACTTGCTGTTTGGCTTCTAGGTTTTTCTGTCAGCCAGTAAGTCAACACCTAGGGCATAATCGAAGCATGCAAGATCCAAATAGCTTTAGCAATTTCGCCAATCGATCAAGCTCTAAATGGCGAAGGTTTCCGGAAGAAGTCCTGCCGATGCACGTGGCAGAGATGGACTTTGATGTTGCAAAGCCGATTCGAGATCGCATTAGTCAAATGGTTGCCAATTCTGACCTTGGCTATCAGGGCCTGTTTCCTGAGATCGGTCCAGCATTCCAGGAGTTCGCGCTAAACCGATGGGGCTGGAAGATTGAGCCCGGTGGTATAAAGCTGGCCAATGATGTTGCCTCCGCCGCGGTTGAAATTCTTAGGGCGGTTACCATTCCGGGCGAAAAGGTTCTTATAAATTCTCCCGTGTATGCGTCATTCTACGGGTGGCTCAAAGAAGCGCAATGTGAACCGGCGGACGCCCCTCTCTACCTGGACGGCGACACTTGGAAATTGGACCTGGTCGCTATTCGAGAGCAGTTTGAAAGCGGAGTGAAGGTTTATCTACTCTGCTCACCACAAAACCCAGTGGGCCGTATTCACTCGGCTCAAGAGCTGACTGAGATTGCTCTGATGGCTAAGGAGTTTGGCGCACTGGTGATTTCTGATGAAATTCATGCACCGCTTAGCTGGGGCCCATTCACTCCCTATTTGTCTCTTGGCCAGCACGCTATTGAAACAGGAGTGACCATCACCTCAAGTTCGAAGGGCTGGAATACGGCAGGACTAAAAGCGGGTTTTCTAATAACCCAGTCCGATCAGGTAAGAAAAAAGCTTTCAAGGCTGCCAGATTCAATGCAGTGGCGCTCTTCGATTCTCGGCGCGCATGCGATGGTTGCTGCCTACGAATCCGGGACTCCCTGGCTCGATGAAACGGTGAATATTCTGCAGGACAATCTAGAGCACTTGCGCCACGAGGTTGCCACCAGGCTTCCAAAGGCAAAGATGTTCCAGATGGAGGCCACTTATTTGGCGTGGATCGACCTTGAGGCTTATCGAATTTCTGATTTGGCAAAAACTATTTTGAGCGAGGCGAAGGTGTCCGTAAACGCAGGTCCCGATCACAGCCCACAGGATGACTTTAAGGGCTTTATCCGGTTCAATTTTGCAAGTTCCAAACCAAGGATTACCGAGGCTGTCAGGCGCATCAGCGAACTTTGTGAGGGCTAAACCTAAAAGCATGGCCTCCCTAGAAAAAAGTGATTCCTCAATAACCGATGCTCAGGTTGAACAGATGGCACTTGAGTTGTTCCAAGCCCACGGGGTTATCAATTACTCTTTTGGTTTCGATCGGGCAATCAGAAGAGCCGGTCAGTGTGACTACTCAAAAAAGCGAATCACTTTGAGCAAGCATTTTGTTGCGACTGCAAATTTGGACCAAATTCATCAGGTGCTGCTTCACGAGGTTGCGCATGCTTTGGTCGGAAGATCTGTTGGTCACGGAAGCCATTGGAAACAGCAAGCGTCCTTACTTGGCTATCGTCATGAAAAGCTCGACGGCGCTGTAATCGCCGCATCCAGTGCTAAGTATTTGGGGGAGTGCTCGGCGGGTCATAAGCACTTTCGAATGCGAAGGCCTAGTTCTGTTCTTAGCTGCAAACTGTGCGCGCCGAGGTTTTCAAGATCGCATGTTATTAGCTGGAAAGCTATTTAGCCGGGGCCAATCAAGAGCGACGAGATAATCGCGCCGGCGAAAAAGTTCAGCCATATAAATCTTTTCCAACCTCTGTTGGCCGTTTCACAGGTTTCATCTGTGATTCCAAACTCCCTTGCGGTGACAAATAAATAGGGGAGGGCGGCTAAGGCCGCAAACTGAAATCTACCCGGAAGGCCCAGCAGCATCAGAGCGGCCAGTAAATAAGCGCCAAAAGCCAACTTCACCGTCAGGCGGGCTCCGAAAAAAGTGGCGATTGACGCGATGTTCGCGTCCTTATCTGCCCTGATGTCCTGCACTGCGCCAAAAGCGTGGGAGGCCATGCCCCAGAGGACGAATGCAATTGATGCCATCATCACAACCTCGCTCGTGAGGCTTGTCCCGGCAAGCGCAAGTCCAAAGAGCATCGGCCCAATAAAGTGCAGGGCAGAGGTGAAAGAGTCCAGAACCGGAATCTCCTTGAAGCGCAAGTACTTAGCCGAGTAGGCCACCACCGAGAAAATAACTAAAAGCAGTAAGGCCCCAGAAAAAAGACTGCCGACTACAAGAAGATAAATCACAAATGGTGTCGCAAGTCCGGTTGAGATCCAGAGGGTTGCTGCGTGGTATTTGGGCTCCAGAAGAGCGCCTTCTAGCCCACCTTTTCTAGGGTTCGTGAGATCAGACTCATAGTCGAAAACATCGTTGACCCCATACATCAGAAGGTTGTATGGGATGAGGAAGAAAAAAGCGCCAACAATCAAGGTTATGTCGATGTTTCCGGTGCCAAGAAAATACGCAACTGCGAACGGGAATGCAGTGTTTATCCAGGAAATCGGCCTCGAAGAAACCACCAGCCTGGATACTAGTTTCACAATTTAGTCCTGAAAAAATTGAACAGCGATGGCACTAGAACGATCGCAAGCACTGTGTATGCGAAGTCTTCGATGGGAGCAACGCCTATCTTGATGCCGGATATCTTTTCCGAGTCATAGGCGACGATACCTGTTCCTATTATCACATTGTCAAAAATAGCAGTCAGAGTCAGCATTACGGCAGCAGTTCCCACTAAAGGTTTTGTAACCCACCAGTGGCGCATCAAGAACGCGTAGATCGCCACAAGTGCCATGACGGTTGCGCTCAGCAAAAGGTAGGTCATTTTTTCAGCCGCCTTGCAAAGCCTAAGTAGACAAGCAGTGAGTTGTAGCTCAGCACTATTAGGAAGAAGAGCTCCTCAAGCGGCAGTTCTGGCGCAAGCAGTAATCCAGAAAGATGAGGGGCGTCACCGCGAAAAAATATCCCAAGGCCTATCCCGACTAGATCCCAAACCAAGAACAGAGCAACTGCAATTGTGATTGAGAGAGCCGCAGCCTTAGGGGATGTAGCGAATGCCAACTTGTGACGTCGGTCAAGAAGGTAAAGTCCGACTGTCGATAAAACAAGTGCTGCCAGGTAAGCAAAGGGCGTTAGGGCATCAATCAACTAATGCCTTTCCACCTTTGAACCTCGGTTAGTTCTTTTTGAATTGGCCCAGAACTGCGGTCGTTTGTCAGGTGCTTATAAACCAACTCAGCACCAATTAGGCACATCGGTAGGCCGATGCCTGGAATGGTGTTGTGACCGGTGTAGAACAGGTTCTTCAACTTCTTGGAGAAGTTTTTTGGCCTAAAGAATGCGCTCTGGGTCAAAGTATGAGCCATACCAAGTGCGGTACCGCTCCAGGCGTTTAGTTCCGACTCGAAGTTACCCGGCCCCATGGTGCGCCTAACCACGATGCGCTCGTGAAGGTCTGGGATATCACACCACTCTGCTATCTGATCGATTATCTTGTCGGCAGCAGCCTCAAAGTCCTCATCACCACTTCGCTCAATGCCACCTCGGCCAATAACGGGGTCTGGGGCAATCGGGACTAGCACGAAAAGGTTCTCGTGCCCATCGGGGGCAACAGATGCATCTGACTTGGAGGGGTTACAGATGTAAAGCGATGCCGGTGACGGCACGTGGCTCTTTCCATCAGCCTTTCTAAACACTTGGGAGAAATTAGTGCTCCAGTCCTTGGTGTACAAAAGCGTGTGGTGGTCAAGTTGGTCTATTTTGCCTTTAACCCCCAAGTAGATGAGCATCGCCGAAGGCCCGGGAATTTTCTTGTCCCAGAATTTTTGCGGGTAGGTCTGGTGCTTTTTCTCGAGCAATTTAGTCTCGACATGATGCAGGTCGGCGCTCGCGACAACGACATCTGCTAAGTACTCCGAGGAACCGACTTGAAGACCAACTGCCTTATTGCCGTCGGTCAGGATCTTTGTTACAGGCGAGCTGGTGTGAATCTCGACGCCGTATTGCTTAGCGAGCCTGGCAATCGCCTCAATGACGCTGTGGAGGCCACCCTGCGGGTAAAACACGCCCTGGTTCATGTCGACGTGTGTCATTAGGTGATACATGCTCGGGGTGTCATAGGGGGAAGCACCTAAAAAGACGGCTGGAAAGTTCAGCATTTTCTTGAGGCGATCGTCTTTTACGTATTCCCCGGAAAATGAATAGAGAGGCTTTAGTAGTAGCTTCATGAATCGGCCAAGTTTCGCAATTACCTCTGGCTGCACGAAGCTTCTGGCGTCTTGGAAGTTTGTATACAAAAAGTGCTTAATCGACAGGTCGTAGGCATCCTCTGCGCTGTCTAAATATCTCTGTAGACCTTCGCCTGCCCCAGCTTCAATCGATTCAAAGAGCTCTTTTATGCCTTCGACGTTATCCGGCATCAAAAGTGCATCGCCGAGACCCTCGTTTCGAGTTTGGTAAGCCGGGTTCAGTCTCACTAGGTCTAGTTGTTCCTTGGCCGAGGTGCCCATTAGCTTGAAGAACTGCTCAAAGGCATCCGGCATCAAGTACCAGCTTGGCCCCATGTCAAAGCGGAAGCCGTCTTTCTCCCAGACATCGGCTCGACCGCCAAGGGTGGCGTTCGCTTCGAAAAGCTGAACTTTCATCCCTGCCTTAGCTAGAAGTGCTGCGCTTGCAAGACCGGCGATTCCTCCACCAACGACAACGGCTGTTTTATTACTCAAGGCTTTACTCCTAATAGGGCTTTGGCAAGCACGAATAGCTTCCGTAAGTTGTTAACAGAGATACGGGCCTGAATTAGTTCCTCGGCGGGGGTTTTAGATATTTTATTGTTGAGCTCCTGAAACAAAAATTGAGCTGCTGTTACCGCTTTTCTTGCCGATGATTCCAATAGGGGCAGCGACAAGGCTGAAATTTGCAAGTCATTTTCTATATCTCGGACCAGCCTGTCTTTGGTCTCCTCATCGAAGGTCTTTATGGCGACATCCGGAAAGTAGCTGCGTCCAAGCTTGTCAAAGTCTGATGCAAGATCTCTAAGGAAGTTCACTTTCTGAAAGGCCGCTCCGAGAGCACGAGCTCCTTTGACCAAGAGTAGTTTTTGCTCCTCGGTGTAATCCCTGCCATGGACAAATGCCGCCAAACACATCAAGCCGACAACCTCGGCGCTGCCATAGACATAAACCCGGAAAGACTTTTGATCGTGAATCGTTTCGGTCAAGTCTTGCCTCATCGAGAAAAAGAAAGGTTCAATGATGTCTTTTTTGATTCCAACTTTTCTGGCTGTGAGGGCAAACGCATGTATAACTAGGTTCGTGCTGAAGCCGCGTGTCAATGCTAGATATGTTTCGTTTTCAAATTCAGTTAGCAGCACGCCGGGGTCAAAACCATCTGATTCCGCGGAAGCCTGAGCAGCACAGCCATCAACAATTTCATCGGCCACCCGCACCAGCGCGTAAATGTTCTCGACGTGGTCACGTAAGTCTTTATTTAGGACCCTGGTAGCCATGCCGAAAGAGGTCGAGTAGGAGTAGATAACTTCTTTGCTGGCGCGGTGGGCGGCTCGATTATAAAGCGCCAGACCGGTCGGGATCTTTGTTGTGTCTAGATTTTCCACACGACCAGAGTATCGCGATATAAAACGTAAGATTAACTCATGACCAATCACATGAAGCCCAGAAGCCATGATGTAACCGATGGAATTGAGCGCGCACCTGCCCGTGGAATGCTCCGAGCCGTCGGTATGGGTGACGACGACTGGGTTAAGCCACAAATCGGCGTTGCCTCTTCTTGGAACGAAGTGACTCCTTGCAACTTGTCTCTAGATCGTCTTGCGGATGCCGTCAAAGTTGGCGTCCGCCAGGCAAACGGATGGCCTATGGAGTTTGGAACGATTTCAGTTTCGGACGGAATCTCAATGGGTCACGAGGGCATGCACTTTTCACTCGTGTCCCGAGAGGTAATTGCGGACTCTGTCGAGACCGTAATGCAGGCTGAACGGATGGACGGCTCAGTGCTGCTTGCCGGCTGTGACAAGTCGCTGCCCGGAATGCTAATGGCAGCAGCAAGACTGGATCTTGCATCTGTATTTTTGTACGCCGGCACAATCGCTCCAGGTTGGGTAAAGCTAACCGACGGCACCGAAAAGCAGGTGACAATCATCGACGCTTTCGAAGCCGTTGGTGCGTGCAAGGCCGGCAAGATGAGCGAAGAGGACCTCGGTCGGATCGAACGCGCAATCTGCCCGGGAGAAGGCGCTTGTGGCGGTATGTATACAGCTAACACAATGGCCTCCATCGGTGAAGCGCTCGGCATGAGCCTTCCTGGATCGGCTGCTCCACCATCTGCGGATCGCAGACGAGACATTTGGGCTCACCGTTCCGGCGAGGCGGTAGTGAACTTGATAGATAAGGGAATCACAGCTCGTCAGATTATGACCAAACCTGCTTTTGAGAATGCGATTGCGGTTTTGATGGCGTTCGGTGGCTCGACAAATGCTGTCCTCCACTTACTAGCGATAGCTCGCGAGGCAGAAGTTGACCTTCAACTTGCAGACTTCAATCGCATTGCTGACAAGGTTCCTCACTTGGGCGACCTTAAGCCGTTCGGACAATACGTGATGAACGATGTTGATCGCGTCGGCGGCGTTCCGGTACTTATGAGAGCACTTCTCGATGCTGGACTTATGCACGGGGATGTCATGACCGTGACCGGTAAGACGATGGCCGAAAACTTAGCGGAGATTTCTCCACCGGACCCAGATGGAAAAATCATTCGCGCCATGAATAACCCGATGAGTAAGCGCGGTGGGATTAATGTGCTGCACGGTTCGTTGGCACCAGATGGTGCGGTCGTAAAGACCGCAGGTTTTGAGTTGGCTACTTTTGAGGGCCCGGCACGCGTTTTTGATCGCGAAGGAACTGCCATAGAGGCTCTGAATAATGGCGAGATCAAGTCTGGCGATGCGGTGGTGATTCGCTACGAAGGACCTAAAGGCGGCCCAGGCATGCGTGAGATGCTTGCCTTCACTGCCGCCATCAAGGGTGCGGGATTGGGTAAAGATGTTCTACTATTGACGGACGGCAGATTCTCAGGCGGCACAACCGGACTGTGTATCGGCCATATTTCTCCAGAGACCACCGATGGTGGACCAATTGCTCTGGTGCGCGATGGAGACTTGATTCGAGTTGATATCGCTGCTCGTTCGCTTGATTTACTCGTCAGCGAAGAAGAGCTGGCTGAACGTCGTAAAGACTGGCAGCCATTGCCACCGCGCTACACCCGCGGTGTGCTAGCTAAATTTTCTAAGCTTGTGCACTCGGCTTCCGAGGGCGCATACTGCGGCTAATAATCGAGTTGAAAAGGACATCATGGCAACCGAGACCCTAACCGGGGCGCAAGCACTAATCCGTTCGCTCGAGCTGCTCGGGGTTGACACGGTCTTTGGCTTGCCTGGTGGAGCAATCTTGCCCACTTACGACCCGCTCATGGACTCCAAAAAACTACGCCACATTTTGGTTAGGCACGAGCAAGGTGCTGGTCACGCAGCCGAAGGGTACGCGGCGGCTAGTGGAAGACTTGGCGTGTGTATTGCGACAAGTGGTCCAGGTGCTACAAACCTGGTGACTGCGATTGCCGATGCTCACATGGACTCAGTGCCAATGCTCGCGATCACCGGTCAGGTGAACTCATTCTCAATTGGAACCGATGCCTTTCAAGAGGCGGACATTGTTGGAATAACAATGCCGATTACGAAGCACAGCTTCTTGGTGACTCGAGCTGAGGACATCCCTGGTGTTGTTGCGGCGGCATACGAAATAGCTACTACCGGCAGGCCAGGCCCAGTTCTTATTGACTTCGCTAAGGACGCTCAGAACGGAAAGTTCGAGTTCTCTTGGCCACCGAAGATTGACCTGCCTGGTTTCAGGCCTGTTACCGACCCTCACGGTAAGCAGGTGCAAGCAGCGGCTGAACTTATTCTGAAGTCCCATAAGCCAATTCTTTATGTTGGCGGCGGAGTTATCCGGGCCGACGCGAGTAAGGAACTTCTTGCCTTGGCTGAATTACTTCATGCTCCAGTTACCACGACCTTGATGGCCAGAGGTGCTTTCCCTGACTCGCATCCGCAGCAACTAGGTATGCCGGGTATGCACGGAACGGTGCCGGCGGTAACCGCCTTGCAAAAATCAGATCTCTTGATTACCCTCGGCGCCCGCTTTGATGATCGAGTAACCGGTGACATTAAGAGCTTTGCTAAGGGTGCGAAAGTAATCCACGTCGATATTGATCCAGCAGAAATTGGAAAGATTCGTCACGCAGATGTGCCGATAGTTGGTGACGCCAAGGTTGTGATCTTGATGTTGATTGCCGAGTTGAAGGCGCAGATGAAGGAATCTAAGCCGGACTACGAGGACTGGTGGATTTTCTAAAGGGCCTCAAGGAGCGCTACCCGCTTGGCTACAGCGAACCCGATGACGGGAAGCTCTCTCCTCAGTACGTCATTCAGCGCATCGGTGAGCTATCTGGCCCAGAGGCAATATTCGCCTCTGGAGTGGGCCAACATCAGATGTGGTCGGCGCAGTTCATCAAGTATGAGCGACCTAATTCTTGGCTAAATTCTGGCGGACTGGGAACCATGGGCTACGCGGTTCCGGCCGCAATGGGCGCCAAGGTGGCGCAGCCAGATCGCCTAGTTTGGGCGATTGACGGTGACGGCTGCTTCCAAATGACAAATCAGGAGTTGGCAACCTGCACCATCAACAACATTCCGATAAAAGTAGCGATCATCAACAACTCGTCGCTTGGGATGGTTAGACAGTGGCAGACACTGTTTTATAACTCTCGCTACTCCAATAGCGACTTGAATACCGGAACCGACACAATAATGGTGCCGGATTTCGTGAAGCTTGGGGAGGCCTATGGTTGCCTGGCAATTAGGGTCGAGAAAGTCGAGGATGTTGACGCGGCGATCAAGCTTGCGATGGAAACGAATGATCGACCCGTTGTAATCGACTTCATAGTCGGCAGAGACGCTATGGTTTGGCCAATGGTTCCATCAGGAATTTCGAATGACGCGGTTCAATATGCCCGAGATGCGGCACCGATTTGGGATGGTGATGAATAATGTCGACTCAGCATTTGCTTTCTCTGCTGGTTGAAAATAAGCCAGGAATCCTTACGCGAGTCGCCGCGCTTTTTGCTAGGCGCGGTTACAACATCGAGTCACTTGCCGTGGGAACCACTGAAATTGAGGGCGTTTCCAGAATTACCGTCGTGGTCAGCTTGGATGGTCAGCCGCTTGAGCAGGTAACAAAGCAACTAAACAAGCTAATAAACGTTCTAAAAATTGTTGAACTCGAAGAAGAAACTTCGGTTGCCAGAGACCACATGTTGGTCAAGGTTAGAACCGACTCTTCGACTAGGTCGCAGGTTTTAGAGGCAGTAACTTTGTTTAGGGCTCGAGTCATTGATGTCGTGAGTGATGCGGTCGTAATCGAAGTCACCGGAAACACCGCCAAGTGCCAGGCCTTTTTGAAGGTCTTAGAGCCATTTGGCATAAAGGAATTGGTTCAGTCTGGCGCGATTGCTGTATCGCGAGGATCTAAGTCAATGAGCGAAAAAGTGATTCGCTAGAGTTTACTACATAACAATCAAGGAGAGCAAATAAATTGGCAGAGATTTTCTATGACAAAGACGCAGACATCAGCATTATTCAGGGCCGCAAGGTAGCTGTTCTGGGCTTCGGCTCTCAAGGCCACGCCCACGCGCTGAACCTGAAGGACTCCGGCGTTGACGTCGTAGTTGGACTTTTGGAGGGCTCCAAGTCGATCTCCAAGGCTACCGACCAGGGCCTAACGGTTCTCACGCCGGGCGAAGCGGTCAAGTGGGCAAACGTCATCGTTGTGCTCGCTCCGGACCCAAAGCAGCGCGATCTTTTCAAGACTGACATTGAGCCGAACCTAGAAGCAGGAGATGCTTTGGTGTTTGGTCATGGCTTCGCAATTCGCTACGGTCAGATCCAGCCACCAGCAGACATCGACGTATTTCTTGTTGCACCAAAGGGCCCAGGCCACTTGGTACGTCGCGAGTATGTTGCCGGAAAGGGTGTTCCAAACCTGATCGCAGTTGAGCAGGATGCGACCGGAAATGCAATGGCTCTTGGTCTTTCCTATTCTGCTGCCATCGGCGGTACTCGTGCCGGCACTATCAAGACCACCTTTACCGAAGAGACCGAAACCGATCTATTTGGCGAGCAAGCAGTTCTTTGCGGTGGCGCATCGCAGCTTGTGATGTACGGCTTCGAGACTTTGGTTGAGGCCGGATATCAGCCTGAGATTGCTTACTTCGAAGTTCTTCACGAGCTGAAGCTAATTGTTGACCTCATGTACGAGGGCGGCATTGCTAAGCAGCGTTGGAGCGTTTCTGACACCGCCGAATACGGCGACTACGTTTCTGGCCCAAGGGTTATAGACCCATCGGTCAAGGACAACATGAAGGCAGTGCTGACCGACATTCAAAACGGAGCATTTGCCAAGCGCTACATTGACGACCAAGATGCTGGCGCACCAGAGTTCGCAGAACTTCGCGCCAAAGGCGAGGCTCACCCAATCGAGGCTACTGGCCGCGAACTACGCAAGCTATTCAGCTGGATTAAGAACGACGACGATTACCAAGACGGTAACGTCGCACGTTAGATCTATTGCCAAACCCCCTCGAGTAATTCGAGGGGGTTTTTGCATGTACTAGCTTCCTCGTAAAAAAATCGGACCGCAATTAGAGCGCCAAGAAAAAGGACTAAATTACCTGCTCAAGAGCTATGTTTGCGTGCTGCGATTCGCCAACGTGAGAGGGTTAGAGCCAATAAAGATTACTTGTTAGACTTGTAAAAAAATCCCGTCGCTGTCGACCCAACCGTTAGGTCAGCCATTGCCAAAGCCAATTGTTCTCATCGCTGAAGAGCTTTCCCCCGCCACCCTTGAAGCGTTGGGCCCGGATTTTGAAGTTCGTAATGTCGATGGTGCTGATCGCTCCGCGCTATTACCGGCCCTTGCAGAAGCCAACGCAGTGCTGATTCGATCGGCGACAAAAATGGATGCGGAGGCCATGGCGGCGGCTCCCAAGTTGAAGGTAATTGCGCGTGCCGGAGTCGGTCTTGACAACGTAGATATAAAAGCGGCGACAAAGGCTGGAGTCATGGTTGTAAATGCTCCGACCTCAAACATTATTTCTGCGGCCGAGCTTGCCATTGGCCAAATCCTGGCTCTTTCTAGGCACATCCCGGACGGAAATGCTTCATTGAAGCAAGGACTCTGGAAGCGGAGCCAGTACACCGGCGTCGAGCTTTATGAGAAGACCATCGGCATTATCGGTCTCGGTCGAATCGGGACCTTGGTTGCGCAGCGACTATCGGGTTTTGGCGTGACTTTGATTGGTTATGACCCTTACGTGACCCAGGGACGAGCCGAGCAAATCGGTGTTGAGCTGTGCGACATCGAAACCCTGATGAAGCGTGCCGACTACATAACTATTCATATTCCAAAAACCGCCGAAACGACCGGCATGATTTCCACGAATGAGTTTGCAATGGCTAAGCCAACCTTGCGTATTGTGAATTGCTCGCGCGGCGGCATAATCGATGAGACGGCCTTGTACGAGGCGCTCAAGTCCAATCGAATTGCTGGAGCCGGACTCGACGTGTTCGTCAATGAGCCCCCTATTGGTTCTCCACTTCTAACTCTCGACAACATTCTTGTCACACCGCACCTCGGGGCATCCACCGACGAAGCTCAGGAAAAAGCGGGCATCTCCGTTGCGCGCTCGGTGCGGCTTGCTCTTGCTGGTGATCTCGTTCCGGACGCAGTAAATGTGGCAGGTGGAGAGATTGATGCCTCTGTGAAGCCTGGCATTGGGCTTGCCGAGAAGCTTGGGATGATTATTGCGGGTCTTGCACACACCTCCATAGTTTCCGTAGAGTTCGAGGCCAGAGGCGAGATAGCAGCGCACGATGTGACTGTTTTGAAGCTAGCTGCCCTAAAGGGCCTGTTCCAGACCATGGTCACCGAGCAGGTCTCTTACGTCAACGCACCGCTGATGGCTGATCAGCGCGGAGTGGAGGTTCGACTTACTCAGGACTCAGTTTCGGATGAATACCGAAACGTAACGACCATGAAGGCAGTTCTCTCAGATGGAACTACGGTTTCGGCCGGTGGAACTGTGATTGGGCCAAAGCACCAGCAAAAGCTCGTTTCAATAAATGGCTACGATGTGGAACTCGCGATGGCGGATAACTTCGTGGTTATGGTCTACCAAGACCGACCCGGAATAGTTGCCGTATATGGAAAAGCGTTTGCCGAAGCCGGCATAAACATTGCGGCCATGACGATTGCGCGCCAGCAGGAGGGCGGCAAGGCGCTATCGGTCGTAACCGTTGACTCTCCGGTCAATGCAGAAATTCTAGAAAAGCTCCGAATCGAAATCGATGCCGACTTGATGCAGTCGATAGCCATGACAGAGGCCTACTAGGCCCTTCTGGTCAGAGTCAAGTTCCTCAAGCTCCGACTACTGGAGCGCCTCGCGGTTCTTGACGAAAATCGAAGCGTCCTATTAGGTGCTTGGCTCCGTGGAGACGTGCTTCCCGGCTTCAACCCAGCTACCGGTGCCTCCGGCTACTGAAACTGCACTAAATTTTTGGGACTCGAGGTAATTGGCGGCGGTCATTGATCGACCTCCGGCCTGGCAAATGACCCAGACTTGGGCGTCCTTAGGTAATTCAGCCAATTGATCCGGCACTTCACCGAGGGGTATGTGGTGGGCAGTCGGCACGTGGCCATTTTCAAACTCCCAACCTTCTCTCACATCAAGAACGAATGCTCCGTCTTTGATAGCTTGCTCTAGTTCGTTGATGGATACTTCGTTTGCCATTATTTGTCCCTTTCCTAAAATTTCCGTCACTAGCTCAGCGACAGAAATGCTTTCTCTAATTTTGCGCGATCGATTTTGCCGGAGTCGTCTTGAGCGCAGTTTGCGAAACCTGAAGCGATGAGTGTAAAAGCCGCCCTCGAGATAGCCGCCTGAGCCGCCGCCAGCTGAGTCAGCACATCGGTGCACTCGCGTCCTTCTTCGACCATGCGTATTATGCCTCCGAGTTGCCCATGTGCTCTAGAAAGCCTATTTTTTACCGCATTGAGGTCCTCTTTTGGAATCTCCAAATGCTGCTCCTGTCCACTTGACTGCGCTTAGCCTAACACATACCCTAGGGGGTATCTTGAAAGGACCTAAATTGAAGCTTCTGAAACTCTTAGTAGCGGGTTTGGTCGCAGCGTTTGCCCTCACCGCCCTTACAGCTTGCTCGGCCGAAAAACTTGATGCGTCGAGTTACGCCCAGATCATTGATGTCAGGACTTTAGATGAGTGGAACTCCGGCCACCTCGAGGGCGCCATTCGCATGGGCATTGCGGATGTAGATTTTGCCGATCAACTCTCGATGCTCGATCCCTCAAGGGACTACTACGTCTATTGCAGAAGTGGCAATCGCGCTGGACAAGCCATCGACCTCATGAGGGATGCGGGGTTCACCGGCCAACTCATAAACGGCGGTTCGGTATCTAACGCTTCCAAGCAGCTTGACTTGGAAGTGACGACTAATTGATCAGTTCGGGCTGGTGATGGTGGGCTTCCCGATTGCAGCCGACCGAGTGGGCGGACAAACACGGCTTCGGTGAAAAGGTGCGGGAGAGAATGCCCAGAGTAAAAATCGATGCCTGAGACTGGCAAGCAACGCTATTCGTGCAACTCTTCGGCTAAAAGCTAATAAGGTTGTTCTAACCAACTCGTGAGGCAGCAATTGAACAAGATAAACCTTGCCGTTATTGCCGGCGATGGCATTGGACCCGAGGTCACCAGCGTCGCTCTGAGCGCGCTCAAGAAGGCACTTGGATCAGTTGAGCTACAAGTCACCGATTATGACCTTGGATCAGATAAATATCTTGAGACAGGCGAAGCGCTAACGGATAAAGATCTGAAAGATTTGAGCGGCCACGACGCTATCTTGCTTGGAGCAATCGGAGACCCGCGCGTGCCATCTGGCGTTTTGGAGCGAGGGCTCTTGCTGAAGCTTCGTTTCAGCTTTGACCATCACATAAATTTGCGTCCCTCGAAGTTGTTTCCTGGGGTGATATCTCCATTGACGAAAGCCAAAGATTTGGATTTCGTTGTTGTGCGGGAGGGCACCGAAGGCCCATACGTTGGAAACGGCGGGACTGTCCGCGAAGGCACCGAGCACGAAGTCGCCAATGAGGTTTCAGTAAATACCGCCTTTGGCATTCGAAGAGCTGTGCAGTATGCCTTTGAACTTGCTTCTAATCGCGAGGCCAAGAAATTGACACTCGTTCACAAGACGAATGTGTTGGTTCACTCGGGCAAGATTTGGTTGCGGATGGTCGAAGAAGTGTCGGCTAAGTATCCAGCAGTGACTCATGACTACATGCACATTGACGCTGCGACTATTTACATGGTTACCGACCCGAAGCGCTTTGATGTGATTGTCACAGACAACCTGTTTGGCGACATCATCACTGATCTTGCGGCGGCAATTTGCGGAGGTATCGGACTGGCCGCGTCGGCCAATTTGAATCCGACGGGTTTATTTCCGTCCATGTTCGAACCGGTTCATGGTTCGGCACCAGACATCGCTGGAAAAAATCTGGCGGATCCCACTGCGGCCATCCTCTCCGCGGCGTTATTGGCTCATAATCTCGGTTACAACGAGGCAGCCGAAAAAATAGAACAAGCCGTAGGTGCTGATTTACTGGAACGCGGTGTCGAACCGCGCTCCACTGATCAGGTAGCCAAAGCAATAATCGCCCGAATTTAGAAAAGGCCAGTCATGGATTTCAAAGTAACCAAGAACCAAAGCCCAACGCCTGATTCCGAGCGCGAGGCAATCATTGCCAATCCGACATTCGGAACGCACTTCTCAGACCACCAGGTGGTTATCGTCTGGGAGAAGACCGAGGGATGGCATTCCCCAGAGGTTTTGCCGTACGGGCCAATTTTGATGGATCCATCTTCCGCGGTGCTGCACTATGGACAAGAAGTCTTTGAGGGCATCAAGGCATATCGGCATCAGGACGGGTCCATCTGGACTTTCCGCCCGGATAAAAATGCACTTCGCTTGCAGCGTTCGGCAAAGCGCATGGCCTTGCCGGAACTTCCAGCCGAGCTTTTTGTAGAGTCGCTAAGGCAGCTGATTGCAGTTGATGGGGCTTGGGTTCCGGAACCAACCGGTGAAAAAACTCTGTACCTGCGTCCGTTTGAAATTGCTGCCGAAAACTTCCTTGGAGTCAGAGCGGCCGAGCGAGTTGAATATCGCGTTATCGCTAGTCCGGTTGGTCCCTACTTCCCCGGCGGAGTGAAGCCGGTGTCAATCTGGATTGCACTTGATAGTGCAAGGGCTGGAAAACATGGAACCGGTGAGGCAAAGACTGGCGGAAACTACGCAGCCGGTGTCTTGGCTCAGCAGGAGGGTTACGCCCAGGGCTGCTCACAAGTTATGTATTTGGATGCAGAAACCTCTAGCTATGTTGAAGAACTTGGCGGAATGAACCTGTTTTTTGTCTACAAAGACGGCTCAGTGGTCACGCCGTCCTTGGATGGAACAATTCTCCACGGGATCACCAGGGACTCGATCGTCATTCTCTTGAAAGACTCGGGACACGCGGTTCAAGAGCGCAAGATCACCCTTGAGGAAGTCCGCCAAAGCATACAGTCCGGGGACATTACCGAGGTATTTGCCTGTGGCACTGCGGCGGTGGTTACTCCGGTTGGCTTATTCAAGTCACGAGAGGAAGAAATTTCTATCGGCAACAACGAGCCCGGCGCCTTGACCGTCGCGATGCGCGAAGAGTTGACCGGGATTCAGTACGGAACCGTAAAAGATCGTCACAACTGGATGCATAAGCTGGCAGACTAAGCAGGTGCAAATTGTTAGAGCGTTACACAACGGTGAGACCCGCCACGGAATGATATCCGAGGGCCAGGTTCTTTTTTATCTTGGCGACCCAATTTCGGGAGCAGAACTTGGAAAAGAGTCGGCTCCGCTATCGTCGGTGAAGCTACTTGCCCCGGTTGCACCTGGCAAAATCGTTTGCATCGGGATGAATTATCGAGCGCACGCCGCAGAGATCTCGATCGATGTTCCGGATGAGCCCCTTATCTTTTTTAAGCCAATCAGCGCAGTCATCGGGCCCGAGGATTCAATCGTGTTGCCAAGACAGTCTGATCAGGTTGAGCTTGAGGTTGAGCTGGCAATTGTTATCGGCAAGCAGGCAAAGGAAGTAAGTTACGACGAGGCGAAAAATTACATCTTTGGCTTTACCGTCGGGAACGATGTCACCGCAAGAGACTTGCAATTCTCCGACACTCAATGGGCAAGGAGCAAGGGTTTTGATACGTTTTGTCCTCTGGGTCCTTGGATTGAGACTGAGCTGGACACTACTTCGTTGAAGCTGGAATCTCGAATCAATGGGCGCTCCAGGCAGCGCTCCAAGAGCTCCGACATGATCACCGATGTCTATGAAATTGTTTCCTATGTCAGCCGAAACCTGACTTTATTTCCGGGGGATGTAATTCTTACCGGTTCGCCTGCCGGGCTTGCCCGAATTGAAGCTGGTGACCAAGTCGAATGCGAAATCACTGGCATCGGTGCCCTGCACAACCCAGTCTCTTAGAGGTAGTTCAAAAAAATGACACTTATAACTGGTCCTACCACCACGGCCACGGGTTCAGAGATTCGAGTTCGGTTTTGTCCGAGCCCCACTGGAACTCCGCACGTGGGACTGATTCGAACAGCATTATTTAATTGGGCTTATGCCAGAAGAACGGGTGGAAAATTCATTTTCCGCATCGAGGACACTGATGCTTCTCGAGATTCCGAGGAAAGCTATGGCCAGCTGGTTGAGGGATTGCGGTGGCTTGGTATCGACTGGGACGAAGGAATTGACACCGGAGGACCAAACGAGCCTTATCGACAGTCCGAACGCGGAGAGATTTATCAAGAGGTAATCGAGAAACTGAAGTCTTCCGGTCACCTTTACGAGAGCTTCTTGACCGGGGAAGAAATTGAGCAGCGAAACATCGCCAATTCCAGAGCGGTTCAGCTTGGCTATGACAACTCGGAGCGAGACTTATCAGAGGAAGATCGCCAGGCTTATCTAAGTGAAGGTCGTAAGCCAGCGCTTCGGTTGAGGGTGCCGGACCAAGACATAACTTTCGTGGACCTGGTTCGCGGTGAGATTACTTTTCCTGCGGGGTCTTTCCCTGATTTTGTTTTGGTTCGCCCAGGTGGCGCCCCGCTTTACACGCTAGTAAACCCGGTTGACGATGCCTTGATGGGTATCACCCACGTTCTTCGTGGTGAGGATCTTCTGTCCTCAACTCCCAGGCAGATAGCCCTGTATAACGCACTCGTCGAGGCTGGCGTCGCAACTTTCATCCCGCGCTTTGGTCATTTACCTTTTGTTATGGGGGAGGGCAACAAGAAGCTCTCCAAGAGAAACCCGGAGAGCAACCTGTTTTTGCATCGCGATCGTGGGTTCATACCGGAGGGGCTGCTGAACTACCTGGCCCTGCTCGGCTGGTCAATATCTGCGGATCGCGACATCTTTAGCCTTGACGAGCTTTGCGAAAACTTCGAGATTGAAAATGTAAACCCGAATCCTGCCAGGTTTGATCAAAAAAAAGCTGATGCCATTAATGCCGCCCACATCAGGCTTTTGACCGATGAAGATTTTATGGGCCGTGTCTTGCCGTATTTGCAGTCAGCCGGCGTCATTCAAGGAGAGCCAACTTCCAAGCAGCTTGAGATCTTGAGCGCTGCTGCTCCACTGACCAAAGAGCGAGTAATTGTGCTGGGCGACGTGCCGGCGATGATTGAATTTCTGTTTATTGATGTCGCCGATTTGAAAATTGATGAAGATGCTTTGAAGCAGCTGCCTGAAAATGCAGTCGAAATAGTAGCGGCGGCAACAGCGTCGCTCGAGCGCCTGGAAGATTTCACTACTGACGCTATCCATCAGGCATTGAGTGATGCTCTGGTTGATGGTCTGGGTGAGAAGCCACGAAATGCTTTTGGGCCCGTTAGGACGGCAATCAGCGGCAGGCGCGTAACCCCGCCACTTTTTGAATGCATGGAGATTCTCGGGAAAGAGCAAAGTCTTGCTCGACTAGAGGCATTTGCCCAATCCCGCTAGGATAGGGCTTCGGGCCTTGGGTCCGACCCTTGGGGTATGGTGTAATTGGCAACACGGATGATTCTGGTTCATTTGTTCTTGGTTCGAGTCCAGGTACCCCAGCCAGTAACTACTGGAGGAAAAGATGCTTGATACGGTTTCCTCCAGTTTTTTGGTTTTTGCCTATCTAGCGGCAGCTTTATTCCATCTAGCAATCGCCCTTGGGGCACCATTGGCTGCCTATGTCCACGGCGAAAATTCAAATGGCCAATTGCGTTTGTCACGTCGAACTTTGAGCTTCGGGTTTTTCTTGACCTTTATCGCAATCGTCGGCCACTACTTGGCACAGTTGGGATTGTTCACTCCCATCTTGGAGGCCGCCGGCAATGCAGTGGTGAATTGGGTTCTGGTCGGCATTGCCACCGTGCAAGCGTTCATAGCAAATACTGCTAAAAACCTAAAGCAAAAGAAACTGTGGTCTGGCCCGACGGTCGCTATGCTGCTCGCGGCAGTAATCGTGGCTGTTTAGCTTCAGGCCTAAACCTAGATCTCCAAGCTCTGACTCGGCGTGAGAAAAACAAAGGTCCCACCATTTTCTTTTGTGACTTCGCTGATCCTCCGATTGTAAAGCTCGTGGCCGTTGTTGCTTAGTAGCGCATTGTGGGTAGGAAAAAGCGTTTCCGGCTTTACTGCTGTAATAAAGTCCATAACGTCAGAAATTCTTATCCATGGGGCGCTTGTCGGACAGGCTAAAACTTTGACTTTATTTTCCGGAATTGTATAGCTGTCTCCCGGGTAGTAGAGGGTTCTGTTGACCATGACGCCGGTGTTTTGAATCAAGGGAATGCTACGGTGAATCTGCTCGTGCAAGTCGCCGGAAAAATCGAGTTCAAAGCCCGACACCTCGAAGTGATCGCCGTGGTAAACAACCTGCACGGGAAGCTTGCCCAGTTTTTGAGCGACCTCAGCGGGGCCAAAAATTTGGGCGTCTGGGTTTTCGAGCAAGATTTTTTGAATGTGTGGCAAGTAGCTATGGTCTTCGTGAATATGGGTGAGACAAATTGCGACGACACTCTTGAAATCTGGAATCTCGCTTGAATAATTACCCGGGTCAATAACGACGATTTTCGAATCGATTTCTATCGACAAAAGTGCATGGTCAAACTTGGTTATTTTCATCTCGACTCCTCGGCTTCAGTCTATGTTTATCTAATTGAAAGTTAGGAAGTGTCGATGAAGCCACTCGGAATTATTGTGAACCCCAAGGCAAATCGCGGAAAAGCAGCGATTATCGGCGAGCAGGTATTTGAGGCATTCGCAAAAGCGGGCATCGCCGTAATCAATCTGTCTGCCGCAACGGCTCTAGAGGCGAAGAAAAAAGCTGAGGAATTGATTCGGCTTCAAGAAATATCGGCATTAGTTGCAGTCGGCGGGGACGGAACAACTCAGCTCTGCGCTGGAATAGCGGTTCCGAATCAAATACCACTGGGCATAGTCCCGGCGGGGTCCGGGAACGATCAAGCTCGTGAA
The DNA here is from genome assembly GCF_047731275.1 of Aquiluna sp. Uisw_065. Lineage (NCBI taxonomy): Bacteria > Bacillati > Actinomycetota > Actinomycetes > Micrococcales > Microbacteriaceae > Aquiluna > Aquiluna sp. Uisw_065. The sequence goes on from NZ_CP159836.1 coordinate 329,159, forward strand.
CTGAACATTAACCTGACTAACATTCCGGCAGCGGTCAAGAACATCCTGGATTCGCTTGACTCCCCAAAAAGAGTCGACGCGATGAAGGTCAGCGTTTCCGGGAAGGAAATTTGGTCGATCGGCTCAATTTCAGCTGGCTTTGATGCCTTATGCGCCACACGGGCGAATTCGCTCCGCTGGCCCAAGGGGTCCAATAGCTACATCGCCGCATTGTTGCTTGAACTTCCGTCTTTCAAGGCCATTGAATACCACCTAGATGTTGACGGCGAGAAGCGCGTGATTGAGGCGATGTTGTGCGGGGTGGCGAATGTGAAAAACTTTGGCGGCGGCATGATGATCTCACCAAACTCCGACATCACCGATGGTCAGCTGGAAGTTTTTATTCTGCACAAGGTTTCAAGAGCAAGACTGCTTCGTATTTTCCCCACGGTATACAAGGGCAAACACCTGAGGTTTCCAGAGGTTGAAATCTTCAAGGCCAAGTCAATAAAAATTAGCAATGATAACTACCCGGTGACCTGTGACGGAGAGCTTGTTGGCAAGGCCCCATTCTCCACGGAGGTCCATCCAGGAGCTCTTCGGCTGCTCTGCAGATAGATTGCCAATAGGGGGTATTTATGGCAGACTTCTCAAGTTGCGAACGGCTCCATCGTTTAGCGGCCCAGGACGCTGCCCTCTCACGGCAGTAGCGCGGGTTCGAATCCCGCTGGAGTCACAAATTCTCGCTTCCAATGATTAATAATCTTGGGAGCGAGTTTTTTTGTCAGCGCCATCTTTTCGAGTAGCTGGTTGCCAGAGCGATAAACACTGCGGGCACGAGCGCAGCCGCATTTAGCCCCCCGAAGGTAAACACAGTCAAGATGATGCCCGATATTGCGCCACCAAAGGCCCCCGAGAGATTCATCAGCGAGTCGCTAAACCCCTGGACCTTGCTGCGCTGGCCGGTGGCAAGAGTTTCACTTAGCAACGCGCTAGCTGCAATCGTGGAAGCCGACCAGCCAACACCTAGCAAGAAGAGCCCCAAAACTACGGCGTAAAACTCTGACTGCCAAAATCCCGAAACGGCCAGTGAGGTCAAGGAAATAAACTGCCCGGTCATCACAATTCTGATCGCGCCGAATTTGTCAGTTAGCCAGCCGAAAACTGGCGCTAAAGAATACATGCCGGCGACGTGCAGCGATATCGTGAAGCCCACGTCCGCTAGCGAGCGGCCCTCGGCGTTTAGGTGGGCAGGGGTCATCGACATCACTGAAACCATAATCATGTGGCTGAGTGCAATTGTCAGCACAGCATATCCGGCAAGCGGGAACTCTCGAACAACTTCCAAGGCGTCTTTGAGGCTCGCGTTTTTTTGCTTCGGGTCTAAGCCAGCGATGTCGCGAGCAACAATCAGAGGGTCCGGATGGAGCCCGAACCAGAAAACCAGAGTTGAGCTCAATTGAGCGGCGATGGTAAACAAGAAGGGGCCTGCCAAATGCGGCATTCCGAGCCAAAGGCCAAGTGTTTCACCAGGTGCGATCAGGTTAGGCCCAATCACCGCGCCAAGGGTAGTGGCCCAGACCACCAGTGATAAGTCCCTTCCCTTTGGCTTGCCGGTTGGGATGTCTGCCGCCGCGAAGCGGGCCTGCAGCGAAACTGCTGAACCAGCACCTAAAAACAACAGTGCAACAATTTCGACTGGAAAAGATTGTGTGTAGGTGGCCAAAATCATCATCGCGGCGCCCAAGATGGCCAAAAACGCGCCGAAGGCCAAGGAGACCCGGCGACCCCGCTTAAAAGCAAGGTTTGCAAGAGGGATTGCTATCGCTGCGGAACCCAGAGTGCTCAGGGTTGCAGCCGCGCCAGACCATGCGGTGGTTCCAGACAGTTCCACTGCTAGAAGAGCGCCAACTGACAGCGTTGCTCCCAGACCGAAGCCACCCAGAGCTTGACCAAGGGAAAGAACCTTCACGGTTCTTTTCTGGAGGGCGATAATTTGCTGTCCGGTAAAGTCCTGCACCATCAAAGATTAGCCCTTTGCGATAAAGTAAGTATCTACGCAATCGCGAGGTGATTTAGGTGTCTAGTAAGCCATTGACTTTGGCAGAGAAACTGTGGCGAGACCACTTGGTTTTGAAGGGTGAAAACGGTGCTCCGGATCTTTTATATATTGATCTGCATCTGATTCATGAAGTAACCAGCCCGCAGGCTTTTGATGGCCTTCGCCTGGCCGGACGTGATGTCAGGCGCAGAGACCTGACAATCGCCACTGAGGATCACAACACTCCGACGCAGGACATTCACCTACCAATTGTGGATGCCACCTCTAGGGCACAGGTTCAGGCTCTCAGGGACAACACTCGAGAGTTCGACATTCGAATTCACTCGCTCGGCGATAAAAACCAAGGCATAGTTCACGTTGTTGGCCCGCAGTTGGGTCTAACTATGCCGGGACTTACCGTTGTTTGCGGCGATTCGCACACTTCAACTCACGGCGCCTTTGGGGCACTAGCTATGGGAATTGGAACAAGCGAAGTCGAGCACGTTTTGGCAACCCAAACTTTGCCGTTGCAGCGATTTAAGACCATGGCCATAAACGTCGAGGGCACACTTCGTAAAGGCGTTAGCGCTAAAGACATTATTCTGGCCGTCATTTCCAAGATCTCGACTGGCGGTGGCCAAGGTTACGTTCTTGAGTATCGCGGAAGTGCGATTAGGGCATTGTCTATGGAAGGTCGCATGACCATCTGCAACATGTCGATTGAGGCAGGCGCTAGGGCTGGAATCATCGCTCCGGATCAAATTACTTTTGACTATCTCAAAGATAAGCCACACGCTCCTCAAGGTGCAGATTGGGATCAGGCACTCAAGGACTGGAGCGAACTGACAACCGATCACGATGCGGTTTTCGACGCCGAAGTCTTTATTGATGCCGACACCTTGGATCCTTTTGTAACCTGGGGAACGAATCCTGGTCAGGGCGTCTCACTCATGGACAGCATTCCAGACCCGGACAGCTTCAATGATCCGAGTCAAAAGGCCGCCGCAATAAAGGCTCTGGCCTATATGGACCTCAAGGCCGGTACCAAGATGAAAGACATTGCGGTTGACACTGTCTTTTTGGGCTCCTGCACGAACGCAAGAATCGAAGACCTTCGGGCAGCAGCAGACATTATTCGCGGCCAGGTGATGGCTCCAGGGATACGCATGATGGTGGTCCCCGGTTCTCAAAAGGTGAGGCTTCAGGCTGAAGAAGAAGGCTTAGACAAAGTCTTTGTTGACTTTGGAGCAGATTGGCGATTTGCCGGTTGCTCAATGTGTTTGGGCATGAACCCGGATCAGCTTGCGCCGGGGGAGCGCGCAGCTTCCACTTCGAACCGAAACTTTGAAGGCCGGCAGGGCAAAGGCGCAAGAACCCACCTGGTTTCCCCAATGGTGGCTGCGGCAACTGCGATCAGAGGGACACTTTCTTCACCTTCAGACTTGGAGCAGTAATGGAAAAAGTTACTCAGTTCACCGGCACCGGCATGCCTCTAAAAATAAGCAACGTTGATACTGACCAAATAATCCCCGCGGTTTTCTTGAAGCGAATAACCAAGACTGGATTCGAAGACGGGCTGTTTGCGAATTGGCGGCAGAACCCTGATTTTGTTCTAAATAACCCGAGTTTCCAAGGTGCCGAAGTCCTTGTTGCGGGATCCGACTTTGGAACCGGCTCTTCAAGAGAGCACGCAGTTTGGGCGCTCAGGGACTATGGCTTCAAGGCGGTTTTTAGCTCCAAATTCGCGGACATATTTCTTGGAAACTCCGGTAAGCAGGGTTTAATCGCTGGAGTCATAACCGATGCCGACACGGAAACCCTGTGGGAGCAGATTGATGCAGACCCCGCTGCCAAAATAACCGTAGACCTCCCAAGCCAAGAAATTCGAGTGAACGATGTCGTGATTCGATTTGGGATCGACGAATATACTAAGTGGCGTCTGACCGAGGGGCTTGACGATATCGGAATAACCCTCCAGAGTGAAGATGCGATAGCGGCCTACGAGGCCAAAAGAGAGTCCTGGAAACCCAAGACTCTGCCAGCCAAGGGAGTTTGATTGAGCCTGATTAGGATCGAGGGCGGCAAGCCACTTAAAGGCAGAGTCGACCTAAAGGGCGCCAAGAACCTGGTGACCAAGGCCATGGTCGCAGCACTGCTGGGCGAAACTCCCTCGACGCTTTTGGACGTTCCTCATATTTCCGACGTAGACGTTGTTGAAAGACTTCTAAACCTTCATGGCGTGACAATCACTCATGATCCTAAAACTGGTGACATGACACTGGACCCGTCCAATGTTGAGCAGGCAAGAATCGTGGACATTGATGCTCACGCCGGCTCATCCAGAATTCCCATTCTGTTTTGTGGCCCACTTCTTCATCGCCTTGGCGAGGCCTTCATCCCTGGCCTTGGCGGCTGCGAGATTGGCGACCGACCAGTTGATTTTCACTTTGACGTTCTTCGGCAGTTCGGCGCTGTAATTGAGAAGCTGCCTACCGGCACTCGACTCAGTGCTCCAGACGGGCTAGTAGCGGCAAAGATAAACCTTCCTTATCCATCGGTCGGTGCCACCGAGCAGGTTCTTCTCTCGGCAACAACCGCAAAGGGCCTAACAGAACTTCGCGGCGCAGCTATCGAGCCCGAGATAATCGACCTGATAGCGATTTTGCAAAAGATGGGTGCAATCATTTCGGTTGATACCGATCGCGTTATACGGATCGAGGGCGTAAAGCAGCTCAAGGGATATACCCATAAAGCATTGTTTGACCGAAATGAAGCCGCTTCTTGGGCGGCCGCAGCGCTTGCCACGAAGGGTGATATCTTCGTCGGCGGTGCGAAGCAAATTGAAATGATGACTTTTCTAAACACCTACCGAAAAGTAGGTGGCGAGTTTGAGATTGAACCTGCGGGAATTCGTTTTTATCACCCCGGCTCAGAACTGCAGCCAGTAGTGATTGAAACCGATGTTCATCCTGGATTCATGACTGATTGGCAACAGCCTCTGGTGGTAGCCCTCACCCAGGCTCAAGGTCTGTCTATCGTGCACGAGACGGTTTATGAAAACCGATTTGGATTCACCGAGGCGCTTGTCAAAATGGGTGCCCAAATCCAGATTTATCGGGAGTGCTTGGGGGGTAACCCGTGCCGTTTTGGTCAGCGAAACTTTAACCACTCTGCGGTCATCTCCGGTCCAACTCCATTGCGTGGCGCGGACATTCGGGTTCCAGACTTACGCGGTGGCTTCTCTCACGTTGTTGCCGCATTGGCTGCCGAAGGAACCTCCAATGTTTCAAACGTTCAATTGATTTCAAGGGGCTATGAGCGCTTTATCGACAAGCTTCAAGATCTCGGGGCCGACTTTCAGATTGAAGGTTGAAAAAAATGACGGCATCATCGGCATCGAAAAGGTTTGAAGACCAGAGAAACTGGCTGTTCAGATTGGTAGCCGGTCTCATGGCTCCCGTGCTTCGATTGTTTTTCAATATAAAAACCACAGGCTTGGAGAACTTGCCTAAGGGTGGATATATTTTGGTCGGGAACCATGTCAGCTACTTGGATCCATTCGCTTTTGCCTACTCCGTTTACATACACATGAAGCGAGTTCCGCATTACCTAGCCAAAGAGTCGCTATTTCGGATCCCCATTGTTGGAAAAATTCTCCCAAAAGTCGGTCAGATCCCCGTTTATCGTGGCGGTAAGTCCAACGAGGAGCCTCTTCGAGTTGCCAAGGAGTACCTGGCAGCAGGACAGGTTGTCATAGTGTTCCCGGAGGGCACATTGACCAGGGATCCGGATCTGTGGCCAATGCGCGGTAAAAGCGGCGCTATTAGGCTCGCACTCGAGCTTGGCCTACCCGTCGTGCCAGCTGCGCACTGGGGTGTAGAAAAAGTACTTGGCAATTACTCCAAGAAGTTTCGACCAAACCCTTTTCATACGGTTCGAGTGAAAATCGGCATGCCGATCTATTTCGAGAAGCCAAAAAAAGACGCCCTGACCGCAAAAGAAATGGGCGATGCTACTGACAAGATTATGCGAGAGGTTGCGAAGCTTGTCGGTGAAATGCGAGGCGAAACTCCTCCCGAAAAGCTGTGGGACCCAAACAATAAAGGCCAGACCCAAACTGGGAATTTTAGAAAAGACATAAAGTGAAAATCGCAGTTATGGGTGCAGGTAGTTGGGGCACGACTGTGGCCAAGGTCATTGCCGATGGTGGCAACGATGTGGTGCTTTGGTCGAGACGCCAGGATCTCGCCGATGAGATAAATAAAACTTCTAGAAACGGTGACTACCTTCCGGGCGTTGATTTACCCAAGACGCTGACTGCCACCTCGGACCTGCAAGCCGCTCTGGCGAATGCCACTCAGGTTTACATAGCTATTCCATCTCAGTCGCTCCGTGAGACCTTGGGTCAGTGGAAAGAGCTGATTCCTAAGAGTGCAACCGTAATTAGCCTTATGAAGGGGCTAGAGCAGTCCACGGGTGCACGCATGAGTGAAGTTATTCATCAGGCTACAAATGTGCCCGCATCGCAAATAGCGGTGCTTTCGGGTCCGAACTTGGCTCTCGAAATCGCGCGTAGAGATCCTGCGGCTGCTGTTTGCGCCTGCGAGGACCAAGATCGCGCGATTGAAGTTGCACAGGTTTGCTCAAACCAGTACTTCACAGTGTTTACCAATCAGGACCTGGTTGGTACCGAACTCGGCGGTGTTCTGAAGAACCTAATTGCAGTAGCTATCGGAATTGTGAGCGGCTTGGGTTATGGCCAAAACACAAAGGCGTCAATTATGACCAGGGGTCTAAGCGAAATAACAAACTTTGCGATTGAGCACGGCGCAAGGAGGAGAACCATGTTCGGCCTTGCCGGTCTGGGTGACCTTATTGCAACGAGTGAGTCGAATCTTTCACGTAACTTTAGAGCGGGGGAGATGCTAGGTAAGGGCTACAGCAAGCCCGAGGTGCTGCGTCGCATGGAGCAAACCGCTGAAGGCCTAAGTTCGGTGGAGCCAGTTTTAGAGATTGCACAGAGGTTGGGTATAGACATGCCAATAGTGCAGCAGGTCAGCGACGTACTAAACGGGGTCATGAAGCCGACTGATTTTGGTCGGCACCTAAACCTTGCCGACGAAATTGAAATGGAGTTCTAATGCAACGCATAGCCCTAATTTATGGAGGAGAATCAAGCGAGCATTCAGTCTCCTGCGTGACAGCACTGGGTGTATTTACAGCCATCGATTCGACAAAGTATGAGATTATCCCGATTGGAATTACCAAAACTGGGCGCTTCGTTCTGGAGCCGGTGAACCAAGAATGGCGACTCGAGGACTTTCCCGAAGTAAGCGAGGACTCACCGGAATTATTGCTGCCACTTGGCGGCGGCGAACTTCGAATGACCTCAGGTATTTCTCTTGGCAAAATTCACTTGGCATTTCCAGTTCTTCATGGTCCAAATGGAGAGGATGGCTCGATTCAGGGCCTGCTCCAGCTTTGCAAGATTCCATACGTGGGCAATGGCGTGATGGCTTCAGCATTGGCAATGGATAAAGTTCAGGCCAAGGCTCTTTTCCGCGATGTCGGATTAGAGGTTGCCTCGGAGCAGGTAATCACTCGCGATCAGTGGGAAGAGTCAAAAAGCACCTGTTTGGCCCGCGCCAAAAAGATTCTGAAGCCGGACGCCTTTGTTAAGCCTTCCAGGTCCGGTTCTTCGGTGGGCGTGAGCCTTGTCTTGAAGGAAAAAGACCTTGAGGCGGCTATTGAGTTGGCTTTGAGCCACGATCAAACCGCAATGGTGGAGAGACGAGTTTTGGGTCGAGAGATCGAGTGTTCGGTTCTAGAAATGCCAAACGGCGACCTGCAAGTATCGAAGGCTGGCGAGATTCTTGTAACCGGTAGGCCTTTTTATGATTACGAAGCGAAATACCTGGGAGCTGGAGCGGAGCTCGTAATCCCCGCGAAACTATCCGCCAAAGACTCATCAGCACTTGCGAAGGCTGCGATGGCCGCTTTTCGAGCTCTTGGCTGCAAGGGGCTTGCGAGAACCGATTTCTTTCTAACCAAAAAAGGTTGGGTTATTACCGAGGTGAACACCATGCCGGGGTTCACTCCAATTTCCATGTATCCGTTGTTGTTTGAGGCCAGTGGAATCAATTATCAGGAACTGGTTGAGATTCTGATTCAAAATGGTTTCGGTGAACAAGAGCTAACTGAAGAGTCGGCTGATTAGTCGATCAGCGTGGTGCAGACCTTTGTTCTTGGCAAGACGCTCATTGCTTGAGATAGGCCCTCGAGTGTGCTTATTCCGCTGGCAACCTCAGAATCAACTATGACTTCTACTGCCGGGAAAGTGGCGTAGGAAATAAATCTATATTTGGGTGCGTCACTTTCATCCACCAACCAGTCCGTTGTACCCGCGGTTACGCAAGGTAGCGTCGAGACTTCGACTGTCTCCAGCCCGCAACGAAGCAGAACAGCTGCGGGATTTCCCCAGGCGGCCGTGGCTTGAGCATTGGTGTAGCGGAGTTGATTTTCTCCGAGCATGTCCGGCAGTCGCACGCTTACATCTGCACAATTTGGATTATTTGAGTCTTCCGCGGCCTCAAGATTGACCGCTTGTGTGCAACCGGAAAGTAAAACCAACAAAAACATCGAGATAGTAAATGTGCGCATTGAAATAAGGCTAGCGTTGCTCTGTGAATAATGACGGCCAAAAGATTATTGAGATCGGCGAGACCGAAGCTCTTAGACGAGCACTGAGCGTTTTCAAGCCGGTTGCCACAACACTTATTGGCCCGGGCGATGATGCTGCGGTTATCAGCGTTAGTGATTCCCGGGTGGTTATTACAACCGACACCATGGTTCAGGATCATGATTTTAGGCTTGAGTGGTCTTCTGGCTTTGACATTGGCTACAAGGCGGTCACCAGCAATGTTGCGGACTTAGTTGCGATGGGAGCTGCACCAAGGGCGCTAACTGTCGCACTGGTAGTCACCAAAGAAACCCCTCAGGCCTGGCTCGAGGATTTTGCCTCCGGACTGCAGTCAGCATGTGACCGGCATGCTCCGGAATGTCAGATTGTCGGGGGAGACCTTGCATCCGGCGAGCAAATAGTAATTGCGATCGCCGCCCACGGAGACCTCGAGTCCAGACAGCCGATACTGCGCTCAACGGCCGAAGTGGGCGACCTAATCGTTATTGCTGGAACGCTAGGGAAGGCCGCATGCGGACTTGCATTACTTAGCTCCAATGATGAAACCTTGTCGGCCAGCTATCCGGAACTTGTGAGTATTCAGCTTCGACCAGTGCCAGATTTCGCGCTGGGCCTGGAGTTGGCAGCTGTGGCATCATCGATGCTCGACGTGTCAGACGGATTATCTCTAGACGCCGGGAGACTCGCGTCTAGTTCAAATGTCAGCATGAACATAAAAAAAGAGCTACTTGAGGGCTACGCGGCAATTCTCGAGCAAGCGGCACAATCTATCAACTCTCGAGATTCTGAAGCTCCACCGGTTTCTGAGTGGGACTGGATTCTGCACGGGGGTGAAGACCATTGCTTCCTGGCTACCGTCTCACCGACGGCCGCGTTACCTCGCGGCACAAAGGTCATTGGCGAGGTGATAGCCAAGGGCGATAGCGACGTTTATCTAAGTGGTCAACCGTTGAGCCCAAAGGGCTGGGATTCCGTTACTGGATAGCGTCTAGGCGTGAAGCTCTGAATTGAGAGAAACCCCAACGCCTTGACGGGCAATTGCCTCCACCGCGCCATTTAGAGAGTTTCTTCTAAACAGCAGGCCAGGTAGGCCGCTTAGCTCAGCGGCCTTCACGGTTTCGGTTTTACCCTCAACTATCAAAATCACTTTGGTGCCCGCCGTCACATAAAGGCCGGCCTCCACGATCGAGTCGTCTCCAATGGAGATTCCGATTCCAGAATTTGCTCCAAGTAGTGCTCGTTCGCCAATGGAAATTCGGTGGCTACCTCCACCAGACAGAGTTCCCATAATCGATGCTCCACCGCCAACATCGGAGCCATCGCCAACAATAACCCCCTGCGAAATTCGACCCTCCACCATAGAAGCGCCGAGGGTTCCAGCGTTGAAGTTCACGAAGCCTTCGTGCATCACTGTGGTGCCCGGAGCTAAATGAGCGCCTAGCCTAACGCGGTTGGCATCTGCTATTCGGACCTTTTTTGGGACCACGTAGTCCACCAGTCGCGGGAACTTATCGATGGAGTGAGCAATCACTCCGTGGCGCCGTAACTCGAGCGTCCTTGCCTCAAAGTCGGCTAGGTCCATGACACCGAAATTTGTAAAGGCGACGATCGGCAAGTTCGGTATAAGCCCTTCCAGGTTGATCGAGTTGGGCCTAACAAGGAGCTTGGACAATAGGTGCAAACGAAGGTAAGCATCGGCAGTTGACTCAACGGGGTTGGTTAGATCTACTTCAACTCGAATAACCTCAAGGGTTAGATTACGAAGCTCATCTGGACCGGCTTTCTGGTCCAATTCCTTCGGCGGAAACCACTGCTGGTCCGACATCGGTGCCTCACCGAGGCAAGGTTCCGGAAACCAGACGTCAAGCACTGCCCCGCTCGGGGACTTAGAGGCCAGACCGTGTCCCCAGGCCTTTTGGTTAATTTGCACATCACTCATTGCAACCAGAATACAGGTAGCCTTAATCACATGTCAGCCTTAGACCCTACTCAGACGCTTGTCGAGCTCACCATGGCAATTTGCGATATCGAGTCAGTCTCGTCCAATGAAGCAAAGCTTGCCGATGAGATCGAGCAAGTTTTGACCACGGCCTCGCATTTATCGATTACACGCGATGGCAACGCGGTGGTGGCAAGGACCAATCTAAACCGAGACACTCGAGTTATCATCGCCGGCCACATCGACACCGTGCCCGTGGCAGATAACCTGCCCTCAAAGCTTCATCATTTTGAGCGGGAGCAAGTGATTTTTGGCCGTGGATCAGTAGACATGAAGGGCGGCATTGCAGTTATGTTGAAGCTTGCGGTCGAACTCCAGCAGCCCAAATTCGATGTCACTTGGGTTTTTTATGACAACGAAGAAGTGGCTGCTGACCTTAATGGGCTTGGACGACTTTCTAGGAATCATCCGGAACTACTGACCGGAGAGTTCGCGGTGTTGTGTGAACCCACCAGCGCAATGGTCGAGGGAGGGTGTAACGGCACGGTTCGAGTTGAAGTTAGAACCGTTGGCGTCAAGGCTCACTCCGCAAGACCTTGGATGGGTAAAAACGCAATTCATGCACTCGCGCACTCGCTAAAAATCTTGAACGACTACCAACCAGCAACGATCACCGTCGATGGGCTTGCTTACAAAGAAAGCTTGAGTGCGGTGTTAGTCAGCGGTGGCATTGCGACCAACGTGATTCCCGATGCCGCTGTGCTGACCGTGAACTATCGCTTCGCACCGGATAAGTCTGCCGCCGAAGCAATTGCGCACCTTGAAATCCTGTTTAAGGGCTTTGAGGTTGTTGTCACAGATCAGGCAGAAGGTGCCAAGCCCGGCTTGAACCTGCCAGTAGCTCTTGATTTCATTGCTGCCATCGGCGCAGAGGTTAGGCCGAAGTATGGCTGGACCGATGTTGCAAGGTTTTCGGCCATGGGAATTCCCGCGGTGAACTACGGCCCGGGAGATCCTTCATTGGCTCATGCGGACAATGAAAATGTGCCGGTTGGTCACCTTGTTGATACAGAGGCCGGACTTAGGGCCTGGCTCAGCCATTAGATAAATTGGCGCTTCGGTGAGAAGTCTGGGATAATTAAGACTTCTAAGACGAATCCAAGGAGTCCAACCTCATGGCAGCAATGAAGCCTCGCACCGGTGATGGACCTATGGAAGCAGAACGCGAGACAAGGGGACTAATCGTCCTAAGGGTTCCGCTTGAAGGCGGCGGCCGGCTCGTTGTCTCAGTAAATGACACCGAGGCGAAAGAACTTTTTAAAGTCCTAGAGTCCGTAGTTAAGAAATAGCCCCTGGTCTTCTAACGGCAACCAGTAAGCCATCCCCAAGCATCGAGATGCTTGAGATAAATTCTTCGGATTCTTCAAACACCCTGACTACCGCGCGCATAGCCGATGTCTCATCGTCTCGAAGCGCAGGGTTCGGAACCCTGTCACGCCATAGAGCGTGAGAGATGACAATTGCACCCGAAGGTCTTACCAGTCCAATGGCGTGAGGCAAAAGCTGTTCTAGATCAAAAGGCTCAATGTCCAAAAACACTAGGTCGTACGCGGCCTCTGTCATGTTTGCCATGACGGCCGCGGCCCTCCCCGTGATAACCCTTGCTCTACTTGCCGGGACATTGGCTAATTGAAAGTTGGTTCGAGCCTGATTTTGATACTCGGGCTCATCATCGATAGTGGTTAGAGTGCTGGTTTCTGATGCACTCAATAACCACAGGCCGGATACTCCAGCACCGGTTCCGGCCTCCACTATGTTTTTCGCGGAGAGCATCGCTGCAATGGATGCGAGCCCCGCACCGGTTGCAGGCGTCACCGACTCAACGCCGAGCTGCTCAGCGCTGTTTCGGGCAACAGAAATGTGATCGGGTTCGCGGTTGAAATTCTCCGCGTATTTCCAGCTTGAAATCTTGTCTATCATCTTGGTCCCAAGCATAGGTTGCCATGTGTAAAAAGGATGGATTGGTTAGTTGTAAACTCATTTTCATGTTTGGTCTTAGTGCTGAGAAGCTGCTGCTGCTAGCTCTCCTTGCGGTCCTAATCTTGGGACCTGAGCGCCTGCCCTACTATGCCAAGCAGTTGGGTGAGTGGGCTCGTAAAGGTAAGCGAATGGTCGACAATGCCCAAGTCCAAATGAAATCTGAGCTGGGCGAAGGTTTCGAAGACATGGACTGGAAGAAGCTAGACCCGCGGCAGTATGACCCAAGGCGAATTGTCCGAGAAGCACTGATGGAAGAAAAGAAAAGACCGGCTAACGCGGCCGAAACTCTGAATAGAGCCAAACCACCTCAAAAGCCACTTGAATTTGGAGAGTCTCCACCGTTCGACCAGGAATCTACCTAGAGCTTCCCAATCCACCTGACCATTTTGGTCATGATTGGCGCTAGCCGCAGATACTGCCTTGCTCTGGTTGGCAGTTTTATTGGAAAGTTATTGCTGACCCCAATTGTTCGGGATTCGGTGAATCTCAAAAGTCCTTGGGGTCCAGAACGTCGCCCCATCCCAGACTGCTTCATACCGCCCATTGGTGCTGCCATGGAGGCCATCGTGGCTCGATAGCCCTCGTTTATGTTCACTGACCCGGCCATGAGCTTAGAGGCGACCTGAAGTGCTTGTTTGCGATTCCCGACTACCGAAGCGTTCAGGCCATATTCACTGGCATTCGAGAGTTCAATTGCCTGATCCAGGCCTTCGTAACCCACGAGCGCAATTACCGGACCAAAAACTTCCTTGTGGAGAATCTCAGCACCTTGTGGAATCTGGGTGATGACAGTTGGCGCATAGAAATTCGGCCCGAGGTCCAGCAGGGCACGTCCGCCTGTAAGTACGATCGCCCCTTCTTGCTTGGCTCGATTCACGAAGCCAGAAACTCTCTCGAGTTGAGCAGAGGATGTAAGGGCGCCTAGGTCGAAGTCGAATTTATTTGAGCTACCCAATTTCAAAGACTCGACCCTGCGCTTCAGGACTAGCTCGAACTTTTGAAGATCATGGTTTGAAACATACAGCCGTTCGATGGCCACACAGAGTTGGCCGCTATTTCCAAAAGCTCCGCCAATTGCGATTTCCGCAGCTTTTTCCAAGTCTGCACCGGGCAGAACAATCATGGGGTTTTTACCGCCGAGCTCTAGGGAATAGCCAACAAGTCTGGAAGCTGCTCTTGCTGCAACTAATTTTCCGGTCGCTGTGGATCCGGTGAAGGCTACGAAGTCGGCATGATCTGTTACTGCATTGCCCACTTCGGTCGCGTCCCCGTGGACCACTTGCCAGATGTCCTCCGGTATTCCCGCTTCAACACTCAAGTCCCTTGCTAGCTGGACTGTTTTTGCGGTCTGGTTGTCGGCTTTTTGAACAACTGCGTTACCAGCCATGAGCGCTGGGATAACATCCATCATGGTCAGCGCGAGTGGGTAGTTCCAGGGGGTAATGATTCCAACCACACCCACTGGAGAGGGTTCTACAAAAGCACTAATCATGAACGGCACTCCGGCGCGAACGCGCTTTCGACGCATGAGATTCGAAACAGTCTTTGCGTAGTAAGCGACGGCACCAAGAGCACCCGTGAGCTCCTCGAACGCATGAGCCTTGGACTTACCGGTTTCTTTTTGAAGTAGGTCAAGAATTTGCTCTTCACGTTCCACCAGTAGTCCAGCAATTTTGCTGGCGATCCCAGCACGCTCTTTGGCACTTCGATTGGCCCATTCAACCTGAGCATCCCGGCCCGCTTGAAACTTTAGGGCCACTTCTGTTTTTGAGTGCGCGGCAATTTCGTGGAGCTTATTTCCCGTAAGTGGGTCGATAACGCTAATGGTTTTCATGCCAACACCTAACTCGGGGTTATCTTCAAAGATTTCCCAGCAAGTCCGCGTGGGGAATCCATTAGTAGTTTTGCAATTCTTGTAATCTCTACGGCTGCAGGATCGGCCGGGTCAGAAACCACAATAGGCAGCTGGTTATCGGCGGATATCCGGAGGTCCTGACTGATGGGAATTTTGCCCATCAGCTGCACTTGTTTTCCACTTATTTCGGTGAGCCTGGCGGCAACGGCGTCGCCACCTCCAGACCCGAAAATTTCAATCGGCCCGTTCTCTGATGGCAGATAACTCATATTCTCAATGACACCAAGAATCTCTTGACCAGTTTGTAGGCCGATTGCACCGGATCTTTCGGCGACGATAGCCGCAGTGTGCTGAGGTGTTGTAACAACAAGCGTTTTAGCTTTGGACAGCAATTGTCCAAGGCTGATAGCAACGTCGCCGGTACCTGGCGGCAGGTCAACCAGCAAGAAATCAAGGTCTCCCCAAAACACATCGGTTAAGAATTGCTCCACGGCTCTGTGGAGCATGGGACCGCGCCATGCCACCGGTTGGTTGTCCTTCACGAAAAAGCCAATCGATATAACCTTCACGTCGTGCGCTATGGGAGGCAGCATGAGGTTTTCGACCTGGGTTGGGCTTTGGTTCACACCAATCAACTGCGGAACTGAATAGCCAAAAATATCCGCGTCGAGGAGGCCCACTTTTTGACCAAGGCCGGCAAGGGCAACCGCGAGGTTCACCGTCAAAGTTGATTTGCCGACTCCGCCTTTGCCGCTCGAGACGAAAATCACGCGAGTGAGATTATCTTTATCCGCGAAAGGATTGAACTTTGGAGGCTTGTCTCCGCGCAGCTTTAGAGTCAGGGCCTTGCGTTCGTCGTTGGTCATCGTGCTCATTTCGACCTCGACGTTTTTGAAGACCGCTGCGAGCGCCTCATTGACGTCGCGCTCGATGGATTGAGCTGCTGGACAACCAACAATTGTGAGCTTTATCTGAACCGAAACTGAATCCTCGGTCTCTTGGATCGGACCCACCATATCAAGTTCGGTGATTGGCCGGCGAAGCTCAGGGTCAATGACTCCGGCTAGCGCCGCTAAAGCGCGTTGGCTCATTTGGATTTCTTGCCAGGTTTTTTGTCTTCACGCAATTGCTCGAGCAGCTCCTTCATTGCGTCTCGGATCTCGTCTCTAACAAAGTCTTTAGTTGCCACTTCATCAACCGCTAGCGCTAGGGCTGCTACCTCCCGGGTCAAGTACTCGGTGTCGGCAAGGGTCCGCTCGGCGCGCTGTCGGTCCTGCTCGAACTTAACGCGGTCCCTGTCATCCTGTCGGTTCTGGGCCAGCAGGATCAGCGGTGCTGCGTAAGAGGCCTGCAACGATAAAAGCAAAGTCAGGAGAGTGAAGTTCAGTGCCCGCGGGTCGAACTGGGCCCCCTGGGGTCCCAAAGTGTTCCAGCTCAGCCAGAGCGCCACGAAGACCGTCATGAAAATCAGGAACGCGCCTGTACCCATAGCGCGCGCGAACCTTTCGGAAACGCGTCCAACCGTCTCTTGCGAGATGTTCGGAATCCGGAACCGGGTCCGACGAGTCATCGGCTTCTCGAGCACTGATCTGTTTCTAGCCATCAGCGCTCTTCCTCACTTCGCCAGTCGTCAGGAAGCAGGTGGTCTAAAACATCGTCTACTGTCACAACCCCGACAAGTCGCTTTTCATCGTCGGTGACCGGCAAGGCTACTAGATCGTAACTTGCGAGATATCGGTGAATCTGAGCAATTGGAGTGTCCAGTGCCACTGGTTCTTGCTCGGTGTCCAAGATCGACCCAAGGCGCTCATGAGGCGGGTATCGCAAGAGCTTTTGGAAATGCACGACGCCCAAATAGCGTCCAGTTGGGGCTTCGTAAGGTGGGAGAGTTACGAATACTTGGGCTGCCAAGACTGGCTCGACTTCTTTTCGCCTAACTAGGGCCATTGCCTGAGCAATTGTGGTGTCGGCGGCGCAGATTATCGCCTCCGGAGTCATCATTCCGCCGGCCGTATAAGGCTCGTACTGCAAGAGCTGCCTTATGTCATCCGCTTCTTCATCGTCCATGAGACCCAGGAGTGTTTCTGCGCGCTCCGGGGATAGATTTGCCATCAGGTCGGCCGCATCATCCGGTCCCATTAGATCAAGAACTTCGGCGGCTCGCGCGTCATCAAGATCGTTAATGATCTCCAGTTGCTCCTCTTCGGGAAGCTCTTCTAGTAGATCAGCCAAGCGTTCGTCATCCAGCTCGTCCGCAAGGGCTAGCATTCGGTGTTCAGGTAGATCCAACACTGCGGTGGCAAGGTCAGCCGGGCGAAGGTCGGCCACCGTCGAAAGCAGCTGCCGGGCATCTTGGTCGGCTGGGTTCTCTCGGTTTTCAGCGACTTCCTGCCACTGAACGAACATGGTGGGACCCTTAGCAAAAGGTATGGCCGAATTCTTTTTTTGCTTTCTCACAAACAATTCGGACAAAACCCAATCGCCGCGCTTACCTTGTTCAATTGCAAAGTCTTCGATGCTTGCCAGACCGGCCCCATCGAGCAAGGTGACTTTCCGGCCAAGCATCTGGGCAATTGCCCTAACTTCTTGACCGCGCATGGTGAAACGGCGAAGGTCTATCAGACCATTAGTAATTAGCTGGCCTGGAGCGATTGCTGTGACTCGTGCAATTGGCAGAAAAACTCTTCTTCTGCCAGAGATTTCAATGATGAAGCCGGTGGCTCGCGGTGGAAGGGTGGTTCGGTATGCCATCAGCACGTCGATTACCTTGCCAACTCGGTCTCCCTGAGGGTCAAAAACACCACAGCCCACCAATCTGGCTACGAAGACTCTGGTTGCGCTCATAGAGATAACCTTATGCGGACATGCCTAATCCTGAAAGGCTTCTTGGATGTCTGATGCCAGAAAAAGCTCCAAAAAGAACAACTCTGTTCTCTCGATCCCTCGCGGACACAGCCTGGGCGAATTTCGAACCCACACCGAGGCAACCGAGTTTGTGAACAGGCTGGTCGCGGCAGATTTCAAGGCAAATAAAGTCACCATTCTCGGCCATGACTTAGTCATGGTTGAGAAGGTCAGATCAAGACTCGGTTACGGTCGCGTAGCCGCTTCAGGAGTCTTAACCGGCTTTTGGTTGGGCCTGATTTTTGCGCTTCTTATTGGAGCAGGTTTTGATGTCGGTGCCGATGGGGAGATCAACTACGCCCCACAAGAATTCCTGGCCGTTATTGTGATTGCAGCCGGTGTTGGCATGCTCGTGAACATCCTTCGATTCCTGGCCTCAAAGAACAAGCGCGGTTTTCTAAGCTCGCAGATGCCGGTGGCCGCAAGATACGAAGTTATCGTGCCCGAAGAAGATGCGGGAAAGGCCATGCAAATTGTGAATATGGCGCGCGACCTGAGCTAATCAGGACAGTTGGTCGGCGAACCAGTTCTCAACGTCGCTTGCGGTTCGTGGCAAAGCGGCGCTTAGGTTTTCATAACCAGACTCAGTGACCAAAACGTCATCCTCAATTCTCACGCCTATCCCACGGTATTCTTCCGGCAGATTCAGGTCATTTTGGTGAAAGTAGAGGCCGGGCTCTATCGTAAAAATCATTCCTTTTTCTAGAATCCCGTCTTGATACATTTCGCGCCTAGCTTTAGCGCAGTCGTGGACATCAAGCCCGAGGTGGTGGCTGGTGCCGTGGACCATATATCTGCGATGATGCTGGTTATCTTTTTCCAGTGCCTCTTCGGCTGTCACTGGAATGATTCCAAGCTCGGCCACTCGCCTCGCAATTACCTCGATCGCTGCGTTGTGAACTTCGCGGAATCTGATCCCCGGTTTCACAACCGCAAAGGCCGCGTCGGCGGCCTCTAGCACCGTGTTGTAGACCCAAAGCTGCTCTTTTGAGAATTGGCCATTAACTGGAATTGTCCTTGTTACGTCGGCTGTGTACAACGAGTCAAGCTCAGCTCCGGCGTCAATCAGTATCAAGTCGCCAGGTTTGACTTCGCCATCGTTTTTTGTCCAATGCAGGATGCAAGCGTTTGGCCCGCTCGCGGCGATTGTTTCGTAGCCGAGCTCAAAACCGTTTTGCCTTGCCACGCTGTAAAAGGCGGTCTCAACAACTCGTTCGCCTCTGGCCTGCTTGGTGGCCTTTGGGATAGATCTGGCAACCTCTCTAAAACCGGCAACGGTGATTCTGACTGCTTCACGCATTTGGGAAATCTCGTAGTCATCTTTTACAAACCTCAGCGACGAGGCGGCTTCGGCAAGTTCCGGATCCTCCATCTCCAGCACTGCCCCAATCGATTTGAGGTCGTGCTCCATTTCCTTTAGGTCTTTGGTTTCGATGCCTAGCTGTAATGAGACTTGGGCCAAGGTAGGTCGTGGGCCCACCCAGAATTCTCCGATGGCAGGGTTGGCGAAAAACTCATCGGAATCCCTTCCTGCAGTTGGCATTAGATACAGAGTCGATTCGCAATTTTCCTGCCTACCATCGATAAGCAATACCGATCCAGGAACAGTTGCCGAGCCCCAGCCTGTGAGGTGTGTAAAGGCTGTGTCTGGGCGATACCGATAGTCGGTGTCATTCGCTCTCACTTTTGGATTAGTGGCGGCAACCATTAGTACTTTGCCCACAAACTTTGCCGAGAGGGCCTCTCTTCGTCTCAGGCTGTGGTCGGCTACTTCCCAGCGGGTGATTGGCGGCGAGTCAATTTCTGCCCAGTTCGAGGAAATGAAATCCATAAATTGTTCCGATTGTGGAACGCGAGAACGGTTAGTTGGCTGAGAATTTTTCGTCATGGCACTATTCTGCTCCTGTGATAGACCTACATGCACACTCAAACATGAGTGACGGATTAGACAGCCCAACTGAACTCGTTCAGAACGCCGCGCTTGCAGGTGTCACGACGCTCGCAATTACAGATCACGACACCACTCTTGGCTGGGATGAGGCAATAATTGCCGGTCGTCAGAACCAGGTGCGCGTAATTCCCGGAATCGAAGTGTCGACCAGGCAGCTGATTGGTGAGAACCGTTCGATTAGCGTCCACATACTTGCGTATCTTCCAGACCCCAAAAACTCAGCGCTGGTTGAGGAGCTTGACAAGACCAGGCGTTCGAGAATTGAGAGAGCAAAAAAAATGGTTGCTCTTCTGGCTGAGGACTATCCAATTACTTGGGAAATGGTCCTCGCGCAGATACCAGAGGGTTCCACGGTCGGACGACCAGCCTTGGCGGACACTCTGGTATCAATGGGAGTTGTTCCCACGCGTTCGGATGCGTTCACGTCAATTCTTCATTCTCACTCGCGCTATTACGTTTCGGATTACTCGGTCGACACCACTGACGCCATAGCCTTGATTCGTGGTGCAGGAGGGGTGTCAGTTATTGCTCACCCGTTGATCGACTTTCCCGCCGGAGCGTCAATGACGGATTTACCAGCGGAATTCTTCAAGATCCTAATAGGTGCAGGCCTGAATGGCATCGAAATTGAGCACCGTTCCGTTCCGAAGCAAGCAAAGCAATGGCTGAAGAATTTAGCGGTGAAACATAATTTGATAACCACTGGCTCCAGCGACTATCACGGTATTGACGGGAAAGACAACCGGCTCGGTGAAAACCGAACTGAGCCTGCAATGCTTCAGCGAATTTTAGATCAAGCCTCTGGCTTTGAGGTTCCTTTATAGTTCCGGTTTCGGCTCCGATTGCGATTTTGCTGAGGCGCAGACTTGCTCGGTGCACTTGACCTCGGAGGCTGGCTAGAGGTAGGAGCCGTTTTGACAGTAGACGAAGCTCTTCCGATTCGACCCTTCGTGCCGGGTTCGATACCGAGTTCCTCAAACAGGTGTGGTGAATTTGAGTAGGTTTCAGTGGGCTCTGGAACACCAAGATCAAGCTCACGATTAATGTGAACCCATCGAGCTAAATCGTTCCAGTCGACGAACGTGACAGCTACTCCCAGCTTGCCGGCTCTTCCGGTTCGCCCGGTGCGGTGTAGGTAGGCTTTTTCATCCTCGGGAACGGAGTAGTTGATGACATGCGTCACATCGTCCACGTCAATTCCGCGGGCGGCGACTTCGGTGGCAACGAGAATCTCTTTCTTGCCTTCTCTGAAGGAAGCCATGGAGCGCTCTCTTGCATCCTGAGACATGTCTCCGTGTAGCGGAGCAGCATTGAAGCCTCGATCGATTAACTCTTCGGCCAATTTGGCAGACTGCCTCTTGGTTCGGACGAAAATAATTGTTTTGCCCCGGCCCTGGGCCTGCAAGATTCTGCCCACTACTTCGTCTTTATCAAGGGCGTGTGCTCGATAGACATACTGCTTGATGTCAGCCTTGGTCTTACCTTCATCTGGATCGCTGACACGGATGTGGATCGGGCGGTTTTGGTAACGACGAGCCAGGCTCAAAATTGCCGCCGGCATAGTTGCCGAAAAGAGCATGGTCTGGCGCTGAGGAGGGGTCAGAGAAAACAGTTTTTCAACATCGGGCAAGAAGCCAAGGTCCAGCATCTCGTCGGCCTCATCCAAGACCATAAAAGTTACGTTGGACAGGTTCATAAGTTTTTGTTTAGCCAAATCAAGCAGGCGTCCCGGTGTACCGACAACAATCTGGGCGCCACCTTCTAGGGCGGCAACCTGGCCCTCGTAGGCCTTGCCACCGTAGATGGCAACAACGGTAGTTGGGCGGTTTGCTGTTGCAAGCATTAGGTCCTCAGAAACCTGAAGTGCCAATTCTCTAGTTGGAACGACCACCAGCGCCTGAACTCCAGGGGCTGGGTTTTCGCCCAGAGCCTGAATAAGCGGAAGGCCAAACCCAAGAGTTTTACCTGTTCCGGTTTTGGCCTGGCCGATTACATCGGTGCCAGATAAAGCAACTGGAATAGCTTGTTCTTGAATTGGGAATGGACTGGTGATGCCTTTGGACTCTAGGGCTTCGCAGATGTCTGCATCTATGCCTAGTGATTTGAAACTCAAGTAATTCTCCGTATGTTTTTGGCTCTCGGTTTTCTACTCCTCGAGCTGAGCTATAAGCTTGCAAGGTGTTGGATTGGTTACGCAAGATACGTAAGGTTTCGCAGAAGCTCACGCTTCCTTCGCGAGATGCAACTGCTGGTCGCAGTCAAGTCCAACTCAACCCTGCCAAGCTTACCCCTTCGTCGGAAATCTATCTGTCTTCTTTATCTCAGTTGAATCTTGTGATCTCCGACCTTCTGCAGCAGGACTCCCTCAAGGCACCTAATGTGAGCCAAAGCGAGGCCCAGGGTATTTTGGCTGCGGCATACAGAGACCGCTCGAAGCAGCTGGACGGTTTGTTGATTCGACTTGGTGCAAGTCAAATGGAATTGCAGTCGGACATTCGTGAGCGTCTTGAGCAGCTAGTTATGAGAACAGAAGGTGCCGACTGGTTCGAAGACCTGATGAGGATTTATGTCGTTTTTGGAATACTTCAAGACGGTGCTTCGCAAGTTTCCAAAGGCTTACCAGCTGCAAAAAGGTTGAAAGTGGATCAACTTCTAGAATCAAAGAAGTTGGAAAAGTTTTGCCACCGCCATTTGGCCGCCGGTATTGCTGCCGAACCGAGTCTGGGTCCAAGATTGGCAATGTTCGGACGCATGGTGGTAGCTGATGCGCTGCTGGAAATTCGGGATTCTGTTGACCTGTCGAAGGTTTTACCAAGTCCCGTGACAGACGACGTAGTCGCTCTTGCCAGGGAGCAGTTCAAGACGCTGGAACCATTCACTTCGGTGTTGATAGCCAAGCACACCGTCAGAATGGACTTACTGGGCCTTACCGCGTAGTCGGATACTCGCAAGCTCTCTAGATTCTTCTGATGCGCGTTTTGCGACTAGGAAATTCGTACCGAACCAACCGGCCGCCGGCATCGTAAGCATGACAATGAACCATATCCAAGCGCTGGAATAGCTGAACCCAGCCCAGGTCAAAATCAGCCACAGGGCACTGCCAGCAGACAATGCAATGCTCACTGGCACTAACTTTCCGTAGTGGTCGGATTTTGCAAGAACGAAAGGCCCAACCATTGCCAGAATTGCTGCGTAGGCGATGATTATTAGGATTTCCACTAGGCCAGGAATCCTACGCGCCTTGTTTCTTCTGCGCCTATTTCAACGTATGCGATTGAAGAGGTCGGAATCAGGATGATGCTGCCTTTTTCGTCGCTTAGTTCAAGCACGGGCTCCGAGGCTTCAATTGCCTTTTTTACCTTAGCCATCAGATCTTTTGCGCTCAGGCCTGATTCGAAGCTGATGTCTCTTGCGTTGTCTCTGATGCCGATTCTGACGTCCATTATTCTCCTTAGTCAAAATAAGGTTACGGCAAGAAAAATGTCTCCAGAGCCAAATAGATTGATGACGTGAGAAATTCTTTTGAGTCGCCCAAGCTAGCCGAGACGGATCTTCCGGCTGAATTCGGTGATATTTTGTCCGGCATGGACGCACTGGTGCTTGGGTCTCCGGGGTCCGGTAAAACCAGCTTGATAAAGAATCTGGTAACCAAATTAGAAACTAGTGGCCTAGATCCAAGTGAAGTTTTCGTAATAACCCCGCAACGTGCCGCCGCATCCCGACTTCGAGACCAACTGGCGGTCAGCTCAAAAAAAGTAGCTATCTTGCCAAGGGCGAGATCAATTACTTCGCTGGCTTTTGAAATCCTGCAGTCGGAGCTTCCAGGCGTGAAGTTGGTCTCGGGTGCAAAACAACAGTCACTTATTGCCGGACTTGTTGCCGATGCGCTAGCAAGCGGCACCACCAAAAGTTGGGGCCTTGATGCCGCGAGCGTTGCACTGTCCGGCTTTCATAACGAACTTCGAGATTTGTTTGCGGTATTGATTGAAAACCAAATAGACCAGGGCAGGCTCCTAGCGATTCAAGAGAGTTGGCCCAAGGCGAATTTCCGGGCCGCAATTGACCTGTTGCCGGTTTACGTTGACGCCCTGCAGGAAAATAATCAAGTCGATCCTTCCCAGTTGATTGTAATGGCGACCAAATTTGCAGCCGGTGCAAAAAGCCCAAAGGTTGTTCTTGTCGATGACGCGCAGGATCTCTCGCTGGCCGGAGTGGAATTCATTCTGCAGCTGGCAGGCAGTTGTCAGTTGATTGCCTGTGGAGATCCGGATACTGCCTCTCTCGGCTTTCGTGCTGCAGCGGGGGGGTTCGTATCTGAGCTCAGAAAAAAAAGAAAGAACCTCGTCGAAGTCGCGCTCACTGGCTATCGCAGGCAGCCAACGGACGTCAATGACCTTATGGCACGGCTAGCTGAACGAATACCCACCTCTGAAGCTTTTCGACATCGACCCAAATCCGATGCAAAATCCAGCATTGGTGAGTTTTCAGTCTTTGACAATCAGATATCGGAAACTGATTACCTTGCCAGTGAGCTTCGCAGGCTCAGAGTCACTGAAGGCTGGGAGTGGGGGCAGATGTGCGTTGTTGCAAGAACCAGAGTGCAGCTCGATCAGCTCTCCAGCGACCTAGCAGCAAGATCGATACCTGTGAGAATCCTCGGCGTGCAGAAAGCGCTGAGAGATCAGCCGGCCGCCCGATCAGTGCTCGATTTCGGTCAGCTAGTATTTTCCGAGCCAAAGCACTATCTAGTAACCGAGCTTCTTGGATCAAGCTTGGTTGGCCTTTCAGTGATTCAACAGCGTCGGCTTTTTCGACAACTCGCGTCGCTAGAACAATTCGAGGGACACAATCGCATCCAAATGCTCGAGTCGATCTTTGAAGCCGAGATTGACTTTGACTCGAACGAAGTTTCCAGGCTTAATCGAGCAATCAAAGTGCTTGGGAATCTTAAGAATAAAGACGAGATGGGTGCCTACCAGTTCATGAGCGCAATTTGGGCTCTTGCCCCAGCCGGGAAGCTCGCAGAGCTCGCGAGGGGCGAGTCCGAGGTGGCCTTGGCTGCAAACCGTGATCTAGATGCAATTTTGGAGTTATTTGCTGCTGCAAACAGATTCGATCAGCAGCAGGGAATCGGTGCGCGGGCATTCTTAGCTGAACAGTTTGATGCTGCGGTGCCCGAGGACTCGCTGGCGCAAGTTGGCTTGCGGGATTTGGTGGTTCTGGCCACCGCCTCTCAG
The DNA here is from genome assembly GCF_047731275.1 of Aquiluna sp. Uisw_065. Classification (NCBI taxonomy): domain Bacteria; kingdom Bacillati; phylum Actinomycetota; class Actinomycetes; order Micrococcales; family Microbacteriaceae; genus Aquiluna; species Aquiluna sp. Uisw_065. The sequence goes on from NZ_CP159836.1 coordinate 353,805, forward strand.
CTGTCCGGACTCGAATTTCAGGTCCTAGCTATGCCTCGACTGCAAGAGGGAATTTGGCCAAACCTCAGGCCTAGAAACTCACTGCTTGGAGCCAGTGGGCTGCAGGCATTCTTGACTGGAAGATCGGACGATCCCAGCAAGGCAGCCAGATCAGAGCTGGCCGACGAGCTTCGGCTGTTTTATAAGAGCCTGGGTGCGGTTCGATCCAAGTTGATGCTCAGCGCGATGCAAAGTGCGGACGAACAGCCCTCGCAGTTTTTCCAAATGTTGGGACTTAGTCCAGCCGCCAAGCAGGTCAATATCGAGTTTGATCCTCGCCGGTTGGTGGGGAGGCTTAGGGCCGAGCTGGCTGCCGGAGATGCGTCGGCAGCGCCGATGCTGGCGGCTTTGGCGCTAACGGGTGCGAGCGGTGCGCACCCTAGGAGCTGGCAGGGTCTAATTCCAATTTCAACTACCGCCCCGGTAGTCACGGCGGACGAACAGCTGCGCCTAAGCGCATCAAGGCTCGACGCATTCGAGAATTGTCCACTGCATTGGTTTATTAATAATTTCGGTGGCGACGGCCAGTCCTTCGAGGCATCTATTGGGACCCTCCTACACGCCGCCATGGAGCTTACGACAGATGGTGACTCGGTCGGGCAATACGTTGAATCCAACTGGCACACTCTAAAGTTTGAAACCGAGTGGCTGGCCATGGCGGCGAAGCGCCGCGCCCTAAAAATGGTGGGCTACATATCGTCCTATTTAGAAGGGTCCAATCAGTTGGTCGCCATCGAGCAAGGCTTTGAAATAGATCTTGGTCGGCTGGTTGTCGCTGGAAAAATAGATCGGGTGGAGCGAACCGGGGATGGTTTAATAGCTGCAGATCTGAAGACCGGGAAATCACCAAGTGCTAAAGAGACAGTCGAACACCGTCAACTCGCGCTTTACCAACTTGGACTTCGCGAAAGTTACGACGAACCGGTTGCCGGCGGCCGAATTATCTCGGTTGGCTCGGGTTCATTGAAGGTTTTGGAGCAGCCGGCTCTTGCCGGTGAGTTCCAGGAAAGCATCATGGAGCTTTTGTCTAGGGCCGAGAGCCAGATCGGTGAGGCCAGCTTCGTGGCAAATATTTCAGAGCACTGCACCGGGGACTCCAAATGCCAGCTACTTATGGCTAAAGCGGTGACTCATGACTAAGTATTCGGCCCAAGAAATTTTTTCTATTGTTTCAAAGAACAAGCTTACCGATGAGCAGGAAGCGGCGATCTCGTCTGCAAGCACAACGGCCCCCAGCTTAGTTATTGCTGGTGCAGGGAGTGGAAAAACTGAGTTGATGTCAGTCAGGACTCTCTATTTAGTGGCCAATGAGCTGGCAAAGCCTAGCGAAATCCTTGGTCTGACCTTCACCAGGAAGGCTGCAAGCGAACTGGCTTCCAGGGTCCAATCTGGATTGGTCAAGCTGAGGGAGTCAAGCTATTGGCCCAAGGACCTAGGGGACGATTTTGATCCACCCAAAATAACTACTTATAACTCCTTTGGAAATGAAATTTTTAGATCACTTTCGTTACAGGTTGGCTTCGAGGCTGATGCTGTCCTGCTAACTGAAGCCGGTGCTATATCACTTGCGAGAGAGGTAGCTGCTAACGCTAAAATTTCGGAATTTTCGGAGTTATTAAACTGGGACAAGACGCTCGATTACTTGACGGAAAAAGTCCTAAGTGCCGCTGGCGCGCTCACGGATAATCAGCAGTCAGCTGATGAGGCAATCGATTACCTTCAAGATTTTGCTCAACAGATTGCGGCCCTTCCGCAGTCCGACAAGGGCGGCGATGGGATCTACGCCTACCACCAGACGCTCCTAGATACGATGCACTCTTCAACTTTGGTATTTGAGTTGGCAGGGCAGTATCAAAGGCAGAAGAAACTAAGGGGACTGGTCGATTTTTCAGATCAGGTTGCCTTAGCGCTCAGGGCTCTTGAGAAGCAAAACCTTGAGCTTCCTCATAAATTTGTACTTCTCGATGAGTATCAAGATACCTCTGGCATTCAAACCATGTTGCTCTCGAGGTTGTTTGCTGGAAAGCCGGTTATGGCGGTAGGTGACCCCAACCAGGCGATTTACGGTTGGCGCGGCGCAAGCAGCGCGAACCTGAGTGGTTTTGCAGGCGACTTTGGCGCCGCTGAGCAGTTCTCATTGAGCACAAGCTGGAGATCTGGCCAGGCAATTGTGAATGCGGCAAATTTAGTGAGCGAGCCGCTCCAAGACGACTCGTTTGTGAGCCCAGTAAGCCTGACTGCCGGGCTCGATCGAGACGGCAGTGTCTCGGCGATTATCTGTCAAGACGTTGTAACCGAAAGCGCCAAAGTGGCATTGTGGCTCTCGGAAAGAATGAGCGACGAAACCAGTGCCGCAGTTTTGTTCCGTTCAAAACAAGCCATGCGACTATTTGCCGACGCTCTCGAAGATAAAGGCCTCGAGGTCGAAATAACCGGGCTTTCGGGTTTGCTTGAGCAGCCAGAGGTGCTGGATCTCGTAGCTGGATTGCGGGTGGTCGCCGATCCTGAAGCAGGAGCGGAGCTCATGCGTATTTTGTCGGGTCCTAAATTCAGAATTGCGCCAAGAGACATTGCCCAGTTGCATAAATTCGCACGAAAACTTACCCGCATGCGAAAAGAGGTGACTGCAGAGATTCCGCTCACATTGGTTGAGGCTCTTGACGAAATTCGTAAACCTAGCTCCAGACAGTTTGCGGAGATTTCGGAGGCTGGCCTTGAGAGAATGATTCACGCCAGCGAATTATTTCACCTGATGAGAACGCAGCTTTCCCTTGGCGTTAGCGAATTTTCTTGGGCCGTGGCAAGAGAGCTGGAATTAGACATTGAGCTCTATGCACACACCCGTACTAAGTCGCCGCTGGCAAATCTAGAGGGTTTTATTTCCCGTATTTCGGATTACGAAGTCAGCGCGCTGCGCCCATCAGTTTCAGGCCTACTGAGCTGGCTCGATTATGCGGTCAATAGTGAAAGATTTGAAATGCCAAAAACTGGAGCTAAGGCTGGAGTCGTGCAGCTGATGAGCGTTCACGCCGCCAAAGGTCTTGAGTGGGACTTTGTGGCGGTTGCAGGGTTGGTGCAAGGATCTTTTCCGGTTGACTCTCGGGACTCAAAAGGCTGGCTTGCAATCGGCAAGCTTCCTCATGAAATTAGGCAGGACAGCGACTGGATACCTCAACTGTCTTGGCGTCAAGCAACCACTCAAAAGCGACTGAAGGCAGCCACTGAGGATTTTGCGGGGGAAAACAGGTCCAAGCATGACATCGAGGAACGTAGGCTTGCCTACGTTGCAATCACTCGGGCGGGTCGGGACCTTTTGTTGTCGGCCAGTTATTACAAGTCGGGGATTCTCAATTCGCGCCCTTTGGCGCCCTATCTGGAAGAGCTAATTAGCGCCGGGCTCGCCCAATTGCTTGAACCAATTCCAGAACCTGCGGTAGCGAACCCACTTGCCAACCAGGCCCAAAGCGAGATTTGGCCCTTTGATCCCCTTGGTAATGGCCGCGCTTCGCAGCTTTCTGCTGCCGAAGCTGTAATCAATGCGACACCGACGAGGGTGAGTGAGAGTCTGCAGCTAGCCGCAATCATCGAACAGGCCGAGCTGATTAGGAACCCAAAACAAGTTGAACTTCCATTGCGGTTGTCTGCGTCCAAAATTGTCCAGCTACTGAATGAGCCCGACGCCTTCTGGGCGCAGACCGCTCGCCCGGTGCCCGTGTCGTTCTCGGAGGCTGCTGCAAGAGGAACACAGTTCCACGAGCGCCTAGAGGAGGCGTTCGATTTGGAGGCTGATTTGGATATATCTGATTGGCAAGAGCAAGATCAGAAACTTGGACAAGCTTACCTAGACTCTAGGTTCAATAACCTGGTGCCCTTATACATCGAACAGGCTCTCGAGTTTGAACTCGGAGGAACGGTTGTTGTTTGCAAACTAGACGCCGTCTATCAAACAGCTGATGGCTTCGAAGTCGTCGACTGGAAATCCGGTTCTTCACCAAAGTCAAAAGCGGAAGTTACCGATAAGGCTGTGCAGCTGGCGCTTTATCGGATTGGACTATCGCGATGGCTTGGGGTTGGTGTCGAGAGGGTCAAGGCATCATTCTTTTTCGCAGGTGACGCTAAAGAGATATCCCCCGAAGTTCCATCTGAGGCAGAGCTGATCGAAAAGCTAAGGGCTTTTAGAAAAGCTCCTCTTCGTTTTTAGTTTTCCGGTCCGCATCCTCGACAAAGTTGGCCTCGAGTGCCTCCCCTTCGGCCGAGGTTGCATCTTGCTGCTGGATGAGCTCTTGGGTCTCGAGGTCTTCTTCTTCTTGGAGACCAGAAGCTTCGCCTTGAGTCTCAGCAGCTGCACTGAGCGACGCAATGCCGGCGAAACTTGAGGCCCTCAGGCTTCTAAGGTTGCCGCTCTCGAGCTGATCGCGAAGTTCGGCGATCATGTCTTCGGCCTGACTGATTTCCTTCTCATCTTTGTTGGCGATGCAGTAGACCAGCCAGCTGCCAAGCTCAAGCTCAGAGTAGAGCTGGGCGCGTTGGCTAATATTTTCGTCGGCAGTTTCTCTCGTCGCACGGTAGTTCAGTAACGTGTCCTCAAGGGTTGTCCTAAGGGCTCCACCGGTTAGCCAACGGAGGTCTTCTGCGGGGTCACCGACTTTCAAGGAGCTCCACCCAGAAAGGCCATTGACCTTCTGGGCACTGACCATGACTGTTTCTTGGCTAACGTTTCCATGAATAACTGTTGGGTGAAAACGAAACAGACCAATATCTTCTGTGGCCGCCTCCCATCTTGAAAGCAGAGCTGCCGGAACTCGGCCGGTCTGCGCAATGCTGTCTATCTCAGCAACCTTGTGCCTCAAGATGCTTGCTGCGTCATACTCCAAGAGCCCGGCTTCTCTGATGATGTCGGGGCTGAGATTATGAATTTGAGCTAGCACCTCACCCACGCTTTTGGAAAAGAGACCAGGAGCATATTTTGCTAGGTCTGTGGTTTCGCCACCCAAGAGAGTAAGCAACAAAGCGCCTGCTCCATCGGAGTCCATGCTTTGACCGATAAGTCGGGGAGTCTCTATCCCGAGGAGTTCTTGGTGAGGCTCAATGATTTTTAGAGCCTGTAGCTCTACGGCAACTTCAGATTCCCCGGCTGGCGTGGCAGGAATCAACAGCTGATACGAGGCACCTTCTTGGTCCCAGAGCTGTAGCTGATCAATGTCAGGGTTGGTTTCGACCCTCCGATAGCTGCGGAAGGTGAACCCCGGGGCAGCGTCGGCTGCCAGCGCGGCTAATATCAGACTAGGTCTTCCCACGGTCACAGGTTAGATTGTTCACTCGCTTCTTGGGGTAAACGCCACGCGCAGCATAAGGATTGCTAATGAGTTCAAATCTGACTCCGAGCCAGCTTTTGGCCGGACTGGATGATGATCAAGCTGCTGCTGCCCAGGCCCTGCGAGGCCCCGTTGCCATAATTGCAGGTGCTGGTAGTGGAAAAACTAGAACTGTCAGCCACCGCATTGCCTACGGTATTCAGACCGGGAGCTATGCCGCCAACCGAGTATTTGCTCTTACTTATACCAACCGCGCAGCTGCCGAACTAAGAACAAGACTCAGGTCTTTGGAAGCCCAGGACGTTGCGGTCAGGACCTTTCATTCTGCAGCGCTTGCGCAACTGCAGTTTTTTTGGCCTCAACTAACAGACAGCTTTGCCCCGAAACTCGTCACCCACAAGGGGCCTCTTGTTCAGGAGGTTCTCGAGCAAATGGGTATTCGTGCAACTGCCGAATTGAAGTCGAGCCTGCAAGCCGAAGTCGAATACATCAGGTATTCGATGCGGGACCTAGATAGATATCAAATTTCAAGACCCGAGGGCTCTAGCCTTGGCGCTGAAAGATTCAGCGAGTTTTTCCGTGCCTTTGAATTGCTCAAACAAAAGCGACGCGTTATCGACTGGGAGGATGCCTTGTTGCTTTGCGTTGGAATGCTTAGAGACCAGCCGCGAATGCTGGCGCAAGTCCAGCAGCAATACAGGTTTTTCACCGTGGACGAGTACCAGGACATTTCGCCACTCCAGCAGGCTCTTCTCGAAACCTGGCTAGGGGAGAGGCAAGAGCTTTGCGTAGTCGGGGACCCTAGGCAGACCATTTACACATTTGCGGGTGCCCGCAGTGATTTTTTGACTGGCTTTCAGGACCGCTACGAAAAAGCTCAAGTCTTTGAATTAAACCGAAACTATCGATCGAGCCAGGAGGTTGTTGCTCTCGCAAATCGAGTCAGCCCCGCCACGCCTCTGGAGGCAATTCGCCAAGTTTCTGAAAAGCCTGTTTTTAGAACCTATAAGAATGCCGGAGACGAAGCGGCTGGTGTGGTGCAGCAAATAACCGACTTCCTCGAAAACGGCGTTGGCCGCGGTGAGATAGCGGTGCTATCTCGAACCAATGCTCAGCTCGTAAAAATTGAGCAAGAACTAAAAAAGTCCAGCATTGATTATCAAGTGCGCGGTTCCGGCAGGTTTTTTAAGCGGCCAGAGGTTATGCAAGGCGTGGGCGCGATTAGAGCTCTTCAGACCTCGGAGGTTACAGAGCCGTTATTCATTGAGGTTTCCAAAATAATTTCTGCGCTGGGCTGGAAATCGCGAGCAGATAGGGATGAGAAATGGCTCGCTCTGAACTGGTTTTTAGAGGTTCTTGAAGAGCTTGATCAGCCGAACTTGGACGAGTACCTGAGGGAACTAGACGAGCGGGAGCGCTCAGGACATGAGCCAATGCGTGACGCGGTTATGTTGGCAACCATCCATGGGACAAAGGGTCTGGAATTTGCCAAAGTCTTTCTAATCGGCGTGAATCAGAACTATTTCCCCATCGGGTATGCCAAGACGGAGGCTGAAATTGCAGAGGAGCAGCGACTTTTTTACGTTGCAATTACGCGAGCTAAGGACTTTCTTCAGGTCAGTTCACGACTAGATAAGCACCCTTCAGATTTTATAAAGCGTTTCGGCAGCCACACTCTGACCAGTTAGCCTCGCTGGTTACCACGTCCCCTGAGCGCTCCAGACGGATCATGGCCAGGGGCTGCTGATTTTTAGTCCGTCTAGGTAGTTCAGGGACTTGGTCAAGGCAACCCCTCCCGAAAATAACATAAGCGCACTATCCGCAAGATCACGGTCAAGGCTGGTCAGCTGAGTCGCTATCTTGATCCAGTTGGGCACGTTCTTTATTCGATGAAGTTCAATGCACCCAAGACACGGTGTGACGCCTGGAATAACGATGTGAGATATCTGCACCCCTGATTCATCAAAGCAAATAGCTAGGTGCGGGACGTCACGTGATAGCCAGGGTTGGTAGTCGGCGGGGTGGATGATGTCGTGGCACAGAAGGATTGCTAAATCCGTTTGGTCAAAAGCTGCGCTCACTCGGCTGTGAAGCTGAATGCTGAGCTCATCCGCCATGGATTTCGCAGCCCTCACTCGCTGTGTTCCCAGTAGGGACTGTGGGTAGCCCATTTCAAGAGTGTCTCCCGGTAAAACTTTTGAATGGTCATTGGTAAAGACATTTGTAATCGCGGAGGCGTTTAGGGTCTTGAGAAGTGTGAGACCAGTTCGGTCGAGTTTGGAGAGAAAAACGCGAAGGCTTTTTCTTGCTCGCATGGTTTCCGCTGGATCATCGAGCCCTATGAGGTAAAGCCTCATTATTTCGGAGAAGCGTCTTGAGATTTCATTCTCTGTGAAGGTGGGCATAAAAGACGATGTTCGAGAAAGCAGCGGCCCGAGGCGTTCGAGAAGTCCGTTGGTGACATCCGTGTCGGCGCTCGCCATTTTAGGCAAAAGCGGGAGCTGGTTGTCGCTAATGCCAGTCTCTAAGTAGTCCAGTGCTCTGAATTGCGCATTCGAGAGATTTGCCAGTACTACTTCTGAGTTGGCCCCATACTGTCTCGTCGTATCGTCGATCCATAACCTTGCCAAGCCGGGGTTTATTTGTCTTACCACGTGAGGTAGTTTGCAGCCAACGAGCCATTTCCGTGAATGGTTCTCCACAGCAGGAGGCTAGGCTCCACGAATAACTTTGCGTTAGTCAGTCAGAAATTTGCGGAGCTCATCTTCAAAATCATCGCCATTATTTTTGATCCTGGAAATCAATGAGTCTGGATTTTCAATTTCAAGTGCGGTGGGCATCTGATCGGGGTGTGACCAAAGGTCATCTGAAGCGTTCTTGCCGATGTCCGCTACTACCCGCTGCCACATTAGGGTGGCTTCCCTCCTGAGTCGAGGTCGCATTTCAAGGCCAAGCAGTGCTTCGAAGGTTTTGGCAGATGCCCCACTGGTAGCCCGTTTGCGATTAAATATTTCAACCACTGCTTGAATGTTCGGCAGCCTTTTGGTTGCCTCCAGTGAGGTCGCGTCGACCCATCCTTCGATTAGTGCCAGAACAGTTTCTATACGCTCCAGGGCTTGCTCCTGCTCGAGGCTTCTCGGCGACACCATTGCGCTGGCTTCAATGATTTGCTCCATTGACCCCGGATCACTTGGGTCGATTCGAGAAGCAATTTCTTCGATGCCACTCAAGTCCACAGTGAGTCCGGCGGCAAACTCCCTGACCTGAGTGATGATTTGCTCTCGCAGCCAGCCGGCTTGGTTGTAAAGCGAAGCGATTGCAAGCTCACGGGTCGCAAGGTAAATCAGGACCTCACTCTTTGGAGTCTCGAGATCCTCAAGAAACTCTCCCAAGTTCTGAGCGATGATCCCGGGCCTGAGGGTAAGAGGAATTCCAATTTCGCCTGATAGCAAGACCTCTGAGGAAAGCTTTCCGATGGCTTGACCGAGCTGCATGGCAAATATCGAAGCTCCGGCATTACCAATAAAGTTTTGAGCTGGTGCCAGCATCTCGCTTAGCTCAGGCGGCAGCGTGTTCCCTAAGTTCTCATTTAGCGCTGCGGCCATGCTGTTGGCAACTGGCTCCGAGAGTTCTCTGAAAAGCGGCATCGCTTCTTGTGCCCACATTGACCGAGTAAGTTTCTTTGGGGGGTTTGGGTTCGTAAATTCGGTGGCCTCGCTTAGCCAGAGACGAGCCATATCAAAAGCAGTTTCCAGTTCGGCTTCTAGGACAGAGTTTGCCGGCTTCTCAGTTTTCTTTGAAAGTTCGAGCGCTTGATTCAGGGCAAGTTTCCAGTTCACGGGCTCACCGGATTCGCCAGTCATCGCCGAAACTTGTCCAAAAAGGTCACTCAGCATCGAGGGGTCTGCACTGAATCCGGCTATTTTGGCAAGATCTTCCGGATCCAATTGACCTGATTCCATCATCTTTCGGATCAAGCGTTCTAGTTCTTCGCGATTTGGCTGTTCTTCCAAGGGGCACCTCTTCTAATAGAAAACTACCTTGCCCTAGGCGCGGGAGGCTGCAAATCCGCTGCCAAACTCCTTCTGTTCGCCTAGGGCGTTAGCGTCTTTGGCGTTATTACGGGCTGGACTGCCTAGCATTGGCGCAATGACTTTTTTCGAAGCACCGGAACCGCCCAAACGAAGACGCTTCGCTGGTTGGATCGGTCTTGGGGTCGCTTCAATCGTCGCCGTTGGACTTTTGGTAGTGCCGACCGGTTTTGTAATCGAACGTCCTGGGCAAGTTTTCAATGTCATGGGGCAAATCGACGGGACGAAGGTTATTAGCTCCCAAGAGGTCGAGACATTTGAATCCGAATCACGATTCGACGTAACTACAGTTTCTTTATTAGGCAATCGCGAATCGACACCGAGTTGGGTTCAGGTTCTCTACGCATGGGCTGATCCCAATCAAGTGGTGTTGCCCCTAGACGAAATCTTTCCTCCAAGCTTTACGGCCGAGCAGTTCAGAGCCGAATCGTCTCTGCAAATGGAAGTTTCTCAGCAGGATGCGATTGCTGTCGCTCTGAAAAAGCTGGGTTACCAGGTCCCAAGGGCGCTGTACGTAAATACAGTTCTAGAGGATGCCCCATCCTCCGGAATTCTGATCGCCGGCGATCTCATCACCTCGGCTGGGGGAGTTCCAGTCGATACATTCGATGCATTCAAGGCGCAAATCCAGCTGGCTGAAGGCACGCCTTTGATTATAGAAGTCATCAGGGATGGCGAAGAAATCTCCCTTTCGGTGACCCCCTCACTAAACGGAGAGGCCTGGGTTGTAGGCGCAATGATTGGGTACACGTACAATTTCCCATTTGAACTTGAACTCCAACTTGGAGACGTCGGTGGACCAAGCGGTGGGTTGATTTTTAGCCTTGGAGTCCTCGATGCGCTGACCGAGGGGTCCCTGGCCGGGAAAGTGCACGTGGCAGGCACTGGCACCATCGACCCAGAGGGCAATGTAGGGCCGATTGGTGGCATTGCCCTAAAAATGCTTGGTGCAAAACGGGCTGGAGCGGAGTTGTTTTTAGCCCCCGCGGCAAACTGCCAAGAGGCCATTGGCCAGATTCCCAGTAACTTGACAGTTGTGTTAGTGAGAGACTTGACTGAAGCTCTTGACAAAATAGAAATGTTTGCCAACGGTGAACAACTACCAGCAATGCAATGCAATAACTAGGAGATAAAGATTGTCTGAAGCACAAGCAAAACCGCAGAGACGAGTATCGCCGTTGTCCATCGCCTTTGGAATCCTGGCTGTCATAGTGTTCGCACTGGTAAGCGCTGCAGGGATTTACACCGATTGGCTCTGGTTTCGGCAACTTGACTTCGAAGTGGTCTTCTTCACTCAAATAGTCGGTCAAATAGTGGCATTCCTCGTCGGATTTGTCATCATGACCCTTTTGGTCGCAATCGGCCTGATGACTGCGTGGCGTTCTCGCCCGGTCTATCTAAAGATGCCGGATGAGTCCCCATTTCAGGCTTATCAACAGCTACTTGAGGGGCTAAAACGAGTAATCATGCTCGGGCTGCCAGCTCTTCTTGGTGTTTTCGGCGGTCTCATCGCTGCGCGCGAATGGCAGACCGCGGCCTTGTGGCTAAACGGTGGTCCGTTCGGTGTCACAGACCCTCAGTTTGGGCTGGATGTAGGTTTCTTTGTTTTCGATCTTCCGTTTTACGGCTTTGCAGTCAGCTACGTGTCGGGCGGTATTTTCCTAGCCGCGCTTATTAATGCCGGTGTTCACCTAATTTTCGGAGGTATCCGTTTCTCGGGTCGCGAAGTTACCGTCTCTAAGCCGGCTCGTATTCAGCTTTCAATCTTGATCGCTACTTACTTCATTCTTCAGGGCTTGAGCCTTTGGCTCGACCAGTATGGAACCGCCACCAGTGCCGGCGAACTCTTCACTGGAGTTACCTATACGGATGACAATGCCGTGATTCCTGGCCTGCAAATCTTGGCACTTATTTCCCTAGCGGTCGCGGTGGCATTTATCGTCACGGCCGTCCTGGGACAGTGGAGGATTTCAATCATTGCGACCGCTTTGATGGTTGCAAGCTCATTAGTTCTTGGCGGACTCTACCCTTGGATTGTTCAAACCTTCCAAGTGGTGCCCAACGAGAGGACCCTAGAAGGGCCTTACTTGCAGAAGAACATCGATGCCACCAGGGTCGCCTATGACTTGGACAAGGTCGAAGTCGTCGACTACGCGGCTAACGTTATTCCGGAACCCGGTGCTCTCCGAAATGATGCGAGGACGACCTCATCTATAAGAATTTTGGATCCAGCTCTAGTCGGTGACGCTTTCCGTCAGCTTGAGCAGTACCGTCAGTACTACAGCTTCCCGAACCGCCTGCACGTTGATCGATATTCCTTTGACGGCGAGACTCAGGACACGGTGATTGCGGTTCGTGAGTTGAACCAAGCCGGCCTTGGAGACTCACAGTCTTGGTACAACTCATCGGTTGTCTACACCCACGGATTCGGTCTTGTCGCGGCCTATGGAAACAAGGTTGACAGCGATGGCAAGCCTCTGTTTTTCCAGTCTGGAATTCCAAACGTTGGAGACCTCGGCGAATTTGAGCCCAGGATTTACTTTGGTGCGAATTCACCGACCTATTCAATTGTCGGTGCTCCAGATGGAGCGGAGCCTCTGGAGTTTGATTTCCCAGCTGGCGAGGGTGATAGCAATGAAACCTACACAACCTTCAGCGGGAATGGCGGACCGCTCGTGGGCAACATCTTCACTAAAATCGCGTACGCACTGAAATTCCAAAGCGAGCAGATTCTGCTCTCAGATGCAATTAACGCGGAGTCGCAAATTCTCTACAATCGTTCCCCCGCCGAGCGAATTGCCGAAGTTGCACCGTTTTTGACAGTCGATACGGAAATTTATCCGGCAGTTGTTGATGGACGGGTCAAGTGGATCGTTGATGGTTACACAACCACAACTCAGTACCCATATTCGAACCTAGAGTCATTCAACCTTGCGATTTTGGATTCTTCTTCAGAGACTTTCAACAGGGATACCTCTCAGGTGAACTACATCCGAAACTCTGTGAAGGCGACCGTGGACGCGTATGACGGCTCGGTAGATCTTTACCAGTGGGATGACGAAGATCCTCTGCTTATGGCGTGGATGAATCTTTACCCGGACACCGTGCAGCCAAAGTCTGCAATGTCGGGAGATCTAATGGCTCATGTTAGGTACCCATCTGATCTATTCAAGACTCAGCGTTCGGTTCTTGGTAGCTACCACGTGAAGGAAGCTGGAGCCTTTTACTCTCAGCAGGACGCATGGATGACACCAAATGATCCCGTGGAAGGTACCGGACTCGGATCGCTTCAGCCCCCTTACTACTTGACGATGCAGACTCCCGGTGAAGCCGAAAGTGCGTTCTCGCTCTACTCGACTTTCATCCCTCAGTCCACCGGTGAGAGCACAAGAAACGTGCTGACCGGATACCTGATTGCTAATGCCGATGCCGGTAGTGAAGCCGGCGAGGTGAGCGACAATTACGGCAAGCTGACATTGCTTAGCCTGCCAAGGGAGACAGTGGTTCCTGGACCGGGTCAGGTGCAGAACAACTTCAATGCTGACAGCGACGTGTCATCACTTCTGAACATCCTTCGACAGGGTTCGACCAACGTTATAAGCGGAAACCTGCTGACACTTCCGGTTGCCGGCGGACTGCTATACGTACAGCCCGTCTACATCGAGTCAACTGGTGAGACAAGCTATCCGTTGCTTGAAAAGGTACTGGTGGCATTTGGCGATCAGATAGCGTTCGAGGACAGCCTGGATCAGGCACTTGACGCACTATTCGGCGGCGACTCCGGATTTGACGCACCAGTAACCGACGGTGCTGGTGAGGATGCTGTTGCACAACCTGCTCCTACTGATTCTGGCAACGCCGCTTTGAACGCGGCCTTGACTGCTGCCAACAAGGCGTTGGCGGACAAGCAAGCGGCCTTGGTGGCGGGTGACCTAGAGGCATTCGCAAGGGCAGATATTCGATTGACTAGGGCTATTGAGGACGCTTTGGCAGCGTTAGATTAACAACCGAAAACCTGCTAGTGTTGGAACTTCGCCGCGGGGTGGAGCAGTTCGGTAGCTCGCCGGGCTCATAACCCGGAGGTCGTAGGTTCAAATCCTGCCCCCGCAACTAGTGAAAAACCCCTGAACCTAATAAGTTCAGGGGTTTTTTTGTGCTGTGGATAATGCGAATCAGTCATCTAAGTTTTGCTCTATTTTTTAGCCATGAATATTTTCCTAAACCTCCCAAGATTGGTTAACTAAATGTTGATAGAGCTTTCAATCTTGTTTGCGGCTAGTAGTTGCCAACCGCACAGCAGCACCGCGGACAGCTTTACAATTTGCGCCGAGAAAGTTGAGCGAAGTTCTTCTCAAACAAGCGCGAGCACCACCGGAGAGGTGCCAGAGGCCAAGCCCATGCGGCTCTGTTCTTACTACCTAAACAACTCGATCGACTCGCCAACCGAAGGCGTGATTACCGCGTGGGTTCCGGTGGGTGCAAGAAGTTGCATCGGCGACGCCCTGCCAGAGTCCGAAGTGGCTTCCAAAACTATCGTTGTCGAAAGCTTCAGTGGGCTTCGGGATTCCTTAACAAGTTTTTCTAATCGTCCATTCGCCTCTTGGGTCTCAGGCGACGAGCTAGAAATTTTTGAATTTGGGCAATTCAGTGTTGAGGTAAATAACCGGACGACCACCGGTCATCTTCTGGGGCAAACGGCCCAGATTCGATTCACTGCCAACTCGACTTCTTGGCATTTTTCTGACTCATTCATTCGGTCGGGTAGATCTGTCTCAAAGTCTTTTGAGACCGTCGGTTCATTTTTTGCGGTGGCAAAAGTTACCTATCGGGTCGATTATCGAATGCTGGGTCGGAACTGGGTTACCAATGCCGCGACGGTATCGCTGTCGTCAAATCAGCTGGAGATTGAAGTTACGGAGCCGCCGAGGAGAACTCTTTTGATCTTGTAAGGAAACTTGTCAGCTGGGACTCATGCAATCCTCAGCGTTGTTGACCATAATCAGGTAGACAACGAAAGGTTTTATAAATGTCTCAGTGGAATCGCTCTGGAGAAAATCAATTCAGCTTCAGCCAGCCATACCTTGCGCCTCAGCAGTCTCCGGTCAAAAAGAAAAGACGTAACCTGCTTCCCATGGCAGCCCTCGCTCTTGGGGCCGCCCTTGTCGGCGGCATCATCGGCTCGAGTGGACTAACGCTTTCGGTTGCAAACCTGAGTCAGCCCGCGCCAATAGTCGTAAATAACGCAACTGAGGTGAACTGGGTCACGGGTGCAGCAGCAGCAGCTTCTCCTTCTGTGGTTACTCTGGCGGTCAACTCGGCTTCGAGTGGTGGCTCTGGTTCGGGAGTGGTGCTTACTGAGGACGGTTACATCTTGACCAACGCGCACGTGGCGACTCTGGGCGGACTCACCGAAACTGCTTCCATTTCGGTAATGCTCTGGGATGGACAGGTACTCCCAGCTGAGTTGATTGGTTTTGATGCCGTTTACGACTTGGCGGTCTTGAAAATTAAAGCTGCCGGGCTTAAGCCAATTGTCTTTGCTGATTCGAGTGCTCTAAATGTTGGGCAGAACGTGGTGGCAATCGGTGCACCGCTAGGGCTTTCTTCCACGGTAACTCAGGGTATTATTTCAGCCCTCAACAGAACAATTCAGGTTGCGAGCTCCGAAGTATCCGATGACCCGGGGCTCCAGTTTTACACCGGAAGTGGTGGGAATCCAATTTCCCTCCAGGTGATTCAGACCGATGCCGCGATTAACCCTGGTAATTCAGGTGGTGCACTTGTGAACAGCAGCGGTGAGTTGATCGGGATCAACGTGGCAATCGCCACCGCCGGCTCGGGAACCTCAGGAAGCATAGGCGTCGGATTTGCTATTCCGTCGAACACGTCCGAGAGAATTGCGAATGAAATTATCGAAACCGGCTTCGCGACGCACGGCTTGTTAGGCGCTCTAGTTAGCGATAGCCGAGAGGCGACCGGTGGATTCTCGAATGGGGCCTATGTTGAAGGAGTTAGCGATGATGGTGCAGCGAAGACCGCCGGCATCATGCAGGGTGACATCGTGACTGTTTTTGCGGGGCAACGAGTTGAGGGCGCGAGTGACCTAACTGCTTTGGTAAGGGCGGAACCCGCTGGGGCCGAAGTTGAGGTTCAGGTCATCCGAGATGGCCGGAAGTTGGTTTTCATGGTGACACTTGGCAGCGCTTCTGACTTACAATAAGGTGCTATGAGCGATTTAGATTCTGGAACCACTCTCGATAAAGAGAGGGTTGAACAATTTGATCAGGGCGACCACGAGCGTTACTCTCACTACGTAAAAAAGAATAAAATTGTCGAATCAGCTGTCATGGGCGATCCAGTACTTGCCCTTTGCGGCAAAACGTGGGTCCCGAGCCGAGATCCAGGTAATTTTCCAGTTTGTCCGGATTGTAAGAAGATTTACGAATCCTTCAAGGGCGACTAAACGAAGTAAGTGGGGATCGCAGGGTCACCATTTGACAGTCTGAATCCAGAGGCATTCAGCTCGGAAATTGCCATCTTGTGGTGATTTCTTGCCGCAAGGACTCCCTCGGGCCCCATGGCGGACGAGGAGCAGTTTCCGTCTTCGACTAACTGGACTTGAAGAGGCCTTCCTTGGGAGTCTCCACCGACTAGCTCTGCGGTTGCAATTTTGCCCTCGATTTTTCTGCTGGCAAACTTTTTCCCGCCCCTGTTGGCTTTGGAGGGCGAGGTTTTCGCAACATCAACCCAGCCGTCTCCGTCGGAGTGAGCCACGAGCTTATAAACGAATCCGACAGTGGGATGCCCGGAGCCAGTAACGAGGGATGTGCCTACGCCGTATCTGTCCACGGGCGCCGCGGCCAGAGCTGCGATTGTGTATTCATCCAAGTCACTGGTGACAACTATTTTTGTTTCATTTGCACCCAAAGAGTCGAGTAAGTGACGGACTTTGCTGGCGGCCATGGAAAGATCACCGGAGTCGATCCTTACGGCTGCTATTTTGCCGTCGGTGAGCCTGACGGCTTCTCTCACGGCTGGTTCAATCTCGTAGGTGTCGACAAGCAATGTGGTTTCGGCACCCATTGACTCAATTTGAGATCGAAAGGCTTCGGTTTCGCTATCGTGAAGCAAAGTGAATGAGTGGGCGCTGGTGCCCATCGTTGGGACCCCCCAGCTTCTTCCGGCTTCCAAGTTGCTCGTGGAATCAAACCCGACAATGTATGCGGCTCGAGCCGCGGCTACTGCAGCGTATTCATTGGCCCGTCTTGCACCCATTTCGGCCAAGTACCGATCTCCAGCGGCGTATCGCATACGGGCGGCCGCACTTGCCACAGCGCTGTCATAGTTCAAAATTGAAAGTATTACTGTTTCCAGAATTACCGCTTCTGCAAAGCTTCCTTCTACCCTAAGAACTGGAGAGTTGGCGAAGAAAAGCTCGCCCTCTTGGTAGCCATAGATGTGCCCGTTGAACCTAAAGTTCTCAAGCCAGACAGCGGTCGAGTCATCGACTATCTCGTTTCGCAGAAGAAACGTAATTTCTTCCTGGTTAAATCTAAAGTTTTTGACTGCTTCTAACAGGCGGCCGTTGCCAGCAAGGACACCGAATCTGCGTCCGGCTGGTAATGACCTGGTAAAAACTTCGAAAACTGTTTGGCGGTCCGCTTTTCCTGAGCGCAGCGCAGCTTGAACCATGGTCAGTTCGTAGCGATCCGTTAGTAGGGCTGTTGTCACGACACCAGCCTACCTAAGCCGCAACCGCTATTGCACCTCGGGCCTACACTTGTGGGGTGGATGCTAGAGCTATTGGAGTTTTCGACTCGGGAGTCGGTGGGCTTACTGTTGCCCGGGCGATCATCGATCAGCTTCCAAATGAATCTATTCATTACGTGGGGGACACTCTAAATTCGCCCTACGGTCCAAAGCCACTTTCCGTGGTGCGCTCATTGGCACTCGAGGTTATGGACGACCTCGTCGCCTCCGGTGTGAAGATACTGGTCATAGCCTGCAACTCGGCTTCGGCAGCAGTCCTCAGAGACGCGAGAGAGCGCTATACAGCCGGGCTTGGTGTTCCGGTGGTAGAGGTTATTCAGCCCGCCGTGAGGACAGCAGTTGCGACCAGCGGAAATAAAAAAATCGGCGTAATCGGCACCAGCGCAACTATTTCTTCTCGGGCTTACGACGATGCTTTTGCAGCCGCAGTTGATTTCGAAATCAACAGCGTTGCTTGCCCTAGTTTCGTTGACTTAGTCGAGCGAGGAGTCACGTCCGGCCCGGAGGTTGTTGAGGCTGCGACTAAGTATTTGGCGCCGCTGATTCAGGCAAAGGTCGACACTTTGGTTTTGGGCTGCACGCACTATCCGCTGTTGCAAGGAGTTTTGGGCTACGTAATGGGTAAGGGTGTGAACCTGGTTTCTTCGGCTGACGAAACGGCGAAGGACGTTTTTCGAGTTCTAACGGAGCACGATCTACTTGCGCCGGCTGGGAACCGGGCGAAGTATGATTTTTTTGCCACCGGCGATGAACAGGAGTTCGGCTTGCTGGCGCGGCGATTCTTGGGACCTGAAGTGACCAAAGTGCAGCATCTAAAAAGGAAGAGCATTAATGACTAGGCATGACAATAGAACCAACACTGAACTTAGGCAGATTAGTTTCGAAAGAAACTTCACCCTGCACGCCGAAGGTTCCTGCCTTGTCTCCTTTGGGAACACGAGAGTCTTATGCAACGCATCTTTCACCGAGGGCGTTCCTCGTTTCAAAAAGGGCTCAGGAGAAGGCTGGGTTACGGCCGAATATTCGATGCTACCAAGAGCCACTCACACTCGATCGGATCGAGAGAGCGTAAAGGGTAAAATCGGCGGTCGGACCCATGAAATATCTCGACTGATCGGCCGCTCCCTGAGGGCAGTGATAGACGTGAAGAGCCTCGGTGAAAACACCATAGTTTTGGACTGCGACGTGTTGCAGGCTGACGGTGGGACCAGGACAGCCGCAATTACTGGAGCGTTTATTGCTCTGGTCGACGCTGTCTATTGGGGAAAGCAAAACGGATTTATTGCAAAATCGGCGACCCCATTATTAGACACAGTTTCGGCAGTTTCGGTAGGAATCGTCGGCGGAGAGCCGATGACCGATCTGGCTTACGTTGAAGACGTGCGGGCTGACACGGACATGAATGTTGTCGTTACCGGCAGAGGGCTTTTTGTTGAAGTTCAGGGAACCGCCGAAGCTGCACCGTTCGATAAAAGCGAACTTGACGCGCTATTGGCGCTGGCTCTGCAATCAACCAGTGAGCTATCTGCACTGCAGAAAGAATCGCTTGGATCGATTCTGGAGACTCGCTGATGGAGCTGATTTTCGCCACCGGAAATAAGCACAAACTTGCCGAGGCGGAATTCATTCTGGGGTTGTCGTTACCTCAGCTCAAGCTTTTGCCTCACGAGGGCCCAGAGCCAGTCGAAAACGGAGTTACTTTTTTGGAAAATGCGGCCATCAAGGCTCGTGCGGCATTCGAGGCTACGGGTCAACCGTCTTTTGCGGACGATTCAGGCATCTGCGTGGAGGTGATGGGCGGCTCCCCGGGTATATTCTCTGCCATCTGGGCCGGGGGACGAGACGACGCGGTAAACAGGCAGCTGCTTCTGGATCAGCTGACGGACATTTCGTCTGAGCATCGAACTGCGTCTTTTGTCTGCACTATTGCGCTTGTTGAAGCATCTGGGGAGACTTTTTTTACCGGTGTTTGGTCAGGGTCAGTAGCAATGCGCGTTTCTGGTGATGGGGGATTCGGCTACGATCCAGTGTTCATTCCGGAGGGTTTTGAGGTCACGGCGGCAGAGCTTGAGCCTGAAGTGAAATCCAGTCTTTCTCACAGGGCAATGGCCATGAACCAAATGGCGAGTTTTCTGTCTAAGAGGTAGTGCCCCCAGCAGGATTCGAACCTGCGCTCCCGCCTCCGGAGGGCGGTGCTCTATCCCCTGAGCTATGGGGGCCTTGGGGTTCTGCCAGCTTACTAGTCGAGCAACTGAAACCTGGTTCTGGGTGCCGAGGTTTAGCGATTCTGAAAACTGGCCAAAAACCTGTAAGGCGCCGAGTTGATTTGGACACTTGGTATCGTTCAAGAGACGAATGATTTTTGACGCGGTGCTTGGGATGCGAAGCCACGCCACAAAGATCATTGAGGGTATAATTTAGGTTCACAACGGCTCGTGTAAAGCGTTTCACCTTGCCTAAATTTAGGAAATGGCCATGACTCCAGAACAGCTATCTAGTGCGATTCTCAATGCACTTAGTCAGCTGATGGCTGAGGGAAAGCTGGCCAAAGCCGAAATTCCAACCTCTGTAGTTGTCGAACGGCCCAAGAATCGTGACCATGGCGATTGGGCGACAAACGTTGCGATGCAGCTGGGTAAGTCCTTCGAAATGACTCCTAGGCAATTCGCCGAAATTCTCGCCGCAAAGCTGGAAACAATAGACGGCATCTCCAAGGTGGAGATAGCAGGCCCTGGTTTCATTAATTTGTTTGTTTCAACGGGTGCCTCCGCGTCGCTTGTCAAAAACATCGTTGATCGGGGCGCCGACTTTGGAAAAGGCGACAGCCTGGTCGGAGTAAAGCTCAACCTTGAATTTGTCTCGGCAAATCCCACTGGTCCGATCCATTTAGGAGGAACCCGTTGGGCCGCGGTCGGAGATTCTTTGGCTCGAATTTTTGATTTTTGCGGCGCCGATGTCACTCGAGAGTATTACTTCAATGACCACGGCGGCCAGATTGACAGGTTTGCTAGGTCGTTAGTTGCTGCAGCCAAAAATGAACCGGCTCCTGAAGACGGTTATTCTGGCCAATACATCGTTGACATTGCTAAAACCGTTATGGATCAAGCCGGAAATGACCTTCTCAGTCTCGAGCCTGATGCAACTCAGGAAGCCTTTCGGTCAGCTGGCGTGGAGCTCATGTTCTCCCAAATTAGACAGTCGCTTCATGATTTTGGCGTTGATTTTGATGTTTTTTTCCACGAGCACTCGCTTTATGAGTCTGGAGCCGTCGAGAAGTCAATCCTTAGGCTTGGCGAAAAAGGACACACATTTGTTGCCGAGGGTGCAACCTGGTTGCGCTCGAGTACCTTCGGAGATGATCGCGATCGTGTGATCGTGAAGTCTGACGGCTCCAATGCTTACATTGCTGGCGATATCGCCTACTACCTTGACAAGCGGGAACGTGGATTCGATCAGTGCATTTATATGCTGGGTGCAGATCATCATGGTTATGTTCAGCGCATGATGGCTATTTGCGCGGCCTTCGGTGACACTCCCGGCAAGCATCTAGAAATTCTGATTGGGCAAATGGTGAATCTGGTTCGAGCGGGTCAGCCGGTGAAAATGTCCAAGCGTGCTGGAACGGTAATAACCATGGAGGACCTGGTCGATGCGGTCGGCGTTGATGCGGCCAGATATTCGTTGGCTAGATCATCGATCAACTCGAGTCTGGATGTTGATCTAGAGGTTTTGACGAAAAAGACCAATGACAATCCAGTTTTCTATGTTCAATACGCTCACGCGAGGACCAGGCAGGTTTCCAAAAATGCATCGGCTCAGCTGGTAGAACGAAGTGAGTTTGTCCCAGAAGCCCTTTCACATTTGAGCGAGCAGAACCTCATTGCTCAACTCGCTCAGTTCCCTCAGGTGGTCGAAACTGCAAGTCAATTCCGTGAGCCACACCGGGTCGCCAGATATCTGGAAGAATTGGCGGGTACTTATCACCGGTTCTACGACCACTGTCGAGTAATTCCACTTTCGGGGGATCCCGTAGAAACCGTTCATCGGTCCAGGCTTTGGCTCAACGACGCTTGCACACAAGTGCTTGCTAATGGACTTGGGTTACTTGGGGTTAGCGCCCCGGAGAGGATGTAGCTATGAAGAATCCGCTCACGCCCAATTGGCTGGAGACGCCACCTAACCTTTCCGAGCTCGACCCAAGAATTTGGCCGAGAACGGCGAAGCGCAATGAACGTGGTGAGCTCTCAGTCGGTGGCCAAACTGCTTCTGACTTAGTTCGTCAGTTTGGCTCTCCGCTGTACGTTGTCGATCAAGAGGACTTTGAGTCGCGTCTTATGAGCACGCGCAGAGCCTTTTCGGATGCTGCTCAGAAAATCGGCACGACCGCCAAGTGCTATTACGCGTCAAAGGCCCTGTTGACAACCGAGGTGGTTAGGTGGGTTGACCAGGCTGGTCTTTCGATTGATGTTTCAACGAGCGGGGAGCTTGCAGTGGCCTTGGCCGCGGGAATTGAAGGACCGAGAATCGGACTTCACGGGAACAACAAGTCACTCGTTGAGATCGGCCGAGCCATTTCTGCTGGAGTTGGGGCCATTGTCATTGACTCCGAACTAGAGATCGAGCGCATTGCTTCGGTCGCTAGCGCCCAGGACAAAGTCCAAGCAGTTCGATTACGCGTAAATACTGGTGTGCACGCCTTTACCCATGAATACTTGGCAACCGCGCGTGAAGATCAGAAATTTGGTATTGCGCTGGTTGACGTACCAGATATGGTCGAGAAGATTCGGTCCCATTCGCAGTTGAAATTTCTAGGGCTTCACTCCCATATCGGATCGCAAATCTTCGTCGTTGACGGTTTCATTGCCGCGGCTGAGCGCCTGCTTGACGTGCACGCAAAGCTTCTAGCCGGTGGCGATGTGCCCGAACTAAATCTCGGTGGAGGCTTTGGAATTAGTTACACTCAGGCAGATCGGCCATTGCCACTTGATGAAATGGCAGGGAGAATAACAACCGCTGTTGCCCAGAAGTGTGAGCAGCTTGGAATTCCGGTTCCTGCGCTTGCTTTCGAGCCCGGCAGGGTCATTGCCGGACCGGCCGGAATAACAATTTACTCCGTTGGGACCCTCAAGGATGTGCAGGTAACTGATCAAGGTACCGCGGCTACCAGGAAGTATGTAAGTGTCGACGGCGGCATGAGCGACAACATCAGGTCGGCGCTTTACGAGGCGGAGTACAGCGCGACAATCGCCTCGCGCTCGTCCGACGCCGAAGCAACGCTGAGCAGGGTCGTTGGTAAGCACTGCGAGTCAGGCGACATCGTTGTGAGGCATGCATTGCTGCCAGCTGATGTATCCGTTAATGATTTGCTCGCCGTGCCAGCAACGGGAGCGTATTGCTTTTCGCTATCGTCTAATTACAACTATCTGCCTAGGCCAGCTGTTATCGCAGTCAAGGGAGGTAGCGTCAAGGTGCTAATCAGAGCGGAAACCGAGAGAGATTTGCTAGGACGAGACGCCGGCTATGAGCCAGGAGAGGCTTAGAGATGCAGAGCGCGTATAGACCGATCAGAGTTGCCCTATTGGGTGCAGGCTCGGTCGGATCACAGGTAGCCAGGTTGCTACTTGAGAACTCTGAAGAGCTGGCAAGTCGAGTAGGAACGACCCTCGAACTCTCTGGTATTGCGGTGAGAAATTTAGACGCAAAGCGAGATTTCGATTTGCCTGAGGGCCTATTGACAGAGGATGCGGAATCGCTAATTCTTGGAAGCGACATAGTAATAGAACTTATCGGAGGCATTGAGCCAGCCAGGTCATGGATAAAGCTTGCTCTCGAGTCTGGTGCTGATGTTGTCACCGCCAATAAGGCCCTAATTGCGGCCCACGGGCCGGAGTTGTTCGGATTGGCCGACCAGCTTGGCGCCCAGCTCTACTTTGAAGCCGCGGTCGCGGGAGCTATACCGATTATTAGGCCGCTGCGAGAGTCTTTGGCTGGAGACAAAATAAATCGCGTCATGGGTATCGTCAACGGCACGACGAACTTCATTCTGGATCGTATGGAATCGACCGGCGCTGACTTCGGTGACGCTCTAGAGCTTGCACAGAAGCTTGGCTACGCCGAGGCTGACCCAACTGCAGATATCGAAGGCTTTGACGCTCAGAGTAAAGCGTCGATAATCGCGTCTTTGGCTTTTCACTCCGAGGTCCCGGTCGAGTCTGTTTATCGGGAGGGGATAACGAAGATTACTGCCCAGCAGATAACTGCTGCCCGCACGGCCGGTTACGCAGTGAAGCTTCTGGCGATTTGCGAACGCGCCTCGAATGGGGAAAAAGAAGGAATAGTAATTAGAGTTCACCCGACTCTGATTCCGTTATCTCACCCACTTGCCGCCGTTCGCGGAGCCTACAATGCCGTTTTTGTTGAGGCTGAGTCGGCTGGGGAGTTGATGTTTTACGGCGCAGGTGCCGGTGGCAAAGAAACCGCCTCGGCCATCCTGGGCGATCTGGTTAGTGCTGCCAAACGACACTTGGCTGGAGGCCCAGGCCTCGCGGACTCAACCCATGCGAATTTAGAGATTCTTCCGGTTCAGTCAGTGGTTACTAGATTCCAAATTACTCTCGAGGTGTCTGATGAGGCTGGAGTGCTGGCGTCCATAGCATCAGTTTTCGCCGAGA
Source organism: Aquiluna sp. Uisw_065 (assembly GCF_047731275.1). Lineage (NCBI taxonomy): Bacteria > Bacillati > Actinomycetota > Actinomycetes > Micrococcales > Microbacteriaceae > Aquiluna > Aquiluna sp. Uisw_065. The sequence goes on from NZ_CP159836.1 coordinate 377,691, forward strand.
ATGGCGTCAGTGTCGAGACGGTTCATCAGAGCCCGGCGGATAAGGACGCGGCTGCAGTGCTAACCGTGATGACACATGTGGCTTTGGAATCGGATCTAGAAAAAGTTGTGGTTGCCCTCAGTAAAAACATGGCGGTCGTAAACGTGAAATCGGTAATAAGGGTGGAGGGACTCTGATGGCGCACCAATGGCGAGGAGTGATTCGCGAGTACATGGATCGGCTACCATTTGAAACTGGTGACCCGATTGTTACTCTGGGCGAGGGTGGAACTCCACTAATCGAGGCACCTGCTCTTGCGAAATTGCTAGATGTAGGCAATGTCCACCTCAAATTTGAAGGAATGAACCCGACCGGATCGTTTAAAGACCGAGGGATGACCACCGCGGTGTCAAAGGCGAAGGCCCATGGTGCTAAGGCGGTGATAGCTGCATCAACCGGGAACACCTCTGCAGCCGCAGCTGCTTACGCTGTCAAGGCGGGGATGCAGTCAGTTGTATTGGTTCCGGCGGGAAAGATTTCTTGGGGGAAGTTGTCCCAGGCCGTCGCGCACAAAGCAAAGATTTTGCAGGTTCGAGGAAACTTCGATGATTGTCTGCGACTTGCTCGTGAGCTGAGTGAGAACTATCCGGTTTTCTTAGTGAATTCCGTAAACCCGGATCGTCTACAAGGTCAAAAAACAGCGGCTTTTGAAGTGGTTGATGTCCTGGGTGAAGCACCAGATCTTCACGCTATGCCTCTGGGTAATGCCGGTAACATTTCCGCTTATCACCTCGGTTACAGGGAAGAGGTAGCGGACGGAAGAATCAAGAAGCTTCCAAAGCTCTATGGGATTCAGGCTGAAGGATCTGCACCGTTTATTAAGGGATCACCTGTGGCAAAACCAGAAACTATAGCTACTGCCATCAGGATTGGGAACCCGGCGTCTTGGGATTTGGCTCAAGAGGCTAAACGAGACACCGAGGGCGGTTTTGACGCCGTAAGTGACAAGCAGATTTTGTGGATGCATCGATTCTTGTCTCAGGAGTGCGGCGTTTTCGTTGAGCCTTCGAGTGCTACCGGCGCTGCCGGTCTTTATAAGCTTAAGCAGCAGGGAATCCTCCCGGCGGTCAATACAGTGGTGGTTACGGTTACGGGCCACGGCCTTAAAGATCCCGACTGGGCTCTAAAAGACGACCGTGGTCGCCTAATAAAGCCAAAAAAGGTTGGAGCAACCGCCGACGCGGTGGCTGGAATCTTGGGACTGGAGCGCGAAAAGTGAAGATAGTAAAGGTAAAAATCCCGGCAACCACCGCCAACCTGGGTCCTGGCTTCGACACTCTTGGCATGGCGCTGTCATTTTATGACAGCTACGAAGCAGAAGTAGTTTCCTCTGGACTGGAAATTTCAGTTGTAGGTGAAGGAGCGGGTGACATTCCTTTGGATGAGTCCAATCTGATTTATAAGTCCTTAGCCCTAGTGTTCAACAAACTCGGCAAAAAAGTTCCGGGCCTAAAGATTAGATGCGAGAACAACATTCCTCACGGCAGGGGAATGGGGTCGTCTGGGGCGGCGGTAGCAGGTGGCATCATGCTTGCGGCTGGAATCTTGCAGGATGAGATTGAAATTAGCGAACAGCAGCTTTTGGGGTTTGCCACGGAACTGGAGGGGCATCCAGACAATGTTGCGCCCGCACTTTTCGGCGGTTTGACTATTGCCTGGGTTCAGGAAGACGGGGTTCCTCGTCACAAGAAGCTAACGGTTCACCGTGGAGTTTCTCCGCTGGTTCTGGTTCCACCCCATCAAATGTCCACCAAGCTAGCCAGAAGCCTGCAGCCGGAATCTGTTCCACATACCGATGCAGTTTTCAACGTATCCAGGTCGGCCCTCCTTGTTGCTGCGCTAACTCAGAGCCCAGAGCTCATGCTTGCGGCAACCGAGGACAGGCTGCATCAAAGCTACCGATCTAGCGCGATGCCAGAAACATCAGCCCTAATTCAGAAGCTGAGAGATCAGGGCCATCCGGCAGTAGTGTCCGGAGCAGGCCCGTCGGTTTTGGTTTTAGAGGACGACCCGGCAAAGCGAATGGCAGCCGTAGCTCTTGTCGAGAGCTCTTTTCCCGACTGGCGCGTTTTAGCCCTTGCAGTTGATGTCAAAGGTGCTAGTCTTTTAGTGCAGTCAGGATCAGGCACCTAAACGCCCGCCACTGTATTTTTCCTTAAGTTTCCACACAACGGCACTTCGCCGCACAGAAATGAGTAATCAAAAACATGGATGAAATCCAACAAGAAAAGCCCGTTCGCCGTTCCAGGCGAGCAACCGGTGCTGATTCTTCAGAGACCAAGTCGGCCACTGAGGCGCCAGAGCAGCTAAGTAAAGCAGCCAAGGTAGACAAGGCAGACAAGCCTGAGGCAACTTCGGAAGCGGAGCCAAAGAAAGCACCGGCCAGACGCCGGACCACAGCTTCGAAGTCGACTTCCGAAACTTCTGCTGAGAAGGTTCCATCCGAACCCTCTGCAGACAAGGGCAACTCCAGCAATCCGGATTCGAATAATGACAAGTCTGATAAAAAGTCCGACTCCAGTAACGATGCTGAAGCAAAAACCGGACAGAAGCCAGAGCGTTCGAATAAAGAAGACAACGAAACCCGTAGCGGTGACCGTGAAAATCAACGCGACAGAGATGACGAGCGTCGCGGTGGAAACCGCAACCGACGCGGTCGTTACCGCGATCGCGACCGCGACCGAGGACGTGGACGCGGACCCCAGGACGAAGCAGAGCCTGAAGTAAGCGAAGATGATGTCCTTATCCCAGTTGCTGGAATTTTGGACGTGCTCGACAACTATGCGTTCCTTCGCACTTCCGGTTACCTTCCCGGTGACAACGATGTTTATGTCTCCTTGGGCCAGGTAAAGAAATACGGTATGCGTAAGGGCGATGCAGTAGTTGGTTCAATTCGTCAACCTCGCGACAGCGAAAATAACCAGCGTCAAAAATTTAATGCCCTGGTAAAGATTGAAACTTTGAACGGGCAAACCCTTGAAGAGTCGGCTGACAGAGTTGAGTTCGGCAAGCTCACTCCGCTTTACCCGGACACTCGCCTACGTCTAGAGACTGACAACAAGCGTCTCTCGACGAGAATTATTGACCTAGTTGCTCCCATCGGTAAGGGGCAGCGTGGACTTATTGTTTCGCCTCCAAAGGCCGGTAAGACCCTAGTTCTTCAGGCCATTGCCAACGCTATTTCAACCAACAACCCTGAGGTTCACCTGATGGTTGTTTTGGTCGACGAGCGACCAGAAGAAGTGACTGACATGCAGCGCACAGTCAAGGGTGAGGTAATTGCATCCACATTTGACCGACCTGCCGAAGATCACACTACGGTCGCCGAGCTCGCTATCGAGCGCGCAAAGCGTCTAGTGGAGATGGGTCATGATGTAGTTATTTTGCTTGATTCGATCACGAGATTAGGTCGTGCCTACAATCTGAGTGCACCGGCATCGGGACGAATATTGTCCGGTGGAGTCGACTCTTCCGCTCTCTATCCACCAAAGCGTTTCTTTGGTGCCGCCAGAAACATTGAATTCGGTGGGTCGCTAACTATTTTGGCTACTGCCCTTGTTGATACTGGATCCAAAATGGACGAGGTTATCTTCGAGGAGTTCAAGGGAACTGGAAACATGGAGCTCAGGCTCTCTCGTCAGCTTGCTGACAAGCGAATATTCCCAGCCGTGGACATCAATGCGTCTGGTACCAGACGCGAAGAGCTTCTAATGAGCCCACAGGAGACCAAGATTATTTGGAAGCTTCGCAGAGCGCTGGCAGGTCTTGAGCAGCAGCAGGCTCTCGAGCTAGTTCTGAACCGCTTGAAGGAAACAGCGAGCAACGTTGAGTTCTTGCTGAAGCTGGAGAAGTCCATGCCAGTTCCTTCAGATTCCGACGGAGAATAACTTGGTTGATTCGCTTGCGGGCCTAAGGGCTGAGCACGCGAGTTTGCAGGAGCAACTCAGTGACTCGGCTGTCCACACGAACCCCGGCTTGGCTAGGAAGATTAATAGACGCTATGCCGAGCTCAGCGCGATAATGGGCGCTGATGAGCTGGTGCGGGGCTTAGATGATGACTTGGCAGCTGCCAAGGAGCTTTCTAAAGAGGATTCCGCATTTGCCGAGGAGCTGCCGGTTTTGGAAAAGCAACTTGCCGAGGCAGGCGAAAAACTTAGGCGACTGCTTATCCCGCGAGACCCAGATGATGGCAGAGATGTAATTATCGAAGTCAAAGCCGGTGAAGGTGGGGCTGAGTCTGCCCTGTTTGCTGCCGATCTTTTGAGAATGTATTTGCACTACGCGACCTCCAAGGGCTGGAAAACCGAAGTTCTGAGCAAGACCGAGAGCGATTTGGGCGGCATCAAGGACGTTCAGGTTGCGATCAAGTCAAACGCAAAAGACCCGGCTCAGGGCGTTTGGGCTCACATGAAATATGAGGGCGGAGTTCACAGGGTTCAGCGTGTACCAGTTACTGAAACTCAGGGAAGAATTCATACCTCCGCTGTCGGCGTTTTGGCCTTCCCTGAGGTCGATGAGCCTGAAGAGGTAGAGATTTCTCAGAATGACATTCGAATTGACGTCTTTCGCTCCTCGGGTCCGGGAGGGCAGTCAGTTAACACAACCGACTCTGCTGTTCGAATAACTCACTTACCAACTGGCATCGTTGTTTCAATGCAGAACGAAAAGTCCCAGCTGCAAAACCGTGACGCAGCGATGCGAGTTTTGCGAGCAAGAATTTTGGCAGCGCAGCAAGAGGAACTAAACGCCGAGCTGTCTGCGGCTAGGAAGTCCCAAGTTAGAAGTGTTGATCGCTCCGAGCGCATCAGAACTTATAACTTTCCTGAGAACCGGATTGCCGATCATCGCACTGGTTATAAGTCATACAACCTAGATCAAGTGATGGACGGAGCCTTGGAGCCGGTGGTGCAGTCTTGCATCCAAACCGACGAAGAGGCTCAGCTGGCGGCATTCGGCGATAGCTAGTGCTCGCCTCTACATCATTGAAACAGGCCGAAGCCTCACTTTCCGCTGCTGGGATTGTATCGGCGGCGGCAGAGGCAGAGCTTTTGATGTGCCATGCTCTCGAAATCTCAAGAGGCGAGTTAGCTACTCAGTTAATTCTTGACACTGAGCTCAAGGCCCCGAGTGGATTTTTTGATCTAGTAGAGCTGCGTTGCACCAGAGTTCCGTTGCAGCACATAACCGGCAAGGCCCCATTTCGCTCAATTGAACTCATTGTCGGCAAAGGTGTATTCATTCCGCGTCCAGAGACCGAACAGGTTGTTCAGGTCGCAATTGATTTCCTGGCTCTATTACCTGGAGAACCTCGGGCATTGGATATCGGAGCCGGCTCAGGTGCAATCGCGATTTCGATTGCCAAAGAAACTAATGCCAAAGTGACCGCGATTGAGCTATCAAAAGCAGCGGCCGAATTTGCTAGGGCAAACATTCGTGCGCTCGAGGCGAATGTTGATTTGCTGGTTGGTGACTTCATGGAGCTAATCGGTGATCTGCCACAATTCGATTTAATTATTTCTAATCCTCCCTACATCCCCAACACCATGGTTCCACTCGATCAAGAAGTCAGGGATTATGACCCAGCCCAGGCGCTTTACGGCGGCGAAGATGGCCTCGATATTGTTCGCGATCTAGTAGCTAGCACGAAGCTCATTCTGAGAGACGGCGGATTGCTGGTATTGGAGCATGCCGATGGTCAATCAGATTCGATCTGTGAATTACTATTAGAAAATAATTGGCGCAGGATTCAAGTCCACCCGGATCCAACCGGAAGACTTCGCGCCGTGAGTGCGACAGCGTAGCCGGAGGCCGACATGCAGCGAATATATGACTGTTCACTCGACACTGACTTATTGACGGGTTTTAGGCAGGCAAAAGTATCTTTGCAGCGCCATGAAGTTGTTGTAATACCCACCGATACCGTCTACGGCATTGCGGTGGATGCATTTAGCCACAAGGCTGTCGAGCTTTTGCTGAAAACAAAGGGCAGAGATAGAAGCGTCCCGCCTCCGGTGCTGATTCCGAAAGTTGAAACTCTTTCTGCGCTGGCGACTGACTTGCCACTAGTTGCGAGCAAGTTAGCGGCAGCTTTTTGGCCTGGGGCCCTAACCATGGTTCTTAGGGCTCAGCCTTCACTGGACTGGGATTTGGGGGAGACTCGGGGGACAGTGGCACTTCGAGTACCAGATCATAAAATCACTTTGGCCCTACTAGAGGACGTTGGGCCATTGGCGGTATCGAGTGCCAATACCACCGGAAATCCGGCCGCTGTGACAGCGCAGCAAGCGTTTGATTATTTCGGCGACAAAGTGCCTGTTTACCTAGATGGTGGTGGCAGCCCGAAGGGTGAAGCGTCCACTATTTTGGACCTGACTCAAGTAAGAGATGGCGAAGCAATCCGCGTCTTACGAAAGGGCGCATTGTCGCTCGAGCGAATCCGAAGTGTGATTGGCGATGTGGAGCTCGAGGTCGACTAGTGCGGGCATATCTCTTGGTCGCCATAATCACTGCAGTGGTTAGTTATTTGGCGACCTGGGCGGTTCGATACTTGGCCAAGCGCTTCGACATCACTCCCGCCATCAGGGCCAGAGACGTTCATAAGACACCCACCCCAAGAATCGGTGGAGTTGCAATCTTTATCGCAATCGTGGTCGGCATTATTGTTGCGGGATCTTTCGGATGGTTCGAATCCGTTTTCAGGGATCCGGGTCCGATCTGGGCAATAGTCGGAGCCGGCGGACTGATCGTGGTGGTGGGCCTACTTGATGACCTGATTGAGCTTGATTGGACAGCCAAAATGGGTGGGCAAATTGCGGCGGCCTGGATCTTGGCGTCCAGCGGTGTGCAAATTGTTTCGCTGCCAATTGGCGGTCTAACCGTCGGCAGTTTTGGCGTGTCCCTCGCAATAACTGTATTTGTGGTGGTGCTGGTCATGAACGCAGTCAACTTTATTGACGGGCTTGATGGTCTTGCTGCAGGAGTAGTGGGCATCGGGACCTTGGCCTTTTTTGTCTATAGCTACGTTTTGGCTCAGCAGACTTCACCAACGGACTACTTTTCGATTGCCGGCATGCTTTCGGCGGTTGTACTGGGCGCGATTGCTGGCTTCCTGCCGCACAATTTCAGTCCCGCAAAAATATTTATGGGTGATTCAGGGGCGATGCTGCTCGGACTGATGATGGCCACCAGCGCTATAGCGGTCACTGGGTCTATTGATCCGGCTACCGTAACCAGAAATGACTTGCTACCCGCACTTATCCCATTGGTTCTGCCGGTGGTGATCCTGTTGGTGCCGCTTTTAGATCTTCTACTGGCCGTGGTGCGCAGGGTACGCAGGGGTCAATCCCCATTCGCAGCGGACCGAGAGCACCTGCACCATCAGTTGCAGGACCTGGGGCACTCACATAGAGGAGCGGTGCTTGTTTTTTATCACTGGACAACGGTCGTCTCGCTATGTCTCCTGCTTTTTTTCTGGATCGAAGCCGCTCCGGTTATTATCATTTTTGGGGCATGGATGATCATCGCCCTGATCCACACCTACTGGCCGGTCTTTCGGCGAGTAACGAAAGCAAGGAGCAGTCTTGGCAAATAGTTCAGATACTTTATTTTCCAAAGCCCTACGGCTCAGCACTTTGCTAGCAGTGGCAATAGCACTTGTTGGATCACTGTTGGGGTATCTCTTTTATCAATTGCCAGGAGTTTTTGCTGCTCTCTTAGGCGCTGGCGTCTCCGCTTTGTTTGGGATAATGACGATCCTAAGCATCTGGTTCGGCGGCAAATTGTCCCTAAACGGTTTCTACGCATTGGTGCTTGGCGGCTGGCTATTCAAGTTTTTGCTGTTCGCAGGTGTCTTGCTCGCTTTACAGAACGCCGAGGGCTTCGCTGGACCGGTGTTTTTCTTCGCGGTCGTGGCTACCGTGCTCGGTGGCTTAGCCATAGATTCTTGGTTGGTTCTCAAAGGAAGGGTTCCAACTGTCGGCAAATAGTCACTTTTTTCCGATTTTGCTCCACGAGGCGCCCCGCGTCTTTTATACTAAAGACAAATCCATGATCATCTCGCGGAGTGAAGTATGCCGCCCGGACCAGGAGAACAACGTTGTTAAGTGCGCTAAGCCTGTTTAGGGCGGAAGATGGGGAGTTCAGTCCTCCGAGCATTTTCGAGTTTTATCCTGAAATAGTTGCCTTCGCTGGTACTCCCTTCGCCATAAACCGAATCATGATGATCCGTTTGATTGTCATGGTGCTTCTGATTGTCATTTTCTGGCTCTGGACGGCAAAGTTTAATAAGGCCGTTAAAACCGGAAACGTGGTCCCGGGCCGTTTTCAACTCCTAGGTGAGTTGGCGCTAAATTTTGTTCGGAAATCAATTGCTCATGACCAGCTGGGTGAAAAAGATGGGGATCGATTCCTCCCACTTTTGACGACGATATTCTTCATGGTGTTTGGAATGAACATCACCGGAGTTATTCCTTTTGCGAACATTGCCGGCACCTCCGTAATTGGTATTCCGCTTGTTTTGGCTGGGGTTGCTTACGTGACATTTATCTACGCTGGAACCAAGAAGCACGGCATTCGCTTCTTTAAGAATTCGCTGTTCCCTTCAGGGGTCCCAAAGCCTTTCTACATCTTGGTTACTCCGATTGAGCTGTTGTCCACTTTCATTTTGCGACCAGTCACCTTGGCGCTTCGACTTTTGATGAACATGATTGCCGGCCACTTGCTGCTGGTCCTTTGTTTCTCCGCAACGCAGTTCTTCTTCTTTCAGGCCGACGGACTCTTGAGCCTGTTCGGGGTTGGAACCTTGTTGTTTGGCTTCGCCTTTACTCTCTTTGAGATATTGGTTTCAGTTTTGCAGGCTTACGTATTTACACTTCTGACTACTGTCTACATCCAGTTGGCATTAGCAGACGAACACTAAACCCCCACGGAAGGAAATAAAGTGGACGCAGTAAACATCGCCGAACTAACCGGCAACATAGCAGTCGTAGGCTACGGTCTGGCTGCAATTGGACCAGGAATTGGTGTAGGACTGGTGGTTTCAAAGACCATCGAATCCATTGCTCGCCAACCTGAGCTAGCAGGACGACTACAGGTCACCATGTGGCTAGGTATCGCCTTCACCGAGGCTCTTGCCTTGATTGGTCTTGCGACCCCATTCATATTCGTCTAAGAAAGCGATAAAACGATGATTTCCAGAATTCTTGCAGCAGTCGCACCAGAGGGGGCCGAAACGCCTAACCCACTGCTGCCGGCTGACTATGACATTCTCTGGTCGTCAGTTGTCTTCGTAGTTCTTTTGGTGTTCTTCTGGTTCAAGGTTCTGCCTGGATTCAAGAAAATGCTCGACGAGAGGGCACAGGCAATCGAAGGCAGGCTAGCCGACGCCGAAGCTGCGCAGAAAGCAGCTGAGGCTCGAACTGCGGAGGTTGAAGCCGACAAGGCTCAGCTTCGCGCTGAGTCGTCTTCGATTAGAGAAGATGCCCGAGCTGAAGGAGCCGCGATTCTTGCGGAGCTAAAGCAGCAGGCGGCTAAAGATGCAGAGCGACTCTCCGAATCAACAAAGGCGAGTTTACTAGCCGAGCGTGACTCGGCAGCTAACGCACTTAGAGGCGAAATTGGTGCTCTAGCAATCGAACTAGCTTCTCGTATAGTTGGCGAAAAGCTTGACGATGACAAGGTCGCCAATAGGGTCGTTGATGAGTTCATAGCTGAACTAGAAGGCAAGAAGGCGAAGTAAAAGTGGCATCAAGCACGAGGCAATCACGGCTATTAGCTGAGCAGGAACTTTCCAAGCTCGGCAACGTTGGCCTGCTCACGACAAGTGAGCTTTTTGCCGCCACCAATGCTTTGCTTTCAAGCCCACAGCTACGTTCGGCGCTGTCGGATCCTTCTGCCCAAGCCGCAGGGAAGTCAAAGCTAGTTGAAGCCGTATTCGGGCCCAAGCTTTCGAAGGAAACTGTTGGGCTACTCGGCAAAATGGCCCAAATGCGATGGTCCGCCACTCGAGACTTGGCGCTAACCGCTGAAGCTTTGGGTGTTCGTGCCGCAGCAGCTGCATCAAAAGACATCGATACTGTCCAGGCCGAATTATTTGCCGTCGGCCAGCTGGTGTCTTCCGATCCACAGCTAGAGCTAGCGCTGTCTTCGACCAGAGCATCGGTCGAGGCGAAAATGGTTCTGGTTGCAAAGCTTTTGAACAATAAAGCAACTGAAACCACGGGGATCTTGGCCGGTCAGGCTGTTCACTCGAGAACCTTTAAGCGTTTCGCTGAGGTTTTGGAGCAGTATGGGATGTGGATCGCCGAGTTCGCGGGCGAATCTGTTGCAAACGTTCGGGCATCAAAAGAGCTGTCCGAAGAGCAACTATCTAGGTTGTCAGCAGCATTGACGAAAGTTTTCGGCAGAGAGCTTCAACTTAATGTTGAGGTAGATCAAGAAATTATCGGTGGATTACACATCACCGTAAACGGTGAGGTCTTGGACGCCACCGTTCTCACAAAACTTCAAAACGCAAGATTGCAACTCGGTTGAGTTGAAACCAACAAGTAAGCAGAGGAACCAATGTCAGAGCTAAAGATCAACCCGAATGAAATTCGGGATGCCCTGAAGGACTTCGTGTCGTCCTATGAGTCAAAGGGTACCGACAAGCAAGAGGTCGGCTACGTCACGGACGCGGCCGATGGTATTGCGCACGTAGAGGGATTGCCGTCCGCGATGGCGAATGAGTTGCTCAAGTTTGCCGATGGCACTCTGGGTCTAGCTCTCAACCTAGACGAGCGTGAAATCGGTGTAGTTATCCTCGGTGAGTTCGGCGGAATCGAGCAGGGCATGGAGGTTCATCGAACCGGTGAGGTTTTGTCTGTTCCGGTTGGAGACGGCTTCATGGGGCGCGTTGTGGACCCACTGGGTGCCCCAATTGACGGACTTGGTGAGATCAAGGCAGAGGGTCGCCGCGCGCTGGAGTTGCAGGCTCCAGGTGTGATGGATCGCAAGTCGGTTCACGAGCCACTTCAAACCGGCATCAAGGCCATTGACGCCATGATTCCAGTCGGACGAGGACAGCGACAGCTAATCATCGGTGACCGCCAGACCGGTAAGACCGCTATCGCGGTTGACGCGATTATCAACCAAGTTGAAAACTGGAAGTCAAAAGACCCCAACAAGCAGGTTCGTTGTATCTACGTGGCAATCGGTCAAAAGGGTTCAACAATTGCCGGAGTACGTGGCGCTTTGGAAGAAGCCGGCGCAATGGAATACACGACAATCGTCGCCTCTCCAGCGTCTGATGCTGCTGGTTTCAAGTATCTGGCTCCCTATACCGGTAGCGCCATTGGGCAGCACTGGATGTACGCGGGCAAGCACGTTCTGATTGTTTTTGATGACTTGAGCAAACAGGCAGAGGCCTACCGTTCAGTGTCGTTGCTACTTCGCAGACCACCAGGTCGCGAGGCTTACCCAGGAGACGTTTTCTATCTTCACTCCAGACTGCTGGAGCGTTGCGCAAAGCTTTCAGATGCAATGGGTGCCGGATCGATGACTGGTCTACCAATCGTCGAAACAAAGGCCAACGACGTATCCGCATTCATTCCGACCAACGTGATTTCCATCACCGACGGTCAGATTTTCTTGCAGTCGGACTTGTTCAACGCGAATCAGCGACCAGCTATTGATGTTGGTATCTCGGTTTCCCGTGTTGGTGGAGCTGCTCAGCAGAAGGGCATCAAGAAAGTTTCTGGAACCTTGAAGCTTGAACTGGCTCAGTACCGATCCCTTGAGGCGTTTGCAATGTTCGCATCTGACCTTGATGCTGCAAGCCGGAAACAGCTTGCACGCGGTGCGAGGCTCACAGAGCTATTGAAGCAGCCTCAGTATTCGCCGTACCCAGTTGAAGACCAGACGGTTTCAATTTGGGCCGGCACTGCAGGCTTGCTTGATGAGCTGCCGGTAGAAGACATCCTGAGGTTTGAGCAGGAGTTCTTGGATTACCTAAAGCGCAACTCGAAGGCCCTGACGACCATCCGCGAGACTGAGAAGCTAGAAGATGACACCATCAACGAGCTTCAGAAGGCGATGGATCAGTTCAAGAAGATGTTCCAGTTGCACACCGGAGAGCCATTAATCGGCTCAGGTAAAGACAACGTCGAGGCGCTAGCCGACGATGACATCGACCAAGAGAAAATTGTTCGCCAAAAGCGATAGAGACAGGTAAGGGTTAGGTTATGGGATCGCAACTTCGGGTCTATAGGCAGAAAATAAAGTCTGCCAAGACGACCAAGAAGATCACCCGTGCCATGGAGTTAATCTCGGCATCGAGAATCCAGAAGGCACAGCAGCGTGTGAGCGCGTCTAATCCGTATACCCGGGCTGTTAACAAGGCTGTTTCCGCGGTTGCGACCTACTCCGATGTTGATCACCCACTGACCCGAAAAATTGAGTCACCAACGCGTTCCGCGATTGTGGTGTTTACGTCTGACCGAGGTCTTGCCGGAGCGTTTTCTTCATCTGTCCTAAAAGAGGTTGAGCAGCTTACGAAACTACTAAAGGATCAAGGGCAAGAGGTTCTTTACTATCTTGTCGGGCGCAAGGCAGTGGCGAACTTCAAGTTTCGCCAGCGTGCAGCGCAGAAGGCATGGACCGGCGGTACCGACGTACCTACTCTGGAAACCGCTCGCGAGATTGCAGATGAAATAACTGAACTGTTTATCAAGCCGACTGAAGACGGTGGCGTTGACCAGATTTATCTTGTGGGAAACCAGTTTGTGTCCATGATGGTCCAGGAGCCAAACACCACCAGGTTGTTGCCCCTAGAAATCGTTGAGCAGGAGGCTGAGGAGAGCGAGGTTCACCCTCTCTATGAGTTCGAGCCCGAGGTAGAAAAGGTTCTGGACAGCTTGCTTCCTGTTTACATTGAAAACCGCATTTACAACAAAATGCTGCAGTCGGCGGCTGCCGAGCACGCCGCAAGACAAAAGGCGATGAAGAGCGCAACAGACAACGCTGAAAAATTAATACTGAACTACACCAGGCTCTCCAACCAGGCGCGTCAGGCAGAGATCACCCAGCAGATTTCGGAAATTGTTGGAGGCGCAGACGCGCTCTCAACGGTGTCCGAGGACTAAGAAAGAGAAAACATAATGGCCGAGAGCACAAAGACCGCAACGGGTCGTATCGCGCGAGTCAACGGACCGGTGGTAGACATCGAGTTTCCGCATGACTCCATCCCGGAAATCTACAACGCCCTGACCACAGAGGTAGCCTTTGGCGACCAGAAGAGCACCTTGACTCTCGAGGTTGCTCAGCACTTAGGCGATGACCTTGTCAGAGCGATTGCCATGCAGCCGACGGACGGTCTAGTCCGCGGTGGGGTAGTGCACGACTCTGGAAGCCCAATCATGGTTCCAGTTGGTGATGTTACCAAGGGTAAGGTTTTCAACGTTCTAGGCGAGATCTTGAACGGCAAGCCCGGCGAAAAGTTTGAAATCAAGGAGCGTTGGCCAATCCACCGCACGCCACCTCCTTTCGACCAGCTTGAGTCCAAAACTCAGATGTTCGAGACAGGCATCAAGGTCATTGATTTGCTAACCCCGTACGTTCAGGGTGGAAAAATTGGCCTATTCGGTGGTGCCGGTGTAGGCAAGACCGTTTTGATTCAGGAAATGATCTACCGTGTTGCTGAGAACCACGACGGTGTATCAGTATTCGCCGGTGTCGGTGAGCGTACTCGTGAGGGTAACGACTTGATCGAAGAAATGGCAGAGGCAGGCGTCTTGGAGAAGACCGCCCTGGTCTTCGGCCAGATGGATGAGCCACCTGGGACCCGTTTGCGTGTGGCGCTTTCCGCATTGACTATGGCCGAGTACTTCCGTGACGTGCAAGGCCAGGACGTACTGCTCTTCATTGACAACATCTTCCGATTCACTCAGGCCGGAGCCGAGGTTTCAACACTGCTTGGTCGCATGCCATCGGCTGTTGGATACCAGCCGAACTTGGCGGACGAGATGGGCCTTCTGCAGGAGCGAATTACTTCGACCAAGGGTCACTCGATTACGTCACTCCAGGCAATTTATGTGCCTGCCGATGACTACACCGATCCAGCTCCGGCGACCACCTTCGCTCACTTGGACGCAACTACTGAGCTAAGCCGTGAGATTGCTTCACGTGGTCTCTACCCAGCCGTGGATCCTCTCAGCTCGACCTCACGTATTCTGAGCGCCGCCTACTTGGGCGACGAACACTACAACACAGCTATTCGTGTCAAGGCCATACTTCAGAAGAACAAGGAACTCCAGGAAATCATCGCAATTCTGGGTGTTGAGGAGCTTTCCGAGGAAGACAAGATCACCGTTTCAAGGGCGCGACGCATGGAGCAGTTCTTGAGTCAGAACACCTTCATGGCAACCAAGTTCACCGGTGTTGCTGGATCAACCGTGCCTCTAAAGGACACTATCGAGGGCTTCACTATGATCGCCGATGGAGAACTTGATCACGTGCCGGAGCAGGCTTTCTATAACTGCGGTGGCATAGATGACGTGATGAAGGCTTACGAGCGCATCAAGAAGGACCTCGGCTAGTGGCCAACCTTATTCAGGTGAACTTAGTTGCCGCGGACCGAGAAATTTGGTCCGGCGAGGCATCTATGGTCATTGCTAAAACATCAGAGGGCGAGATTGGACTTCTTGCTGGGCATGAGCCCATGCTTGCGATCCTGATTCCTGGCTCAATCAGAGTCACAACAGCCGATGGTGGCAAAGTCGTGGCCGAGACGGAAGCCGGTGGCTTTTTGTCGATGGAGCATGACACTCTGACTCTCGTGGTCAGGGACGCTCACTTAGTAAGCTAAATGCTAGTTCTACTGCCGCCGTCGGAGACCAAGCGTCCCGGCGGCGTTGGTGAGTCCATAGATAAGGCCGCAATAATTTGGGCGGCCCTAGATCCCGCAAGAGATATCGCGATAAAAGCTTTAGTTCAGCTGTGCCAGGACGAGGAGGCTGCTGCAAAGTCCCTAAAGCTCGGCAAGACAAACAGAAAAGATATCCAGGCGAATCTAGAGATCATGACCTCCGCGACAATGCCCGCACTCCAGCGCTACACCGGTGTGCTGTATGACGCACTTGGTTACGATGAGCTTTCCAAAGAGGCGCTTCAAAGAGCAAAAAATCAGATGTTTATACAGTCTTCTTTGTTTGGTCTAGTTCCGGCTCTGGAGCGGATTCCCTACTATCGTCTTTCCGCAGGCTCTTCGCTTCCGGGGGTTTCTCTTTCCAGACTGTGGGCAGATGCCCATAGGAATGTTTGGCCGGGGCTGACGGGTCAAATTCTGGATATGAGGTCCAAAGCATATGTTTCTTTGAACCCAATTCCCAAAGACAAAGACTCCTTTTTCTTAGAAGTGCTAGACGCCAACAGCGGCAAAGCACTGAATCACTTCAACAAAAAGGCGAAGGGGGCTTTTGCCAAAGCCATCCTGGAGACAGGTCTTGCGTCCAGCTCAGAGGTACCAAAGGTGGCAAAGCTTGCCGGCCTGGAGGCTAGGGTTTCCGGGCAAACAGTAGAGCTGTTCGTGCCAGCAGGCTTCTAGTCGATCATCTCCGAGATAGCGGGTCCCCTTTGATCATCATCCATCGGCAGCATGACCATCGGTTCGGGAAGTTCAATGACTCCCTCTTCCAGGGAAATTACCGAATCGAACCAACCCTGGTCGTTGAAGAGCACATATCCAGGCACCAGCCAGTAGTTTCCCGACGAGTCCCAAACTGACAACATGGTTGCTTCCGCCCGTTCAACGGTTAGCTGGATGATCTCCGGCTCATTGTTTTGCTTTGGGTCTTCTACTACAAGTGGCTCATCGATTTGGTTGGCATCTGAGTCCGTGGTGGGTTCGGAGCCATCCTGCGGGTCGTAGGAATCGGACTGAGCCTCAACACCATTAGCATCAGCCCTTTGTCCGTCACTGGCCATCCTTGAATCGGCTGCCATTCGGCTCTCAAGGCCTTGGTAAAAGCGCTTAGGAGGGTTTCCGTACCAACGTCCCTCCGAAATGCGGCTGACTGAGTCGAGGGCAGAAACAGTATCAAATGAACCCCTGGCGACCAACTCAATGCTGTGACTGGAGAAGTAAGTCAGTTGGCCATCCATTCCCCAGTTCAAATATGTTTGTAGGCCGCTGTCTATGCCCTCGGTCAGGTAGGGGAGGGACGCGTATGCTCCCCAATCGTCACGGTAAATGGTTATCGAGTCCGCTTGAAAATCTAGACCCATTGCCTGCAGCAGTGAAACCGTTTCGCTCCGAAGCTCTGAGGCCGAGGGGATTAGTTCGGGGGTCGGTTGAGGCTCACAGGATTGGAATTCGTCATTTAAAGTTTCCGTTGCATCTTCCGCGCAGTCATCTTGGTAATTGGTCCAATTTGAGAACGACCAGGTCCCGGTTCCGCTCCAGTAGATGCTGAGCGATGCGTTTTCTTCAGTTATCGAATAGCTTGGGTAACTATCGTCTGACCACTCGTCACGAATTGGTTCGCCAGTAACCCCAAAGAGAATGCTCATTTCTTTCAAGATCTCTAGGGGTTCGCCCACGAGGTTTCCCTGAAAAACTTGACCGTTGCCGGTCGTGGCGCTGACTGCTGGCCCCGCGTTGTATTCGTAGCTAATCCAGCCGGGCCAATAAAGCGAAGACTCCGCCATGTCTGAGGAGCTCTCGGCGTCTGAGCTCAGCTTCTCGCCGCCACCTGATGAATTCGCGACGGTGAACAACGGAGAGGGCGTCATTACCGCGGGCAAAGTTATAGCAAGCGCCACCGCTGTCACTGCCAGCGATATGCTTCCAACTCCGAGCCCAAGCCTTAGGCCGCGAAAGCCGAATAGTCGGCGAGGTTTCCCCAGTGAAGCCCGGGTAACCAATGTGTGATCCAGTTCGGGGGCGTCTCTCCCAGGATCAGCCGAGGCGATTCTCTTCTGGAGCTCAAATTCTTCGTTCATGTCAGGTATGCGTAACCAACTACCGAATATTTTCAAGAGTCAGTAAATCTTTTAGTTTTTGCTTCGCCCGGGTGAGCCTTATCGCCGCGGCATTTTCGGATACTTCAAGTACTTTTGCAATGTCTGCATTTGAAAGGCCTTCCAGCGCCCAAAGCGAAATTATTTCTCGCTCCGCTGCAGTCAGGCCAGCAAAGGCATCGCTTAGTTCTATGTCTGCCAGGGCGATCGATTCAGCGGAGGGTGCTGCGACTGGTTCGGCGAGCCTCGCCAAGATGCCCTTACGACCTGCTTGCTTGCGGTGAAAGTTGGAAACAAGATATCGAGCCGTTTTGTAAAGCCATGGCAATTCGAAACCCTCAGGAATTTGCTCTTTCTTACTCCAGGCAATCTCGAAAAGATCTGAGGCTAAATCCTCAACATCGCCAAATGGCACTCGCCGAGACAAATATGCACTGACCATCGGCAACTGAGCGCGAAACACTCGGTTGAATTCCTCTGGCGACATATTTGCTCCTCTAACTACTAAATGTAGTCAGTCCGCAGATATTTTCAGTTTGATAAAAAGCAATTTACTGAGTGATCTTTGACCATTCCAGTGGATTGCATAAGCGCATACATGGTCGTGGAACCCACAAATCTAATTCCGAGCCTTTTGAGCTCTTTACTGAGGGCATCGGATTCTGGGCTGGTTGTGATCGATTCTTGAGATCTGCCAGAGGACGACAATTTAGGGGCGAAAGACCAAAGAATCTCGGTTAGGTCCAAAGACTTTTCAAGGACTATCCGAGCATTACCCACGGCGGCGGATATTTTGGCCCTGTTCCTAATTATGCCCGTATCGGACATGAGCTCTTCGATATTTGATTCGTCAAAGGCTGCGACTCTTTCTAGTTCGAAGTTTTGAAAGGCTAAGCGAAAGCCCTGTCTTCGTTTCAGAATCGTGAGCCAGCTCAGTCCCGACTGAAACCCTTCGAGGGTCATTTTTTCGTATAAGTTTCGCTGCCCCTTGAGTTCTTTGCCCCACTCGTAATCGTGGTAGTCGATGTAAATCTGATCCGAGCTGACCCAGGGGCACCTGACGAGATCTTGAGAACCGCTCTTCATTCTTTGAACTCAATCTGCTCAAAGGCCAACAGCCAACGCTTGGTAACCAGGCCCTCGCCACCGGAGTACCCAGTAATACGTCGTTGCGCACCCAAAATCCGGTGACACCCAACCAGCAGTGGCACGGGGTTAGCCCCCACGGCCCCGCCAACAGCACGGACTGCCGTGGGGTTTCCGACGGCTAACGCCAGCTCTGCGTAGGTCCTCTGGTCCCCGAATTCAAGCTTGGCTATTTGCGCCCAGACTGCCAGCTGGAAATCAGTCCCGACTATGTCTAATTGAACAGAAAAGCCCTTCCCTGAACCCTGGAAGAATTCGGAGAGCTGATCGGCGGCATCTAAAGCAAAGCGGTGTGCTTTGGCCGAGTCTGAAAATTCAATTCGAACGGAACCCGGAGGCAAAATTTCTATTTGAGCGACGCCAGACTGGGTGGCCCCGATCGAAATTTTCCCTATGGGGGATTTGATGAGCTTCAGCGACGATAGTTCTGTCATGTCAAGAAGTATTGCAAAGTTTCCAGCAGGTCCTGAATTTAGTCTCCAGGACCTGTGGAAACATCACGAAATTAGAGTCTCTTGCCGGCTTCTATTAGGACCGATCTCAGTATTTGTTCGATTTCTTCGAATTCCTTTGGGCCGCAAGTTAGGGGAGGAGCGAGCTGAATAACTGGATCGCCACGATCGTCAGCTCGGCAGTACAGTCCTTGTTCGTAGAGAGCGCCATTCAAGAAACCTCGAAGAATTTTCTCGGACTCCTCTCGGGTGAGAGACTCCTTAGTCTCCTGATTTCGAACTAGTTCGATTGCGAAAAAGTAGCCATCGCCTCTAACATCTCCGACAATTGGGAGGTCCTTCAGTTTTTCGAGTGTTTTGCGGAAAATAGGAGAGTTGATTCGAACGTTGTCGACTAGTCGCTCCTTGTCATAGATGTCTAAGTTTGCCAATGCCACTGCGCACGCTACCGGGTGGGCCGCGAATGTGTAGCCATGGGCAAGGGTCACGGTTCCTTCATTGAAGGGCGTGAAGTATTTTTCCTTTATAAATAGTGCGCCTAACGGTGCGACGCCGGAGGTAATCGCCTTGGCGGTGACCATCATGTCCGGGTTTATCTCGTATCGCTGCGACCCAAACATTTCTCCAGTGCGGCCAAAGCCTGTGATGGTTTCGTCCGCGACCAATATCACGTCGTACTTGTCGCAGATTTCACGGATGCGCTTGAAGTAGCTTTTAGGGGCAGTGAAGCATCCGCCAGCGTTCTGGATTGGCTCGACAAAGAATGCCGCGACCGTATCGGGGCCCTCGAACAAAATCACTTCTTCTAGTCGGTTGGCAGCCCACAGTGCGAATTCATCCTCGGTTTTGAAACGCGAATCTGCTCGGTACCAGTTGGTGTTCGGGATGCGGAACGTCGATGGGACGAGGGGCTCAAACATCTGCTTGAAGGCGGCAATTCCAGTTATTGAAAGCGCACCGTGACTGGTGCCGTGATAAGCAGTTTGGCGAGAAATTACCTTGTGCTTCAGGGGCTTCCCTGTCATCTTGAAATACTGCTTGGCAATTTTCCAAGCCGATTCCACCGCTTCTCCACCACCGGTGGTGAAAAAGATACGGGTCATGCCCTTTGGCGCGTATGAAATCAATCGCTCCGCAAGCTCCACTGCTCTTGGATGTGCGTAGGACCAAAGTGGCATGAAGTCAAGCTCCATGGTTTGCTTGGCCGCCGCGTCAGCTAGCTCCTGCCGACCGTGTCCAGCATTGACCGTGAAGAGTCCTGACAGTCCGTCGATTACTCTCCGGCCTTTGGAATCAGTGAGGTAGTGACCATCGGCTTTTTGAATAATGGTCATGTCAATTTTTTTGTATGGGCTGTGCCTCGTGAAATGCATCCAAAGGTGCTTCTTTGCACTCTTTTGGAGCGCCTTGTCACCGATCTCTTGACCGGCTGCCATGGCATGGACTATCGGGAACTCGGACGTGGCTGCTTTTGAAACGTGGCTTTTTTTCTTGGAACTGAGCAGGCCCCTTAGGGATTTAGTCTTGTTGTTCTCCTGGATTGCCATTTCATATCACTTCTTACCTTTTTTTGTTGGAGAGAAACTCGTCATCGAGTTCCCCAGTTGTAGTGCTGCTTTTCTAGTTTTAGGTAGACAAAACTTTCTGCGGAGATAACTCCCGGCAATGCTCGTATTTGTTCATTGATGAGGGCTAGAAGGGCGTCATCGTCCTCGCAGACAGCCTCCGCCATTATGTCGAAGCTTCCGGCTGTGAGTACTACGTAGTCAACGGATGCAATTTCAGCCAGCGACTTAGCTACGACCAGAGCATCGCCGGAGCATTTGATTCCAATCATCGCTTGCCTCGAAAAACCTAGAACAAGAGGGTCTGTCACCGCGACAATTTGCATAACTTTAGCTTCGGTAAGTTTCTGTACTCGCTGTCTAACGGCAGCTTCGGAGAGTCCGACGACCTTGCCAATCTCCGCGTAGGACTTCCTGCCGTCATGCTGCAGCTCTTCGACGATGAGCTTAGAAGTCTCGTCAAGTTGAGACCGGCGGGTCCTTAAGGTTTTGGACATACCGCCAGTATCACACTTTTTCGCGCCCGAAATGCCCTTTTGCGCCGAATTGTCGTCAATTTGTTACGTAATCGGCACACTTTGGAAACTTGAGGGCCGAAATGCCTGTTTGGGTTTAGAGTCTTAGGGGAATAACTCAAAGAGGAGTAGTGCAGAGTGACCGTAAAAAAATTACAGAACTTTATTGGTGGCAAGTATCAGTCACCCATTAGTGAAGGCGTCAGCGACGTTATCGACCCTTCGACCGAGCAGGTTTACGCGCACGCTCCAGTGTCCAGCGCTGCTGATGTTGACCATGCGTATAAGGTAGCGGCCAAAGCTTTCGAGACTTGGTCACAGACAACCCCCTCCGAACGGCAGCTAGCACTCTTTCGAATTGCAGATGCGCTTGAGGCGAGAGCCGAAGAGGCGGCTGATGTCGAGTCTCAAAACACTGGAAAGCCTCGAACAACTTTGGTTGACTATGAAATCGGACCTTCGGTTGACCAGATTAGATTTTTTGCGGGAGCAGCCAGGAACCTAGAGGGTAGGGCAACTGCAGAATACTTGCGGGATCACACTTCGTCTATAAGAAGAGAGCCAATCGGCGTTATCGGCCAAGTTACGCCTTGGAATTATCCACTGAACATGGCGGTCTGGAAGTTTGCGCCGGCGATTGCCGCGGGAAACACGATCGTTCTAAAACCATCGGACACGACTCCGGCCTCTACCTTGCTGCTTGCCGAGATCGCGAGCGAGTTCTTACCAGAGGGCGTCTTCAATGTTGTTACCGGTGATCGAGACACCGGTCGGGCAATGATCGAAAACCACATACCTCAGATGGTTTCCATCACCGGCTCGGTGCGGGCAGGCATGGAGGTCGCAAAGACCGCCTCTAGCGATCTAAAGCGCGTCCACCTAGAACTAGGCGGGAAGGCTCCGGTGATAGTTTTTGCCGACGCCGACTTCCAGAAGGCTGCCGAGGGCATCGTGGCCGCAGGGTTCTTCAACGCAGGTCAAGATTGCACCGCGGCTACAAGGTTGTTGGTTCAGGAATCCGGATATGACGATTTCATGACTGCACTTATTGCGGAGGTAAAGAAAAGCGCAAAGGTTGGAATGCCGAGTGAGCCAGATATCTTGTTTGGTCCAGTCAATAACGCTAATCAGCTGGCTCGGGCTCAGGGTTTCATAGACAGGTTGCCAGATCACGCCAAGATTGAAACTGGAGGATCACGAATCCTCGGCAGCGGCTACTTTTTCGAGCCGACCGTCCTGTCTGGTCTAAAGCAGACGGACGAGCACATTCAGGACGAAATCTTTGGACCAGTTATGACAGTCCAGAAATTTACGGATGACGCCCAAGCTCTGGAGTGGGCAAATGACATTAGGTATGGTCTGGCATCCTCGGTCTGGACATCTAACCACACCAGGGCGATGCGTTTCGCTAAGTATCTAGATTTTGGAACCGTGTGGGTCAATACTCACATTCCACTGGCCGCGGAAATGCCGCACGGTGGCTTTAAGCACTCGGGATATGGCAAGGATCTGTCGCACTACGGCTTCGAGGACTACACAAGAATCAAACATGTAATGCACTACATAGGTAATTAAAAGTAAAGATTAGATTTCGTTGCCTCTTTTTTTGTGAAACTTGTGCAAAGCTTTCAATTGCCTTTGGACCCTCAAGAAAATAGGACGTGGATAACCGATAATCGCAGGAAGCTGCGGAACCTAGGAGAATGCTATGAAGCGAGGACTACCTCAAGACCCAATGCTTGCTCAACTTGTTCAGATGGCCAGACAGCATCAGATATCTCGCAGAGCGGCCCTTGCCGGAGTCGGAGGAACCGCTGCAGCGTTGTCGCTAGCATCCTGTGCGGCCGCGGAAGAGACAGTTGTTGCGGCTACCGATCTTTCCGACAGTGAAAAGGTACTTGTCTGGCATAACTGGTCCGCCTACATGGACGAAGATGATGATGGCAACTACCCAACTTTGCTTCGCTTCCAAGAACAGAGTGGAATCACTGTCGATTACCGCGTTGAGATTGATGACAACGACACTTGGTATGCCAAGGTCAAGGACCAGCTAGAGCTCGGACAAGACATCGGTGCAGATGTTGCCTGTCCAACCACCTGGATGGCAGCTCGCCTTCGGGGTCTTGGATACCTTCAGCCGCTTGACAACGCGAACATGCCAAACAAAGTCGCAAACCTAGCTCCTGGCTACCAGGGAAACCCGGATGACCCGGACCGCGTTTACTCGATTCCTTGGCAGGGTGGATTTGCTGGCATCGGTTACAACAAGCAGGCCTACAAAGAGGCAACCGGTAAAGATGCGCCTGCAACCATGTCTGACCTTTGGGCTGCGGAGCTAATGGGACGCGTCGGTTTGCTTTCCGAGATGCGTGACACTGTTGGGCTTGTTCTGTTGAGCCAAGGAATCGACATTACCTCTGCCGACAGCCTCACGGAGGATGCTTTTAACCTAGCCCTAGATGAAATCAAGGCCCAGATTGACAGCGGACAGGTTTATAACGTTCGTGGAAACAGCTATCTGGACGACCTAACAACCGGCAACATTATCGCTGCAACTGCTTGGTCTGGTGACATCACTCTTATCAACTTCGAGAGTGGCACCGATGAAAACCCAGACCCATTCGGCTTTGTCTTCCCGGAATCCGGAGTAACTCTTTGGGCTGACGAGTTTGTAGTTCCAATGGGCGCAACTCACAAGCGCAACGTTGAGGCGCTAATCGAGTATTACTACGACCCCGTAAACGCAGCTGAACTTGCTCTTTGGGTGAACTACATCACCCCAGTAGTTGGGGCTAAGGAAATTGCCGCTGAGGAGGATCCGGAATTGGCAGAAAACCAGCTGATTTTCCCGAACGCCGACACTCTGGCCAAGAGCCATTCTTTCCGGAGTTTGACCGGACCAGAAGAGCAGCGTTTCTCAGCTGCTTGGCAAAACCTTCTTCTAGGTTCCTAGGTGGCCACTGAGTTCATAGCCAGAGGTCAAGATCTGGAGCTTAAAGGTATTCGCAAGGAGTTCCCCGGTTTTGTTGCGGTTGACAATCTCAACCTCAAAATTCCAGCCGGGGAGTTCTTTGCCCTTCTAGGCCCATCGGGCTGCGGTAAAACAACGACTCTCCGCATGATTGCGGGGCTCGAGAGCCCTTCAAAGGGTGAAATTTTACTCGGCGGCAAAGATATTGCCGGCATGAAGCCTCACGAGCGACCAGTAAACACAGTTTTTCAAAACTACGCGCTGTTTCCGCACATGAGCGTTTTGGAAAATGTGGCTTTCGGAATCAGGCAACGTAAGTTGACCGACCCGCTTTCAAAGGCAGAAAAAGCTCTTGCGATGGTGGAGCTTGAGCATCTGGCCCAACGCAGACCACAGCAGTTATCCGGGGGCCAACAGCAACGAGTCGCTCTTGCACGTGCCCTTGTGAACCGTCCGTCTCTGCTTTTATTAGATGAGCCACTAGGAGCTTTGGATCTCAAGCTTCGTCGTCAGATGCAGATTGAACTCAAGGCGATTCAGATGGAAGTCGGGCTGACATTCCTGCACGTAACTCACGATCAAGAAGAAGCCATGGACATGGCCGATACCGTAGCGGTCATGAATCAGGGGCACATCGAACAACTTGGTGCACCCGAGGTTCTGTATGACCGACCGAAAACAGCCTTCGTAGCCAAATTCCTGGGACAATCGAACATGTTTATTGGCAAGGTCACCGAGACCAACTCCGAAACCACAAGCATTGAATACAAGGGTAAGAAAATTACCGGCTTGACCAAAAGAAGTGAGAAAGTAACCGGAGTTATCGCAATCGGAGTAAGGCCCGAAAAAACATACTTCCACGAGACTCAGCCAGACGATGACCCCGGCCTAAACATTTTGGGCCCGGGAGAGATAACTGACATTCGATTCACTGGAGTTTCCAATCAGTATCAGATCGATATTCCGGGAATTGGAGTTATGACTGTTTTTGCTCAAAACGTCGGCCGCTCTCCCGTCGTGGAGCTTGGGGCGCAGGTTTATGTCAGCTGGAAAATCGAGCACAGCTTTGGGCTGTCCGATCTTCCATCCGGAGTAGAAGAAGAGCACTAATGGCGTTCGTGGCATTTGGGTCACAGGCTCCGGCTAAGGAGCAGGGACCTTCCAAGACCGGTCGCGTGGCGCTGTTTTTATTGCTGCCAGGCCTTTTCTACCTAGCCCTATTTTTTATCACGCCTTTGGTGTCTCTGATCATCACCTCCTTAAAAGCCCCAAGTGCTACCGGGGCAATCGGAAGGTATGACCTAGGCCTTGAATTCGGTAACTACGCGTACGCGGTTACGCAGTATGCTCCCCAGATCTTTCGTTCGTTTAGCTTCGCAGTGCTCGCAACAGTAATTGCCCTGGCTATTAGTTACCCCATTGCTTACTTCATCGCCGTCAAGTCAAGAAACAGACCACTTCTCAAGGGCATCCTGCTAACCCTGGTTGTGGCACCTTTCTTTATCTCATTTTTGCTGCGAACCTTTGCCTGGAAGCAGATTTTCTCCAATGATTCGCTGGTCGTCAACGTGCTCAAGGACATCGGTGTTTTCGGAGCGGACAGCTACATAATTGGCACAAACTTCGCGGTGGTTTTTGGTTTGGTTTACAACTTCATCCCGTTTATGACGCTGCCAATTTATGCCAACCTAGACCGACTTGATTTGAGCCTGGTTGAGGCCGGGTCCGATCTCTATGCAAGTCCGTCGAAAACTTTCCGGAAAATAACCCTTCCCCTGTCACTTCCAGGAGTCATCTCCGGAACCCTTTTGACGTTCATCCCGATTAGCGGAGACTACGTTGTTGCCAGCAGGGACTTCTTAGGAGGCCCAGACACTGCGATGATTGGCAACGTGGTGGAGGCGAACTTCCTCAGAATTCAGGATTACCCGACGGCATCGGCAATTTCGGTAATGCTCATGGCGACGATCGTAGTCTTTGTCTCAGCATATGTTCGACGCAGTGGAACGGACGACCTACTATGACCCGTTTCTCGTTGGGTAAGTACTTACTTCCAACCTATGTGTTCCTGACCTTTTTGTTCCTGATGATCCCAATTGGATACACATTCGCGTTCTCTTTTAATGATTCGATTAAGTCGAACATAATCTGGCGCGGCTTCACTCTTGATAACTGGCTAAACGTTTGCGATCAGGCAGGCGTCTGTGGGGCTTTCGGCAACTCTCTGCTAGTCGCTGTCATTGCAACGGCAGTGTCGACAGTCCTGGGGACAATGATTGCTATTGCGCTCGTACGATACCGTTTCAAATTCCGCAGCGCCACCAACTTGCTGCTGTTTTTACCCCTGGCAACCCCCGAGGTTGTAATGGGCGCAGGGCTCGCGGCTCAGTTCCTAGACTTCGGCTGGACAAAGGGTCTAACCACAGTGATCATTGCTCACGTCATGTTCACCTTGAGTTTTGTGGTCGTCACTGTGAAAGCCAGGGTCGCAACTTTGGATCCAGCCCTAGAAGAGGCTGGCCGAGATCTTTATGCGTCTCCGATACAGGTTTTTTGGAAGATTACTTTCCCGCTGTTGCTTCCTGGAATTCTTTCGGCGGCCATGCTTGCGTTCGCCTTGAGTTTCGATGATTTCATCATTACTCAATTCAACTCAGGCTCGGTCGACACTTTCCCTAAGTTCGTCTATACGGCGGCAGCCAGAGGAATCCCACCGGAGGCAAATGTAGTTGGCTCGTTTGTTTTCATCGTTGCAATCGCAATTGTTATAGCGGTGCAGGTTAGATCGGCAATGAAGAAGCGAAAGCTACTTAGCAAATAGCAGTTCCACGGCATCGCGAAAATGGCGGTGGTGCTTTTCAATGTCGACGGCAGTCGTGTCGGGTGAGACCAAAACCATATTGTGAAACGGCGTCATCAGAATCCCTTGGTTTATTGCGTGAAGCTGAAGGAACTGACCCAATTCAAAGTCCTCGGCAGCCGCAGCTTCCGCTCCTGTTGTAGGCGCGGTTTTTCTAAAGCTATATTCGCCTCGACAGCCAATTCGGGAAACTTGCCAGGGCAGTTGATATTCATCAATGGTGGCCTGAATGTTAGCCTGCCAAGTAATTGCCAGCTGCTCCATTCGCGAGAAGTTCTTTGGGGTCAGCACTTCTTCGAGGGTGGCACGGACTGCGGCCATTGAAAGGGCATTCCCGGCTAGCGTTCCGCCGACACCTCCAACGTCGATGCTCTCCAGTTCTAAGCTGTTGGCAATCTTTTCTGAAAGCTCTTCCGTGAAACCAATTGCTCCGACTGGCACTCCGCCACCTATGGTCTTGCCAAGAACGACTGCGTCTGGTTTGAGGTTGTCTCGGGCTGTGATGCCTCCGGCGCCTGCGGAAAGAGTGTGGGTCTCATCCAACGCAAAGATTACATCGTGCTTTTTGCACAGCGCTTGGAGTCCCTCGAGATAACCAGCCTCTGGCAGCACGATGCCAATGTTTGTTAATCCCGGTTCAATTAGCAATAGGGCGACTTCACCGGTCGCAAGTGCCTTTTCGGCAGCAGCCAAGTCATTGAAGGGCAGTGAGACCGTTGTAGTGTGAAGCTCCGACGGCTTGCCAATATTATTTGGCCTCGAAATAGTGTTGCCCTGATGATCAAGAACCGCGAAGGTCTCGTCAACGCTTCCGTGATAGCAGTAGTCATGGACTGCAATCTTTGTCCTGCCGGTTACTTGCCTAGCAAATCGTATTAGGTGGCGATTGGCGTCAGTCGCACTAAGAGTGAACTGCCACTTGGCAAGACCGAAACGGGCACCCAGTGTTTCGGCGTTTATTGCCGCGTCAAGGGTGGGCAGCATAAAGGTGGCCCCCTTAGCTATCTGGTCCTGCACTGCCTTCACAGTCGGCGCCGAAGCGTGTCCAGACATCGCTCCAGTGTCACCGAGGCAAAAATCGGTGAAGTCATTGCCGTCAAGGTCTGTGAAGTGGGCGCCTTTTGCACTATCCACGTAAATCGGGAATGGTCCCGGCCACTTCGCCATCCAGAGCATGGGAACACCATTGACTAGCGACGCTTGAGACTTTTGGTGAGCCGTTTGCGACTTCGGATGGGTCGAAACGTACACGCTCACTTCTTTGGCGAATAGCCCAGCTAATCGCTGGCGGTCTTCATATTGACTCATGTTATTCCAGTCTCAGCGTCGGTTTAGCTCCGGCTCAGGCGCTATTTTGGCCGGAAACTGGCTAGGGAATTAGAGGGTCGCCAGTCCTTCGGAAATGACATCCAATGCCTCGTGAAGTAGATCGTCGGAGATGGAAAGCGGGGGAAGCAAGCGAACTACGTTCGCATAGGTTCCGGCATTGAGAACCACGACACCATTTTTGTGGCAGTGCTTCAAGAGCGCCTCGGTGGCCGGTTGGTTGGGATCAAGGGTACCTGGCATCACTAGTTCAAACGCCTGCATAGCGCCCACTCCACGAACCTCACCAATTATTGGATAGATCGCCATCATCTCGGTCAGACGCTTGACAATTAGGGCGCCAATCTCTTGGGCGCGATTTAGCCAGTCTCCTTGCTCAAACTGCTCCATTACCGCCACTGCGGCCGCCACGGCGGTTGGTGAACCACCGAAGGTGCCACCTAGGCCACCCGCATGCGCTGAATCCATAATTTCGGCCCGGCCTACAACGCCGGATAGCGGCATTCCGCCGGCAATTCCTTTGGCGACAGTCACTAGGTCGGGGTCAAAGCCGTCTTCCCACTGGCTAGCGAACCATTTTCCGGTCCTCGCCATACCGCTTTGAACTTCATCCGCAACCATCACAATTCCGTTCGCCTTGCACCAGCTATCGATTGTCTTTAGGAAGCCTGGAGCCGGGACGATGAATCCAGCTTCGCCTTGAATCGGTTCGATGAAAACGGCGGCAAGCTGGGACGCACCAACTCTTTTTTCTAGGTAGGTAATTGTCCTGGCAGCTGCCTGCTCGCCAGTCATTCCCTCAGGGTCGCGGAATGGGTAACTCATGGGTGCATGGTGAATGCTCCCGGGAAGCGGACCGAAGCCTGTGGCATAGGGATGCGCCTTAAAGTTCATGGCCATCGTCAGGCTGGTTCGACCGTGATAGGCGTGGTCGAACACCGCTATCTCTGTTCTTCCGGTTGCTCGCCGTGCAATCTTTACTGCATTTTCAACGGCTTCTGCACCTGAATTAAAAAATGCAACTTTTTTCGGAAAAGAACCAGGGGAGTGAGCTGCTAAAAGCTCAGCTGCTCGAACGTACTTCTCATAGGGGGCAACCGTGAAGAGGGTGTGAGTCAGTTTTGCAACCTGTTCTTGAACAGCGGAAACGACCCCGGGGTTTGTGTGCCCAATAGTTACAACTCCAATGCCGGTTCCCATATCGATCAATTGGTTGCCGTCGACATCCTCGAGAATCGCTCCGTGCGCGCGCTCAATAAATACCGGAAGCATTGTCCCGACTCCCGCGGAAACAACCGCGGTTCTCCGCTTTTGAAGCTCCACAGACTTAGGTCCCGGGATAGAGGTCGTCAAGATTCTTTTTTGTTCAAGGCTCATCTCTAAATTCTAGATACTTATTCGGATTTTTATCATTCCTGACTCGCAATGCGGATGGAGTTCTAAGCTTTGGTAGATGCGCACTGTTTTGGTATTAGGCTCCACGGGCTCTGTCGGCACTCAAACTCTCGAGTTGCTCGCGGCGAATCCCGATAAGTTTCAGCTAGTCGGCATCTCGGGAAACTCGAATACTGAGTTACTTGAGGCTCAGCGAGTCCAATTCGGCTTGCCCATTGACAGGGCAGTACTGGGTCCCGAACTGGCTGCCGATTTAGCCAGCGAGCTGTCGGCAGATGTCGTTGTGAACGGGATAACCGGTTCTGCCGGGTTGATGGCAACCCTTTCGGCACTTCGCGCGGGAAGCAAGCTGGCTCTGGCCAACAAAGAGTCTCTGATAGTTGGCGGGTCGTTAGTTACGAAGCTGGCGGCCAAGGATCAAATCTTGCCCGTTGACTCAGAGCATTCGGCAATCGCACAGTGCTTAATGGCAGGCCAAAAATCTGAGGTTTCAAGACTTATATTGACCGCATCTGGCGGTCCGTTTAGGAATATGTCAAGAGCCGATCTCGAGAATGTGACTCCAGCTCAGGCTCTCAAGCACCCGACTTGGAGTATGGGCAAGGTCATAACAACTAATTCCGCGACGATGGTAAACAAGGGCCTCGAGGTAATTGAGGCTCACATTTTGTTTGGAATCGGGTTTGAAAACATCGCCGTGACCGTTCATCCCCAGTCCATTGTTCACTCTATGGTCGAGTTCTATGACGGTTCGGTGATTGCACAGGCCTCAGTACCAGATATGAAACTCGCGATTGGCTTTGCAATTGGCTGGCCAGATCGGCTTGCCCATTCGACAAAACCGTTGGATTTCACTCAAAGCCATCGATGGGATTTCGAGCCGCTGGATGAGGATGTCTTCAACGCCGTCAAGTTGGCCCGGCAGGTGGGGCAGGCAGGGCTTACTTTTCCGGCGGTCTATAACGCGGCGAATGAGCAGGCCGTGGAGGCCTTTCACCGGGGTGAAATCTCGTTCCTTGGAATTACCGACACAATCGATAAGGTACTTCAGGTGCACACTCCGGGGCCGTTGAGTCTCGAAAGCGTCTTGGCTTCCGAAAGTTGGGCCAGACGGACTGCCGATTCGCTGATAGCAGAGAGCTAAAGCCCCAAGTGTTAGGTACCCTTGTTTCGTGATCGACATCCTCTTGTACGCGGCCGGAATTGCAATTGTCCTAATTGGAATTGCTCTGTCTATAGGCTTGCACGAAATAGGTCACCTGATACCGGCGAAAATTTTTGGCGTTCGGGTAAATCAATACATGATCGGCTTTGGCCCAACCGTTAAATCTTGGACTAGGGGCGACACCGAGTATGGCGTCAAGGCAATACCGCTCGGCGGTTATATCCTCATGACTGGAATGTATCCTCCCGAGTCCAAGCCGTATCGGGGTCCATTCGCGAGTTGGATTAGGGATGCTAGGCAGCAAGTAAGACAGGGCATCGAGCCCAGCGATGAAAATCGCCAGTTCTACAAGCTGTCCGCCCCCAAGAAGCTGACTATCATGCTCGGCGGCCCGCTGATGAATCTTATTTTGGGGATGCTACTTATTCTGCTAGCGCTGAGTGGTGTTGGAACAATGCAATCCACGATGAGCGTCAACAAGGTCTATGAATGCATTGAGGCTGATACGGCGGGTAATTGCCCGAGTGGATCTCCGGTCTCGCCCGCTATTGCCGCTGGACTCTTGCCTGGCGACATCGTCAATCAGGTCAATGGCAAGCCGGTTCTGAGCTGGACCGAAGTGATTGCAGGACTCAACAAGAATCAGACGAGTCAGTCAATGCTGGGAATTGTTCGTGACGGGGCGAATATCACCCTTGCGATTACGCCGTCATTTATCGAGACTCAAGTTTTTCTGGACTCGGGTGCGGCAGCGCTAGACGCGGCCGGCAACAAAGTCACTGAGCTCAGGCCAATTTTGGGTATTCAGTTGGGGTCTGAGATGACGCCATTGAGCATCGGCGAATCGGTTAGCTTTTCTCTAACTGCAACCGGTGGGATGCTGGCATTCGTGGCCGATTTGCCGCAACAGGTTTATAAGGTTGCGGCAAGTACTTTTGGCGGCACGGATCGAGATCCAAATGGTGCGGTCTCCATTTTGGGTGTGGGCCAGTTAGCGGGAGAGCTCACTGCCGCCGATATCGGTGTGGAGGCCAAGCTCGCCTCGCTGTTGCTGTTGATAGGCTCTTTGAATCTTGCACTTTTCGTTTTCAACATGATTCCGTTGCTGCCGCTAGATGGTGGACATGTTCTCGGGGCGCTCTACGAAAGCGCAAAGAGAAGGTCGTGGGTGCTTTTTGGAAAGAGTGACCCGGGTCCAATCGACACCGCTAAAGCACTACCTATTGCCTATGCGGTGTGGATGCTGCTCATTGCAACGGGCCTCATACTAATATTAGCGGACCTTGTAAACCCAATAACATTGGGTTAGGAAGTAACTTTCCTCCTTTGCTGTTGAAGCTTGGAGCAAACGAGAGGTAATAATTGCCGGCTGTAAATCTTGGTCTTCCCGTAGGACCCCCACTGACAATCGCCCCTAGGCGGAAAACTCGCCAAATAATGGTTGGAAAGGTTCCTGTAGGTTCGGATTCTCCAATTTCGGTGCAGTCTATGACCACCACCCAAACCACAGACATCAACGGAACACTTCAGCAAATTGCTGAATTGACCGCCACAGGTTGTGACATTGTTCGGGTGGCTGTCCCCACAAGCGACGATGCACAAGCTTTGAGGGTCATTGCCAAGCGATCTCAGCTTCCGGTTATCGCTGATATCCACTTCCAGCCGCGCTATGTCTTCCAGGCGATCGAAGCTGGGTGCGGCGCAGTGCGAGTAAACCCCGGAAACATTAGAAAATTCGATGACCAGGTGGGCGCAATCTCAAAAGCTGCCAAGGACGCTGGAATATCGATTCGGATTGGTGTAAATGCCGGGTCTCTAGACCCAAGGCTGCTGCAGAAATATGGCAAGCCGACCGCCGAAGCCCTTGTGGAGTCCGCGGTTTGGGAGGCGAGTCTTTTCGAAGAGCATGACTTTCACGATTTCAAGATTTCTGTGAAGCACAATGACCCAGTGGTTATGGTGAAGGCCTATCAGCTTCTTGCTGAGCGTGGGGACTGGCCATTTCACTTAGGAGTTACCGAGGCCGGACCGGCATTCCAGGGCACCATCAAGTCCTCAGTGGCCTTTGGTGCTTTGTTGGCGCAGGGAATCGGTGACACGATTCGAGTCTCGCTCTCCGCTCCGCCGGTTGAGGAAATCAAGGTGGGCTCGCAGATCTTGGAGAGCCTGAACCTCCGTCCCAGAAAACTAGAGATTGTCTCCTGTCCAAGTTGTGGACGCGCTCAAGTAGATGTTTATACGCTCGCGAACGATGTCACCGAGGGGCTTTCTCACTTGACTGTCCCAATCAGGGTTGCAGTTATGGGTTGCGTTGTAAACGGACCGGGCGAAGCCCGAGAAGCGGATTTGGGAGTTGCCTCAGGAAATGGCAAGGGTCAAATTTTTGTAAAGGGTGAGATCATCAAAACGGTTCCGGAAAATGAAATTGTTGCCACTTTGATTGAAGAGGCGAACCGAATCGCAGCCGAAATGGATAGCGCACTTATCGGAACCGCTCAGGTTACCGTCGGGGAGTAGATAACATTGTGCTCATGCCATATCGCCTGAGCTCATTATTTCTAAGGACCCTTCGAGAAGACCCTGCTGACGCTGAGGTTGAAAGCCACAGGTTACTTGTACGCGCGGGTTACATAAGGCGCGCGGCACCGGGAGTTTTTAGTTGGCTGCCTCTTGGCCTGATGGTCAAAAACAAGATTGAGCAAATCGTTCGCGAAGAAATGGCTGCTGCTGGCGCCCAAGAGGTCTTCTTTCCGGCCCTGCTTCCAAAAGAGCCCTACGAGATAACCGGTCGCTGGAACGATTACGGAGACAATATTTTCCGGCTGAAGGACAGAAAAGGCGCGGAGTACTTGCTGGCTCCAACTCACGAAGAGGTTTTTACTCTTTTAGTTAAGGATCTTTATAATTCCTATAAAGACCTGCCACTGAGCATCTACCAAATTCAAAATAAATACCGCGACGAGGCCAGGCCAAGAGCCGGTCTTTTACGTGGTCGCGAGTTCGTAATGAAAGACGCCTACAGCTTCGACGTTACTGACGAAGGCCTCGAGGTTTCATATCAAGCCCAACGCGCAGCTTACGAGCGTATTTTCACTCGCCTAGGTCTGGAGTATGTAGTCGTTAGCGCGGATGCCGGCGCGATGGGCGGGTCAAAATCGGAAGAGTTCCTGAACCCCTCGGAAATTGGCGAAGACTCCTTTGTTCGATCGGCCTCTGGCTTCGCCGCCAATGTCGAGGCGGTTAGATTCGCACAGTCTCCCGCCGTCACTCCGGATGACCAGGCTGCGGTAGATCACTCATCGCCCAACACTCCAACAATTGCCAGCTTGGTCAGTTTTTCGAATGAGAACCACCCCAAGACGGACGGCACCTGGCAAGCATCCGACACCTTGAAAAACGTCGTGCTAGCGCTAATAACTGGAGACGGCAAGCGCAGGCTGGTTACGGTTGGAATTCCCGGCGATCGAGACGTAGATCAAAAGCGGGCCGAAGCGTGGTTTGGGTGTGACGTAGAGCAAGCCAACGAAGCGGACTTCAAGAGTCACCCAGAACTTGTTAAGGGCTACATCGGACCCCGAAGAGATTCGAAGCAATTTTTGGGGCTAGAAACCGATTCGAGAATTGAGTACCTTCTAGACCCGAGGGTCGCTGAGGGAAGTGCTTGGATCAGTGGGGCCAATAAAGATCAGATGCACACTTGGTACCTGACTTTTGGTCGAGACTTTTCCTCGGATGGAATTGCGGACATTGCAGAGATTCGCGCTGGGGACCCGGCCCCGGATGGTTCAGGGCCGTTGGAGATGGCCCGCGGCATCGAAATCGGTCACATTTTTCAGCTTGGTCGCAAATATGCTGAAGCACTTGGCCTCAAGGTTCTTGATTCCAACGGCAAGCTCGTGACAGTAACCATGGGCTCCTACGGCATTGGCGTGACCAGGTTGGTGGCGGTAATAGCCGAGTCGTTCCACGACGATGCTGGTTTGATGTGGCCGGATTCAGTGGCTCCAGCTAACCTTCACGTGATTGCGGCAGGTAAAGATGAGGCTGCCTTCGCGACCGCCGAGTCTCTGACCCTAGCCGCTGAGGCTCTTGGGCTCAAGGTCATGTTTGATGACCGACTAAAAGTCAGCCCGGGAGTGAAGTTTGCCGATGCGGAGCTGATTGGCAACCCATGGATAATCATCTGTGGCCGAGGTGTGGCAGATGGTGAAGTTGAGCTTTGGAACAGAGCGACAGGCGAACGCTCCCAAGTAAAGATAGACTCAGTTCTCGCTGAGCTAATGGCTAAGCGCTAGAAACTAAAAAGAGGCGAGTCATGGATATCGATTTACAAGTTCTTCGTCTACTGGAGCGCGAGCGGGAAATCCCATTTGACGAACTAGTTCTGATTATTGAAGCCGCCATTTTGGCCGCTTTCGCCAAGGGATTTCCGGAACCAGTAAAGGGAGCCCGAGCCGAGCTTGATCGCAAAACCGGTCACGTTCGAATCTTCCAATCCACTCTCGATGAGGACCTAGAGCCCATTGGCGAAGAGGAAGTGACCCCCGAAGGTTTTGGTCGAGTTGCTGCTTACGCCGCGAAACAGGTTATTGCGCAGCGGATGCGAGACATCTCAGACGAGGGACTGCTGGGAGAGTTCAAGGGCAAAGAGGGCGACATAGTCGCTGGGCAGATTCAACAGGGTTCTCGATCACACATGGTTTACGTGAACTTAGGCTCAATTGAGGCTCTTATGCCTCCCGAAGAGCAGGTCCCAACCGAACAGTATTTGCACGGAAGTCGCATCAGAGTTTATGTAACCAGCGTTCAAATGGGAACAAGAGGGCCTCAAATCACGGTTTCCAGGACACACCCTGGTTTGGTTAGAAAACTTTTCGCAATGGAGGTTCCAGAGGTCGCTTCCGGACAAGTGGAAATTGCTTCTGTTGCTCGCGAGGCAGGACACAGGACAAAGATTGCGGTTTTCGCGAAAGAACCCGGAATCAATGCCAAGGGAGCCTGCATTGGCGAACTTGGCCAGCGAGTCCGTGCTGTTAGCGCGGAATTGAATGAGGAAAAAATCGACGTTGTTGATTTCTCAGAGGACTTGGCAACTTTCGTAGCTCACGCCTTGTCACCAGCCAGAGTGTCGGACAGCTTTGTTTTAGACGCTGCAACCAAGGCAGTTAGAGTGTTAGTTCCTGATTTTCAGCTCTCACTGGCAATCGGAAAAGAGGGTCAGAACGCCCGACTGGCGGCAAAATTGACCGGCGCCAAAATCGACATCCAGCCAGATAGCATCCTTGAGGGATAGCGTCATTAGGTAAGGGGCCCTAGAATGGAGCCTATTCGGACCTGTGTTGGCTGCCGCCAACGAGATTCGATGGAGCACTTGCTAAAAATTGTTTCAGTGAATCAAAGTTTTCTTCTCGACCAGCAGCGAAAGCTACATGGAAGAGGGGCTTGGGTTCATGAAGAATGTTTGCGGCTAGCGCTTGATCGAAAAGGTCTAGTTCGCGCCTTGGGCGACTCTAATTCTGAGTCGCTTGAGACATGGCTTAGAAATCAGGCACAAAACATGGCTGACACACAATGAGTTTCTCGAAATGAGACCCCCTCAGAACTAAGGCCTTCCCTGTTTGGGGTCGGCCCCGAACAGGAGAAAAAAAGTGGCGCTTCCACGCGTATACGATATTGCAAAAGAACTTGGGATTGATACCAAGACGGCTTTGGCCAAATTAGAAGAGCTTGGCGAATACGTCAAAGGTGGCTCTTCAACAATCACTCCACCGGTAGCCGAAAAGCTAAAGGGTGCCTTCCCAAAGAAGGAAGCCCCAGTCAAGAAGGAGCCGGCAAAGCCAAAGGCTAAGCCTGCCCCCGAAGCACCGGCGGTTGTCGAAAGCCCAAAACCCTCGGATTTCTTTGAGCCTGTTGCTCCCGCGGTAGTCGAGCCAACGCCAGCTTCCGCTCCGGAAGCTGGAGAGCCAGTCGCGGAGGAGAAGTCCGCCGCCGCAACAATGCTTGGCACACCTCGCCCAGGCAACAATCCATTTTCTTCGAACCAGGGCATGGGAATACCTCGCCCGATGGTTCGACCTGGCAACAACCCGTTTGCTGCAAATCAGGGCATGGGTCGACCACGACCGGGAGCACCAAGACCCGCCGGGGGAGCACCGCGACCAGGAGCACCACGACCGGGAGCACCAAGACCTGCCGGGGGCGCACCTCGCCCGGGAGGCGGAGCACCGCGTCCAGGCGGAGCGCCAGCGTTTGGAACGCCGGGCCAGAAGCCAGGGTTTGGACCTCCAGCTGGCAGACCAGGCCCAGCCGGCCGTGGTGGCCGAGGAGCGGGCACCGCAGGAGCATTTGGTAGAGGCGGGTCCCGAGGAAAATCCCGTAAGTCAAAGAGAACAAAGCGTGAAGAATTTGAACAAAGAGATGTTCCTAGCCTGGGCGGCGCAATGGTGCCTCGTGGCGATGGAAGCACTGTGTTGCGAGTTCGTCGCGGATCTTCGATCCAGGACTTCGCAGACAAGATTGGCACTAACTCCGCCCAGCTGATCACTATTTTGTTCCACTTGGGACAGATGGCCACTGCGACAGCGTCTCTGGACGAAGACACCTTCCAGATTCTCGGTGAAGAGCTTGGCTACAAGGTCGAGGTCGTCTCACCTGAAGACGAAGAGCGAGAACTATTCGAGGGCTTCGGTCTCGATATTTCGACTGGCATCGACGAGGAAGACGACGAAGCACTTTCTCCAAGACCGCCGGTCGTGACCGTCATGGGACACGTTGATCACGGAAAAACTCGGTTGCTTGACTCGATTCGTAATGCGAATGTTGTCGACGGTGAGGCTGGTGGAATTACCCAGCACATCGGTGCCTACCAGGTTTACACAACGCACGAGGGTAAAGATCGAGCAATCACGTTCATTGACACCCCGGGTCACGAGGCTTTTACTGCGATGCGAGTCAGAGGAACCGAAGTCACAGACATTGCCATTTTGGTTATTGCTGCGGATGACGGCGTAATGCCTCAGACCATTGAAGCCTTGAACCATGCCCAGGCCGCAAGGGTTCCAATTGTGGTGGCCGTCAACAAGGTTGATAAGGAAGGCGCAAACCCGGCAAAGATTCGTCAGCAGCTAACTGAATTCGGTCTAGTTGCTGAGGAATTCGGTGGAGACGTGATGTTCGTAGACGTTTCTGCGCTCAAGGGCGATGGAATCGACCAACTTCTCGACGCAGTGCTTTTGACCGCCGATGCAGCTCTAGACCTTCGAGCCAACCCCGACAAGGCAGCGCGTGGAGTTGCCATTGAGGCGAACCTAGACAAGGGACGCGGTTCCGTTGCGACGGTCTTGATTCAGTCAGGAACCCTAGAAATTGGTAACGCAATTGTTGCCGGAGCGGCTTACGGTCGAGTCCGGGCGATGTTTGATGAAAACGGAGATCCGGTTAAGTTCGCGACTCCATCGAGGCCAGTTCAAGTACTCGGTCTGCAGTCTGTCCCGCGCGCCGGAGATACTTTTGTGGTTGCCGAGGATGAGCGTCAGGCCAGGCAGATCGCCGAAAAGCGTGAAGCTGCTGACCGAAACGCCCTGCTAGCAAGGACCAGGAAGAAGCTTTCACTCGAGGACTTCACCAAGGCTCTCGAAGATGGCAAGGTCGAATCACTGAACTTGATCATCAAGGGTGACGTTTCAGGAGCTGTTGAGGCCCTGGAGGACAGCTTGCTCAAGATCGATGTGGGCGACTCAGTGCAGTTGCGAATCATCCACCGCGGTGTTGGAGCAATCACTGAATCCGACGTAAACCTAGCCACCGTCGACTCGGCGGTAATTATCGGATTCAACGTTCGCCCAGATAACAAGGCGAAGGAGCGTGCAGATCGTGAAGGTGTCGACATTCGTCATTACACCGTCATCTACAACGTTCTTGAAGACATCGAGAATTCACTCAAGGGAATGCTCAAGCCGGAATACGAAGAAGCGCAGCTGGGAACAGCCGAAGTTCGAGAGGTCTTCAAGTCCTCCAAGTTCGGTCTCATCGCCGGTTCATACGTGAGAAGCGGCCTAATGCGTCGAAATGCTATGGCGAGGGTCCTGAGAAACGGCGAAGTGATCGGCGAGAACCTCAAGGTTGAGTCACTGAAGCGATTCAAGGACGACGCCACTGAGGTCAAGGCTGATTTCGAGTGTGGAATCGGACTTGGTAGCTTCAATGACGTCAAGGCAGATGACGTCATTGAGACTTACGAGATGGTAGAGAAGCCGAGGGGCTAATGGCAGATCACTCTAGAGCGCTGCGCCTTGCGGAGCGGATCAAAGTCTTGGCAGCATCTGCGCTAGCGAAGATTGTCAAGGACCCTGATTTAGGTTTCGTGACCTTCACTGATGCTCGCGTTACTCCCGACCTGATGCAGGCCAGGCTTTTCTATACTGTTTTTGGTTCCGACGTCGATAAGGCTTTGACCGTTGCCATCTTGCAGAAAAATACTGGGCGGCTTAGGGGAGAGATCGGCAAACAGTTGGGAATCAGAATGACCCCAACTCTCGAACTTATTCTTGACGATGTCCCAGAAAATGCTGGGGACTTGAACGACCTTCTGGCTGAGGCCAAGAGACGTGATGGTGAACTAGAGAAGCTGGCCAAGGGCGCCAAGCACGCAGGTGACGTCGACCCTTACATTCAAAAGCCACAGGAAGACTAATGCAGCATGGCCTAGTTCTGATTGACAAGCCTCAGGACTGGACTTCTTTTGATGTTGTCGCAAAAATGCGGGGCGTTCTGGGCACAAAAAAAATCGGGCATGGCGGAACTTTGGATCCGTTGGCCACCGGTCTCTTAGTGCTCGGAGCAAACCAAGGCACTAAATTGCTCCAGTTTTTGCTTGGTCAAGATAAGTCCTACATCGCGACTATACGACTGGGTCAATCCACTCTCAGCGATGATTCTCAGTCGGAGATCCTTGGGACCAAAGATGCTTCGGACATCACCGCCGAGCAAATTGACTCCGCTATTTTTGCTTTGACTGGGCCTCTTGATCAAATACCGTCCAGTGTGAGCGCTAAAAAAATTGATGGAGTCAGAGCTTACGACTTGGTTCGACAGGGTAAAGAGGTTGACCTAAAACCCAAATCGATAGTAATTCGTGACTTTGCTCGAACCAGCGAGCTAGGTCACCACGAAGGTTTGGTTGATTTTGACATTAGCGTTAGTTGCAGTACAGGGACCTATGTCAGGGCATTAGCCAGAGACATGGGCCAAGCGCTTAGCGTTGGCGGTCACTTGATAGGGCTTCGTCGAACTGCTGTTGCCTCTTTTGTGATCGCTGATGCAACGGCAATAACCGAAGAGCCGCGCTGGATCAGCCTGGCCGATGCCGCATCCAAGTTGTTCCCCAGTTACGAGATTTCTAAAGACCAGGAACAGGACCTGAGACACGGTAAGAAAATTGAGTTGGAATCAGCCGAGCCTGAAATCG
This sequence comes from Aquiluna sp. Uisw_065, assembly GCF_047731275.1. NCBI lineage: Bacteria > Bacillati > Actinomycetota > Actinomycetes > Micrococcales > Microbacteriaceae > Aquiluna > Aquiluna sp. Uisw_065. Next base: position 417,583 of record NZ_CP159836.1, read on the forward strand.
CACTGACGCGAGAACGTCATCTGATTGCCCTTGCGACAAAGACAGGGTCGCAATACAAGTCAATCTCGGTTTTTCAGGAGGAACAGTGATAGACGCTTTTTTCTTGATTTTGGTTTGGTACGCGGTCGCCGCTGGCTTGGTTTTGATTTTTTTGGGACTAATCGGCAGAGAGCCTAGCGGTTTTTCCCTTGGGCTTGCGATCGGAGTTGAAGCCGGCCTTTTGGTCCAGCTTATTCTCTCGATTGTTTTGGTTTTTCTCGGTCAGACCGCGGTCATAGATACTTGGGAGTTTTTCGGATACTTGATAGTTGCTCTCATGGTTCCGATTGCCGGAGCGGTATGGGCTTTAGTAGAAAGAAACCGTTGGTCAACTGTGGTTTTAGGTGCAGCAGTTCTTACGATTGCGGTGATGTTGGTCAGAATGCAGCAAATCTGGACCGGGGTCAACCCTTTCGCTGTCTAAGATTAGGGGTGGAGAATTCATGAAAAAATCATTGGGAGCTGGCAGGGTTTTAGTCGCTATCTATGGCGTCTTTGCCCTCTCAGCATCAGCTAGAGCTGGTTACCAGCTAATTCGAGAGTTTGACCAAGCGCCCGTTGCATATTTATTATCAGCGGTTGCCGCATTGGTCTACATAGTTGCGACTTTTTCACTTGCCCAGCCTGAGAAGTATCATGCCTTGGCTCTTTTGGCCGTGCGCTTTGAACTTGCAGGAGTAATAATCGTCGGCTTGCTCTCAGTTTTGATGCCGGAACTATTCGGTCATCCGTCGGTTTGGTCGGGTTTTGGCATCGGCTATGGCTTTATCCCACTTGTCTTGCCAATGTTAGGCCTGATTTGGCTGAGGAGGCGAAATGCTGGAACTAAGTAACTCCAGCCTGCCGCATGAATTCGCTGATACCGCCGTTGCCATAGGCAAATTCGACGGTATTCATTTGGGGCATCAGCAGTTGTTCCATGAACTCGTACATCTTTCTGAAGAGGCAGGTTTGGCAGCCGCGGTACTAGCTTTTGATCGCCATCCTGATGCGTTTTTGAAACCGGGAACCGAGCCCTCAGCGATTATTGGGCCAATCCAAAAAGCGCGAATTCTAGAGTCGCTTGGGGCCGACGCGCTCATAACCCTTCGTTTTGATCAGCAGCTTGCGAACCTTTCCCCAGAGCAGTTTGTCGTGAATCATTTGATGCCAATCAGAGCGAAGCTGGTGCTGGTAGGGCAAGGGTTTCGTTTTGGGCACAAGGGATCCGGAGGGATCGTTGAGCTTAGACAGCTTGGTGAGCGCTTTGGTTTCAGAGCTAAGGAGATTCCAACAGTGGTCTTTGGCGACCTTCCGGTTTCTAGTACTGAGATAAGAAAAGCGATTGCTGCTGGCAATTTCAAGGCTGCAAACAAAATGCTTGGGCGCAATCATCAAACCGAGGGCATGGTCGAACATGGCCGGAAAATTGGCCGTCAAATCGGCTTTCCGACAGCAAACCTGGCACGGAACAGCGAGGGACTTTTGCCGGTTGACGGGGTTTATGCCGGCTGGCTTTATTCGGATGGTGTTCGCTATCCGGCGGCGCATTCGGTGGGCACTAATGACTCCATCGAGGCTGTGCCAAGGCTTCTAGAATCCCATGTTATTGGCCGAGATGATCTTGACCTTTATGACAAAATCGTGACGTGTGAGTACGTCGAGCAGGTCAGACCCTGGGCCAAGTATGAATCCATGGAAAAGCTAATCGCGCAGATCGGCTCCGATGTTCAAGCCTGCAGGCGAGTGCTGGGGGAGTAGGGTCTCAATATGACTTTTGTAGGTGCGATTTCCAGCGGTTTCAAGAATTACCTGAACTTCAAGGGCAGCGCCAGCCGCGCTCAGTATTGGCATTGGGTGCTATTTACTATCCTGTTGGCGCTAGTGCTTGGCACTATCGAGGGCGTAATTTGGCCAACCGCAGCCACCACAGGGGACCCGTTGACCGATATCCAGTCGCTGAGCACCGACTTCACTCCCCTCACGACTATTACTTCACTGATTCTTTTCTTGCCGAACCTTTCGATTCTGGCAAGACGACTCCATGACGCCGGCTTTAGCGCCAAGTGGTTGTTCCTGTTCATTGTTCCGGCCGGCTATTCTATTTTTGCGACCATTGGTGCAATCGCTTTGATTAACGATTTCCCCTCTGGCCAAGAGTTCTCCCCGGAGTTGTTGATGGCACTGGTGTTCTTGATTGTTCCGATCTTTGCCCTGGCCGCCGTGGTGTTTATTATTTTCTTGGTTTTGGTTCTTAAGACCTCAAGAAGTTTTTATGACGGGAACAAATATGTTGAACCGGAGCCCCTTGATTCGCTCGATGAGGGCACTACCGCCTAGCCAAAAACAGTTTTTATGTCTAGACTTCTCGGGTTGCCGTGTAACGGCCGCGGATTAAGAGAGCGACAGACAACCTGTTTGACGCACCGCGCAGCGGATCGGAAGGATCAGCAATGGCTCTAGACCCACAGGTAAAGACTCAAATAATCGAAGAGTATGCAACGAAGCCAGGCGACACCGGTTCGCCTGAAGTTCAGGTTGCAGTTATGACCCGTCGAATCATTGACCTTACCGAGCACCTAAAAGATCACAAGCATGACCACCACTCACGTCGTGGTCTGTTGCTAATCGTTGGACAGCGTCGCCGTCTTCTCGGCTACTTGCAACGCGTTGACATTAACCGTTACCGCAAGCTAATCGAGAGACTAGGGCTTCGTCGCTAGATCCTTGGAAAATGACTCTTGACTAACCCCGGCCGAAATGCCGGGGTTTTTCATTACTGGGCTTTTTACCTTTTGGTTGTTAGGCTTGTAACAACGAGGATTAGAAGGCGGGTCTTCGGTGGAAGTTTCTGGGTTTAGACCCAGAGTTTTTTACTGACGATCAGCACTTCATCGGGCAAGGTCCGACCTCTAGCGCGCACGAAACTTCACTGAAAGTGGATCGGGCTTTGCGCTGCGCAGATAAAAAAGGAGGGGCCATGGAAGGCCCAGAGATTAAATTCGCAGAAGCCGTTATTGACAACGGAAAGTACGGAAAGCGAGTTGTGCGCTTTGAAACCGGTCGCCTAGCCCAGCAAGCAGCTGGTGCGGCGGTTGTCTACCTCGATGACGAGACCATGTTGTTCTCGGCCACCACAGCTTCAAAGGCGCCGAAGGATCACTTCGACTTCTTCCCACTCACAATTGATGTTGAAGAGCGTATGTATGCCGCGGGTAAAATCCCAGGCTCATTCTTCCGTCGTGAGGGTCGCCCATCCACCGCAGCAATCCTGGCTTGTCGTTTGATCGATAGGCCGCTTAGGCCTTCGTTCGTTGACGGCTTGCGCAACGAAATTCAGGTTGTTGTAACTGTTATGTCGATTGAGCCAGATGAGCTTTATGACGTAGTTGCTATCAACGCAGCATCGATGTCCACTCAGCTAGCCGGCTTGCCATTCTCTGGCCCAGTAGCCGGTGTTCGTGTGGCACTAATTGATGGTCAGTGGGTTGCTTTCCCTAAGCACTCACAACTTGCAAACGCCGTGTTTAACATGGTTGTTGCCGGTCGAGTTATCGACGGCGACGATGTTGCAATCATGATGGTCGAAGCAGAGGCTACTGAAAACAGCTGGGATCTAATTGCCGGCGGTGCTGTTGCGCCGAGCGAAGAAATTGTGTCTCAGGGACTTGAGGCTGCGAAGCCATTTATCAAGGAACTAGTTAGGGCTCAGAACGATGTGGCCAAGCAGGCTGCGAAGCCAACCGCTGACTACCCAGTGTTCTTGCCTTACTCCGACGAGGTGCTAGCGGCTGTTGAAAAAGCTGCCGGAGCCGAGGTTGCCAAGGTTTATCAGATTGCCGATAAGCAAGAGCGTCAGGATGCTGACGATGCACTGAAGGCGAGCGTCAAGGAATCACTGGCTGCGAAGCTAAGTGAAGAAGATATGTCTCAGTTCTCCGCCGCATACAAGGCAGTTGCCAAGAAGGCAATGCGCACAAGGGTTCTAAAAGAGGGAATCCGAATCGACGGTCGTGGACTAAGCGACATCCGTCTAATTGATTCCGAAGTTGGAGTGATACCTAGGGCCCATGGTTCAGCTATTTTCCAGCGCGGCGAGACCCAAATCTTGGGTGTCACAACGCTGAACATGCTGAAGATGGAGCAGCAGCTTGATGCTCTAACCCCAGAGAAGTCAAAGCGCTACATGCACCACTACAACTTCCCACCATATTCAACCGGTGAGACCGGTCGTGTTGGTACGCCTAAGCGTCGCGAAATTGGTCACGGTGCCCTAGCAGAGCGGGCTTTAATGCCAGTTCTACCAGCACGCGATGAGTTCCCTTACGCAATTCGTCAGGTTTCAGAGGCTCTTAGCTCGAACGGATCAACCTCAATGGGTTCCGTTTGTGCATCGACTCTTGCGCTTCTAAACGCCGGTGTGCCATTGCGCGCTCCAGTTGCTGGAATAGCGATGGGCTTGATCACAGACACCGTTGATGGCAAGACCCAGTACGCGGCACTGACTGACATCTTGGGCGCAGAAGATGCACTTGGCGACATGGACTTCAAGGTCGCTGGTACCCGCAACTTCATTACTGCGATTCAGTTGGACACCAAGTTGGACGGTATTCCATCCGCAGAGCTAGCTAAGGCGCTGACTCAGGCCAAAGAAGCTCGCTTATTCATCCTGGATGTCATGGCTGAAGCTATCGACGAGCCAGATGAGCTTTCCAAGTACTCACCTCGCGTTATCGCTGTCAAGATTCCAATTGACAAGATTGGTGAAGTCATCGGGCCAAAGGGCAAGATGATCAACCAGATTCAGGAAGACACTGGCGCGGACATCTCCATCGAGGACGACGGAACCGTCTACATCGGTGCAGTTGACGGACCAAGTGCTGATGCTGCCAGGGCTGCCATCAACGCGATTGCTAACCCACACGTGCCAGAAATTGGCGAACGTTTCCTAGGAACCGTCGTGAAGCTAGCAACATTCGGTGCGTTCGTTTCGCTAATGCCGGGCAGAGACGGTCTACTGCACGTCTCCGAGCTGAAGAAGCTTTCGGCTGGCAAGCGTGTTGAGAATGTCGAGGATGTCCTGACTGTCGGTCAGAAAGTCTTAGTGGAAATCACCAAGGTTGATGACCGAGGCAAGTTGTCACTCGCACCCGTTGTTGAGGGTGACGCAGCGAGCGAAGAGTAATAATTGAAACTAGGTCTTTTAGACTCAAGCGATTTCACCGCTGAGGCATCACGGATTTGTAGGACCGTGCTGCCCAGCGGTGTTCGCATTTTAAGTGAGGAAATCCCAGGGGCACCGTCTGTCGCGATAGCTGCGTCCGTGGCCGTGGGTTCCAGGGATGAGTTACCAGGGACATTTGGGTCCACGCATTTTCTTGAGCACCTGTTGTTCAAGGGAACCGATCGAAGGAATGCCAAAGATATTTCTGTCGCATTCGATTCGGTTGGCGGATCCTCGAACGCGGCAACTGCCAAGGAATACACCAGCTATTACGCAAGGGTCATGAACTCGGCTTTACCATTGGCGCTGGACGTCATTCTTGACATGTTCACTTCGGCAAAAATTGGCAAGCACGACTTTGATGTTGAGCGCACTGTCATCCTCGAGGAGCTCGCCATGGGTGAGGATGATCCCGAGGACTTGGCTCATGAGGCCTTGGCAAGCGCTCTGTTGCCCGATCATGAACTTGGTAGGCCTATAGGCGGCACCAAGGAAACAATCCTTGCTGTGACTCGCGAGCAGGTTATTGAGCACTACCGCAAGCATTACGTTCCACAAAATCTTGTGGTCACCGCCGCCGGAGGAGTGTCGCACGAAGCTCTTGTCGAACTGGTTCAGCAGGAGCTTGCAAAAGTCGGCTGGCTAGATACCGAGGCGAATCCAAATGAGCGCCGTTCTCAAGTGGCTTTTGAGCTGCCTAAAACCATTCCGTTCACCAACTTGGATCATGACTTTTCGCAAGCAAATCTTCTGCTTGGATACCAGAGCATTAAGGGTATGGATAAGGACAGGTATGCGCTTGGTTTGATGAGCAGCATCTTGGGCGGCGGAATGTCTTCAAGGCTCTATCAGGAAATCAGAGAAGAGCGTGGATTGGCATATTCCACCTACTCTTACCAGCAGGGCTACGCCGATGCTGGCTACTTCGGGCTTTACGCGGGAACCAGTCCTGAAAACGCTACCTTGGTGACTCAGCTGATGAAATCTGGACTCGATTCCATCGCCGAGCGCGGGGTTACGCGCGAAGAATTTGATTTGGCTCTTGGTTCACTTACCGGTGGTCTAGCGCTTCGCTATGAAAGCTCGCTGGCAAGAATGAACCGGCTGTTGTCTGCCGAAATCGGCAGCGGTGAGTTTTTGTCCACGGAGCAAATTTTGCAGCGCTTCCAACAGGTTGATATCTCCGAGATACAAACCGTTGCTGCTCGAATCGCTGCGAATAGCTCCGCTCTGGTCGCGGTTGGGCCTAACTTAGAAGCACTTAAACAATTAGCTTGATAGGTTTTCTAACATGATTCATGTTTCAATACTTGGAGCCACCGGTCGAATGGGAGCTCTTGCCAAGCAATTAGTCGATACTGACAGCAATCTAAAGCTGCACTCGGCCCTAGATTCCTCGTCACCCAAGGAGCAGATGCTTGGCGCAGATGTGGTGATTGATTTCACTAACCCGTCTGTCTCTGAATCGCTGGTCCTGTTCGCAATTGAGAGTGGCCTAAAGACCGTGGTTGGAACATCTGGTTGGAGTGAGCAAAAGCTGGCAATTTTGGAAAAGGCGCTAGAGACCAATCCCAAGTCTGCTGTTGTCGTGGTGCCTAATTTTTCTGTTGGTTCAATGCTGGCCCAGCGCTTCGCTGCGATGGCGGCCAAGTACTTTGACTCGATTGAGATTCTCGAGGCTCACCACGAGCAAAAAGTTGATTCTCCTTCCGGCACTGCAATCCGAACCGCTGAGTTGATTGCTGAGGCTAGAAAAGACCTGCCACAGCATCTAATTCCCGGAGTCGGTCAACCTAGCAGGGGCGAAGTTCACGCGGGTGTGGTTATTCACTCCTTGCGGCAGAAGGGCATTTCTGCCAAACAGGACACAATTTTCGGTGCCGACGGCGAACAGGTTGTCATTTCCCACGACGTTTCTTCTCCAAGGGCTTACTCTCTTGGGATCCTGCGATCAATTGAGTTCGCACAAACCGCAACCGGTCTAACTGTTGGCCTGGAAAACGTTCTAGGCAAATGATTACCAAAATCTGGGTCGGCTTAATGCTGGCCCTGACACTCTTTTATGTTCTGACCCTGCTTGGTAGGGGCATCATCCTGCTCCAAGAGCCCAGCCTCATCGCTATTGCCATGGGTTTAGCGATTCTTGTGTTGCCGCTGGTAGCGCTCTGGGCGTTATTTGCTGAGCTGCAATTTGGCCTCAAGGCGCAGAGGCTCTCACGACGTCTAATAGCTCTCGATATCCCGGGGTTGGATCTTGAACTTCGGGCTAGCGGTAGGGCCACCAAGGAGTCAGCCAATAAAGAGCTGGAAAGAATTCAAGACGCAGTTACCAAGGACCCAAATAGCTGGAGCCTTTGGTACCAACTAGGAGAGGCCCACGATGCTGCCGGCGAGCGAAAGAATGCCAGGGCTGCTATTCGGCAAGCTATCCAGCTAGCGAATAATCCCGACCCTGCGGATCAATAAATAAAGCTGGCAACCGAGGCACAGGCCAAAAAAAGCATTCAGAAAAGCAGCAATAAAAATGAAGGCTGCTGAAACAGCCACTAGCGGCGCGCTAAAGATGCCGCCAACAATTCCAAGAAGAGCAAACGCCAGTCCGACTTGCTGGGCGAACTTCAGTGGCCTTGGGTCCTCTAATTCTTTGGGGGCAGCCAGGTTTGGCCGAACAAGTTTCGCGAAAGCCCAACCATACGGGTGGGTACTTGGGGAAATCAGCGACCAGGTGAAGAGCACTCCCAGCGCGACAACTATTGCGTAGGCAAGAGATTGGTTCGTGAGGCTCAGGTAGAAAGCTATGAGAGATAATGCCGAGGTGATCGCGGCGCCAAATCTTGGCCCACGGGGGTCTACATGCTTGCTGGTAGTCATTTCACTCCTAGTTTTTCTAATTCGGTTTCGATGGTTCTTGGTTTTGGAACTCCGCCAATCCGGAAGCGAATCTCGCCAGCCGGATTTAGGACAAATACTGTTGGAGTCTGACTTATGTTGAAGTGTGCTGCCAAGTCTATTCTGTGGGTGATATCGGCCTCAATAAAAAGAAGTCCACCCTTTCGATACTCGAGTTTTGAAAGTGATCTTCTAACCGCCGGGCACTGGCCACAGTATTCGGTGGAAAATAAAACGACCGTAGCCTCTTTGCCGAACTCGGTTACTTCTTCGCCATTCTTGAGGATATTAAGTTTTTCCAGTTCAATGCATTGAGCTCCCGAGACGCTGTGTCCACGACCTTGAAAGAAGCGATAGCCAATCCCTGTCAGTGTCGCCAAGAGAATTAGGGCGATTGATAGAGCGATTGTCGAGTCCACGTAAGAAAGCGTAGGTGACATAAAGGCACAAATACGGAGTGTTGCGCTTTTTTACTTTTGGGCTGGCTTAGGGTTATCAGATGACCGAAATTCAATTCCGTAGCGATGTAACTGTTGAGCTTGTTAGATCAAGCGCTCAAGATGCTGATGTGCTGTTTGCTGCCAGAGTCTCAACTCAAGGCGAGCAGACCCTTGAAAGCGCCATGCAATCTGGTACGGAGGTTGAAAAGCGTGACAAGGGCCTGATCAACTACCTCATGCGAGATCGACACGGTTCTCCGTTTGAGCACAACTCAATGACTTTTTACGTTCAGGCCCCTATTTTTGTCTTCCGCGAGTTCATGAGGCACCGAATTGCTAGCTATAACGAGGAATCCGGTCGTTATCGCGAACTGCAGCCGGTTTTTTACGTTCCAGGTCCCGAGCGCAAGCTGGTTCAGGTTGGAAAGCCCGGTGCCTATGATTTCGAAGATGGAACCGTTGAGCAGACTGCTCTAGTGGTCCAGGAGACACAGGCGATTACCCGTGCCGCCTACGAGTCCTATCAGCGCATGCTGGAGGCCGGAGTTGCTCGCGAGGTCGCCCGAATTGTGTTGCCGGTAAATATTTACTCCAGCATGTACGTCACGATGAATTCTCGCTCGCTCATGAACTTTTTGTCACTTCGCACCAAGCGCGAAGGTACGCATTTCCCATCATTTCCGCAGCGCGAAATAGAGATGTGTGCCGAGAAGATGGAAGATTTTGGGCGAAGCTAATGCCACTGAGCTACGAGTCCTTCAACGAGAACGGTCGAGTCGCTCCTTAGGCCGTCGAGTATTTAGTCCAGGACCTAGTCGCCCAAGGTTTCTTCTGGGTCAATCACCGGTGTTAGGTAGCTGAGTCGAGTTCTTCTCAGCACCAGGTATAGGAGCAGACCGATGGCTAGTGCGCTTATTAAGTCCAGTGCGACGGTTGAAATCATTGTGATTACCAGTACTAGCATGTCCAGTCTGGACCGGCTGGCCGTGTAGATCAGCTCCCTCACCCGGACCATGTGGTAGGCCGTAGCAATCAGCACGCCACCGAGCGCAGCAAGCGGTATCTGACCGATTTGCGGAGCCAGCAGGAGTACAAAAATTAGAAGAAATAGTCCGTGACTGAAGCCCGCAAGCCTCGATGTTGCGCCGGCTCTAATGTTTACGGCAGTTCTAGCAAGCGCGGCCGTAGCCGGAACACCTCCGAAGAAAGGGACCACCAGATTTGCAACGCCCTGTCCGATTAGCTCGCGATTGGAGTCATGATCGTAGCTACCGGCCAACTTGTCCGCTATTTTTGCAGACAACAGGCTTTCGAGGCCTGCCAGGAATGCGATAGCTAGCGCCGCGGGAACTAGGCCAAGCCAGTTTCCTGCTGATAAAAAATCAAGGCTAGGAGCAATAAAGTCTTGAGGCAGGCTGCCGATTCGGTCCACATCGAGCCCAAGAAAGTTAGCGGTAACTGTCAGCGCAATGATCGAAGCTAAAGCCACGGGTAGTTTTGGCCATCTGGCTGCGCCGATGAGATTCGCGGTAATTGCCAATATGCCGATAATTAGCGGCCACGGCCGAGGCTCATCTATCCAAATGCGCACTTCATCAATCACGCTCTGCCAGATGTGGTCACTGGCTTGTAGCTCCACACCCAAAACGAACGCCACTTGCTGCATCGCTATCACGATTGCGATGCCAGCCGTGAAGCCTTCTATAAGTGCAGTCGGTAGTCGGTGGATGTGCCGACCTAGTTTTAGAAGACCAGCAAGAATTAGCAGTGCACTTGCCATAAGGCCAACCTGCAAGACTGCAGTCGCTCCGTATAGGGCTACAACAGGTATCAAAATTACTGTCATCGCACCGGTCGGACCGGATACCTGGTAGCGACTGCCACCCAGTGCCGAGGCTATCATTCCGGCAATTACAGCGGTTACTAGGCCAGCCTGTGCTCCAAGTCCAGAGCCGATTCCAAAGGCCAGTGCAAGTGGGAGAGCCACAAATGCGACCGTTAGGCCGGCCAGCAAGTTGGTTGCTACTGTGCGCAAATTAAAAATGTCTGGATTTAATGGATTGCGACTCATAATTCAGCAGGATACCACCAGTTGTGTCGTTTCTAGCCAGGCGTGACTAGGCTAGAGCGATGCGTTCAGAACAAAAAGACATATTCGGCCAGGTGCTAGTTGCACTAGTGACGCCAATGACTCACGATGGTGAGGTTGATTGGGATGCAACCGAAAAGCACATGGACTATGTCATTTCAAATGGTGCCGATGGCATCGTGGTCACCGGCACTACCGGAGAAACATCGACGCTCACAGATGCCGAGAAGATTCAGCTTGTAAAAGTTGGCAAATCTGTCTCAGCTGGTCGAGCCAAGATCATCACCGGCGGCGGGTCCAACGAAACCGCCCATGCGATTCAGCTCTACAAGGCCAGTGAAAAAGCCGGGGCTGACGGCGTGATGATAGTAACGCCCTATTACAACAAGCCCACTCAGGCTGGCATCTTGACTCATTTCAGGATGATTGCAGACGCAACTGACCTTCCGGTGATCCTCTATGACATTCCCGGTCGCACTGGGGTTGCAATCGGCTATGACACTTTTCACAGAGCGGCGAAGCATCCAAATATTGTTGCCGTCAAAGATGCCAAGGGCGACCTTGCACAAGTTTCAAGACTGATGCTGGAAACTGGTTTGATGTATTTCTCGGGGGATGACTCCTACGCACTGCCTCAGCTTTCAGTGGGTGCAACCGGACTTATCGGAGTCACTGCGAACATTGCCCCGCACGCTTACAGGGAAATGCTAGATGCGACGAATGCAAATGATTTCCACGCAGCCCTCAAGGTCCACAACGCCCTCGAGCCTCTGCAGCGCGCAGTTATGAATCACGTTCCAGGAACTGTTGCAGCGAAGTACGTACTGCACGGCTTAGGCCTAATTGGTTCGCCGCGTGTCAGGTTGCCGCTGGTGGGCCCCGAGGACAGCGAAGCCGCTGAGATTGAATCCGGTATTGACCAAGTTCAAAGCGTACCTGGCTTGAGTTTTGACAACTTCCGTCCTGATAGAAATGCCGCCGCTGGCGGTGCGCTGCCCAAGGTAGCTGGGACAACCCGATAGTGGAGCTGCAGGCCCCACCGGCACTCAAGCCGGGCACATTGAGAATCATCCCACTTGGAGGTTTAGGCGAGATCGGTCGAAACATGACCGTTTTTGAGCTTGACAAGCAAATCATGATCATTGATTGCGGTGTGTTGTTCCCTGAGGAGACGCAGCCTGGAGTGGATGTAATTCTTCCTGACTTTAGTTACCTGGAGGACAAGCTGGATCGCATCGTGGGCATGGTGCTTACTCACGGGCACGAAGACCACATCGGGGGAGTGCCGTATCTTCTTCGTCATAAAAAAGACATACCGATCCTTGGCTCTACTTTGACGCTTGCATTCCTTGAGGCGAAACTCAAGGAGCACCGCATAGCTCCCCTGACTCACACAGTTGCCGCTGGGCAAATAGAGCGCCTCGGACCGTTCGAACTTGAATTTGTTGCCGTAAACCATTCGATTCCGGACTCCTTGGCCGTAATAGTCCGGAGCGTCGCGGGCACAGTCCTTGCGACCGGAGATTTCAAGATGGATCAGTTGCCACTGGATGGCAGGTTAACTGATCTTCGCGCATTCGCGAAGATTGGCGAAGAAGGGCTCGATCTATTTATGGTCGACAGCACCAACGCCGATGTTCCGGGTTTCACCCCTCTAGAGCGAGACATTGGGCCAGTTATTGAGAACGTGATCGCTAAGACTCCGGGAAGAGTCGTGGTGGCATCATTTAGCTCACACGTCCATAGAGTTCAGCAGGTTATTGATGCGGCGCTCGCGAATAATCGCAAGGTAGTTTTTGTAGGACGCAGTATGGTTCGAAACATGACCATCGCCGCCGAGCTTGGGTTTTTGAAGGTACCCGACGGACAGATAGTAGATATTCGAAAAGCTGGAAACTATCCAGACAGCAAGCTCGTCTTCATGTCTACCGGTAGCCAGGGTGAGCCGATGGCCGTGCTTTCGAGGATGGCAAGACAAGATCATCAAATACAAATTGGACCTGGCGACACGGTCTTGCTTGCAAGCTCTCTTATTCCAGGCAACGAAAATGCTGTCTACCGAGTTATCGATGGGCTCACAAAAATTGGCGCCAACGTTGTTCACAAGGGCAATGCCAAGGTGCACGTTTCTGGTCACGCGGCGGCCGGAGAGCTTCTTTATTGCTACAACATCTTGAAGCCAAAAAACGTGCTGCCGATTCACGGCGAATTCCGTCATCTGCAGGCGAATGCTGACCTCGCTATTAAAACCGGAGTTCCGGTGGAGCGAACCCTGTTGGCTGAAGATGGCGCCGTAATCGACATGGTTGACGGTATTTGCGAGATAGTCGGTAGAGTGCCCTGCGACATGCTTTATGTTGACGGCAAGACCGTTGGTAAAATCACTGAGGAAGACCTCAAGGATCGCAGGATGTTGGCTGAAGAGGGCTTTATTTCTATCTTCGTGGTGGTAGACAAAGCAAGCGGCCAGATTGTCGAGGGCCCAGAGATCAAGGCTCGGGCATACGCCGAAGAGGATCACGTCTTTGACGACATCCTCCCCGAGGTTCGTACCGCCCTGATGAGGGCCGCAGCCGATGGGGTTCGAGACACCTACGGCTTCCAGCAAGTAATTCGTAAAACTGTCGGTTCCTGGGTAGCCAGAGCGCACCGTCGTAAGCCTATGATCATCCCAATCGTTGTTTATTCCTCGCGCCCCGCCTAAGCCCAAATCACTAAATAGATTGCTAGTTTTTCCTCATGGCAGCAAAGACTCCACCTCCTCGCAGACCCGCCAGTAGCCGGTCTGCTAAGAAGCCTGCGACCTCAAGGCCGAGGGTGGCTGCCCGCAAGCCGTCCAGGCCCAAGAATGAAAGCTCTAATTTTGGCTCCACTCTAAGCAGTGGTTATCTGGGCATCGCTCATTTTTTCGGCGGCATAATTCGCGCCTTCAGCACTGAAAAGCTTGCCAGGGACGACCGTAGAGACGGTGCTCCATTCTTCCTGCTCTTGCTTAGCGTCTTGGGAGCGGCAAACGCTTGGTTCTTAATCGGGGAGTCTTGGGCAGTGACGCTGCATAATTTTACTTTTGGGATGCTCTTTGGGTTAGTGGCTTACGCCTTGCCGGTGGTGTTTTTTGGCTACGCGCTTTATTTGTTCAGACATCCCGCCTCGGTTAGGGACAGCTCCAGATTCGCGCTGGGATTCTGGTTGCTACTGTCAGTTGTTTCTGGTTTTTTCCATGTCTTTTCCAACATGCCGTCCCCAAGGGATGGCGTTGACGCACTAGCGGAGGCAGGGGGCCTCTTTGGTTGGCTGGTTGGCGGTCCGCTTGCCGGGATTCTAAGTATTTACGGAGCTGTGCCTGCTCTAGTTTTATTGGCAATAATTTCAATCTTGGTTATGACTGGAACTGCTCCAAACAAAATTCTTGTCAATTTCCGGAGGCTCTACGGTTTCTTGTTCGCCGAAAATAAGCACGCAGTGGAAACCGATGCATTCGATGCCAAGAAGTCAAGCTGGTGGAAAAAAGAGCGTGAGTTGGAGCCGGCTTTTGATTCACCACTGGTGTCCGACATCGACGAATTTGTTGCCTCCGAAATTGATGCTCCGATTGAGTCGGTCGAGGTCGTGCTTAGTGAGGATGATTCGACTGACGAGCCGGAGTTTTTCTCTCAACCAGAAGGGGTTACCGAGCCCATCGACATACCTTCTTCCCAGAGGGCAAAAAGACCCTACGTACTTCCGGCCCTTGGGCTGCTGGCGGCAGGAACTCCCCACAAGACTAAATCTGCGGTAAATGATCAGGTGGTCGCATCCATCAACGATGTTTTCAAAGAGTTCGATGTGCAGGCCAGGGTTTCTGATTTCCAGCGTGGACCCACTGTGACTAGGTACGAAGTTGAATTGGCACCTGGGGTGAAGGTTGAAGCAGTAACAAGACTGATCAATAACATTAGCTACGCGGTAGCCTCCAGCGAAGTGCGCATTTTGGCTCCAATTCCAGGCAAGAGCGCTATCGGCATTGAGATTCCTAACACTGACAGGGAGACGGTTTCTCTGGGGGACGTGTTGAGGTCTAAGGCTGCAACCGGTGCTCAACACCCATTGACAATCGGTGTTGGAAAAGACGTTGAGGGTGGCTACCTAGTAGCGAACCTTGCCAAAATGCCTCACTTATTAGTAGCCGGAGCTACTGGAGCCGGTAAATCGAGCTTTATAAACTCTATGATTTGCTCCGTATTGATGCGCGCTACTCCGGCGGAGGTTCGAATGGTGCTGGTTGACCCAAAGCGCGTTGAGCTCTCTGTTTATCAGGGAGTTCCGCATCTGGTGACTCCAATTATCACCAATCCGAAAAAAGCTTCTGAGGCATTGCAATGGGTCGTGAGAGAGATGGAATCGCGTTACGACGACCTGGCGTCTTTTGGCTTCAAGCACATTGACGATTTCAACCGTGCGGTGGTTAGCGGGGATGTAAAGGTGCCGGAAGGCTCCAAGCGAGACTTGCAGCCATATCCTTATCTCTTGGTAGTAGTAGACGAGCTTGCGGATCTAATGATTGTTGCTCCGAGGGACGTCGAGGATTCCATTGTTCGTATTACTCAGTTAGCCAGAGCATCCGGCATCCACCTAGTGCTAGCGACCCAACGGCCTTCGGTGGACGTGGTGACGGGTCTTATCAAGGCCAACGTGCCTTCTAGACTCGCCTTTTCAGTCTCGTCTTTGACGGACTCCCGGGTAATTCTGGATCAGCCTGGAGCCGAAAAGTTGGTGGGCCAGGGCGACGCGCTGTTCGCGCCAATGGGAACAAACAAGGCAGTTCGCGTTCAGGGAGCATGGGTGTCTGAAGCGGAGCTCCAAAAAGTAGTGAATCATGTCAAGGCTCAGATGGACCCCGAGTACCGAAGTGATGTAATTCAGCGGGTAACTTCGAAGATCGTGGATAGTGATATCGGCGATGACATGGATGTTCTGCTTGCTGCTTGCGATCTAATCGTTAATTCTCAATTTGGGTCAACCTCTATGCTGCAGCGGAAGCTTAGAATTGGCTTTGCCAAGGCCGGAAGAATGATGGATCTACTTGAGTCTCGAGGGGTCGTCGGAGCATCTGAGGGCTCAAAGGCCCGAGAGGTTTTAGTTAGGGCGGAGGATCTGCCTGCATTACTTGCCAAGATCAGTGGCCAAAGCTCGGCCGTGGTCGAAGGGGATTCGCCGGGTTCCGATGACGAACCGGACGAAGACGCTTGGCAGCTAACCGGTAGGCGTGATGACTTCTAGAGGCTTTATTTATAGGCAAACACCCAACATAATCACATTGACCAGGCTGGCCATGGTGCCGATTGTGTTGTGGATAATCTTTGATTACTGGGATTTTTGGGGTCGGATAGCTGCGTTGGTACTGCTGGTGCTTGCGGCCTCTACCGATGGTATAGACGGGGCGATTGCCAGAAAGCGAAACCTAGTCAGCGATTTTGGAAAGCTTATTGATCCGATCGCCGATAAAGCTCTGCTGACCGGTGCTTTGCTCGCCTTATCTGCACAGGGTGCAGTTCCTTGGATAGCGACTTCGTTGATTCTGGCAAGAGAGTTGATTGTTACCGTGTACCGGTTGGTAGTTGCTAGGCGTCGAGTGATTGCAGCTACCGGAGGTGGAAAATTCAAAACGGTCATGCAAATCATCGCGGTTTCTCTTGCATTGGCACCCTTTGAAGTACTGGGCAACTGGTACACATTATTTTCCCAGGCCGTGCTCTGGTTTACGGTTGTATTGACGCTGTGGAGCGGAAAGCAGGTTCTATGG
This sequence comes from Aquiluna sp. Uisw_065, assembly GCF_047731275.1. Taxonomy (NCBI): domain Bacteria; kingdom Bacillati; phylum Actinomycetota; class Actinomycetes; order Micrococcales; family Microbacteriaceae; genus Aquiluna; species Aquiluna sp. Uisw_065. The sequence continues at coordinate 434,025 of NZ_CP159836.1, forward strand.
CCGAGCAAGTTATAGCTCTGGCAAAAAAAGCCGGGCTTTCAATAGCGATCGCTGAATCAATAACCGGAGGCGCGTTGGCCTCGGTCCTTATCGGGGTCGATGGTGCTTCGGAGGTGATTCTTGGTGGAATTGTTGCCTACCAAGACCGCATTAAGGAGCAACTGCTAGGTGTATCACCCGCCCTAATCGCCAATCAGAGCGCGGTCGATGCCGAAGTAGCTGCGCAGATGGCCGAGGGCGTTCGGGAGAGGCTCTCCAAGGCTGCTGGTAAAGACGCAAGCTTAGTAATCGGAGTGGCAACTACCGGCGTTGCAGGGCCTAGGAGCGTGTCGGGACGCAAGCCGGGTGAAGTATATATCGCAATAAGTTCCTCTCTGGGCGTGACCGTTTACAGCGAAAGCTTTGAGGGATCGAGAAATCAAATAAGGATGCTCACTCAAGATCGCGCAATTGAGATCCTTAGGGAACATTTAGCCTGAGTGGTTGGTTATCCATCAGGAAACATTCAGATACTTTGGGTAATTTTACGAAAAGAAGCCGATAGATTATCGGCCAGGAGGAAACTTTGGTTCTGCTTAGACAAGAAATTGGCGACGTGCTTCGCAATCACCGCTTAGAACAGGGTCAGACACTTAGGCAAGTGGCTGCCAAGGCTTCAGTTGCCCTCGGTTATCTCTCAGAAGTCGAGCGCGGTCAAAAAGAAGCCTCTTCTGAGATTCTTGCCTCTGTCACAGAGGCGCTGGAAGTGCCACTGGCACAGTTGCTGCGCGAAGTTTCCGACCGTCTGGCACTTGTAGAAGGCGCTTACGCCGAAAAGACTTACATCCCGGACACCGTTCCAGATGCTTTTGTAACCGAAGCAGAGCTCTACTCTCACTAGTGAAGCTGAGTCAGTTCCGGCAATTAGTCGATGAGGAGTTTGGGCCTAGCTTTGCTGCCGTGATTTTGGCCGATACCAGACTCACTGAGAAGTCAGATAAGACTCCGTTAGAGCTTCTCAAGACCGGTGATGACCCCAGGGAAGTCTGGCTGGCACTCTGTTCTCACCTCGGCGTTCCCAAGGAACGTTGGCACGGTAAACCTAGGACAAAGCAACACGCCGAAAACTAATCATTCGAAATTTTGTTCGAACGCCTATTCTTGCTAACAGCTAAGAGTTTCTAAGACTTATCAAGAGCTTTCTTGCTGTTTCTGCAAAATGTCTTAGACGGAGCGTAGCTTCGTTACATACAAGGCGCCAGGCGTCGGAAAGAGGTTGTAATGCCAAGTGCATCAGATAGAGAAAAGGCCCTAGACACCGCTCTGGCGCAGATTGATCGCCAATTTGGCAAAGGGTCAGTTATGCGGTTGGGATCCGAAGAACGCGCGCCGATAGCATCAATTTCAACCGGTTCGATCGCGTTGGACGTTGCATTGGGAATCGGCGGACTTCCGAGAGGTCGAATCGTAGAGGTTTATGGACCGGAGGCCTCAGGTAAGACGACCATTGCCCTGCACGCTATCGCTAGCGCTCAGAAAGCAGGCGGTACAGCTGCATTTATTGACGCAGAGCACGCTCTAGACCCTATTTACGCAGCCAAATTAGGCGTAGACATTGACGCCCTTTTGGTTAGCCAGCCTGATACCGGGGAGCAGGCTCTCGAGATCACCGACATGCTGATTCGATCCGGATCAATTGACGTCATCGTTATTGACTCAGTCGCAGCACTTGTGCCTCGTGCGGAAATCGAAGGCGAAATGGGGGACACGCATGTGGGTCTCCAGGCTCGCTTGATGTCTCAGGCGCTACGTAAGCTAACCGGAGCAATCAGCAACACAGACACCACAGCAATCTTTATTAACCAGCTTCGCGAGAAAATTGGTGTTTTCTTCGGCTCCCCAGAAACTACTTCTGGTGGAAAGGCATTGAAGTTCTACGCTTCAGTTCGATTGGACATTCGTCGAATTGAAACTCTCAAGGACAGCCAGAACAACGCGGTAGGCAACCGTTCAAGAGTGAAGGTCGTAAAGAACAAGCTTGCATCCCCCTTCAAGCAGGCAGAGTTTGACATCATCTTCGGTGAGGGGATCTCTCGCGAAGGTAGTTTGATTGACTTCGGAGTCGAGCAGGACATTGTCAATAAGTCGGGAGCCTGGTACACCTTCGATGGCGAACAATTGGGTCAGGGGAAAGAAAATTCTCGCAAATTCTTGAAGGAAAATCCAGAGATTGCAGCCACTATTGAACAGAAAATCAAAGTCAAGCTGGGCGTAGGAGTTCCTCGCCCTGTCGCTGACCTACCGGTTGAAGAAGTTGCGGATGTAATAAAGGACACCAAGCCGGTCGCTAAGGCCGCAAACAATGCCTGACATAAGGTCTGACGAAAAGCTGGAAAAGCGGGCTCGAAATGTGTTGCTTTTCCAGCTCTCTCGGAGCATGAAGACTAAATGGCAGTTAGCTCAAATCTTGGAAAAACGTGAGATTCCAGTGGAGATTGCAAAACCGCTCCTCGATCGTTTCGAAGAGGTCCAGTTGATTGACGACGCAGTTTTCGCTGCTGCCTATGTTCGCTCTCGAGTCGAAAAGGGCAAATCCTCTAGGATAATCGGCAGAGAATTGCAACAAAAAGGAGTCGACAGAGCAGTCGTTGAGGAAGCTGTTTCCGGTATAACCAGAGAAGATGAAGAGAAGTTGGTTCTGGAATTGGGCAGGGCGCGTTGGGATCGACTTAGGGATTTAGAGCCGGATACTAAGTACAGGAGGGTTTCCGGGTTTTTGATGCGGAGAGGCTTTAGTTCGTCAATGGTTTCGAGTGCACTTCGCGAAATCAGGTCTGACGACTAAAATCAGTGTTGTCATGTCACTTACCTACGAAGTCCGCACCTTTGGGTGCCAAATGAACGTCCACGATTCTGAGCGCATCTCAGGGCTGCTTGATTCAGCGGGCTATCAGCAGAGCAAGGGCGCAGACCCCGATGTGGTGGTTTTTAACACTTGCGCTGTTCGTGAGAATGCGGACAACAAGCTGTATGGAACACTCGGAATGTTGCTTCCCAAGAAAGAGGCTAATCCAAAGCTGCAGATTGCTGTTGGTGGCTGTCTTGCCCAGAAGGACCAGGACATAATCTTGGAGCGGGCACCTTGGGTGGACGTGGTGTTCGGAACTCACAACATGGGTTCTCTACCCGTTCTTCTCGAGCGCGCAAGGCACAATGCCGAAGCCCAGATTGAAATACTGGAATCCCTGGAGGTTTTCCCATCAACCCTTCCAACCAAGCGCGAGAGCCCGTTTAGCGGCTGGGTCTCGATCTCGGTTGGTTGCAACAACACCTGCACCTTTTGCATTGTCCCAACCCTGAGGGGCAAGGAGAAAGATCGTCGTCCTGGGGAGATTTTGGCCGAAGTTCAGGCGCTCGTGGCCGACGGTGCAATCGAGGTTACCTTGTTGGGTCAGAACGTAAATGCATACGGTGTCGAGTTCGGTGATCGCGGTGCCTTTGCCAAGCTACTGAGGGCGTGTGGTGAAATTAAGGGTCTTGAACGGCTTAGGTTTACATCACCTCACCCGGCTTCATTCACGGATGACGTGATTGCCGCGATGGCGGAGACCCCCAACGTAATGCCTCAACTTCACATGCCAATGCAGTCGGGGTCGGACAAGGTTCTGAAAAACATGAAGCGGAGTTACCGTGCGTCAAAGTATCTTGGAATACTCGATCGAGTACGGGCGGTAATGCCAGAAGCTGCAATAACCACGGACATAATCGTGGGCTTCCCCGGTGAGACGGAGCAGGATTTTCAGGACACCATAGACGTTGTGCGGAAGTCACGGTTTGCGTCTTCCTTCACTTATCAATACTCGAAGCGGCCGGGAACGGCTGCGGCTGATATGCCCGATCAGCTAGCCAAGGAAGTGGTTCAGGAAAGATACGAACGCCTTCTAGAAGTCGTGAACGAAGTCGCTTGGGAAGAGAATAAGCCTTTGGTTGGCACCGAGGTCGAGGTATTGGCGTCCGCCGATCAGGGCCGCAAGGATTCTCAGACCAATCGTCTAACCGGAAGAGCTAGGGACAATCGTCTGGTTCATTTCGATGTTCCTGAGGGCCAGAATGCTCCCCGTCCTGGGGATGCTGTCAGGCTTAGAATCACCAGAGCGGCTCCGTATTTCCTTGTTGCTGACTATGTGCCAGGTGGTCTTTACGAGGTTCGTAGGACTGCCGGCGGGGACGCCTATGACCGTCGTCAGCTCGAAAGCTGCGGCGTGCCAGGACCCGGAGAGTCCAAAGTCTCGCTCGGGCTACCGATCAGAGTTAAAAGTGGGGTTTAGCGCCCTAGCTATCGTCGGCCCTACTGCCTCCGGCAAGTCCGGATTGGCATTGTCTGTGGTCGAAGCCTTGGAGTCATCCGGACAGGCCGCCGAAATTATTAATGCGGATGCCATGCAGCTTTATAGAAGCATGGACATTGGTACGGCCAAATTACCCAAAAATGAGCGTCGCGGAATCGCGCATCACTTGATCGATGCCATCGAACCTAGCGCGGAAATGACAGCGGCCGAATATAGCAAGCTGGCTATCGATACTGCCAATGAAATCAGAGCTCGAAACAAGTTACCGGTGTTTGTTGGCGGCAGCATGTTCTACCTTGCGGCCGCTCTCGACCATTTCGATTTTGCTCCGACCGATAAGGGAATTCGGAACCAGCTCGAGTCTCAAGCGGAGGCCGTTGGGACTCTCGAAATGCACAATCAGCTTGCGGCGCTGGATCCCGAGTCCGGGCGGAAAATTCACAGCAATAATATTCGTAAGGTAATCAGGGCACTCGAGGTAATTCAGATAACGGGTCAGCCATTCCCCTCAACGCTTCCGGAACCCGAATACCTTGTGCCTACTCTCACAATTGGCATCAATGTCGAAAGAGAGGTTCTCAAACCCCGTATTGCTAATCGGGTAGCCGAGATGTGGTCACATGGATTAATTGACGAGGCTGGGCAGCTGCTAGATGGTGATGCATCGCTCTCCAAAACCGCGCTTGCCGCAATCGGTTATCAGCAAGCGTTCCAGCAAATCTCCGGAGACCTGACTGAAGCTGCGGCAATTCAAGAGACGATTCAGCTAACGAACCGATATGCAAGAAGACAAATGTCCTGGTTTATGCGAGATCGTCGCACTCATTGGTTGCCGGACTCGCCGAAGTTACTCCAGTCCGCCCTTGAGCGAATTAGGCTTGGGGTATGAAAGTTGAATTCACAAAAGGGCATGGCACGGGCAATGATTTCATCCTCGTGCTTGATAGGGCCGGTCAAATAGATTTAAGTTCCGACCAAGTGGCCGCAATGTGTGATCGGCATTTTGGTATCGGTGCCGACGGTCTAATTATTGTCAAGCCCACCGTCAAGGATTCCGAGGTGGCTGAGTTGCTTCAATCCGAGCCGGAGGCCGTTTGGTTTATGGATTACAGAAACTCTGACGGTTCTAGGAGTGAGATGTGCGGAAACGGCATTCGCGTTTTTGCCCGATACTTGTTGGAAAATGGACTAGCGACGCTTACAGATGGCAGTACTTTGCCGGTCGCGACTAGAGATGGCATTAAGGACCTGACTGCCACTGTGAATGGGTTTGCCGTCGACCTGGGTCTGTTTGTAATCGGGGACGACCAAACCCTAGTTAGCACCCAGGGTCTTCAGGTTTCAAGGCCTGGTCTTTCTGTGAATGTGGGTAACCCTCACGTCGTAGTCGCGCTTGCTGACCTCGAAGAGCTTCAGGGGCTCGCGCTGTCAAAGCCGCCCGTTCTCGAGCCTTTGCCGGAAGATGGCGCAAATGTCGAGTTTGTCGTTTTAGACGAGCCTCTTATCAACAAGGGCGTTGCAGGGCTAACCATGAGGGTCCACGAACGTGGCTCCGGAGAGACCATGAGTTGTGGCACCGGAATAGCAGCAGCCGCCATCGCAATTCGACACTGGGCTGGGGGCACTCAAAACTTTTGGAAGGTCAAGGTTCCTGGGGGAGAGGTCGCCGTCAGGATGTTTCCAACTGAGGATGGCGAACACGTTTCAATAAGTGGTCCTGCTGTGCTTACTTATTCTGGGACTTGGCAGGATTAGCCACTTCGATAATTCGGTAGGTCTTTGCTGTTCCAATTCTTGAAACCATATGATCTGGGTACTCTTCGGCTAGCCATCGAATGAGTGAATCAGCGCCCAGATTCTTCTGAACCACAAATACGGCCCTTCCTCCATCCCCGAGGCGAGGAATGTATGCGCTTAGCAATTCGTGCAAAGCCACTTTGCCAATTCGAATCGGCGGATTCGACCAGATAGCGTCGAATTTCAAGTCCGTGGGCAGGTCCTCTGCAAGACAAATGCTGAGATTTGGAAGCCCAATTCGATCGGCATTAGCTCGGGTTTGTTCAATGCTCCGCTGGTTTATATCTACGGCATGAACCTTAGAAGCTGGGCAGAGGGCGGCTATCACGATGCCGATTGGCCCCCAGCCGCAGCCAAGATCAAGTACGGTTCCATCCTTGGGCAGCATGGAGGTATGGGACAGAAGAACTTTTGTGCCGGCGTCTAGTTTTGTTGAGCTAAAGGTTCCGCTTGCGGCGGCCATGTCAAATCTGACACCATCAACTTCAAATGAAACCTCAGTTTCAATTTTCTTCGTTGTCGGCTCTGAGCTGAAATAGTGCTCCATCTGCATACGACAAATGTAATACAGGCTTAGTCTTAAACAACAATGGAACCAGAATCTACTATCGACCGAATTTTACGCCGCGGCTCTCTCGCGCCGGTGTCCGAGTATGACGGTGACCAGCTTGAGCTGGAAGAGCGAGCATCGCTCAGAAGAGTCCCCGGACTGTCGACAGAGCTAGAAGACGTAACAGAGGTCGAGTACCGTCAACTCCGCCTGGAAAGAGTCGTCCTAATTGGCGTTTGGGGGACTGGCACCCTGACCGGTGCCGAAAATTCGCTTCGCGAACTTGCTGCCCTTGCCGAGACGGCGGGGGCTGAAGTGCTTGACGGTCTTCTTCAGCGGCGCGCAAAACCTGACCCCGCGAGTTACTTCGGAAAAGGAAAGGCAGAAGAGCTAAGAGAGTTGGTCAAAGAAGTCGGCGCCGACACTGTGATAGCGGACACCGAGCTTGCACCCTCACAGCGCAGAACCCTTGAGGACATAGTCAAGGTAAAGGTCGTCGATAGGACCGCCATCATTCTCGATATTTTTGCCCAGCACGCCAAGAGTAAAGAGGGAAAAGCCCAGGTCGAACTTGCTCAGCTTGAGTATCTACTTCCAAGACTGCGCGGATGGGGCGAGTCGATGTCCAGGCAGGCCGGAGGTCAGGCTGCCGGAGGTGTCGGAATCGGTTCACGCGGACCCGGTGAAACCAAGATTGAGTTAGACAGAAGACGCATCAACACCAAAATGGCTAAATTACGCCGTGAAATCTTGTTAATGAAGAGCGCTCGGGACACCAAGCGGCTCAAGCGCGAGAAAGCTAGAGTTCCGCAGGTGGCGATCGCTGGCTACACCAACGCAGGAAAGTCATCTTTGCTCAACAGGCTCACCAAGGCCGGAGTCCTGGTTGAGAACGCACTTTTTGCCACTCTCGACCCAACAATAAGAAGGCACGAGACCCCGGACGGAAGAAGTTATACGCTCGCGGACACGGTTGGGTTTGTGCGCTCGTTGCCTCACCAGCTGGTTGAGGCCTTTAGATCAACTCTCGAAGAAATTGCGGGTGCAGATTTGATTGTCCACGTTGTGGACGCGACCGACCCAGATCCGCTTGGACAGATCCGGACCGTTCGCCTGGTGGTAGCCGAAGTCGACGCCTCCGCAATTGAAGAGCTGATCGTATTCAATAAGGCCGATTTAGTTTCCGAAGAGGAACACGTTAGGTTGCGGGGTATTTGCCCAGGGGCATTTTTAGTTTCTGCGAGAACCGGCATGGGGATTCCCGAACTTGAGGCGGCAATTGCATCCTCGCTGCCCCTACCGGAGGTTTTGTTTGAGGGGTTGATTCCTTATGACCGCGGAGATTTGGTTTCAAAAATTCACATGGCTGGGAAAGTGCAGACGATTGAATATGTAGAGGGTGGTACACAGGTCAAAGCACTGGTTCGTGAAGACCTAGCAGCGGAATTGTCGCGCCTTACTAAACGGCTCTAAGAACCGCAACGACCTTTCCGAGGATAAGGGCATGCTCTGCGGGGATTGGTTCAAATGCTGAGTTTCTGGGAAGCAGCCAGGTGTTTCCGTCTCGTTGTTTGAACATCTTAACTGTCGCCTCTTCTTCGAGCATTGCGGCGACAATGTCACCGTTCTCAGCGGTCTGCTGTTGACGAACCACTACCCAGTCGCCATCACAAATGGCGGCGTCGATCATTGATTCTCCCACTACCTTCAGCAAAAACAGATCGCCTTGGCCAACAAGTTGTCGGGGGAGGGCGAAGACGTCTTCAACGTTTTGCTCTGCGGTAATGGGGCTACCGGCTGCAATGCGGCCGACGAGTGGGACCATTGCGGCATCCGGGTTGATGATCTCTCCGGCTGGCTCTAGACCTAGGAGGTCGATCGTTCGGGGGCGTCTTGGGTCGCGGCTTATAAAACCGAGAAGCTCAAGTTTATTCAGCTGATGAGAGACGCTGGCGGTTGATGACAGACCTACAGACTCGCCGATCTCCCTCATGGAGGGTGCGTAATTGCGGCCAGCCATTGACTCGGCTATAACGGTGAGAATTCTTTGCTGAACATTGGTCAGGTTTGAGGTGTCCATGCGTGCCCCTTATGCAAAATGTCTGTGGGTAGCTGTTTACTACCTTTATCGAAACTGTATTCGTATTTATAGCAAATACCAAACACATTTTCGACAAAGCTCCAAATATTAGGGCACAAACACTTGCTTTTTTGAATGGGTTACGTAAACTTAGAACAAGTGTTCGAAACAAGTATTCGAGCAGAAGGGACACAACATGTTAGTTCTTGGAAACTACCGGCTTACAAACCCGAGGCGTTTGGTTCGCGCAGTTGTTGTTCTGGCTCTCAGTTTTGCAATCAGTATCTTGGGAATTAGCGGCTCTTTCGCTGGAAGCACCCCAGGAGTGGCAGTCGAATTCGTAACGGTGCAGTCGGGTGACTCGCTCTGGGAGCTGGCGGACAAGTACGCTTCATCCCAGGACCCGAGAGACTGGATTGCCCGGGTCGTTATGTTGAATGCCCTTGAAACCGTTGAATTGACTCCCGGTCAGCAAATAGCTCTGCCTTGAGTCGCTGTTGTTCCAACTGATTCGCTACTCTTAAGAGGTGACTAACCTCGATGATCTGCCAATACGACGCGACTTGGTCGGACAGCTGCCGTATGGCGCACCTCAAATTGACGTTCCAATCAGACTCAATGTGAATGAAAACACTTTTGGAATTCCCGAAGAGGTGGCGCTCAAAATAGTTCAGCGAACTGCGGAGGCCGCACTAACACTTAACAGGTATCCGGATCGTGAGTTTATCGAGCTCCGTCGAATGCTTGCAGAGTTTTTGGGTGGGAACTTAGCAGCCGAGCAGATTTGGGCCGCGAATGGTTCAAATGAAATTTTGCAGCAGTTTTTTCAGGTCTTTGGCGGGCCGGATGTAAAAGCAATAAGTTTCGGTCCCACTTACTCGATGTATCTGAATATCGCCAGAACGACGCTGACTGAATACCAGTTGCTCCCTCGGCTCGAGGACTACTCCCTGACCGAAGAGTATGTTCGTGGGGAAATTCTCAAAGCGAAGCCACAAATAGTTATTCTTTGTTCGCCAAATAATCCAACCGGAACTGGCATATCGCTTGACGTGATCGAGGCGGCATACGACAGCTTCGAAGGAATGCTGCTAGTTGACGAGGCTTATCAGGAGTTTGCAAACTCTCCGAGCGCCATATCTCTCCTGCCTGGACGACCACGGCTTGTAATCAGCCGGACCATGAGTAAGGCATTTGCTTTTGCCGGGGCGAGGGTTGGCTACATGGCCGCCGACGCCGCAGTGGTTGATGCCATGCGCATTGTTAGGTTGCCCTATCACCTGTCAGCGCTAACGCAAGCAGCGGCCATGGCGGCTCTGGAGACCAGCGGACAGCTTCTTGCTAACGTCCAGCAGATAAAAGTTCAGCGCGATCGAATTATGGCCGGCATCCTAAAGATGGGGCTTAGGCCTTTGCCCTCAGATGCGAACTTCGTCTTGATTGAGGGATTCAGTGACACTCAGATGATTTTTGACGGCCTGCTGTCCAAGGGAATCATTGTGAGGGACATCGGAATTGCGGGTTGTCTTCGAGTCACGGCTGGTACCGAGGCAGAGACCACAAAATTACTTGGCGAGCTGGCATTACTGCTTGACTAAACTAGGGGCACCAGAGCCAAAGGAACAGTTGTGAATCGGGAAGCAAAAATCAGTCGCAAGACAAGCGAATCGTCGGTTGAGTTGTCGATGAATCTTGACGGCACCGGAAAGAGTGAAATCTCAACCGGTGTGCCCTTTTATGACCACATGCTTACCGCGTTCGCTAAGCACTCTCTAATAGACCTAAAAGTCGTAGCAACCGGCGATGTAGAGATCGATGCGCACCACACCGTCGAGGACGTAGCTATTGTCTTGGGTCAGGCAATTGCTCAGGCTCTTGGAGATAAGCAAGGCATTGGTCGCTATGGCGACGCGACTGTCCCATTGGACGAGGCATTAGCGCGAGCTGTCGTGGATGTGTCAGGCAGACCTTTTTTGGTTCACTCCGGTGAGCCAGCTGGATTTGAGTATCACTTGATCGGTGGTCACTTCACTGGGTCGTTAGTGAGGCACGTGTTCGAGGCGATTGCACATAATGCCGGCCTAACCGTGCACATAAATGTTTTGGCGGGTCGAGATGCTCACCACATTGCAGAGTCTCAATTCAAGGCTTTTGCGCGCGCACTCAGAAAAGCGGTTGCTATTGACCCTCGCGTTATTGGCGTGCCATCTACCAAGGGGAGCTTGTGACCAAATCGGTCACAGTACTCGACTACGGAAGTGGCAACGTTCATTCCGTTTGTAAGGCGCTAACTGAAGCTGGGGCGAATGTAACACTCACGAACAACGCCAGCAATATCTATGAATCTGATGGTCTGGTAGTTCCCGGTGTCGGGGCTTTTGGTTCGGTCATGGAAAAGCTGAAGGCGCATGGGGCTGACCGTCTTATTGACAAGCGTCTGACCGCCTCTAGACCAGTGCTTGGAATTTGCGTTGGCATGCAGGTAATGTTTGAAACCGGCTTGGAGCACGGCCTTGAAGCTCAAGGCCTAGGGCAGTGGCCTGGCACCGTGAAATTGCTAGATGCACCAAGATTGCCCCACATCGGTTGGAGCAAAGTGGAGGCCTCTTCGGGCTCCACTTTGTTTAATGGAGTCGAGCAAGAGCGCTTTTACTTCGTGCATTCTTACGCCTCCGTGGCTTGGGAGCTTGATATCCGGCCACCTTTTATCCCCGCTCACTTGACTTGGTCTAATCATGGAGAACGATTCTTGGCCGCCGTTGAAAATGGACCGCTAGCGACCACTCAGTTTCACCCTGAAAAATCTGGCCCAGCCGGTTTGAAGCTACTTTCAAATTGGATTGAATCTATCTAGGAGACACCTTGAAGCTTGAGTTACTACCCGCGGTCGACGTTGCGTCCGGCAAGGCCGTGCGTCTTACCCAAGGAGAGGCCGGTACTGAAGAGGATTTCGGGCACCCTCTGAAGGCAGCGCAAGACTGGATCGCGGCCGGGGCAGAGTGGATTCACTTGGTTGATCTTGATGCTGCGTTTGGTCGAGGACATAACCGAGAAGTCATAGCCGATGTAGTTGCTCAAAGTGGTGCCGTAAAAATCGAACTTTCAGGGGGTATCCGCGACGATCATTCGCTTGAGGCCGCTCTTGAGCTGGGCGCCGCGAGAGTAAATCTCGGAACCGCCGCACTTGAGGATCCTGAGTGGACATCGAAAGTGATCAGTAAATACGGTGATCAGATTGCCGTTGGGTTGGACGTGAGGGGAAGCACGTTGGCGGCTCGCGGATGGACCAAAGAAGGCGGAGACCTGCTTGAGGTTTTGGCCAGACTTGAGGCGGACGGCTGCGCCAGATATGTCGTGACTGACGTTACTAAGGATGGGACCCTGAAAGGCCCCAACCTCGAGCTCTTAAAATTAGTAATGCAGCACACCAACAAACCGGTCGTGGCTTCCGGCGGTATTTCCACTTTGCAGGACATCCAGGACCTAGTTGACTTAGTGCCTCTTGGCCTGGAGGGTGCGATTTTAGGTAAGTCGCTTTATGCCGGGCGCTTCACGCTAGAGGAAGCCCTGGCGATCGGTTCCGGCCATTGACTGAAAGCCCCTTTGTTGATTCGGCGGGCGTCCCATGGAAGGGGCGATCCTTCGATGAGAATCCTTGGGCAGAAGACGACGGCGAGACTCCAGAGGTAATTGCGAGGGCTTTGGCCGCAACTCCGTTTGTAAAAATGGGGTTCGTTGAGTCACTTCGCGGGCAGCGTTTGCTGGTTCCACTAATTGCGGAGATTGGTGAGAGCGGCATTGGCCCTCACGGTCAAGCGGTTGATAAGAGTGCGGACTTGGCAATTGTCGCGGTGTCAACCCCGGATGATAGAACCGCAATCCCCGCCTTCACGTCAGTCGCGGACATGCTTTCTTGGAAGCCTGAGGCTCGTCCCGTGCCGGTATCGATAAATAAACTCTGCGTGGCGACCGTCGGAGAAGGTCACACGCGGGTAATCATTAATCCGGCAACCCATGCACGAGCTCTTCGCAGGACCGAACTAGCAGCTCTGGCTCAGGACTTGGAGATAATTGACGCAGTTTCTGGCCCTGAGGTAAAGCAAGTAATTGCTCATGCGGTCAAGGGAGTGAGGGACGTCGTTATGGCTGGAGTTTCAGCTGGAGACCCAGAGGCAAGACTTGTGGCTGAGGAAATAATCATCGAGGTCGGCATGAGGCCGGGTTTGACCGCTGAGGACTTAGAAAACGCGCTCATCAGTTTCGTCGCTCACCTCAGGGCGGGGGATCTTGATGACTTCGTGGATTCCTTCAAGCTGAAAATAATTTCTGTCATCTAGGTCAGGAAACTGGACCCGTGTATTTCTCCCCAGGCCCTTGCCCGGGTGCGTCCTTGATAAATGATGCTTCCCGGAATGCCAACTGCAAGGATCTAAGTCCGTCCCTTAGGGGTCGAGCGTGGTGATCGCCGATCTCTCCCGCAGCAGCGCTCACCAAGCCTGCCAGCGCAGTGATCAGCTTGCGTGCCTCTGCTAAGTCGCCTGGAGTGTCATCGGACAAGCCACACTGAACCGCTGCAGCACTCATTAGGTGCACTGCGGTTGTGTTAATAACCTCGACCGCTGGAACTTCAGCGATGTCACGAGCTAAGTCTTCTTCCACTTTTCCTCTTCTCAATATTCAAATGCTCTGCTAGGCTACCTGAGGCTCCGAGCTATTGCTCGGTCAGAAGTGGATTACAATCCCACCTGTCAGCCGCCTTCTAAATAGGCTGCCGGGTAAGAGAGTTGATTTACTTCTGCACGCTTGCGTGGTCAAAAACAGTTATTAAGGAGAAATTATCAGCGATCCTCGCATTAATGAGCGTATTCGGGTGGCACAGGTTCGTCTTGTGGGACCAGCTGGAGAGCAAGTTGGCGTTGTTGATATTGATCAAGCACTCAAGTTGGCTAGAGAGGCCGACCTCGACTTAGTCGAGGTTTCGCCAGGCTCGAGCCCTCCCGTCTGCAAGATTATGGATTACGGCAAGTTCAAATATGAAGCTGCCCAAAAAGTCCGTGAGGCTCGCAAGAACCAGGTCAACACAGTTTTGAAAACTGTTCGATTTGGTTTGAAGATTGACAGCCACGACTACGAGACAAAGGCAGGACAGGTCCGAAAGTTCCTGAAGGCCGGCGACAAAGTCAAGGTGATGGTTGTGTTTCGCGGAAGAGAGCAGTCTCGACCCGAAATGGGCGTCAAGTTACTCAGGAATTTAGCTGAACAAGTTACCGAATTTGGAACAGTTGAGTCGAATCCATCAATCGATGGCCGAAGCATGGTCATGGTTATAGGTCCGCTCAAGAACAAGGCCGAAGCTCGAGCAGAGGCTAAAAAGGCACAGCAGAAGCCTGCTGTGGAGCAAGAGAACTAAAAGGAGAGCTCATGCCGAAGATGAAGACCCATTCGGGTGCCAAAAAGCGTTTCCGCTTTACTGGCAGCGGCAAGCTGATGAAGCAGCAGATTAACATGCGACACAACCAGGAGCACATGTCCTCCAGGCGCAAGCGTCGCCTGAATGCTGACCAGGTGGTTTCCCCCGCAGATTTCAAGAAGCTTAAAAGGCAGCTCGGCCGCTAGGGCTGACGAAGAAGGAGTAAGAACATGGCAAGAGTAAAAAATGCTGTCAACTCGCACAAAAAGCGCAGAGTTGCTCTAGAGCGCGCCAAGGGTTACCGCGGTCAACGCTCGAGACTGTATCGTCAGGCCAAGCAGCAGTTGCTGCACTCGCTTGTCTACGCTTACAACGATCGTCGTAAGCGCAAGGGTGATTTCCGTAGACTGTGGATTCAGCGGATCAACGCTGCGGCCCGTCTAAACGGTATGACTTACAACCGCTTCATCCAGGGGCTCAGCCTTGCTGGTATCGAGGTAGACCGCAGAATTATGTCCGACATGGCAATTCATGACCCGAAGTCTTTCGCAACCTTGGTTGCCTCGGCAAAGGCAGCATTGCCAAAGGACGTGAACGCTCCAAAGGCTAGCTAATGCTGGATGATCCCAGATCCAACAGGGTCAAGGGGATTGTTCGACTGAATCAAAAAGATGCCCGGTATGAAACCGGGCTCTTTTTGCTTGAGGGGCCACAAGGCCTGAAAGAGCTAGAAAAATCCCCCCGTCTAATCGAAGAGGTCTTCGTGACCGCCTTGGCTTGGGAGCGTTATCGCGAGGTCCTGTCCGGCTTATCGGATCTGGGCGTTGCTATCGAAGAAGTCTCGGACGAAGTCATGAGCAAAATTTCTGACACCAGAACTCCCCAGGGAGTGGTGGCGGTCGTTCATCATCTCGATATTGAGCTTGAGGAGCTACTTTCAAAGCAGCCGGTTTTGTTGGCACTTATTGACCAAGGGCGAGACCCCGGGAATCTTGGGTCAATAATAAGAGCCGCAGACGCCGCAGGGGCCGACGCTGTCATCCTCAGCCCTGACTCGGTGGACGTTTATAACCCGAAGGTGGTCAGGTCGACCGCCGGCAGTATTCTGAACGTCCCCATCGTTGTAGATCAAGATTTAGTTGAGGCGATTAGCAAAATCAAGTCCGCCGGCATTCAAGTGTTTTCATCTAGCTCTTCGGGCCAGGATGTCACTCAAGTATCTGTGGCCGAAATGGCAAAGCCAACCGCTTGGGTTTTTGGTAACGAAGCTCATGGTGTTACCAGTGAAGTCGCCGAAAATGCGGATAGGACCATGTCTTTGCCTATTTATGGTGCCGCTGAATCATTGAACCTAGGAATAGCAGCTTCAATTTGCCTGTATCTCACTGCGGTTGCTCAGCACACTAATCGCTAAACTTGTGGCGATGTCCGATAAATTAACTCCCGAAGTAGTAGCCAATGCGCTACAAGAGTCTCTAAGCGCGCTGGCCGCTGTAGAAGATGCGGCAACCCTGAGGAACCAGAAGGCTCAGATTGTTGGAGATAGCTCCCCAATCAGTAGGCTCAACGCTTTGATAAAGGCAGTTCCCAATGAGCAAAAGGCTGAGGCTGGCAAGTTAGTCGGAGGGGCAAGGGCAAAGCTAAACCAAGCGTTTGAAGAAAAAGAAGTCAAGCTGGAATCGCTAGCGGCAAGCGAGGCCCTTGCTAACGAAAAAGTCGACATGACGGCTGCGCCAAAGTTTTTGAGGCTCGGCGCAAGACACCCGCTGTCTCTTTTGATGGATCAGGTCAGCGATGTATTCGTTGGTATGGGCTGGGAGATAGCCGATGGCCCGGAGCTTGAAAATGAATGGTTTAATTTCGACGCATTGAATTTTCACCCGGATCACCCAGCCAGGGCAATGCAGGACACTTTCTTTGTTAGGCCAGTCGAGAATCACCTGCTGTTGCGGACTCACACGTCTCCAGTTCAGGTTAGATCCCTTCTTGAGCGCGAACTGCCGGTTTACGTGCTGTGCCCAGGAAGAGTCTTCAGGACCGACGAATTAGATGCCACCCACACCCCGGTGTTTCACCAGGTGGAGGGTTTGGCGATTGACAAGGGTTTGACCATGGCCGACCTTCGGGGAACTTTGGAACACTTTGCAAGGGTGATGTTTGGCGAAGAGGCCAAAATTAGATTGCGGCCGAGCTTTTTTCCTTTCACTGAACCTTCCGCCGAGCTGGATGTTTGGCATCCGGATGCCAAAGGCGGACCGCGTTGGGTCGAGTGGGGTGGCTGCGGCATGGTGAATCCGAACGTTTTGCTTGCGGCAGGAATTGATCCCGAGGTCTATTCCGGATTCGCTTTCGGAATGGGCATCGAGAGAACTTTGATGTTCAGAAACGGCGTGAAAGACATGCACGACATGGTCGAAGCCGATGTTCGGTTTAGTGCCCAGTTTGGTTCGGTGATCTAGGTGAGAATTCCACTTGGATGGCTCGGTGAGATGGTCGAGCTTGGTGCGAAAATTACCCCGAATGACGTGATGGCTGAGCTCGTAAAAGTTGGCCTCGAAGAAGAAGGTTCTCACGGCGGGGACATATCTGGACCGGTCGTCGTCGGGGAAGTCCTGTCCTTCCAGGCTGAAGAGCAAAAAAATGGAAAAACTATTCGTTGGTGCCAAGTTCGAGTTGCAACCAGCGGCTCAGAGGAGATTAGGGGCATCGTCTGTGGCGCCGCCAATTTTACGGTCGGGGACAAAGTTGTAGTGAGTCTGCCGGGCGCCGTTTTGCCCGGAGGGTTCGAGATTGCAGCCAGAAAGACTTACGGACACGTCTCGGATGGCATGATCGCTTCTGCTAAGGAGCTTGGACTGGGAGATGAGCACGAAGGAATCCTTGTGCTGAGTTCGATAGGTCTTGACCCTGAAATTGGGCTCGACGCAATCGCGCTGCTGGGATTGGACGAGTCTGCCGCCGAGGTGAACGTGACTCCGGACCGTGGCTATTGCCTGTCAATAAGAGGAATCGCAAGAGAGTATTCGCATGCGACTGGCGTGAAGTTCCAAGACCCGGTTCTTACCATTGAGCCGGTAATGGGGTCGGGCTTTGCGCTCGAAGTGAAAGACAATGCCCCTATCCACGGCAAGGCCGGCTGCAGTCAGTTTGTATTGGTTGGAGTTTCCGGTCTAGACGCCGAGTCGAAGGTTCCGGATTGGATGGTAAACCGTCTAAAGCTTGCTGGAATGCGCTCGATATCAATCGCGGTAGACATCACGAACTACGTGATGCTAGAGCTCGGTCAACCACTGCATGCTTACGATCTTGACAAGCTGGTTGGGGGCATAAGCGTTCGACGTGCAAAGGCGGGCGAAGAGCTCATAACACTGGATCAAAAAACCAGACAGCTTCACGAAGAAGATCTGTCGATCTGTGATGAGCAGGGTCCAATAGGAATCGCCGGTGTTATGGGCGGGGCTCGGACCGAGGTTAGCTCAAGCACTACGGCAGTGCTCATAGAGGCGGCGATTTTCGATCCAATTTCGATTGCCAGGAGTGCTAGACGCCACAAGCTACCATCCGAAGCGTCCAAGCGATTTGAGCGGGGGGTGGACAGTTCGATCTCCAGGGCTGCGGCTTCCAGGGCCGCCAGATTGTTGACTGAGCTTGCCTCCGGGAGCTTTAGCGGTGTCGGGGCCGAACACTCAAGCGATTTTCAGCTACCAACAATAGAAATGAAACTTGATTATCCGGGTCAATTGGTGGGTGTTGAATATTCGGCGGACGAAGTGATTGCCAGTCTCGAAGAAATCGGTTGCACTGTTGCGAAAATTAAAAATCTTGTTCAAGTGACTGTGCCTAGCTGGCGTCCTGACATTACTCATAAGACTGACTTGGTCGAAGAGGTCGCAAGGCTTATCGGATATGACAAAATTCCGTCTAGGCTACCGGTTGCACCTCCGGGGCGTGGCCTTACTGCCAGGCAGAAACTTCGACGTCGGGTATTGGCCGGCCTTACCGGCGCTGGATTCGTCGAGGTTCTGAACTATCCGTTTGTCTCTGCGGAGCAGAACAGTTGGATGGGTCCAGTTGGAGCCTTGGAGCTCGAAAACCCAATGCAGTCTGAGGCGAGTTTCTTGAGAACGTCTTTGGTTCCAGGATTGATTTCGGCTGCGGCCAGAAACATATCTCGCGGGTCCACCGACTTAGCGTTGCTCGAAGAGGGTTCAGTTTTTCTGTCAAATGATGTCAGTGCCGTGACCACTTTGCCCGCGGGCAACGTGCGTCCTTCAGAAATGACTTTGGCCGCGCTAAAGGCAGCAATACCGATGCAGCCCAGGTTGGTTTCTGGTCTACTTACGGGCCATTGGTTACCTCAAAGCCCAGGGCAGCACTTCACATTGGCGGGCTACCCTCAGGCCCTAGGCGCAGTCGAGGTAGTTATGCAGCAGGCCGCGGTTTCCTTTGAAATAAAGCAGCTCGAGATTGCTGGGCTTCACCCGGGCCGGGCCGCGCACGTGCTGGTGGCCGGAAAAGTGGTGGGATTTGTAGGCGAAGTTCACCCGGAGTTGGCTTCACAAAATCACCTACCCAGGTCCGTTGGAGTTTTTGAATTGAATCTGGATGAAATTTTTGCTGTGGCTCCGGATTTGGTTCAGGCCCAGGAGCTTGGGGTTATGACTGCCTTGACGCAGGATCTTTCTCTGGTTGTCGATGTTCGGGTCAGTGCCGCCGATTTGACGCAAAGCATCGTGACCGGTGCCGGAGATCTTCTCGAAGAAATCCGTTTGGTTGATGACTACCGCGGCAAAGGTTTAGACGCCGGCCAGAAATCCTTGACTTTCTCGCTTCTGTATCGAGCGCATGACCGCACTCTTACCCAAGCGGAGGCTACCGCGGCCAGGGATCAGGCCGTGGAGCTTGCAAACCAGCAATTCGGCGCAACTCTAAGGGGCTAAATGACTATTCAGGTGGCAGTCGCTGGAGCAAGTGGGTACGTTGGGGGCGAGCTTTTACGCCTGATTGCAGCGCATCCGATGCTAGACCTTGGTGCAGTCACCGGCCACAGCAATGTTGGTCAAAGTCTTGGTCTACTTCAGCCCCACATCCCGGAATTCGCAGATCGAGTGTTAGTCGAGACTTCGGTTGAAAATCTAGCGGGACATGAAGTCGTATTTCTTGCCCTGCCGCACACCAAAAGCGCGGAACTGGCGGCGCAGCTGCCTACGCACGTAATGGTGATTGACTGCGGAGCTGATTTTAGATTGCAAGACGCAAGCGCTTGGGAGACTTATTACCAAACTGCTCACTCTGGCTCATGGCCCTACGGCCTCCCAGAGCTAACGTTGGCAACCGGAGGCAAGCTCAGGACTGAACTTCGTGAAGTTAGGCGCTTAGCCATACCGGGTTGTAACGTGACAGCGGTTTCTCTTGCCCTGGCGCCGGCATTTACAGCGGGGCTTATCGAACCCGATGACGTCGTTTCAGTGCTATCAGTTGGAACCTCTGGGGCTGGAAAAGCCGGCAGCATCGACTTATTGGCAGCCGAGGTTCTCGGATCCGCAAGAGCTTACGGGGTTGGGGGAACTCATCGACACACGCCGGAGATTGAGCAGAACCTATCCTTGGCCGCTGGCAAACCGGTGACAGTTTCTATGACTCCGGTTCTAGTCCCTATGTCCAGAGGAATCTTGGCCGTTAATACCGCGAAGCCTTCGAGTCGTTTTTCACTGGAGCATCTCCGAGATGTTTATGAGAATGCCTACGGGGATGAAAGTTTTGTCCAGTTGCTCCCTGAAGGTCAGCTGCCAAGAACGGCTAGCGTGTTGGGTACTAATAATGCCCAGATTTCACTTGCCTTTGATGAGCACGCTCAGAAAGTTATTGTGGTGAGTGCGATTGATAACCTGGTGAAGGGCACCGCCGGCGCCGCTATCCAGTGCATGAACATTGCCCTTGGCTTGACGGAGCAGGTTGGCTTGAGCTCGATTGGGGTTGCCCCATGAGTGTTGTCGGGCCGAAGGGTTTTATAGCCGCCGGAGTAGCGGCTGGCCTGAAAACCAGTGGCGGTCTTGATGTTGCTCTCGTAGTAAATCAGGGACCCAACAATGCCGTGGCGGCGGTATTCACAACAAATCGCTGTCTCGCGAATCCAATACTTTGGTCTAAGCAGGTTATTGCCGGTGGCCAGGCAAGCGCAATCGTTCTAAACTCCGGCGGAGCCAACTGCTACACCGGCGCGCAGGGTTTCCAAACGACGCATGCAACCGCAGAGAAAGTTGCCGAACTCACCGGATTCCCCGCGGCTGAAATTGTTGTTTGTTCGACCGGCCTAATAGGTGAACAGCTGGACAGACCTAAATTATTGAGCGGGGTAACCTCGGCATTCGAATCGCTTTCAGAATCGGGTGGACAAGACGCAGCTCACGCCATTATGACCACTGACACAGTGGTGAAGCTTGGAACAAGATCAAGCACCGAAGGTTGGACTCTGGGCGGGATGGCCAAAGGCGCGGGAATGCTGGCGCCGGGCCTCGCAACAATGCTCGTTGTCATCACCACGGATGCCGTTTTGAACAGCGAACAGCTGGACACTGCCCTGAGGGCTGCCACTCGAGTGAGCTTCGATCGTCTTGATTCTGATGGCTGCATGTCCACAAACGACCAGGTGACATTGATGTCTTCTGGAGCAAGCCAGAAAACTCCCGATTTAGGGGAGTTCACAGCATCGCTAACTGAGCTTTGCAAAGAGCTAGCGCTCAAGTTGTTAGATGATGCTGAGGGGTCTAGCCATAATATTCACATCACTACTGAGGGTGCCAAGACCGAAGAGGACGCCCTTGAGGTTTCTAGGGCAGTAGCTCGCAACAACTTGTTCAAGGCTGCCATTTTTGGCAAGGACCCGAACTGGGGCAGGATCTTGGCCGCGGTTGGAACAACCTCTGCGGAATTTGATCCCTACGGGATAGATGTGTCAATCAATTCCATATTGATCTCTTCTAAGGGGGAGCCGGCCGAAGACCGGTCAAAGGTGGACTTGAGCGGTAAAGAGGTTCAAGTGGTTATTGACCTTCATGCGGGCAACCTCAGCGCTACGGTTGTTACCAATGACCTAACCCACAGCTACGTTGAAGAGAACAGCGCATACTCAAGCTAATGATTCCAGCAAACACAGACCAAGCACTTGCAAGGCTCAAGGCCGAAACTCTCATCGAGTCACTGGATTGGCTGCGAGAGTTCCACGGGCGAATAGTCGTGGTGAAGTTCGGCGGGAACGCGATGGTTGACGAGCAACTGCAGTTGGCATTTGCTCAGGACATGGCATATCTAAGGTTTGTAGGCATTAAGCCGGTTGTGGTGCATGGTGGAGGGCCGCAAATAACGGCCAGGCTCGCTGAAATTGGAATTAAAAGTGAATTCCGGGCTGGAATGCGATACACCGATGAAAAGACCATGTCGGTTGTAAGAGATGTACTTAGAAATCAGATCTCAAAAAACTTGGCAAATCTCATTGAGGAATCTGGAGCACAGACCGTGGTGCTTTCCGGTGAAGATGACTCCCTGTTTAGGGCCGTGAAAGTAAAGGGCCAAACTTCGGAAGGTGAGGTCGATTTGGGCCTTGTCGGTGAAGTCAAGACTGTCAATCCAAGGGCGGTACTGCAAGCACTTGACCAGGGCAAGGTACCCGTTATTTCTTCCGTGGCGCCCTCCAACGCAGGACAGCTACTGAATGTCAATGCCGACCTAGCCGCGTCGGCGCTCGCTATAGCTCTCGGTGCCGACAAGTTGATGGTGCTAACTGATGTTCCAGGTCTCTATGCGAACTGGCCAGAAATAGACTCGCTCTTATCCGAGATAAGCGTCGAGGAGCTAACCGAACTGATGCCGAAGCTTGAATCTGGAATGATTCCAAAAATGCAGGCTTGCTTGCGTGCGGTCCAAGGTGGGGTTCCGAAGGCTCACATTATTGACGGCAGACAACCGCACAGTATCCTGCTGGAAATTTTCACAAAAGCCGGTGTTGGAACCCAGGTAACGAGTTAGGGACAAATTGACCAAGCACTTTTTGAAAGACGATGACATTACTCCGTCGCAGCAGGCGCAGATTATTGATAGAGCCATCAAGCTAAAGGCGGACCGATTTAGTGAGAGGCCATTTGCTGGTCCTCAAACCGTGGCGGTTATTTTTGACAAGACCTCCACCCGAACGAGAGTTTCTTTCGCTGTCGGCATTGCGGAACTAGGGGGAGTTCCCCTGATTATCGATAGCGGTGTCTCGCAGTTAGGCAAGAAAGAGTCAGTGGCTGACACGGCCAGAGTTCTAGAGCGACAAGTAGCTCAGATTGTCTGGCGGACATATTCGCAGGCTGGGCTGGATGAAATGGCCGCCAATTCTTCAGTTCCAGTTATAAACGCCTTGAGCGACAGCTGGCACCCATGTCAGTTGTTGGCCGACCTGATGACAATCAAAGAGTGTTTCGGGAAAACCGAAGGGCTAAAGCTTGCCTACGTGGGCGATGCCAATAACAACATGGCAAATAGCTACCTTGTTGCCTGCGCCATGGCGGGCATGGATGTTTCGATTGCCGCTCCAGAAGGTTACGGACCGGACGATGCGGTCTTGGATCGAGCCCGGGAAATTGCGGGTATTCAAGGAGGCAAGATTACCTCGTCGAATGACCCTCTAGAAGCTGTAGAAAGTGCTCACGTGGTGGTAACCGACACTTGGGTCTCAATGGGCATGGAGGATCAGGCCCAAGAGCGTGCGTTGGTATTCCAGGCCTTCACGGTGGACTCGGCGCTGATGTCCAAGGCTGACAAGGGCGCAATATTCCTTCACTGCCTTCCTGCGTACCGAGGTTTTGAAGTTAGCGCGGATGTTATTGATGGCAGCCAGTCAAGAGTTTGGCAGGAAGCCGAAAACAGACTTCATGCCCAGAAGGCCTTGATGGCCTGGCTTGCCGAACAAAACTAAACTTCAGACAACAGGAAATTGGGTAGAAATGGCACAAAGTAAAGACTCTCTCTGGGGAGGCCGGTTTGCTGGGGGCCCGAGCGAAGCGCTCGAGGCTCTTTCCAAGTCGACTCATTTTGATTGGCGACTGGCAACCTATGACCTAAAGGGCACTTCTGCCCACTTGGTAGCTCTTCATGCGGGAGGCTACGTCACAACAGATGAACTTGCGGTTCTGAACAAGGCAGTTGCTGAGCTAACTAAGCGAGTTGAAGACGGTTCCTTTTTACCTAAGGCAACCGAAGAGGACGTACACGCTGCTCTTGAACGCGGACTCATCCAAATAGCGGGGTCTCAGCTTGCCGGAAAAATTAGGGCTGGTCGATCACGCAATGACCAGATCGCAACTCTAATCAGAATTTTTATGCTGGACGCAGCCGACGCAATTGAGGCACAGGTCCTTGATTACCTCGATGCTCTTTGCAGCCAGGCGGAGAATCACATTGGTGTTGCAATGCCCGGCAGGACTCATTTCCAGCTCGCACAGCCGGTTTTGCTCTCGCACCATTTGCTGGCACATGCTTGGCCACAGGTTCGTAACCTTCAGCGGCTAGAGGATTGGCGAAAAAGAGCCAATCGTTCGGCCTATGGTGCCGGTGCTTTGGCCGGAAGCACGTTGGGTCTGGATCCTAAGCTTGTCGCCGAAGAGCTTGGGCTCAATGGTGTCAGCGAAAACAGCATGGATGCCACTAGCAGCCGTGACTTGGTCGCGGAGTTCGTGTTTATCTTGAGTTTGATTGGTATCGATCTTTCAAGAATCAGCGAAGAGGTGATTGCCTGGGTCTCGTTCGAGTTCGGCTACGCAATTCTTGCCGACGAGTTTTCAACCGGATCCTCGATAATGCCTCAGAAAAAAAACCCTGACATTGCGGAGTTAACCAGAGGTAAGTCGGGAAGGCTTATCGGGAACCTAACTGGGCTTTTAGCCACGCTCAAGGGCTTGCCACTTAGTTATAACCGCGACTTGCAGGAGGACAAGGAGCCAATGTTTGACTCTTTTGACTCCCTGATGCTGATTTTCCCCGCATTTATCGGAATGATTTCGACTTTGACTTTTGATAAGGAGCGACTGGAATACCTTGCGCCCAAGGGCTTCTCGCTTGCGACTGACGTCGCGGAGTGGCTGGTTAAACAAGGGGTCGTTTTCAGAGATGCTCACGAAATTACCGGTCAGTTGGTTCAGTTTTGCGAGGCGAACGATCTCGAGCTCGATCAGGTCAGCGATGAGCAACTAGTAAAGGTTTCTAAGCATTTATTGCCTGAAGTTAGAAAAGTACTGAAGGTTTCCGGTTCGATAGAGGCAAGAAATGGCGCTGGAGGAACTTCTTCCTCCCAGGTGATCGATCAGTTGGTTGCTCTTCGTAAGCTCGCGCCTCATCGGAGGGTCTAATGGCCGACTCATCGACACTTTCAGCGCAAAATAACGACCCTTCGTTCACTCACGTGCTAGACGAGCTCAATTGGCGAGGGCTGGTGGCCTTGTCAACTGATGCTGCGGCGCTCAGGGAAGCGCTGAATAAACCAATCACTTTTTATTGCGGTTTCGACCCAACGGCGCCGAGTCTTCATCTCGGAAACCTGGTTCAGCTGCTCACCATGCGTCGATTGCAATTAGCTGGGCATCACCCACTCGCTTTGGTAGGGGGAGCCACTGGGCTTATAGGTGACCCAAAGCCGACTGCTGAGAGAACCCTAAACGATAGAGAGACAGTTGCAAGTTGGGTGATTAAACTAAGCGATCAGAATCGAAAGTTTTTATCATTTGAGGGTGAAAACAAGGCGCAGATGGTTAACAACCTCGATTGGACCAGCCAGTACAGTGCGATTGATTTTTTGAGAGACATAGGTAAGCACTACCGAGTCGGCAAAATGCTTGCTAAAGATGCTGTAAGTGCGAGGCTGAACTCAGACAGCGGTATTAGCTACACCGAGTTCAGTTACCAGATTCTTCAGGGGCTAGATTTCTTGGAGCTTTATAAGCGCTTTGGCTGCGTTCTTGAAACCGGCGGCAGCGATCAGTGGGGAAACCTCACCTCCGGGGCAGATCTGGTGCATCGAGTTGAGGGCAAAAGCGTCCACTTGATTGCAACCCCGCTCATCACAAACTCGGATGGCAAAAAATTTGGTAAGTCCGAGGGCAACGCAGTTTGGCTCGATAAGGACCTCACCAGCGCCTACGCGATGTATCAGTTCTGGCTTAATACCGACGACGCTGACGTGATTGATCGCCTCAAGGTATTTACCTTCCTAACGCGCAAAGAGGTTGAGGATTACGAACAACAAGTCTCAGCCGAGCCGCATAAGCGGGCAGCACAGCGCAGGCTGGCAATCGAGGTGACCGAGCTAGTGCACTCTGAAAAAGATGCCCTGGCCGCTGAGGCGGCCTCCCAGGCGCTGTTTGGGCAGGGTGAACTAGCAGAACTTGACCCAGAAACTCTGCGCGCTGCGCTCATGGAATTGCCTAATATTGTTTGCGAAATTGGTATTTCTGTTGTGACTGCGTTGGTGGAGTCCGGTTTAGTTGAATCAAATGGTCAGGCGCGTCGTGCAATCGCCCAGGGGTCGGTGGCCGTCAATAAGGACAAGGTTACTGACGAGCTTGCCCTGATAGACCAGTATTTACCTGGAAAAGTAGCTGTTTTGTCGCGCGGAAAAAAGTCTCTAGCAGGTTTGTTTTTCGGCTAGAACACGCCGGTCTGTCTTGGATTTGACAAGGTTATGAAAACGTGACTAAGCTTTCCCGAGTTAGCCAAAGTTAGGCAAGATCCGTTAGAGATCGCCAACTCAAGTACAACACTTCCAAGTACTAAATATTGGCCCTTGTGGCCAAGTGTTTTAGTGTCTAGGATTTAGGTCTTCCAACTAGGGAAATCGCAAGAAACAACTGGGTAACCAGAAGTTGACAGCGCCCCCAAAATCGGTAGACTTGAAAAGTTGCTCTGCGTAGGACCCGGAAGGGAAATCACAGAAGCATCCGATCTTTGAGAACTCAACAGCGTGCACTATGTAATGCCAAAAACCTTGGCAGGAACTTGTTCCTGCCAAGATCCTTTTTGGATAAAGATATGAAACAGAATTGTCAGTAGACAGTTCGAAAGCCAAATCAAATTGATCGCCTCATTTCCGAGGCGTTCGTAAAAGCTTTGCCGATTTATCGGCAGAATTGATTTTTACGGAGAGTTTGATCCTGGCTCAGGACGAACGCTGGCGGCGTGCTTAACACATGCAAGTCGAACGATGAAGCTGGAGCTTGCTCCGGCGGATTAGTGGCGAACGGGTGAGTAACACGTGAGCAATCTGCCCTTGACTCTGGGATAACTGCGGGAAACTGTAGCTAATACCGGATACTTTCCTCGGTGGGCATCCACTGGGGAAGAAAGAATTTCGGTCAAGGATGAGCTCGCGACCTATCAGCTAGTTGGTGAGGTAAAGGCTCACCAAGGCGACGACGGGTAGCCGGCCTGAGAGGGTGACCGGCCACACTGGGACTGAGACACGGCCCAGACTCCTACGGGAGGCAGCAGTGGGGAATATTGCACAATGGACGAAAGTCTGATGCAGCAACGCCGCGTGAGGGACGAAGGCCTTCGGGTTGTAAACCTCTTTTAGCAGGGAAGAAGCGAAAGTGACGGTACCTGCAGAAAAAGCACCGGCTAACTACGTGCCAGCAGCCGCGGTAATACGTAGGGTGCAAGCGTTGTCCGGAATTATTGGGCGTAAAGAGCTCGTAGGCGGTTTGTCGCGTCTGCTGTGAAATTTCGAGGCTCAACCTCGAACTTGCAGTGGGTACGGGCAGGCTAGAGTGCAGTAGGGGAGATGGGAATTCCTGGTGTAGCGGTGGAATGCGCAGATATCAGGAGGAACACCAATGGCGAAGGCACATCTCTGGGCTGTAACTGACGCTGAGGAGCGAAAGCGTGGGGAGCGAACAGGATTAGATACCCTGGTAGTCCACGCCGTAAACGGTGGGTGCTAGCTGTGGGCCACATTCCACGTGGTCCGTGACGAAGTTAACACATTAAGCACCCCGCCTGGGGAGTACGGCCGCAAGGCTAAAACTCAAAGGAATTGACGGGGGCCCGCACAAGCGGCGGAGCATGCGGATTAATTCGACGCAACGCGAAGAACCTTACCAAGGCTTGACATATACAGGAAAAGCGTAGAAATACGCTCCCCGCAAGGTCTGTATACAGGTGGTGCATGGTTGTCGTCAGCTCGTGTCGTGAGATGTTGGGTTAAGTCCCGCAACGAGCGCAACCCTCGTCCTATGTTGCCAGCACGTAATGGTGGGAACTCATGGGATACTGCCGGGGTCAACTCGGAGGAAGGTGGGGATGACGTCAAATCATCATGCCCCTTATGTCTTGGGCTTCACGCATGCTACAATGGCCGGTACAGAGGGCTGCAATACCGTAAGGTGGAGCGAATCCCAAAAAGCCGGTCTCAGTTCGGATTGAGGTCTGCAACTCGACCTCATGAAGTCGGAGTCGCTAGTAATCGTAGATCAGCAACGCTACGGTGAATACGTTCCCGGGCCTTGTACACACCGCCCGTCAAGTCACGAAAGTCGATAACACCCGAAGCCGGTGGCCTAACCGCAAGGAGGGAGCCGTCGAAGGTGGGATTGGTAATTGGGACTAAGTCGTAACAAGGTAGCCGTACCGGAAGGTGCGGCTGGATCACCTCCTTTCTAAGGAGCATCTCGGAGAACTTCGGTTCTCCACAAAGAGAGCCACTTACAGGCACATGTTCTGTAACTGGTTAGCTCAGGGTGGAACATTACATAGAATTTTTGATCAAATCCAACAAGCAGTACGCCCTTACGGGTCGGAACCTTGCTGGAGGAGATTGTGGTTAGCACGCTGTTGGGTCCTTGGGGATCGGAAACGATTACCCAGGGGCCATTTCGAGTTTCGACTCATCATGGTCAGGTTCGTATTGAGTAAGGAAACTTACGAATGCGGAACCGCCCGTACTTTGAGAACTACATAGTGGACGCGAGCATCTTTAGACCTGGATTTATTCCAGGTCAACGATTTATTGCGAATTTATTCGTGATAGATCATCTTTGTGTGTCAAGTTTCAAAGAGCACACGGTGGATGCCTTGGCAATAGGAGCCGATGAAGGACGTAGCAATCTGCGATAAGCCTCGGGGAGTTGATAAGCAAACTTTGATCCGAGGATTTCCGAATGGGGAAACCCAGCTGGACTAGATCCAGTTACTCCTGTCTGAATGTATAGGACAGGTAGAGGGAACGTGGGGAAGTGAAACATCTCAGTACCCACAGGAAGAGAAAACAACAGTGATTCCGTTAGTAGTGGCGAGCGAACGCGGAAGAGGCCAAACCAGACATGTGTGATAGCCAGCAGGCGTTGCATGTTTGGGGTTGCGGGACTTCTCTGCAGATCTGCTGATCTGCACGAGTAGGTAAATGATGTAGACGAATGGTCTTGAACGGCCAGTCATAGAGGGTGCGAACCCCGTAGTCGAAACGTTATTTCCGCTCGAGAAGTATCCCAAGTAGCACGGAACCCGTGAAATTCTGTGTGAATCTGCGAGGACCACCTCGTAAGCCTAAATACTACCTATTGACCGATAGCGGACAAGTACCGTGAGGGAAAGGTGAAAAGTACCCCGGGAGGGGAGTGAAATAGTACCTGAAACCGTGTGCTTACAATCCGTCGGAGCCAGCATGTTCTGGTGACGGCGTGCCTTTTGAAGAATGATCCTGAGAGTTAGTGATCTGTGGCGAGCTTAACCCGAGAGGGGGAGGCGTAGCGAAAGCGAGTCTGAATAGGGCGCTTTAGTCGCAGGTTCTAGACCCGAAGCGAGGTGATCTATCCATGGCCAGGTTGAAGCGACGGTAAGACGTCGTGGAGGACCGAACCCACTTCAGTTGAAAATGGAGGGGATGAGCTGTGGATAGGGGTGAAAGGCCAATCAAACCTCGTGATAGCTGGTTCTCTCCGAAATGCATTTAGGTGCAGCGTCTTGTGTTTCTCTCTGGAGGTAGAGCTACTGGATAGCCGATGGGCCCTAAAAGGTTACTGACGTTAGCCAAACTCCGAATGCCAGAGAGTTAGAACAAGGCAGTGAGACTGCGGGGGATAAGCTTCGTAGTCGAAAGGGAAACAGCCCAGACCACCAACTAAGGTCCCTAAGCGCTTGCTAAGTGGGAAAGGATGTGGAGTCGCATAGACAACCAGGATGTTGGCTTAGAAGCAGCCACCATTAAAAGAGTGCGTAATAGCTCACTGGTCAAGTGATTCCGCGCCGACAATATAACGGGGCTCAAGCAAGTCACCGAAGTTGTGGCATTTGTACATTGCCAGGTCGTAAGATCCAGGCGTACAGATGGGTAGGAGAGCGTCGTGTGGCGAGCGAAGCGGCGGGGTGACCCAGCCGTGGACGCCACACGAGTGAGAATTCAGGAATGAGTAGCGAAATGCGGGTGAGAAACCCGCACCCCGAATGACTAAGGGTTCCAGGGCCAGGCTAATCCGCCCTGGGTAAGTCGGGACCTAAGGCGAGGCCGACAGGCGTAGTCGATGGACAACGGGTTGATATTCCCGTACCGGCGAAGAACCGACCAAACTAATCCAGTAATGCTAAGTAGCTGAAGCTGCTTACTGATGCCTTCGGGCTGAGGTGGGCAGACGAGCCTACGACCCTATGCTGGTGCGGTTAACGTATTAACAGGTGTGACGCAGGAAGGTAGCCTCCGCGGGGCGATGGTTGTCCCCGTTTAAGGATGTAGGGCGAGAGATAGGCAAATCCGTCTCTCACATAGCCTGAGATCTGATGATGAGTCCTTATGGACGAAGTGGGTGATCCTATGCTGCCAAGAAAAGCATCGACGTGAGGTTCAAGCTGCCCGTACCCCAAACCGACTCAGGTAGTCAAGTAGAGAATACTAAGGGGATCGAGAGAATCGTGGTTAAGGAACTCGGCAAAATGCCCCCGTAACTTCGGGAGAAGGGGGGCCTGAGGCGTGAAGACATTTACTGTTGGAGCGCTGTATGGCCGCAGAGACCAGTGGGGAGCGACTGTTTATCAAAAACACAGGTCCGTGCGAAGTCGCAAGACGATGTATACGGACTGACGCCTGCCCGGTGCTGGAAGGTTAAGAGGATGGGTTAGCTTCGGCAAAGCTCAGAATTTAAGCCCCAGTAAACGGCGGTGGTAACTATAACCATCCTAAGGTAGCGAAATTCCTTGTCGGGTAAGTTCCGACCTGCACGAATGGCGTAACGACTCCCCAACTGTCTCAACCGCGAACTCGGCGAAATTGCACTATGAGTGAAGATGCTCATTACGCGCAGAAGGACGAAAAGACCCCGTGACCTTTACTATAGCTTGGTATTGGTGTTCGGTGCTGCATGTGTAGGATAGGTGGGAGACTATGAAGCTTGGACGCTAGTTCAGGTGGAGTCATTGTTGAAATACCACTCTTGTAGCCCTGGATATCTAACCGCGAACCGTGATCCGGTTCCGGGACAGTGCCTGGTGGGTAGTTTAACTGGGGCGGTTGCCTCCTAAAAAGTAACGGAGGCGCCCAAAGGTTCCCTCAGCCTGGTTGGTAATCAGGTGTCGAGTGTAAGTGCACAAGGGAGCTTGACTGTGAGACTGACAAGTCGAGCAGGGACGAAAGTCGGGACTAGTGATCCGGCAGTGGCTTGTGGAAGCGCTGTCGCTCAACGGATAAAAGGTACCTCGGGGATAACAGGCTGATCTTGCCCAAGAGTCCATATCGACGGCATGGTTTGGCACCTCGATGTCGGCTCGTCGCATCCTGGGGCTGTAGTTGGTCCCAAGGGTTGGGCTGTTCGCCCATTAAAGCGGCACGCGAGCTGGGTTCAGAACGTCGTGAGACAGTTCGGTCTCTATCCTCTGCGCGCGCAGGAAATTTGAGAAGACCTGACCCTAGTACGAGAGGACCGGGTTGGACAAACCTCTGGTGTGTCAGTTGTACTGCCAAGTGCACCGCTGATTAGCTACGTTTGGGAGGGATAACCGCTGAAAGCATCTAAGCGGGAAGCCTGCTTCAAGATGAGATTTCCATGACTTTATTGTCGAGAGGGCCGCAGCTAGACTACTGCGTTGATAGGCGGGATGTGGAAGTGCTGAAAGGCATGGAGCTGACCCGTACTAATAGCCCGATAACTTGATACAATTTCAAAATTGTGCTTGCGTCCACTGTGTGGTTCTCGAGGTATGGTCGAGAACCGAATATAAGCTTATGCTTAATCGATTCACATATCTCAATAGTGTTTCGGCGGCCATAGCGAGAGGGAAACGCCCGGTTACATTCCGAACCCGGAAGCTAAGACTCTCAGCGCCGATGGTACTGCAGGGGAGACCCTGTGGGAGAGTAGGACACCGCCGGACTTACTTTAGAAAAGGCCACTCCTTATGGGGTGGCCTTTCCTATTAAGCGATTTGCCTTAGGAGCGATCTTGGAACAACGAGGAAAAAAACCTAGACCCAACGAAGAGGGCCCAAGTGGTCGTGGGGAGCGCACTGATAAGGAGCGCCCTGAGTGGCAGACTCGGGTTCATCGTGTCAAAAATGACGAGAAGTCGCCTCTAATTCCTTCTCAGGTAACCACGGACGACATCGACATTTCGGTGCGCGTCCAGTTAAAAACACTCACAGCCGAAAATGCAGAGATGGTGGGTAGACACCTGGCCATGGTTTCGCTGCTGATCGACGACGATCCCGCGTTAGCTCATAAGCATGCCCTTGCGGCCTCAAGACGGGCCGGAAGACTTGCTATCGTCCACGAAACACTAGGCCTAACCGCCTACGCGAGCGGTGAATTTGCGCTTGCCATAAGAGAATTATTAACACATCGAAGACTGTCCGGGTCCAACGACCAACTGCCTTTGATCGTAGATTCTGAGCGTGGCCTTGGTAGGCCCGAGCGCGCTCTAGAGGCCGTGGTTGGCATCGATCGATCAAAGCTCGATACAGGGGTCCGCATTAATTTGGCTATCGTCCTGTCTGGGGCGAGGCTCGACTTAGGTCAGGCCAAGCTAGCGGTGCAAGAGCTGGAAATCCCCGAACTTAATCCCAAGCGCATCTTTCAACAGTCTCCTCTGCTCTTCCGGAGCTACGCCGAGTGTCTTCGGGAAGCCGGTAGCGATGGCGACAAGTGGGACGAGCTTGCTCTCAGGGCAGAAAAGGCCATGGCCGAGCAGGGCGAGGAGTTATTTCAGGTTTTTGAGGAAATAAGCATTCCCACCAGCGAGGACTTTGAAAGAACAATGAAGCCCGCCAACTCGTTTAGCCACAGTGATCGAAAGTTCACCCCTGGGGATCGCAAATTTACTCCGAGAGAGGGTGGGGCAGCTAGGTCGGATCGTGCAAGTCGTCCGGATCGTACCGATCGACCTGACAGATCTGCCAGTTCAAGCCGCACCGATCGACCTGACAGATCCGATAGTCCAAGTCGTCCGGATTCTGGTCGTCCAAGTCGTCCTTACTCAGACCGTTCGGAGGGGACTGATCGTCCAAGTCGTCCGGATCGTACCGATCGACCCGACAGATCTGCGAGTTCAAGCCGCACGGACCGACCTGACAGATCCGATCGTCCAAGTCGTCCGGATTCTGGTCGTCCAAGTCGTCCTTACTCAGACCGTTCGGAGAGGACTGATCGTCCAAGTCGTCCTTACTCAGACCGTTCGGAGAGGACTGATCGTCCAAGTCGTCCGGATCGTACCGATCGACCCGACAGATCTGCCAGTTCAAGCCGCACGGACCGACCTGACAGATCCGATCGTCCAAGTCGTCCGGATTCTGGTCGTCCAAGTCGTCCGGATTCTGGTCGTCCAAGTCGTCCTTACTCAGACCGTTCGGAGAGGACTGATCGTCCAAGTCGTCCGGATCGTACCGATCGACCCGACAGATCTGCCAGTTCAAGCCGCACGGACCGACCTGACAGATCCGATCGTCCAAGTCGTCCGGATTCTGGTCGTCCAAGTCGTCCTTACTCAGACCGTTCGGAGAGGACTGATCGTCCAAGTCGTCCGGATCGTAGCGATCGACCTGACAGATCTGCCAGTTCAAGCCGCACGGACCGACCTGACAGATCCGATCGTCCAAGTCGTCCGGATTCTGGTCGTCCAAGTCGTCCGGATTCTGGTCGTCCAAGTCGTCCTTACTCAGACCGTTCGGAGAGGACTGATCGTCCAAGTCGTCCGGATTCGAAGCGTCCAGATTTCAAGCGCTCGGACAATAAGGGGAAAGGCCCTAGAGGTGCTGGCAAGTAAATACGACTCACTTTTATTAGATCTCGATGGGGTCGTTTATCAAGGGTCAGAGGCGATTGTAAATGCCGTTGAGTCGGTCAATAGGGCTGCAAGTCTCGGTATTCAGGTGGGCTACCTGACTAATAACTCTTCTAGGCGTGCAGAGACTATTGCTGAACAGCTGATCGGTTTTGGAATCCAAGCTACCGCGGAGCAGATCGTAGGTTCGGCTAGTGCCGGGGTTATGTTGCTGGCCAAGAAAATTCCGATGGGCGCGAAAGTGTTGGTAGTTGGCGGGGACGGCTTGAGGCACGCCGTGGAGGAGCGGGGTTTTCATGTAGTCGACCATGCGTCCCACGCTCCAGCGGCCGTAATTCAAGGGTTTAGTCCGGACGTGTCCTGGAGGGAACTAGCTCAAGCGTCTTTCGCGATTCAAGGTGGGGCGATTTGGATCGCCACGAATCAAGATTGGACCGTCCCGGTTGAGCAGGGCATAGCCCCTGGAAACGGAACACTGGTGGGTGCCGTTCATACCGCTGTCGGAATACTTCCGGAAATAGCGGGCAAGCCCTTCAAACCAATATTCGATCAGGCACTCGTTCAGCTGGGAATCAAGAATCCGTTGATGGTCGGAGATCGCTTGGATACTGACATTCGAGGGGCCAACGGCTCTGGTTTGGATTCGGCTGTTGTCCTGACTGGCATTGTCACGCGCAAGGAGCTTTTGGCAGCAGGTAAAGAGGACCGACCTAAATTCATACTTCAGGACCTGACGGGACTATTCGATCCCTACCAGCAGCCAAAAAGCACCAGGAGAGGTGCCAAGTCTGGCGACTCCACCGTCGAGCTTCTGGGTGACCGAGTAGTCATTGTTTCCGGAAATCCGCAGTCATTGGACACATTGAAGGCGGCTTGCCACGTAATCTGGACGAGTGGACGGCCAATATATGCCCTCAATGTCGACGCGAGCATCTACAGCTAGGACGAAAATGGCAATTGATAACTTAGAGCTTCGATTACTTGAGATTGAGAACATGACGATTGACGATCAGGTCCAGGCATTGGACCAAGTAGTTGAAGAGCTAGAAGAGAATTTATTTTGAGTGAGCGCTTAGACATAGAGATTGTAATCCGAGAGCTCGCTCGCTCCAGGTCTCAGGCAAGTGCACTTATTGCATCGGGCAGAATCAGCGTCAATGGGCGTTTGGCGAAGAAGCCCTCTAGCAAAATTGAGCCGGGAGACAAGGTCGAGTTATCTGCTGGTATCGACTTCGTTTCAAGAGCCGGACACAAACTGGCTCACGCTCTCAGTGAGTTTGACATTACTCCCGAGGGGTTATGCCTAGATGCCGGAGCGTCCACTGGCGGATTTACGCAAGTCTTACTAGAAAATGGGGCCGATAAGGTGCTTGCGGTTGATGTAGGGCACAATCAGCTCGTCGATTTTATTAGGGACGACCCTCGAGTGGTCAATCTAGAGGGGCAAAATCTTAGACATTTGACCAGCGAACAGGTAATCGCGGCGGTTGGAGAAGCTCTGTTTTCATTAGTGGTGGTTGATCTGAGCTTTATTTCATTAACACTTGTCACCCAAAAGCTTGCGGAGCTGGCGCCAAAAGCAGAACAAATTTGGCTGATTAAGCCCCAGTTTGAAGTTGGAAAGCACTCATTGAGCGCAACCGGTGTGGTGTCGAGCCGAAACGAGCGTAAGCGTGCGGTGGAGCAGGTCTTAAAGGGTGCCAATGACGATGGTTTTTACTGTCACGGACTTACCGAATCTCCCATCAAGGGGACGAACGGCAACGTTGAGTATCTGTCTCTAATGAAATTCGATTTACTTGATTACGGAGTGGAACAGCTTATGGTGGACAAACTTTTTTCTAATAAGTAGTCCGGATTCTTTTTATGCTCAATCCTGTTAACAACTAGTACTTGTTCATGAACTAGTTACTAGTCTTAAGGGGTTCGAAAGGTTGCCAATGGCTAGAAATGTTCTGGTGGTTTCCTCTGCTGAGTCTGCTGAGCAGCTGCAGAGAACGCTGGATGCGTGCTCGAGCCTTGAAGAGCTCGGCATGAACTGTGTCTTTGCAGCCGAGGACATCGGACGATTACGGGCGCAATTTAGTAGTGCCCCCTCGGATAAAAGCCTCTTCACAAATCAAGACCTAGAGGTTGTCCTTGTGCTTGGTGGAGATGGTTCAATTCTTAGAGCAGCCGAATTAGCCCGATCTCAAGACGCGCCTATTCTTGGAGTCAATTTGGGGCACATTGGATTTATGGCGGAGGCCGAGGTAGACGACCTGACTAACGTGCTTAGGGCGATCTCAGACAGAAACTACACGGTTGGGCATCGAGTAGCACTCGATGTAAAGGTTTTTCAGGACTCCGAACTCGTATTCGAAAGCTGGGCCCTCAATGAAGTTTCCGTGGAGAAGAGCTCACGTGGGCGCATTCTAGAAGTTGTTGTCGAGGTGGATTCAAGACCAGTCTCCTCGTTTGGTTGCGACGGTGTCCTTGTAAGCACCCCCACCGGATCAACCGCCTACGCCTTCAGTGCGGGTGGGCCAGTTATTTGGCCGGATGTGCAGGCGATGATGCTTGTCCCCATCTCAGCTCACGCCTTATTTGCTAGGCCGCTTGTGGTGGCACCGGATTCGGAGCTGGCAATCGAAGTTCTTCGACGTTCACCTGGCGAGGGAGTCGTCTGGTGCGACGGTAGAAGAGCCACGGACCTTGGTCCCGGTTCAAGAATTGAAGTGAAGAAAAGCCCAAAGTCAATCCCAATGGCTATTTTGACCGACGCTCCATTCAGCGACAGGTTGGTTAGAAAATTTGCGCTCCCGGTAACCGGCTGGCGAGGTCCGGAGGCAACTGCGTGATCGCAACTCTCGGTATTCGAAACATAGGAGTTATCAGTTCTGCGAACCTAGAATTTGGTCCAGGGTTCACTGCCCTCACCGGTGAAACCGGCGCGGGTAAAACTATGGTACTCACGGCTTTGGGTTTGCTTCTGGGAGCCAGGGCCGATTCCTCCACCGTCCGTCGAGGTAGTCAGCAACTTTTGGTTGAGGGCAGGATCTTCTCGACCAATCCGGAACTGTTAACCAGACTCCAGGATCTCGGTTGCGACACTTCCGAGGACGAAATTCTTATTAACCGCACCGTGTCGAGTGATGGAAGGTCCAGAGCGGCCATTGGCGGCACTGCGGTCCCTGTTTCAGTCCTCGAGGAGATAACGAGCGAGCTTGTGACCATTCATGGCCAGAGCGAACAGATTCGCTTGAGATCTCCGGCTAAGCAACGGGAAGCCCTCGACTCTTTTGGAGGCACGGGCTTAGCCGCGGCGAAGACAACATACTTGGGAACCTTTCGAGAGTTCCAGGAGCTTCGTTCTCGCATCGAAAGAATGCGAACGGCCTCCGAGACGGACCAACTAAAACTGAACGCATTACGTTTGAAAATCGCCGACATAGCCGGGCTGGAATCTCAAGTTGGAGAGTTCAACGAGGTCGAGGAGCAGATTCACCGGCTGTCAAACGTTGAGTCACTGCGGTCGGCTGCCACCAAGGCGCACGATGCCCTTAGTAGCGAAGACGGCTCTGATGCCACGGAGTTTTTGGCAAAGGCTTCCAAGTCACTTGAGAGCACCAGCGATCCGGACCTAAAGAAGCTAGCGAAGCAGCTGTCAGACCTTACGTCGCTTGCCGGGGACATTTCGGCTGAGTTGGCGAGTTACTTAGCTGATCTCGATGCCGACCCTCAAGTTCTCGATCGATTACTCGGAAGAAAGGCTGAACTCGTAGCCGTTGAGCGTAGATACGGGGTGCCTATTGAGGAGCTACTTAGTGACCTTCCTGGTTTTGAGTCGGACGTCCTGGACTTGGACTCCTCGGACGAGCAGATTGAAAAACTTGAGACGCATTTTCGGGGTCTTGAGTCGATGCTTCAATCTCACGCCGCAGCTTTGACCGCCGAGCGATTAGCTGCGAGCTCACTACTTTCGAGTCGAGTGTCAGAGGAGCTAGCACAGCTTGCAATGTCCGGCGCACGCCTAGAAATTCAGGTCACCCCCGGCTCCGATTTTGATGTGCACGGTGCCGACAAGATTGAATTTTTATTGGCCGCGCACTCAGGCGTTGACCCGCGACCATTGAGCAAGGGAGCTTCGGGCGGTGAGCTTTCCAGAATAATGCTCGCGATTGAGCTGGTACTGGTAGCTGGTCAGCAGCTTCCAACCATGATTTTTGACGAAGTAGACGCTGGGGTTGGAGGGCAGGCAGCGGTTGAGCTTGGAAGAAGACTAAAGAAGCTGGCGGAGTCCACGCAGGTGATAGTTGTTACCCATCTTCCGCAGGTTGCTGCGTTTGCCGACAGACAGATTCGCGTGTCCAAGAATGTTTCCGGTGAAATCACGGAGTCATCCGTGGAATTGCTGAGCGACACCGAGCGTCAGACTGAGCTGGCACGAATGCTTTCCGGTAATCCAGATTCCGAGGTCGCGCTTGAGCATGCAAAAGAATTATTGGATTCTGCAAGGTAATTGTCTGTGTCGGGCTATTTCTTGACGCTTCAACTGATAGGTTGAAGTTCCATGGTCGAACGCTCTGGAACCCCCAAACATATCTTTGTAACCGGGGGAGTCGCATCCTCATTAGGCAAGGGCCTGACAGCAGCCTCACTGGGTAATCTCCTTCGGGCTCGCGGGGTTTCGGTCGTGATGCAGAAGCTTGATCCATACCTAAACGTTGACCCCGGAACAATGAATCCGTTTCAACACGGTGAAGTGTTCGTAACTGATGATGGCGCGGAAACCGATCTTGACATAGGGCACTACGAGCGCTTTCTGGACATAAATCTGGATGCAGCAGCGAATGTAACAACGGGTCAGGCTTACTCGACCGTGATCGCCAAAGAGCGAGCCGGAGAATATTTAGGCGACACAGTTCAAGTAATTCCGCACATCACGGACGAGTTGAAGAGGCGAATGCGCCTACAGGCAAACAAAGAGCCAATTCCTGATGTAATTATTACTGAAATTGGTGGAACAGTCGGCGATATTGAGTCCCAGCCATTTATGGAAGCAGCTAGGCAAATAAAGCAGGACGTTGGGCGGGATAACGTATTTTTCGTCCACGTCACACTTGTTCCTTTTCTCAAGCCGTCCGGTGAACTGAAAACTAAACCAACCCAGCACTCGGTGGCGATGCTTCGATCGCTCGGCATTCAGCCGGATGCGATTGTCTGTAGGTCGGACCGAGAATTACCGGATGCAATAAAGAGCAAGATTTCTCAAATGTGTGACGTTGACCGGGAGGCAGTTGTTACCGCCGCGGATGCATCTTCTATTTACGACATACCTCAGGTTCTTCACGACGAAGGTCTCGACAGCTACATCATCAAGGCCCTAAGGCTTGAGACTAGCGACGTTGACTGGACCAATTGGGATCCGGTGACTGAAGCTGTGCATCGACCAAAGCATGAGGTCAACATTGCGCTGGTTGGCAAATACATAGATCTTCCTGACGCGTATCTTTCTGTGACGGAGGCACTGCGTGCCGGTGGATTTGCCGAACTTACGAAAGTAAACATTCACTGGGTCCGATCCGATGATTGTGAAACTGAGCAAGGGGCGCTTAACCATCTGGGCGAAATGGATGCTATTTGTGTCCCCGGTGGTTTTGGCGTGCGCGGCATTGAGGGGAAACTTGGTGCCTTGAAGTTCGCCAGGGAAAATCAAATTCCAACACTAGGTCTCTGTCTTGGATTGCAGTGCATGGTTATTGAGTTCGCAAGAAACGTTGCAGGCATTACAGACGCAACCTCCAGCGAATTTGACCCCGAAGGCAAAAATCCCGTGATCGCCACCATGGCGGAACAAGTAGACAAGATTGCGTCCTCCAACCTTGGTGGCACGATGCGTCTTGGCCTCTATGAGGCAAACCTATTGCCGGGCTCGGTTGTGTCTAAAACCTATGGCTCTGACTTAGCCAGTGAGCGTCACCGTCATCGCTACGAGGTCAACAACTCATACCGCGAGCAGCTTGCCAGCGCTGGCCTAGTTTTTTCCGGTACATCGGAAAAGGACAGCCTCGTTGAGTACGTTGAACTTCCAGCAGATGTCCATCCGTATTACGTCTCCACTCAAGCTCACCCGGAATTCAAGTCGAGACCAACAAAGCCAAACCCGCTGTTTCACGGTTTAGTAAAGGCTGCTCTAATAAGACAGCAGCAGCAGCGCCTCTTTGAAGGGAGCTAACTACTTGTGTTGCCGTTAGATGTTTATCTCCGGCACCTCAGCGTTGAGCGAGGCCTGAGCAAGAACACTTTGAGCGCATACAAAAGTGATTTGGGCCTCTACTTTAGTTTTCTGGGGTCAAATTCTTTGACGGAACTTACGGTTTCCGCTCAACAGCTCATTGATTTTTCGGTGTCATTGGGTTCCACTGGGTACAAAGCCACGAGCATCTCTAGAATTTTGGCGGCCGTGAGGGGTTTTCATAAATTTCAAGTTTTAGAGGATAAGAGATTAGATGACCCGACAAGCAAGCTTCGACCGCCAAAGCTTGCCTTCAGGTTGCCCAAGGCCCTAAGCCAGCGGCAGGTTTTAGATCTACTTGCTGCAGCGGGCCCAGAGCCAGAGGAAAAGTCCACTGATTTACTGAGACTACGAGATCGTGCAATTTTGGAGCTGATGTATTCAACTGGAGCCAGGGTTAGCGAAGTGGTTGGTCTGGATTTAGATGAAATCAATGATTCGGGCCTTATTCGAGTCCGCGGCAAAGGCGCCAAGGAACGATTAGTGCCGCTGGGCGGTTTTGCTATGCGTTCCACGCAGGCTTATTTGGTGCGAACTAGGCCTGACTTGGCCGAAAAGGGTGGCGATAACGCGCTTTTTCTAAACGGCCGCGGTGGCAGGCTCAGCAGGCAGAGCATCTGGGCAATAATCCAAAAGGCTGGCAAAGCTTGCGATTTGGAAGTTTCCCCTCATTCGCTTAGGCATTCGTTTGCGACTCATCTGATAGAAGGTGGTGCGGATGTGAGAGTGGTGCAAGAGCTGCTTGGACACGCCTCGGTCGCCACCACTCAGATTTACACATTGATGACCGTGGACACACTCCGCGAGGTCTATCTGAGCGCTCATCCTCGTGCTCGGCGGTAGGCTAGTGCAAAGATAATTTGGAGGTTTGGGTGAATTTGTCAAACAAGGCTTTCCCCGTTCCGGGGAAGCTAAAGCAGCACGGTCCCGCGCGCATTATTGCAATGTGCAACCAAAAAGGCGGAGTGGGTAAAACAACTACGACCATTAACCTCGCTGCATCCCTAGCGGAGTACGGTCGGAAAATACTTGTTGTGGATTTTGACCCGCAGGGGGCCCTGTCGGTAAACCTTGATGCTGACTATCAGGACGCGACAACTATCTACGATCTTCTAATGGATTCGACTTTGGATCCTGTGGCCGCAATTCAAAAAACGAGCATGGAAAATCTCGATGTGATTCCAGCAAACATCGATCTGTCGGCGGCCGAAATGAATCTTGTTACCGAGATGGGCCGAGAGCGCGTCTTGGACGGCATCTTGAACAAAGTAAAAAACGATTACGACATCATCTTTATCGATTGCCAGCCTTCACTTGGATTGCTTACTGTCAATGCTTTGACCGCGGCCCACGGAGTACTAATCCCAATGGCTACCGAATTCTTCGCGCTTCGAGGAGTGGCTTTATTGGTTCAGACGATTGACAAGGTAAAAGCAAGGACCAACCCTGCCTTGGAGCTCGATGGTCTCATCCCGACGATGCACGACTCCAGGACCCTGCACGCCCGTGAAGTGCTAGCCCGATTGCAAGAAGCGTTTCCAACACTCGTTTTTGACACGGCCATCGACAGAACCGTTAAGTTTCCAGATGCAACTGTCGC
The DNA here is from genome assembly GCF_047731275.1 of Aquiluna sp. Uisw_065. Taxonomy (NCBI): domain Bacteria; kingdom Bacillati; phylum Actinomycetota; class Actinomycetes; order Micrococcales; family Microbacteriaceae; genus Aquiluna; species Aquiluna sp. Uisw_065. The sequence goes on from NZ_CP159836.1 coordinate 475,353, forward strand.
CCGCAAGCCGATTACTCAATTCGCGCCGAATTCAGCTGCCGCAGAGTCTTATCGCAGGGTTGCAAGGGAGCTGGTGAAACGTGGCAGCGCAGCTTGAGTCGGAAGTTGACTTCCAGCTTCACCTTGATAATTTTGAGGGTCCGTTTGACTTGCTGCTCAACCTGATTGGTAAGCACGAGCTCGACATTTCCCAAATTGCCCTGGCGCGCGTCACCGATGAATTCCTGAAGTACGTAAAACAGCTTGATAGCAAGCAGGAGATCGAAAGCGCTTCTGAATTCTTGGTCGTAGCCGCAACGCTATTGGACATGAAAATTGTCAGCTTGCTGCCCCAGGGGCAGGCAGTCGACTCAGAGGACATTGCTGGCCTAGAGGCAAGAGATTTGTTATTTGCTCGATTGCTTCAATACCGCGCATTCAAGGAGATTTCCTCGTGGTTCAGCACGGCCCTGGAGCTGGAGTCAGTTCGCATTACCCGTGAGGTCAGGCTTGAAGAGATTTATCGAAACCTCCGACCAGAATTGGTCTGGAGCACCGACCTAGATCAGTTTTCCCAGATGGCTCAGCTGGCATTTGTCCCGAAGGAGATCCCGGGCGTCGGTTTGACTCACTTGCACGCTCCGAAGATAAGCATTCGAGAGCAGGTTGGAATTTTGGTTTCAAAGCTACGAAAGACTAAGCGCCTTAGTTTTCGGGAGCTCATCGCCGACAGTAAGGATCGCGGCGAATTTGTAGCGCGTTTTTTGGGAGTACTGGAGCTTTATAGAGTTGGAGCAATTTCCATCGAGCAGGCTGGGCCGTTCTCTGATTTCACGGTAATTTGGGAAAATAGTAACTTTAGCGATGAAACTCTGGCTAGTTTAGGCACTGACTATGAGAACTAATAATGAGAAATGACTTCGAGCTACGCGCTGGCCTAGAGGCACTTCTTGTCGTGGCTGAAACGCCACTAAACCTAATAACTCTTGCCGGAGCACTTGAAGCACCGATCGGTGAAGTAAAAAAAGAGATTGATTCACTTGTCGCAGACTACGAGAGTGCTCACGAGGGTGCCGGTCGAGGTTTTGAGCTTCGAGAAGTAGGGGGCGGATGGCGTATTTACGTTCGCCAGGCCCACGATTGGGCCGTCAGGCAACTGGTTGCCAACGAAAACCCATCGAAGCTGAGCCATGCTGCGTTGGAAACCCTGTCGGTAGTCGCCTATCGGCAGCCAATTTCTCGTGGTCAAGTGTCCTCTATTAGGGGGGTAAACGTTGATTCAGTCGTGCGGACGCTGATGTCAAGGGGTTTGGTTACCGAGCTTTACACCGATTTAGACACCGGTGCCGCAATGTTTGGAACGACTCAGATGCTGTTAGAGGTATTGGGCATCAATTCACTAGATGAGCTTCCAGCAATTAGCCCCTACCTCCCAGATCAGGATGGCATTGAGTAATCGAGAAGATAAGCAAGAAGGTAAGCCCGAAGGAATAAGGCTTCAAAAAGCCCTTTCCGCGGCTGGTATTGCATCCAGGCGTGCCTCAGAGGACCTAATCGTCAAGGGAAGGGTGAAGGTCAACGGCAAAGTTGTTACCGAGCTTGGAAGTCGAGTTCGGCCATTGGAAGACAATGTCGAAGTGGATCACAAGCCAGTTCAGATGGACCCAGACCGGGTGTACTACGCGTTCCATAAGCCCAGGGGCGTTGTCTCCACAATGGCAGACGAAAACGGCAGAAACTGCCTGGCGGATTACTTTATAGGGATGGATCGTGTTTTCAACGTCGGCAGACTAGACGCCGAAACTACCGGTTTGATTCTTATGACCAATGATGGCGAACTTGCTAACCAGCTTGCTCACCCCAGCTACGAAGTTGAGAAGCTCTACGTCGCCAAAGTCAAGGGAGTCCTTGGCAGAGTCGAAATGCAGAAGCTAAAAGATGGTGTCCGTTTAGAGGATGGGCTTGCGAAGCCAGACAGCGCCAAGATTCTGGACCAGAACGATACCTCCACGCTTTTGGAGCTAGTTATGCACTCCGGGAAAAACCGAATAGTCAGGCGCATGATGGAGGCACTCGGCCACCCAGTGTTAGACCTAACCCGAAAGAGCTTTGGGCCGCTAAGGCTCGGTAACACTAAGGTCGGACAGTTCCGGGAGCTTAGTAAGCTTGAGGTTGGTTCACTGATGAAGGTTGGTCAGGACGGCGAGAAGTCAAGGAGGCGCTAATGGCAGTTCGTGCGATTAGGGGCGCCATCCAAATTGACGCAGATGACAGAAGTAATCTGTTGCAAGCCACGGCTGAACTGGTTACCAAGGTCATGCACGCCAATTCTCTTGAGAGTGCAGACTTGATCTCAGTGTGGTTTACAGCCACCCCGGATATTACAAGTGAGTTTCCAGCGGTAGCAGCTAGAGAGCTTGGGCTAGGGGATGTCCCTCTAATGTGCAGCGTAGAGATGAACGTCGCTGGAGCTATGCCTAGAGTCATTCGATTGATGATGCACGTTGACACCAAGACCGCACGTTCTCAGATTCAACATGTCTACCTCAGAGGCGCGCAAGCCCTCAGGCAAGATTTAGCCCAGTGAACCAAGCGATAAAAATAGTTGGGGCTGGTCTTATTGGCACCAGCCTTGGATTAGCGCTCGCCCGAAAAGGCGTTATTGCTTCCTTGAGTGACCACTCGAAGGCAAACCTTGCCTTGGCCATCGAATACGGTGCAGGCATTGATTCTTCTGTTGAGCCAGATCTTGTAATTGTGTGCGTGCCACCGGATCTGACTGCAAAGGTTATTTGTGAGCAACTTGCAGAGCACAAAAATGCCGTGGTAACCGACGTGGCAAGCGTAAAGGTAACGATTGCTAACGAGGTAAAGCTTCAAGCAGCGTCAGACTCTGCTCGTTACATAGGCTCTCACCCAATGGCAGGCAGAGAAACCGCTGGTCCGAAGGGTGCAAGAGCGGACCTATTCTTTGCCAGGCCGTGGGTGATTACCCCTAACGACTCTTCTTCTAGCACGCAGCTGGAGCTCGTGACTGAACTTGCGCTAATGCTTGATGCACTGCCGGTTGTGATGTCTGCTCAAGAACATGATGGTTCGGTCGCGTTGGTTTCACACTTGCCCCAGCTTGTGTCATCGGCGCTCGCAGCAAGGCTTTCGAGTGGATCAAATGCAGATCTAAACCTGGCAGGTCAAGGCCTTCGAGACACTACCCGGATAGCTGCTAGTGACCCAGATTTATGGCTGCAGATTTTGAGTCAAAATTCAGCTTCAATAGGGCCGCTACTGGTGGAATTTAGTAAAGACATAAACAACCTCGTGGAATCGTTTCAGAACTCTGACGAATCCAGTTCCCTTGCGGTTATTCATTCGCTGCTGGCGGCTGGAAACCATGGGGTTTCGGCGATTCCAGGTAAACACGGCGGAAAGTATCTTGAATACAAAACTGTCACGGCGTTGATCGACGATTCACCTGGTGCTCTTGCAGCGCTCCTGACATTTGTGGGCGAAATCGGCGTGAACCTGGAAGACATAAAGCTCGAGCACTCGCCGGGAGCAGCAATCGGCCTAGTGGAGATGCAAGTCCTACCTGCAGTTCAGGAAAAGTTGATGGCACAGCTTGTGCAAAACGGTTGGCGGCTGGCCTAATGGCTGAAGTGGTAATTGCCATTGATGGACCTGCTGGTTCCGGTAAATCTAGCGTCTCCAAGGCTGCTGCTCGGGAGTTGGGCTTCGGTTATCTGGACACGGGAGCCGGCTATAGGGCTTTCGCAATTCATAAGTCCAACTTTCCAGGCTTAGAGCTGGATCGATTGATCGGAAGCTTTGACTATTCGATTTCAATCGACCCGGATAGTGAGCTGGTCATGCTTGCAGGTGTTGATGTAACAGCAGAAATCAGGACAGCGGCGGTATCAGAAGCTGTGAGCGCTGTTGCCAAAGAGCAGCTGGTTAGAAACCTTCAGCTTCAGGATGCTAAAAAAAGAATTAACGACTGTCTAAAACGGGGCATCATCGTAGAGGGCCGCGACATAACAACGGTGGTCGCGCCCCAGGCAATATTAAAAGTTCTGCTAACTGCAAGCCCAAGCGTTAGGCTAGAGCGCCGGGGCTTAGATGGAACTGAGCCTGCTGGCAATATCCTCAAGCGAGATTTATCTGATGGTCAAATTGTTGACTTCATAACCCCAGGTGAGGGTGTCAGTTTGCTGGATACAACCGAGATGGATTTTCAGCGCAGCGTTGCTGCGTTGGTAAAGATGATTAGGGACGTGAATAAGTGAGCGATTCAGACAACTTAGAAGAGGCCAAGGCTGGTCTTCTGAAGGATGAGCTCGTCGACTACGAGCTTGATCAAGAAGACATTGGTCTTCTAGATCTTGAATTGGCCGACAGCCCAGAAGAGGGCTTTCACACCGCCCCTCCAGTTCTCGCAATCGTGGGACGGCCAAATGTTGGCAAGTCCGCTCTCGTTAACAGAATCTTGGGCCGGAGAGAAGCAGTTGTTGAGGACAAGCCGGGGGTCACTCGAGATCGAGTGTCCTACAAGGCTGAATGGAACGGTAAGCCCATAACTCTTGTCGACACCGGTGGCTGGGAGATTGACGCCAAGGGTATCGATTTAGCGGTAGCCGCTCAGGCCGAAGTGGCCGTAGAGCTATCTGACGGAGTTCTGTTTATCGTCGATGCAATGGTTGGCCCAACTGCATCTGATGAGCGAGTAGTTCAAATGTTGCGCGCAAGCGGCAAGCCGGTAATTTTGGTAGCTAATAAGATTGACGACCTGCACCTCGAGCCAGAGGCAGCAAGCTTGTGGTCACTAGGACTGGGGGAGCCCTTCCCGGTTTCCGCCCTGCACGGTCGCGGAGTCGCGGATTTATTAGATGCCGCTCTAAAGATGCTTCCTGAAAAGTCCGAAGTAGCCGAAGCTGAATATTCTGGACCCAGACGAGTCGCACTTATCGGTCGCCCAAATGTTGGTAAGAGCTCGCTGCTAAACAAGGCAACTGGAACTAACCGTGCAGTCGTGAACGAATTAGCCGGGACCACTCGCGATCCAATTGACGAGCAGGTCGAAATTGCTGGAAAGACTTGGCGCTTTGTTGACACCGCCGGTATTCGCAAGAAGCTTCACAAGGCGCAGGGCGCGGACTTCTATGCTGCGTTGAGAACCGCAGCAGCGCTCGAGCGCTCAGAAGTTGCTGTGGTGCTGTTTGATGTCACACAGCCGATCAGTGAGGCCGATGTCAGAATCGTTCAGCTGGGCTTGGAATCTGGTCGAGCACTGGTTTTGGCTTTCAATAAGTGGGACTCACTTGATGATGAGCGCCGCATGTATCTTGAAAAAGAAATCGAATCAGATTTGGCTCACGTTGACTGGGCTCCGAGAGTTAACCTGTCGGCTTTGACCGGTAGGCACTTGGAGAAACTGGTTCCAGCCCTAGAGGTCGCTCTAGAGTCTTGGGACAAGAGAGTACCAACCGGCAAGTTCAATGCGTTCTTGCAGGAGATTCAGGCTTCCAATCCGCACCCAATTAGGGGCGGCAAGCAGCCTAGAATCCTGTTTGGCACGCAGGCTGCCGCCAGACCACCAAAGTTTGTTGTGTTTTCCACCGGTTTCTTGGAGGCCGGCTACCGAAGGTTCATTATTCGTAAACTTCGCGAAACCTATGGCTTTGAGGGCTCTCCGGTTGAGCTTGGCGTAAGGGTCAGAGAGCGCCGTAAAAGGCTTCGCTAGTGAAGCCTTCGCTGTTTGCCGGTAACGCCCTGAGGGGCATGCTCATTGGAACGGCCGAGGTAATTCCGGGAGTTTCCGGTGGGACAGTTGCGCTCATAGTGGGTGTTTACGAACACATTATCAACGGCATTTCTAATCTAGTTCGAGCCTTTGGGTTTTTACTCCGCGGCAAGCCTAAAGATGCCGGCAAGCTATTTCGCGAAATCAGATTCACGATTTTGCTTCCGATATTATTCGGAATGATTCTGGCGATCCTTACGACGGCGTCGGTTTTGGAACCACTTCTAGATACGGAACCAGAAATCGTTCGTGCCGCGTTCGCGGGCATGCTCGTAGCTTCGCTTTATGTTCCGATAAGACTCATTGGAAAAAACTTTCGGTCAATTCACTTGGTCATTCTGATTATTGGGGGGACAGCTGCTTTCGGGTTAACCTCTGTGCCAAATGCCGGCCTGGACAATCCCGTTGCCTGGCAAATTGTTCTGTTTGCAGGATTGGCTGTCTGCGCGCTGGTCCTGCCGGGTGTTTCCGGGTCTTTTTTCTTGCTGGCGGTGGGAATGTATGGGCCAACTATCGCAGCGGTAAACAACCGTGACCTTGGATACCTAGGCCTGTTTGTTATCGGAGCGATTATCGGCCTCCTGAGCTTTGCAATGGTCATGAAATGGTTCCTGGATAACTACCGCGCCCTAACTCTTAGCTTGATGATTGGCCTGATGATCGGATCGCTTCGAGCGCTCTGGCCATGGCAAGATCAAAACCGCGAGCCCCTAGGCGTCACGGACCCAACTGTCCCAGTAATAGCGTTATTGCTGGGAGCAGGGGTCGTTTCTCTAACAATTGGCCTGGAACGGTATCTCAGGGGCAAAGCCATCCAATAGGCTTTCGTGAGTTGTCTAGCGGCAACGGGCTGTAGCGCAGCTTGGTAGCGCACTTGTCTGGGGGACAAGGGGCCGCGGGTTCAAATCCCGCCAGCCCGACGGGATATGAAGCGTATTGGAGGGGAATTTCCCCTTAAATAACTCCTTAAGTATCCGCGGATAGCTGGTGGCCTCAGCTTTGCTACGAAGCGAGCCTGACTTGAAACTGTCAAGCTGCTAGGGGAGTTCGAGTCCCCTTATCCTTTTCATGGCCGGCATTTCGCCATGATTAGACCTGTACTCTGTCACGAAGTGGTGCATCCACCTCAATGAATCCTCGTCGTTGGCGATAATCGAAAACTCAATTTTATGTATGCCCCATTCGTCCCTACCCCTGGAGTCAAGGCAGTCCCTGATGTTCCCTTTACCTAAATATAGGAGCTCATCGTTGACATCGAGGTAACGGTAAATACCCTTCGCCTCAGACGGGATAGAAGAACTATTTTCGTAGAGCGCCATTCTCTCAAACGTAGGCCGTAGCCTTGTAAACCAAACTTCCTTGCGACGGTCAAGAGTCAACTCAAAAGTGCTTTCGAGCCCTTCTTTCTTAGCGGTCTGCCCTAATAAAGGGCTTCCATTAATAAACGCGCCTGTCCGGACAATACGACTTTTACCAGCCGAACCATTTGGCTCAAACCGCAGTGAATCCATCGGCCTTTCGCCTACGGAGAATTTAAAGCCAACCCAACAATCGTCGCTGTCCTGCTCAATTAGCCGGCACCATTCGGCCTGCTCTAGATTCGCGACTTCGACGAATTTAGCCGAAAAGTAAATCGCAGCTGCCTTTATGGTGACAGATGGTGCCCCGTCTGGAACGGCAGTAATGATCGTTGGACTTATCCCCATGTCATGCCCCCTTGGTGCAATTTCCAGCTCGACCAAGAACTAAGTAATTGTGTATTGCACTAATTTCAGACTACCTTCGTCCAAACGCTTCAAATCTAAAAAACCGTTATGTGGTGAAGTTTTTCATAGATCTCTCCAGCGGCTGGTTCAGGGATCAGTAGGTAGCGACGGACTTTGGAAGTGGCTCAGAATGATTCGAGCAATGACCTGGGGTCGCAATCCCAGTAAACAAGAATCCAGCCGGAGTGCAGTTTGAACGCTCGTAGGGGTTCGTTCTTGCGTCATAGGTCGCAATTCATCTCCAGATATTATTCCGGTTTGATCGCCATGCGCATTCGTTATTCACAGCGAGTGCGAGAGGGAATAACAGCCGTTTCGACCAGTGATCACTGCAAAATCTACTTGTCGTCCCACTGTGGATTGTCGGCGTCGGGTTTACTGTTCTCTTCCGGTTGACGCTTTTTGGATCGCACAACAAAAAAACTGAGCACACTTGCGGCCGCCGCGCCCAATACCAGCAGCACTAAAAGCGTTTCCAAGACCATAAGCATTCTCCCTTGAATTAGTTAGTTCAGTACTTCAGCTTAACCAGCCAAAAGGACCAATGGACGTCTCATTTGGCAGAAACTATCCAAGCAAGGTAACGATTTAGAGGCGCCTGTGACCCCTTCGGGCGCGCCTCTGTTCCTTACCACTAGCCCTAAATCTGCTTAGATAAGCTGGAGTTGACGTTAAGTCGCCTAGTTATTAATCCCAGTGTGAAGGGAAACCATTCATGATGTAACTCAGGGGACAAGGGGTCGCGGGTTCAAATCCCGCCAGCCCGACGGGGTATCAAAAGTGCTGGAGCCATAATCTCCGATGTGAGCTACTTTGCTGGAAGGCCGTAGCGCGCAATTATCAGGTCCGATTTAGGTATCCCAGCATTATAAAATTATGCTTGTGAAATTATCTAATTGCTCATTTATTTTGGCCGCAACACTTATCCTCTCCGGCTGTGCCAGCGGGGAAATTACAGTCGATGGGCCGCAAAACCTTTCGTTTGGTGTGGCGGTAGATGAACCTGTTCAGCTTTACATGGCTGCATCGGACATAGACCCTGGCTACGAAGCTGAGTACCGAGAAGTAATGGCGAACCTAAATGCCTTTGTGGGCGGATATTCCGGCTTCAACACTTACATTTTTTCGACGTGGGAAAACTCCTCGGCAATTATTGAAGACTTGAACCGATTTACCCCTGCTTACCGTTCCATAGACACTTTCGATGATCTAGAACAGAATTGCCTCAGCACTGTTGGAAACGGCCTAAATAAATTCGGTATCTGTCTAAACGAGAAAGACTGGTACTTCTACGTTGGAAAAAATCCTGGAGGCTTAACTAAAGAGTCGGCCCGTTATGACACCTATACGGGGGTAGCTCACGAATACTTCCACTGGTTCCAGGTCAATATGGCGGGACAGAAGCACTTGGATTACCAGGCTAGCCCGCACGTTAGTGCTCCGACATGGTGGGTCGAAGGCACGGCAAGCCTATTTTCATTTCTCTGGATAGAGGAAAATGCCCCTAGTTTTTCAATTTTCCAGCAAGGGGTCCCCGACGACTATCAATGGCGCACCGATCCCCAAGTTTGGCAATGGGGCGCGAGTGATCAACTCAAAAGGTGCCCTGAGCATGATCTAAGTACCGGTGAAAGGTACGACACAGAAACAGAATGCACGCCGCCTTACGAAATTGCAATAGCTCATTTGGCTTCATTGTCCAGTTATCAAGCAGTGTTCGTTGACATTCCAAGAGACTTTCGCGAGATGGATTTCGAGGAGGCTTTTCAGAAAAATATTGGAATGTCCATGACGGATTTCTATCGCCAACATAAAGAGTGGTTTGTCAGTACGTCTGGTCAAGACGGAGAGTCGGCCTACGCGGAAATCTTCCCAAAGGAAAAGTTTTCGTCCTTAGTGAAGTTTCCCAACTATTAGCTTTGCCTAACAGCATTTTTCACGCCTCTGGAGGAAAAGACTAATTATTAGCGCAGCGTCTCGATGTCCCTAAGTCTGCCGGAGCAATAACGAAAACTCTCTGCCTTCGGGTCTCTAAATCTCTCTCGCAAAGAGAAGGCCCTGACCAGAATGTCTTCCCAGGCATCCACCCGCTAGAGCATTATTCGGCGGTGTTCGCACTCCTGAACGAACGCGATTTCCGAACAGCCACGAACACTTACGAACAACCACGAACAACCTGCAGGTAACTGGGGGGCGAGAAGCCGCTGGTTCAAATCCGTCCAGCTCGACGGTATTTTGAGTGGGTTGCTGTCAATGTCCCCACACTTCAGCACCAACGGCTGGTATGAATTGGTATGCGTGACTTGTGGGTTGTCGAAAAACGTTAGCCTAGACGCGTAATGGGGAAATTAGGTCGCAAATGAGAACAGCCATCAGCTTGACTATTGCCGCAGCGCTTATTTTTGTCGCTGGCTGCAGCGCCGCGGAGCCGATCACCGAGGATGGGGAAACTCAAGCGGCGCAGTCTGAGACTACAGAGACTGAGGTTGCGGAAGTATGCGATCCTGCCGCCGCACACCCAAAGGGCGCTTTTGGATTTGCAACTCAATTAGATGACAGCCTGCCTGAGGCTTGGCGGCTTGAGTTTGGTGTGATCATAGCCAACCTTCAGGAGGTTGCCCCAATTTCTCCGTGCCTTCATGACTTCAGGGACTCAGAAACCAATGAGTACTCCGTTAAGTCACCCATGAGCATCTATGCCTGGAGTAATGCTGTTGATAACCCTTGGCCTGTGGAGAGACCAGGTATGGAGGGCACTAGTATTTCCGGTGACGGAACGAATACTTGGATGATTCTGGAAATATATCAAGATGAGTTTGAATACGACGACCTGCACAGATTCTCCGTCATTGCTCATGAGTATTGGCATGTGTATCAAAGGGGCGCCTGGATGGCGGATTCTCCGCCTGTAGGTGATTCTTGGCCGGTTTGGATGTGGGAAGGCGGCGCGCAAGTCGTCGAGGAGCTATATGTTGCAGAGCACTATGACAGGAGCAACTTCGACAGCAACTTGTTTCCCGTTATCGCCACCGGCCTAAGTAACCCGTCAGATTTTGAGCTTTACGACCGTGATGGTGGTGCTGCTGGCGGAGAGCTTGATCTCAATACATCCGCATTCATGTTGCTGGCTTTCGCGAAGGAGCTACAAAAGACCCAGGGGATCTCTGAGGCTCAAGCCTTTAGCCTTATTTTGACGGCTCCCGCCAAGCCCAATTCGGCAACACCATTCTTAGACGTTTTTGGGATGACTTCTGAGGATTTTTACACCTCGCTGAATCAGTACCCAGCAGTCGACAGTGGTGAAGACTGGTTTGAAGGTGACGTTGTTGATGCCTCGGATGTTATGCCGAGCAAGGACTTGACTTTGGCTAAAATTCTCGCACCGTCCGAGTAAAAGTTCGGCTAGGCGGGCGCAGAGAGCACCGTCAATTCGAATCCCGGAGGCGCTATCTTGTCAGCGTTATGTGGCTGTATCGCTTGGTCTTCTAGCGCCTCAACCAAGGTCCATTATCGGACTCGGGTTGAATGATCTCGTCTTGCCAAACACCATCTGGGTGTTCGACCTGCGTCACTATCGGAACCCAGCCAACTTCCTTGCCGGCTGGGGGATCCAGAATTAGCCCGTGGTCAATTTCTGCCAGGTGGAAGCGCGCCTGATCAGCCGGTCGTTCCAGCAAGTTCACGCTGCCATCCCAATTCCTATGCATGTTTTCCATAGTCATCTGCAGGTCTGCTAGGTAGGAATTGGTATAAAACTCCGGGTACTCGCGCTTCATGTTCCAGAAAACTGGCTGGTCGATAAATCGGTACCAGCGGTAGCTGATGACGCTGCCATCATCCAAAGTAGTCTGGTGGATTTCCTTGTCGCACCCATTTGGGTCCTCACAGACCCAGCAGTCGGTATTAAAAGTGTCATCACCCGGAAGCTCAATGTTGTCGAAATGGTTCTGCAGATTAGTCGGGTTTTCTAGATTTCCGTAATCTAAAAGTCGCAATGCTTCGGGTACTTCTGACTCGGTGACCCCAATGACCTTCTCTCCTACCACCTCGTAGTAGCTGGCTATTTCCCTTTCGGCCTTGGGAGTAGATGTCCAGTCAATCACGATGCTTGTTTCACCTTTCTGGGTGGCAGCAAGCAGTGGAACGTTGAAGTTGATGGTGGAGCCGTCGTAGTAGTCCTCGCCCATTACCTTGAGACCGAAAAATTCAACCAGTGGTCCGGTTCTCTCGTTTCGCTCAACATGCATGGGGATCCCGAGATCCTTGAAGGTCTTCTTCCAGGAGGAGTCCTTCGCGGTTGACTTGAAGGTGTCGGTAAAAGCTGAAATGAGCTTTGCGTCAAAGGTCTGAATATTCTGAGCAATTGGCTCTTGGTCAAAAGTGTTCGGAACCTTAGGTGGGTAGCTCTTTATAAATGTCTTGCCATCCTCCTCCATAGCAAAAAGTGGGACAGGAGGCATTTCGATCCCGGTTGGCACATACTTCTCAGCGGGTGAGACACCGTGTGTTTTATTGGAGTCTGCCCACCAATCCTTGTACCAGGACTGATTTTGAATTTTGACTAGCATTTCGGTCTCTGTAATCTCTTCGCTCAAAAAATCGACCAACGCCTGGCCCGATGGGTCAGCTATCGAATCCCCAACAGTCCAATTGAAGACGGACTCCAACATCTCGAGGATGTTCCACCTGGTCATCCTCAGGTTCCAGTGTTGAGGTGTGTAGGCGATAAGGGGGCCTGAGTAGTTTGCTGAATCAATGACGAAGGTCCAGGTGAGTAGCCCAGGTGAATCCCCAGGACTCACGGCTCCAAACTCATTGCCGATAATTGGAAGCGCAGCCCAAGCCGTTCCGACCGAGATCCCTCCGTCATTTTCGAATCCTTCTTGATTTTCATCGAAGGAAATCAAGTGCGGTGGCACCAGCATTTTGTTGGACAGTGTCACTCGGCCAAGCACGTCGCAGGAAATCCTTCTCTCGTAAAAACCCCAACCACCACCGGTATCGCTATCGCCGCTGTATCCATGGGTTGCTGCAGACGCCATGTATTTCGGGTAGTAGCTTCTTCCCATCTTGTCGTCGACAAAGAGTCCGCCTTCGATCGAATTAAAGGGTAAGGAATGATGAGCGTCATTGCCAATCCATTGACCCCACTGCCCAAATGAACTAACTGTCGGAATTCTTTCGAGGAGCCTATAGACCCGTAGGTACTGCGAGACGCCAAACACATCTGGACCGGCCAACTCGGCGGTTATCACCTCGGCCCCCTGCATTTTGATCACAGAGGTGTACGGGGCAATGCAGTTCTCGGCATCTAGCTCACTGATCAAATTTTCAAAGACAGGGATTGCCTCCGGGGCAACGCCATCACAGTGCTCAGGCAGGTAAGTGCCGGGTAGATAGCCGCTGGTGCCGGTAAGTCTTGTCGAATCTGACTGTTCAGACTCCGGTTGTTGGGTCACTTGCGGAGAGTTCGAGCTGTCGACAGAGGATACGCATCCTGCCAAGGTCAATAGCGACACCAGGCCGAGACTGATGTATTTCAAAGTTCTACTAAATTGCATTCCTCCTACTTTACTTCTTAGTCAGAGACGGCACGAAGTACCGCGATCGAGATGGGAGCTGACCGCGGACTGGGTGCTCCTCTTTTGGGCATCATCCTCTGATTTTCGTTTGCGCTGGAGCGCAACCCCTAAACAAACCTAAGAATCAGAGTCCGTGTTGGTTAGGCAAAGTCCTTTACTTTACAGGGGCCCCGTACTGGTTTTCCTCGGCAGTTGAGTCCAAGACGGAGAACACAAACAGGACAACGCCTCCAACTAGAGGTACAAGTCCTATCAATGCCCACCATCCACTCCTGCCGGTGTCGTGTAGTCGCCGAACGAGTACCGCTAGCGCGGGAAGGATGGTGACAAGAATCCAGATGAGGCCGAGGATGCCACCACCACCGTTTGCGATAAACCGATCAACGTCGCCGCCCATAAGTGCCAAATCAATAGCTGCTGCGGCAAGGTTAGTAATAATCAGAAAAAGCTGGATAAACCAGTACTCTGAGCGGCGTGAGCGGCCCTTGAACATTGTGTAACGCGACCAAAAAGACTTCACTGCTTCTGCAAAACTCATGACAACCTCTTTCATTTGTTTGTGGATTTAACCTATCTCAACAACCAGTGAGGTTACGAGCAGATTCCTCTAGCCCTCGGTAGATGTCAAATTGGCTTGTGGTCGTAAAAAGGTCAATCAGCCCAGTGCCCGGTTGTTTGGCACAGGCCAGGCTCCGTGACGTCCCTCCAGTTGAGCACCGTCCAATGACGGTCTTATCCTTCGACGCGTAACCCGTCAAGAAACCCCAAAGGGCATCAGTGTCTGTGGCAGTTCCGATAAGGCAACCACTGCATTGATGTCGGGTAATTCCAGTATTTTCCAGCATGAATTAGCCATTGACCACTGTCCCCTGAAGTTAAGATCGGGTAGTTCAGTTGTCATGATTTGCTCTGTTAGGCTAGAAAGCCTGCATTTGTACCGATGGACCTTGGGGGCTAGATTCTTTGAAGAGGATAGCGCTCCTATTGGTAGGTCTACTTTTCGCTACCGGACTACCACTTGCCTCAGCTGCCGCCGAGTACTCGGCTGAACAAAAGACTCTCGCGTCCTTCTCGGGTTCGGTCACTACTTTGACCACAAAACAAGAAGAGCAGGTTTTCGCTGCGATTAAGGCCAACCCGAACGCTGAAAAGTTTATTTGCACAGGCATTAGGTACTACGACCAGTCGATGAGCGTAAACATTACGGTTCGGAAGCGGGCGAAGGCAGCCTGCGAATATGCCTTAAAGCTGAATCCAAATCTTTCCACCTGGTTTCAGAACAAACCGACTCAGGCTAGAAGCTACGCAGGAAAAGTGTTGCTAACAATAAAGTCTCCGAAGGGCGTCGCGGAGACCCCTTCAGCCAGAGGAATTGAAGACCGTCCCGATGCAGTGGCGGGGTTCCAGATAAAACCAATCTACTTAAAGCCGTCTGACGCAGTAGACACTCAAGTCGACACCAATGGCACGATTACGGCCAGCTTGGTGGAGGGCCAAGATATGCTTCAGGCGAAGCTGGGTCTGGCTTTTGAGGTTGACAGGCGTAGCGATGGAGTCTTTGATATTGGATTTATCGACAGCCCACTGACGAAGGCTCAGATTAAGGACATAGTGGGCAATGGCGGGAACTTGTCCAGGCTTTTGCAGGGAACTCCTTTTCAGAGGCCTACTGAAAACAGAAAGATTTACTCGATTTTTGTGGAGTTGCCCAGTGTCAATGATTTCTGTGGAATTGGGCAGTTATCCGGCTCTATTTCGGTAACCCTAATGCAGGGCAATTGTGCCGGTCCTTCGCATGGACTGCGCGAGTCTTATTCTGAGACATGGGTCCACGAAGCTTTTCACAACCTTGGTGTCGCTCATGTCCCGGACAGATGTGATCTGATGAGTTCCACTTATGACTTCCCTGGAAACCCCTGTTACAGCAACGAAGAAACATTCATTGACCCAGAGAAGCGCTACTATCGAGGCGCTTCGGCTGCAGGTCCAGATATCACCTTGATGAATGTTTGGCGGAGCAACAACCGATTATCGGCTTCAGGCAACGCTTCCTGCGACTGGACGTATGTAAATTCCGTTGCACAGAAGGATCTAGTAGTTTGTTCGATTGGCCAAGCCATGATCGGGCCTCGGGATTTTTGTTGGAGCAGTATTAGTTCATCGACTCTGCAGGAATTGAAGGCAGGGAGCTGGGTCAATGTCGGCAAAGGGACGGCCTCAAAATTGCCTTGGAGAACAAAAAAAATGTGGAGCTGTGATGATCCAAGCTCTGTGGCCCCGTCCCTCATTATTGGTGTTCCAGTCGGCATAGAGAGAGATTTCCGATGGATAGTAAATGGTCGAACTCTAGACCCGTTCACTGTGGTGTTCCAAAACTGAGCCAACATTCCGGGCTCTTATGACCGGACCGTAGATTTTGTGCAACTTATGCGGAGTCTGAGTTCAGGAAAGTGTCTAGTCGCCACGTCCTAAGAGGCCTAACGATTTATAAGTCCTGGTTTTTAGTCTTAAGTCCGAGCTATTTCACTCGAGTCGTGCTGATGTGGGAACGTTGCTCCAGGGTTCGGTGCACGGGGCATTTATCTGCGATGACCAACATGGAGTCGATCTGCTCCTCGGTTAGATCCCCACGCAATCGAATGTCCCGCTGGAAGTGGTCGATTTTGGATTCAGGGGTCTCACAGTTTTCACATTCGACGGCATGGCGTTTATCGTGGCGGACGCTGACCGAGACGTGATCGAGGGGTATTTTCTTGCGCCTGGCATAGAGGCGAATCGTCATGGCTGTGCAAGCCCCAAGTCCGGCGGCTAGGAACTGGTAAGGCGTTGGTCCGCTATTGGTGCCACCAACATCTTCTGGCTCGTCAGCTTTCATTTGGTGCACGCCTGCGACCAAAAGATCCTGAGCGAAGCCATCTGGGGACACTTCGGAGACCATCACATCGCCGTCAGGTGATGATTGGTCGCTGCCGGATGGGGCACCAGGAAGGTAGCGACTAGCCCAAGCGGTAATAACAGAGGAGGCATATTCCGCATCGGACACTCGGCTAATGAGGTGGTCGGCGTCATCAAGGGACACATAGGACTTTGGATGCAGAGCCGCGCTGAAGATATCTGCGGCGTTGGATACATCCACAATGGTGTCCACGGGTGAGTGCATGATCAACAGAGCAGCATCTAGCTTCAGAAGTGCCCCGTGAAGATTGGCGGTACTAATGTCGTTGACAAACTGTTGAGTGATTTTGAAAGGCCGACCGCCGAGGTCAACCTCGGCAAAGCCCTGCGCGCCGATTTCTGGAACCGCGTCACTAAAGAGCTTCTTTAGGTGTTCTGGGTTTGAGGGTGCACCAATAGTAACGACAGCTTTGACAGAACTCAGCTTCGGTGCTGCCGCAATAACTGCCGCGCCTCCAAGAGAATGACCCACCAGCAGACTCGCTGGTGCGACGCGCTCTTCCAGGGCCTTTGCGGCCGCCAGGAGATCCTCAACATTGGAGCCAAAGTTCGTATTTTCGAATTCTCCATCGGAGTGACCAAGACCTGTGAAATCAAAACTTAGGATAGCAATGCCCCGGGCCGCCAATGCGCTCGTTATGCGCTTTGCCGCCGGGATGTCTTTTGAGCATGTGAAGCAGTGGGCAAAGATTGCGCTGTGCGTCACGAGTTGATCGGGCAGGCTTAGCCGACCAGACAATTTCCCCATGGATCCTTCGAATACAAACTCTTCGTTTGGCATTTGATTTTTCCTTTGATCGAGTCTTTTCAGTGTTACACAGTTTCATGGGGAACGAAAATGTACTATCTGCCACATTATCGGGGAGAGACTCAACTAATAAACGGCCCGTTTTGAAGGGACGCAGCGGTGGCTTCAGAAGCAAGTCCAGTCAGTCAAGACCTTTCTCCAAAGCGGTTAGTCGGAAGTTCAATGCCTTGTGGAAACACTCCTTGCGGTCTAGGTTCGAAGGGAAGACATAAGTCTGGGGCTAACTATTGAGCAAGCACGAGCAAGATCACTCGAAAATGCACGACCACGAACAAACGACTTTTGAGACCTCTTCCCAGCCAGTCAGCCCAGCCAGTCAGCCCAGCCAGTCAGCCCAGCCAGTCAGCCCAGCCAGTCAGCCCAGCCAGTCAGCCCAGCCAGTGACCACTCGAAGATGAAGCAAGACCAGGACGCGAAGAATTCCGAGAAGTCTGGGCATTCGAGCCACATGGATCACTCCGGTCACGTGCAAAAATTGCGACGCCTATTTTGGATCATGCTAATTATTGCGGTTCCTGTGACTGCATTCTCGGAAATGTTCTCAATGTTTCTTGGCTACCAATTACCTGACGAAATTTTCGTGGGTTTGATCTCACCAGTTCTGGGAACCGTGATGTTTTGCTGTGGTGGTTGGCCGTTCTTGGACGGTGCACGATATGAAATTGGCGCGCGAAAACCGGGAATGATGCTTTTGATAAGCCTTGCTATTTCGGTGGCCTTCTTTGCATCTCTTGGGTCGAGCCTCGGCCTGCTGGATGGGGCCTTAGATTTTTGGTGGGAGCTAGCCCTTCTGATTGTAATTATGCTGCTTGGCCATTGGATTGAAATGCGATCACTAGCGCAGACCACCTCCGCGCTAGATTCTCTGGCGGCGCTGTTGCCCGATGAAGCCGAAGTAGTTCGTGGTGAGGAAATTCATAAGATTTCCCCATCGGCCCTAGAGGTCGGTGACATTGTCGTCGTCCGCCCCGGCGCTAGGGTGCCTGCCGACGGCCTTATCAGTTCCGGATCTGCAAGCATAGATGAGTCGATGATTACTGGGGAATCCCAAACAATCATGAAATCATCTGGCGAAACCGTAGTGGCCGGAACAATTGCCACTGATTCGGCTATTCGAGTTGAAATAACTGCGGTGGGTGACAGCACAACATTGGCTGGAATTCAAAAGATGGTTGCAGAGGCGCAAACTTCATCCTCGCGGGCTCAGTTGCTTGCGGACAGAGCCGCAGGCTGGCTGTTTTGGTTTGCACTGGTTGCTGCGATGGTGACCTTCACGGTTTGGAGCCTGATAGGTAACGTCGATGACGGAGTGGTAAGAGCAATTACGGTTTTGGTCATCGCATGTCCTCACGCTTTAGGTCTCGCGATTCCACTCGTGGTGGCGATCTCGACCGAACGCGCGGCACGTGGAGGCGTATTGATTAAGGACAGGCTTGCTCTTGAGAGCATGCGCGCTGTTGACACAATTCTTTTTGACAAGACCGGGACCCTCACCAAGGGTCACCCCGAGGTGATTTCCGTATTTGCGTCGCCCGGACAAGATAAGAATTACGTTTTGTCATTAGCAGCCGCTGCCGAGAAGGACTCCGAACACCCGATTGCTAAGGCAATTGTGCATGCGGCTCATGAGAGTTCTACTAGCGCTTTGGTAGCAACGGATTTTAAATCCGCCCCAGCCGAGGGTGTAAGCGCATTAGTTGACGGGGCGCTAGTGCGAGTTGGCGGCACACACATGCTCACCTCAATCAAGCAGTCCGAACTCTCGATAGCCGATCAGTGGCGGTTGGAGGGTTCAATAATCCTGCACGTCGCGATCGATGGCCAGGTGGTTGCCGCAATTCAGTTGGCAGATGCAATTCGAGAAGAGTCAAGTCAAGCGGTTTTGGATCTTCACGAAATTGGTCGGCAAGTGGTGATGATAACCGGAGACGCGGAAGCAGTTGCCAGCACTGTTGCCAAAGAACTTGGAATAGATAGGTATTTCGCTGGAGTGAGACCAGAAGATAAAGCGGCGAAAGTTAAAGAATTGCAAAGCGAAGGGCGCATCGTTGCAATGGTTGGAGACGGCGTCAATGATGCTCCGGCACTTGCCCAGGCGGACGTCGGAATTGCGATTGGCGCAGGCACCGATGTTGCAATTGCTTCGGCGGGTGTAATTCTCGCTAGTTCCGATCCGAGATCCGTATTGTCGGTAATAACCCTTTCAAAGAAGTCGTACCAAAAGATGAAACAGAATCTCTGGTGGGCCGCCGGCTACAATCTGATTTCAGTGCCACTAGCCGCGGGTGTTCTTGCACAAGTGAGTTTCATCCTGCCAATGTCAGTTGGGGCGATCTTGATGTCACTTTCAACGCTTCTAGTTGCCCTAAACGCACAATTACTTCGACGGCTTGACATCTCACCTAGCTCCAGCCAAGCCAAATGAACCCCGGAGCCTGCTCACTTGGGGATTCTCTCTTAAGTTAATCTTGCTCAATTGAGGCGACGGCGATGCTTACAGCAGGGCGCGAAACCATACCGGAGCACAATCCGAAAACGCTCGAGGTAACGGGACGCGCACCACTTCAACTCTCTTCGAACAATCGGTACATCAGTGGGAGCATTTGATCGTGGGCTCTAAGACCACCTGCCCGACTTACTGACAGAGCGTTTATGGCTGGTTATTCGCCTCACCACTCCATGTGCGCGCAGGTTTTACTAACTTGCTCTACTGCGGTTCTCAACCTAAAGATACGAGGTTTCGCGATGCTTTGACTTCCCGCGTCTTATCAGTGGGTTTGGCGTCCGAGTTCCGGGGCGGCATCGAAAATCCGCGTACATTTCGCGATTCTTCGCGAAACTTTTCCGTACTCTCTGGGTGGCGAATTTCCCGAATTTAGCCGTGGTCCTTGTTTGGAAGACGGATTGAAGCGGTCTCCGTTTTTTCGGAGGAACGAGGCCTGTGGTCCTCTGGGTCAAGAGCCAAGTCCCAGATTGTGCTCATCTCCTGGATGGTCCGTTCCATGACTGCCAACATCGAAGCGCTAGCTTTTTTTGGGTTGCCACTTTGGATGGCAATTGCAATGTCAGTGTGGAGCTGGAGAGCTTCGATCGCTGGAAACCGGGGCATTAGTCCGTAGTAAGTCCTTCCCACTAATACCTCGTCAACAAGGTGGTGTAACTTTGCAAACATCTCGTTTCCACTCATCTCCAAAACAAGGGTGTGGAATCTCCGGTCAACCCGCAAGAACTCTTCGGAGTCACCCTCTTTCCCTGCCTTCCATAGTTCACCAGAAAGTCCAACCAGCTCACTGGCGAGGCCGAGCGGCGTTCGAATGGCGGCCATTTCAGCCGCACTTGGCTCAATGGCCCGTCGAAGTTCGGTAAGGGATCTCAGTTGCGCTACTCGACTTGCACCCGCAAGCCTCCACCTGATTACCTGAAGATCGTAAACATTCCATTCCGTCAGTGGCATCACAGTCATGCCCACCCGCCGCCTTGGTTTTACGAGACCGAGAGCCTCCAGCCCTCTCAGTGCTTCTCTCACAACCGGTCTGGATACTTGAAACCTCGCCTCGATAGATTCCGTCGAAAATGTTGCCCCCGGAGAGATGTTATTGCCGCAAATTTCGAGCCCTAAAGTCTCGATTACCTGCTCACGAAGATCCTGTCCGCCATCCTTGGATGAGCTGGTCAAGGCCTCTGACTCGGGGGCAACGCTTTTCGTAGGTGACGACATAACATAATCATCTCATTTTTCAACATTTTCCTCAATAGTATGACAATTGATGCATAATTGGGGCTAATAGGTATACGTAAAGATGCGTGTGCTTAGGGCCGGTTCAATGATGATCGACCCTGAAAGGAAATAACCGTGAAGTCTATTTTTACAGTCAAAAAGCCAATTGCCGTCTTGGCGACAGTTCTTTTCCTCGCGACACTGGCCGGATGCTCAGGGGCCAGCACAGAAACCAGCTCTTCAACAGCGGCTCCTCAGCCCTCGGAGTTGGAAGGCCAAGATCTTGCTGGAACGACAATTCGTGTGACTCTGGCCAATCACGTTTGGACCGAGTCGATTAAGGAATTAATTCCGCAGTTCGAAGAGGAAACCGGAGCTACTGTGGAAATTTCACAATTGGCTGAGGATCAACTGTCAGACCAGTACAACGTCAAGCTAAATGCAGGAACCGACGAAATTGACGTTTTAATGTATCGTCCCTTGCAGGAGAACAAGCTCTTCGCAAGCAACGGTTATCTAGCTGACATCACCGACCTTGCGACTTCGGACACTGACTGGGACTGGGCTGACTTCCAACCGGGACCAGCAGCTCTAACCAGTTACGAGGGCGCAGTTGTGGGTGTTCCTATCATCACCGAGCGAACAGTTCTTTACTACCGCAAGGATCTTCTTGAAGCTGTTGGGTTAGAAGTGCCAACAACTCTGCAGGAGCTAGACGCAGCTGCCGCTGCAATCCACGCGGCCAACCCGGATGTTTCTGGTTACGTCGGCCGCACCGGTAAATCCGCCGCTGTTACTCAGTTCAACGCCTTTCTACACAGCTATGGGGGAACTTGGATTGCAGAGGATGGCACTTCTGCCATTGGCTCAGATGAGGCCCGTGCTGCATACGCGTATTACGGTAATTTGATCCGCAACCACACCAACGCGACTATTAACCCAGAGATGAGCTGGCCAGAGGCGTTCGCCATCTTCCAGCAGGGTCAGGCCGCATTCTTAGCCGATGCGGACAGTCTTTACAAGAACATGACAGACCCTGAAAAGTCGACTGTTTCGGATTCCGTCGGATTCGCTCCTTTCCCAGCAGGTCCTGCCGGTTCAAAGCCATACAACGTGGCCGCTTGGGCTCTATCAATCAACCAAGACACCACCAACTTGGCAGGTGCTTGGGCATTCGTTAAGTGGGCAACCTCGAAAGAGATCTCACTGGAACTGGCCAAGCTTGGCGTCTCCGGTGCTAGAACCTCTGTTTGGGCAAACCCAGAGGCAACCGCTGATTACCCAGCGGAGCTTGTAACTGCCATCCAACTGAACGGTGCAAACGGTGTTGGACTTGATCGACCTCTAGTATTCGAGGTTGCGAGAGCCCGTGAAATCGTCGGTGAGCCGATCGTTATCGCGATTTCGGGTGGAGACCTGGATGCGGCTATTGACGATGCAAATCAAACCTTTGACGACTTCCTACTAACAGATACGAAGTAGTCAACACGCACCAACCTTGAGCGGCTAACTTCGGGCGCTCGAAAAAGCGTTTGTGCTGCTCTGGTTTTCGAATCGGAAGCCGGAGCAGCACTTACAACAAATCTAGGAGGCCTACTTGACTGCTCAGAAGCCGGTAGAGCGAATCACAAGGCGTGAAAAATTCAGTCGCTGGGCCAACAAAAACCGCAAGTGGGTGCTGGCAGGGCCATCCATGATTTTCGTCGGGCTGCTTCTCGCAGTGCCTTTGGCTTGGACATTGTTTCTGAGCTTCACTAATGCGCGCAGAAGCGTGCAAAGACCATTTGACTTTAATGGCGCTGATAATTACATAGGTGTCCTAACGGACACCGATAGATTTTGGCCATCTGTTTGGCGAACGATTAGTTTCACCGGGGGCGCACTGTTTTTTGAACTTATTTTTGGCATGATCATCGCGCTGTTGCTCTGGAAGCCCTTTCGAGGGCAAGGAATCATAAGAACAATTGTGTTGCTCCCACTAGTTGCGACCCCGGTAGCGGTGGGAATGATGTGGAGGCTACTATTCGAGCCAAACATTGGATTTGTAAATGAGTTTATTGGCTGGTTTGGCATCCCTCCGCAGCCTTGGCTCGCAGACCCAACAACTTCTTTACCAACGCTGGTTTTTGTTGATATCTGGCAATGGACCCCAATGGTGGCTCTGATCTTACTTGCCGGCTTAACTAGTCTCCCGGAGGAGCCACTCGAGGCGGCCCGAGTTGACGGGGCTAATGCCTGGCAGCGGTTTTGGTTGATTGTGGTGCCGCTTATGCGCCCAGTGATCATTGCTGCGGTAATTCTTCGAGGAATCGATGCGCTCAAGACATTTGACATTCTTTATGCAACTAAGGGGAAGGGCGGGGGATCGTTCAACGACGTTGAGACCCTTAACGTTTACGCATACGGATTGAGCTTCGACTACAACGAATACGGAATTGCATCAGCGGTGCTCATCCTCTTCTTCCTGATGATTCTCGGAATCATCTGGGCTCTACAGATGCGAAGAAAGGCCGCACTATGACAACACTATTTCAAAAGTCGGCAGGCAAGAAACGCAAAAAGCCGAAATTCAAACCCTCGTCCATCGGGCGCGTGCTTGGCCTGGCGATCTTAATTTTTATTTTCTTGGGGCCAATTGCCTGGATGGTAGCTGCGAGCTTGAAGTTCAACGTCCAAATATATGACTCGAGTCAAGCATTTATTTTCGAACCTACGCTAGCTAATTATGAAACTGTTTTTGATCCTAGACGGGGTAACTATCTGGTCTATATTTGGAACTCTTTTTTCGTGGCATTTATGGCCACTGGCTTCTCACTCGTCTTTGCGGTTCCTGCAGCCTACGCAATGAGCCGATTCTTGATGAGAAAGTCCGCTACTAGTGTGTTGTTGGCGAGAATTATTCCCGGCGTGAGCCTGTTGGTACCTTGGTATTTTATCTTTGCTCAGTTAAATATCACAGGCAGTTTCTTGCCCCTTATTTTGTCTCACATGTTCGTATCGATGCCTCTAATCCTTTACATCATGATGTCATTTTTTGACCAATTACCAGAGGAACTTGAAGAGTCAGCGCAGGTCGATGGATTGACGGCGATAGGTGCATTTCTGAGGATCGCGCTGCCGTTGTCAATTCCCGGTATTGCAACGGCCACCATCCTGTCGTTCATTTTTTCATGGAACAATTTTATGTTCGCTCTTGTGCTATCTGGGGCATCTACTAAGACCCTGCCGGTAGCTGTGTTCGATTTCATTGGATATGCAAGCATCGACTGGGGTGCTCTGATGGCGGCGTCGGTCGTTGTGACTACCCCAATTATGGTCATCGCTCTGTTCACCCAACGCTACATCGTTACTGGTCTCACAGCCGGCGCTACGAAGGGGTAAGAATGGAAGACAGCAAACCAGTTTCGATCGTCGTCATGGGTGTCCAAGGAATCGGCAAATCCACCATTGGAATATTGCTTGCAGAGAGGCTCGGTGTGCCTTTCGTTGATGGCGACGGGCTGCATTCTAGGAAGAACATCGACCTCATGGCATCTGGGCAGGCGTTGTCTGACTCGGATCGTGAACCTTGGCTGGAAGAGGTGGGCGCGACTCTCGCCGAGTACGCCGAACATTCAGGGGTGGTTGTCGCCTGCTCCGCGCTCAGGCACATTTATCGGGACAGGCTCAGGGCTCTTTCGCCGAGTACGTTTTTCGTTGAACCACACGGACCAATAGAGCTGGTTTCGGCGAGAATAACGAAACGAGATCACGATTTCATGCCAGCGAATCTGTTGCAGTCCCAATACGACACCCTTGAGACTTTGACCGATGATGAGAGCGGAATTCGCGTTTCAATTACTGCAACTCCTCAAGAAATGGTTGATGTAATAGTTCTGGAGTATCTCTCGAGAAAGCAGGAGGCATCTTGAGTCAAATTCGAAAAGTGGAATCGTTCCCGTTGGCTCCAAGGTGGGTCTTTGTTCGCATCGAAACAAGTGACGGTTTAGTCGGGTGGGGAGAGGCTTCTCTTGAGGGCTTCGCTGATGTTGTATCAAGAGCTGTCGAGCAGTTTGGAGATTACCTCATAGGTAAAGACCCGAATCAGATTGAAGATCATTGGCAGGTGCTTTCCAAGGGGCAGTTCTATCGTGGAGGAGCCGTTCTGGCAAGTGCTGTCTCCGGAATCGATCAGGCGCTATGGGATTTACTTGGCAAGAGGTTGTCAGTTCCGGTTTACCAGCTCTTGGGTGGAGCGGTGAGAAAAAAAATTAGAGCCTATGGTTGGATCGGCGGTGATGACCCAAGCGAGGTCGCGGAACATGCAGCCGAACAAATTCAAGCTGGGCTCACTGCCGTCAAGATGAACGCCAGTGGCAAGATGAGTAAAAACGGCAGAGCTTCCGAACTTTCCGAAGTTGTCAGGAGAGTTTCAGCGGTTCGCGATGTCTTAGGCGGCGACAAAGATGTGGCAATTGATCTGCATGGTCGCTTTGATTTGGCAACGGCAAGGCGCCTAGCACCTCTAGTTGAGGAGTTCCACCCCTTTTTTCTGGAGGAGCCTGTAGTTCCTGAAAATTCACACATGCTTCAACATATTGTGGCTTCTACAAACATCCCAATAGCAGTCGGAGAGCGTCTCTACTCGCGGCAGGAGTTTCTTCCGGTGCTTCAAGCCGGTGTCGCAATTGTTCAACCAGATGTTGCCCATTCGGGTGGAATCTCGGAGCTTCGGAGAATCGCGACACTTGCCGAAGCCTATGACGCACTGCTCGCGCCTCATTCTCCGCTTGGCCCCCTTGCGCTTGCCGCCTGCCTGCAGGTCGGATTTGCGAGTCCGAATCATCTAATACAAGAGCAGTCGATTGGAATCCACTACAACCAGGGAACCGATGTTTTGGACTACCTGGTGGATACTTCACCGCTAACATTTGTGAACGGACACTTCCCGCTACTTCAGGGCCCGGGATTGGGAATTGAAATCGATGAAAAAGCAGTTCGGGAAGCCTCAAAAAACTGGGGCGGTTGGTCAAACCCAATCTGGCGCCATGATGATGGGTCGTTTGCGGAATGGTAAACAATCTCAATGCTTCTTTAACGCAAGATCTGATCAACCATAAACTCATTGCAATTTTGAGGGGTAAAGATGTGGATTCAACAGTCTTGGCAGCGAAGACTCTTTTTGAATCTGGTGTGAAAATCCTTGAGGTTACCCTCACCCTTGAGAACGCTTACGAGGCGATAAGACAAATCTCTACATTCGTTCCCTCTGGATATCGCCTGGGAGCAGGCACGGTTCTCAGCGCTTTGCAGGTGGACCAGTCCTTGAGTGCAGGAGCCAGTTTCATAGTGACTCCCACTATTTCCGAATCCGTTGGATATGCAGCGGGAATTGATATTCCGACCTTGGCGGGCGCATTTTCCCCGACTGAGATTAAAACAGCTCACAACTTCGGTGTTGCGGGAGTCAAGCTGTTCCCGTCTTTCGCACTGGGGCCAAAATTCATCAGGGCGGTGCTTGATCCGATGCCAGAGTTGGCCTTGATAGCCGTTGGGGGAGTTGGACTTGAAGACGTGAGGTCTTACCTAGATGCAGGAGCAATAGCAGTGGGAGTAGGCGGCCCGCTCCTGGGCGATGGTATTTCCCCGGGTGGTAATCAAATCGAGCTTGGCAAAAGAGCAAGCCAATACTTAAAGCAGGTTGGCCGATGACGATCACAGCCAAGTCGCAGGTGCTCACCATTGGGGAATCCATGCTGGCGCTCAGGGCAGATTCCGCTATCAACCTGGGCCCAATATTCAATTCTTCTATTGCAGGAGCAGAGTCAAATGTCGCAATTGGCCTTTCGCGACTTGGCCACAGAGTCTCTTGGGCGGGCCTGGTTGGCAGCGATCCCCACGGAGATTTGATTCGAAGGACTCTTTACGCCGAGCGAGTGGACTTTTTAGGAGGAGTAGATCCTAATCACCCAACCGGCATTATGCTCACTGAACCACGGCTCTCAACCACCACACGAGTCACATATCAACGATCAAGCTCAGCCGGATCGAAGCTTCAGTTTTCTGATGTCGAAAAACTGCTAACCCGGGACTTGCTGCTTATTCACCTAACTGGAATTACTCCTGCGCTTTCAGACACCGCTGCGGAGTGCATCGAAATGGTGATTGATAGAGCCAAGCAGGTCGGAGTCAAAGTCAGCTTTGATATTAATTTCCGCTCTAAGCTCTGGTCCGAGTCGAAGGCCAGAGGGACACTATCTAACATGGTTTCAAGGGCAGACATCGTGATTGGCTCCCCAGGGGAGCTTGAGCTTATTGGCCAGGGGTCTGCTCAAGACATTGCCCTCAAGTTGCTTGCGGACAGTGCCGAGTGGGTGGCGGTCAAGAATGGCGCAGATGGAGCAATTGTCTACCATGGCGAAAATGCAACGTCTGTTTCCGCCCATAAGGTGCTGATAGCGGACACGGTTGGGGCTGGAGATGCTTTCACTGCGGGTTTTCTATCCGGTTATCTAGATAGCCTCACTCCCGAAGCCGCCGCCAAAAGGGGTGTTGCCTGCGCCGCTTTCTCAATCTCTTCCAGAGGGGATTGGGAGGGTCTTCCAACCAGGCAGGACTTGGAATTATTGGATCTTGAACCAGGCGGAACGGAAAGATAACGACATGAGAGGCCAATGTGAACATAGTCAAAGCGGAAGTAGTTGTAACTAGTCCTGACAGAAACTTCGTAACCCTAAAGCTCACCACTGAAGAGGGTTTTACCGGCCTAGGAGATGCGACCCTTAACGGCAGGGAGCTTGCCGTGGTCTCCTATCTGCAGGATCATGTCGCACCGCTATTGATTGGTAAGGATGCTTCGAGGATTGAGGATACCTGGCAATTCTTCTATCGCTCGGCTTATTGGCGCAGGGGACCAGTGACCATGGCAGCGATAGCTGCAGTTGACATGGCTCTCTGGGATATTAAAGGCAAGGCGGCTGGAATGCCGGTTTACCAACTACTAGGGGGAGCCTCTAGACAGGGCTTGCTTGCGTACGGGCATGCCTCCGGAAGTGATATTCCGGAGCTATTCGACTCGATCAGAAAGCACCTTGAGCTTGGCTTTAGGGCAGTCAGGGTCCAAACCGGTGTCCCTGGACTGAATGCCATCTACGGGATCGCGTCGCAGTCAAAGGAAACTGGAGGCGGTGAGGCAAGATATGACCATGAGCCGGCGAGACGCGGAGCACAGCCGGTACAAGAGGATTGGGACACCAGAAGCTACCTTCGGCACCTCCCAAGAGTATTCGAGGCTGTCAGAAATGAATTTGGGCCCGAGATTCCATTGCTTCACGACGGCCATCACCGAATGACACCAATTCAGGCTGCACAACTGGGGAAAAACCTAGAGCCCTATGACCTTTTTTGGCTAGAAGACTGCACTCCTGCAGAAAACCAAGAGTCGCTAAAGCTAGTCCGTCAACACACTACGACACCGCTGGCCATCGGTGAGATATTCAACACAGCATGGGACTTCAAAGACCTAATCAGGGACCAACTCTTTGACTATGTGCGCGGAGCTGTCACTCACATGGGAGGCATCACGGCCTTGAAGAAAACTTTGGACTATGCGGCTATGTATCAGATTAAGTCCGGCATGCACGGTCCCACTGATATATCCCCGGTGGGAATGGCCGCCGCAATGCACCTGGGACTGGCCATTCACAACTTTGGTATTCAGGAGTACATGCAGCACGGGGATCGAACCAACCAAGTATTTGAGCAGTCCTTTACATGGCAAGACGGCTTGTTGCACCCGGGCGATAAGCCCGGCCTAGGAGTCAGCCTAAACATAGACGAGGCTGGCAAATACCCTTATCAGCAGGCGTATTTGCCTTTCAATCGACTAGCAGACGGGACTGTGCATGACTGGTAATCAAGCCCTGATTCATCGGCGAATGCTGGCTGTGGTGAAGCGCGCCAAGGGAGTTCAAGGGATCAGGCTCGAAACGGTGCCTGTGCCGCTTCCCGGCCCCGGCCAAGCCGTGATCAGAGTCATCGCCACTGGAATCTGTGGAACAGATATTCACATCGCCCACGACGAATACGCCTACGAGTTACCCGTGATCTTGGGTCACGAGGTTCTGGGAACAGTAAGCGAAGTTGGTTCAAAAGAGGATCAACATTGGGTTGGCACGAAGGTCGCGGTAGAAACCTATTTCTCAGCCTGCGAAAAGTGCAAAATGTGCCGAGACGGCAGAAGGAACCTGTGCGACGCTAGGCGTTCCCTGGGCTCATTCCGAGACGGCGGTTTTGCCGGTTTCCTGTTGCTACCGATTATCAACCTGCACACGATGCCGGAAACCCCCGGTGAGTTGGACGGTGTTTTAAGCGAGCCACTGGCTTGTGTAACAAACTGCCTGATGAACCCTCCAAAAGTTCAAGCTGGCCAATCTGTACTTGTTCTAGGCGCTGGGGCCATGGGGCAGCTCTCTGCGCAGGTTGCAAGAGCGCTTGGTGGACAAGTATTGCTGGCAGGGTTGCCAAAGGATTCGGAAAGACTAGCTATCGCCAGGGCCCTGGGGTTCCAAACAACCACAGATGTCCCGGAATCGAACTCATTCGACGTAGTGATCGAGTGCTCCGGCTCCGAATCAGGTGCGAGAGTTGCATTTAAAGCTGCCAAAAAAGGCGCTAACTACGTACAGGTCGGCATCTTTGGGAAAGAGGTTTCAGTGCCCTTCGACACAATTTTATTGAAGGAGCTAGTCGTCTCTAGTGGGTTTGCCTCGACCTCAGAATCATGGTTCGCAGCGATGGATCTAATTGCTCAGCAGAAGGTTTCGCTGTCAACACTGATCACTAATCAGGTGACACTCGAGAGGTTCTTTGAGGGGCTAAATGCCGCTGAGAAGGGTGAGGGGCTAAAAACTGTTGTGCTTGGCAGCAGCAGCTAGCCATCAGCCGGAATAGAAACGAATATCTGCTGACCTTGGTAGCCTGAACCTCAGAGGTTAGGGGGTACGGATGAGATTGGTTTTTCTTGCAATTGGAATGCTTATTGCCCTGTCACTGTCCGCCTGCTCCAGTGGTGAACCGGGATCGAGTAGCACCTCTGTTGAAACCCCAAGCCAGACGCAGCCCCAAGTGTCTCCCTCCGAAACACAGGCTGAATCCGAAATTGACACGGAAGATCAAGTCCAGGATTCCGAAGAAACCTCTCCCGAATCACAAGAGTCTCTTATAGACAGCTTTAGAGAGGTCACCTATGCCAGTTGCGAAAAAGCACTTGCAGAGGGAGTGGTTGAGAAATCAGTAGAACCGGAAGGACCTGTTTTAGTGATAATTCCAGAGCGAGAAGCCATAGCTGGTTACAGCGCCGCATATTTTCTGCCGCTTAGCACCTACGAACTGATCTTTGAGACGGATGTCTTCTCATCTTGTGCCTTAGCTGATCTTTTTTCGCTTTCAGAAGAGGTAGGGCAAGAGGTAAAACTAGAAATCACCCACGACAAACAAACAAATACCTTTCTTGTGCCCCAGGATTTGGGAGAGTGGGGAATAAGTGCAACCAGCTATGAAGTCGCGGGGGACCTAATTGCGGCTGCGACAAATTTGAATGCTGAAACCGGCAGGTTCCTAATCGAATCTGGCCAAGTTTCAGATGCTGACCGCGCAATTATTCAAACATCAGTCGACCGCTTCTCCCAAGAATGATCAATTACTTACGGTCGACTTTCCCCTGATGACAGCAATGTTTTCGACTTATAAAGCTCCAGAGTTTGGAGGCTTACCGCTGTGACGCCAACGGCCAAAGATTTCTTAGAAAAAACGCTCAAATTCAATGCTGAAATTTTTACCTCATTGGAGCAACCCGGGCACTGAATATGAATTTCTCTTTCCGCCTGGATCGAACCATCTTGACGAAAAGCTTTTTGTGAAGCACCGTCTACTTGATTCCACGGAATAAATTTGCCCGAGGCCACAAAAACGCCGATTTCAATGTGCTGACCGCAGCCGTGGTCGCAGTAAAAAGAGCTCTCTAATTTATTCTCGATGGGACTGGCACACATCTGGACCCTTTCAAGAATTATTGATTGAACCCTCAGTAGCTTACGTAAGCAAGTTCGTAGTTTAGGAAAGAGCAATCAGGTCGGCATAACCTTCGTTCCAGTGGTCTTCGTCGCCGTCCGGTAAGATCAAGACTCGCTCCGGGTTCAATGCTTCAACGGCTCCAACATCGTGTGAGACCAGCACAACTGCGCCCTTAAAGCTTGCTAGAGCACCAAGAATCTCTTCACGGCTTGCCGGGTCCAAGTTGTTGGTTGGCTCATCAAGTAGCAGCACGTTTGCTGATGAAACCACCAACGATGCAAGTGCAAGTCTGGTCTTTTCTCCTCCGGACAGCACCCCGGCTAACTTCGAGACATCGTCACCTGAGAACAGGAAAGAGCCGAGCACTTTTCTTGCATCAGTGTCGGGAAGGCCGGGGGCGGCATCCTGCATGTTCTGAAGTACGGTTTTGTTGACGTCCAAAGTCTCATGCTCCTGGGCAAAATAGCCAACCTTGAGTCCGTGACCGGCAATCAGTTCACCAGTGTCTGGCTGGTCCACCCCGGCAAGAATCCTCAACAACGTGGTTTTGCCAGCTCCGTTTAGACCAATGATGACCACTCTGGAACCACGGTCGATTGCTAAATCAACAGCAGTGAAGATCTCCAATGAGCCATAACTTCTACTCAAGTTCTCAGCCATCAAAGGTGTTTTCCCGCACGGGGCTGGGTCAGGGAACTTGATTTTTGCAACGCGATCTACTTCTCGCACATCGTCCAAGTTCGCAAGCAAAGACTCAGCGCGACGAACCATCTGCTTGGCAGCAACTGCTTTGCTGGCCTTCGCCCCAAACTTGGCGGCCTGAAGCTGCAAAGTGCTCGCCTTTTTCTGGGCGATTGATCGCTCACGCTTCCGGCGCTCTTCGTCTGTTTCTCTGGCCTTCTTGTATTGGTTCCAGCCCATGTTGTAAATATCAATGATCGTGCGATTGGCGTCCAAGTAGAAGACGCGATTGACCGTTTCTTCAACTAGAGCGACATCGTGGCTGATAATAATTAGCCCACCCTTGTAGGACTTCAGAAATTCTCTGAGCCAAACCACAGAGTCAGCGTCGAGGTGGTTTGTCGGCTCATCGAGAATCATGGTTTGAGCATTGCTGAACAAGATTCTTGCTAGTTCAATTCGCCTGCGCTGTCCGCCGGAGAGAGTCTTGAGTGCCTGGTTCAAGATCTGCCCCTTGATGCCCAGGCTTCCCGCTATTGCCTCTGCTTGGGCCTCGGCAGCGTAGCCGCCTGCTGCCTGGAAGCGCTCCTCAAACTTTGCGTAGGAAATCATGGCCGCGGCTGAGACTTCAGGGTCTGTGCTTCCCATCTCAAGGCCTGCGTTATTCATGCCTTCGAGAGTGTCGCCAAGGTTCCTGGCGTTTAAAATTCTGGTTCTCGCTAGTTGCTCCGGATCTCCGGTGCGCGGATCTTGCGGGAGATATCCAATTTCACCCTGGCGATCGACGAAGCCTTGAGATGGCTGGCCGTCACCAGCGAGTATTTTCGTAAGGGTTGTTTTACCGGCGCCATTTCTGCCGACTAGTCCTACTTTGTCGCCCTTGTCCACGCGGAAATTTACTCCATGCATCAGAACCCTGGGTCCGATGCGAATCTCGAGGTCGCGCACGCCGATCATCTCAGACTCTCCAAAGGGTTTTGTTGCAAGCAGGGGCAACGATACCTTCTATCCTACCAAGGTCGCCTTGAGGTTTTGTGATGGTGATTGCGAGTGACGGGCGAGCGGAGCTAGCTGATTTATCTCAGACCTATAGAATTTGGGCATGGGCGTTATGCAGGAGCTAAGAAGCATTCCAAACATGCTGAGCGTCCTGCGGCTATTTATGGTTCCGGTGTTTTTGGTTTTACTTTTGAATGGGCAATTCATTGCAGCGCTGATCGTTTTGATGGTCGCCAGCGCCACAGACTGGCTCGATGGGCAAATAGCGAGGCGTTTTAATCAAGTAACAAGACTCGGTCAGCTGCTAGATCCAGCAGCCGACCGACTTTTTATCTTCGCCGCCTTGATTGGTTTGACTATTAATGGCAACATCCCGCTCTGGTTAGCTCTGATTGTCGTTTCCAGGGATCTGATGCTAGTAATTGTCTACCCGATTTTGGCAAGCCATGGCTACGGTCCGCTACCGGTGCACTTCTTGGGCAAAGCAGGGACTTTTGCTCTTTTATACGCTCTGCCGCTTTTATTGATGGTTGATGTCTGGCCGGAGGCCGACTTTATAGTTTTACCGCTTGCTTGGGGCTTCGCGTATTGGGGGGTGGCTCTCTACTGGCTTTCTGGCTTGCTGTATGTAAAGCAAGTTATAGAAGTCTTGTCATCCATCAAGTCAAAATCCCCTAAAGTATAAAAGGGAGGAAAAATTGTCTAAAGAAGCTTTTGGGAGTGATGACACAGCTCGTTTTTCTGACGACCTGATAGTCAAAAACATCCCCGCTCTTTCTGACGAAGAAGCAATCGCAGTAGCGGCTCTTCCCTCCAACTCGGCACTTCTTATTTCACACAGGGGACCAGGATCCGGATCAAGATTCCTGCTCGACCAAGATCTAACTATTGCCGGAAGACACCCAGAGGCCGACATTTTTCTAGATGACGTAACCGTTTCTAGAAAGCATGTTCAAATCT
The DNA here is from genome assembly GCF_047731275.1 of Aquiluna sp. Uisw_065. Lineage (NCBI taxonomy): Bacteria > Bacillati > Actinomycetota > Actinomycetes > Micrococcales > Microbacteriaceae > Aquiluna > Aquiluna sp. Uisw_065. The sequence goes on from NZ_CP159836.1 coordinate 508,651, forward strand.
CCAGGAAGCGCCTGGCTTTTTCGCTTGAAGACTTGGGTTCCATGAACGGAACTTATGTCGACGGCAATCGAGTTGACACGATCGATTTGACCGACGGAGCCGAAGTGTTAATCGGTAAGTTTCGCTTGACTTTTTATTCTTCGAAGAAGGAGGGTTGAGCGTGGAAAACTCTCTATCGAGACTTCAAGATCACCGCAAGCTCTACACGATCGGCCAAGTGCTCTCTGTTCTTAAGCCGGATTTCGGCGATCTCAGCCCCTCTAAACTGCGATTCCTAGAAGATCAGGGCCTTGTTGCTCCGGAGCGAACCGATGCCGGGTATCGAAAATTTTCGGAACCACAGATTGAGCGCCTCAGGATTATTTTGACGCTTCAGCGCGATCAGTATCTTCCTCTCAAGGTCATCAGGGAGTACTTAGATGAACTGGATTCCGGAAGACAGCCATTGCTGCCGGCTGCAAGCCCAGCCTCGCTGCGAAAAGGACAACGTTTTTCGACCTCTCAATTGAAGCTTGAGACTGGGCTCTCGGATCTTGCCTTTAAAGAGGGTGCAGATCTAGGCCTATTTGGCGCGCAACCTCATTCTTCGCACGAAGTTGAGATTGCTTTTGCTTTGGTCGGCTTGGAGGAGTTTGGCATTCAACCGCGCCACTTACGCGGGTTGAAGTCCGCAGCAGAGCGCGAAATTGGAATCATCACAGGCGTGACCGAGCCGATTCTCCGTAAGAAAGCACCGGAGAGCGCGGCAAAGGCCGGGCATATCTCGAGGGAGATAGCAGAGCGATTTGGAGCTATCAGAATCCACCTGATAACCGAAGTCATCGAAGAGATAGAACGATAGTGCGACACGCCCGAGTCAGAAGAGAAACCCTAAACCTCAACTTGAAGGCAGACTTAGCAGTCTGTGCAAATTAGGAGTAGCGGTGGAATACGAATCTGGTGTGTTATTTACCGACGGCTTGCCAAACACTGATATTGGTTACCGAGGAGCTTCCGCTGCCGCTGCCGCTGGCATATCCTACCGTCAGCTTGATTACTGGGACAGAACCGGGCTTGCGGTTCCCGCGATACAGGGAGCGACCGGCTCCGGGTCACAGCGACTTTATTCATTTCGAGATATTTTGGTTTTGAAACTTGTCAAGCGACTGCTGGACACCGGTGTCTCACTTCAACAGATCAGAATCGCAGTTGAGCAGCTTTCCGCAGCTGGCATTTCGGACCTAACCAACACAACGCTCATGTCGGATGGGGCAAGAGTGTACTTGTGTACTTCTCAGGACGAAGTAATTGATCTTCTAGGTCAGGGCCAGGGAGTGTTTGGAATTGCAATAGGTAGGGTGCTGCGTGAAGTCGAAGCCACTCTGGTTAACTTTGCCGCTGAAGAGGCAGCCGTTCATGATGAGCTTGCGGCCCGAAGGGCTCGTAAAATCTCTTAGCGTTGAAACCAACGCTTCTTTTTTCTTGCCCGTCTTGATTCAGGCAGAACCGCAGTTTCAATCTCCGGTTGAGCAAGGTCCTTCAGCAAATTCGATTGACCACGCATGGTTCGGCCAACTATTCCGATTCGCGCCCGTTTTACTTCGGTAGTGTCAAAATCCGTCATTAGTCCAGCCAATAGGCGATCGAAGCCCTGGGCTACTTCCGCGGCGCCTTCCGCAGGCCAAGAATGGATTGGCCTGGCTGCTCCGGTCGACTGTTGAACGGCGGCGCGCTCTTCGAAATATGGTTGCAGTAATTGGTCCCCAAACATTTCGCGGAGTTCATTTATGCGGAACTCATGCTCATGTGAATTCTGCCTAAGGCGATTGACTACGAAACCGTAGAGGCTAAGCCTTGGGCTCAGCTTCGCGCTAATCTCCGCTATCGCCCGGCGCGCTCTGTCAGCTGCAATGACTGAATACAGTGCCGGCTCAGTAACTAAAATTACTCGATCGCTTGCTACCCAGGCGGTTCGAGTCAGAGCGTTGATGGATGGGGGAGTGTCGATGATAACCAGGTCATACTCATCTTCGATTAGGGCAAGAATTTCCTCAAGTTTCCAGACATCGGAAACAGTTGGAGCAGGATTGTCAAGCAAAAGTGACCTTGGGCTGCCAACCAGAACATCAAGCTTTGAACCTCTTGACCAAGGAGAGGAGACCACCGCTCTTCTCAAGACGGGGAGCTTAGGGCTCTGCAGCACTTCGGCTACGGAAGCGGTCATGTCCGCAGGGGCTGCTAGCCCGCTGGTTGCGTCGCACTGGGGGTCTAGGTCAATGACCAGAGTGTTGATCCCTTGATTGAGAGCTGCTGATGCCAGGCCAAGGGCTACCGTAGTTTTTCCTACGCCACCCTTGAGGGAACTCACGCTAAGTACATGCACTGTAATAGGCTACCTAGTTATTAGGCGTGTGCATGGCGCGCCACATCGGTTCAGTAAGGTTTTTATGTTTAAAAAGATTCTGGTAGCCAACCGAGGTGAAATCGCCGTACGAGCATTTCGTGCCGCTTACGAAATTGGCGCGAAGACCGTTGCTGTCTACCCTTACGAAGATCGGGGCTCTGTCCACCGACTGAAGGCTGACGAGGCATATGAGATAAAGGCAGATGGCTCACCTGTGAGGGCTTATCTTTCAGTCTCGGAAATGATACGGGTCGCCAAAGAGTCGGGCGCTGACGCCATTTACCCGGGCTATGGCTTCTTGAGCGAAAACGCCGAACTTGGAAGGCAAGCCAAACTGAATGGAATCGCATTTGTTGGCCCATCCCCAGAAGTCCTTGAGCTGGCTGGCGACAAGGTAAATGCCAAAGCTGCAGCAATCCGCGCCGGAGTGCCGGTTCTTGCTTCTACGGAATCGTCCGAGGATGTGGCGAAACTTATCGCTGAGGCCGGCGAGATTGGGTTCCCGCTATTTGTCAAGGCCGTTGCCGGCGGCGGTGGCCGAGGCATGCGCAAGGTAGACGCTGAGGCCGACCTTCCTGATGCCATCGGCGAAGCGATGCGTGAGGCTGGAAGTGCTTTTGGGGACGCTCACGTATTCCTCGAGCAAGCAGTAATTCGCCCGAGACACATCGAAGTGCAGATTTTGGCGGACAATCACGGCAACATAATCCATCTACACGAGCGAGACTGCTCGATTCAGCGACGCAATCAAAAAGTTATTGAGATAGCTCCGGCTCCTCACTTAGATGACGTGCTTCGACAGCAACTGTTCGCTGATGCGGTTAACTTCGCCAAGGAAATCGGCTACCAGAATGCCGGGACCGTTGAATTCCTTATCGAGACAGTGGGCCCAAACACGGGAAAGCACGTGTTCATTGAGATGAACCCCCGAATACAGGTTGAGCACACTGTTACCGAAGAAATCACCGATGTTGATCTCGTGCAGTCCCAGCTTCGAATTGCTGCTGGCGCGACTCTTGCGGACATGGGCCTTACTCAAGACAGCATTCGCCCCCATGGCTTTGCAGTGCAGTGCAGGATTACTACCGAAGATCCAGCTGCGGGCTTTAGGCCCGACACTGGAAAAATAACGACTTATCGTTCCCCGGGTGGTGCTGGTATTCGACTTGACGGCGGAACGGTGTCAACCGGAACCGAGGTTTCCCCTCACTTTGATTCGATGCTCGTGAAGCTAATCACTCGGGGTAGAGATTTTAGATCTGCGGTTGACCGTGGGAAGCGCGCGCTCGCCGAATTTAGAATTCGCGGCGTCGCCACCAACATTAATTTCTTGCAGGCAGTTTTGGATGACGAGACGTTTGCATCGGGTGAACTATCGACTCACTTTATCGACGAGCGTCCAGAGCTCATGAATGCGCGGGTTTCCAAAGACCGCGGCACCAAGGTGCTGCAGTGGCTCGCCGAGGTGACAGTTAATAAGCCCTATGGCGCCCGAGAAGGCCGCACGAATCCGCAACTAAAGTTACCGAAAATTGATTTGGGAACGCCAGCTCCCGATGGTTCCAAGCAGCGCTTGGTGGAGCTTGGGCCGGAGGGTTTTGCCAAGTGGATGAGGTCGCAGAGTCAAGTTCTGGTCACGGACACCACCTTCAGAGACGCTCACCAGTCGCTACTTGCAACCAGAGTTCGAGGTCGAGACCTTGTGGCCGCAGCGCCCTTCGTGGCAAGAATGACGCCGGAGCTTCTCTCGGTTGAAGCTTGGGGAGGCGCGACCTACGATGTAGCGCTCAGGTTCCTCGGGGAGAATCCTTGGTCAAGGCTTGCTCAACTGCGAGAAGAGCTTCCAAATTTGTGCATTCAAATGTTGCTTCGTGGTCGAAATACCGTCGGATATACTCCGTACCCGGTCGAGGTCACCGACGCCTTTGTTGAAGAGGCCGCTCATACCGGAGTGGATATTTTCAGAATTTTTGATGCCCTGAACGATGTATCGCAAATGGCGCCGGCAATTGCGGCGGTAAGGGATAAGACCAAGTCTCTAGCCGAGGTTGGCATGAGCTTTACCGGTAATTTCTTGGACCCAAAAGAAGAGCTTTACACTCTCGATTACTACTTGAAACTCGCAGATAGAATCGTCGATGCCGGCGCTCACGTACTTGCAATCAAGGACATGGCGGGCTTGCTAAGACCCCAAGCCGCACGCGTACTTGTAAGTACACTCAGAGAGCGATTTGACCTACCAGTTCACCTGCACACTCATGACACGGCAGGTGGTCAGCTGGCGACACTTTTGGCTGCAGTCGATGCAGGAGTAGACGCAGTCGATGTGGCAAGTGCGCCGATGGCCGGCACCACTAGTCAGCCATCGTTTAGCTCCCTGGTTGCCGCTCTGGAAAATACCGAGCGCGACACTGGAATCTCAATGAGCGCAGTGACCGATCTTGAGCCATATTGGGAGGCCGTCCGAAAGGTCTATTCGCCATTTGAGTCTGGACTACCAGGCCCGACCGGTCGTGTTTATTCGCATGAGATCCCCGGTGGTCAGCTTTCAAATCTCCGGCAACAGGCAATCGCCCTTGGTCTGGGTGACCGGTTCGAGCTGGTTGAAGACATGTATGCGGTTGCGAATCGAATCCTTGGTAGGCCTCCTAAGGTAACTCCGTCTTCGAAAGTTGTCGGCGACTTAGCGCTGCATCTCGTTGCGGTCGATGCCGACCCTGAAGATTTCGAAAATAACCCTCAAAACTATGACATCCCGGACTCCGTTATCGGTTTCATGGCGGGCGAATTAGGGGACCTGCCCGGCGGTTGGCCGGAACCGTTCCGGTCCAAGGTTCTGAAGGGTAAAAAACCTGACATTTCAGTGACTCCGGTTTCGACCGATGACTTAGCGGCTCTAAAATCCAGTGACCATAAGCTGATTCAGCGAACCCTGAATCAACTTCTGTTTCCCGGTCCAACCAAAGAGTTCGACCGTGTTCAGGCCGCTTACGGGGAGCTCGATAACCTCGAAACCCTTGACTACCTATACGGGCTAGAGCAAGACCAAGAGCATGTTGTGGAACTGCGAAAGGGGCTACAGCTATTCGTAGGCCTCGAGGCCATAGGAGAGGCTGACAGCAAGGGCTTCAGGACGGTGATGGCAAAACTCAACGGCCAGTTGCGGCCAATTTTGGCGCGAGACCACAGCATTACAGCGACAACTTCGTCTGCCGAAAAAGCAGATCCATCTATCAAGGGGCACGCGGCCGCGCCATTCACCGGGGTTGTGACTCCAAAGGTTGAAGTGGGTGATAGCGTTCAGGTCGGCGATCCAATTGCCGGTATCGAAGCCATGAAGATGGAAGCAAGCATTGCTGCCCCAATCTCTGGCAAAATAGTAAGACTTGGCATTACTGGTCCCACGCCTGTTGAAGGCGGCGACCTAATAGCCGTAATTGAATAGGAGTTGTTTTGGAAAAGAACCCAGAACGCGATTATGCCTCAGGAGAAAGCGCTGACTTCAGCGACTTGGAGCTAGACCCGGAGACTGGTCAATTAAACCAAGTTTCTGCAGATGCAGTGTCGATTCCCATTGACGTAGCTCCAGAGGTTGAGGACTTGTTTGCCGAGCCCGAGCCAGCTAGCTTGCTGACCGCGGATCGACTATTGCAAGACAAGGCAAAGCCGAACTTTATTCCGGAGACCTTTTTCAGGCGCGGCCTTTATCGAATCAGCTTCGGCCTAATAAACCTCGGCGACAACGCGATGGTGAGGGCCAGAAGAGCCCTCGATGCAAGAATCAGGGCTGATCTTGCTGGCGAGACCAAATTTGTCCCAGTTCTTACCCGAAAGGGCGGAGTTGGAAAAACCACAATGACTGCCCTAATCGGCATGGCAATGGCGCGAGCTCGAGAAGACCGGATACTTGCAATCGACGCAAACCCGGATCGCGGAACGCTCTCGGAACGTGTGCAAAAGGGTACCGATCGCACGGTTAGGGACGTCGTTAATCGAGCTGGCGGTATTTCGAGTTTTAGCGTCTTCAGCGATTTTGTCTCACGCGATAAATCTCGCTTGGACGTGCTTTCCTCGGACGCCGACCCCATGATTTCCGAAGCTTTCAATGAGGGCGACTACAACGTGGTGGCTGACATTGCTGCACGGTACTACAGCGTCTGCCTCACCGACTGTGGTACTGGAATTGTTCATAGTGTCATGCGTGCGGTTTTGATGCGAGCCAACGGAATAGTAATTGTTTCTGGTGGATCAATTGACGAGGCGAAGCTTGCCTCCGAGACTCTTACCTGGTTGGACTCGAATGGTTACAGCGAGCTTGTACGCAACAGCGTGGTAGCACTAAACACGGCGACTTTTGGGACAGAGCTTGTGAAGCTTGACGAAATCGAATCGCACTTTCAATCACGGGTTCGTGCCGTAGTCAGAATTCCTTACGACCCTCAGCTAGCCGCAGGAGCTTTTATCGACTTCGATCAGTTGCACCCAGCCACAAGGCAGGCTGCCAGAGACCTAGCGGCCTTGGTGGTTGATGGGTTAGCTGCTTGAGCGTCCGGGAAATAAGGCTTTTTGGCGACCCGATCCTGAAAACGCCATCAGCTGAAATCCGCGATCTCGCATCGGCTTCGGGCCTGATACAGGACCTTATCGACACCACGTCTCTGTCCGGCAGGGCGGGAGTGGCAGCAACGCAGATCGGGGTGGGACTAAGTGCGTTCGCCTATAACGTCGAGGGTGAAATCGGCTACCTAATAAACCCAAAAATTACCGAACTCTCGGGTGACTTGGTTCCAATGGAGGAGGGCTGTCTTTCAGTCCCGGGCCTTTGGCATCAGGCCATGCGCCACACGGTAGCTAGGGCCACGGGGTTTCAGTTGGACGGATCGAGAATTGAAATTTCAGGTGAGGGCTTGATGGCTCAAGCCCTCCAGCACGAAATCGATCACCTCTCGGGAATTCTTTATCTTGAACGCTTAGAAAAGCAGGAGCGAAAACTGGCTTTTAAGGCCCTGCGAGAGCAAGCTTGGTTTACGCGCTAGCGTAAATCCTCTCCACCTGTAGGTCGAAATCCGCCATCACCTTGGAGCGCTTAATCTTCAGCGACGGGGTCAAGTGACCAGATGCCTCGGTTAGCTCAACATCCAGGATTTCAAAAGAGCGCACCTGCTCAGCTTTCGAGAACAACTTGTTGACCTCGTCAACAGTTTTCTGAATCTCGGCGATTATGGTCGGGTGCTTCGTTGCCTCAGCGAGTGTCAGCTTCTTCTCGATGCCGTTGTTTTGAGCCCAAACCATCACCATGTCTGGGTCCAGCGATATAAGCGCTGAAATAAATGGCTTTGAGTCACCGATCACGACTACCTGCCCGACAAGTGGGTGAGCGCGAAGTGGATCTTCAATCGGAGCCGGGGCAACATTCTTGCCTCCTGCGGTGACGAGCATCTCCTTTTTGCGCCCAGTGATGGTTAGGAAGCCGTCCTCGTCCAGCTCACCAAGGTCGCCTGTTTTGAACCAATCTTCGACAAATGCCTCCCTGGTTGCAGCTTCGTTGCGCCAGTAGCCGCGCATGCAGTTGATACCGCGTAGCCATATTTCTCCGTCTTCGGCAATCTTGATTCCAGTGCCAGGTAGAGCGCGACCGACTTTGCCAATTTTTTGCCAGACGACGCGTCCGATAACGGCGGCCGCGGCCGTTTCGGTGAGCCCGTAGCCTTCTAGAACGATTAGTCCTACGCCGCGATAAAAGTGCCCAAGCCTTGCTCCGAGCGGAGCACCGCCTGAAATCGCGTATTTCACGTCGCCACCCATTGCGGCACGTACCTTGCTGAAGACAAGTCGGTCAAAAAGCTTGTGCTTGATCTTTAGCCCAAAAGAAGGTCCTGACTTGCTGTCCAGTGCCTTCGAGTAATCGATTGCGACCTCGGCAGCAGATCGGAAGATCTTGCCTTTGCCACCGGTTTCCGCCTTTAGTTCTGCGGCGTTATAAATTTTCTCGAAAACCCTTGGCACCGCCAGGATGAAGGTCGGCTTGAAAATTGGAAGAACTTTAGCGACTTGCAGTGAGTCACTCAAGTGACCTACTCGGATTCCAGAGTGAAGACATAGAACCGAAACATATCTCGCCAAAATGTGAGCAAGCGGCAGGAAGATAAGTGAGGATTGTTTGATATTGGCAATCTCTGGGATTTCCGCAGCAGCATTCTTAGCGTGATCTACAAAGCTCTTGTGAGTCAACTCACAGCCCTTTGGGTTTCCAGTGGTGCCAGATGTGTAAACGATGGTCGCTAAGTCGTTCAGGTTTGCGTGCGAGCGAGCTTTTTCCAGCAGATCGTCACCAATCTTTTCACCGTCTTGGTGAAGTCCGGAAAAGTCTTTTGAGTCAATTCGCCAAACGTGCTTGACTTTTTGAGCGTTCGACTTGACCTTATTGAAGCGCTCTAAGTGCTCGTCGTCCTCTATGAACAAAGCAATTGCATCCGAGTCGGTCAGTATCCATTCGATTTGGCTTGCCGCCGAGCTTTCGTAAATCGGCACGCCAATTGCGCCGGCGAACCAAATAGCAAAATCAATCATTGTCCACTCATACCGAGTGCGAGACATTATGGCCACAGCGTCGCCCGGTTTAATTCCCTGAGCGATAAGGCCCTTGGCGAGTGATCTGACTTCGTCCAAGAATTCTTGGGAAGTCACATTTCTCCAAGTACCGTCCTGGTTCTGGCGGCTAAAAAGTGCATGAGATGGGTTTATCGCAACTCTTTCAAGGAGAAGGTCGCTCGCGTTCAGGCTTGGATCTGTGTTCACCTTTATTGGCACATCGTAAAACTTCATTGTCTCTCCTGTGTCGATTTACCCATACTTTAACTTGTTTTGAAGTGGATTTCCATTGGGACTGGAAAATCAATAAATTTCTTTGTCGCTTTTTCTGATGGTTCGCCCCCTAAAATTTAGCTCTTACTCAACCAAGGAGTTAACAGCTTGCTCAGCATCGGCATAGACATCGGCGGCACCAAGATTTTGGGAGCAATTGTCGATGACAACGGCAAGGTTATAACCGAAAAAAGAGTCCTATCGCCGGCCAAGGATCCAGATCTAATGGTGGATGAGGTGGCAAGTCTGATCCAGGAGCTTTTTGTGCAGGTTGGCTCAGAGCAAGTGCCCGTTGGTGTCGCAGCTGCAGGGTTCATTGATGCCGACCAATCTAATGTCCTATACGCGCCAAACTTGAGCTGGAGAGATGAGCCGCTTCGAGAGCGTTTAGAGGAAAAGATTCAGCGGAGCCTTGTTATCGAGAATGACGCAAACGCCGCCGGTTGGGCAGAGTATCGTTTCGGAGCGGGTATGGGCTCAAAGGACATGGTCATGCTCACGCTGGGCACGGGGGTCGGTGGTGCGGTTATCTCTGATGGTGCCCTTCGAAGAGGGGGCTTCGGCATTGCCGGAGAGCTCGGACACATCAGGGTTGTCAGGAACGGCAAGCAATGCGGCTGCGGGAGAACCGGCTGTGTTGAGCAGTATGCCTCGGGAACCGCGCTGCTAGAGACTGCTCGAATTTTGAGCTCTAGCGGCGATCCAGCTGGGAAAATGCTTGCATCGTTGCAGGCAGACCACAAGGAACTAACGGGGGAGCATGTTCGACAGGCGCTTGTTGCCAAGGACCCAGGGACACTGTCACTCCTCCGTGATGTCGGAACCTTCCTCGGTGAAGCAATGGGAAGCATTACTGCCGCTCTTGACCCTCAGGTTTATGTAATAGGTGGCGGCCTTTCCGAGGCTGGAGAATTACTACTCGAGCCGATCAGAGAAAGCTTCCTTCGAGAATTACCGGCAGAGGGCTTTCGACCGGTGGCAAAAATTCTGGCGGCATCCTTCTCAAATCAGGCTGGAGTAATTGGTGCCGCTGATTTAGCGCGCGACTCACTTCAGTAAGCTGTCAGGCAACGACTGGAGAATTCATGACCTATTTTTTTCTAAAGAATTTTGTTTTGGGTCCGGTTCTTAGGCTGCTGTTCCGACCGTGGTCTAGAGGGACCGAGCACATTCCAAAGAACGGCGGTGCAATTTTGGCATCCAACCATTTATCTTTTGTCGACTCCATTTTTCTGCCGCTTAAGCTAAGGCGCCCGGTTACCTTTCTGGCTAAGAGCGAGTACTTCAACGGTAAGGGCCTCAGAGGGGCTCTCATAAAGTGGTTTTTCATTTCCACGGGTCAGATCCCTATAGATAGGTCTGGGGGCAAGGCTTCGGAGGATTCATTGAATACCGGTCTCGGAGTTTTAGAACGGGGTTTGCTACTGGGTATTTATCCAGAAGGAACAAGGTCCCCCAACTCGGACATGCATCGAGGTAGAACTGGCATAGCCAGGATGGCCTTAGAGGCTGGGGTTCCAGTGATACCGGTTGCCATGATTGACACCGACAAGGTTCAGCCGCTGGGGGCTAAGTATCCAAAAATACATCGAGTGGGAGTGGTGATTGGGGAGCCGTTAGACTTCTCTAGGTTTGCCGGTATGGAGGGTGAGCGAGCGGTCTTGAGATCAGTGACAGACCAAATCGTTTACAACATCCACCGACTTTCGAATCAAAAGTATGAAGACGTGTACGCCTCGACGGTCAAAAGCAGACTTGCAAGAGCAGAATAGGAAATCGTGAACGAGTTCGGATTAGACAACTACCTCAATCTTGAGGCGAAGCAACAACCAACCTGGGACAGCCAAGAGACTCTTGAAAAGGTGAAAGAAGAGCTTTCTGTGAAGCCACCGTTGGTGTTTGCCGGCGAAGTTGACTCGTTACGCGATCGAATTGCTGCTGCTAGCCGAGGCGAGGCCTTTGTTCTACAGGGTGGCGATTGTGCCGAGACCTTCGCGGATGCAACCGCAGATCGAATTCGAAGTCGTATAAAAACAGTCCTGCAGATGGCAGTCGTCCTAATGTATGGCTCATCGCTACCGGTGGTAAAAATGGGTCGTATGGCCGGTCAGTTTGCCAAGCCGAGGTCCGCCGATAACGAAACTCGTGGAGACGTAACTTTGCCCGCCTACCGCGGCGATGCGGTAAACGGATACGAATTCACTCCTGAGTCAAGAAAAAATGACCCCAATAGATTAATGCAGGCTTACAACACGTCTGCAAGCACTCTCAATTTGATCAGAGCGTTCACCACCGGCGGCTTCGCCGACCTTCGCGAAGTTCACTCATGGAATAAGGGCTTCACGGACAACCCGGCGAATAAGCGCTACGAAAGCATCGCTCAGGACATCGACCGAGCGATGAGGTTCATGGACGCCTGCGGCATCGACGCAAATGAGCTTAAGTCGACCGAGTTTTTCGTGTCCCACGAGGGCTTGTTATTCGACTACGAGCGCCCACTGACCAGACTAGATTCCAGAACTGGAACGCCATACGTCACAAGCGGTCACTTTATTTGGGTGGGGGAGCGAACAAGGCAACTTGATGGCGCCCACATTGACTACCTGTCGAAGGTTAGGAACCCACTGGGTGTAAAGCTTGGACCCTCGACTAGCAAGCAAGATGTTCTTGATTTGATCGACAAGTTGGATCCCGAGCGCGAGCCAGGCCGGTTGACTTTTATTAGCAGAATGGGAGCTGGAAAAATTCGCGATGAGCTTCCGAAGCTTATTGAAGCTGCACAAGAGTCCGAATCGACACCGCTTTGGATCACTGACCCGATGCATGGTAACGGCATGACAACTGCAAATGGTTACAAGTCCCGAAGGTTTGATGACATCATGGACGAGGTTGCAGGCTTCTTCGAGGTTCACCGAGGTCTAGGAACTCACCCGGGCGGGCTTCATGTTGAACTAACCGGCGACGATGTTGCAGAATGTCTTGGCGGGTCAGATTTGATCGACGAAAGCACCCTGGCGGAACGCTACGAGTCAGTGTGCGACCCGCGGCTAAACCACATGCAGTCTCTTGAGCTTGCCTTTTTGGTGGCGGAGCAGCTGGTAGAAACGGCAAGGGCGTAAATTGATAACCGATAAAGTGTCGAGCTGGCTAACCATTGATCAGGCTGCTGATCTTCTTGAGACCTCGCCTGGAAGAGTTCGCAGGCTGATAGACGAACATTTCTTGTTCACCTATCGAATTGACAAAGTACCTATGATTCCGGCCGATCTAATTATAGACCGCGAGCCGTTGAGTAGCATTCACGGGACTCTAATTTTACTGAACGATTTGGGTCTGTCTCGAGACGAGTCAATCGTTTGGCTTTATGAGTTGAACTCTGAGCTGGGTACAGAGCCGATAACCGCATTGCTTGCGGGGCACAAAGCCCCCGTGCGTAGAGCTGCCCAAGGGCTCGGCTAGACAACTACTTAGCTCGATTTATTACCTGATCTGCCAATTTCGCGAGTGCATTTCTGCCCCTGTCACTAATTTCTAGGGCAGCCAAAGACTCAATCGATCTGGTGGAGTGTTCGGCAATTAGTCGTTCGGTCTTCTCTAAAGCCTTAGAGTCTGCGATCGTATTTCTCATAAATTCGAGCTGCTCATCATTAATCTCTCCCGAAATAAGCAACTCCTCGAATATTCGGGCAACAGATTTAGGAAGAGTCTCTAGTGTGAGCGCAATCAGAACGGTGCGCTTGCCCTCTCTAAGGTCGTCTCCCGCGGGCTTTCCCGTTACTTGAGGGTCACCAAACACTCCGAGGACGTCGTCTCTTAGCTGAAAAGCTAGCCCGAGCGGAATGCCGAACTCGCTGAGTGCGTTGAGTGACCCATCTTCCGCACCGGCAAGGGCTGCACCAATGAGCAGGGGTGCCTCTAGGCTATATTTCGCAGTTTTGTAGAGCATTATCCTGTTGGCTCGGGCAACCGCCGCACCATCGGTCCTCGTCGGTGCGGCATTTTCCTCCAACACGTCTAGATACTGACCGGCCATCACCTCAAAGCGCATTTTGCCGAATTCGTGTCTGCAGTTTGCTTCGGATTTTTCGTTCGGAGCATGAAGTAGTGCTTCGCCAAAAATCTCTGAACTCCATGCCAGCATCAGATCGCCCACCAGAACTGAACCGGCCAAACCAAAGCGCTCTGGGGACCCAACGTAGTTGTGCTGCTTGTGGAGGCTCTCAAAACGCTTATGGATCGACGGCGCACCTCGACGAGTGTCAGATTGATCAAGCAAGTCATCGTGAACAAGAGCAGCGGCGTGGAACATTTCTAGGGCTGCTGCCACTCCGACAATTGGGGACTCGGGGCCCAACTCAGCTCCATTTGTTTCAGAGCCCAAGGTTGAGGCGAATGACCAGTAGCAGAAAAGGGCTCTGAATCTTTTGCCCCCGGAAAGTAGAGACTGAGTAAAATCGATAAGGGGTATCAAGTCCTCGGAGATGCCAGAAAACTCGTCGCGTTTTTGATCGCAAAACAGGTCGAGTTTGTTCTGAACGAGTTCTAACAGGAAATCTTGAGCCACGCGGAATAGCTTAGCGTCTGAAAGTTGTTTACAATTAGTAAGGAACGGAGTCAACTAATGGCCTTATCAGAGCGAGAGCAAAAGCTCCTCGAAGAGATGGAACGTAATCTCATAGAGGAAGACGCTGGCTTTGCCAACCGAGTTCGCGACGTAGGTTCGTCGAACAAGGACGGTAAGAAGCTTGTTGTCGGAGTAATCACGATGCTTCTGGGAGTGGTTCTGCTTATTTTGGCCGTTTCGCTTCAGGTGGCATTTTTCGGGGTGGTCGCATTCATGGTCATGGTCATTGGACTCGTGGTTGCAACCAGCAATTTCCGCATACCTGGATTGGGCAAGTCCGCAAAATCTCCAGGGGGCTCTTCATTCTTTGAGGATCGCTGGAACCAGAGATTCAACAACGATTAATCGTTCTTTTCTAAAACCCCGCTAAGGCGGGGTTTTTTTTATTTAAATTATTTTGTAAAAAAATCAAAAAGGGCTTGCCAAAATGCAGCTAGTGGAGCAAAGTGGAGTAAAGTGGGGCATAACACGATGCGGAGGGAGTGTTCATGCTGTTAGGGACGCACACTCCAAAGCTGGACGAAAAGGGCCGGCTAATCCTTCCTGCCAAATTCCGAAGTGAATTGGACGAAGGCGTAGTAATAACAAAAGGCCAAGAACACTGCCTCTATATTTTTTCGGCGAAAGAATTTCAGGAAGTCCACGAAAAGATTCGTCAAGCCCCAGTCACATCCGAAGAAGCCCGCCGTTACCTGCGTGTTTTTCTGTCGGGAGCCACCGACGAGTCGCCTGACAAGCAGGGCAGAGTACTTCTTCCACAACTACTTAGAGACTATGCGTCACTCACCAAGGAACTTGTAATCATCGGCGTTGGGTCCAGAGCTGAAATCTGGGACTCGCAGGCGTGGCATTCCTACCTCGAGAACAATGAGGAGTCTTTTGCTCAGCAGGCGAAGGAGGTGATTCCGGGACTGTTCTAATTTCCTGCACTTTGTTCCTTGGCCGTACCGGCTTACTTCCCCTAAGTCGGGCCTACGAAAACCAAGCTCGTAGACGGACAAGGATCAAGGTGTAGGAAATGATTCCCCATAAAAGATGAATCATTCAACCTCAGATCTTCACCGCCCAGTAATGCTCCAACGTTGCATGGAGCTTCTAAGACCAGGAATCACCGGAAACTCAGCCGTTGTAATTGACTGCACTCTCGGTCTTGGTGGTCACACCGAAGCGCTTCTGAAAGAGCACGACAACCTGACCGTGATCGGTATTGACAGGGATCCAGCAGCACTGAAGCTGGCGACTGCGCGTTTGGAGCCCTTTGGTACTCGGTTTATCTCCGCTGCCGCTACCTACGACGAGATCGGCGAGGTGCTAGCTGAGCTTGAACTGACCACAGTCCAGGGTATTTTGATGGACTTGGGAGTTAGTTCAATGCAGCTCGACGAAGCTGACCGCGGCTTTTCGTATGCGCAGGATGCGCCCTTGGACATGAGAATGAACCAAAACCTGGGTAAAACGGCCGCGGATCTGCTTGCGGGGCTCGGCGAAAAGGAACTCACTAAAATTTTCCGAGACTACGGCGAGGAGCGATTTGCTCCACTGATTGCCAAGCGGGTCGTTACCGAACGAGAAGTCTCAGACATTCTTACAAGCGCTGACCTAAACAAAATCGTCGCCGCAGTAGTTCCAATGGCGCCAGGTCGGGCAACTGGTCATCCAGCGAAGCGGATTTATCAAGCACTTCGAATCGCTGTAAATAGCGAGCTTTCTGGTCTCGAGTCGGCATTGCCGCAGGCCATTGATGCCCTCGCAGTTGGGGCAAGGCTGGTCGTCATGTCCTACCACTCGCTTGAAGACGGCATTACAAAGCGCGCCATGCAGCAAGCGGCGGTCTCTTCGACGCCAATCGGAATGCCGATGCAGCTCCCCGGGACCTCTCCAGCCCTCAAGGTCATCACTCGCGGTGTAGAACGAGCAACAGAACTAGAACTGTCGCAAAACCCAAGGGCTGCTTCCGCGAGACTGCGGGCCGCCCAAAAACTGGAGGTCTTTTAGTGAGCGTTTATATGGTTTCAGAAAGCGATGCCAAAAAGCTAAAGCCGAGTTTGACGGCCGGGCTTATTTTTGTACTTGGAATTGTCGCGGTTCTCATCGGTCAAATTTCTCTCAATATGGTGCTTACTCAAGACGCTTACCAACTTCGGTCTCTCACGCTTGAAAAACGAAACTTAGCTACTGATGTACAGATTATTCAGGAGGAAGTCTCATCGCTGTCTTCGCCGCAGAACCTGGCTGACGCCGCCAATATGCTGGGCATGGTTGCCAACCCGGCATCGGTGATGATCGATATTTACAACGACAAAATATTCGGCGAGCCGGCACCGGCTCGCGCCGAAGGCTCGGCTGTTGCAAGTGCAAATCTCGTTGCTAATTCGGCATTAGGAACAGTTTCCGAGTTTTCTATGGCTACCGTCGCAGACGGAGAGGTTGAGGTGAGTGTTGAAACCGCGAATTTGGCCAGTTCTGGCCTAGTTTGGAAATCTGGGTTAATACCGGCGTCACCAACCAGATAGGGCCAACATGGGAACTCACGCTTCGTTGAGCCGCCGCCTAGGCGCCTTTGCAGTGCTTCTGTTCTTGATGGTTGCGGTACTTGGGTTTCGCCTAGTCGATTTTCAAGTGGTAAGGGCGGCTGAGATTCAAGAACAATCTCTCGAGACCAGAAAAATTACCCAAACCATCTCTTCACTACGTGGCGACATCCTTGATTCTTCTGGTCAGGTGCTGGCTAAAACTGTGTTTCGATACGACGTGAATGTTGCCCCGAAACGTGTTGGTCCGGTATTTCAGACCATAGATGGAGTCAGAACCGAGCGTTCGGTCGATGAAATCGCAATGGACCTGTCTCAACTGCTCGGTGTCGACTATGGGGAGCTTGTCCTGAAGCTAGACGGCGATTCTGAATATGCAAATCTTGCCAAGACTGTGAATGCTGAAATTTACAACGCCATTCGGGATATGAGAGTCCCATGGGTCTTTTTTGACCAATTCGAAGATCGCCTTTACCCAATGGGTGCGGTAGCGGGGAATATTCTTGGGTTTGTCGGTAGTGATGGTACGCCGTTGGCGGGTCTAGAGCGCCAATACAACACCTGCCTTGCTGGTATCGACGGCCAGGAAACCTTCGAGCGGAGCGCCGAAGGGGTTCCCATTCCTTCTTCAAACCGGACTGCTCAGCCGACCGAAAACGGCGGAGCCCTTAATTTAACAATTGATGCGAATCTTCAATTCTTCGCTCAGCAGGTTTTGGCCGACACGGTTAATAAACTATCGGCAGAGTGGGCGTCTGCCATCGTGCTGGATGTTGAGTCAGGAAAAATACTTGCAGCAGCGGAAGCACCAACTGTCGACCCCAATGATCCTGCTGCTGTAAAGAGTTCCGACCGTGGATCAAGAATCTTTCAGGCGGCTTTTGAGCCTGGAAGCATAATGAAGGCACTCAGCGCCGCGATGGTTTTGGATTCCGGAACTGCAGATGAATACGACACTGTGAATGCGCCAGACCGGATGCAGTTGGATTTCGATAATGAGTACATCAAGGACAGCTTCTCCCACGAGGACTTCACACTAAGCCTCGCGGGCGTGCTTCGCTACTCCTCGAATACCGGAATGACCAATTTTGCAAGTCAGATAGACAGAGAAGTTAGACATGACTACCTGCAAAAATTTGGCTTCGGAACTGTTAGTCCTCTCATGTTTGAGGGCGAGAGTTCCGGGATCCTGCATCCTGCATCCGAGTGGGACGAAATGACTAACTTAGTGACCACATTCGGCCAGGGGATTTCGGTCACCAGCTTGCAGATGGCATATGCCTATCAAGCAATTGCAAACGGAGGACTGAGGCTTGACCCACTCTTGGTTGAAAGCTGCCTAAACGAAGACGGAACTGTCGCCTACAAACCCACTCAACAAGCCACCAGGGTTGTTTCTACTGCAAGTGCGAACCTAGATCTTGAGCTAATGGAAAAGGTAGTCGAGTTTGGTGGAGTTGGTAAGACGGCAGCGATACCGGGCTATCGAGTTGCGGGCAAGACTGGCACGGCACAGCTGAAAGATGGCTCCGGCTACGGCGAAGAGTACGCAATCTCCTTCTACGGGATTGCGCCCGCGGAGGACCCCAAATTTGTAGTCGGTATTACCATCTATAAACCAGAAGGCGTTTCAAACTCCGCTCAGGCAACCCCGCCCTTTAAGGCGATAATGCAGCAGGCTCTAAAGCACTACCGCATACCTCCTTCGACTACTGAATCCAGAAGTGTCCCATCTAATAAATACGGTGAAGTAGATGAGAACGACTAGTGAAATAGCGGAGGCGTTTAGCTTAGGGATGCTCGTCTCCGATCAAGCCGACGTCACTTCGGTTGCTATCAGCTCTCTTGATGTTGTGCCAGGGTCGCTGTTCATAGCGGTGCAGGGAGAAAAGTCGCACGGCATCGATTTTCTATCCGCAGCGATAGCCGCGGGTGCCTCGGCGGTCCTGAGTGACCGAGAGGTTCGAGCGGATGTTCCAGTTCTACTTCATCCGGATCCGAGGTCGATTGCGGGTGCCATATCGGCCTTCGTTATGGGCACGATGAATCTGGGCCTTCAGATCTTCGGAGTGACTGGCACAAATGGTAAAACCTCAACGGTTTTTTATCTTCACCAGCTGCTTCTTCAAATGGGGGTGAAAGCAGGGCTCTCGTCTTCTGCGTTTACCCAAATTGACAATCGCAGAGCCGACAGTGCCTTGACCACGCCGGAGGCACCTCGCCTTCACCGTTTACTTTCGGAGATGGCTGATTCGGGGGCGCAGGCTGCGGTTGTGGAGGTCTCGGCTCAGGCTTTGGTTAGACATAGGGTTGACGGCTTAGTTTTTGACGTGACGGGCTTTACTAACCTCACCAGGGACCACCTCGATGAGTTTGGCTCAATGGAGAATTATTTATCCGCCAAAGCCGCGCTATTCACGCAAAAGTTCTCAAGACGCTCGGTGATAAACGTAGAGGACCGCTTCGGTGAGCAAATGCTCGAGCTTGCTCGCGCTCAATCACCGGAACAATCGGTTAGCATCGGCCACGATAAGGATTACAGCTTTGAGCAAACCCCCACCGGTATCAAAATAACGGGCAAACAAGAGCTGTTCTTGGCTCGGAACCCTGGTCCGCTTATGTCCAAGAACCTTGCGCTCGCAGCAATAATGCTCCTAGAGGGAGGATACGGACCTAAAGCAATTGCTGCGGCGGCACTTGCGATGGAAACTGTCGTGCCGGGTCGTCTCGACTTGGTGAGTGACTCTGAACCTCACATCTACATCGACTACGCTCACACACCTCAGGCGGTCGAATTGGCCGCAAAGGAATTAGGCGACAAATATCCCCAACTGTTAGTTGTGCTTGGAGCATCTGGTGACAGAGACGCTGGAAAGCGAATCGAAATGGGCAGAGCTGCCGCCAAATTTGCAAGCCACATCGTCGTAACTGACCAGCACCCAAGAGGCGAAGATCCGGCGTCAATCAGAGCGGCGCTCATGAACGGCATTTTGGAAACGCGTCCCGAGAGCTTCATTTCCGAGATCGACGACCCAGCTCTGGCAGTCTCAACGGCCGTTGATCTTGTCGGTGTCGGCGGGGCAATACTTTGGTGCGGTCCGGGTCACTTAAAGTATCGCGAGGTAATGGGGAAGAAGCTTCCCTTTGACGCCCACCTTGAAGCAAGAAAGGCACTGAACCTTGATTGAACTGACCCTTGCCGAAGTGGCGTTGGCGGTGAATGGCCAAATTTATCGCGGGGAGCCATCGGCAATTGTTTCCGGGCTCTCAAGTACGGATTCCAGGGAAATTTTATCGGGGATATTTTCTTTGCCAAGCTTGGAGCGAACGACAACGGTCATCGCTTTTTAGCCGAGGTTTCTTCAAAGGGTGCCGCACTTGCGGTTGTTTCTGAGCCTTCTGATTCAGTAAAGATTAATCAAATAGTTGTTGAGGACACCGTTGAGGCTCTGAGTGCATTGGCGGCGGATGTGCTTGCTAGGGTTCGATCCCGTGTGTCTTTGACTGTCATAGGTATCACTGGGTCAAATGGAAAGACTTCCACTAAAAACATGCTTGCCGAGATCTTGAAGCCGGTCGCGCCAACTGTTGCCCCAAAGGGTTCGTATAACAACAAAGTTGGCCTTCCAACCACGGTCTTGAGAATTGATTTTGACACTCGTTACTTAGTACTTGAGTACGGGGCTGCCGGACCCGGATCTATTTCTAAGCTTGCAGAATGGTCTAAACCGGATCTCTCGGTAATACTGAAAGTGGGCTTGGCTCATGCGGGTGTGTTTGGCGGAATAGAGGAGACCGCCAAAATCAAGGCAGAGTTGGTCCAACACACTTCGAAACATGTGGTCCTGAATTTCGACGACCCTATTGTCAGGGATTATCGGCCCGCAGCTGGGGTAAGTTTTTCCGGTTTCGGCTTTGATTCTTCGGCCAACACTCGAATCACTGATACCGATATTTCACTCGAGGGCACCGTCGTGAATCTTCAAATTGGCAAGTCCGATTCGGAAGTGCTTCGACTCAATATCTGGGCGAGCACCAGGCCATGAATGCCGCGGCTGCCCTAGAGGTTTCGGAATTTCTCGGGTTAGACCGAGTGCAAAGCTTTGAGGCCCTCGAGAAAATGGAACTTGCTGAGCGCTGGCGAATGCAGCTCACGAAGACAACCGAGGGCATTTACGTTATAAACGATGCCTACAACGCCTCGCCGGATTCCATGAGGGCCGCTCTCCAGACCCTTGCGACCATCGGTCGCAGTGGGCATCGAACCATAGCGGTCTTGGGTTCGATGGCAGAGCTTGGTGAAATTTCTGACCAGGAGCACCGCAGTCTTGGATTGTTGCTGGTTCGATACAACATTGACAAACTAATTGTTGTTGGCCACGATGCCAAAATTCTGCATCTATCGGCAACTGCCGAGGGAAGCTGGGATGGCGAATCTGAGTTCTTTGGCTCCGTCGATGCTGCTTTGCCGGCGATTCGTGGAATGCTATTGTCAGGCGACGTGGTCTTGGTGAAATCTAGCAACGTTTCTGGACTTAGATTTCTGGGCGATGATTTGGCGGGTGTCACATGAGAGCATTGCTAGCCGCCGGGGGTATCTCGCTATTTATCTCACTCTTTGCAACCCCAGCTTTTATCGCGTTATTTAGGTCACTTAATTGGGGTCAATTCATTCGTGACGATGGTCCTGAAGCTCATCACACTAAACGCGGCACCCCAACAATGGGCGGCATAGTTATTTTGTTCGCGGCAGTTGCCGGGTACTTCACTGCAAAGCTAATAAACGGTGAGACACCTTCTGCTTCGGCTCTATTGGTTCTTTTCATGATGGTGGGTTTGGGTCTCATCGGTTTCATTGACGATTACCTAAAGGTAAAGAATCAGCGCAGCCTAGGGCTTGGCGGCTGGGCGAAGATTGGTGGACAGGGGATTGTTGCAGTCGCATTTGCAATACTGGCCCTCCAGTTTCCAGATGAAAAGGGTTTGACTCCCGCGTCAACATCAATTTCACTATTCCGTGACCTGCCGCTGGACTTGTTTTTTTGGGGCAGCTTCATAGGGATGGCTCTTTTCATCGGGTGGGTTTATTTGCTTGTCGCCTCGGCATCGAACGGAGTGAACATTGCCGATGGCCTCGATGGACTTGCTTCGGGATCCCTAGTTATTTCGATGGGCGCCTATGTTGTGATCGGCTTTTGGCAATTCAACCAAAGCTGCGCAACCGTGACTCAGAACCTCGCCTCATGCTATCAAGTTCGTGACCCACTGGATCTCGCAGTGGTAGCCACTGCCATAGTGGGCGCCTGCATCGGTTTTCTCTGGTGGAACACCTCGCCAGCGCAGATTTTCATGGGGGATACCGGTTCGTTAGGCCTCGGAGGCGGATTGGCGGCACTCGCCATTGTTTCTAGAACCGAGCTGCTGTTGGTTCTAATCGGTGGAATCTTCGTAATAGTCACCGGTTCAGTAGTTATTCAGAGAGTGTTTTTCAAAATAACCAAGAGGCGAACCGGCGTGGGCAAGAGGGTCTTTCTAATGTCCCCTTTGCATCATCATTTTGAGCTCAAGGGTTGGGCGGAAATCACTGTGGTGGTTAGGTTTTGGATAATCGGGGCACTGTGCGTGGTCTCCGGAGTGGGCCTGTTTTACTTTGAATGGATCTACGGAATATGATGCTGCCTGATTCCTGGCACGGTTCGTGGTCTGGCCTTAAGGCAGTAGTCATCGGTCTAGGTAAGTCGGGGTTTTCGGTTGCAGACACTCTGGTTGAGCTGGGAGTGCAGACTGCCGTTGCTGGAAAGGCAGCGAAACCGGAGCTTGCGGACTTGGTGGAGGTCATTGGGTCCAAATTTTACGCGTCCGAGTCTCCAGAAGTTCTATCCGAACTCGGATTTCGGCCGGATTTTGCAGTTGTTTCGCCCGGTTTCAGCCCCCGCCATCCGCTAGTAGTCGAGCTCGAAAAAAAGGGAATTCTTGTTATTGGCGACATCGAGCTAGCGTGGCGGCTTCGCGATAAGCACGACGTGGTTGCCAAGTGGATCGGTGTGACGGGGACCAATGGAAAAACAACCACTAGTGAAATGACCACGGCGATGTTGCTGGCGTCTGGCAAAAGAGTACTTGCCTGCGGAAATATTGGAGTTCCAATCCTCGATGCCATAAGAGACCCGGTTGGCTTTGACTACCTTGTCGTGGAGCTTTCCAGCTTCCAGCTTCATTACTTGGGGCAGATTTCTCTTCATATCGCCGCTTTTTTGAACATCGCCGAGGATCACCTCGACTGGCACGGTGACTTTGACAGCTACTTGGCGGCAAAGGCCAAGATTTATCAGAACGCCGTGGAATTTATCGTTTTCAACGAGCAGGACCCCAGGACGCTTCAGGCTGCTCAGCAGGCAGAGGTTACTGACGGCTGCAGGGCGGTTAGTTTTAGTCTCGGGGCGCCCGCTATGTCTTCGGTTGGTTACGTTGAGGAATTTCTTGTTGACAGGGCATTCTTAAGTGATCGAGCCAATACGGCTCTTGAACTTTCTGAAATTGCTGACATCGAGCAGATTTCACCTGCCTCAAGTCACCTGCTGGCGAATGCGGCAGCGGCAGCGACGATTGCCAGGGCCTGTGGGGTTGAGCCGAGCTTCATCAAAGAGGCTATTGGGTCTTTCAAGCTGGCACCCCATCGTGCGCAATTTTTAGGACAGCTAGATCAAGTGCGCTTCGTCAACGACTCCAAGGCTACAAACGCACATGCCGCTGAAGCTTCGTTGGGGGCTTCTGAATCAATTATCTGGATCCTCGGCG
The DNA here is from genome assembly GCF_047731275.1 of Aquiluna sp. Uisw_065. Lineage (NCBI taxonomy): Bacteria > Bacillati > Actinomycetota > Actinomycetes > Micrococcales > Microbacteriaceae > Aquiluna > Aquiluna sp. Uisw_065. Next base: position 531,851 of record NZ_CP159836.1, read on the forward strand.
GTTTGCTAAAAGGGGTAGATCCAGAGCCGTTGATCATGCGACATGGAGCTAAGCTTCGCGGAGTTGTGCTGCTCGGTGCCGAAACCGAATTACTCGAAGGACTCTTCAGATCGCATTTGCCGGCTGTACCGGTTTTCTTGGCAGCAAAGGATGACCCAATGGGCTCTGCTGTTCGGTTAGCGGTTGAAATTTCTAAGCCTGGGGATACTGTTCTGCTAGCCCCTATGGCCGCGTCCATGGACCAATTTCTCGACTACGCCGAGCGCGGCGAGAAATTCGTCGATGCGGTCAGAAAGCTGGGCGCGAAATGACCGATTTGAAACAGATGACCACTCAGTCTTTTCGCGCACAGTCCAGACAGTTTTATCTACTGCTTGGCCTGACTATCTTGACCGTGCTATTCGGTTTAGCAATGGTTGCAAGTGCCTCGGCGGTGGATAGCTTTAAGGAAACCGCCAATGCCGGGAGTACTTTTCTAAGACAGGGCATGTTCGCAATCATCGGCATGGTCCTCATGTTTATAGTTGCGAACCTCCCAGTTGGGCTACTTCGCCGAACGAGCTTGGTGGCTCTTTACATAACCTTGTCTTTGCAGTTGGTGACTGTTTTGTTTGGAGTTGAGATAAACGGCAACCGAAACTGGCTAGATATCGGTTTCACTAACATTCAGCCCTCTGAGTTTTTGAAGCTTGGGTTGATTCTGGCATTCGCTAATCAGCTGGCGCAGTTGACAGATGATCCCCTTAGAAATCGTCAAATCTGGGCTCGCGTCTTCATGTTCTCAGCTGTGGCTTTAATGCTAGTGGCAGTGCTGGGTAAGGACTTGGGCACGGGTGTTGTCATGGCCGTAACCCTTATCGGGCTTTTTCTAATAGCAGGTATGCCCTGGGCATATTTCCTCGGAATAGCGCTTGCCGGAGTGATAGCTGCTTTCGCACTGGTAATGGCAACTCCCTCACGACTTATACGCTTCACCGCTTGGCTCAATCCCGGGGCTGCCGACCCAATGGGCGTTATGTGGCAGTACGAAAAAGGCACCTGGGCTCTGGCATCGGGGGGTATCTGGGGGACGGGACTGGGTCGCTCTAAGCTCAAGTGGAGCTGGATTCCGGAAGTTGAGAATGACTTTATCTTTGCGGTAATCGGCGAAGAACTTGGGCTCATCGGCGCTTTATTTGTCGTGCTTCTATTCTTCGCTCTGGGGCTCACCATGTTCTCGATTGCGAAGCACCAGAACAATGCCTTTAGCCGAAACTTAGTTGTTGGAGTGATGCTTTGGGTGGTTTTTCAGGCTTTTATTAACATTTCTGTTGTTCTTGGATTATTGCCAGTCTTGGGGGTTCCGCTGCCCCTTATTTCGGCTGGTGGCTCCTCCTTGATTGCCACTTTGGCTGGCATTGGAGTAGTGCTGGCTGTGGAGCGCGATCGAACACTCAAACTTGGCCGGAGAAACATATGAGCAAGTTTTTATTGGCCGGTGGCGGCACCGGAGGGCACGTGAATCCCTTACTTGCTCTGGGTGAGCATCTTCGGAAGCAGAAACACGAGGTAATTGCGCTCGGCACTAAAGAGGGTCTCGAATCTAGGTTGGTTCCTAACCGCGGATTTGAGCTGATTACCATCCCCAGGCTTCCGCTGCCCAGAAGGCTGTCCTTCGGTAGTTTTAGTTATCCGTTTCGGCTATTACTTGCAAGCTTGCAAGTCGCCCGAGTAATTAGAGTGCGCGAGATTGACTGCGTTGTTGGTTTTGGTGGGTACGCCTCGGCACCCGCTTACTTGGCGGCTTGGTTTACTAGAACAACGCTGGTAGTTCACGAGGCGAACGCTCTGGCGGGTTTTGCTAATAAATTAGGGGCGAGGCTCACTAAGTGGGTGGCCGTAACCTTTCCAAACAGTAATCTGCAGGGCGCGCGGGTTACTGGAATGCCGATTCGTGAGGAGATAGTGGCTTCTGTTTCGTCTTACAATCAGCAGCAAGCAAGAATTGAGCTCGGTTTAGATCCGATGTTGCCGACCCTCCTGGTCACGGGGGGCTCGTTGGGGGCAAAGAGCATTAATGACTCAATCGCTGCCAGCCTGGACAAACTAAATGCGGCAGGCATCCAAGTCCTGCACATAGTTGGAGACAGGGCAAATCTCGAGGATATTCTAAGGCTGGTTATAGCCGCATGGCCTATTGCAAGGCGATGGATGTTGCTATTTCGGCGAGTGACTTTGCTGTCTCTAGGGCCGGGGCTTCAACGGTTTCGGAGTTTGCGGCGACCGGGTTACCGGCTCTATACATCCCGTATCCGGTGGGTAACGGCGAACAGCGCCTAAATGCGGCCTCCATTGTTGAGGCAGGCGGGGGTCTGTTAATCGACGATTCAGAATTTAATTCCGATTACGTGTCCAGCACCTTAATCCCACTTATTTCTCATAAGAAGGGGCTTATTCAAATGTCTAAGGCTGCAAAATCCCAGGCCATTATTGATGCGACAGAGCGGCTTGCAGAATTTGTTCTAGAAGCCATGGATACTAATACTCGTGATTAAGCCAGACTTCAGCCAGTCCATCCCTGATGACTTGGGAACCGTTCACTTCATAGGAATAGGTGGTTCCGGCATGTCTGGCATCGCCAGGTTGCTTGTTCAGATGGGCTCGCGGGTCACTGGTTCAGATGTTAGAACCAGCCCAAATATCGACTCCCTTGAGAATCTCGGTGTGCCAATCACGATTGGGCATGATGCTTCAAATTTGGGCGCAGCTGACACCGTAGTGGTCACCTCCGCGCTGTGGGAAACAAATCCGGAACTGTTAGCGGCGATAGAGAAGGGCTTGCCGGTGCTTCATAGATCGGCGCTGCTTGCCCATCTGGCGTCTAAGTCTTCATTGATCGCGGTCGCCGGCGCCCACGGAAAGACGACTTCTACGGGAATGGTTGTCACCGCCCTATCAAGACTCGGCGCTGACCCTAGCTTCGTAAACGGCGGGGTAATAAAGATATTGGCGTATCCAGCGGCTTTGGCGGCGGGCAGCAGTTTGTGATTGAGGCAGATGAGTCTGACAGCAGTTTTTTGCACTACAAAACGGCAATTGCCCTAATAACAAATGTGGATCCCGACCACCTAGACCACTTCGGCTCGTTAGAGGCTTTTCAAAAAGAGTTTGTTCGTTTCGCCGAAGCTGCTAGTGAATTTGTCGTTATTTCCGCCGACGATATCGGTGCGGTAGAAGTTACAAAAATGATTCAGGACAAAAAAATAATAAGTTTCGGGGTCTCTGATCGCGCTGATCTCAAAATTAGCTCCCTAGACGCTTCCGGCGCGAAGGTTAGCTTTAGCCTTAGTTACCGAGATCAGAGTGCCGAAGCCGTGCTAAAGATTCCAGGGGAGCACAACGCGCAAAATGCTGCCGGTGCCGTTGCTGTTCTTCTAGGACTTGGATTTCCGCTGGATGAGTCGCTTGCTGCAATAGCCACTTTTGGGGGCACGGATCGCCGGTTCCAACTGCATGGAGATCGGCGCGGGGTTAGCGTTTATGATGACTTCGCTCATCACCCGACCGAGGTTGCAGCCGCCCTTCGAGCGGCTAAGGCCAGCGTTGGCGAGGGTCGATTGATTACTGTTTTCCAGCCGCACCTTTACAGTCGAACTCGCATTTTTTATAAGGAGTTTGCCGAGGCACTTAAAATCAGCGATTTTTCATTGGTCACTTCTATTTATGCCGCCAGGGAAGATCCGGAGCCGGGTGTGACTGCCGAGCTAATAACGAATGCGGCTAGCGCCACGCCAGGAATCAGGCTGGTTAGTAATTGGGACGATGTTCCCGCGGCAGCCGCCGCGATAGCAATGCCCGGCGACTTCATAATCACCATGGGTTGCGGTGACATCTACAAAATGGTGCCTGCGCTACTTGATGCACTGGAGACCTAATTGAGGCGTCCTGAGCGCGAGCTACTAGGCCAAGAGCGTAGGCGAATCCGGGGCGTAAAGACCCCTGGCAAACGCAGCAGGCTAGGAGCGTTTGGGATATGGGGGAGAATCCTGACAGTAGTGGGCCCAGTTTCCTTGACTGCAGTTGTCTTGGCTAGTTTCTTCACTCCCATGCTCGCGGTTGAGAAAATCGAATTCGTTGGAAACGAACGAATAGCAGCCGCAGATCTGGAGTCAGCGCTATCGGCTCTCTACGACAGGCCAATGACAACCATTAGCGACGATGAAATTGCGAAACTCTTGAGTGGGTTTTCGCTAATCGAAACTTTTACTTCGCAGGCTCAACCTCCCCACACTCTTCGCGTCAACATAAGAGAACGCCAGCCAATTTTGATACTTGTCCGATCGGGACAGAACTACCTTTATGACGCAGCAGGCGTGCAGATAGCGGCCTCCGAAGAAACCTCGAAGTATCCATTTCTAGTGTTTGATGGCAACCCAATAGAAAGCCCACGATTCTCGACCGCGGTGAAGGTGCTGTTTTCACTGCCTTTAGAGACCTACAGCCACGTATTTTCAATCGAAGTTTCCGAATCCCTGACCACTAAGCTCGTGCTTCGGGAGGGTAACCTCACTGTTTTTTGGGGCTCCGCAGAAGAGGGCCTTTTGAAGTCGGAAGTGCTGGAGTCGCTTTTGGCAACCGGAGTAAAGGACGCGCTCACAATTGACGTGAGTTCACCCAATTCCCCAGTGGTCCAATACCCGAATTCGTAGGCGTAATCTTCGTTTCCGACACGCCAGAGCGCTTCGCGCCGAATCGGGGGGTAACAGCCTAATTTTTACGGGCAAAATGAATACCCTGCCAAAAGCTAAGCCTCAGCCTTAGCTTGAGGGTTTTCACAAGGAGGCAGAATTGTCAGAGATCCCTAACTACCAGGCCGTTATCAAAGTTGTTGGCGTTGGCGGCGGCGGCGTTAATGCTCTGAACCGGATGGTCCAGTCTGGTTTGCGAGGCGTCGAGTTTGTTGCAATCAACACCGATGCTCAGGCACTTCTTATGAGCGATGCAGACGTAAAGCTAGACATTGGCCGCGACATAACTCGTGGACTCGGTGCAGGAGCGGACCCAGAAGTTGGCCGCCGAGCAGCCGAAGAGCACGAGAGCGAGATCGAGGCAGCTCTCAAGGGTGCTGACATGGTGTTTGTCACCGCTGGAGAAGGCGGAGGAACCGGAACCGGTGGAGCGCCGGTCGTGGCAAGAATAGCCAAGCGACTCGGTGCATTGACAGTTGGAGTAGTAACCCGTCCGTTTAATTTCGAGGGTAAAAGAAGAGCTGTTCAGGCGGATGAAGGTATCAGCGCCCTTCGCGAAGAAGTCGACACTCTGATTGTGGTTCCAAACCAACGCCTACTGGAAATGACCAACAAGAAAATTTCTGCCCTTGAGGCTTTTATGACCGCGGACGATGTCTTGCGAGCCGGCGTACAGGGCATTAGCGATCTAATCGTGGTGCCAGGCCTAATAAACCTTGACTTCAACGACGTGAAGTCCGTCATGCAGGGCGCCGGAAGTGCTCTTATGGGAATTGGAACGGCTAAGGGCGAAGATCGCGCCGTTAGAGCCGCTGAGATCGCAGTTTCTTCGCCGCTTTTGGAGGCGACCATCGAAGGTGCTCACGGAGTCTTGCTTCTAATTCAGGGAGCTTCGGACTTGGGTCTTCACGAAATTGACGATGCGGCCAGACTGGTTCAAGAAGCAGTTCACCCAGAAGCCAATATCATCTTCGGCGCAACTATCGAGGACACACTGGGCGACGAGGTCAGAGTTACTGTCATCGCGGCCGGCTTTGATGGTGGCGAGCCTACGTACCGCAAGTTTGAGGCGAGCGCCTTGGGTGTTGCAGCCTTAGCCGCGGCCTCCGAGGCCGCAACTGCATCTTCTGGGGTGCAGGCGGACCAAGGATTGGAAATCGAAGAGGTGGCTGTACCGAGCTTTGAGTTTAGTGACGACTCAGAAGAGGCTGCAGAGGTCAAGCAGAAAGTCTCTACCCCTGGATACTTTGGAGACGACCTGGACCTGCCTGAATTCTTCCGTTGAGCCAACTAGCGACACGTTATAGAGACGTTCAGGACCGGATTTCGGCGGCAGCTTTGTCGTCTGGACGTCAGGCTTCAGAAGTAGAGTTAATAGTTATTACAAAGACTCATCCGACCCTTGTCGTTGCTGAACTTGCAGATCTGGGTCACCGCAGTTTTGGTGAAAATAGAGACCAAGAGGCAAAGCCCAAGGCACTTGAACTTGATAGCTTGCGGCCAGATTCCAGTTTCGATTGGCATTTTGTGGGACAATTACAGTCGAATAAAGTAAAAAGCGCAATGAGTTATGCCAAAACAATCCATTCGCTAGATAGGTCAAGCTTGCTCAAGGAAATAGCAAAGCAACTTGCAGCAGGCGACGCTCAAATTGATTGCTATATCGAGCTGAATTTGACCGAGGATCTAAACCGCGGTGGTCTAGACCCTTCGATGATCAAGCAGTTTGCGGAGTCGGCTCTAGCGGTTCCCGGGCTGAATTTACTCGGGGTAATGGCGGTTGCCGGTTTAGATGTCGACCCGAGGGTCGATTTTGAAAAAGTCATTCGGGTAAGCCGTGAACTTAGGGAAATTGCACCGGACGCCAAAGCCTTATCGATTGGAATGAGCGCTGATTACGAAGTTGCGATTGAACTTGGCGCGACACACGTTCGGATTGGCAGCGCAATTACCGGTCCGCGCGGAAACAACTAATAGTCTTTAGATAACTTTAGGAGTAGCAAATGGGCATTCTCAGTTCGACGATGAATTACTTTGGCTTCGGAAGCGCAGAGAGCGCTAAGCCGGAGTCGGCGAAGCCACGGGCAAGCGCTCCTCGGCCACGTCGCACCTCAGACATGTCTGAAATCATTACGCTTGAGCCTCAAACATACGCGGACGCCAAAGAGGTTGCGTCGCACTTCCGCACCGGAGTGCCAGTAATTGTGAACATTGGGGCCATGAGCGAAGCCGACGCAAAACAAATGCGTGACTTCATGTTGGGACTAAAAGAGGGTCTAGAAGGCCACCTTCGACGAGTCACCCCGAAGGTTTTTCTGCTGAGCCCATCTCACGTGATCGTGTCTGACGCCGAATCCAGTTCTTCGGATTCGGTCAATATGGACATTTCCTAAAGGCATGTCAATAATTGGACTCACTCTTTACTGGGTGCTACAGCTGTTTTTCTACGCGATGATCATCCGCTTCATAGCTGAGCTTGTGATGAGCGTTAATCGAAGCTGGAGGCCCAAGGGTCTTTTGTTGCCAGTATTCGACCTTTGTTACTCCGTTACCGATCCACCTCTAAAGTTTGCCAGACGCTTCATTCCTCCTCTGAGGCTCGGCCCAATATCTCTTGATTTGGCTTGGACCGTGCTGTTGATTGCGGTACTAATTCTTCAGAGCTTTGCAAGAGGGCTCTAACTGCCAATAACATAGGGGCAGTTCATCGAGTCTAAAAATTTAGAAGAGGTTTAAACATGGCGCTGTTGCCCGAGGACATTCTCAGCAAGAGATTTCTAACTACTAAGTTCCGCGAGGGCTATGACCAGGACGAGGTCGATGACTTCCTAGACGAAGTAGTTCTTGAGTTTCGTCGTGTCGTCACAGAAAACCAGGACCTAAAGGCAGGCGGTAGCGAGTCGGGTCCTTCCCTTTCCGCACCCGCTAAGGCGGTGCCTTTTCCTGAAGCGACCAATCCTGTCTCGGACGGCTCACTAGAAGGCACGGATTCCTCCAAAAGCATTATTGAATTGGCTCAGAAGCTGCACGAGGACCACGTTCGAGACGGTCAGGTAAAGCGCGATCAGCTGGTTCGAGACGGTCAAGAGCAAGCTGCCAGGCTTATTAGAGACGCTGATGCTGAATCTCGAGAGGTACTCGGAAAGCTTGAGATCGAGCGAAAGCAGGTTCTCGAGGCAATTGAGGAACTGAAACTCTTTGAGGCAGATTACCGAGAGCAGCTCCGTCGCTACATCGAAGACCAATTAGAACAACTAACTCGCGAAGAGGGATCCGCGATGGTTACCTCCGTCGAAGAAGTGAGCTACCCAGACTCTCCGGTTGAGTCGGAAAATTTGAATCAAAAGGAAGTTGACGATTCCGAGGGTGACAAGATCTAAGGGCGGAGCCAGGAAATTATTCATATTCCTTGGGACCGCTTTTAGCATTGTTGCAATCGACCAAGCCACGAAATTTTGGGCCGAAGCAAACCTAACGAACCAATCGGTTCAAGTAATCGGAGATCTTCTGAGGTTCCGGCTTGCCTACAATGATGCGGCCGCGTTTTCACTGGGAGTCGGGGCAACTTGGGTGCTAACTCTCATCTCTACAGTGGCTGTAACAGCCATGCTTATTTATGGTCCGCGCATAAAGACAAGTTATTGGGCACTAATAGGCGGCTTCATTCTCGGGGGAGCAGCGGGTAATTGGATCGATCGGGCATTCAAGGCTCCAGAGTTTTTCAACGGCCACGTGGTTGATTTCATACAGGTTCCCTTTAATTTCGCGATTTTCAATTTGGCAGACACTTTTTTAGTTGTCGGTGTGATCTTGGCAGTAATACAAACAGTTCGCGGAGACGAAATAGGTGGCGGACGTGCAGTCTAAATTGCTTCCTGTCCCGCCGGATATGGCGGGCTCTAGGGCCGATTCCGGGATAGCTAAAATGTTGGGTATTTCCCGCAGTCACGTCGCCGAACTCATCGCGGCTGGCGCAGTGAGTCAAAATGGAAGTCCGGTTGCAAAGTCCGATCGGTTAGTGGCGGATGCCGTTCTGGAGGTTTTCCTTGAGGAAGTCTCCAGGGAGATCTCGGTGCAGCCAGAAGACGTAAAAGAGCTAAAGATTATTTTTCAAGACGAACACATAGTTGTCATTGACAAGCCATCTGGCGTCGTTTCGCACCCTTCTCAGGGGTTTATCGGGCCGTCGGTGCCAGGTGTTCTGATGGCCAGAGGTATCCAGTTGAGCACCTCGGGTGCTCAAGAGCGTCAAGGTATTGTTCAGCGGCTTGATGTTGGCACCAGTGGCCTTATGGTGCTGGCGAAATCCGAAATGTCATATTCGGTTCTAAAGCAGGCGTTTCGTGACCGAATCGTAAAAAAGACCTATCACGCGTTAGTGCAAGGGCACCCTGAGCCGTCCCGTGGGACTATTGATACGCCAATTGGTCGTAGCACTAAACATGACTACAAGTTCACTATTTCGGCTGCTGGCAAGCCTGCAGTGACTCATTACGAGACCATTGAGGTTCTTCCTGCCGCCGCGTTGATGAAGGTCGGTCTCGAAACAGGACGAACTCACCAAATTAGAGTTCATTTCTCTCATTTTCGCCACCCTTTGGTCGGAGACCCTCTCTACGGCTCTGATCCGAAGCTGGCCGCATCTCTTGATCTAAATCGACAGTGGTTGCACGCAAAGAGGCTCGGCTTTGATCACCCGGCGACCGGCGAATTTGTGGAATTCGAAAGTGAATATCCAATTGATTTAGAAATCGCCCTCAATCGCCTTCGTGATGTCGACTTTCGCCTCTAACATGGGGGCTCTAAGAAAGGTGGAAAATGTCTGATAAGTCATTCGTCCACCTACATAATCATTCCGAATATTCAATGCTAGATGGAGCCGCTCGCATAAAGCAGCTTGTAGCAAAGGCAGCCGAACTCGGAATGCCAGCCATTGCAATTACCGACCACGGAAACAATCACGGTGCGTATGAATTTTGGAAACAAGCTAAAGCGCACGACATAACCCCGGTTATTGGCATCGAGGCCTATCTGGCGCCCGGCAGTAGAAAAGACAAGACCCGTGTTCGTTGGGGTGATGGCGGCGGAGATGATGTTTCTGGTGGTGGCGCATACAGCCACCTGACTATGTGGGCCACAAATAACGACTCCATGCAGAATTTATTTCGACTCTCCTCAGAGGCTTATCTTTCTGGCTACTATTTCAAGCCGCGCATGGACCGCGAACTTCTTTCCAAATTCGGAAAAGGGCTTATCGCGACTACTGGCTGCCCTAGCGGCGAGGTCCAAACCAGGATCAGACTGGGTCAATATCAGGAGGCGTTGGACACGGCGGCGGAATTCCGAGACATTTTCGGCGAAGGTAACTATTTCGTAGAGGTCATGGACCATGGTCTTGAGATCGAAAAAAGAGTGAGAGACGACCTGCTTCGTCTTGCGAAGGACTTGAACCTGCCACTGGTAGCAACAAATGATTTGCACTACACCGAGAAGGAAGACTCAGTTGCTCACGACGCTCTGTTGTGTGTGCAGGTTGGTTCGAATCTCGACGACCCAAATCGCTTCAAGTTCCAGTCCGAGGAGTATTACCTCAAATCCGCTAAGCAAATGAGAGAACTGTTCGCTGAGATTCCGGAGGCAGCTGATAACACGCTTCTGATTGCTGAGCGGAGCGAAATTGATTTTCGAAGCGCGACCTCATGCCGAGATTTCCTGTTCCCGAAGGTCAAACGGAAGCAGGCTTGCTTGAAAAAGAGGTCTGGGAGGGCATGGATACCCGCTTCCCCAGCGGCTACTCGGATGAGCACAAGCGTCAAGCTGCCTACGAGATAGACGTCATAAAATCTATGGGCTTTCCTGGTTATTTCTTGGTAGTTTCTGACTTCATACGCTGGGCACGAGCCCAAGGAATACGGGTCGGTCCCGGTAGAGGCTCTGCGGCTGGATCACTGGCTTCATACGCCCTCGGTATAACTGAGCTTGATCCGCTAAAACACGATCTTATTTTTGAGCGGTTCCTGAATCCAGAGCGTCTTTCCATGCCTGACATCGATGTCGACTTCGACGATCGCCGACGCTCTGAGGTAATCAAGTACGTAACTCAAAAATACGGTGATGATCGAGTAGCACAGATCGTCACCTTTGGCACAATCAAGGCCAAGCAAGCTCTCAAGGATGCCTCTCGAGTAATGGCATTGCCATATTCAGTGGGGGAGCGACTGACAAAGGCAATGCCGCCGATGGTTTTGGGAAGAGATATAGCGCTGAATGATCTGGTGGATCCAGATTCGGAGCGCTACTCCGAGGCGGCAGAGTTTCGGGAAATTATTGAGACCGACCCTCAGAGTCAAGAAGTATTTAAGCTTGCCAAGGGCCTTGAGTCTCTGAAGCGTCAGTGGGGTGTCCATGCGGCTGGGGTAATTATGTCCGCTGAGCCACTCATGGACGTGATACCGATAATGAAGCGCGAGGAAGATGGCGCCATAATCACCCAGTTTGACCAACCCCCTTGCGAAGAGCTTGGTCTTTTGAAAATGGATTTTCTAGGACTAAGAAACCTGACGGTGATAGAGGATTCGCTACGGAACATTTTACAAAACCGAGGCCAGACCGTGGTTTTGGAAAACCTCGACTTGAACTCAGATCAAAATACTTTCGACCTACTGTCTTCCGGCTTTACTCTGGGGGTTTTTCAGCTGGACAGCGACAATATGCGAGCTCTACTGAGGCTCTTGAAGCCCAGTGAGTTCGAACATATTTCAGCCGTCATAGCGCTATATCGTCCGGGACCAATGGGCATGAACTCACACACTAACTACGCGCAGCGAAAAAATGGACTGCAGGAGATTGACGGAATTCACCCGGAGCTAGCTGAACCACTCAAAGAGATTCTTGGCCCAACCTTCGGTCTGATTGTCTATCAAGAACAGGTAATGGCTGCGGCTCAGAAAGTCGCCGGTTACACGCTTGGACAAGCAGATCTTCTTCGAAGGGCAATGGGTAAGAAAAAGCCCGATGAACTGGCTAAGCAATTCGAAATTTTTAGCCAGGGCATGGTTCTCAATAAGTTCTCTAAGCCGGCTATCACTGCCCTCTGGGACACCCTCTTGCCATTTGCCGACTATGCCTTCAACAAGGCGCATTCGGCGGGCTACGGCGTCCTTTCGTACTGGACCGCTTATCTAAAAGCAAACTTTCCCGCTGAATATATGGCGGCGTTGCTAACTTCTGTCGGGGACTCCAAGGACAAGCTGGCTATTTATCTAAACGAGTGCCGCAGGATGGGAATCAAGGTTTTGGCTCCGGATGTCAATGAATCCATTGGGGTTTTTGCAGCCGTCGGGGAAGACATTCGTTTTGGTCTTGAGGCAGTAAGAAACGTCGGTCACAACGTTGTCGAGTCGATCATCCAGGCCCGAAGTGAAAAAGCGTTTAGTGGCTTTGATGACTTTCTGACTCGTGTGGGTCAGCAGGCTGCCACCAAGCGAGTTGTCGAGTCTCTAATCAAAGCAGGTGCATTTGATTCCTTTGGACACACCAGACGCTCACTAACGGCGGTGTTTGAAGAGGCAATTGAAACCGCCAGCGTGAAGCGCAAGCAAACAGCCAATGGCCAAGTGGATCTTTTCGGAGGGGTCCTCGACGATGACCCTTCAGTAGTTCAAGTTCCTGATCTTCCAGAGTGGACTAAGCGAGATCTTCTTGCCAATGAGCGAGATATGCTTGGCCTCTACGTCTCGGACCATCCGCTTGCCGGACAAGAGTCGATGCTGATGCGCAACAGCGACATGGGAACGATCGCCCTCAAGCAGAGCGACATTCAGGACGGGGAGACTGTGACGCTTGCTGGCCTCATCACCCAGGTGCAGCACAAGGTGGCTCGCACGAGCGGAAATCAGTACGGTCAGATAACCCTGGAGGATTTTTCAGGTGAAATTTCCATAATGTTTATGGGCAAGACTTATCTTGCAAACCGAGAGCATTTAGTTGCCGACCAGACTGTTTCAGTCCGTGGAAGAGTGTCTCGCCGCGACGAAGAAATGATGATGCAGGCCTACTCGATAGACATCCTCGACGCCGGACGGGAGCAAGGCGGAGTGTTGAGACTAAAAATCACTGACAGCTTGGCTACCAAGGAGCGTCTGCTGAAGCTTGGAGCAATTCTTGATGCTAATCCTGGACCGTGCGAAGTGCAGGTTAAGTTGGTCGGCGCAACGGACCGCCACTTTATGTTGCCGCAGCGTGTGTCGGTGGGTCATGACCTTTTTGGCGAGCTAAAAGCTCTTCTTGGGACCGATTCAGTTAGTTAGAAATTGTCCTGCAACCGGTCGCCTATCGTGTGATAACCGCGTTGAAAGTAGACAAGCGGCTGTTCGCAGATTCTTGTGACGTGAGCACTCTCTAGGGCCAAAATCACCACAGCATTCGACTCCACTTCAATTTTATTGATCACTCTTGCCATCATTACGCTGGAGGCCTCGGTGAAGATTGGAACCGATTCGGGGCCAATTTCAAAGTCGTCAGCAAGGAATCGGTCTTCTTTAGGCCCGGCTAGCTTCTGAGCCAGGCTCAGTAGCTGAGCATCCAGAGTGTGAACAGCCACGAGCTTCCCAGTTGAGATATGAGGGTAACTGGACGCCCCCTGCGAGATATTGAGGGAAATCAGCGGAGGAGTCGAGCCCAACGAGGTCACGGATGAGGCGGTGAAGCCAATTGGGTTCAGCTCGCTGTCGGCGGCGGTCACCACGGCGATGCCAGTTGCGTGGTTTCGAAAGGCAGCTTTTAGGCCGTCTGGCCCGGAAAGGTCAAAGTAATCATTGTCTATAGTCATGTCGGGATAAGATTAGTTCATCCAGATTATTTAGTGGGGTTCTAACGTGCGGAAAATCGAGATTTCAGGCCAGATAACACCTGCCCTGATAGCCGAATTACTCCCGAGGGCCGCGGTCAGCATTGAGTCTGTGGCTGACACGGTTTCTCAAATCATTGCCGAAGTGAGGCAAAATTCCCTTGAAGCCCTAGACGCTCAAGCGGAACGCTTCGATGGTCTAAAAAACGTTTCGTTTCGGGTCCCCAAGACAGTATTAGCCGACGCGCTAAACCAGCTGGATAAGCCTCTTAGAGCGGCCATCGAGACCGCAATCACTCGAGTGCGGGCCGTTTCAATGGCCACAATGCCAACAGCCGTGAGGGTTGAATTGGATGAGGGGGCAATTGTTGAGCAGCTCTTTATCCCGGTCGACTCGGTGGGCCTATATGTGCCCGGAGGGAAAGCGGTTTATCCATCCAGCGTGGTTATGAACGTGGTGCCGGCTCAGGTTGCCAAAGTTCCGAGGATTGCCGTTAGTTCTCCAGCCCAAGAAAACGGTCTTCCGAGTCCGAGCGTGATGGCAACCTGCGCCCTGTTAGGTATCGACGAGGTCTATGGCATCGGGGGAGCGAGTGCGATCGCAGCTTTTGCTTATGGCGTGCCTGAAATCAATCTTGAGCCTGTGGCTATGGTTACGGGCCCGGGAAACATCTTTGTTGCCGCAGCTAAGCGCCAGCTGCGTGGCGTCATCGGAATTGACTCGGAGGCAGGGCCGACTGAGATCTTGATAGTCGCTGATGAAAGCGCAAACCCCCGATTTATAGCTGCTGACTTGATTTCTCAAGCTGAGCACGACCAAAACGCTGGGGCAGTTCTGGTCACCGATTCCGCAAGTCTGATTGAGGAAGTGCAGGCTGAGCTTGCGGTTCAGGTGAGTCTCGCAAAAAACCGCGATCGCATCGAAGCTTCTTTGGGTGGTATTCAATCTGCCCTAGTTCTGGTTGCCGACATGAACACTGCAATGGCTGTCGCAAACGAATACGCAACCGAGCACCTAGAAATCCAAACCGCTAATTCTGAAGAGTTGGCACGTCAGGTTCGTCACGCTGGGGCCGTGTTTGTAGGGGCTTACTCTCCGGTTAGTTTGGGCGACTATTTGGCTGGGTCAAATCACGTCCTTCCAACTGGCCAACAGGCGAAGTTCAGTTCTGGGCTTTCAGTGTTTACCTTTCTGAGGACTCAACAGCATGTTACTTATTCGGCTGATGCTCTAGCAGCAGTGACGGACAGGCTTACAGTTTTTTCTGAGGCAGAGAAGCTAAGTGCTCACGGTCGGGCCGGATCGATAAGGCTGGAGGGGTAAAAGTGCACTGTCCTTTTTGCAGAAATTCCGATTCTCGAGTAATCGACTCCAGAACCAGCGATGACGGCGCGTCAATCCGCCGCCGCCGTCAGTGCCCCGAGTGTCACAAGCGTTTTACGACTATAGAAACCGCCACGTTGATGATTACCAAGCGCAGTGGTGTAACCGAACCGTTCTCACGAGACAAGATCGTTTCAGGCGTTAGGAAGGCTTGCCAGGGCAGGCCGGTGACCGACGCGGACTTGGCTCTGCTGGCGCAGCAGGTGGAAGAGGCCCTTCGAGCCACGGGCGCAGCATCAATTGAGGCTCAAGACATTGGCCTCGCTATTCTCGAACCACTCAGAAACCTAGATCATGTTGCCTTTATGCGTTTCGCAAGCGTTTATCAGGCCTGGGATTCGCTCGATGATTTTCAGGCAGCCATCGAGAGCTTGAGGGACTGACAAGTTGTTGTATAGATTTTTCTTCAAGGCGTTTTTTGCCAAACTTGATCCAGAGTTCGCGCACGAGTTAGTAGTAACTGCGCTGAGATTCCTGAGTGGAGTGGGGGTCATCAGAGCGGGCAAGGCTCGCGATGAAATCGGCGTATTGGGGCTCCAATTTGAGAACAGACTCGGGATGGCAGCGGGTTTTGATAAAAACGGAATTCTTATAAAAGCTTTGCACGCACTCGGTTTTGGCCACGTCGAAATCGGCACCGTGACGCCATTGCCACAGCTAGGAAATCCAAAGCCTCGGCTTTTCAGGCTGCCAAAGAATCAAAGTCTGATTAACCGAATGGGATTCAACAACGAAGGAGCTGTTTCGGTTGCCGCCCGAATAGCTAAATTGCGAAAAACAAATCAACGGCTTCCCATTATTGGCGTAAACATTGGAAAAAATAAGACAACCAGTCAAGAGCTTGCTGCGGAGGACTACAGGCTTGCCGCAAAAACGCTTGCACCGGTTGCCGATTACCTGGTCGTGAATGTATCCTCACCAAACACCGCCGGGCTTCGCGATTTGCAACAAGTCGCTGAACTTCGCCCAATCCTTGTCGCCGTCTTGGCCGAAGCCCAAAATGTTCCAGTTTTGCTAAAAATAGCACCGGACCTTATCGATTCCGACATCGAGGCCATAGCTTCATTGGTTGTCGAATTGAAATTGGCTGGCATGGTTGCGACGAATACAACAATTTCTCGCGAGAATCTGATCACCGAGAGCAATGAAGCTGAACCCGGAGGCCTCAGTGGTCCCATCTTGGCAGAACGGTCGACCGAGGTTCTGAAGCTCCTCGGCAAACTTCTTCCAAGTTCGATGACCGTAATTTCGGTGGGTGGAGTTATGACTAAATCTGACTATGCGGGGCGAATTTCCATGGGCGCCGATTTAGTCCAGGGGTACACCGGATTTGTCTACGCTGGGCCGTTTTGGGCCAAGCGCCTTACTGCCCGGTAGGCCTTGGGTTTGGGCTCTTAGTCAAGCTCGGGTCGGTTACGACCGCGCTGCCTAGGATTTCATCCACTTTCTTCATGGTCTCTGCTGGAATCTCAACACCAACCGCTGCAACGTTGGAGGCGATCTGCTCCGGCTTTGAGGCTCCGACAATTGCGGCGGCTACGTTTTGGTTTTGCAAGACCCACGCAATTCCAAACTGGGCCATTGTCAGGCTCAATTCCTCCGCTAGCGGCTTTAGTTTTTGGACTCTGGTCAACGTGTCTTCGGTCATGAACTTTTCCATGAAGCCCCCGATTTCAGAATCAGCGGCTCTTGAATCTTTAGGTAACTCAGCATTAGGGAGATATTTGCCGGTCAGGACACCCTGAGCCAAGGGGGACCAGACAATTTGCGAAAGGCCCAACTCTTTGCTCGCTGGGACTACTTCACCCTCAACTATTCGCCACAGCATTGAGTACTGAGGTTGGTTGGAGATAAGTCGATAGCCCATCTGGGTTGCTAGCGCTTGTCCTTGTCGTATTTGGTCAGCGGTCCACTCGGAGACGCCGACGTAGAGTACCTTGCCCATTCTGACTAGGTCCGCAAAGGCCTGCATCGTTTCTTCAAGCGGGGTTTCGTAATCGAACCTATGAGCTTGATAAAGATCGACGTAGTCGGTATTCAAGCGATTGAGGGAACCATTGATCGACTCCATGATGTGCTTGCGGCCCAGCCCCACATCGTTGGGACCTTTTTCGGCTACTGGCCAGTAGACCTTGGTTAGAATTTCGAGGCCTTCGCGGCGCTGCCCCTTGAGGGCAGTACCAAGAACGGTTTCCGCCGCCTGATTCGCATAAACGTCGGCGGTGTCAAAGGTTGTAATTCCACCGTCGAGAGCCGCGTGGACTGTCTCGATGGCTTGCTTATCTTGGACCTGGGAGGCGTGAGTCAGCCAGTTTCCATAGATTATTTCTGAAACTTTGAGTCCGGAAGTACCTAGATGTCTGTGCTGCATTTTTTTTACTCCTTTTCTTGGTGCCGACGGCCTAAAGCTCTAATTTAGTAAATCTTGCGACCTGTGGTTTCGGTATCCGCAGTGTCCGCATCTGAATCGAACGCATTGCCCCGTACCAAGCTAAACCGCCATCTAGATTTTCAGCGCCTAGTTTGTTGCCAAGTTTTTTCTTCACAGCCTTGCCGACTAAGAACGAATCCACCGCGACGACTGCAAACAGCCCCCACATGGCAAACAGCGCGATTATTTGAATCTCGTAGGAGTCAATGAATGTCATTAGGACTACTACAAACAGCATTGGCAATACAAGTTCTCCCGCGGTGAAGCGAGCATCAACCACGTTGCGAGCAAGTTTGCGCTGGGGACCCTTATCTCGGGCTCCAAGATAGCGCTCTTCGCCTGCCATCATTCCTTCTCGCGCTTTTTGACGCTCAGCACGGTTCTTTTCCTTATCCGCACTCTTGGCCTGTTTGCTGCGATCGCCAACCAGTGGGCGCTTTCGAGCAAGCTCACGGTCTTTTCTCGACGGGGTTGGGCGACCTTTGCCAGCCTGGGTGTTGTCCTCTTGAGTCATTGAATCCTCTTGTCCGATGTGCCTAAGATTACAGGCATGGCATTTTCTTCTATCCCAATGAACCCTAAATGGTTTGAACCCGCTAGTAAATTCGTGGATTCGTCATTCCCGGCCGCTGTTGCCAAATTGGGCCAGTTGGTCAAGATTCCGGGTATCGCTTGGCCGAGTTTTGATCAGGGCAATCTTGAGCTTTCGGCTGAGAAAGTCGCAGACGAATTCCGTCAGCTGGGCTTTTTTGACTTTGTCGAAATTCGAAGAGCGGCAAAGCCATCAGGGGATTCGGGGGCTCCAGCGTTAGTTGCAAGAAAAGCCGGTCACCCAGACGCGCCACATGTGCTGTTGTATGCCCATCATGACGTGCAACCACCGGGGGATAGGTCTCTATGGGACACGGAGCCTTTCGAAGCCACCTTGAAGGGCGATCGACTCTTTGGAAGAGGTGCCTCGGATGATAAATCCGGAATCATCACCCACTTGACTTCTCTTCGGGCTTTTATTGAGCTCGCCACTGAGATTCGCATCGGCGTAACTGTATTCATTGAGGGCGAGGAGGAGGCCGGATCGGAGTCCTTCCCGGAGTTTCTGAGGACAAACCACGCTGATTTAGCCGCCGATCTCATAGTTGTTGCAGACAGCGGGAACTGGAGCGAAGACGTTCCCGCTCTTACAAGTTCGCTACGAGGGATGGTTTCGCAAACTTTCACGCTGAGGACCTTGGATCACGCGCTGCATTCGGGAATGTATGGGGGTCCATTACCTGACGCCACCACCGCCATGATTCGACTTCTTGCTTCGCTGACCGATGAAAAGGGAAATGTCGCTATTTCGGGTCTTGATTCGGTCCCAATCGATGGACCGGAACTATCTGATGAGGAATTTACTCAAGTCGCCGGACTTCTGCCCGGTGTAGAACGACTGGGGACTAAAACCGTAACTCAGCAGATTTGGGGAGAACCAGCCGTAACAGTGATCGGCCTAGATCTTCCGGCGGTAGATGTGTCATCTAATACCGCCCAGCCGGCAGTCCGGGCCAAGATCTCCTTGCGGCTAGCACCTTCCCAAAGCCCAGAGAGCGGACTTGAGGCTCTTAAAGACCATCTGACCCGCCATAAGCCTTTCGGGGCAGAGCTGGAGTTCGGAAGACATGAAGCCGGTCCCGGGTACTTGGCAAAAGATGGCTGGGCGGCCAAGCTGGCCCACGAGGCCTTTTCCGCTGCGTGGCCGAATCCCAGTGTGAACATGGGGATCGGCGGCTCTATACCGTTTATATCTCAGTTTGCTGAAGCTTTTCCAGGCGCCGAAATTCTTGTAACCGGGGTAGAAGAGCCAGATTCAAGGGCACATTCGCCAAACGAGTCACAACATTTGCCGACTCTAAAAAGAGCCATACTGGCTCAAAGTTTGATTCTGCTCAACGGGAATGACTTAGTCAGATAACTGTTAAACTATGCATCGGAGGTTCAAATGACACAGGTAATAGCACACGGCGTAAAGCTCACAGATTTCGCAGTATCCAAGGTTCGTTCCTTGTTAGAGGCCGAAGGTCGCGACGACCTTCGTCTGAGAGTTTCTGTGCAGCCGGGCGGTTGTTCAGGTTTGATTTACCAGCTTTTCTTTGACGAACAGCTTGAGGAAATTGACGCGATTGTTAGCTTTGACGGAGTTGAGGTAGTTGTGGACCCAATGAGCGTTCCATACCTTGACGGTGCCTCAATCGATTTCGAGGACACAATCCAAAAACAAGGATTCACGATCGATAACCCGAATGCCGACGGAAGTTGCGCATGCGGAGATTCTTTTAGCTAAAGCGCGGTTTTCAGGCAGTTCCCTGACCCTCATCGGTTAGAATTTAGTAGTTCAAACTAACAATTGAAGGATCAGAAATTGAGTAAAAACCGTACTCGCATCAGTGCCGTAGCGCTTTTCTCAAGCCTAACTTTGGTCCTGAGCGGTTGCAGTGCGGAGCTCCAAAGAGGATTTTCGCCTGATGCCTCCGGAGTTACCAATCACACAGACCGAATAATCGGACTCTGGACCACGTCTTGGATCGTTCTTCTGGGTGTCGGAGTTGTCTCTTGGGGGCTAATAGCGTGGGCCCTTATTGTCTACAGACGCCGTAACGGAGCAACAGGTCTTCCATCTCAGCTTCGCTACAACCTTCCAATTGAAACTCTTTTTACAGTGATCCCATTGATTCTTGTTGTTGGTTTCTTTGCCTTTACCGCAAGAGACATGTCTGCCATCGAAGCCAAAGTGGAGAACCCAGATATTCACATCGAAGTTATAGCTAAGCAGTGGAGCTGGGATTTCAATTACGTGGATGACAATGTGTATGACAGCGGCATTCAGGCACAATTCACCGGCACAGAGGAAAACATCTTTGAGACGCTTCCAACTCTTTACTTGCCGGTTGATAAATCCGTGCGTATAGAGCTGAACTCCAGAGACGTAATTCACTCGTTCTGGGTTATCGACTTTCTTTACAAAAAGGACATGTTTCCCGGACACACAAACAACATGTACTTCACTCCTCTGAAGGAGGGCACATACGTGGGTAAGTGTGCCGAACTTTGCGGTGAGTACCACTCGATGATGTTATTCAATGTGAAAGTGGTCTCTCAGACAGAGTATGACTCTCGAATGGGTGCCCTTGCCACGCAAGGAAACGTAGGACAACTTTCAACAGAGTATGACCGAAACCAAAATCTCCCTGGCGGAGATCCGACTATTAGAGGCTAGAGATCATGGCTACGATCACACCAACAAGAACAAACCCTGCGACCTTCAAGCCGAGGCGTAGCAAGGGTGAAATAATTGTCGACTGGCTGACCACCACTGATCACAAGAAAATTGGGTACCTCTACCTGATTACATCATTCTTGTATTTCTTGCTTGGTGGAGTTATGGCCCTAGTAATTAGGGCGCAGCTAGCATTGCCGGGACTCGAAATAGTTGCCACAAAAGAGCAGTACAACCAGCTCTTCACTATGCACGGAACAATCATGCTGCTGATGTTTGCAACTCCACTTTTTGCAGGGTTCGCAAATGTTCTGATGCCGGTTCAAATCGGAGCTCCGGACGTCGCGTTTCCTAGGCTGAACGCAATTGCTTACTGGTTCTTTAGCTTTGGAAGCCTAATTGCAGTTTCTGGCTTCTTTACGCCTCAGGGTGCTGCTAGCTTCGGCTGGTTCGCCTATGCACCCCTTTCTAACACCACATTCTCACCTGGAATCGGTGGGGACCTGTGGGTATTTGGGCTTGCGCTCTCGGGGTTCGGAACGATCCTCGGTGGAGTGAACTTCATCACGACAATCATCACAATGCGCGCTCCCGGAATGACAATGTGGCGGATGCCGATTTTCACTTGGAACACTCTGGTGACTTCAATTCTTATCATCATGGCGTTCCCTCCCTTGGCCGCAGCTTTATTCGCGCTCGGCGCTGATCGTCAATTTGGCGCTCATATCTTTGATCCTCAAAACGGCGGGGCTATGCTCTGGCAGCACTTGTTCTGGTTCTTTGGTCACCCGGAGGTCTACATCATTGCGCTGCCGTTCTTCGGCATCGTCTCGGAAATCTTCCCGGTATTTAGCCGCAAACCGATCTTTGGTTATAAGACTCTCGTTTATGCGACGATCGCTATCGCTGCCTTGTCCATGACCGTGTGGGCTCACCACATGTACGTCACAGGGCAGGTCCTACTTCCGTTCTTCGCCTTCACTACGATGCTTATCGCGGTTCCTACCGGAGTGAAAATTTTCAACTGGATCGGAACGCTCTGGCGCGGATCGATTACTTTTGAAACACCGATGCTTTGGAGCTTAGGATTCTTGGTCAGCTTTGTCTTCGGAGGTTTGACCGGAGTGATTCTGGCATCTCCTGCTCTTGACTTCATGCTCTCTGACTCTTACTTTGTGGTCGCTCACTTCCACTATGTGGTGTTCGGCACGGTTGTATTCGCCATGTTCGCGGGCTTCTATTTCTGGTGGCCAAAGTTCACCGGCAAAATGCTGAACGAGAGGCTTGGAAAGATTCACTTCTGGATCCTTTTCGTTGGCTTCCACACCACGTTCTTGGTTCAGCATTGGCTTGGGGTCTTGGGTATGCCGAGGCGCTACGCAACTTACCTGCCGGAGGACGGGTTCACTGAGATGAACCTGATCTCTACTGCGGGGGCTGCTCTACTCGCTCTTTCCATGATTCCATTCTTGTTCAATGTCTGGATAACTGCTCGTAAGGGCAAGATGGTGGAGCTCAAGGATCCTTGGGGCTACGGCCGCTCGCTTGAGTGGGCGACCGAATCTCCGATTCCGAGGCACAACTTCCACTCGATCCCGAGGATTCGTTCAGAGTCTCCCGCTTTCGACCTGAACTACCCTGAGCATGCTGCTCCGGAAGCGAAGGCTTCCTACAGCAAAGAGGGCATTGCGTAATGCGCTCTAACATTGGGCTGCAAATGGTGATGGCGGCCTATCTTGCAGTAGCTACGATCGGTTACGTCATCGTGTCCTACCTTGTGTTTGGATACGTTGAACCGATTGGTACCATCGTTATCGGGTTTTCTGTTCTTCTATCCCTGCTCATTGCGTTCTTTCTCTACAGCGGTCTCAGCAAGGACTCAGCGCTTCCAGAGGACCGTCTCGATGGCGAGATTGCCGACGACTCGGGTGAGGTTGGATTTTTCAGCCCTTGGAGCTGGTGGCCGCTGGCTCTAGGCTTGGCTTGCGCGATGTTGTTTCTGTCTCTTGCTGTTGGTTGGTGGGTGACGTTCATAGCTGTCCCACTAGCCATCGTTGCCGTTCTAGGCTTTGTTTACGAGTATTCACGCGGAGCTCACGCCCACTAACGGATCACCCTCCTGCCAGTCAGACCTTTACCAGCGATACCCGCTATCGGTTTTCTGCCACCCGCTGTCCGCTTCGGTATGCGCGTGGGGCTCAAGCCCCTTATCGGTGTGTTCTTCCTGTCAATCGGGCCTTGACCTAGTCATCTTCGCTACCGGCTTCCATCCAACTGCCGTGTGTGGGTCTTCATGTCGAGTTCACGCTTACTAACAGAGCATTCTTCCTGCCAATCAAGCCTTTTGTAGCCAGGCCCGCTATCGGCCTTTATTCAATCGCTGTATCTCGAGCTCGTCGACAAGCTCGCTTCCCGGAACATTGACGATAAGGCGGTTGGATTCTTTGTCGCATCCAACTCTGTATAGACGGGGCTCGCCCCTCATTCTTGGGGACTGGTCCTGACTGAGCGCAAGGACTCCTGGCGATGCGTCGAGTTGAGTTTCGGCTGGACAATACCGGTTAAGAAACAAACCCCGAACCTTGAGAGGATTCGGGGTTTGTCAGCGTGCAAGTAGTTTATGCGTCGATTGATTTCCGCTTGCGTGTTGGCTTTTCCTCCACAGCCTCTGGGGCGTGGTCAGCATGTGCGAGCTCGTATTCTGCCTTTGATACAGGGGCAATACGGTCTTCGAAGTAGATCTTTGATACTGCCGAGCGAAGACGATTGCTTAGACTTATCTTCCCATTCGAGTCCGGACGGGCAAGCACCGGCTGATAGTCCTTGTAGTCGATTAGCTTCCACAGTTCGTACTTGTCTACTGTTTCGTGAACCTCAATGTATTCACCGTGTGGCAACCGCACAACGCGGCCGGTTTCCCGTCCGTGGAGAACTACCTCTCGGTCCTTATTTTGAAGCGCAATACAGGCGCGCTTCGTGACGAAGTAGGCAATTCCAGGTCCGACAAGAAGCATTATCTGCATGGCTACCAGTACCTGGTTTAGGGACATCTGGAAGTTCGTTGCTATTAGGTCAGTGGACGCACCTGCCCAAAGAACTGCATAGAAGGTAACTCCAGCGGCACCGATGGCGGTCCGAGTCGGAGCGTTTCTTGGTCGGTCAAGCACGTGGTGCTCGCGCTTGTCCTTTGTTACCCAGTTCTCGATGAATGGATAGGCCGCAACTAGCGCCAAGAACAACAGCGAGACAATTAGGGGCACCATGACTCCCATCGGAATCACGTAGCCGAAGATGGAAATGTCCCAGCCTGATGGCGCTAGGCGCAAGGCGCCGTCTAACCATCCGATGTACCAGTCCGGTTGCGTACCTGCTGAAACGGGGGAGGGGTCGTAGGGTCCGTAGTTCCAAATGGGGTTAATTGTGAATGTCGCTGCTATGGCCGCCACAACTCCAAAGACCAAGAAGAAGAATCCTCCGGCTTTGGCAACGTAGACGGGCATTAGCGGATAACCGACAACATTGTCATCTGTGCGTCCTGGACCGGAATAGTGAGTGTGCTTATGAATGATGACCATCATTAGGTGGACGCCGATAAGCACAATAATTAGTGCCGGAAGAATCATTATGTGCAAGCTGTAGAGCCTGGCAACTACCTCTGTACCGGGGAATTCCCCTCCGAAGAATCCGGAGCTAAACGCGGTCCCAATTACTGGGATGCCCTTGATCATTCCGTCAATAATACGAAGACCGTTTCCGGATAGTAGATCGTCAGGAAGGGAGTAGCCGGTGAATCCAGCGCCCATACCCATTAGGAAAAGCAAGAATCCAACTACCCAGTTGAGCTCACGTGGCTTGCGGAATGCACCGGTGAAGAAGACTCGAAGCATGTGCAGTCCGGCTGCAGCAACGAAGAGCAGAGCGGCCCAGTGGTGAACCTGTCTCATTATTAGGCCACCGCGAATGTCAAAGCTGATGTCCAAGCTCGACGCGTAGGCGATAGACATCTGGGCACCCTTGAGAGGTGCGTAGCTGCCGTTGTATTCGACTTCGGCCATTGAGGGTTGGTAGAAGAAAGTTAGGAATGTGCCTGATAGGACCAAGATCACAAAGCTGTACAGAGCGACCTCACCAAGCATGAAGCTCCAGTGGTCGGGAAAGACTTTACGTCCAAAGCCCTTGAGGACTGCTGAGACGCTGAGACGCTCGTCTAAGTAGTTGGCTGCCCCTCCTACGAATCCCGGCTTGGCATCTGTTGTGCTGGTGTCTGTTGTATTAGTCATTTGTTATTTCCTTATGTCCCAGAACGAGGGTCCGACAGGTTCCAAAAAGTCACTTCGAGCAATTAGGTATCCCTCAGCATCAACAGCGATTGGTAGCTGGGGGAGAGAACGCGAAGCGGGGCCAAACACAACTTCGCAGTGGTTCGCCAGATCAAAGGTCGACTGGTGGCATGGGCAGAGCAGGTGGTGAGTGTGCTGCTCGTAGAGCGCTACCGGACAGCCAACGTGAGTGCAAATTTTCGAGTATGCAACTATGCCTTGATAGCTCCAGTCCGCCTTGGCCGGATCTTCGTTGAGGTCGCTTGGGTTCACTCGAACGAGCAATACCGCTGCTTTAGCCTTTTCCTCGAGCTTGTGTTCTTCCATCTCACTCAAGCCCTCAGGAATCACATGGAAAACAGATCCAATAGTTACATCAGAAGCCTTAATCGGGATACCGGTTGGGTCCTTGGTCAGCCTTGTTCCTGCCTTCCACATGGTGTGCTTCAGGGTGTCGCCAACAACCGGGCCTAGGTCGCCAAAAATAATAATTGCCGGTATTGGGAAGAACACAAGAGCGCCGTACATGCTCCTTCGAATTAGCTTTCTTCTTGAGAATCCAGACTCTCCGTCAGCGAGCTTTACAATTTCCAGGGCCTGAGCACGGGTTTCGTCCGAGCTTCTTGCTTGGTGACGCATTTCGGACACTTCATTGTCCGGCATCAAAGTCTTTGCCCAGTGAACGGCTCCAAAGCCGATACCGAACATGGACAGGGCCATACCGAGACCCATCCACAGTGAGTTGTTTCTAGTTGCCGACAGGTCGCCGTCCACGATAGGGAAAGCGAAAAAGCCCCAAATTGCTATGATCGCGCCAACGACGCTGACTCCAAACATGACTGCTATCTGCCTTTCGGCAGTACGAGCGTGTTTTTCGCTCTTGTCGGTCATGCGAATACGGTGCGGCTCGATTCCAGGGTTTGCAATCGGCTTTTCTATGTCTGTGGCTAGCCCAGGGGAGTAGCTCTTTTCAATATCGCTCATGCGCTATCTCCTAATTCGACTTTGCCCCGAGCCATACAGTGATGGCAATAATGAACCCCAACCCGAATATCCAGGTAAATAATCCCTCGGCGACTGGGCCAATAGAACCCAATTCGAACCCGGCTACCGAATCATTGTCCTCGATGTACTTCAGGTAGGTGATGATGTCTTTTTTATCTTCTGGCGTCAGGTTTGCGTCGTTGAATACCGGCATGTTCTGAGGTCCGGTAACCATTGCTTCGTAAGTGTGCTTAGGGGTTGACCCTGCAAGAGCCGGGGCAAACTTACCTTCTGTCAAGGCGCCACCAGCTCCGACGGCATTGTGGCACATTGCACAGTTGATTCTGAACAACTCTCCACCGTGAGTAGCGTCTCCGTCTCCGCGAAGATATTCTTCATCCGGAATTGCTGGACCAGGGGCAAGAGATGCAACATAGGCCGCCATTGCGGAAATCTGTTCCTGAGTGAATTGCACGGGCTTTGCACGTAACTGAGGACCTGAGCCCTGACCTGGCATGCGGCCAGTGCCTACCTGGAAATCAACTGAAGCGGCACCAACACCTATGAGGCTGGGTCCTCCAATGGCACCCTCACCATTTGTGCCGTGGCAAGAAGCGCAATTGGCCAAAAATAGCTTGCGACCTTCTTCAACTTGAACCGGAGAACCGGCTTCTGCCTGAACTATGTTGGTAGCCGTCGCGTAACCTCCACCTGACAGTACTAGGCCAAGGAACACCACTAGTCCCGCGGCCCAAGGGCGCCGGCGCATCGGTTTTGCTGAGCTCAACTTTTTCTCCATTTTGTTATTTGAGGATGTAAACGACTACGAAAAGACCAATCCAAACCACATCTACAAAGTGCCAATAATATGAAACAACAATTGCGCTCGTTGCTTCCCTGTGACCGAAATTCTTTGCAGCGTAGGCGCGACCAATTATGAGCAAGAACGCTACTAGTCCTCCGGTTACGTGCAGCGCGTGGAACCCGGTAGTTATGTAAAAGGCGGAGCCGTACGAATTAGAACTGAGGGTAATCCCCTCAGAAATCAGCATCGCGTACTCCCAAATTTGTCCCGAAACGAAAATTCCTCCGAGTACATAAGTCAAGAAGAACCACTCGACCATTCCCCACTTAGCAGGGGATGCTCCAGTGCGCCTCGGTTGCAGCCTCTCGGCAGCAAATACGCCGAACTGTGCAGTAAAGGAGCTGGAGACAAGAATGAGAGTGTTAACGAGCGCAAAAGGGACATTCAGGATCTGCGCATCATTTGCCCAGAGGTCTGGCGCCCCAGCCTTCAGGCTGAAGTACATTGCAAAAAGACCGGCAAAGAACATAACTTCGCTACCAAGCCAGACAATAGTGCCGACCGAAGTGGAGTTCGGCCTATTGATTACCGGGGGGGCAATAGCTTCGGAGGTGGAGGTCATGTTTCAAGGATACCCGAGGAAGCCTTTCTGTGGCCCGGAAACCGCAAGGTTCCCAATATTTTTGAAGAATTTCTACACTTTGGGATAGTTAGACTGCTGTAATGACGATTCAGACATGGCCGGAGGTGCTGACATCCTTGGTAGCGGGTCAAGACTTGACCCGCGAAACTGCCAGTTGGGCAATGAGCCAAATTATGTCCGGCACCGCCACGGCCAGCCAGCTAGGCGGGTTCATGACGGCCCTTAGAGCCAAGGGCGAAACAGCAGCCGAACTCGGTGGGTTGGTCGATGTAATGCTTCAAAATGCTGAGAAACCCAACATTTCCAATGATGCGCTTGACATAGTCGGAACCGGGGGAGACCTAGTCGGCACCGTGAACATCAGCTCCATGGCTGCTGTGGTTGCTCGGGCCTCAGGGGTTCCAGTTCTAAAGCATGGTTCCAGGAGTGCGTCAGGAAAGACCGGATCTTCCGAGATGCTTGAAATGCTGGGCATCAGGCTGGACTTATCATCAGAGCAGGTCGCCAACGTTTTTGAAAGTCAGGGGATTACTTTTTTCTTCGCACCGGTATTCCACCCGGCGATGCGCCATGTCGCAGCCGCCAGGAAGGAAATTGGCGTCCCAACAACTTTCAACTTCCTCGGCCCCCTCGCAAACCCGGTGCAACCAATCGCCACCGCGCTTGGGGTCGCAGATGCCAAGATTGCTCCGCTTATGGCGGAAGAGCTCGCAAAAAGAGGCAGAACCGCAATCGTATTCAGGTCGGATGACGGACTGGATGAGCTCAGCACAACGGCTGCGAACCGCTTATGGCAGGTCAACAATGGAGAAATTTCGGAATTTGAATTCGACCCCATCAGCATCGGCTTGGAACGGGTGAATCAGTCTCAACTGCTGGGCGGTGATGCGACACACAATGCTCAGGTGGCCGCCGGGGTATTCGCGGGAGAAGGATTTCCTAATTCCGAGCCGATTACCTCCATTGTTTGCTTGAACGCAGCCGTTGGAATCGTTACTTACGAATTAGCTAAGAACCCATTCTTAGCGGAGGTCAGTTTTAGTGATCGAATTCAGAGCGCTTTCCATGTGGCAATGAGTGCAATAGCAAACGGTAGCGCTTCGCTCGTAGCCGCGAACTGGGCTGCCAGCACTCAGCAGGCCTAAGGCTCTAGATAACAACCCGGATTGAAGAGGGGAATCTTCGAATAAACCTTAGTTGACATAATGTTTATTATCGGCTGTTTGTAGTCATGACGAATCAGCGCGGAAGTGGGTCGTTTCCTAAACCCTGCCGCTTTTATCAGCGAGGCCAAACAGCCTCATGGCCAGCTGATTTAGGTATCCGATCGAGATTGCAAACAATAGAGTTCCTTCTCTAACCTGTCCGCCAAGTAAGAAGCCGATTATCACGACGATTATCTCCACGGATGTTCTTGTGATCCAAAAGGGCTTATTGAATCTTTTTGCCAGCCCCATCATCAGGCCGTCCCTAGGGCCTTTGCCAAAGCCACAAGAGATGTAAAGGCCAGTCGCAAAGGAAATAATCAACATTCCTAGGACAAAAAGCGTGAAATTTTGCCAGTAAAGCTCGAAATCTGGAAGCAAGGGCATCGTCAGGTCAGCGAACAGCCCCACCAGAATCGCGTTTAGCACGGAGCCAATTCCAGGTTTTACCTTTAGCGGAATCCAAAAAAGCATTACCAAAAGGCTCACTGCGATGGTTGCTTGTCCAAAGGTTATGGAAGTTTGGAGCGAGAGTCCTTGAGCCAGCACGTCCCAAGGAGGTATTCCGATTCCGGCGTGAACCATCATTCCCAGGCCGGCACCGTAGATGGCCAAACCAAAAATTAGTTTCGCGAAACGATAGATGAAATTAGACTGGACCACTCCCAAAGAATAGGCCGTTGATCTAGAGAAAATGACGAAAACTAGTTATTTTGAACCGCCGATCCCCAGAGTTTTTGCCCACCGAGGTTTTAGTTACCTAGTCCCCGGTGTTGACGAAAATACGATTGAGTCGTTTCGAACCGCCCTGGATCGTGGAGCGTCCCACATTGAGACTGACACGCAGGCCACGCTGGATGGAGTCGCCGTGCTTTTCCACGACACCACATTGCTGAGGCTAATGTCTGTGGATGCCAAAGTTTCTGAGCTTACTTTTGCTGAACTTTCAAGCTATTCGCTTCCGAATAATGGCAAAGTCCCGTCTCTTGATCAGGTTCTTCGGGAGCTTCCGGGAGTTCGTCTAAACATTGACATAAAATCTGCCGGAGCTGTTGCCCCAACCGTCAGAGCCATTGAGGAAAATAACGCTCACGACCGAGTGCTCGTGTCCAGTTTTTCCAATGGCCGCCGGAAGCGGGCTTTGGCTTTACTGAGTAGACCGGTTGCAACCTCCGGGTCAATGTCTGACGTTCTGAGAATTTGGCTGGCACATAAGTTTTTGGGTGGTTTTCGGCTAAAGGCTCTAACCAAAGGTCTTGACGCGCTTCAGCTGCCTCGCAATTACGGGCTTATCTTGTTCGCAAAGCCAAAGTTCATTGCCGCGATGGCAGCCAACGATCTTGAGGTCCATTTTTGGACGGTAAACGAAATCGATCAAATGCGTGAGCTTTTGTCGATGGGGGCATCCGGTGTCGTAACCGACAGGTGTGACCTGGCATCAAAGCTGTGACTGGTCTGTGAGAATGGCGCCTTAGGGAATTAGTCTCCCCTGCTCCGGCTTGAATCCCAGCGGAGGCAAAAAATGGCAGAAACTATGCGAGGAATGCGACTTGGTGCGCAGTCCCTTGAGTCAGATGTTGGAGTTCAACTATCGGCGAGGCAGTCGGTCGGCTTCCTGTGTCCTAAAAACCACAGGTTTGACCTAGTCTTTGCGGAAGGCGTCGAGTTACCGATTGCCTGGCAGTGCCAGTTCTGTGAATCTTCAGCCACCAGACTTCTCGATGGAGCCGCTGTCATTGATGATTCCGAAGCGGATACCGCTCCTCGAACTCACTACGACATGGTGAAGGAGCGTCGCTCTGAACAAGAACTTGAGCAATTGCTTGAGGAAATGCTCGTGAGTATGCGCAAGCGACGGTCCCAAGGACAAGTCAGCGTCTAAATCTCCATTTGGTGCAGAGCCAAAATGCTTCAAGGACAATGCCGTAGGTCATTTTGCTTTTGCCCTTTACTCGTTCAACAAAAATAATCGGCACCTCCACGATCTCCACCCCTCGATCTTGGCAAAGAAGTGTCATCTCAACTTGAAAACCGTACCCGTGTGCCTGCACTTTTTCTAGCGGGAATGCCTGTAGCAAAGCGGTCGGGTAGCATCTAAAACCGGCCGTCATGTCCTTTACGGTGCTACTAAGCATTTTTCTTGCGTAAAAGTTACCTGCCCTCGAAATTACCCGTCTGATCCAAGGCCAATTTTCGACCTTGCCGCCGGGTGTCCAGCGAGATCCAATAACTAATCGGTTTGAGTGTGCTTCGCGCGTTAGTTTTTCAAGATCGTTTGGGCGATGACTGCCATCGGCGTCCATCTGAACTACAAAGTCAAAGCCTTGTTCAATGGCCCATTCGAATCCGGCAATGTAGGCCTTCCCGAGACCCTGTTTTTGGTTTCGGTGTAGAACTGAAACTCGCGAGTGCTTGAGGGATAAGTCTTCTGCCAATACCCCGGTGCCATCCGGGCTGTTGTCATCGATTACCAGTATCTCGAGATCCAACTTCTGGGCTAGAACTTGTTCGATGCTCGACTCCAAAATGCTCACTTCGTTGTAAGTGGGCATAAGGACAAGAATTGTCATCGCCTTTTTCTTCTAATTCCGAAGGCAAAAAGGAAGCCGATCGCCGCAACCATATTTGCAATCTCGAACGTTTGGCCAAAAAACATTGCTGGAGTAGTGCCACTATAGAGTGGCACCCGCTCGACCATCGCGCCCGCCTGATACCAGGTGAGTTCGCTCAGCACCTTCCCGGTTGGAAGGTAGATTGCGGACAGCCCAACGGTTGAGATGTTGACCACGGCTCTACCTGTTTCGATTGCCCTGAGTTGAGCTATGCCAGCCTGCTGGTAAGTCTCATCGGAGTACCCAAAGTCCGCATTATTAGTTTGCGAAAGTATTACCTCGGCCCCTCCAGACACAAGCTCACGAAGGATGGAATCCTCTGCGATCTCAAAGCAAATAAGCGTGCCTGCAGTAAAGCCCTCTGAGACTTCATAGATTCCGTCCCTAGTTCCAAAGCTGAAGCCCTCGGGCACGAGATCGATAAGCGTCGGGGCAAACAGCCTCCAGAATTCCCTGTCTGGGACAAACTCTGCAAACGGGACAGGCTGTTGCTTATCATAAAAGTCAACAGCCCCAACCCCTGGTTCCCAGAGCAGGGTCGAATTGAAGTTGTCGCCACCTCTGGTTGTTATTGTGCCGAAGCTAAAAGGGGCCCCAACTCTTGTTGCTAACTCATCAATCTTTCGAGCCGCCTCTTTGTCTCGAAGTGGATCTAGGTCGGAAGCGTTTTCCGGCCAAACTAACAGGTCAATCTCGCCGGCTAGCTCGGAGTCAAAAATTAGCTCGGAAGCACTCAAGTGATTTTCGAGGATTGAGCCTCGCTGCAAGTTCGAGAATAATCCCGCGTTAGCGTTTCCCTGCACAGCAGCGATTGTTTTGGTCGTAATGGGTTCTGGGTTGTTTGCGACGCCCGTTATCAGGGGTGTTATTACTAAGACAGAGAGGGTAATGACAGCCGAGGTTTTTCTCATTGCGTTCCT
The DNA here is from genome assembly GCF_047731275.1 of Aquiluna sp. Uisw_065. Classification (NCBI taxonomy): domain Bacteria; kingdom Bacillati; phylum Actinomycetota; class Actinomycetes; order Micrococcales; family Microbacteriaceae; genus Aquiluna; species Aquiluna sp. Uisw_065. The sequence goes on from NZ_CP159836.1 coordinate 563,982, forward strand.
ACCACGTCGGTGAAGAAACCAGATTGCCAGAATTCCGCCTATTAGCGCCAGTACGAAAGTCAGCAGTGACAGACCACCAAAATAAACCCATTGATTCATGAGGCTCGAAGGCTGGGTCATAGAAAGCCTCGACCAGGGAAAACCGCCGTAAGGAAAGTTGTTCGCGAGGAATTCTCGGAACGTCCAAATCGATGCGCTTGCCACGGCAAAGATAAGGAGTCCGGACTTCTTGGGCTTCCATTTTTTATACAGCCACGCGGTTGCGCCAACACTCAATGCAAAAAAGAAGGACATTAGGGTGCTCAGCGCAATCAAGGGAACTGGCCCCAAATAAAGAGCTATCCACTCAATGTGGGAAATATAAAATACTTGGCTCGCGACAAATCCAATCAGTACTGCTTTCCAGAAACCCAGCCCAAGGGTCGCAAGTAAAATCAGCGCTGGAATCAATGGCGCGAGAATCCAAATGTTCTCGGTGGGGAACGCGTAAAGAGCGAGCAACCCGCCAAGAGCACCAAGCGGTATCCGCCACACCAATTGAGGAATCTTCACACCCATAGCTTAATTACTAGATGTAGTAGCTGTAGGCAACAATGCCTCTTTTGACCAAATCCATGGAGTTATAGGCGGTCTCCGCCAGCTCCGCATCCGCACCTTGAGCAAGCTGGTCCAGAAGGTCGATGATCTGTTTCGACCACCTTATGAAGTCTCCGGCAAGCAGCCCTGACACCTTCAGGACATCGTCGAGACGAGCGCCTGTCGCCCATCGGTAAATGGGCCAGGATAACCCGAGGTCCAACTCGGTTTCGGGCGCAAGTCCGTACTTAGTTTGAAGCTCCACCAACTCTTCTTGAATCAGCTCCGTCCTTTCAAGGACTTCGCGGAACCGGCCCTTCGGCAACTTGGGCTCGTAATCGCCGTCGTCGCGGCGGTTCTCGTAGACCAGGGCCGCCGCCATGGCCGCGAGCGAGGGGGCATCAAGGTCTTTCCAGGTCCCCTGGTTTACGCACTGGGCAATGAGCAAGTCTCGCTCGCCGTAGATCTTTGCCAGCCGCTGGCCAGACTCGGTTATCTCGAGGTCATCGTCTTCTGGCTGGAGGTAGGCAAGATCCTGCAGTAGGTCGCAGATTCGTGAGAACACCTTAGAGACTTGGTTTGTTCTCGATTCAATTTGATGAACGGCAGTATTTATTTCAGCGCGGAGCTTCTGATATCGCTCTCCCCATCGCGAGTGGGCTTCTCGTTCGTTACAGCCGTGGCAGGCGTGGGCCCTCAGGGCTCGTTTTAGCTCGGCAATGTGCGATTCGTGCTGTCGCATGGACTTGGTCTCGCGAATGTCCTTGCCGCCCCTAGAGCGCCAAGAAGCGCCCTTTCGCTCGAGGTCTGTAATTTCACGTCTTATGCCGGAGTATTCGATGAAGTTTCCCAAGTGACACTGGAGTGCGTCCTCATAGCTTTCAAGCGATGCCTGCTTTTCGGCAATAACTTGCGCAAGTCCTACGACTGACCGATCAGCTTGGAACTGGGCAAAAGATCGCTCCAGCATCTTGCTGGCCGTTTGGGCGCCAAAGGCTGAAATTAAATTGACTGCCATGTTGTAGGTCGGGCGGAATGAGCTATTGAGAGGGTAAGTCCGTTTCGAGGCTAGGCCCGCTACCATGTTCGGGTCCAATTGCTGACCCCACAAAATTACTGCGTGACCCTCGGTATCGATTCCACGACGACCAGCCCTCCCGGTCAGCTGGGTGTACTCCCCCGCGGTTATTGAGACTCTAGCCTCACCGTTGAACTTATCAAGTCTCTCAAGAACGACTGTCCTTGCGGGCATGTTGATGCCCAACGCAAGGGTCTCCGTGGCGAAAACCACGCGGACTAGTTTTCTAAGAAACAGCTCCTCCACTACCTCTTTGAACGCAGGCAGCATTCCAGCGTGGTGAGCTGCGTAACCCCGCTCAAGAGAACTGAGCCAGTCGAAGTAGCCCAAGGTGTCGAGGTCCTCGTCAGCAATCGAACCGCACCTTGCTTCGGCGATTTTTCGAATTTCCTTGGCTTCTTCGCTGGTGGTTAGTCTCACTCCAGCCCGTCTGCAGGCACTTACGGATGCCTCGCATCCAACCCGGGAGAAAATGAAGAAAATTGCAGGAAGAAGCTCTGCGCGATCTAGAAGTTCAACAACGTCTGATTTTTCAAGTCTTGGGAAGCGCCGATCGGGCTGACCACGATAATTCGAACGCGAATTGTTCTTGGGTCCTCGATGCGGGGCACGCTGACGAGCCTGATGCTTTTGCAGCAGCTCCGGATTTACACGCGTTTTATTGCTTCCTGTTTCGAACAGCTCAAGTAGCTCCTCGCCAAACATCACGTGCTGATGCAGTGGCACCGGTCGAATTTCCGAGACAATTATTTCAGTATTTCCCCGAACCTCCGCCAGCCATGCCCCAAACTCTTCCGCATTGGAAACGGTGGCGCTTAGAGAGACGACCTTGACGTCCTTAGGAAGATGAAGAATCACTTCCTCCCAAACCGCTCCCCTGAATCTGTCGGCTAGATAGTGCACTTCGTCCATGACGACATAGCCCAAGTCCATTAGCGTGGTACTCGTGGCGTAGATCATGTTCCTTAGGACTTCGGTGGTCATAACAACAATCTCAGCTTCTGAGTTACTGTTGCTGTCACCGGTTAGCAGTCCGACTCTATTTTTCCCGTAACGGGCTGCCAGCTCAGCGAACTTTTGATTACTTAGTGCCTTAATCGGGGTGGTGTAAAAAACCTTCTGCCCCTTGGCTAGTGCCAAGTGGATGGCGAACTCTCCGACGATTGTCTTACCAGCCCCAGTTGGAGCGGCAACTAAGACCCCCGCCCCGGCCTCAAGTGCTAGACAGGCCTGCTCCTGAAAGTCATCTAAGGGGAAACGTAACTCATGTGTGAAAAGCTCGAATTCGGGAAATTTTGATTTTGACTTGGCTCGCCGGTAACGATCGGCGAGGCTAGGCTCACTGGACTTCGATGTCGTCATCTACAAACTTCGATAGTTTTCTTGCTCGTCGCTTGTCGTTTGCGATTGAAATTCCAACCGCAGTAAAGAACAGCAAGGTGAGCGGTGCCATGAGCAGGAACATTGACATCGGCTCTGCCGTTGGAGTGGCCAGGGCCGATACGGTCGCAATTATCAGCAGTGCAATTCTCCAAGCCTTGAGAATGCCCTTGCCAGTCACGAGACCAGCGAAGTTCATCAGTACCAAAACAACCGGCATTACGAAGGCTAGGCCGAAGATTAGAAGAATCCTGATTGCGAACAATACATATTCTGCGGCGTTTATGACGTTCGAGCTTCCTTCAGGTGTAAAGCCAATTAGAACTACCACGAAACCGGGAAGCGATGTCCACGCCAGGTAGGTACCGAGAAGAAAAAGTGGCAGAGCCGAAAACACAAAGCCAACCGCGTAACGCCGTTCCCTAAGTTTTAAACCAGGAGACACAAAAGCCCAGAGATTCCAAAGCCACACCGGAGCAGTCATGAGGACGCCCAAGAAAATAGAAATTTGGATTCGAAGGTCAAACGCGGAAACTACTGTTCCGAAGTTGACGATTGCATCTATGCCGCGCTCACGAGTGACATCTAAAAGTGGGCCTTGTAAGACCTTGAACACCGGATCGAATAGAAACCAACCAACCACTGTTCCCGCTATTACGAAACCAGCCGACCATGAGAGACGAACCCTAAATTCTCTTAGGTGAGATGAAAGGCTCATTCGGCGCTCTTTGTTTTTGCGCCAGAGCATTAGTCCTTCTTCTTGTCGCCTTCACTAGGCGCTTCGGCCGCTACTTCACTAGCTTTAGTTTCGGCACCCTCGCCGTTTTTACCTATTTCTTTTCGGAAAATCCTCATAGATTGCGCTGCGCTCTTTGCCAAAGCCGGAAGCTTCGGTGCTCCCCATAGCAGAAGGACGATTGCGAGGATGATGATCCATTCCCAGCCTTGAAGTCTCATGCCTACCTCTTATCCATTTCGATGTCATTAATTCTTTGAATCAGTCTACGCCTTCTGGACTTGACTCGTTGCTCCTTGGCCTGCCCGATTCTGCGTCTTTCACCCAAGAGCGACATCAGGTCTGATCCGCTAGTTACCTGAGCCTTACTGGGTGTGGTCATGTCGAAGTTGTACAGATCCTCAATCAGCCCTTTGGCCTTTATTATTTCAGTGCTTAGCTTTTTTGCTGAGAGTAATAATCGGTATCCAAGTAACCCAAGAACATACAGACAAGCGAGGGAGACAAGGAGAAGCATCAAGCCAAATCCTGTCATTAGTCTTGGTCCTCCGGGGCCCAACTGCCCGATCGCGCGTTCATGGCAAATTGCCTAACGGCTTCGACGGCACTACTTGGTGATAACACTCTAGCTTGACCCGCGTAACGAGCGACATGTCTTCCCAGGGCCTTCAGGCTTCCAACCTGAATTTTGCCGGTTACATTACCCTCAGCGTCTCGGTGAATGTCTATGGCCGGAAAGTTCCAGAAAATCTCACTGGCCTCCTGGGAAGCAAAGATTTCAACCGTTGTTTCGTTTTCAATTTGACCGAACACTTCCAGGGGTACATCAGCCAGCTGCGAGGCCTCAGAAACTGGTTTGTCGGTGTTCTCAACTTTTGTAATGCGATCCAACCTGAAGGACCGCACTGCTTGGTTCGTATGACACCAACCCCGCAAGTAGTGTCTTCTCCCCACATAATCGACCCTAAGAGGGTCGATGTCGCGTTCGGATTTTTCTCCAAGCTGATTGACGTATGAAGCAACCAGCTGAGTCTTATCAAGAAGGGCTTGCTGAATCGCTTGCAATGTTTCCTCACGTGCCGGTGATGCCATGATGGTTATCGGAATGGCCCCAGAACCTATTTGACTGCGAATCTGAGACAGAGCAACGTTTCCAGCAAACTGCGGTAGGGCTGCTAAAAAATCAAGGCCGGCTGCCAAAGCGGTTGTTTGTCTCTTAGACAGTAGTGGAGGGCGTCTCAGCTCCGCCATGCCCGCCGAAAAGTCAACTTCTCCTTTTTCAAGGAGCTCTTCATCCACGTAAAAGTGGGTTTCGAACCGACCGATGTCCTCACTGTTAGCGATTGTCTTGACTGCTCGAACTATTGTTTTCTCGCTGTACCCAAAGTGCAAGGCAAGTTCCTTTGAGGACATCGGCCCATCCCTGAGCACTAATCCCACGATCGACAGGGAGAGATTGAATAGGTCCTCGGCATCGATTTCCTGCTTAGGCATGAGCATCCAATACTCGTTGCCAGCCAGAATCGATTCTTTGGCCTAGTGATAAAGGGGATAGCACTTGAACCTCTGGCCCGAATTCCATCAGGTCTTCGGCAAATAATGCCTCATCCATGAAATTAACTTCAACGGTTCCATTGTCTTTTGCGCCAAAATGCCACCAAGCCTCGCTGTCTTGCTCGACTTTTAGAACGGCGACGTTTTTGGTAACAAATGCAACTAGTTCGGCTTCTGCTTCATCAACCTGCGCTGCAGAGACCGATTCTCCTGGGAGCTCGGAAGATCTAACCTCAGAGACGATTCTTCTGAGTAAAAAGTTTTTTATTTCCTGGGCCTGCTTTGCGAGCAAGACCCATTGGCCTTCGATAAACCTTAGCTTCAGAGGTGTTACCTCCCGCATCGAAGTTGTTCCTACTGTTTTACGGTAGCTAAATCTCACCAGCTTGCCTTCTGCGATGGCGTCGGCAAGCGGTGTGAAGCTTTCTTGCTGTGCCAATAATCGAGGGGTGAAGGCAGATAGTTGCCTTGAAGAGTCCACAACGCCTAGTGAACGCAGTCTTATGAGCCCGGACTGCGCTGACTTGGAGAGCAATTGGTTATTCCATGCCTTGGCCGCCAATTCAAGAAGCGTCATATGCTCATTGTTGATCTCAAACCCAGCCGGCCAATCAAAGCTACCTTTTGCAATCCGGTATCTGGCGCTGTCGGTTTCTTCGAAGCTACTGGAGTCAATCACCTCCAGCTGAACTCCCATTTCCCGAAGATTGCTTTTATCTCGGTCAAACATTTTTTCTTTCGCTGAATCCGACCCCTGCTCGGCGTAAGAAACCACCGAGCGGAAAATATCATTCTTGCTAAGCCCAATTACTGGAGCCGCCATCAGGCAGCAGGTTAGAGTAAACAGCCGCTCGGCTGGGCTCTGCTTACTCGCACCTGCGGACATAGTAAAAGCTACTTTCCTAGGACGTCAATCACGAAAATCAGGGTTGAGCCCCCTGGAATACTGCCCTGTTCACTGTCGCCGTAGCCAAGCTCCGGAGGAATCACGGCAATAACTCTTGAGCCGACGGTAGCTTGATCAAGTGCCATCACGAAACCCTCTATGAGGCCGTCAGGGGTGATTGGAAAAGTAGCCGGAGACTGTCGCTCCCATGAGCTGTCAAACTGCTCCCCATCCCAGGTCCAGCCGGTGTAATGAAGCACGACGTTGTCGCCGATTTCCACTGGTTCTCCGCCGCCCTCAATTAGCACAGCACTCATGTATTCATCTGGTGCGTCACTGGAAGGGATCTGGATACCAGGCTGTCCGTCTGGGGCTGAAACCACCGTGGGCAATCCCGCTTTTGCGGGCTGAGTATCTCCATTGGCCCTTGGCAGGTAAGCCTCGATAATGTCAAAGACAAAAATAACTCCGTCGGAAGCGCCAATCCCAAGGCTTTGGATGCCAACGTTGCCGTGGGCATTCTCGGCATCTAATAGCACCGCGACGCGAGAGCCAACTTTCACGCCGGTAAGGGCGCTACAAAAATCTGGCACAAGGCCCGGGTAAAGATCCTGCGGGACATAATCCTGACTAGTGAAGTCGCTGGCTTGAAGGGTGTCTCCAGTAGACGCATTGAAGCCGGCGAAATGAAGGAGTACCTGTTGGCCACCAAGAACCTCACCGCCATCTCCTTCGATGATAACTGCGGTCTCAATTCCGGCTCCGCTCAAGGGCACCGGAAAGCTGACCTCTGGCTGAGTGCCGAGGTCTCCCAAGACAGTTATCTGATCGGCTGCGTCACCAGTTTGGAAGCTCTCGCACTGAGTATCCAATCCAACGCTCAGCTCCGCGTAGGCAAGAGGTCCGGTTGGCTCACTGGCACAGCCAGCAAGAATTAGTAATGGGATTGAAAGCACAGCTATTTTTTGCAAGTTAGTTCTCATTTCTGGGTATACCTAATTCTGCCTTGGATTCAAGTTGTTCGTGACCTTGCGAACTGTTTTTCTAAGCTTTTTCTCACTGAGCGGTCTTTGGCCCATGGCCTGGGGTAGCCAAATGTCCATGTCTTCATCGGTGTGCTCAGTCTTGTTGCCTCTTCTAGCCTTAAAACTTGGGAGGACTGTGTCTGGAGCAAGGCGTCTAGCGGACAACAAGAACCCAGTGTGTGAAATCATTCTGTGCTCGGGCCTCACGGCCAGGCCATCTAGGTGCCAAGGCCTAACCATTGACTCCCAAGCAAGTGGAGCGGTAAAGCCCCCATGAGCTCTGATTTCCTCGAAGGTCCGGCTCAACTGTGTGACGGTGGCCACGTAGATGATTACCAGTCCACCTGGCTTCATTGCTGTTGCAACTTCATCGATGCACTCCCACGGGGCAAGCATGTCAAGTACGACGCGATCGGCGCTCGCGGCTTCGCAGTGTTCGGAGAGCATTTCTTGCAAGTCGCCAATGACAACCTCCCAGTTAGGAGGTTGGGATCCCAAGAAATTTTCGACATTCCCCTTGGCAATTTCTGCGAACTCGGCTCGACGCTCAAAGGACGTTAGTTTCCCGTGTTCCCCAATGGCTCTTATCAGATAGCTAGAAAGTGCGCCGGATCCAACTCCAGCTTCGATCACATTGGCACCGGGGAAGATGTCCCCCTCAACCAGGATTTGTGCCGCATCCTTTGGGTACACAATTGCTGCACCACGCGGCATGGAAAGCACGTAATCACTGAGTAAAGGTTTGAGGGCCAAATACTGGTCACCATTGTGATTTTCAATCACCGAACCCGAAGGCTTACCGATGATGTCATCGTGCTGGATTTCACCTTTGTGAGATCCAAACCTGTTTCCGGCCGTTAGCCGAATTGTGTTCATGATGCCTTTTGGGCCAGTCAGCTGGACCCTGTCGCCGACTTCAAAGATTTCGTTCATTGGTCCTCATTGTCTATTTTCAAAGCGGATAGATTCTCGATGGTCACCTCGGTCAACGAGGCGATGATTCTCCTGTTGGGGCCGGTTGGCAGATTGATGATGTTGGTTATTCCTATCGCATGACACCCAGCAGCCTCAGCGGAGGATAGGCCTGTCGGAGAATCTTCGAAAGCCAGACAGTCCTCCGGTGCAACTCCAAGGAGTTCGGCTGCTCGCAGGTATGGCTCCGGGTGTGGTTTTCCATTTGTGACATCGTCGCCGGCCACCACTACGTCGAAGGCTTGAAAGTCAATCTGATCGGCAACCGTGAGCGCCATGGTTCGCATGGACATGGTGACAAGAGCGGTTTTAATGCCCGCCTTTTTTAGTTCAACAAGCAGTTCGAGTGCGCCTGGCCTCCAGGGTAACTTTGTCCTGAGCTGCTCAATGACTTCTTCGGTCAGTCGATCGATGACTTCCCGGGTGGTCATGTCCTCGATACCAAATTTATTTCTCAAGAGGTCCGAGGCGTGAAATAAATCGTTGCCGATCAGCTGCAATGCATCTTTTTCGGTCCAGGTGCTGCCGTATTGCTTAGCAAGGCGCGTCTCGGATAGCATCCAGTAGGGTTCGGAGTCAATTAGGGTGCCATCCATGTCCCACAAGACAGCCTTTGGAAAGTTATTACTCGACATTTGTCCCAGTCTAGTTCCAGCTTCAATTAGAGTTTGTGAGTATAAAAGGAGTTCGCTTGCTGACTGGTCGCATTCTTATTGTCGCCTTCGAGGGCTGGAACGATGCCACCGAAGCAGCCACTGGAGCGCTGAAGGCGCTGTCCGAGCAGATCTCGGGTCAAATTTTAGAAGCAGTGGACCCGGAAGATTATTATGATTTTCAGTTTTCCAGACCAATCGCCGAGTACGACGATGACGGTCAGCGGTTTCTTAACTGGCCTACGACCGAGCTTTTGCAGGCAAGCCCGGAAAAAGCAAAAGCCCAGCCCAGGCTCCAAGAGATATTTCTGTTACTAGGAACTGAGCCTTCGAGACGCTGGATCACGTTCGCTGCCGAGGTGATGGAAATGGTGCAGGACCGCGAGATTGACCACGTGATAATGCTCGGAGCTATGCTGGCCGATGTACCTCACTCGCGACCGGTTCCGTTTTTCAAAAGCTCTCAAAACAAAGCGTTTCAAGAGTTGAATAATCTAGAGCCTTCCAGTTATGAAGGGCCAGTTGGTATTCTTGCGGTCCTTGCTCAAGCCTTTGAGGCCGACAACATCCCGGTGATGTCACTCTGGGCGTCGGTCCCCCACTACGTTCACAACACCTCCAATCCGAAGGCGGCTCTGGGTTTCCTGAATCAGCTAGAGGCTCTTACTGGTATTCAGTTCGATGGCTCGTCGCTTGTGGAGGAGGCTTCCGAGTGGGAGCGATCGATAGACGAAGTCTCTGAGAGCGACGAAGAGCTCTCGTCCTACATAGAGCAGCTTGAGACGAGTAGAGACGCCATGGACAGTGAGCAGGCCTCCGGCGATTCAATAGCAAGAGAATTAGAGAAATATCTGAAGTCCAGACCCGAATCGCCTGAGGCAGGGAAGGCCTAAATAGCTCCTAAACCAAGAGCGATTAGCAAAGCCGATCCCACTCCCACCCTCCAAATTACAAATGGCATGTACGAGCCCTTGATTAGGTAGCGAAGCAGCCAGGCTATTACCGCATATCCGACCACGAAGCTCACAATTGTTGCGGCAATTGTTGCTGCCAGTAAGTCCTCGGGTAAGTCTTGGTAGCTTCCCAAAAATTGATACGCCCCGGCACCTAGGACTGCTGGTATTGCAAGTAAAAAGCTGTATCGTGCCGCAGCTTCTCTCGTAAAGCCAAGCATCAGGCCGACGGTTATCGACCCGCCTGATCTTGAAACCCCGGGAATTAGCGCCAAGGCTTGGCCAAAACCAAAGGCAAGTCCACTTCGAAGGTTCAACTCCCCCAGCTGCTTGGTTTTGGAGCCAATTCGGTCTCCAAGCCCCAGGATTAGTCCAAACACAATCAACATCACTCCAATAATCCAAAGCTGGCGCAGCTCCGTTTCAATTGCATCCTGAAAAATTAGCCCAAGAACCACAATCGGTACCGTCCCAATGATCACGAGCCAGCCAAGCCTGGAGTTTGGTTCCTGTTTTGACCAAGGCCGAAAACCATTTTTGAACCAAGAACGAAGAATTTCAATTACTGACTTAGCGAAATAACTGACCACCGCAAGCTCGGTTCCAATTTGTATGGTGGCGATGAATGCGGTCAGCTGTGGCTTGGTTAGGTCACCGAAGCCAAATACCTCTTGGGCTATTTGAACGTGGGCGCTTGATGAAATTGGAAGAAACTCGGTTAGTCCTTGGATGAAACCGAGAATTATGGCTTCTAGCGGGTTCATTCTTCTTCGGCTAGTTCAATCGGCAGGAACTCATCGAAGCTTGCCGACAGCGCCTCTTCATAGCCAAGAAAAGCATCTTCGACTTGAATGTAAGCCTGCTCAATACCCGGGTCTTCACCCTCGCGCTGGGAAAGGATGGCATCGAGGTGTCGCTCCAAAGCTCCTATGAGCTTTTGGAGTGCGACCTGCGGCTCTTGATGCATAGTAATAAGCTACCGCTTTGTGCCAGTCTCGACAAATACCTGACGCTTCTCGAATTCCGTGTTCATGGTAAGTTTGGGGCTTGCTCAACTGAATGAGCATTCACCCGTCCGGGTGGCGAAATGGTAGACGCGCTAGCTTGAGGGGCTAGTCCTCTTACGAGGGTGAGGGTTCAAGTCCCTTTCCGGACACTTGAAGTAAAAAAATCAACTTAGAATTGTGTACGTGATAAGTAGCTTGGACCCGGCGGTTGATTACGCGATAGCCCAAACTCGTCAAATGCTTTTTGGCCTGAAGGTCTTGGCAATGACCGGTGCCGGAGTTTCGACGGATAGCGGTATTCCGGATTACCGAGGCCAAGGTCGAGTGGTAAAGCATCCGTTGACTTTCGATCAGTTTTTGGCTTCGGAGGAGAATCAAGCTCGATATTGGGCCAGAAGCTACGTTGGATGGAACCGGATTGCCAGTGCTGAACCCAACTATTCTCATTTGGCGCTTGCCAAGGCCGAGCAGACCGGCCAAATTCAGCAGCTGATAACTCAAAATGTCGATGGACTCCATCAAAAGGCCGGATCGAAAAACGTAATTGAGCTCCACGGTCGTCTGGATCGAGTGGTTTGTCTTGACTGCACTGGTTCAATCTCGAGACAGGACATGGATGGATTAATTCAAGCCACCAACCCGTCAATTGAGAGAAGTGCCAACATTGAATTCACCCCAGACGGTGACGCTGAAATCGATGTCCCGGAGGACTTCAAGGTCCCAACCTGTCAAAACTGCAACGGACGCTACAAGCCAGACGTGGTGTTTTTCGGAGAGCAAATTCCGCCGCTAAGAGTAACTGAAGCTAAAACGGCTGTTGAGCGTGCCGATGCCGTTCTAATCGCGGGCAGCTCTCTAACAGTGAATTCTGGGCTAAGACTGGTGAAGCAGGCAAAGGAACTTGGACAGAAGATTGTGATCATCAACCGAGGCGAGACCAAAGCGGACAACATCGCAGACGTGAAGCTAAATGCATCGGCAGCCGATGTCTTGAGGGCATTGTTTTTATGAGTGGCACAGTATTAGGCCTTTTTCGTCACGGCCAAACCGACTGGAACGTTGATCTGAGGCTTCAGGGCACTGCGGAGATACCCCTCAATAGCCACGGCGTGGAGCAGGTAAAAAACGCCACTAAGAATCTAGATCTACTTAGCTGGGACGTTGTGCTTACCTCTCCCCTTGGACGCGCAAAGGAAACAGCCGACATCATCCTGGCGGAAATGACTGGAACTGAGCTGTTGGTTGAACCGATGCTAATAGAGCGCTCCTTCGGTATCGGCGAGGGAATGCTCTATTCCGAATGGCACGAAAAATATGGCCAGCTAGAGGAAATACCAGGGGCAGAGTCAAATAATTCAATCATTCTAAGATCAAGGCAGCTACTGGAATTAATGCTTGAAAAATACTCGGGAGCGAAAATTTTAGCGATTTCTCACGGAGCACTGATTCGTTATTTGCTAAATGAAGTTAGTGAAGGATCTGTCCCACCGGCCGGTGAAAGGCTTCAGAACGCCTCGCTGCACATGTTGCGGCATGATTTGAGCTGGGAATTGGATGCCTGGGCGCCGGATCCGCTAGGCGATTTCACGCAAGCTAGCTAAGAGCTCCTGGGTGCTGTGCTTCCAGGAAAACTTCGCGGATTGCTGCAGAGCTTTTTTTGAGTAGCTGGACCAAGTCTTTTCTTCAGAAAGCTTGATCACTCCGGCAACAAACTCCTCCGGCTTAGAGTTATCGAAAAACACCCCTGCGTTTCCTGCCACCTCTTGAAAAATCGGAATTTCGCTAACTATGACGGGTAGTCCCTGGGACATTGCCTCCACAAGTGGGATGCCAAATCCTTCATCTTTCGAAGCACTCACTAATCCGAATGCTTTTCCTAACCAAACTAAATACTCAGCGTCGGTGACGCCGTTTTCAAACTGAACCGTCGCGCCGACTGAATTGGCGAGTTTGGTTAACTTTCTGCGTTTTTTGTCGCTCAGCCTGGAAAGTAGAACCAATGTTTTTTCAGGAAGCAGAGCCATCGATTTGATCAAAAATTCGACGTTTTTATAGCGATTGTAGCTGCCCATGTAAATCAAGTATTTAGAGTCGTGTCTGGGCTTTATTGGCTTTGAGATTTCTAGCTCAGACGCATTGTGGACAACCTCCAAAGGTCTCTTGGTCAGCCTGGCCTCCAAAATTTGCTGCTTGGAGGTCTCTGACACTGTCAGAACCAGATCGGCACGGTCAAGAAGGAACCGCTGTGGAAAGTAAGACAGGTGAAATACTAGCCACCCCAGCCGAACGGGCGCGGAGAACGCCCTTGGAGGCGTGCGGTGACGGTAATAGATAAGGTCATGAAGAGTCAGAACGAGCTTGAAGTTTCGTCCCAACGACGAAGTCGTTTGCATGGGGCTAATTAGCACGCCAATACTGGTCTGATTCAGCTTTCTGGCAAGAGTGAGCTCCCGAAGTGAAATTGGATCGTTTACTTTGACAACTGAAACATTTTCTGGCATCAGACCCCGTTGTGCTTCCAAATGAATCAGAACAGTCACCGGCATAAGTCGGCTGAGCTCGCCAACCAAACCAAGGCTGAAGCTGGTTATCCCATCGGGTCTCGTGGGGTTTATAAACCTGCCATCAAACCAAACATCTTTCATTCGGTTTCCAGAAACTTGGTTATTGCAATCGCGATGTCAACCGGCTTTTCGTAATGGGAAAGGTGCCCAACCTTTTCAAGGACCAGCAGATTAGAGTTTGCCAGCACTTCGTTTAGGCGCCTTTGCTCTGCGATGGGAGCCACGGCATCTTTTGCGCCGGCTATCAACAATATTGGACCGGTAAGTTTTTCTGCATAATCAAAAACTGATCCAGAGTTAGCGGCCTGAAAGCCCTCGATGGCAACCCTCGTGGAAGCGTACGTAGCAAAGTATCTGCCGTGCTGGTCGTGTATGAAACGTCTAGTCCCTCGATTTTTGGTTTTAGTAAGACCAATGGACATTGCTCTGGTTACCAAGCCGGATGACATTAGCCAAGAGCCAAAGATTTTATTCTTGCCAATTCGGTAATAGATTTCCGCAAACCTATTGCCGAGTGATTTAGACGTGCTACCCCGAGTGGTAATCGGGTTTATTAGGCAGACCTTGTTGGTGGAAAGCCCATTCGAAATAGCATTCGCCACGATGAGTGTTCCAAAGCTGTGTCCAACCACAAGATCGTAGGGGCCTGTTGAGTTGTGGAAATTAATCAGCCAGTCTGAGTATGACGAAAGGCTGTGGTGTTCAAGCTCAGCACTCTTGCCAAAGCCCGGGAGATCTGGGCTCACTACCCTTAGATTGACTAGGGCGCCCGCTACAGCCTGTAATCCATGATGGTCGCCCCTAAACCCATGTATGAAAAGTACCCTTTTTTCATTTCCTGACAAGGTCCAGACCGCGGTATCGGAAACATCAGCCCTAGTAGAACGGGTTTCAGCGAACGCGAAGAGTTCGGCTGGTGGATTGGTCAACACTGTCACTCATGCAGTCTAGGTTGGTTGCAAGCCGACTATCGTTTCAGACAGGAGATACTTTGCTAGATTTCGATTTTGAACCCGAGGCACCCGGCTGGTCCAAGCGGGTTGCTGCCTTCGACCTCGAGACCACAGGGCTTGATTTAAAAACTGCCCGCATCGTTACCGCGTGCGTAGTTGTGCTGGGCCCCACTGGAGAGGTAGAGGATCTTCGTGAGTGGATTGTGAACCCAGGCATTGAAATACCTCAGGCCGCGTCGGATGTTCACGGAGTAACGACTGAAGCCGCTGTTCGAGATGGAATGGACCCGCTATCGGCAATTGCGGAAATTAGCCAGGAACTAAAAAAACTAAATGCGACCATGCCATTGGTTGCATTCAATGCCCCGTACGACTTTACAATTTTGGCCAACGAAGCGATTCGATATCAGCTAGAGCCGCTAGAGCCGCAATCTGTAATCGATCCCCTGGTGCTTGATCGCAAAGTGGATAAGTTCCGAAAAGGCAAGCGCAATCTAGTTGTCATGTCTGAGCATTATGGGGTTGAGCTTACGGATGCCCACAATTCGACTGCTGATGCAGTGGCGGCGGGAAAACTAGCTCAGCAGATTGCCAAGCGATTTGCCGAACTGGATATTCCAATCGAAAACCTCCACGACGCTCAAGCTAAGTGGAGTGATGAGCAATCAGAAAGTTTTGCTAAGTTCATGAGACAGCAAAACCGCCCGGATTTCCAGGCGGAATTGGGTTGGCCAGTAAGGCTTTAGCTGAAGTTTTTGTAGCGATCGTTGAATCGCTCTACGCGGCCAGCGGCATCCATGATGCGCTGTTTTCCAGTGTAGAACGGGTGGCTCTCGGAGCTGATTTCAACGTCGTGGACAGGGTAGGTTTTGCCATCTTCCCACTCGATTGTCTTATCGCTAGTGATGGTCGCGCGAGTCAGGAACGAAACTCCAGATGCTAGGTCGCGGAATACGATCGGCTCGTAGCTTGGGTGAATTTCTGCCTGCATGATGTCCTTCTAATAAATTCTGAGCTGCATTTAGCAACAGCCCAAGAGTTTAGCAAGTATTTTCCAACCCGTCTACGACGAAACCGCTGAAAACCTCTGATTTTGGTAGTTCAGGGTCAATGGGTGATTGAAAGCCTCGGAAATACTTGCTGAAGTTAGCGTCATTCCAATCTCACCTCGCGCCATAACTTTGCCGTCCTGCAAAAGTAGCGCATGGGTAAAGCCCGGTGGAATTTCCTCTAGGTGATGGGTCACCATAACCATCGCTGGGGCTTCTGTCGCCTGAGCATATCCGGAAAGTAGTTGCAAAGTTAGCTCCCTGGCTGCAAGATCTAGGCTGGCGACTGGTTCGTCCAGCAGGAGTAACTCTGGATCAGTCATTACAGAGCGAGCAATCTGGACCCGCTTGCGCTCACCATCGCTCAGCGTGCCAAAGGCTCTATCTTCCAAGCTTGAAAGCTTCCACTCCCCCAAAACTCTTCTGGCTCTGCGTTCATCGATTGCATCGTATTCTTCGTTCCACCTACCGGTGATGCCATAGCTGGCTGTCATGACGGCATTCAGTACCGTCTCGGAATTTGGTATTTGAGCGGTTAGAGCGCTAGAAGCGAACCCAATTCTTGTCCTAAGTTCAAAAACATTTACCTCACCTAGGCGCTGGCCTAGAAGTGTTGCCGATCCGCTAGAAGGCTGTATTTGAGCCGCCGCCAGCTTTAGAAGAGTTGTCTTACCAGCTCCGTTGGCCCCAAGAACAACCCAACGCTCCGTCGGGCCTACTGAAAACGTGAGGGAGTCAATGATGGACTTACCACCGCGCACCACGCTGACATTTTGAAGATTAATTACCTCGGACACGCCCCTAGCCTAGCCGCCAATGCTCCGTTGCCTTCTGTCTTTGAAGCGAGTCGCGCTGGATCCGGGCAGCGGCCTGAAATGTACGCGCCTGTTGGTGAAAGAGGAGCCTGGAAGCCGCGAAGATAACGGAACCAACTAGCATTTGGTAATAATCAGAAAAAAGCTTTGTTCAAAGCTTGCCAGGGAGAGAAAATGAGTTTTCTAGTTGTGTTCGACGTTGACTCAACACTTATCGATCAAGAAGCAATCGAGCTTCTGGCAACACACTCCGGCACTCGACAGCAGGTGGCCCTGATCACCGAGCGCGCCATGAAAGGCGAAATAGATTTCAGTGCCTCATTGGTCGAGCGGGTGTCTCTGTTAGCAGGCCTAGATGAAAGCGTTCTAAACAAAGTTGCCGACGAGCTCTCGCCAACCAGGGGTGCGGCGGAACTTATTGAGGCAATCCATGCAATCGGCGGTTACGCTGCAGCGGTCTCGGGCGGCTTCATTCAGTTGTTAGAACCACTAAAAAAGACGCTGAACCTTGATTTTGCCAAGGCAAATACTTTGGAGGTCGTCGACGGCAAACTATCCGGCAAGGTAATCGGCGAGCTCGTTGATTCCGCCGTAAAAGCAGCGACATTATTGGCTCTTGCTAAAAAACTAGAGATTGATGTAGCCCAAACCATCGCTATTGGCGACGGGGCGAATGATCTAAAGATGATGAAGCAGGCGGGTCTGTCTATAGCCTTTTGTGCTCAGCCAATAGTTCGAGAGAGCGCTGACATCGTTATAGACACGCGAGATTTGTCGCAAGTGATCGCGCTGCTACCCAGCTAACTTTTATCAGGCTCCGGTTGAGTGGAGTCCACCGTCGACGTGAATCATTTCACCGGTTGTAGCCGGGAACCAGTCACTTAGAAGAGCCACTAAGCCTTTGGCAGCAGCCTCGGTGTCGGTCAGGTCCCAACCAAGAGGAGCACGGTCCGCCCATACTTCTTCCATCGTTGCAAACCCAGGGATACCCTTGGCTGCAGTAGTTCTAAGCGGCCCGGCGGAAATGAGATTTACCCGAATTCCCTTTGGTCCTAGGTACTTGGCCAAATAGCGGGAAGTGGATTCAAAGGCTGCCTTAGCAACTCCCATCCAGTCATATACAGGCCACGAAACGGTAGCGTCAAAGGTAAGACCGACCACGGAGCTCGGGTTATTGAGCACAGGCAAGCATGCGGTGGTGATCGACTTGAGGGAGTAAGCCGAAACCTCTACTGCTGTCGATACGTCTGCCCATTCTGTCTCTAGAAAGTTGCCGCCGAGGGCAGTTTGAGGCGCGAAAGCGATGGCATGAACAATGCCGTCAATCATCCCAATCTCAGCCTTGATTTTTTCGGCTAGGCCGTCAAGGTGCTCCTTGTTTGTGGCGTCTAATTCAATTACCTTCACTGGCTTGGGAAGACGCTCAGAAATCTTCGTTGTGATTGGAAGCATCCTGCCGAATGAGCTCAATATCACCTCGGCACCCTGTTCTTGGGCTAAACGGGCTGCCGTGTAAGCAATTGACGCTTCGGTCAATACGCCCGTAATCAGTATTTTTTTGCCCTCTAATATTCCCAAAACTGCTCCTTTAATTTTCTAAACACACGGTACTACCTAGTGACCCATTCCGAGTCCGCCGTCAACTGGAATAACCGCTCCAGAAATATATGACGCTTCGTCAGAAGCAATCCATCGGACAACTTTTGCCACTTCCTCTGGGGAGGCGAATCGGCCTGCTGGAATTCGCGATCGATAGGTCGCTGAAAGTTCTTCACTAAGGCTGGCTGTCATGTCAGTATCAATGAACCCTGGCGCCACAACGTTGGCGGTGATGTTCTTTGCGCCGATTTCTCGTGTGATAGAGCGCGCAATTCCAACCAGTGCGCTTTTGGTGGCTGAGTAGTTGACCTGCCCTGCACTACCTAGCAACCCCACCACGCTGCCAATCAGGATCACCCTGCCAAACTTCTGGCGCAGCATCGATTTGGTCACTCTCTTCACCACGCGAAAAACGCCATTTAGATTCGTGTCAACAACACTCTCGAATTCCTCGTCGCTCATCCGCATCAAAAGAGTGTCTTTTGTGATGCCCGCGTTTGCCACCAAAACCTCAATTGGCCCAAGCTCCGCCTCAACTTCAGCTATCGCCAAATCAAGCGATGCTGAATCTGTAACATCGGCCTTCACCGTCATCGAACCCTCTGGTCCTTGACCGGATCTGGCCGTTACTGCTACCCGATATCCGCTGGCGACAAACTCTTTTGCGATGGCGAATCCGATGCCGCGATTGCCGCCGGTAACCAAAACAGTTCGCACAGTTTCCATTTTCTTTCTCCTAGCGGGAATACCATTGAGCAATGAGCGTTATGAATATCACAGTCTAGTAATTACCTATCCTGAAAGAATGGCATCACTTGAGCAAGCGCCAGAGCGCCACCTCCATAAACCTCAGCCCCGAGGACGAGCGTCGCTCGCGCATGATCAAATACTCGGTGGCTATGTCCATCAGGATGGTTTGCATTGTTCTAGGCGTGTTCACACAGGGTATTTTCATGTGGATTTTCTTCGGCTTGGCTATTTTTCTGCCCTACTTTGCGGTGGTGCTAGCCAACCAACAGGGCGCACCAAAAGAGACAACCAGCAAGGCAATTGCTCCGAAAATGACTATCAAGTCGGACCAATTCAAGTTTGATGACTAACGCTAAATGCTCTCGCGCCGGTTGCGCTCTTGAAGCAAGCTGGTTGATTAGCTGGCGAAATCCTAAAGTCCACTCCCCTGACAGAGTGAAGACCTGGTCCGCCTGCGATGAGCACCGGTCATATCTGGTTGAATATCTATCAGCGAGAGATTTTTACCTGAAGGATGAAAAATTTGACCCAAAGCACTCTTAGACGCTGGGGCCCATGGTTGGCCTTAGTTGTGCTTTTCTCCATAGCGACTTCACTTTTGAGCTGGTGGCAATTTTCTAGGCGGGAAGAACGAGTTCAGAAGATAAACACCGTGATTGAGAATTATGACAAATTCGCTGTTCCATTCGCGGACTTGGATTGGGAGTTCTTCGAAAATGGAGAACCAATTAACGAATGGCGCCCCGTAACGGTTTCTGGAACATATCTGACTGAAGAGGCCGTCCTTGTCCGGAACCGGCCTCTCAGTGGACAAGGTGGCTTCCTGCAGCTGGTTCCACTGCTTTTAGATGACGGTCAGATTTTGATTGTCGACCGTGGTTGGCTTGCGACGGGCGTTCGAGTAACTGAGGCATCTTCTAACCCTTTGCCGAATCCAGTTGCTCACACTCTCACTGTTCGTCTTAGGGCCGCTGAGCCCGATCTAAATCGAGCCCCCGTTCCAGGGCAGCTTGCATCTGTGAACCCCGCCTTGCTGTTCGATCAGTTGAGTGAATACGGGACTGTGGTGTCTGATCGATACGGTCGATTAGCCACAGAGTCCCCCTCCTATGAAAATGCGCCGTTCCCGATGCCGATGCCTTCTTTGAATGAGGGAAACCATCTTTCCTACGCTTTTCAATGGATCATCTTCGGAATTATGGCCTTTATCGCCTTTGGATGGGCCTACAGAAATGAACGACGCATTGCTCGCGAGGCGGCCGGACAGATAGCTCCAAGAAAGCCAAAGGAAAATCAGGCCCTCGAAGACGCTGAGTTTGAAGACGCCAACCAATAGAATGTCCGGAACAGGCTAGAAAGGCTTAGAAGATGAGCATTGCACAGGCAACCATTGTGGACCGTTTCGTTCCAAGGACAGTAGTAAGTAACATTTCTCTGGTTTTCGGTGGTGCGCTGATTACTGCACTTGCGGCGCAGGTTCAGATACCAATGTGGCCAGTGCCACTCACCCTTCAAACCTTCGCAGTTCTCCTAGTAGGAGCAACGCTCGGTGCGGGACGCGGTGCCGCGTCACTGTCTGTGTACCTGGCCATGGGCGCCGCCGGCTTGCCAGTATTCGCCTCAGCTAAGACGCTGACGGGTGCTTTGCCAACCGTGGGTTACATAGTCGGCTTTGTGGCGGCTGCAGCCCTAGTCGGCTTCTTGGCTTCAAAGGGTTTTTCTAAAACCCCACTGAAGGTGGCCTTCAGCTTTGCCGCCGGATCGGTGATAATTTACGGTTTTGGAGTCGCAGGCCTGATGATTACTCTAGGCCTCAGCATCTCACAGGCAATTGCCACGGGAGTTATACCGTTTCTTATAGGGGATGTCGCCAAGGCAATCGCGGCGGCTGCAATGCTGCCACTCGCTTGGAAAATTGTTAATAAGTAACAAATCATTTGAAAAAAATAGGACCCTTTTGGGTCCTATTTTTTTTTCAATCTTGTTAGATAGAGAAGCCGATAGCTCGCATCATTTCTTTTCCATCATCCGTAATTTGCTCCGGACCCCATGGTGGCATCCAGATCCAATTGATTCTGAATGCGTCAACGACTCCATCCAATGAAGCTGCCGTCTGCTCTTCAATAACGTCCTGAAGTGGGCAGCCAGCGGATGTGAGTGTCATGTTAATTAGTAGTGCGCCATCATCGGACTCTTGGAGCCCGTAGACCAATCCGAGGTCAATAATGTTCACACCAATTTCGGGGTCAATGATGTCTTTCATTGCCTCGATAACCCGGTCGTATTTAGCGGGCTCTAGTTCCTTCGGCTCGCTCATGCTTCGGTCTTCAAGTAGCGATCGTAGCCCTCGGCCTCTAGTCGTTCAGCGAGCTCTGGGCCGCCCTGTTCTGCGACTTTTCCAGCCACGAAAACGTGTACAAAATCTGGTTCGATGTAGCGCAAGATTCTTGTGTAGTGGGTGATTAGAAGAACTCCGAGTCCAGTCTCCTCTTTGGCTCTGTTGACGCCTTCGGAAACCACCTTCAGTGCATCCACGTCGAGGCCAGAGTCGGTCTCGTCGAGAATCGCAATTTTTGGCTTCAAAAGCTCTAGCTGAAGAATCTCATGGCGCTTCTTTTCTCCACCTGAGAACCCTTCGTTCACATTTCTTTCAGTGAAGTCAGGATCCATTCGGAGGTTTTTCATCGCGTGTTTCAAATCACCGATCCACTCGCGAAGCTTTGGAGCTTCTCCATCAAGTGCGGTTTTGGCGGTTCGTAGGAAATTCGATACCGAAACGCCAGGCACTTCGACTGGGTATTGCATCGCAAGAAATAGACCAGCCTTAGCTCGCTCGTCCACGGCCATTTCAAGAACGTTCTGGCCATCCAGAAGGATCTCACCCTCGGTAATTTCATACTTGGGGTGTCCGGCGATGGAGTAGGCGAGTGTGGACTTGCCTGAGCCGTTTGGTCCCATGATCGCGTGAGTTTCGCCGGACTTGACCACAAGGTCTACTCCTCGGAGGATCTGCTTTTTGCCCTGGTCTGTATCAACCGAGACATGTAGGTTTTTGATTTCTAGAGTTGCCATTATTTGATCTCCTTTACGCTTCGTACTCGATAAAAACTTCGTCATTTTCCACCAGTACCTCGTAGGTACTCACTGCCTCATAAGCGGGAAGACTCAATGGGACTCCAGTGTTTAGGTCGAATTTAGCTCCGTGAGCCCAGCACTCCAGGGTTTCGTCCTCAACAAAGCCTTCGCTTAGCGAAATCTCACCGTGGGAGCACTTATCGTCGATCGCTCTGAAGTTACCGTCATTTAGCCTGACAAGCGCGATTGGGTGTCCCTCAATGGTCACTCTGAGTGCATTTCCCGGCTTGATGTCCTCAGCCGCGCAAACTCTTACTGCCAATTTAGACTCCCGCCTTCTCGAGTCCTTGTTCGATCGAGGCGATTAGACGGTCTTCAACCTGAGAAATTCCAACCTTTTGAACTACCTCATTCAGGAATCCTCGAACGACGAGGCGCTTTGCCTCGGTGTCGCCAATTCCTCTAGCCATTAGATAGAACAATTGCTCGTCATCGAAGCGCCCGGAAGCACTCGCGTGGCCAGCGCCCTCAATTTTCCCGGTCTCAATTTCCAGATTTGGAACAGAATCTGCTCTTGCTCCGTCGGTTAGCAAGAGGTTCCGGTTGAGTTCATAGCTATTCGTTCCAATAGCAGTCTCTCTAATAAGAACGTCTCCGACCCAGACCGTGTGAGCTCCTGCACCCTGGAGTGCGCCCTTGTATGCCACATTTGAAACGCAGTTTTCTGCAATGTGGTCCACATACGGTCGGTGCTCAAAGTAATTCTTCGAATCGGCTAGGAAAACACCATACATTTGGATTTCCGCACCCGGCGAATCTAGGGCAACAGAAGGCGTGACTCTAACGAGGTCTCCCCCAAGTGACACCACGACGTGCTTCAGTGTTGAGTCCCGTCCAAGTCTCGTGAATTGATTCGAAACGTGTGATGAACCGTTATCCCAGTCTTGGATAGATACAAAGTCAAGCTTTGCGCCGGGGTCCAGCAAGATCTCGACGTTCTCGGCAAGGAAGCCTTGACCGATGTGGTCCAGGACTATTGTCGCTTTGGCGTTCGCGCCAACCTTTACGAAAATGTGCAGGGCCTTGGCTGCAAGTTCTTCTAATTTCAAGGTTAGAAAAACCGGCTCAGCTATTTCCTGATCGGCCGGGACCTCAACCAAGAGAGTTTTCGAGGCGTTGGTCCAGGCGATTGCCGAAATTCGGTCCTCGGGAAGTCCAGCTGTTCCGACAATCTTTTCACTGGAGTCAATCCAGTTGGCCGTCACTGTCCCCGAAAGACCGATCGACAGCTCACCTTGAGTAACTTCACCTATGACTTCCGCATCCAGGCCTTGAAGGCGATCCATAGGCAAATAACGCCAGATCTCCTGCCTGTTTGAAAGCTCTGGGAAATCGCTTATGGAGGTCGACCGAGGGCGTTCGGATCTTGTCTGGAGGGGTACGAGTTTGTGCTCGTGAGCCTCTATTCCGTGCTGCGCCATCTAGCCAACAGCCCCTTCCATCTGCATCTCAATAAGCTTGTTGAGTTCAAGGGCGTACTCCATTGGCAGTTCCTTAGCAATAGGCTCGATGAAGCCTCGGACAATCATCGCCATCGCTTCATCTTCGGCCATTCCTCGAGACTGCAAGTAGAACAGTTGCTCTGCACTTATGGCTGAGACCGTCGCTTCGTGTCCCATCGAAACATCATCCTCGCGGATGTCGTTTGAAGGATAAGTGTCTGATCTGGAAATTGTGTCGACTAGTAGCGCGTCACAGCGAACCGTGTTCGCCGAGTGATGAGCTCCCGGATTTACTCGGATCTCTCCACGGTAGGAAGTTCTTCCTCCACCTCGAGCAATTGACTTGGACACAATGGAACTGGTCGTGTATGGAGCAAGGTGAATCATCTTGGCTCCGGCGTCCTGGTGCTGACCTTCTCCGGCAAAAGCCACCGAGAGTGTCTCGCCACGAGCGCGCTCGCCTGCAAGTATGACGCTTGGGTACTTCATGGTGACCTTGGACCCGATGTTTCCATCGATCCACTCCATAGTGGCACCCTCGTGAGCGATTGCCCGCTTGGTTACTAGGTTATAAACGTTGTTAGACCAGTTCTGGATCGTCGTGTAACGAACCCGAGCGTTCTTCTTCACGATAATTTCAACTACCGCAGAATGAAGCGAATCAGACTGGTAAATCGGTGCGGTGCAGCCCTCGATGTAGTGAACGTAGGAGTCCTCATCTGCGATGATTAGCGTCCTTTCGAACTGACCCATGTTTTCGGTGTTTATTCGGAAGTAGGCCTGAAGAGGGATGTCTACTTTTACACCCTTAGGGATGTAGACGAATGATCCTCCGGACCAAACCGCCGTGTTCAGGGCTGCAAACTTATTGTCACCGGCAGGGATAACTGTTCCGAAATACTCCTTGAAGATTTCCGGGTGCTCTCTGAGCGCAGTGTCGGTATCTAGGAACAAGACACCCTGCTGCTCGAGGTCTTCGCGAATCGAGTGGTAAACGACCTCCGACTCGTACTGGGCGGCAACGCCGGAGACGAGGCGCTGGCGTTCCGCATCTGGGATTCCAAGCTTGTCGTAGGTGTTGCGAATGTCCTCTGGAAGGTCTTCCCAGGTTTGTGCCTGACGCTCGGTCGAACGAACGAAATATTTAATGTTGTCGAAGTCGATCCCTGAAAGGTCAGCTCCGAAAGTAGGCATTGGCTTTTTCATGAAAAGCTCGTAGCCCTTAAGTCTGCGCTGTAGCATCCAGTCGGATTCGTCTTTTTTGCCCGAGATGTCCCGAACAACCTCGTCTGAAATACCACGCTTGGCTTCGTCTCCAGCTTTTGACTTGTCGGACCATCCAAACTCGTAAGTTCCTAGGTCGTCTAGTTCTGGGCGATCGATAATTTTCTCTGCCATTGTGTTCTCCTTCTACTTAATCAGTACAACTGATTTTGGTGAAACGTATTCCAACAAAGCCAATCATGAGAAACTTGAGATGTGATGTTGGACTAAGCCTACGTAGTTCTATGAAAATAAAACAGTAAGGCATACCTAAGTTAAGGCGTTTATGAAGATCCTAAAGGGCCTGTGGTTCGATGGCATTGTCTCGCCGCTTCGTTTGCGGTTGTTTGTGTGGCTTTCGCTCGTCACTCAAATTTTGATCGTTGTGACCGGGGGCGCTGTCCGGCTCACAGGGAGCGGTTTGGGTTGCCCGACTTGGCCGAAATGTACAGAAGACTCCTTGGTAAGCACCCCGGAGATGGGCTTCCACGGTGTTATTGAATTTGGAAATCGGTTGCTAACAATCGTTCTGCTTATCATCGCCCTTCTAACCTTTATTGTCGTCGTGCGAATTAGTGAATCCACACGCCGCATAGGGCTTTTGTCAATTGGTTTTTTTAGCGGAGCAGTCTTGCTGGTTGTGGGTTTGGCCTTCAACACAATGTTCGGACTGGGTCTGGTTACCTTGGTAACTTTCGCATTGGCGTTGGGCTTGATGCTCCTGTTCGGGATCGTCATTATTAGAATTGCCCGCTTGACAAACCGGTTTGGCCTGGTCGTGCCGGCCTTTGGTTTAGGAGTTGGCATAATCGTGCAGGCCGTAATCGGTGGAATCACGGTTCTGACGGGCTTGAACTCTTGGATTGTGGGCTTTCATTTTGTAATTTCAACGGGTCTGATCGCACTGGCCTCACTTTTGGTTTGGCGGGCATTACCTAAACCGGTCAATTCCGTGGCACGTTGGAATGCGAATCTCGCATGGCCGACAGTAGTAGTTGGATTTATTGCGATCTGCATGGGAGTCATTGTTACCGGTGCTGGCCCACATGCTGGAGACGCCCTGACGCCACGAAACGGCTTCAATCTTGAAATTTGGCAGCACTACCACTCCTACCCGGGTTACACGCTGCTCGCTCTAATAACTGTGCAGCTAGTAGCTCAAGTTGTGAAATCCAGGTCCGTGTTGAAACAACTTGAGTCTCGGATTCTGCTGCTGTTGTTTGTGGCGACTGTATTCCAGGCTGTAGTGGGAGTAATTCAGGCGCGTATGGGCGTCCCTGCGTTGTTGGTTGGAATTCACATGCTCGGTTCCGGCGTCTTGACAGCACTAATTACATTTCAGGTTTTGAGTGCCAGAAAAATCAATCGATGAAGACTATTTTCTGGTTTCGAAGAGACCGTAGGCTTCAAGATAATCAAGCTCTTAGCTTTGCAGCCAGCTCTTCTCAGGAGCTTCTTCCAGTCTTTGTTCTTCCAGCATCAAGCACCGGCATGTCGGAGCTGCGCACAAGCTCAGTTCTTGCTTCAGTCTTAGCTTTAGATAAGAGCTTGCCCAAAGGGCTTGAGCTGCTTCATGGCGATGCAAGCATCGAGCTTGGCAAGATGTCTCAGGAATTTTCTGCCAGGCGCGTGGTGGCTACGAGGGCATTTGATACAAACGGCGTCATCGAGCAAGAGGCAGTTCGTGATGCACTTGCAGCGATAGACGTGGAACTTGTGCTAGTCGGCAGTTACTACGCAGTCGAGCCCGGAACAGTTGTCAAAGACGATCAAACAGCCGTGCGCGTCTACACGCCCTTTTTCAAAAGGTGGCTTCAAGTCTTTGTCCCCGAGCCATTTGTCCTTGATATCCAGAACGCACCTTGGGCAGCCGCCAGCCAAAGAGTCGCCCTGATTTCAGGAGTGAATGCGGGTGAGAAGTTGGCTCTTGAAACATGGGCCAAGTTTCGGGCCTCTCGGATTTTCGATTACTCGGACCACCGAAATCGACCGGACATAAATGGGACCTCCAAGCTTTCTCATGCGCTGGCCCACGGCGAAGTTCATCCGCGGACTCTACTTGCTGGCCTTGGTGATACAGAGGGCGAAGAGGTGTTTCGTAAGGAGATAGCTTGGCGGGAGTTTTACGCAGATGTAATGCATCACCACCCCCGTACCTACGATAAATACTACGAGCCTCGCTTTGCCGGGCTTGAATACGATGACCCCAAAGAGTTTCCAGAAAAACTAGCCGCCTGGAAAGCTGGCGCCACGGGATACCCAATCGTGGATGCAGCGATGAGACAGCTCGTTCAGTCCGGCTGGATGCACAATCGAGCACGCATGATTGTTGCAAGTTTTTTGGTGAAAGACCTTCATTTCGAATGGCAAATCGGCGCCAAGTTTTTTGAGGAGCATCTGACTGATTTTGACCCCGCCTCAAATTCTCACGGCTGGCAATGGACGGCAGGTTGCGGCACCGATGCAAGCCCTTTTTACCGAGTTTTCAATCCAATCCTGCAGGGCCCAAAATTTGACCCGGACGGCGATTATGTTAGGAAGTGGTTGCCAGAACTTGCTCATTTACCGGCTGCAAGTGTCCACGAACCCTGGAACGACATCGCCGGTTATCAGTTTGGGTACGCTCCCCCAATTTTGGATCACTCTCAAGAGCGGGATGAGGCGCTACGTCGCCTTGAGGCTATAAAGCGCTGATTCCCTAAATATAAATCAAAGGGTCAATTGCGATTGCCAAGAACAAAATCGTCAGATGTGTAATTGAAGCGTGGAACAAGCGCATTGGGTTTTGAGGTATTCGGACCTTAGCCTCCTTGTAGAGACGGTGCGATTCCCAGGTGAACCAGATTCCAGCCAACACCGCCGCAACCGTATATACAGTGCCCATGTTCGCAACTGGAATCAGCAGCAGTGTCGCAGCAAAATATGCGTAGGCATAAAGAATTATTTGTCTACCTACATGCTCATTTTTAGCCACCACCGGCAGCATCGGAACTCCGGCAGCTTTGTACTCTTCTAGGTAGCGCATTGAAAGAGGCCAATAGTGCGGCGGTGTCCAAAGGAAGATAATCAAGAACAACACTCCAGCTGCTAGGGAGAGCTCATTGGTCACAGCAGCCCAGCCAATCAAAGCCGGCATGGCCCCGGCAGCACCGCCCCAAACTATATTTTGTGGCGTGCGTCTTTTGAGACCGAGTGTGTAGACGAAGACGTAGAACAAAATTGCAATTAGCGAAAGTACGGCCGCAAGCACGTTTATTAGTAGCGCAAACCAAATGACCGACAGGCTTCCAATTGACCACGCAAATATCAGAGCCTCTTTGTGCGTGAGTTCCCCGGTCACTAGAGGTCGATTTTTGGTGCGCCCCATGATTTGGTCAATGTCGCGGTCGATATAGCAATTGAATGCATTGGCACTCCCAGCGCTGAGAGCGCCGCCAAAAACGGTGGCGATAATCAGCCAAATTGAGGGAAAACCTCTAGCAGCCAGAATCATGGCCGGCACGGTCGCGATCAGTAGAAGCTCGATAACGCGTGGTTTAGTCAGCAAAAAATACGCACGGATCTTGCGCGAAAGCCGCGCTCCAGATGATTTTTCTACCGTAGACATTTGTCCAAGTCTAATCCAGTCCGAGCGGTGCTGCAGCCCACTCGGTATAGACTCTTGGCTAAATGTCAGGCACCGCCGCCGGCGCAAATCCCTAAGTGGTAAAACACGTAATTTGTTAGGAATGATTCTTTGTTGGAATGGAATGAAATTGACGACTTGGCAGTCAAGACTGCCAAAGTTCTTGCCGCGGATGCAGTAGAGAAGGTTGGCAACGGCCACCCTGGAACTGCAATTAGCTTGGCGCCAGCTGCGTATCTATTGTTCCAAA
Organism: Aquiluna sp. Uisw_065; assembly: GCF_047731275.1. Lineage (NCBI taxonomy): Bacteria > Bacillati > Actinomycetota > Actinomycetes > Micrococcales > Microbacteriaceae > Aquiluna > Aquiluna sp. Uisw_065. The sequence goes on from NZ_CP159836.1 coordinate 592,247, forward strand.
AGGTCATGAGGCATGACCCGCAAGATGACCGCTGGGTTGGCAGGGATCGATTCGTTCTTTCGGTGGGTCACTCTTCTCTAACTTTGTACAACCAGTTATTTCTAGGTGGCTTTGGCCTCGAGCTCACTGACATTCAATCGTTGAGAACCTGGGGCTCTTTGACCCCTGGACACCCCGAATATGCTCACACCAAGGGTGTTGAAATCACAACTGGGCCATTGGGTCAAGGTCTGGCATCGGCAACTGGGTTTGCAATGTCAACAAGATTTGAACGTGAATTATTTGATCCTGCCACAACCGATGGAACTTCACCCTTTGACCATTTCGTTTATGTGATCGCTGGTGACGGTGACATGCAAGAAGGAGTTAGCGCTGAGGCGGCTTCCCTTGCCGGACATCACGGACTGGGAAATCTGATTGTTATTTATGACGCGAACCAGATTTCTATCGAAGACGACACTGACATCAGCTTTTCTGAAGACGTCGCAAAGCGCTACCAGGCTTATGGCTGGCAGACCATTGAGGTCAACTGGCGCAAGGAAACCGGATATGTCGAAGACGTGGGTGCCCTTTACGAAGCGATCTTGGCGGCCAAGGAAAACAGAGATCAACCAACGCTAATTACTCTTCGAACCATCATCGGTTGGCCAAGTCCCACAAAACAAGACACCGGCAAGATTCACGGCTCAAAGCTTGGTGGCGAAGAGCTTGCCGGCCTAAAGCAAGCGCTGGGCTTCGATCCTGAAGAGCACTTCGCTGTTGCTGAGGACGTTCTGTCCCACACTAGGCAGTTGGCTCAGCGCGGTAAAGAACAGCGTGCGGTTTGGACAGCTCAGTTCAGCAAATGGCACAAGGACAATCCTGATTCGGCGAAGCTGTTCGAGCGTCTTGCATCTGGAGAGCTTCCCTCAGACCTAGCCTCGTCACTCCCCGAATTTTCATCGGGCGAGGAAATCGCAACCCGAGCGGCCTCCGGGAAAGTCATAAACGCCATTGCAGCGAAAATGCCAGAACTGTGGGGCGGCTCTGCCGACCTTGCCGAGTCGAATAACACCACCATTGAAGGCGGCGGCTCATTCGTGCCTGCCAAGTGGCAAACCAAGGCATGGACCCCAAAAACTGCCGGGAGGATACTTCACTTCGGCATTCGTGAGCACGCGATGGGCGCAATTCTGAATGGCATCACTCTTTCCGGCCATTCGAGGGTGTTCGGCGGAACTTTTCTGGTGTTCTCCGATTACATGAGGCCCTCGGTCCGCTTGGCCGCCTTGATGGGTATCGCTCCGATCTATGTATGGACCCACGATTCTGTTGCACTCGGTGAAGACGGTCCAACTCATCAGCCAATCGAGCACTTGAACGCTCTGAGACTGATTCCAAATCTGGACATCGTGCGCCCAGCCGATGCGAACGAGACCTCTCAGGCGTGGCTTCAGGTCCTGAAAAACAAAAATAATCCCGCCGGAATTGTGCTTACGAGGCAGGGCCTTCCGGTGCTGGATCGAAGCGAAGGTTTCGGCCAGGCCGACCAAGTCAGCAAAGGTGCTTATGTCTATGCAGGGCAGGACAGTAAGCCAGATCTAATCTTGATCGCCAGCGGAAGCGAAGTTCAATTTGCGGTTGAAGCGAGGCTGATCCTGGAAGCAGGGGGAATTTCAGTTCGGGTGGTTTCCGCCCCTTGCCTTGAGTGGTTTGATTCTCAGCCTCAGGAATACCAAGATTCAGTGCTTCCAAAGCAAGTGAAGGCAAGGGTCTCTATTGAGGCCGGAGTTACCGATGGATGGCGCAAGTATGTTGGAGACAATGGTCAGTCCATTGGAATCAACCACTTCGGATCATCGGCTGACTACAAGACTCTGTTCACAGAGTTTGGAATTACCACCAACAAGGTGGTTGAGGCTGCAAAGAGAGTACTTGGAGGTAACTAATGAATGAAAACCTAAAATCACTGACTGAAGCTGGTGTTTCGATTTGGCTAGACGACCTTTCCAGAGAGCGCATCGAATCTGGAAACCTCAAGCACCTAATTGACAATTTTTCGGTAAGGGGAGTTACTACTAATCCGACTATTTTTGCAGCGGCGCTGAAGGGTCCCTCATACCGGGATGCAATTGTCGCGGAGAAGGCCGCCGGCAGCAGTGCGGCCCGAGCAATTGCAAACATCACCTCGGACGATGTCGCGGCAGCCTGCGACCTGTTCCTCCCCATTTACAACGAGTCCCATGGAGTCGATGGCCGAGTGTCTATCGAGGTCGAACCGGGACTGGCAAATGACACTGAGCGCACCATTGCTCAGGCACTGTCGCTTTACGAGCTTGTCGGTCGCAATAACGTCATGATTAAGATTCCGGCGACCGTAAATGGCTTAGCGGCTATCACTGCGGTTACGGCGGCGGGAATCTCAGTGAATGTGACTTTGATTTTCTCGCTCGATCGCTACGACAAAGTTATCGATGCCTATCTAGAGGGACTATCTCAGGCGAAGCAGGCGGGCAAGGACTTGAGCAAGATTCATTCAGTTGCTTCATTTTTCGTTTCTCGCGTTGATACCGAAGTGGATTCGAGGCTGGAGGCGCTTGGTAAGCCGGAGCTGAAGAGCAAGGCTGCTCTTGCAAACGCTCAGCTGGCATACGAGCTTTTCCAAAATCGATTTTCAACCCCTGAGTGGCAAACTCTTTTGGCGGCAGGAGCAAACCTGCAGCGACCGCTGATGGCCTCCACGGGCGTCAAGGACCCAGCCCTCCCGGACACCCTGTATGTCACCGAACTGGTTTCTAAAAACATCGTCAACACCATGCCGGAAAAAACCATGATGGCAACCGCCGACCATGGCGTAATTCCAGCCGAATCGGTAATCGTTTCCTTTGAAAACGCAAAGGCTGTAATGGTTGAAATTGCTGCTGCCGGCGTCGATCTCGCCGATGTCACCGCACAGCTAGAGCAAGAAGGTGTCGATAAATTCAAAGTTTCTTGGGCCGAATTAGTTGAAACTGTTGAACACGCGCTAGCTGGAAGCTAGATCATGCAGCTGAGGATACAAGAAAGCCTCAAGCCCGACCTAGAACCCGTAGTTGCGAAAGTCATAGATGCTCAGATTGCTTCCAGGCTCGGCGATAAGGATGATTCCATCTGGGGATCAGCCGCCAAAGTCGAGGCTTCAAAGCGACTGGGATGGATAGATTCCCCCAAGTCTTCGGTTGATTTGATCCCCGAAATTCTAAAGCTGAGAGATCATTTTAGAGACTTGGGTGTCGACCGTATCGTGCTTTGCGGAATGGGCGGCTCATCGCTCGCGCCGGAGGTCATTGGGAAAAATACTGGCCATGAAATAGTGATTCTTGACTCAACAGCTCCTGATCAAGTGCTGTCCGCCGTCAGAGAGCTTCAGCGAACGGCAGTGGTTGTCTCCTCGAAATCTGGAGCGACCGTCGAGACAGATAGCCAAAAGAGGGCTTTTGAGTCCGGTTTTTTGGCTGCTGGCATCGACCCAGCGGAAAGAATAGTTGTAATTACGGATCCTGGCTCCCCCCTCGATACTGAGTCAAGAGCCGACGGCTACAAGGTGTTCAATGCGGACCCAGATGTCGGCGGTAGGTATTCAGCGCTAACCGCATTCGGATTGGTTCCTGCTGGACTGGCTGGCGCCGATATATCTTCGCTGCTGGCTAGTGCGTCGCGCGTGAGCTTTGGACTCAGCGCGGACTCCACCGATAACCCGGCTATTTGGCTTGGAGCTGCCTTGGCAGCAACTCCCGGAATCGGTCAGGTTCGCGATAAGTTTTTGATAGAAACCGAAGGCCTTCCTGGCTTTGGTGACTGGGTTGAACAACTGGTTGCTGAAAGTACCGGAAAACAACAACGTGGCATTCTGCCCGTTGTTGTGAGCAGTAGCGCTCCGGAAATTCAAGACGTACCAAGTGACACTATTTTCATCCGGTTTTCGGATTCTATGCCGGTAGCTGAGCACATAACCTTTAGTGGCGGCCTTGGAGAATTATTCTTGCTCTGGGAGTACGCCACGGCTATTGCCGGCTATCTAATGCAAATAAACCCATTCGATCAGCCCGATGTTGAGTCTGCCAAGATCGCCTCCCGAGCGCTACTCGACTCACCCGCTGTCCTGGTGTCCCCGGGCCATGTTGATCGAGGAATCACGGTTGCAAGTTACGGTTTGAACGTAGTCGGCAGCACAGTAGAGGCTGCAATCGAAGAGTTACTAAGTCAAGCAACTGACCATAGCTACATCGCGGTGCAGGTCTATCTGAGCAGGCCGGAATATCCTCAGTTCGAGAAATTGAGAGATATTTTCGCGAAGCGAACCGGCAGACCAGTCACTTTTGGTTGGGGGCCTAGGTTTTTGCACTCCACCGGCCAATATCACAAAGGCGGCCCCAAGCAGGGGCTCTTTGTCCAGATTACCGGTGAGCATGGAATCGATCTTGAAATAAAAGATCGCCCCTTTAGTTTTGGAGAGCTGATCCGCGCTCAAGCTGCCGGAGATGCGAGAGTTTTGTCCGATAACGGCCTTCCGGTTGTGTCTTTATTTATGAAAGAACCACTCCGGGACCTAGCGTTTTTAGAAAAGGTAATTGCTTCGTGACCAACAACCCACTGAGAGATCCTCGCGACCGGCGAGTGCAAAAGATCGCTGGACCAAGCGGCCTAATAATGTTCGGTGTGACTGGTGATCTTGCGGGGAAGAAGCTTTTGCCTGCCATTTACGACCTGGCCAATCGCGGTCTTTTGCCGCCGGCTTTTTCGTTGGTTGGGTTCGCTAGAAGAGACTGGAGCCAGGACGACTTTGAAGCGGTGGTCCACGATTCTGTTAAGGCGAATGCCAGAACTGCTTGGTCCGAAGAAGTTTGGAGCCAGTTAGCTAAGGGCATCCGATTTGTCTCGGGTAGGCATGATGACCCGGAAGCATTTCTTCGACTTAAGAAGACAATGGACGACTTAGACGCAGAGCGCGGAACAGCCGGGAATCACACTTTTTATCTATCGATTCCGCCGAGGGACTTTCCTCTGGTTATCCAACAGCTATCGGACTCGGGGCTCGCAGACGCTGCCGATGGAGAATTTAGACGCGTCGTCATCGAAAAACCGTTTGGGTCAAACCTCGAGACGGCTATCGAGCTAAACGACGTCGTTGAACGCGTTTTTCCAGCGGATGCTGTCTTCAGGATTGATCATTACTTGGGCAAGGAAACCGTTCAGAACATCTTGGCTCTTCGCTTTGCAAACCAGCTGTTTGAGCCAATTTGGAACAGTAACTACATCGATCATGTTCAGATTTCGATGGCCGAGGACATTGGGATTGGAAATCGCGCCGGTTCTTACGCGGACATTGGCGCGGCGAGAGACGTGATTCAGAACCACCTTCTTCAGCTTCTTGCTCTGACCGCCATGGAGCAACCGTTGAGCTTTGACGCAGCTGACTTGAGAGCAGAAAAGGAAAAGGTTCTAGCCTCCATTACCTTGCCTCAAGATCTATCAAAGCACACTGCCAGGGGTCAATATAAGGGCGGTTGGCAGGGTGGAGAGTTCGTCAAGGCTTATCTCGACGAGGCTGGCATGGATGCCGAGAGCAACTCGGAAACCTTCGCCGCCATGAAGCTCAACATCGATAATAGACGCTGGCAATCTGTGCCTTTTTATCTGCGGGCTGGAAAGCGTCTTGGACGACGAGTCACCGAAATTGCCGTGGTTTTCAAAAGAGCCCCTCAGCAATTATTTGGAGAAAGCCAGACTGAACTTTTGGGCGAAAATGCTTTGGTGATTAGGGTTCAGCCGAACGAAGGGATCACGATTCGTTTTGGTTCTAAAGTCCCAGGACCCAGCATGCAGGTTCGAGACGTCACAATGGACTTTGGTTATGGTCATGCCTTTACCGAAGACTCCCCCGAGGCCTACGAACGCCTAATTCTTGATGTTCTGTTGGGCGAACCGCCACTTTTCCCGCGGCAACGAGAAGTGGAGCTGTCTTGGAAAATTCTAGATCCCATAGTTGCGCATTGGAAAAGTAGCGGCAAGCCAGATTCATACGCCCCAGGATCGTGGGGACCAGACTCTGCTCATCAAATGCTGGCCGAAGATGGCCGAGTATGGAGAAGGCCATGATCGTCAACATGGAAAAGACCACCACGTCAAAGATTGAGAAAAAACTTCAAGAATTACGTGAAGACGGTGGAGTAGTTGCATTAGGACGTGTCCTCACTCTCATTATCGAAACAAACTCGGATCACCTGGAGAAGGCTATTGAGGCTGCCAATGGGGCGTCTCGATTGCACCCAAGCAGGATTATTGTGTTGGTGAGCAACTTAGAGCAAGGCGACAAGTCTCCCAGGTTAGATGCCGAAATAAGAATCGGTGGTGACGCTGGTGCGTCCGAAGTCGTTGTGATTCGTGCCTTTGGAGATGCAAATAGCAATACCGAGTCGATGGTCACAGGTCTGCTGCTTCCCGATGCACCCGTAGTTGCATGGTGGCCATCAGATTGCAAAGCCAATCCTTCGAAGAACCCGATTGGCCAGATTGCAACCCGAAGAATCACAGATGCCGCAGCTCAAAGGGATGCATCTGGGTTTCTAAGGCAGCTGGCAAAAAATTATGCACCCGGGGATAGCGACATGTCTTGGACGAGAATTACGCTGTGGCGATCTCAGCTCGCGGCTCTATTCGATAACGAAAAAAACCGCCGAGTTGTCGAAATTCGAGTCTTAGGTTCGATAATTTCTCCGAGCGTAAGGCTGTTGGCCGGTTGGTTGTCGATGCAACTGGGCGTGGATGCAAAGATCATTCATGAGCTTTCGGGGATTGCGATAGAAGGCATCGCCGGAGTGGAGATTTCTTTTGATCAGGGCGAGCTCGCAATCATTCGGTCTGGCGATGTGGCGAGCATCGGCCAAACTGGTTCACCGGATAGCTCGGTCTTACTACCCAAACGCTCGGATCAGGATTGCCTCATGGAGGATATGCGGTTCCTGGGAGAAGATGAAGTTTATGGTGCCGTGTTGAAAAATGAGCTGTCGAAGCAATGAAGCCACGCATCTTTGTCGCTGACACTTCAAAAGAGCTTTTGAGCCAAGCTGCTGCGGATTTTTTGGCATTAGTTTCCGAAGTTTTAGAATCAAAGCCCGTCGCGAACATTATTTTGACCGGTGGTAGCCTCGGCATCGCCATGGTTGGAGAGCTCGCCAAGCTGAATCTCGATCTTTCAAAAGTAAGATTTATGTTTGGCGATGAGCGCTTTGTTGCTCTGGATCACGAGGACCGGAACGAATATCAAGGAATTTCTGTTTTCCCCGAGTTGGCAACTCGATCGCTGCTTCGTTACCCTGCTTCCGACACTGAACTTTTGGCGGGGCAGGCCCTGATGAACAAGGCCATGACGATTTCTTACGGTAGCTCCGAGGACACCTCGGATGTTTTTGATCTGGTTATTTTAGGAGTGGGGCCTGACGGGCACGTGGCATCGCTATTTCCGGGACATCAGAGCAATGGGGAATGGATTACTGCGGAGTGGGACTCACCCAAGCCGCCATCTGAGCGGCTAAGTCTTAGCTACCGCACGCTAAATCGAGCAAATCAGGTTTGGTTTTTAGCCTCCGGAGCACAAAAAGCGGCTGTAGTAAGATCGGCTTTAGGCGACCCAAATTGCGAGCTTCCCCTGGCTAAGGTAAGGGGACTGCAATCAACCAGCTGGTACTTGGATAAAGAGCTTAGCGACGCGCTTTAGCAGCGTCAGCTGCACGCTGTCTGCGGTTGCGAATCGAATCTAGGGCCTCGGCTAAAATCTGCTCGGCCTCGTCGTCTGTTCTGCGCTCTTTTACGTATGCGAGATGAGTCTTGTATGGCTCAATCTTTGCAACCTGGGGAGGGTTTGCCTTGTCCATGCCTGCCGGTAGGCCGCAGTGAGGACAATCAATCTCTTTAGGTAAGTCTTCCTCGTTGACGCTGGCTGCAAAAAGTGGATTAATCTCGTGGCCATTTGAACAGAAGAAGCTAAGAGCAATCTTCTCTACCTGATGGCCGCGATCCTGCTCGCCCATTGGGCCAGCACCGACGCGTGCTCCGCGAATTGAAGGTGAGCTCGACATCAGGCCCATCCGAATCTTGTAAATAGGCCCAATATTATGATGACTGACACCCAAACCAAACCAAGAACAACCGTGATTCGGTTGAGGTTACGCTCGGCCACGCCGGATGAGTTCATGGAGCTTGTTACTCCGCCGCCAAACATCTCCGCGACTCCTCCACCTCGACCCTTGTGAAGCAAAATCATCAAGATTAGAAGCACACTGGTTATTGCAAGCAATACCAATAGCGCTGTTTGTAGGGCAGCCATCTATTTCCTCATTCTCTTTTCAAACCTTGTAAATTATAGGACTATGTGCTTTTTGAAGCGCGAAATTCCGGAAAACTCTTCTGCATCCAAGGACGCACCGCCTACTAGCACACCATCAACCTGCTCAGATTGCAAGAAACCTGCGACATTATTTGCCTTTACTGAGCCCCCGTAGAGAATTCGCGAGTTGGCGGCATCGTCTCCAAAATTGGCTTGGAGCGCCTTTCTGATAGCTGTTGCGACTTCGCTGGCCTCTTGAGCCGTTGCGACTTTCCCAGTTCCGATTGCCCAAACTGGTTCGTAGGCGATAACAAAGTCCCCGAGAACCTTGTGGCCGCTAAGTGCGTTGATTGTCTGAATTATCGGCACCGCAGACTGCCCTTGGGTCTCAAGTTCTTCTAGGGTCTCCCCTACGCAAATGATAGGAATAAGGTTATTTTCCCAGGCAGCGGCAACCTTTTGCTGGACTACTGAGTCATCCTCTGCGTGATACGTGCGACGTTCCGAGTGCCCGACGAGTACGTATTCTACGTTCAGCTTAGATAGCATTTGCCCAGAGATTTCGCCGGTGTAGGCGCCGGACGCATGCTGGGATAAGTCCTGAGCACCCAGTTTTATTTCGAATTTCTCGGCATCTATAAGGGTTTGAGCGCTTCGGAGATCAGTAAATGGCGGGAAAACCACGACTTCGACTTCACCAAAGTCATGGTCGGCATCATTTAGAGTCCATGACAGCTTCTGCACCAGGGCAATCGCCTGAAGGTGATCAAGGTTCATTTTCCAATTGCCAGCAATCAGTGGCGTGCGGTTAGTCATTAAGGACCTCCAGTCCTGGCAGCGTCTTACCTTCAAGGTACTCAAGGCTTGCACCACCACCGGTTGAAATGTGACCAAAGCTGGCCTCATCAAATCCAAGCGCCCTAACCGCAGCTGCGGAGTCCCCGCCCCCGACAACCGATAGTCCGTTCACTTGGGTTAGAGCTTCTGCCACAACCTTCGTGCCGTGAGCGAAGTTCGGAAATTCGAATACTCCCATCGGACCGTTCCAGAAGACGGTTTTAGAGCTTGCAACGGCTTCGGCGAAAATTTTGGCGCTCTCTGGGCCAATGTCGAGTCCTAAAACTTCGGCGCCTAGTTCAGACTCTTCGATGGCATCTGCCTGCACAGTTTTGTGCGTAGCTTCGGCTGAAAAACTAGATGCAATTTCTATGTCAGTCGGCAGAATAATTTGCACACCCAAGTCCGCGGCCTGCTTCAGAAGATCTCTAGTGGTTTCGACTTGATCTTCCTCCAGCAAGCTTTTGCCCACGTTATGCCCCATTGCCTTCAGCACGGTGAAGACCATACCTCCGCCAATTGCCAGCCTGTCCACCTTTGGTAACAGATGCCCTATTACAGCAAGCTTGTCCGAGACCTTAGAGCCGCCGAGCACGACCGTGTAGGGACGGGATGGCGTTGTTGTTAGTCGGTCCAGAACTTTGAGCTCTGCCTCAACCAGTAATCCTGCGCAGCTCGGTAAAAGGCCAGCGAGCTCATAAACACTGGCTTGCTTTCGGTGAACAACACCAAAACCGTCAGAAACCATGATGTCTGCCATCGTCGCGAGTTCTCTGGCAAACGCCGCGCGCTGCTGTGGGTCGCTGGAAGTCTCGGCAGCGTCGAAGCGGAGGTTTTCAAGAAGCGCTACTTCGCCGTCCTTCAGGGAGGAGGTCAGAGCCTGTGCAAGGTCCCCAGTGCACTCGGGAGAGAACTTTACGTCTTTACCCAGTAGTTCTTGGAGACGTGTCGCAACTGGAGCAAGGGATAATTCGACCTCGCGTTCCTTTGGGCGACCAAGGTGTGATGCCAGAATGACCTTCGCACCAGCGCCGACAAGCCTGTTGATGGTCTCCAGAGAAGCTCGAATACGACCGTCATCTGTGATCTGCGAATTGGACAGAGGCACATTGAGGTCGCAGCGAACTATAACTGCCTTGGATCGAAGATCTCCGGCGTCGTCAAGGGTTCTGAGCATTAGAGTTTGGACGCAACCAAGGCAGTTAGCTCAACCAGGCGGTTTGAGTAACCCCACTCGTTGTCATACCAGCTTGATAACTTCACGGTGTTGTCGATAACTCGAACCAAACCGCTGTCGTAGATGGAGCTGTGAGGGTCACCAACGATGTCGCTGGAAACAATTGGGTCCTCGGTATACATGAGGATGCCCTTAAGCTCGCCCTCCGCTGCCTTCTTGTAGGCGGCGTTGATCTCTTCAACCGTGACCTTCTTCTCGGAAACTAGAGTCAAATCAGTTATCGAACCGGTCGGGATCGGAACACGCAAGGCGAAACCATCCAGCTTGCCCTTCAGCTCTGGGATTACGACGCCTAGGGCCTTTGCTGCTCCGGTGGTAGAAGGAACAATGTTGATGGCCGCTGCGCGGGCGCGTCTTAGGTCCGGGTGAGGGCCGTCCTGAAGGTTTTGATCTGCGGTGTACGCATGAATAGTTGTCATGAGGCCGTTTTTGATTCCGAAATTATCCATGAATACCTTGGCTAGTGGTGCAAGGCAATTCGTGGTGCATGATGCGTTGGAGATCACGTGATGGTTGTCTGGCTCGTAAAGATGTTCGTTTACACCAATAACAAAGGTTGCATCTTCCCCGGTTGCAGGCGCTGAGATTATTACCTTTTTGGCGCCAGCCTGAATGTGCTTGCGAGCATCGTCGGCATTAGTAAAAAAGCCGGTGGACTCGACGACTATTTCTACGCCAAGCTCCGCCCAGTCAATTTTGGCTGGGTCGCGCTCGGCCAGAACTTTAATTGACTTGCCGTTTACAACGATGCTGTCTCCATCAACAGACACCGCTGCATCAAGTCGTCCCCCCACTGAATCATACTTCAGCAGGTGCGCGAGCGACTTAGGGTCGGATAGGTCGTTTACTGCGACTATTTCTAGATCGGAATTTTGCGCTAGTGCTGCTCGCAAATAATTGCGGCCGATACGTCCAAAACCATTAATACCAATGCGAGTCACGGGGCTACTCCAAAACTTGTCAGTGAATAAATTATTTGCCCGAGCACCTTTGGGCGAGCGAGGTCATCCTAGCAGCAGCGAGGAACTGTTCGCTTTAACGGATGCGAAGCGAGTTTCTACATCGGCCCAGTTGACGATGTTCCAGAATGCCTTTATGTAGTCCGCCTTCACGTTGACATAGTCCAAATAGAACGCGTGCTCCCACATGTCAAGCATTAGAAGCGGGATGCTGCCCATCGAAAGGTTGCCCTGCTGATCATAGAGCTGGCCGATAATAAGTCGGTTGCTCATGCTGTCCCAAGCCAGATATGCCCAACCCGAACCCTGAATGCCCATGGCGGCAGCGGTGAAGTGCTTTGTAAATGCTTCGTATGAACCGAAGTACTCGGAAATGGCTGCTAGTAGCTCGCCGGAAGCTTCTCCACCCTCTGCGGATAAGTTCTTCCAAAAGATACTGTGGTTTACGTGACCACCTAGGTTGAAGGCGAGGTCCTTTTGTAGCTTCGGGAGGGTTGCAAAGTTGTCGTTAGCCCGCGCCTCTGCCATCGCGTCCAGTGCAGCGTTTGCTCCTGTGACGTAGGCCTGGTGATGCTTAGAGTGGTGCAATTCCATTATTCTTGCCGAGATATGAGGCTCTAGCGCTGAGTAGTCGTAGTTGAGATCCGGAAGTGTGTAGGTCATGATTTCTCACTTTCTATTATTGGATTCGTTGGTTTAATCGTAGCCTTATTCCTAAATCAGATCCGCAATGACAGATTCGGTATCTGGAATCCCCAATTCGCCAGCCCTCTTATCAGCGGTTGCCAGCAATCTACGGATTCGTCCTGCCACCGCGTCTTTGGTCATGGGAGGAACAGCAAGGTGTCCCAACTCATCTAGGGAAGCGTCTTTATGCTGCAATCGAAGCTCTCCTGCGTATTGAAGGTGCTCGGGGGCATGGTCGCCAAGAATCTCTAAAGCTCGCTGAACCCGCGCTCCGGCGGCAATTGCAGCTTGGGCGCTCCTTCTAAGGTTCGCATCGTCAAAGTTCGCGAGGCGGTTTGCAACACCCCTGATTTCACGTCGACTTCGAAGCTCATCCCATTTTTCAACTTGTTCCGTGCATCCCATCTGCCTTAGCAGTTCGGATATTGCTTCGCCGTCTCTAACAACGACTCGATACACATTCCTGACTTCTCTTGCCTTTGCACTTACTCCCAATCTTCTGGCTACCCCAACCAGCGCCATTGCTGACTCGTTTCCGGGAGCAGTCACTTCAAGAGAAGTGGACCTACCGGGGTCGGTCAAGATTCCGTGAGCCATGAATGCCCCGCGCCAGACCGCCCGTGCCTCATCCAGGGTCGAGCTAATTAGAGTGGCTGGAAGTCCGCGAACCGGTCGGCCCCGGTTGTCGATAAGACCCGTTTGCCTTGCCAAGAGCTCTCCGTCTTTGAGCACTCTAATTTGGTAGCCACTTGTTTTTCTGAGTCCTCCGGCTTGGACGACGGTTAATTCCGATTGAATGCCATAAAGCTCCGCAATTGCCCTTGCAAGCCTGCGAGCTAATGCTGCAGAATCAAGCTCCACTTCGATTGCTATTCGTCCAGAAATCAGCTGCAGTCCGCCACAGAAACGAAGGACTGTCGCGAGCTCCGCTGCACGTTCCAAGCCTGTTCTTACCGGAACTCTTGCAAGCTCCTCTTTAATTTGTTGCGTCAGTGCCATCATCACTCCCTGCCCAAGTCGCGGTGAGAAATGGCGACTCGTATATCTGCGTCCTCCGCGAGGCGCGCTGCTATTTCGTTGGTTAGGGCCACGGACCTGTGCTTGCCGCCCGTGCAGCCGATCGCAATTGTTGCGAATCGCTTATTTTCTTTTCTGTAGCCAGCTAGCACTATCTTTAAAGTCGCCAGGTAGCTTTCTTCAAAGTCTTTTACTCCCGGTTGACTAAGGACATAAGCGGAGACTTCGCTGTCGTTTCCGGTCTTTGCTCGTAGGGACTCTTGCCAGTGTGGGTTTGCGATAAACCTTGCATCAGCGACCATGTCCGCGTCAGCGGGAAGACCGTACTTGAAACCGAAGCTCATCAGGTTAACTTTGAAACCCTTCGACTGACCCGCAAAGGCCTCGGCAACTCGGTTTGTAAGCTCGTGGACATTTGACTCTGAGGTGTCAAAGACAATATCGGCAGTTTCGCGCAGACTCAAGAGCTGAGTTCTCTCGGCCGCGATTCCATCTAAAACCGTACCTTCGCCTTGAAGCGGGTGCGGTCTTCTAACTGACTCAAATCTTCTTACGAGCGCCGCATCATTCGCCTCTAGAAACAGAACCCTCACACTAATCTGGTGAGATCTCAGCTTCTGAATGTTCTGCTCCAGATCAGCGAAGAACTGACCACCTCTCACGTCCATTACAACCGCGACTTTGATTAACGACTCGCTACTTTTCGAGAACAAATCGCTGATGGGAAAAAGTAGCTGGGGAGGAAGGTTATCTATTACATGCCAGCCTTGATCTTCGAGAGCATTACCGGTCGTTGAACGTCCAGCGCCAGACATGCCTGTTACTACAAGCAGTTCCGGTTTGTTTGAAGCGTCCATTCACCCCTCCATCCGCCTGAAGACAAGGTTACCGCTTCGGCGTGTCGCGGATAGGCGTTTTCCCTAATCCGCGAGGTGTTCCAGGACAATATTCGCCAATCTCTCGCTAAATCCGGGGAGTTGGGTTATTTCAGCCTCGCTGGCGAGCTTCAATCTCCGTATGGATCCAAATTTGCGAAGCAGCAGTCTTGCCTTCTGCTCCCCCAAGCCAGGGATATCGACCAACGCCGAGGATATCGACTTACTTCTGGCGGCTCGCTGGGCTGTGATGGCAAAGCGGTGTGCCTCGTCACGAATTCGTTGAAGTAAAAATAACTCTTCCGACGTCCTGGGAAGAATAAGTGGATAATCGAGCCCAGAGACGAACACTTCCTCAAGTCGCTTTGCCAGCGACGCCACTGTGAGTCCTTGGATTCCAGAATCTTTCAGCGCTCGCTCGGCGGCACGTAGTTGGGGTAGTCCACCATCAATAACTAGCAGCCCAGGCCGATAGCTGAATCGTTCATTGGGCTCGTCGGTCTTCAGGTACTTGAGCCTGCGCATAAGGACCTGATAAACCGACTCGGTATCGTCGGCTGTCTCCAGGTTGAATTTTCGATACTGGTCCTTGCGGGAAAGGCCGTCCTCAAAGACCACCATTGAGCCAACCGTGTTCGTTCCTGACAGATGAGAAATGTCGTAGCACTCGATTCTCAGAGGAGCAGTCTCCATTGCAAGGGCGCTTTGCAATCCGGCTAAAGCCTCGGCTCGTGCGCTGAAATCTGAAACACGTTTCAGCTTGTAGTTCTGGAGAGCGTGGGCTGCATTTTGGCTTGCCGTGGCAAGGAGAGCTGCCTTGTCTCCTCGCCTGGGGGCAGAGATGCTGCAGCCTTTGCCGCGAATTTCTGAAAGCCAGAGCTCCAGAGCTTCCTTGTCGGTTGGAAGCTCAGTGACCATGATTTGCCTGGGGACCGCTGGAGGCTCGGACTTGACCCCAGCTGAATAGAGCTCTTGTAGCAAGTACTCCAGTAGTTCGGCGTTAGTTCTATCTAGCTCCAGGTCTACGACCAGTGATCGGTTTCCCCGGATACGCCCGCCTCGGACCATAAAGATTGACACCGCCGCCGACAGCTCATCGCGACTGAGACCAATGAGGTCGGCATCAACCTGATCATCAAGAACCACCGTCGACTTTTCTAGAACTCTTTCGAGTGCTCCGATGTCGTCTCTATATCGAGCGGCTAATTCGTAATTTTCAAGCTCACTGGCATTCTGCATTTTGAGCTTCAGATTAGTTACATGGGAGTCATTTCCCGACCCTATGAAGTCTCCCAGCTCTTTTGCTAAAGCCTTGTGCTCCGGTTGCGAGATGCGAGCTACACAGGGCGCCGAGCACTTGCCAAGTTCAGCCAGCAGGCATGGCCTGCCAGAACGCTTTGCTCTTTGAAAGATACCCGCGGTGCAACTGCGGACAGGGTAGACCTTTAGCAGTGAATCTAGGGTGTCCCTGATCGCCCAGCTTTGAGTGTATGGGCCGAAGTACTTCACGCCTTTGAGTTCTCGATTCCTGGTTACAAAGGCCCGAGGAACGGCATCCCCCATGGAAATCGCAAGGTATGGGTAAGACTTGTCGTCGCGAAAGCGAACATTGAAGGGTGGTTGAAACTCCTTGATCCAGGTAAATTCAAGTTGCAGTGCTTCATATTCAGTTGCGACTATTGTCCATTTGACATCGCTAGCGCTGAGGAGCATTCGTTTGGTTCGCTCGTGAAGACTGTCCAGCGGACCGAAGTAGTTTGAGAGTCGGGCCCTGAGGTTTTTGGCTTTGCCGACATATAAAACGCGTTCATCCGAGTCCAAGAATCTGTAGACCCCGGGCAACTTCGGGATTTCTGAAGTTTTTGGTCGGAAGCTCAGCTCATTGGCCATGATTACAAGATCTCGGCTAGGAACCTACCGGTGTGGCTGGCTGGGTTTTTCGAGACCTGTTCCGGGGTGCCCTCTGCAACGACCATGCCGCCACCGGAGCCACCCTCTGGGCCCATGTCGATGATCCAGTCGGCAGACCTGATTACATCCAAGTTGTGCTCGATGACGATGGCAGTGTTGCCCTTATCTACCAAGTTGTTTAGAACCATCAAGAGTTTGCTCACATCTTCAAAGTGCAGCCCAGTTGTGGGCTCATCGAGAACATAGATGGTCCTGCCAGTTGAGCGCTTCTGAAGCTCAGTCGCCAACTTCACTCTTTGGGCCTCGCCCCCGGACAATGTGGTTGCGCTTTGTCCGAGGCGAACATAACCCAAGCCAACATCAACCAGAGTGGTTAGGTATCTTGCTATCGAGTTGATTGGGGCGAAGAACTCGGCGGCATCGCTGATCGGCATGTTTAGGACATCACCGATTGAGTTTCCCTTGTAAAGAACTTGCAGTGTTTCTCTGTTGTAGCGTGCGCCTTTACAGTCCTCACAGGTCACATAAACATCCGGGAGAAAATTCATCTCAATCTTGATTGTGCCGTCGCCTGAGCAGTTATCGCATCTTCCACCCTTCACATTGAAAGAGAACCTGCCCTGAAGGTAACCTCTGACCTTGGCCTCCTGGGTGTCGGCAAAGAGTTTCCTTATGTTGTCAAAAACTCCCGTATAAGTTGCCGGGTTTGACCTTGGGGTTCGACCAATCGGTGCTTGATCGACGTGAACCACCTTGTCTAAAAGTTCTACTCCTTCGATGCGAGTGTGCTTTCCGGCAACCGACTTTGCTCGGTTTAGTCGCTGGGCGAGAACTTCGTAAAGAACATCGTTCACCAGAGAGGACTTGCCGGACCCGCTGACTCCAGTGACAGCAGTCATAACGCCTAGTGGGAAATTGACAGTGACGTTCTGCAGGTTATTTTCTCGAGCGCCAACGACCTTTAGTTTGCCCCCAGTTTTTGGCTTTCGCCTCTTAGTCGGGGTAGCGATGGATCTTCTGCCGGATAAGTAATCGCCGGTTATCGAGTTGGTGTTTTTGAGTAGATTCTGGTAGCTACCGGAGTGAACTACTTCGCCTCCGTTGACTCCTGCACCCGGGCCGATGTCGACCAACCAATCCGCAGCCTTGATTGTGTCCTCATCGTGCTCGACCACGATCAATGTGTTTCCCAAGTCTCGAAGTTTCTCAAGAGTCTCAATCAAGCGCAGATTGTCTCGCTGATGCAGACCGATCGATGGCTCGTCCAAGACGTAAAGAACTCCCGTGAGGCCGGCACCGATTTGGGTCGCGAGTCTTATTCGCTGAGCTTCTCCTCCGGACAGCGAACCAGCGGCACGCTCCAGGGATAAGTAGTCAAGTCCGACTGCCAACAGAAAGTCCAGTCTCGCTCTGATTTCCCTAAGCACTTGCGCTGCGATGATGGCTTCTCGCTCGGTTAGCTTCAGTGAGTCGAAAAATTCGTGGGAGTCGCCTAGCGAAATCTGCGCCACGTCATGAATTGATTTCCCGTGGACTTTGACAGCCAACACTTCCGGGCGTAGCCTCGCGCCGTTGCAGCTCGGGCATGGTACTTCCCGAAGATAATCAGCCCACTTGCTTCTAGCCCAATCACTATCGGATTCTAGGTACTTACGCTCGATGTAGGGCAGCACACCTTCAAAGCCGGAGGTGTAGCGCATTTCTCGTCCGTAGCGCGAACGCCATTTTACTTCAACTTCAAAGTCGTTGCCGTTCAGAATCGCCTGTTGGGTAGCCGCAGGTAGCTTTTTCCAAGGTGTTTTTAGGTCAAAGTCTAAGTCGTCAGCCAGTCCTTGCAGCAGCCTAACAAAGTAGGAGTACAGCCCCTTGCCTTGAGTTGACCACGGCAGGATAACTCCGTCCTTGATACTTGCCGCTGGATCTCCGATTACTAATTCGGCGTCGACTGCCATTTTGGTGCCGAGTCCCGTGCAGGCCGGGCACGCCCCGAATGGCGCATTGAACGAAAAGGTTCTGGGCTCAATCTCGGTGAGCACAAGGTCGTGCTCATTTGGGCAGCTCAGGTGCTCTGAAAACACGCGTTGGGTCTTATCGTCAATAAAGTCGACGACTATACGGCCCGATGATAGCTTCAGCGCAGTTTCAACCGAGTCGGTAATTCTCGACTGGGCATCAGGCTTCACGACGAGCCTGTCCACTACAACTGAAATGTCGTGCTTAAAACTTTTCTTCAGAGGCTTGGCTTCCGCGAGTATTACCTGCTCGCCGTCCACTACTGCTCGGGCGTAGCCTTGAGCCTGAAGGGATGCAAACAAGTCTTGAAACTCACCTTTTTTTTGCACCACTATCGGCGACAGCAGCTGGAACCTGGTGCCCTCGGTCATTGCTACTAGTTGATCAACGATTGCCTGTGGGGTTTGCTTCGAAATTACCTCTTGGCAAACAGGACAGTGAGGAATGCCTATCCTGGCCCATAGCAGCCTCAGGTAATCGTGTATTTCTGTGATTGTTCCAACGGTAGAGCGGGGATTTCGGTTAGTTGACTTCTGATCAATTGAGACAGCCGGGCTAAGACCTTCGATGAAATCAACGTCAGGCCTATCAACTTGCCCTAGGAACTGTCTCGCATAGGCGCTAAGTGATTCGACGTACCGACGCTGCCCCTCGGCAAAAATTGTGTCAAACGCTAGTGATGATTTGCCGGAGCCACTTAGGCCGGTAAAGACGATCATGGAGTCCCTGGGCAGTTCTAGGTCCAGGTTTTTAAGGTTGTGCACTCGTGCACCCTTGATTGAGAGCTTTTGGCCTTTGGGTTGTTGAATCGTCATTGTAGAAGTTTAGGCGTGCCCCGCCGCCTCAAAGGCCCGTAGCTCCTTTTTCAACTCCGAAATCTCATCGCGAATTCTGCCCGCGAGTTCGAACTTGAGCTCACTGGCAGCGGATTTCATCTGAACATCTAGCTCGATGATAGTTCCCATGATCTGCTTCTGACCGTCGGCCCCAATGGCGGGGCGCCCCTTAGTTTTTTGCCTGGCTGTTTTCTTGTTTGAGATTTCTTTCATCTGCCTAATCAGCTGCTCCGTGTCTACCTCTTCGCGCTGCAGGGAGTCCGTGATGTCAGCGATTTTCTTGCGCAGTGGCTGTGGGTCAACCCCCATTTTTTTGTTGTAGGCCACTTGCTTTTCTCGACGACGATTTGTCTCGTCGATGGCTCTGGTCATTGAGGCTGTCATCACGTCGGCATACATGTGGACTTCTCCGTTTACATTTCTTGCTGCACGCCCGATTGTCTGGATGAGCGACGTTGTTGAACGAAGAAAACCCTCTTTGTCAGCATCCAAAATTGCCACTAGCGAAACCTCAGGTAAGTCGAGACCCTCTCTAAGTAGGTTGATGCCCACCAAGACATCAAATACGCCTTGACGAAGTTCTCTTAGTAACTCAACCCGACGAAGAGTGTCAACATCGGAGTGGAGGTAACGCACACGAACCCCCATCTCGGTGTAGTACTCAGTCACCTCTTCGGCAAGCCGCTTTGTGAGTGTTGTGACTAGAACTCTTTCGTTACGATCGGTTCTTGTCCTAATTTCATCGAGCAAGTCGTCAATCTGACCCTTGGCAGGCTTCACGATAATTTGAGGGTCGACGAGTCCGGTTGGTCGAATGATTTGCTCGACTACTCCGTCGGATAGAGCCAGCTCATATTTTGCGGGAGTCGCGGACAGATAAACGGTTTGTCCTGTCCGCTCAAGGAACTCCTCGAATTTAAGTGGACGGTTATCAAGCGCCGAAGGCAGTCGAAAACCGTGCTCGACTAGTGTCCGCTTTCTGGATGAGTCCCCTAAGTACATTGCGCCGATCTGAGACACAGTGGCGTGTGACTCGTCGATCACTGTTAGAAAGTCCTCCGGAAAGTAATCCAGTAAGCAGGAAGGCGCTTCGCCCGGCAGTCGCTGATCAATGTGTCTCGAGTAGTTCTCGATTCCGGAACAGAAGCCAAGCTCGCGAATCATTTCTAGGTCAAATGTTGTTCGCATCTTGATTCGCTGCGCTTCTAGGAGTTTGCCCTGCGAGTCAAGTTCTTTATAACGAACTTCAAGCTCGTTCTCGATATCCTCGATTGCCTTACCCATACGCTCTACCGGCGCCACGTAGTAAGAAGCCGGGTAGATAGCGACACTTTCGCGCTCCATAAGAACCTCGCCGGTGAGGGGGTGTATTCGATAAATCTTTTCAATTTCATCGCCGAAAAACTCAATGCGTGTGGCTTCTTCGTCATAGACCGCGATGACTTCTACGGTGTCACCCTTCACCCGGAAATTTCCTCGCGTGAACTCGATGTCGTTGCGCTGGTACTGAATTGCAACAAGTCCTCTAATTAGCTCGTCTCTATCAATACGTTGGCCCACCTGTAAAGGAAGCGATTGGGCCAAGTACTCCTTTGGAGCACCCAGACCGTAGATGCAGGAAACTGTTGCGACCACAATTACATCTCTCCTAGAGAGCAAGGACATAGTCGCCGAGTAGCGAAGGCGTTCAACTTCTTCGTTTATGGACGAGTCCTTCTCAATGAAGGTGTCGGTCTGTGGGACATACGCTTCGGGTTGGTAATAGTCGTAATAGCTAACGAAATATTCAACTGCATTCTCGGGGAACATTTCCTTGAGCTCACTGGCCAGCTGAGCCGCCAGCGTTTTATTGTGAGCGATTACCAACGTGGGTCGCTGAAGCTTCTCGATCAGCCAGGCAGTGGTCGCCGATTTTCCGGTTCCAGTTGCGCCCAAAAGGACAACGTCTTTTTCACCGGCGGTTAGTCGGCTTGTAAGTTCCGCAATTGCAGTTGGCTGATCACCGGCAGGCGTATAGGGACTGATTACCTTGAATGGCTTACTATTTTCTTGCATTTCTGCCTAATTCTTGAAAGAAGCGAACACTGCATCCGCCCTTGATTGAAGATCAGCAAGAGTGCAGTCTGAGTCAATAACCGTGTCTGCTAAGGATTCGCGTTCCACGTCGGTCGCTTGCGCAACGATCCTTGACTGAGCTTCATCCGCCGTCATACCGCGGTCTTTCATTAGCCGATCAATGCGAACAGCCTCCGGCGCACTAACGGTGACAATCCGGTCAAAAATAAGTGGAGAATTTGTCTCCACGAGCAGAGGAATTGTGTAAATGATCACACCTTCTATTTCGGAGATCAGTTTTTTTGCCGTGGCCTGAATTAGCGGATGCAATATTCCCTGCAGTGCAGTTCTTTTTTCCTGAGAACCAAAGACAATCTTCGCCAACTGACTCCGGTTTAACGACTTATCCTCGTTCAGAACCTCAGTACCGAAAGCTCTAACAACTTCCGCTAGGCCTGCAGTTCCTGTTTCAACCACTTGTCTAGCCAACACGTCGGCATCAATTTCTGTTCCCCCGAGGGCAACCCAACGCCTAGCCACGGTAGATTTTCCCGAGCCAATTCCGCCAGTCAAAGCAATAAGCATTGTTATAAGGATAAAGAAAAAGCGGGAACACCGTTGGTGTTCCCGCTCATCTAAAAGACTATGAGTTACTTGTCTCCTGTTAGCTTGTCCCTCAAGGCAGCCAATGACTCGTCGCCTGCTAGCGTGCCTTGGTCGACTGAATCGCCACTTGAGGCCGAAGCCTCCTGTGCTGGAGCACCGTCTGGGATAGAAGCGAGGTGCTCGAAAGCAGCCTTGGCTTGAACCTTGTGCAGCTCCCAACGGGCGTTAGCCTCGGCGTACTCTGTCTCCCACTTGGCACGAGCCTCTTCGAATCCTTCGCGCCACTCGCTGGTAGCTGGGTCGAAGCCTTCTGGGTAGCGGTATTGACCCTTGTCGTCGTAGTCGGCGCTCATGCCGTAAAGCACTGGGTTGAAGTCCGTGCCAGCGTTTTCTACTTCTTCTAGTGCCTGCTTGAGTGACAGTGAGATTCTGCGACGCTCTAGGTCAATGTCAATGAGCTTAACGAATACTTCTTGATTCACGGTCACTACCTGATCGGCGTGCTCGACGTGCTTCGAAGAAAGCTCTGAGATGTGCACTAGGCCCTCGATGCCATCCGCGACGCGAACAAACGCACCGAATGGAACAATCTTGGTTACCTTGCCCGGGATGTACTGACCGATTGCATGAGTTCTTGCGAACAGCTGCCATGGGTCTTCTTGGGTGGCCTTCAGCGACAGGGAAACGCGCTCGCGCTCTTGGTCTACTTCTAGAACCTCAACGGTAACTTCCTGACCTACTTCGACTACCTCGCTGGCGTGCTCGATGTGCTTCCAGCTCAGTTCGGAGACGTGTACTAGTCCGTCCACTCCTCCAAGGTCGATGAAAGCACCGAAGTTAACTATTGACGAGACAACTCCAGTTCGAACCTGACCCTTCACAAGGTCGTTCAAGAACGTGCTGCGGTTCTCGCTCTGGCTTTGCTCAAGAAGGGCTCGCCTTGACAAGACAACGTTGTTGCGGTTCTTGTCTAGTTCCAAAATCTTTGCCTCGACCTCGGTACCCAGGTACGGGCCTAGATCGCGAACACGACGAAGTTCAATTAGCGAAGCAGGCAAGAATCCGCGAAGGCCGATGTCAACGATGACTCCACCCTTAACAACTTCGATGACGGTTCCAGTTACAACCCCATCAGCTTCCTTGATGCGCTCTACATCGCCCCATGCGCGCTCGTACTGGGCGCGCTTCTTGGAAAGAATTAGACGGCCTTCTTTGTCTTCTTTCTGAAGAACAAGTGCCTCAATGGCGTCGCCGACTTTTACAATGTCATTTGGGTCCGCGTCTTGACGGATTGAAAGTTCTCTGGAGGGAATAACACCTTCGGTTTTGTAACCGACATCTAGGAGAACTTCATCGCGGTCAATCTTGACTACGGTTCCGGAGATCAGGTCCCCATCGTTGAAGAATTTAAGAGTTGCTTCGACGGCGGCTAGGAAGTCTGCCTCTGAACCGATGTCGTTTACCGCTATTTGTACTGGTTTTGCGCTTGCTTTGGATGCCATATTTGTGGTAACTCCACTTTGTTTACTCGGGTTGCGCCAAAAATAATGTTTTCATTACTTGTTTAGTTGGCCCAACGAACGGACGGGATAAGTGCCCGAAGGCACCCCCCAATACTAGCGACTTTTCTAGTGACCCGCCAGCTCCCAATTGGCCCCTATGCCAACATGCACCTCGAGCGGGACGGTAAGGGTGACCACTTCCTGCATGGCGCTCACCGCAAGTTCTCTGAGGGTTTCGAGTTCACCAGGAGCGACGGCAAATACGAGTTCGTCATGGACCTGCAGCAGCAATTGAGAAGTTAGTTTCTGAGCATCCATTTTTTGCCTCACAACGATCATTGCGAGTTTCATGATGTCTGCTGCTGTTCCTTGAATGGGAGCATTAAGTGCCGCGCGTCTCGCGTTTTCTCTTACTTGGAATATCTTTGAGTTGAGATCGGGGAAAGGCCTGCGGCGTCCATAAACAGTCGTCGTGTGGCCGAGGGCTTTGGCACGCTGGACAACTGTGTCCAAATACCGCTTAACGCCTCCAAAGCGGTCGAAATAATCGGACATTAGTTGTTTAGCTTCTTTGCCAGTGATCCTTAGCTGCCTGCCAAGACCGAACTCGCTTAGCCCGTAGACAAGGCCATAACTCATCGCTTTGACTTTGGATCGCATTTGACCGGTGACGTCGGAAGGTTCGACTCCATACAGACGCGCTCCTACAAAATTGTGTAGGTCTTCGCCAATTCGAAACGCTTCGATAAGACCCTCATCCTCGGACAGGTGAGCCATGATGCGCATTTCAATTTGCGAGTAGTCGGCCGTGAGTAAAGTTTCGAATCCCGGTCCGGCGACAAAGGCGCTTCGAAGCCTCTGACCACGGTCAGTCTTAATCGGTATGTTTTGTAGATTCGGGCTCTCGCTACTGAGGCGGCCGGTCGAGGTTCCTACCTGAGAGTAATTTGTATGAATACGTCCGTCATCCCCAATGGCTTTTAGCAGAGTCTCAGTCATCTGCCGCAATTTGGTGCTGTCTCGATGCGCGAGGAGTCGCTCCAAAAACGGGTGCTCAGTCTGCTCGAACAAAGTACTGAGAGCCTCAGCGTTTGTTGAGTAGCCAGTCTTGAGTGCTTTTGTTCCCTGCATGCCTAGTTCTTCGAATAGAACTACCTGTAATTGCTTGGGGCTAGCCAAGTTCACTTCATGGCCAATGATTTCGTAGGCCTGTTTGGCGATTTGCTCCACCTCGAGTGTCAGTTCATCGAACTGAGTCTGAAGGGCCGAAGAATCCATTGCGATTCCGGTTATTTCCATCTTCGATAAAACCTCGCTGGCGGGTAACTCTATGTCTCGGTAGATACCGAGCTGACCGCTGTCCTCAAGATGCGGAATAAGCACTGCGCATATAACCGCGTATACCCATGCGTCCAGGGAGGGGTCCGACTCGCTTAGTAGCTCATTTGGGTCTTGCCGAACGACGTCTATGCCGGCGTACTGTCTGATGATTGAATCTGGATGCAGGTCCTTGCTAATGGGGTCGACCAGGTAGCTGACTAACAGCGCGTCGTCGGTGATGGTGTCAGGCCAAATTTCAATCGAGTGAAGCTTCTTCCTCATAGCCTTGGTATCCCAGCCGCCAAAACCACCATGCTGCAGAAGCGCGAGGGCGGAGTCTTGATCCTCGCCATTCCAGTTCAGTCTTTTGCCAAGAGTCGCTATTCCGAGCCCAACAAGTCGGCCCTCAATGATCTCAACATGCACAAAAGCTTCGCCAGCATTGACAAGCTCCTGAATTTCCGCAACTGAGACGACTCGAGCATCCATAGGAGCGGAGGGAAGGTTATCGATGACCTTGGCAGCAGCTACGGGCAATGGGTCTGTAGTTTCTTGGCTCTCTGGAGTGCTCTCAACGGCAAGCTTTGCTGCCTGAACAATGTGTTGAGTGCCATCGCCTCCACGAAGTTTTAGCACCCGCGTTAGCAGTGTTCGGAACGATAGGACCGCGAATATTTCTCTGAGTGCATTTTCATCGACGGGGCCCAAGACTAGGTCGTCCATCGTAAAGTCAAACGTGAGATCAGTAAGCAGGTGATTCAGTCTGCGATTTCTAACCGCAAGGTGCTGGTTTTCCCGGAGACTCTCGCCGACTTTCCCGGGAATCTCGTCGGAGCGCTTGAGAATTTCATCCAAAGATCCAAACTGTTGTATCCATTTAGCGGCAGTTTTCGGGCCTACTCCTGGAACGCCGATGAGATTGTCCGAAGTCTCCCCCACAAGAGCAGCCAGCTCCGGATATTGAATTGCGTGAATGCCATATTTGGCCAAAACAGCTTCATCATCCATGCGAGCCAGGTTCATGACCCCCTTGACTGGATAGAGAACCGTTGTGTCCTCGCGAATCAGCTGGAATGTGTCACGATCCCCAGAAACCACTAGCACGCGCATCCCCGCCTGCTCGCCGAGATGAGCAAGTGATGCGAGTAGGTCATCCGCTTCATAGTTTTCACGAGAAACGCTAGTGATGTTCATGGCCGTTAGCGCCTGCACTAGCAATTCGGTTTGACCTAGGAACTCAACCGGTGTCTCTCCACGGGTGCCCTTGTATTCGGGTAGTTCTTCGGTTCTGAAGCTGTGTCTAGAAACGTCGAATGCAACGCACATGTGCGTTGGCTTTTCACCCTCCAGGATGTTGAGCATCATGGAGATGAAACCGTGAACCGCGTTTGTGTGTTGCCCCTCAGCATTTTTGAAGTTATCAACATTTAGGGCGTAGAAGGCGCGGAATGCAAGTGAGTGCCCATCGATAAGGAGCAGAGTAGGCTTTTCGTTGGCGCTCATAGCGTTTAGCCTACTTTGTAGAAGGTGGTACCACAGTGACCGAAGACAATGTCGCAAAATCAGCTCGTGCTCTTGAGATTATGAAGCGAAGAGGCTTGGGTGCCCTTGCTGACCGCATGGGCATAGAACTCAAGGAGCTAAGTGCTGAAAGAGCTGTCGCCACCATGCCAGTTTCGGGTAACACACAGCCCCTGGGGGTACTTCACGGCGGTGCCCACGTGGTGCTGGGTGAAAGCCTAGGTAGCTTTGCCGCGAACGTACACGCCCATCCCTGGGGGTACGCGGTAGGGATTGAAATAAACGCGACCCATCACAGCTCTGCTCGAGAAGGGGTTGTAACCGGAACCTGCACGGCAGTGAAGCTCGGCAGATCTCTAACGAGTCATGAGATTAAAGTTACCGACGAAGCCGGTACTTTGCTTTCGACAATTCGGATCACTAACTTCCTAAGAGCAAACGAGTCCTAAATTACTTGTCCCCTAGTTGCTCGAGTACCGCTTTTGCGACTTGGGACATCGAAAGCCTTCGATCCATGGATGCTTTTTGAATCCAGCGGAAAGCCTCTGGTTCGCTCAGCTTCATTTTCGACTGCAGCAGGCCTTTGGCTCTGTCCATTAGCTTTCTGGTTTCTAGTCTTTCGCTGAGGTCAGCGATCTCTGTTTCGAGAGCGAAGAGCTCCTCAGCCCTAGAAAGGGCAATTTGTATGGCCGGCAGCAAGTCAGAAGGCTTGAAAGGCTTGGTCACATAAGCCATGGCCCCAGCGTCTGCGGCTCTCTTCACCAGGTCTGCTTGAGAAAAAGCCGTCAGTAAAACAACTGGAATTTTATGCTCGGAAATCTTTTCGGCGGCCGATATACCGTCGAGCTTGGGCATTTTGATGTCCATAATGATCAGGTCGGGCATCAATTCGACAGCCAGCCTTACTGCCTCTTCGCCGTCTGCCGCCTCACCAACAACCTCGTAGCCGGCCTCTTGTAAAGTGGCGACAACATCCATCCGAATAAGGGCTTCGTCCTCTGCGACGACAACGCGAAGTGCTTCTTGCATGATTACAACTTTAGCGGCAACTTGAATAATCAAATCCACTAGAGTGATACATCTAGCCGGAATGGCGGAACGGCAGACGCGAAGCACTCAAAATGCTTTGTCCTATGGGCGTGTGGGTTCAAATCCCACTTCCGGCACAAAAAAAGAGCGGTGGAATCCCACCGCTCTTTTTTGTTGAAAGATTTTCCGTTTAGCTCGCGTACCCGGGCACTGTTTCATTCACCGCATCGCCGACACGGTGCACACGAAGCGAGTTGGTCGATCCTGGTATTCCAGGTGGGGAGCCGGCTACTACCACTACCTCGTCGCCAACTCGGCATTTTCCACTGGCCAGCACAATCTCGTCAACCTGCTTGATCATTTGATCTGTGTGTGTGGCTTTCCCAGCTAGAAATGTGGTCGCTCCCCAAATCAAAGAGAGTCGTCGTCTAATTTCCTCATTTGGAGTAAAGGCGAGAACCGGGACCCTTGAACGTAGTCTTGCAACTCGCAGCAGAGTGTCGCCCGATTCAGTGAATACGCAAACAAACTTGGAACCCAGTAGTTCTGCAATTTGGAGAGCTGACTTAACTACGGCTCCAGAGTGGGTGTGTGGTTGTGTGCCCAAGGCTGGAATCCGCTCCAAGCCGTTCTCTTCCGTCGATTCAATTATCTTGGCCATCGTCTCGATGGTCTCGATTGGAAATTGGCCCACGGAGGTCTCGCCGGAAAGCATCAAAGCGTCAGCACCATCAAGTACGGCGTTCGCTACATCCGAAGTTTCGGCTCTGGTTGGCCTGCTGGCAGTAATCATGCTTTCTAGCATCTGGGTGGCTACGATAACTGGCTTAGCCCAGCGTCTCGCAAGCTCCACGGCCCGCTTCTGGACGATTGGAACCTGCTCTAGAGGCAACTCGACGCCCAAATCGCCACGCGCCACCATGACACCGTCAAAGGCGTCAATGATCTCTTCGAGGTTGGCGACTGCCTGAGGTTTTTCGATCTTGGCAATGACCGGTATAAATCTGCCTTCTTCTCGCATGATTTCGTGTACGCGAAGGATATCTTTGGCATTTCTTACAAAGCTCAATGCGATCATGTCTGCTCCGAGCTTCAGGGCCCAGCGAAGGTCAGCTTCATCCTTCTCACTTAGTGCAGGAACGTCCACTGCGACACCGGGAAGGTTTATGCCCTTGTTGTTAGATACCGGCCCGCCAATGACAACTTCGGTTGTGATAGTCGTTGCGTCCACTGCGGTTGCCCGAAGCGATAGTCGACCATCGTCAATAAGCAACATGTCCCCCACTGAGACATCGTTTGGAAGACCCTTGTGGGTGGTGGAGCAAATGTTCACGTCACCTGCGACATCATCGATGGTGATTTTGAAGGTTGCACCCACTACTAACTCGACGCTGCCCTCCGCAAACTTTCCAAGGCGAATCTTTGGGCCCTGAAGATCAACAAGAATCCCCACCGCTTTTTCGGCCTCTTCGCTAGCTTGACGAATATTCGCGTAGACCTGTTCGTGAACCTCGTATGATCCATGGCTGAGGTTCATTCTCGCCACGTCTACTCCGGCGGCTATGACCTTGCGGGTCATTTCTAAATCGCCTATTGCAGGCCCGAATGTTGCAACAATTTTCGCACGTCTCATTGGCTTCAGTGTCCTAGTTTCTTTTGACCTAGCTATAAACCGAAATTGGTTTATCAGTTGGCTTTACAGGGAATGGCAGCTGAGTCTCGCCTTCGAGGTGTTCATCTATCGCCGCGGCCGCTGCCCTTCCTTCGGCTATTGCCCAAACTATCAGGCTTTGGCCTCTGCCCGCATCCCCTGCTACAAACAAAGAATCCTTGCTGCGGTATTTACCGTCGCGAGAGATGTTGGTTTGAGCATCCAGCTCTGCATTTAGCTGGTTGGTTATTGTGTCTGACTCTGGTCCAGTGAAGCCAAGGGCGAGTAGAACCAAATCGGCCTTCATCACTCGTTCAGTGCCAACTTTTGGCACTCGTCTTCCGTTCACGAATTCGGTGTCCGCAACCTTAATGCCGGTTACCTGTCCGTCCTCACCAATAAGTTCGACAGTTGAGTGCAGGTATTTGCGATCTCCGAATTCTTCATGCGCACTTGAGATCTCAAAGACCCTGGGGTCCATCGGCCAAGGCTGGTCAGCGGTTCGTTGTTCTTGGGGTTTCTGACCGATAGCGATAGTTGTGACGGAAGCCGCCATTTGCCTGGTGGCCGTGCCTAGACAATCTGCTCCAGTATCCCCGCCTCCAAGAATCACAACGTGCTTACCCTCGGCACTGAGCTGGTCCTCGACTTTGTCGCCGGCCACAACTCGATTCGCCTGCGTGAGGTACTCCATCGCGAAATGCACTCCTGCTAACTCTGAGCCTGGAACATCCAAGCCTCTAGGAGTGATTGAGCCGGTTGCCACCAATACGGCGTCATAGCTGAGCTTTAGCTCTTCCCAAGTAATGTCGACGCCGATGTTCACTCCAGTGCGGAACCTGGTGCCTTCGGCTGTCATCTGGGCGAGGCGCTTGTCGATGTGGCGCTTCTCCATTTTGAAATCTGGAATACCGTATCTGAGCAAACCTCCGATGCGGTCGTCTCGTTCAAATACAGCGACGGTGTGTCCGACCCTAGTCAACTGCTGGGCAGCCGCGAGTCCAGCCGGCCCCGAGCCCACGACAGCAACTGTCTTTCCGGTCAGTCGATCTGGAACGTTAGGGGTAACAAAACCTGCGTCGAATGCGTCATCAATTATCGACACTTCGATCTCTTTGATTGTCACGGCCGGCTGGTTTATACCAAGAACGCATGCACTTTCGCATGGGGCTGGGCAAAGTCTGCCGGTGAACTCTGGAAAGTTATTAGTCGAGTGCAGGCGATCTATTGCTTCTTTGTTCTTGCCTAAGTGAGTAAGGTCATTCCACTCCGGAATTAAGTTTCCAAGAGGACATCCGGCGTGACAAAACGGAATGCCACAGTCCATGCAGCGTCCGGCTTGCTCTTTGACTACTCCAGAGTTCCGCTCTTCATAGACCTCTCTCCAATCCTTTATCCGGACTGGAACCGGTCTGCGCTTCGCTGTTTCACGATCGGTGACTTTCAGAAATCCCCGTGGGTCAGCCATTAGTTACCTCCAAGATTTGAGTCCAAACTTCTTCGCCGTCCAGGTCTATGCCTGTGGCCTGCGCATCCTGTTGAATCTCGACTATGCGTGCGTAGTCCCTAGGCATTACCCTTACGAACTCTTTTGAATGGGTCGAGAAGTCATCGAGGATAATCTTTGTAAGCGGAGAACCAGTCAGATCAAGGTGCTGCTCAAGGATCGCCTGGAGCTCGTCCTTTCCAGTGTCATCAAGCGCACTAAGGGTGATTTCGCCCAGCTGGAGAGCCTCGCGATTTACTTTGGACTCTGACAGCCTGTGAACATAAGCGATACCTCCGGACATTCCGGCGCCCAGGTTGATTCCGGTTTTTCCGAGAATGACTACTCGTCCACCGGTCATGTATTCCAGAGCGTGATCTCCCACGCCCTCGGCCACCGCAACGGCTCCCGAGTTTCGAACCATAAATCGTTCACCGACGACTCCGTTTAGGAAGATTTTTCCCGAAGTAGCTCCGTAGCCGATAACGTTTCCAGCGATCACGTTTTCAGATGCCAGGAACCCAGCCGTTTCCGGAGGCCTGACGCTTATGATTCCGCCAGAAAGACCTTTTCCAACATAGTCATTGCAATCACCTTCGACATCAATTTGAAGACCCCTAGGCATGAATGCTCCCAGTGACTGGCCGGCGCTGCCGGTTAAGGTGAGCTTGAGTGTCCCCGGCTCTAGTCCTTGTTCGCCCCATTTTTTCGTGAGCTCATTGCCAAGCATCGTTCCGATGGCCTGCATTGTGTTGTTGATCTGGCTTTTAATCTCCATGGCCTTGCCGTCTTTGAGGGCAAGCTTTGCGGTCTCAATAAGTGGGAAATCAAAGTGCTTCTCCAGCTCGTGGTCCTGTGAACTTGAGCAATATTGGGTCTGAGTCGTAACTATGTCCTTAGCTGCGAAAATTGGCGAGAGGTCTAAGCCGTCTGCTTTCCAGTGACGAATTGCCCTGTTAACATCCAGCACCTGTACTTGACCCACAGCCTCTTGGAGAGTCCTGAAGCCCAGTTCAGCCAGGTATTCGCGCACTTCTTGAGCCAAAAACTCAAAGAAATTTACCACGTGGTCGGCTTGGCCATGGAATCGCTTTCTGAGTTCTGGGTTCTGGGTAGCTACTCCAACCGGACAGGTGTCAAGGTGGCAAACGCGCATCAAAATACAACCCTCCACCACTAGTGGGGCGGTTGCGAATCCGAACTCTTCGGCTCCGAGAAGAGCGGCGATGATCACGTCTCGTCCAGTCTTCATTGAACCGTCCACTTGCACTACAACTCGATCTCGTAGTCCATTGAGCAGCAGAGTCTGCTGGGTTTCGGCCAGGCCGAGCTCCCAAGGGGTTCCAGCGTGCTTCAAAGAATTGAGCGGGCTGGCGCCTGTGCCACCGTCGTGGCCAGAGATTAGCACCACATCGGCCTTTGCTTTAGCTACACCGGCTGCGACGGTTCCAACACCGAACTGAGACACCAACTTCACGTGGACCCTAGCGGTGCGGTTTGCCCGTTTTAGATCAAAGATCAACTGCTTGAGATCCTCGATTGAGTAAATGTCGTGATGAGGGGGCGGAGAAATTAGCCCTACGCCCGGGGTCGAGTGCCTAAGTTCCGCAATCCATGGGTAAACCTTGTTCGGAGGAAGCTGCCCGCCTTCGCCTGGCTTTGCCCCCTGCGCCATCTTGATCTGAAGGTCATCCGCATGAGTCAAATACATAGAGGTCACACCGAAACGTCCGGAGGCAACCTGCTTTACAGCGCTGCGTCGCTCTGGATCCAGTAGTCGCTCGACTGACTCTCCGCCTTCTCCAGTGTTGCTTCTGGCGCCAAGGCGGTTCATGGCAATGGCAAGCGTCTCGTGAGCTTCCGGACTGATCGATCCCATGCTCATAGCCCCAGTTGCAAATCGCTTCACTATCGAATGCACCGGCTCCACCTCAGAAATTGGCACTGGAGTGCGCAACTCCTTATTTAGGCTGAAAAGACCTCGAATCGTCATTAAACGCTCGGCCTGGTCATCGACCGCATTGGTATAAGACTTGAAGATTTCGTAGTTCTTTTGAGAGGTGGAGTGCTGAAGCTTAAAAATGGTCTCGGGGTTGAATAAGTGAGGAGGGCCGTCACGACGCCATTTCATTTCCCCGCCAACGTCCAGAGGAGTACTGTCCTGGTTTGCACTTTCAACGGGGTATGCGGATGTGTGTCGCTGAGCAATTTCAGAATGCAAAATCGGGAGGGCAACTCCACCAAGCTTTGTGGTTGTTCCTGTGAAATATTTATCCACGAGCTCCTGTGAAAGCCCAATGGCCTCGAAGCACTGCGCCCCCGCGTAGGAAGAAACTGTCGAGATGCCCATTTTTGACATGACTTTCAGGACACCTTTTCCAAGGGCCTTGATCATGTTTTTGCTGCTTCGCTCCATTGTTATGCCGGTGATGGTGCCGTTGAGAACTAGGTCCTCTGCTGTTTCGAGAGCCAAGTAAGGGTTAATTGCAGATGCGCCAAAGCCAATCAGAGTTGCAACGTGGTGAACATCTCTTGCATCGCCAGCTTCAACAACGAGGCCCGCCATCATTCTGGTTCCATTTCGAATCAAATGGTGGTGCACGGCTGAACAGGACAGCAGCGAAGGAATTGGAGCAAGCTCTCGATTTGAATCTCGATCGGACAGCACTATAAAAGTCGCTCCCGCAACTAAAGCCTGGTCGACCTCCGCGCAGATTGCCTCAAGCCGGGCTTCGAGAGCCTCGGGACCGTCGTCAACGCGGTAGAGGCAGGACACAGTTACTGCCTTACCGATGTTGTTTGCTCGGTCTATGTGCTTAATCTTCGCCAGCTCATCGTTACCAATAATTGGGTAGTCCAGAACCATCTGCTTTGCATGCTCGGCATTGGCTTCTAGAAGGTTTCTGACCGGACCGATGCTTGTAGTC
Organism: Aquiluna sp. Uisw_065; assembly: GCF_047731275.1. Classification (NCBI taxonomy): domain Bacteria; kingdom Bacillati; phylum Actinomycetota; class Actinomycetes; order Micrococcales; family Microbacteriaceae; genus Aquiluna; species Aquiluna sp. Uisw_065. The sequence continues at coordinate 625,060 of NZ_CP159836.1, forward strand.
ATGGATGTCACGACTTCTTCGCGAATTGCATCAAGCGGTGGGTTTGTCACCTGAGCGAACTGCTGGGCGAAATAGTCAAATAGAAGTTTTGGTCGCTCTGATATGGCCGCAATGGGAGTGTCAGTCCCCATGGCCCCGATTGGCTCCTGTCCCATTCTTGCCATCGGAGCGATGAATATTTTCAGGTCTTCTTCGGTGTAGCCAAAGGCTCTTTGCCTACGCTTCACAGACTTGCTTGAGTAGCGAACGTGCTCGCGGTCCGGAAGATCACGCAAGTTAATCCGACTTGCTTCCAGCCACTCACCCCATGGTTCAAGGGAGGCGACTTCGGACTTGATCTGCTCATCCTCTACTATTTGTCCAGCCACAGTGTCAATCAGGAACATTTTGCCTGGCTGCAATCTGCCTTTTCTTACGATTTTGTCAGGGGCAATATCGGCAACGCCGATTTCAGAGGCAAGAATTATAAAACCATCTTCAGTGACCACGAAGCGACCCGGTCGAAGTCCGTTTCGGTCCAGAGTCGCACCGACCAGATCTCCGTCCGTGAAAACTACGGCCGCTGGTCCATCCCATGGCTCCATAATCATCGAGTGATATTCGTAGAAGTCTCTTAGCTGTGGATCGAGATCCAGTTGCTTTTCCCATGCTCCGGGAATCATCATCATCATGGCGTGTGGCAGCGAGCGGCCCGATAGTACAAGCAGCTCCAAAACCTCATCGAAAGTCGCCGAATCGGATGCACCCTTTGAGACGATTGGCTTTAGCTGTTCGATGTTACCGAGTAGCTCCGATGAAAGCTGAGACTCTCTTGCCGCCATCCAGTTGGCATTTCCCTTAACGGTGTTTATCTCTCCGTTGTGCGCGATAAATCGGAAAGGGTGTGCCAATGGCCATGACGGGAAGGTGTTTGTTGAAAACCTGCTGTGAACAAGTGCGAGCAGAGACTCAAATCGCTCGTCACTTAGATCAGGATAAAAAGGCTCGAGCTGCAAGGTGGTGACCATACCCTTGTAAACGATTGTTTTAGATGAAAGCGAGCAAAGGTAAAGGCCAATGTCTCGTTCACTTCGGTTTCTAGCCCTGAATAACCTTCGCTCGAGGTCCATGCCGGTGATTAGGTCATTGGAAGAAACAAATACTTGTTCAATGAGAGGCATAGCCTCTCTTGCCAACTCGCCAAGCACAGAGCTGTCGGTGGGCGGGGTACGCCATCCCAAGACAGTCAGCGACTCTTCGTTGCAGATTGCTTCAAACTTAGCTTTGTCCTCAGTTGCGGAGGCCGCATCCAAGAAAACGAGACCCACGCCGTAAGCGCCTCGCTCTGGCAAGTCAAAGTCGACAATTGCACGGAAAAAACCATCTGGCATCTGGGTGAGTATCCCAGCGCCATCACCTGTTCCAGCGTCCGAACCAACGGCGCCACGGTGTTCCAGGTTCCTGAGAGAGGACAGCGCCATTTCAACGACGTCGTGACCGGCGTAGCCTCGAAGCGTTGCGACCATTGCCAAGCCACAAGCGTCGCGCTCATGGGAAGAGTCGTATAGCCCTTGGTTCTCTGGCGTGGTGGCAAACTTGTGGAAAGGTCCGTTGTTATACATGGTTACTCCAATCGAATTCTTTTCGGAGCTTCGTTGGCCCGACCCTTATGTCTTGTTTATGAACTATTAGATTATTTGGCAGCGTCCTTGCTGGTGACGGGTGACTGATCGACAGGTTCTCTGCCGTCGAGCCAAACCGAAGGTTCCTTGCCGGGGTGACGGCGCTTCTGAACCAAGTAGATAACTACTCCGATTGCAATACCGGTCAGCGCCGACCAGATATTTATTCGTAGACCAAGGATAATCTCACTTGGGTCGATTCTGATGGCTTCTATCCAAACTCGTCCGGTTGAATAAATAATCAGGTACAGAGCAAAAACCTTGCCCCATTCAAGTTGCAACTTTTTTCCGAGCCAAATTAGCGCCACGACGCCTGTCAGATTCCAAATCATTTCGTAGGCGAAGGTGGGGTGAAAAGTTAGTCCATCCGGAAGCCCGAGCGGGTAAGCCGGGTTAGAACTTGGAATTTCGAGCCCCCAAGGAAGAGTGGTCGGTAGACCGAATAGTTCTTGATTGAAATAGTTTCCAAGCCTCCCGATGCCCTGGGCGAGAAGTATCCCGGGAGCGACCGCGTCGGCGACTGACAGGAATCTAATCCCAGCCTGTCTTGAGCCTATGAACATTCCAACTGCTCCGAGGATTAGCGCTCCATAAATTGCAAGACCACCCTCCCATATTTTGAAAATGTCAAGGAGATTAGCGCCCTCGAAGAAGTAATCGTTGGGGTGAGTAAGAACGTGGAAGAACCTTCCTCCAAGTATTCCAAAAGGAACAGCCCATAGCGCTATGTCCAGGAACAACCCCGCAGGTGTTCCTCTAGCCTTGAGCCTGGCGTCAGTCAGAATGGTGGCTATGACTATGCCGCTAAGTATAAATAGCGCGTAGAAGTGAATTCGAAAAGGACCCAAATCAATAAAGCTGATTCCGGGTGACGGGATGCCTGCGATTAACTCCATCGCATCATCCTAGGCCCGCAGCTAGCTCTTTGGTTTTCGCAACTAGGCCAGGTAGACCATCCTCACGGTAGGCCTTCACAAAGGCAGTTCCAACAATTGCACCGTCGGCGTAACCGTTCACTTCACGAACCTGCTCGGCTGTGGAAATTCCTACCCCTACACAAGTCGGGGTTTTACTTAGACTCTTCACTCGGCCTACTAAATCTCTAGCAAGCGCGTCGAGAGTAGCTCTCTCCCCAGTTATACCCATTGTTGAGACTGAATAAACAAAACCCTTGGACGCGTCAGCGTTTGCGGCGACTCTTTCATTCGAGCTCGACGGCGCAACCAAAAAGACTCGATCTAGACCTTTCGCTTGGCTGACCTCCAGCCACTGCGCGGCTTCGTCTGGAACAAGATCTGGCGTAATCATTCCCTGTGCCCCAGAGGCAAGCATCTCCTCTGCGAACTTCTCCACGCCGAATCTCAACACCGGGTTCCAATAGCTCATTACCAATAGCGGTGTGGCTACCCGCGCTCGCACTTGTCGTATTACTTCGAATAGATCTCCGAGCACGAAGCCTGCAGCTCGTGCTTCTTCGGTCGCGACCTGAATAATCAAGCCGTCCATCACAGGATCACTGTAGGGGACGCCAATTTCAAGTACGTCACAACCATTCTCGGCCATTGCAACTAACGCGTCGACTGAGTCCTTGACAGTTGGGTAGCCGGCCGGATAGTAACCAACCAGTGAGCCTTTACCGGATTCTCTATTGGCCAGGAGGGTGTCATTTACTGAACTCATTTATCGCCCATCAGACCGAAGTACTTTGCCGCTGTCTCCATGTCCTTGTCTCCGCGTCCGCTCAAGTTGATAAGAATGTGTGCGCCCGCGGGCAGGACCTTGGCTAGATGCTCGATTCCTGCCAAACCGTGAGCCGTTTCGATGGCTGGGATTATGCCCTCTGTTTGGGAAAGTAGCTTCATCGCGTTCATTGCCTCAGTGTCGGTAACACCGTGATAACTAGCCCGACCGAGGTCCTTGAGCCATGAGTGCTCCGGACCAACTCCTGGATAGTCAAGCCCGGCTGAAATCGAGTGCGATTCCATTGTTTGACCATCGGCGTCTTGCAGCATGTAGCTTTTGGCACCGTGTAGAACGCCAGGTGTCCCTCTAGATAGGGTCGCGGCATGTCTAAGAGTGTCAACGCCTTCACCCGCTGCTTCAAAACCCCACAGCGCAACATCGTCATCATCCAAGAAGGCGTGGAAAATCCCAATCGCGTTAGAGCCACCGCCAACACAAGCTGCCACTGCATCCGGAAGCCTTCCGGTTAGCTCGAGCATTTGTTCACGAGCCTCGTAACCTATGACGCTGTGGAAGTCTCGAACCATTGTCGGAAACGGGTGGGGACCCGCAACTGTCCCGAGAAGGTAGTGGGTGGTATCGACGTTGGCAACCCAATCTCGAAGTGCCTCATTTATAGCGTCCTTGAGCGTTTTGGACCCCGAGGTTACGGGAATTACTTCGGCTCCCAGAAGCTTCATTCTCGCGACATTTAGGGCCTGTCTTTCGGTATCAACCTCACCCATGTACACAACGCAGTCCAAACCAAAGAATGCCGCAGCTGTGGCACTTGCTACACCGTGCTGACCAGCTCCAGTCTCTGCAATGATTCGCTTTTTGCCCATCTTCTTTGCCAAGAGTGCTTGGCCCATAACATTATTTATCTTGTGGCTACCAGTGTGGTTCAAGTCTTCTCTTTTTAGAAAGACTCTAATGTCGCCAAAATGAGCCGCGAAGCGCTTTGCCTCGGTGATGATGGAGGGGCGCCCGGTGTAGGTCTTGTGAAGCTCGGCAAGCTCGGCTATGAACCCCGGGTCGATTCGCATAGCCTCGTAGGTGGCCTCGAGTTGATCGAGAGCTGCAATTAGTGGCTCCGGGACAAACCTGCCACCGTACTCGCCGTAATAGGGTCCTACTTGTTCTGAGAGTTTCATTGTGTTGACAATCCTAAGTTGCGTTAATAAATTCCGGAATTAACAAGCTCGGATCACCTGTCACTAGGGCTTGTCCAACTAGCACCACATTGGCACCGGCGTTCCAGTACCTGGCTACGTCCTGAGGCTTCTTCACTGATGATTCAGCCACCTTGATGGTCTGATCTGTCAAGAGGTGAGACATAGTTTCGAAAAGCCGCAGGTCGGTCTTGAATGTTTGCAAATCCCTTGTGTTTATGCCGACCAATCTGCTTCCTGCGGCGTTGGCAATGTGTATCTCATCCGCTGTGTGCGTTTCAACGAGAACATCTAAACCCAAGTCCGCGGCGAACTTGGACAACCTGAGGAAATCAGGCTCCTTGAGCCAGCTAAGAATCAATAGAACGAATGATGCCCCGTGGGCACGAGCCTCCAAGATTTGATACTCACAAGATATGAAGTCCTTGCGAAGTGTTGGGATTGAAACGGCGTCGCTGGCATGTCGAAGGTCATCTAAAGTGCCGCCGAACCCGGATCGTTCTGTTAGAACCGAGATTGCATGAGCCCCACTTTGCTCGTAAGTAAGGGCCAGTATCCCGGCATCAGGGATTTCGGCCATCTGCCCGACTGAGGGGCTGTATCTCTTTATCTCGGCGATTATCTTAATTTTTGACGAAGGCTCGAGTGCCTTCAAAGCTGAAACGGCTGGCTCCATGTTCTCGACCAGTGCCTCTAGGGACTCGATACTTACGCTTTTACTTCTAATGTCAGCATCATCGCTTGCTGTGGCGAATAGTTCGTCAAGCACTAGTGGGACTTCGAGTGCTTGCCACTCACCCCGTAGCCAGATTTCCTGAGTACGAGTCCAACTATCGGACCAAGGGCGGCAAGTACAGCTGAAGCCCAAACCATGGATGGCACATTCAGCCAGAAAAACAGTGTTCCAATCGAGAAGGCAGCCAGAACAATAATCACGGTCGCCCAGGCCGCAACGGAGTTTCCGTGCCCTGGCTCGGTCTTAGTTTCAGTCATTGTGCCCTTCTTGAATGTTTCTCAATTCTAGCAAGCACTTCTACTGCTCATCCCACAGGTTCTCCGGGTCGGCGTTTGTTTCACTGACCGTACTGGATTTGTCCGGTAGCTTCGAGCGCCCGGGTTGAAAAACTGCCAGAGCAAAAATCAATCCGGTGACTCCGGCCATCGTTAGATAAACCCAGTAACCGATCTTCACCACTACTCCAAAACCTGCTGCCGTAGCTAGACCCGTAGTGCTGGAGATCAACTCGATGACGGCACTGGCATCCGACCAGCTTGTGAGAGACATCACCACTATTACGAAGCCGGAGATTATCGAGGCAATCGCCGCCATCGTTCGACTTAGGAGACGGTATCGGGCGATGAGTGAAATCAGTAGGACTATCAGCGGAACCAGGCTTGTCAGGGGATTGAGCTCAGACCCAATTAGTGTTCCAATCAACGCCGATTTATCGGAGTGAAAGTCTCTAACATCTACCCAGGCAAGGAGAGAGGTTGATAGCCAAACGGCGGCGACTAGAGTGCCCACCGAAATTAGTCTGATCATTTTTTCATCGCATTCGCCGCAGCAACAGCGCGCAACACGACCGCGGCTTTTGCCAGCGTCTCGGCGTACTCGGTTTCGGGTACTGAATCGAGAACAATTCCGGCACCGGCCTGCACTCTTGCAACGCCGTTTCTAAGAACCGCAGTGCGAATCGCGATTGCAAGATCTGAGTTCCCTTGAAAGTCGAAGTATCCAACAACACCACCGAACAAGCCTCGATAACTTTGTTCTAAGTCGTGAATTATTTCCAAAGCCCTTGGTTTGGGTGCACCGGACAAGGTTCCAGCTGGGAAGGTGGCGAGCATGGCCTTGACAATGCTGGTTCCGGGATTTAGCGACCCCTCCACGGTAGATACGAGGTGCATGATGTGTGAGAAGCGGTGAATTTGCATAAATTCGCTCACCCGCACAGTAGTTGGGTCGCAGACTTTCAGCAGATCATTTCTCGCAAGGTCGACCAGCATCAAGTGTTCGCTGCGCTCTTTTTCATCCGCCAGCAGGTCTTCGGCAAGTTGGTTGTCAGTTGATGTGTCATGACCTCTGGGCCGAGAACCTGCGATTGGGTGGGTGACCACGTTGGATCCCATTACCTTCACGAGCGCTTCCGGTGAACTTCCGACTATCGCGAACGGACCATCCTGGTCCTGCCATCTAATTAGATACATGTAGGGGCTCGGGTTCAGAGCCCTCAGTGCTCTGTAGACATCCAGAGCATCAGCGGTTAATTGGTGGTCAAAGCGCTGAGAAATAACAACCTGAAATACGTCTCCCTTGCGAACATGCTCTTTGGCCAATTCGACCTTTTCGAGAAACTCGTTCTTGGGTATGTTGGAGACTGCATCCGGCTCCGGCCAATTCGGCTCAGAGACCATTGCGGGTGTCGGCATTTCGACGATTTTTTGCATTTGGCTAATGGCATTTAGCGTCCGACTGTAGCTTTCCCGAAGGGGGGTCCCGTCGACGAAGACCACACTGACGAGGAGCAATTCAGACTTTTGGTGATCCATGACCACTAGCTCTGAAAATTGGTTGAACCCGTATAGAGGTATCGAGTAGTCGGCCGTCTTGGCATCAGGAAGCTTCTCGGTTAGGTTGACCGCTCCCCAGCTTAGAAATCCAACCAGCCCCGAACTTAAGGGAAAATCGACCGGACTCGATTTCCATGCCGTTTGAAGCCTCTCCAGCGCTAGGATCGGGTCTTCGGGCAGTAAAGATCCATCTGGAAGACACTTCGCATCTCCTATCCAGGTTGCTTTGTGATCTGTAGCCGTTAGTTGACCCCTAGAGGCCACTCCAATAAAGGAGTACCTGCCCCAGACTCCCTGCTCGGCAGATTCCAACAAAAAAGTGTCCGCCCTAGAACCGGCGAGCTTCTGATAAATCCCAATTGGGGTTTCACTGCCACTAAAAAGCCTTTTTACAATCGGGATTACGTTGTATTCGCTGCTGAGTTCCTCAAGCTGGTCAAAGCCGATCAATTAGACCTCCTCGAAGCAGCTGACGGTTCCAAGGTGGCAGGTCGGGCCGGCAGGCCTGACCATAGCCAAAATAGTGTCGCCGTCACAATCTAGGGACAAGGAATCAATTGCCAAGGTATTACCACTGGTTTCACCCTTGTGCCAAAGCTGATTGCGGGATCGTGAAAAGAAATGCATTTCGCCGGTAGAGACGGACTTTTCCAAAGCCTCGAGGTTTGAATAGGCAAGCATGAGGACCTGCTTCGTTTGACTGTCTTGAACCACAACGGGTATCAGATGGTCGTTTGAAAATTGAACCTGATCCAACGCTAAGTGCCTCATCTAGCCTCTATTCCTGCATCTTCAAGTGCTTGCTTGACCGTTGCAATCGAGATTTCGCCGCTGTGAAAAACACTAGCTGCGAGCAGAGCATCGGCGCCAGCCTGAGCCGCCTCGACGAAGTCTGATACTTTGCCGGCTCCCCCAGACGCGATGATCGGAACGGCCGAAATCTTGCGTACTTTCTCGATAAGTTCAAGATCAAAACCCGCTCGGGTCCCGTCTGCATCAATGCTGTTGATAAGCAGTTCTCCGGCACCTAGCGCTTGCACCTTTTCTATCCACTGCATCGCATCTAAACCGGTTTCCTGTCGGCCACCGTGGGAGGTGACGACGAATCCCGACGCCGTGTCTCCACGTTTAATGTCCAAAGAAACTACCAAAATTTGATTTCCGTGTTCGCCCGAGATTTCCGCTAGTAGCTCCGGCCTGGAAATGCCTGCGGAACCGATCGATACCTTGTCGGCTCCCGCCTCCAGAAGCAGCGAAACGTCCTCGAGGCTTCTAATGCCTCCGCCCACCGTGAGGGGTATAAATATCTCCTCCGCGCACCTGGTGACCATGTCTCTAGTTGTTGAGCGATTTTCATTGGCAGCGGTTACGTCTAAAAACGTTAGCTCGTCTGAGCCCTGAAGGTAGTAATTGCGGGCTAGGTCAACTGGGTCACCGCTATCGACAAGATTCTGGAAGTTGACACCCTTCACTACTCGTCCACTTGCAACATCTAGGCAAGGAATCACTCTGACTGCTGGCACTATATTCTCGCTGCGTGAATGGCGGACACCAAAATTGCCCTAGCTCCTGCGGCGTAGAGCTCATCCATTATTTGATTCATCTGTATAGCCGGAACTAGGGAACGAACTGCAACCCAGTCCAAATCGGCCATCGGGGATATCGTTGGCGACTCGATCCCGGGGGTTATCTTCGTCGCCGCTTCGAGCACTTTCTTGGGGCAGTCGTAATCAATGATTACGTACTCCCTAGCCACTAATACGCCCTTTAAACGCATCAAAAGCCCGTTTGCGTCACTAGCTTTACCCGGAGCACTAATGAGCCTGGCCGTAGAGGTCAAGATCGTAGGGCCAAAGATTGCGAGACCGGCTTTTCTAAGCGTGTTACCGGTTGAGACAACGTCGGCAACGGCATCTGCAACGCCAAGCTTTACGGCCGATTCGACCGCTCCGTCGAGCTTGATGATGTCACAATTTACGTTTAGCTTCGCCAAGTAATTTTCAATCAGGGTTGGGTATGCGGTCGCAAGCCTTTTACCTTCTAGTTGACTCGGATCATTGAAACCAGAGTCGATTGGTGCCGCAAATCGGAAGGTAGACGCACCAAAGCCCAAATCAGCAATTTCCTCGGCTTCGGACTCCGAATCCATCAAGAGGTCCAGCCCTGTTAGGCCAACATCCAGAGATCCCGACCCCACGTAGGTCGCTATATCCCGAGGTCTCAGATAAAAAAATTCTATGTCGTTTACTTCATCGACCAGGTGAAGCTCTTGCGTGTCTCGTCTCGTCTGGTATCCAGCTTCTCTTAACATGGCCACAGCGGATTCAGACAGGATGCCCTTGTTTGGAATGGCTACCCGCAACACTAGAGAACCTGCTCGACTGCCGAAAGTGGCACGTTTCTAGAGATCAAAATAAGTTGAATGTAATAAAGAAGTTGCGAGGCTTCTAGTGCGACCTGTTCGTCTGACTCGTGTTCTGCAGCCATCCATAGTTCCGCCGCTTCCTCGACGAGCTTTTTGCCAATTGAGTGGACTCCCTTTGCTAATAACTCGCTGCTATCAGAGTTGTTATCGGGCATACTTGCTGTGTTTACGAGCTCGTCATAAAGGGAATCAAAGGATTTCATACCCCTAGATTACAGCGAATCACTTCGGATTCGAAGCTGCCAGAGCTAACCCTCGAAGTCTAAGTATTTGATTTGCCCTATCGGGGCTGTTGTAAATAGCAGAACCCGCTACAAATGAGTCGGCCCCCAATGACGCCAATTGAGCAATGTTTGACTCGGTCACTCCCCCGTCGACCTGAAGTGCAACCCTTGCGCCAGAGCCTTCAATCAGTTGTCGAGCTTGGGCAATCTTTTCAAGGGTTTCAACCAGAATTGGCTGCCCCCCAAAGCCAGGCTCAACGGTCATTACCAACAGCATGTCTACTTCTTGGATCAAGTGGGCTATGTCTGAAACCTTGGTGGCGGGCTTAATGGCAACTGCGGCTTTCACACCAGCAGCTCTGAGCCTCCTCGCCAAATCAATCGGTTCCGTTGCTGCCTCTAGATGAAACGTGACTGAAGAAGCACCAGCCTGGGCATAACCAATTGCCCACTTGTCCGGGTGTTCAATCATCAGGTGAACATCCAGAGGAATGGGAGAAACTTTGGCAAGTCTTTCGACAATCGCGGTTCCCAGGGTCAAATTTGGGACGAAATGATTGTCCATAACGTCAACGTGAGCCATATCAGCTGATGCGATTGACATCAGCTCCGCCTCCAAGTTCGCAAAGTCGGCACTGAGTATTGAAGGATTTATTTGCATTTCTAGTTCCCTTCGTTTTTTTTCAAGAGTGCCATAAACATGGCGTCAGTTCCATGTCGATGCGGCCACAACTGGACGGTTTTCCTAGAAGTGTTCAACTCTAGACCTGGAGCTAATTCTTGCATTACTGGTACTAGGTCGACTAGCGAAATATTGGCGTGGCGATCTAGTGCGGCTCTAATTTGGGCATTTGTCTCGACTACCAGTGGTGAGCAGGTTGCGTACATCAGAATGCCACCTGGTTCCAGCGCTAACACCGCGGCGTCAATTAGCTCGGCCTGCAATTTGGTAAGCGATGGTAGTTGCTCGGGCTTTTTTGTCCATCTAGATTCGGGCTTCCTGCGAAGGGACCCAAGTCCGGCACAGGGGGCATCTAGCAAGATCGCCGCGAAGGAACTTTCGGGGGCGTCTTGCCCTCTCTTGACAAGTACCGGAGTGCTTTCTGGATCTGCGAGTGCTGAGGAGACGAGTTTGGATCGTTTTACATGTGGTTCGTAGCAAACAAGATTTCCAGATCCCGAGACGGCATGCTCTAGCACTGCGGCCTTGCCTCCCGGACCAGAGCACATGTCCAGCCAAGTTCCGGTCTTATCGGCAACCTTGCTAAGTGCCAGTGCTACAAGCTGAGAACCCTGGTCCTGCACCCTCACCCCAGGAATCGACAGATATTCAAGTGGGTTTCCGATGCAGAGAAAGCCATTCGGAGATGCAGAGCCTCGCTGGAGCCCAAGCGCCTCAAGCTCAGCGGATGCAGAGCTTGTAATCGCGATTAGGTTGACGACCGGGGTTTGGTTGTTTGCCGATAGGAGTTCGGCCAGATCTGAGGTTCTCCCATCAAGTTCAAGGGCCGATTTCATGCCAGAAATAATCCACTTCGGATGCGAGAATTCGATACTCAGCCGCGCGAGGTCCTCTTGGCCTTCGATGAGTATTGCCAGAAGATTGTCGTGTCCGGCTCGTTCGGCATTTCGAAGAACTGCGTTACAAAGCCCTGCGGCACTAGCTTCGAAATGCTTTACAAGATCCACTGTCTCGTTTATGGCCGCATGGGTGGGAATTCGCATTCTGAAAAGCTGATGCAGACCAAGCTGAATTGCCGCTCTTAGGCCCGGGGACAAGGTCTTTCCGGGTGTCAAATGATCGATGATGGCGTCGTACTGAAGCTGCCATCGAAGAACTCCGTAGCTGAGCTCCTGAACCAAACCTCTGTCGGCATCCGAGATTTCATGCTTAGCAAGCTCCTTGGGTAGCAGCAGGTTAATGTAGCTCTCCGATGCTCTTACTCGGTTGAGTAGCTCAAGGGCTATCTGGCGCGCGTTAGTCAAATTTTGCAATCCCCTTAAGGCCATTCCACCAGTCGGTTGCCGCTGTTTCACGCTTTCCGGCAGGTTGCACAAGCTCGAGCTTCAGTGAGCTAGCGCTGCCGCATTGCACATTGATTTCGTTGTTTTCGCTCTTGTATATTTCGCCGACCCCACGCGCTGTAACTGAGTCAGAGCCAGAGTTGTTGGGAGACGCGAAGAGGATTCTAACCGGTTCACCGTTTTGGTTTGCCCACGCCGTTGGTTCCGGATTCGTGGCCCGTATAAATCTGGTCAAATCTTCAGCGGACTTACTGAAGTCAAGCTTGGCGTCCAGTCGGGTGATCTTTGGCGCCGCCGAGGGTTCACCCTCTTGGATCCTCGGCGCCGGGTTTTCGCTCAGCGCCCGGATTAGAAGGTCTCCGCCTTCTTCTGTAAACCTAATCAATGCTTGTCCAGCAGTTTCGTTTGCGGAGAATGACAGTGGTGCCTGAGAGATAAGTGCTCCTGTATCTAGGCCCGAGTCGAGCTCAAAAACGCTTATCCCAATACCAGTGTCATGAATCATTGAATGCTGCAGAGGAGTCGCCCCTCGCCATTCGGGCAGAAGCGAGAAATGCAAGTTCCACCACGGAAGTTCCGACAGTGCCGCCTGGGGAATCATTGCTCCATAAGCGACAACGACCGCTTTCTCGGCGCCGCTTAGCCGAATAATTTTCAGGGCTTCGTCGTCAATTTTGTTGGTCTTGTGTACCTTTAGACCCAACTGTTCAGCCTTGAGAGTTACCGGAGATGGAGTAACTATTCGCTTGCGACCAACTGGGGCGTCGGGTCGGGTAAGGACCAATTCCACCTTGTGCTCGCCGGCAATAAGCTCTAGAGCGCGCGATGCCACTTCAGGGGTTCCGGCAAAAATGAGTCTCATAAGTAGGTAACCTACAGCGCTTGCGGGTCATCCATCACCACCCGCAAGCCCCTTCTCTTGTTGACACCCTGAGTTCGTGCTGCTGCTCCAATTGCTACCACCCGAAGCTCCTTGGCTATTGCCGGACCCTGATTATAGGAAAACTTTATGAGCGCGCTTCCGGCTTTTTCATCTACCCAAAGAGCTACAGCCCCTTTTGACTTAGCGGCCGAAACAGCAACTTCTAGAGTTTCGGGCAGAGCTTGCAGTGAACAGATCCGCATCGCCGGGGGAAGTCCAAGCTCTCGGGCTTCCTCAAGCGCTGTCTTAGCCATCGGTATCAACTGACCAAGCGACAGAGCGTTGCCAAGATCGGAGGGCAGACCGGCAAAGGCGGCCCTTCCCGTCGGGGACATGAGCTCAAGTGCTTCCATCCAGTCTCTTATGGCCATCTGCTGTGCATTAAGGGTTTGCCGACTGAGCCAGACATCGCTGTCAAGAATTAAAACAGCGGAATATCCCTTGGGGACCCTTGGTGCTGAGCCTGGAGTTGCAACGACTATTTGATTCTTCGTTTTTAGCCCGGTCGGTTTCTTGTCTCCAGTGGCCTCAGATATTGCAGTGTTAGGGAAAGTTTTGCCAAGCTCAGCAACGGTCCTGCTGCTACCTGTCCGTCCCTTTTTCTGGTTTCTCGAACCACAGCTAATACAAGAAACAAAGTGCTTGTTGCAGAGTCTGCATTGAGTGTTAGCTGCGTCGGGCTGCCAAAAATGGCCTCCGCAGGAGCAAGTCAGCTTGTCGCCACAACCTGCGCAGTAGACCGAGGCTGAGTCGCCCTTGCGAGGAAGCAAGACAAGCACTGGCCCACGATCCAAGTTTTCACGAACGATTTTGAACCCCGACTCATCCATCCGGAGGCCTGGTTCTGAATAGGAGATTCGAAGCGGTGCCTCGATGACTTTATGATCGGATAAGTAGCCGATTGCAACTAATCTTTGAAGCTCGACGGACCGGTATGGAGCCGTGAATAACAGCTCCACGTCACCTTTTGCGCGAATTAGTGCCAGGTCCCTTGTGTTTGTAAATGGGGAACCTTGGTCTCTCAGACTGTCATCGGAGTCATCGTGAACAGCGATTAGGCCCAAGTTCTGCACGGGAGCAAAGATCGAGGATCTGGTGCCCACGACGATTATTTGACGAGATTCTTTGATTTGGTGGAAGAGCTGATAACGGGAAGATTTTTTCTGACTCGGTTTTAGAAAAACGAACTGATCATCAATTCCGAGCTTGTGAGCGAGGTCGACGACGATGTCGATATCTGCCCTTTCTGGCACCACGATAATACAAGACATACCCCTGGAATGGACACCAATAGCGTTAGCCAAAAGCAACAGTGCCCAGTCCGGCACAAGTGACCCTGCCACCTCAAGTTGCCTTGCCGAAGTTAGGACTGTCGCTCGCGCACCAAGGGCTGCGTCTAGCTTAGGAACCAAAATGTCCACCTTTAGGACTCTTGGCTCAATCGCCGGGAGCCTTTGGACAGTTGACATGTAATCGGGCACGGCAAGAGCAATAAGTTCCCCTAGCGCCACGCATTGACGATCTGCGACTGCCCTAAGAAAATCAATGAGCCGACTGGAAAGCACCTCGGAAGCATCCTGAATACTCGTTATTGCTGCGGTCGCATAGTCACTGGAATCGGAAAGCGCCGAGACATAGCCAACCTGACTTTTTTTTGATCTCCCAAGTGGAAAAACCACTTCCTGTCCGATAGCAATTTCATTTTGCAGGGCTTCGGGAATCAGGTAATCGAAGGCCCGGTCAAGCTGAATTAGAGGGGACTTTGCCAATACTGAAGCAAAGCGGGACATCTAGCTTCCTGCTGCGTCTTTGAGGGCTTGGACTCGGTCTAAGTTTTCCCAAGTAAATTCAGGTAGTTCACGGCCAAAATGACCGTAGCTGGCCGTCTTGGCATATATCGGACGCTTCAGGTTCAGCTCCGAAATTATCGCCGCTGGCCTTAGGTCAAACACCTGCCGAATTGCTTTTTCTATTGCCTCTACATCCACGTTTTCAGTTCCAAAAGTCTCCACGTGAAGAGCAACGGGGGTTGCAACGCCTATCGCGTATGCCACCTGGATTTCCGCACGTTCCGCGAGGCCTGCCGCAACCAAATTCTTCGCAACCCACCTCATTGCATAGGCTGCAGAACGATCAACCTTTGACGGATCCTTACCACTGAAAGCGCCACCGCCATGTCTGGCACTGCCGCCATAGGTGTCGACAATAATTTTTCTACCGGTGAGCCCGGCGTCTGCCTGCGGGCCACCAATAACAAATCTGCCGGTTGGGTTGATGATGAAGCTCGTGTCGCTGGTGTCGAGGCCGGAGTCTAAAAGGACCGGGCGAATCACTCGGTCCAGCACAAGATTGGCAAGGTCATCTTGCTGAACATCTGGATGGTGTTGTGTCGAAAGCACAACGGTCTTCACTGCCACAGGTTTGTTGCCCTCGTAGCTAATTGAAACCTGAGCTTTGCCGTCGGGTCGAAGCATGGAAGTGTCAAGCTCCCTGCGAACCTGTGACAATCGCTCGGTTAGTCGGTGAGCGATGTTTATGGGTGCCGGCATGAAGTTGGCTGTCTCGTTAGAAGCATATCCAAACATCATGCCCTGATCGCCCGCACCTATTTCGTCGAAGTTATTACCGGAACGGGATTCTAGGGATGTATTCACGCCCTGGGCTATGTCCGGGGACTGGGCGCCAATTGACACTGAAACTCCACAAGAAGCCCCGTCAAATCCGATGGCGGAAGAGTTGTAGCCGATCTCCAGCAGTTTTTCCCGCACCAAGTGCGGTATTTCAACGTAGCCGATGGTCGTGACTTCGCCAGCGACCTGAACAAGGCCGGTAGTAACCAGCGTCTCCACGGCCACTCTGGCGTCCGGGTCCTGCTCAAGTAGAGCATCCAAAATAGTGTCAGAAATTTGATCACATATCTTGTCGGGATGTCCTTCGGTAACGGACTCTGAAGTAAATGTGCGTAGCGTCATTCTATAATTCTACTTAGACCTTGGACATGATCTTATAAATGGCTTCTACTAGCCACTTGCCTAGTTCTATCTTGGTGCCGGACCGTTTTAGAGTGCCCAGCTTCGTGACCAGTGTTATCTCGCTTGATTCTGAGCCCAGTGAACCAATGCTGTTTCCTGCAACGGCGGATACTCCCTTTGCGGACAGCTTCTCTAGTGAAACTGCCTCCACATCGGCACCATCTTCTACTAGAGCGAAGGCTATGCAGAAAGTGTCCGTGTGATTAGCCGCAAAATTGGCGATCAGGTCGCTGGTGGGTATCAGATCGATTGTTCGTGCTTCACCACGTGGGAGCTTGCCCTTGAACGGTTTATCGATTCGAAAATCTGAAACGGCGGCTGCCATCACCATGATGTCACATGGGTTATCCATGGCCTGATCCAACTCGGCCACAGTAGATGCTCTTATCACTTCAACGCCCAATGGCATTGGAATCTCAATGTTGCAAGCGATTAATAGAACCAAGGCTCCTTGGTCTCGGTACGCGGTCGCTATTTCAATCCCCATGCGTCCAGAGGATGAGTTACCAATGAAACGCACCTGGTCAATTGGCTCTCTGGTACCCCCGGCGGTCACTGTCACGGTCATGCCGCTAAGCGGCTTTTGACCCATAACAAAATTGACAATGTCTGCGGTTTCGGGAAGCCTTCCCGGTCCGGTGTCTGAACCAGTAAGCCGGCCGGACGCTGGTTTCATAACGCTTATGCCACGAGCCCTCAGGGTAGCAACATTGGCTTGAGTGGCCGGATTCTGCCACATCTCCGTGTGCATCGCCGGGCAAACATAAATTGCTGAGGTGGAAGCCAGAATCGCATTCATGAGAAGGTCATCAGCAATGCCATTGGCCAGCTTGGCTAGAAAGTTAGCGGTCGCCGGAGCTACAACTATGAGATCGGCATTAGCACCGAGCTCGACGTGTCTAACCTCGTGGACATCCTGATACATGTCATTGTCTATTGCGGTTCCAGAAAGGGCCTCAAGCGTGGCCTTTCCGATAAAACGCAGTGCGTTTTGAGTCGGAAGTGCCTGAACAGTGTGGCCCTGTTCAGTAAATGCACGAATAAGATTCGCTGCCTTATACGCGGCGATTCCACCGGTTATGCCAAGCAGAATACGCATTCGCTACCTACTTATTTGGAGTCTTCTCAAGCTTGCCGAGGTGAATTTCCTTCATGGCAATGCTCAGTGGCTTGTCATCAATGCTTGAGTCGACTAGCGGCCCAACGTAATTGAACAGGCTGCCTTCGTGGAGGGCGCTGTAATACTCGTTTATCTGACGCGCACGCTTTGATGCAAAAATGACAAGCTCGTAGTTTGAGTCGGCCCTGCCCAGCACTGAATCTATGGGTGGGTAGACAATACCCTTTAGGTTTTCTAGGTTTTCGTTCAACATTTTTACCCCTCTGACTCACTAACGATTTTCAGTATGTCTTTACCCGTTTGGGCCAAGTCATCATTGATTACTTCATAATCAAACTCTTCGGCTGATTCAATCTCAGCTCTTGCATTGCTAAGTCTAGTTTGTATTTGTGATTCTGTCTCGGTTGCTCTGTCCCGAAGCCTAGATTCGAGTACCTCGAAGCTAGGCGGTTGAACAAATATAGTGATGGCTGTTGGCTTTGACTTCATCACCTGTCTCGCCCCTTGGAGGTCGATTTCAAGAAGCAAATGGAGGCCCTCGGCATCCGCACGAGTTAGCTCATCTAGCAGTGTGCCGTAATAGTTATCTCCATGCACTGTTGCCCATTCCAAGAATTGGTCATCGGCGATTAGCTTTTCGAACTTGGCCTTGTCTACAAAGTGATAGTGGACCCCATCCACCTCATTCGGTCTGGCCGATCTGGTCGTCGCTGACACTGAAAGTGAATAGCCCTCCGCGTTGGCAAGTAGCCAACGGACAAGGGTCCCTTTTCCGACGCCTGCAGGGCCGGCAAGAACAATCAGGCTCACAGTTCTAACCTCGCTTTGTCTATTAGACCGGCCATAGCGTTGGGGCCGGCGCCAGTGAGTGCACGAGAAAGATTAGGTATCACTCGATGAGAGCTCTCACCGAATAGCTTTTTCAGTTCCGAGAGTTCAGCTCCCTGCGCTCCAAATCCAGGTGCAAGTATTGGCACTCCGATGTCAGTCTCGGTGACAGCGCCCAGGCCGAATAGGTCAAAGTCTTGCGTCGCCCCTATTACCACTCCGCAATCCCCCAAGCCGTTTGCCTGAGCCTGAGCGAGTACTCTCGCCGCGACAGTTTGACCATCTATAAGAGCCCGCTGTAGTTGACCGGCTTCTTTGTTAGAGGTTGCAGCAAGCAGAAAGATCCCTCCGGCGACGTCCCTTGCGTGCTCAAGCATCTCGACTGTTGAGTCGGGGCCAAGATATGGGCTAACTGTCAGTGCGTTTACCCGCAGCGGGGAGTCGTCGCCAAACCACGCTTGAGAGTAACCAAGCATCGTTGAACCAATATCTGATCTTTTGGCATCCGCTATGACAAAAAGGTCAAGGTCCCGTGCTGCCTGTAGTACTTCTTCAAGTGCAATAAACCCACTGGATCCAAATCGCTCGAAAAAAGCAACCTGCGGTTTGATTATTCCGACTCGACCATCAGCAGCGTCTATGCACCTAAGCGAATACTCCTTTGCGCCATGGGCCGTATCCTCAAGTCCCCAGTTGTTCAGTTCTGTTTCGCTGGGGTCTATCCCAACGCACAGGCTTCCGAACTGGGCAATCTTGTTTTCAAGCGTGCTTGCGAAATTATTCACCGGTCAGCTCTATTCGTTCGAGTGCATATTCCTGAAGTGGCTTAACGCTAAACCGTCCCTCTCTCACAACCTCGAAGGATCCGATTGCTGCGCTTAGTTGAGCAACAGTTGTGAATATAGGCTTGTCGGCGGCTGTCGTTGCTGCGCGGATTTCGTAGCCGTCGATTCTGGCGTCTGCACCAGAGGGCGTGTTAACCACGACATCGACCTTGCCGGCGGTAATCATGTCCACAATAGACTCCTGGTGCTCCCCGGCCTGAGAGTGTTTGATAACAGCCTCCGACCTGATTCCATGCCTTTCCAGCATGGCTTGAGTTCCTTGCGTAGCCAAGATTCGGAAACCGAGCTGAGCAAGGCGCCTTACTGGCAAAAGTGACTGCGGCTTATCGCGGTCGGCCACAGAAATAAATACAGTTCCCTCGGTTGGCAATGCGGAACCTGATCCGGCTTGTGCCTTAGCAAATGCGGTTGGAAAATCCTTGTCGATGCCCATGACCTCGCCGGTGGATCTCATTTCTGGGCCCAGTAGTGAATCTACAAATCTGCCATCGCGGGTCGCAAACCTTTTGAACGGAAGCACTGCTTCCTTTACAGAAATCGGTGTTCCGGGGGGCAGGTGTCGACCGTCCCTAAGTGGGAGACCGCCTTCGGCCACCAGCTCAGAGATTTTCGCTCCCACCATTACTCTGGCCGCCGCCTTGGCAAGGGTTATTCCCAGAGCCTTTGATACGAAAGGTACGGTTCGACTGGCTCTCGGGTTCGCCTCGAGAACGTAAAGAACATCTGAAGCCATTGCGAATTGAATGTTCAATAGACCGATAACACTCAAGCCTCTGGCAATTTTCTCAGTAGCAGTAGCGACTCGATCGATTTGGCTGCGGCTGAGAGTAATCGGAGGCAGCGTGCAGCTGGAGTCGCCCGAATGAATTCCGGCTTCCTCGATGTGCTCCATCACGCCGCCGATAAACAATTCTTCGCCATCGAAAATGGCATCGATGTCTATCTCTATAGCGTCTTCCAAAAAACGATCAACTAAAAGTGGGTGCGTTGTATCAACCAGCGCATGCTCAGCGATGCGGTCAAAGTAACCATCAAGGGAGTTTTGGTCGTACACAATTTCCATACCTCGACCCCCAAGGACAAAGCTAGGTCGCACCAAAACTGGGAATCCTATGCTTTCAACTACGGCGGTTGCCTCCTCGAGGTTTGTAGCCATTCCGTTCGCTGGTGCCAATAATCCGGCAGCATTAAGAATGCTTTGGAACTGCCCTCGCTCCTCGGCTCGGTCAATGTTTTCCGGAGTGGTACCTAGAATCGGTATCCCCTCGGCGGCAAGGCCATTGGCAAGACTTAGTGCAGTTTGACCTCCGAGTTGAACCAATACCCCGAGGAGCTCTCCAGTTTGAGATTCGGCGTGTATTACTTCGAGAACGTCTTCAAGTGTCAGGGGCTCAAAATAGAGCCTGTCCGCGGTGTCGTAGTCGGTAGAGACCGTTTCTGGGTTGCAATTAATCATTACCGTTTCGATACCTATGTCGCGAAGTGCGAAGGTTGCGTGGACGCAGCTGTAATCAAACTCAATGCCCTGGCCGATACGATTAGGGCCGCTTCCAAGAATGATTACTTTTTTCTTGTTGGACGGGACTACTTCGGTGAACTGCTCGTAGGAGCTGTAGTGATATGGAGTTTGCGCTGGGAATTCACCCGCGCAGGTATCCACAGTCTTGAATACAGGTCGAAGTCCGAAACTGTGCCTAAGGTTTCGTAGATCCTGCTCCGGTATGTTTCTCATCTCCGCCAATTGGAGGTCAGAAAAGCCATGTTGCTTTGCCCGCTTGAGTGAATCCGTGTCTATGGCCTCAAGACCTAAGAACCACCTTGCCGTTTCGTTTATCAGAACGATCTGGTCAATAAACCACGGATCAATTTTGGTTGCCTCAAAGACTTCGTCGGCACTGGCACCAAACCACAAGGCTTGCTGGACTTGCCCAATTCGACTCTCGGTCGGAGTAGTCATCGCCACCAGTAGGTCGGCTGGGTCTTGACTCACTGTGGGGAAGTGAAATGAACTCCCGCGCTTTTCTAGGGACCGTAGTGCCTTTTGAAGCGCTTGCGAGAACGTACGCCCTATTGCCATTGCTTCGCCAACACTCTTCATGGTCGTCGTAAGAGTCGGGTCAGCTGCCGGAAACTTCTCAAATGCGAAGCGCGGTACTTTTACCACTATGTAATCAAGGCTTGGCTCGAAGGATGCGGGCGTGACCATAGTGATGTCGTTTGGAATCTCGTCGAGGGTATAGCCAATCGCCAACTTTGCCGCAATTTTCGCAATGGGGAACCCGGTCGCCTTTGAAGCAAGCGCAGAGGACCGGCTTACCCTTGGGTTCATCTCAATGACAATTACGCGGCCGTCCTTTGGATCCACCGCGAATTGGATGTTGCAGCCGCCAGTATCGACGCCAACATCTCGAATGATGCGAATCGCGATATCACGAAGATTTTGGTACTCCCTGTCGGTCAATGTCATCGCCGGAGCTACGGTTATGGAGTCACCGGTGTGTACTCCAACCGGGTCAAAATTCTCAATTGAACAAACCACAACGCTGTTGTCGTTTTTATCACGCATGAGCTCCAGCTCATACTCCTTCCAACCGGTTATCGATTCCTCGATGAGAACTTCGGTGGTGGGAGACGCCTGAAGGCCAGCCCCCGCAATTCGTATGAGATCTTTTTCGTCGTAGGCAAAACCTGAACCCAATCCCCCCATTGTGAAGGAAGGCCTTACAACCATTGGATAGCCGATGTCGCTTGCTATCGCAAGCACCTCCTCCATGTTGTGAGCAACTGCGGAATTCGCTACGTCTGCGCCAGCGTTCAAAACAACTTGCTTGAATTCGACTCGATCTTCCCCAGCTCTAATCGCCGCCACGTTTGCCCCAATAAGTTCAACCCCGTACTTCTCGAGCGAACCACGTTCGAACAGAGCCATCGCAGCATTCAGGGCTGTCTGGCCGCCAAGCGTCGGAAGTATTGCGTCCGGACGCTCCTTTTCGATAATCGCCTCAATTACCTCTGGAGTTATTGGCTCGATGTAAGTTGCATCAGCAAAGTCAGGGTCGGTCATGATGGTGGCTGGGTTGGAATTCACCAGTATCACGCGAATGCCTTCTTCTTGAAGCACTCTGCAGGCTTGAGTTCCTGAATAGTCAAACTCACAGGCTTGCCCGATCACGATTGGGCCTGATCCGATCACCAGAACAGACTTAATATCTTGTCGCTTTGGCATTACTTGGACTCCTTGATTGCGTCTAGAAACTTGTCGAACAAATAATGGCTGTCGTGTGGTCCAGCTGCTGCTTCAGGGTGATACTGGACAGAGAACGCCGGAATATCGACGCATTCAAGGCCCTCTACAACCTGATCATTGAGGCCACGATGTGAAACTTTCACTTGTCCGAACCCAAGCGGTGACTCGGCGCTATCGGATTCCAGTTTGACTGCAAAGCCGTGGTTGTGTGCCGTTACTTCGACTCGTCCAGTCTCTTTGTTGATTACCGGTTGATTTATGCCGCGGTGGCCAAATTTGAGCTTGTATGTGTCGAAACCCAAGGCCCGTCCAAGTAATTGATTTCCGAAGCATATTCCAAAAAACGGTTTGTTTGTGCCCAGCAGTTCGCGCAGCATTGAGACCTGATCGCCGCTTGCCTCAGGGTCACCGGGGCCATTGGAGAAAAAGAACCCATCTGGTGATGACGCCAAAATCTCAGCCGCGCTAATGTCGGCCGGAAACACCTCAATTTCCAGGCCTCGCATTGCTAGGTGCTCTAGGGTCGACTTCTTTATTCCTAAATCAAGCACGGCTACTTTGCCGACAGTTTTGCCCTGGCTAGGGATCAAGTAACTGGTTGGAGTTGAGACTTGACCAGAGAGGCTCTGGCCTTTCATCTCTGGGGCGGCACGCACTAGAGCGAGCATTTCGTCTGTAGACATGTCTTGCTCACTGGAGAAAATGCCGGCTCGCATCGCGCCAAGACTGCGAACATGGAGGGTTATCGCTCGAGTGTCGACGTTCGAAATACCAACAATGTTGTTTTCTATTAGGTCCTGATCTAGGGTCTTTTCGGAGCGATGGTTACTAGCTATGCGTGATGGTTCCCGAACAATGTAGCCGGCAACCCAAATTTTGTTGGACTCGGCATCTGTGACATTGGTTCCGACAATCCCAATGTGTGGAAATGTTTGCATAACGATCTGCCCAGCATAAGAAGGGTCGGTAAGTGTCTCCTGGTAACCGGTCATTCCAGTTGCGAAGACTAGTTCTCCAACACTTACGCCCGCTACCCCATAGCGTTCGCCATCGAATATTGATCCGTCTTCCAGTACCAAATGCGCTTTATGCAAAACTAACTCCCAATGTCTCAATCAAAGCTTTTTTTATCTCGTTATGTCTCTGTTTGTCGCGGAATCGAAGGTTCGTGACAAGACCAACGTCGTTGTGGCTCCAGGAAATACTAATTAGACCCCTAGCCTCGACGCCTCTATCTATCGTTGCGTTTACTTCTTTTAGTGACTCGATTGAGGAGGTTGGAATCGTGAAATCCACTTCGCCATTTCGGGAAAGCCCAATTCCACTCTTTCCAAGCCAGAGTCTTGCGTTTCCTCTATTACCAAGGCCTTGGGCCCACACTTTTGCAAGTAGATCAGATGAAAACACGGTGCTCACATACAACACCTCTCCCAAGTCATTTTCGGCAGAAAATGCGGGCAAGTCAAACAGAGTTTTCTCTTGAGACCGTCGCTTGGATCGAATTCTAATGAGAATAAGAATGGCGATTGTCGGGACGATTAGAAGGGCAAGTCCTCCGATAAGTTCTCGCGTCATTTCTGGTCCCTAACTGATTGATCGATCATCGTGAATTGGCCTTGGTAAATGGTGTGCTGCACTCGTCCAATGAATTCGAGCCCCAAGTACGGGTTGTTGCTTGACTTGGACTGGTTCATTTCGGCCACCCCTATTCTTTCATGAGGATTGAACACTGTGATGTTCGCCTGTGCGCCCACTTCGATGGAACCGTGATTATTGAGTCCAGTTAATTTGGCTGGACTCTTGCTGATGATGTTCTCGAAGAGTGTCCAGTCACCTGCTCCAGATTGAATAAGAACTTGGTGCAGGATACTCGCGGCCGATTCCAGGCCGATCATTCCAAATGCTGCGTTCTCCCACTCACAGTCCTTCTTTTCGCCTGAGTGGGGAGCATGGTCGGTACCTAACATGTCTATTGTCCCGTCCACAAGCCCCGCCAACAGTGCCCTGTTGTCATCGGTAGTTCTTAGTGGAGGGTTCACTTTATAAACCGGATCGTAGGTCCGGACCAGATTCTCGGTCAGTAAAAGATGATGTGGAGTGACTTCTGCGGTTATTTGAATCCCCTTGGCTTTTGCCCATCTGACCACCTCGACTCCCCCTCCGGTGGTCAGGTGGCAAATATGTAGCCTCGACCCAGTTTCCTGGGCTAGCTGTGCATCCCTCGCGATTATTTGCTCCTCCGCGATTGCTGGCCAACCAGTTAGACCTAGTTCGGTTGCAACTGCGCCTTGGTTCATTTGCGCTCCGATGGTCAGGCTTGGTTCCTGTGCGTGCTGAGCAACCACACCGCCAAACTTCTTCACTTCGAGCAGGGCCTGTCTCATTAGGTTTTCGTCGTGGACGCACATGCCGTCGTCGCTGAACATGGCCACCTTTGCTCGCGACCTAGACATGTCTTGAATGTTCGCAAGTTCGAGGCCTTTGAGACCCTTGGTAACAGCTCCGATGGGCTGCACGAAGCAAAGTCCAGCCTCTATTCCTAAGTCGTACACCCGCTCAATTACCGTCGAATTATCTGCAACAGGCTCTGTGTTTGCCATGGCGCAGATAGCGGTATAGCCACCGGCAGCTGCAGCTTTAGAACCGGACAAAACCGTTTCGCTAGCCTCGAAGCCGGGTTCTCTAAGGTGCGTGTGTGGGTCGACAAAGCCGGCTAAACCAATCAGATCCGTACAGTCTGTTCCGGAGTCTGCAATCCGACCAATCTCAACTATTTGGCCCGCATCTATCCTTATGTCCTGAATGGAGCCATCGGACAGGGTCAGGTTTTTTAGAATGATCAATTTGTCAACTCTCCGGACAAAACTCGATGCAGTACCGCCATCCTTACTGCCAAGCCATTTTCAACTTGCCTCAGCACTGCAGATCGCGGATCGTTAGCAGCTTGATTCGATATCTCGAGGCCACGGTTCATTGGGCCGGGATGCATAATTACAGTTTCTTTGCCGAGCTGTGTCAAGCGTGTCTGGTCCAGCGACCAATTCTTGATGTAATCCCTGGTGGTAAAGGCCTCGTTTTCTTGCATGCGTTCCAGTTGCACTCTTAGCATCATCACCACGTCTGGTTGTTCTGCCAGAGCTTCATCAAAGCTTTTGTATACCGTTGCGCCCATAGCCGCGATTCCCTCTGGAACAAGCTCAGCGGGACCAGCGACGCTGACCGCTGCCCCCAAGAGTGAAAGCAAAAGTATGTTGCTTCTGGCGACTCTGGAGTGTTCCAAGTCTCCAACAATTAAAACCTTGACGCCGGTAAGGTCGCTGCCCGAGAACTTCAACTGCCTGATTGTCAGCGCGTCCAGCAGGGCCTGAGTGGGGTGTTCATGCCTTCCATCTCCAGCATTAATAATGCTCGCCGAAACCCAACCCCTATTGGCAAGCGCATGGGCCGCGCCCGACATCGGGTGTCTTATGATTATGGCGGCGGCACCGAGGGCTTCTAAGGTCTGCGCAGTGTCTTTCAGCGATTCGCCCTTTGATGTGCTCGAGGCCTGCGCGTCGAAGTTGATTACATCGGCGCTCAGTCTCTTCGCAGCAATTTCAAAGCTAATTCTGGTTCTAGTTGAGTTTTCATAGAACAAATTCACTACTGTCTTGCCTCGGAGTGCAGGCAAGCTCTTGACTGTTCTCTGGTTTACTTGACTTAGCTGTTGGGCACTGTCGAGGAGGGCAACGGCTGAATCCTTCGTGAGATCCCGAGCCGAAATTAGATGCTTCATCCAGAGATCACAACCTGATCGATACCGTCACTGCCTAGCAGTTGAACCGAAACTCGTTCCGCAACGGATGTGGGAAGATTTTTGCCAACAAAATCCGGCCGTATTGGCAATTCTCGATGTCCTCGATCAACAAGGACCGCTAGCTTTACCTGCTTAGGTCTGCCATAGCCAGTCAAAGCATCGAGTGCCGCCCTAACGGTTCGGCCCGAAAATAGCACGTCATCGACTAACACCACGACTTTGTTGTCAATGCCTGAAATTGGCAGACTGGTTTCTAGAATCTCGCGTTCGGCATTTACTAAATCGTCCCGATACATGGTTATGTCCAGAATCCCGAACTCTATGATTTGATTTGGTTCGATGGCCTCGAGAATTTCTACAATGCGCTTCGCTAACTCGACGCCCCGAGTTGGAATACCTAAAATCACCAGATTTTCTGGGCCCTCATTGGCCTCTAGGATTTCGTGGGAGATACGCCTCAGCGCTCTGAGAATGTCCGGTCCGTCTAGGACTACGCGGTTTGACAATTTCTACTCCTTCTTCGCCTCGCAGGACGATTTTAAAGGACAACTTTTCTAGATCATAACAGCCTCAAAGAGCCTGCGTACCCTTTGCAAGTCGAGCCAGTACTCCATTTACAAATTTTGGTGAATCGTCTGTCGAGTATTCACTAGCTAGAGTGACAGCTTCCGCGATTGCGACCTCGTTGGGAACATCCTCGTTGAAAAGAATCTCCCATGCCCCGAGGCGCAAGATAGATCGATCGATGTTTGGCATTCTTTCTAGCGACCATCCGTCAGAAATCTGTCGTAGGTCGTTGTCAATCTGGGCTAAGTTTCTCGTTACACCGATCACAATTGCCTCGGCATAGTCAAAAATCGCCGCCTGATTCTGCCTGTCAGCTACGCCTGCGGCCGTGTCCTGCAATAGCTCCGTGGCGTCACCGTTTCTAATTTCAGAGGCATACAGTGCATCAAGTGCTCGCTTACGAGACTTGCTTCGAGAACTCAACTAGTCGTTCACGCGTCCTAGGTAATCACCGGTTCTGGTGTCGACCTTGACCCTGGTGTTGTTTTCAATAAACAAAGGTACTTGGATTTGGTATCCCGTTTCCAAAGTCGCCGGCTTCGAGCCGCCGGTCGATCGGTCGCCCTGCAAGCCAGGCTCCGTGTAGGTAATTTCTAGTACCACCGAGGGTGGAAGCTCTACGTAAAGTGCCGATCCTTCATGAAGGGCTACCGTGGCGTTCTGGTTTTCCAGCAGGAAGTTAGCGACGTCGCCAACTACCTCAGCTGGTACTGACAACTGATCAAAATCAGAGGCGTCCATGAAGACATAGCCAGAACCATCGTTATACAGGTATTGCATGTCGCGTCTGTCAACGTTTGCGGTTTCAATCTTTGCGCCCGCGTTGAAAGTCTTATCAACGACCTTTCCTGAGATAACGCTTCGGAGCTTCGTCCGAACAAATGCGGGCCCCTTGCCGGGCTTTACGTGCTGAAACTCAATGACAGCCCACAGCTGACCTTCAATTTTCAGAACCATGCCGTTTTTTAAGTCGTTTGAGCTGGCCATTGTTTTCTCCTTAGCGCCTTGCAAATTCTAGCGGCGGGTTAGTTGTTCTAAAGCCAGTAGGTAGCTATCGACACCAAACCCCGCAATGACACCCGAAGCCACCCCTGAAATAACGCTGTTATGCCTAAAGGTTTCGCGGGTGTGGGGATTAGTGATGTGAACCTCGATAAGTAAGAGACCGGCTCCAGTAAGCGCGGCACAGGCGTCTCTAAGCGCGTAGCTGTAATGGGTAAATGCGGCCGGGTTGAGCACTACTGATGATTTTCTAAGATCGCCGCATGAATCCAGCCAATGAGCGTCTCTTCGCTGTTGGTTTGGAGAACTTTGATCGTCTGATCCTGGGATTGCGCCCACTTTTGCAAGGAAACCTCAAGGTCGTCGAGTGTAAAAGTTCCGTACACTTCGGGCTCCCGGGAGCCCAGCAGATTCAAATTTGGTCCGTTTAGAACATAAATTACCGACATGACCTAAACCCTATTCAACTATTGCTTGAAAAGCTGTGAAGACAAGTTCGGGCGTGGGGGCATTTAGCATTGAGGGCTTTCCAATTTTGTCGAGCACTACAAACCTCAGGGACCCAGCTCTAGCCTTCTTGTCCTTTTGCATGGTGTCCAAAAGCTGTGGCCATCGATCTGCCCGGTAGGAAGTTGGAAGACCAAGTGCCTCAAAAACGCTGCGGTGCCTAATGACATCGGCCTCCGATAACTTACCCGAAAGCATTGATAGCTCGGCGGCGAAAACCATGCCAATGGAGATTGCTGCCCCATGTCGCCACTTATATCTTTCGGCATGCTCAATTGCATGGCCCAGAGTGTGCCCATAGTTGAGAAACTCGCGTTCTCCGCTTTCATTGAAGTCTCTAGAGGTAACACCTTCTTTGATTGCCACCGAGCGTCTAATCAGCTCTTCGAACACGCTCGAGGAAGGATCCGTAGCAGCGGGGTCATGCTCCAAGGTCTCTAGTATCCATGGGTCAGCAATGAGTCCGTATTTCACCACCTCTGCCATTCCAGCCAAGAGCTCATTTCTAGCCAAGGAATGCAGGGTGTCAAGATCTATTACAACGCTGTGAGGTGAGTGGAAAGCTCCGACTAGGTTCTTCCCTTCTGTTGTATTAATTCCGGTTTTCCCGCCAATTGCTGCATCGACCATGCCCAGCAAAGTAGTGGGAATTAGTACTGACCGAATTCCCCTTAGCCAAGTTGCGGCAACAAAACCGGCTAGATCGGTAGTCGAACCGCCACCAAGACCAATTACGGCGTCGTTCCGGTTGAAATCTGACTTCCCCATAATCTGCCAGCAAAATGCTGCCACCTCTACGCGCTTCGCGTCCTCAGCGGCGGGGACCTCAGCGAGAAGAACCTCAAACCCGGAATCCTTGAGGTTTTCCGACAACGCTTCTGCGGTTGTCGCGAGAGGCTGTGGGTAGACGATCAAGACTTTTTTAACTCCGCTGAGAGTACTAGGAATCTCATTCAATAAAGCTCTTCCAATCAAGATGTTAGACATATTTTCTGACCTCCGACTCTAAGTTTTTCATGATGGCACCAACTGAAGTGTTTGCGGTGTTTACGGTAGCGACTGAGACTTCCTTATAAAGCTCGAGCCTGTCCTGATAAATCTGTTCCCACATTTCCGGGTTATCTTTCAGCAAGGGCCGTTTGGTGACATTTAGCGAACGAAGAACAAACTCCATGTTCGTGTCTAGAAAAATTGTCGCATTTTGGCTAAGCAGCGCTCTGTTTTCTTGAGACAAGACTATTCCGCCTCCAGTAGCTACGACGCCTTGATTATTAAGCGCTCTAACCAGGGCCGCTGATTCAAGATCTCGAAAATGAGCCTCTCCCTTCATTGCGAAGAGATTCTTGATTGAGCCATGGTCGGAAGTGACCATCTTGTCAGTGTCCACAAAGGGTAAATCTAGAATTTTTGCAAGTCGCTTGCCAAGCGTCGTCTTACCAGCGCCCATGGGGCCTACTAACACGATTGAGCCCATCACTATTGTCTGACAATCCTCGATTGCAACGCCTCTGGAATGCTTTCGAGGTAAGAGTTCATGTTGCGGAGAACCTCTTTGACTGAATCCCCACCAAACTTTTCCAGTACGGCATTTGCTATAACAAGTGCCACCATGGCCTCTACAACTACTCCAGATGCCGGAACGGCACAAACATCGCTGCGCTGGTGGTGGGCAGTGGTTGATTCACCTGTGCCAGTGTCGATTGTCTGGAGCGCCCTTGGAACAGTGCTTATAGGCTTCATGCCGGCTCTAACGCGCACTATCTCGCCGTTGGTCATGCCGCCCTCGATACCTCCGGCTCGATCGGTTAGGCGCTGAACGCCCTCATCGCTATTCACGATTTCATCGTGCGCGACGCTTCCCCGACGTCTCGTGGTTTCGATTCCGTCGCCGATTTCTACGGATTTCATGGCTTGTATGCCCATCACAACCGCAGCTAACTGAGAATCTAATCGTCGATCCGAGTGAACATAGCTACCAAGTCCTGGAGGGCAACCATAAACAAGAGTTTCACAAACCCCGCCAACTGTGTCCCCCGTGGAATGACAATCATCAATTTCGGCGACCATTGCGTCTGAGTCCGCTTTGTCGAAGCACCTGACTGGGTCGGCATCTAGATAAGCCAGATCCTTTGGACTAGGAAGAGACTCAGCTTTGGAAATCGCCGAGCCGATAGCAATGGTATGAGTGACTAGCTCAATGCCCAGTTCCGATAAAAACTTTTGAGCTATGGCTCCCAGTGCCACGCGAGTTGCGGTTTCCCGGGCGCTGGCTCTTTCAAGAACCGGCCTGGCCTCATCGAAGCCATACTTTTGCATGCCCGTGAAGTCTGCGTGACCAGGACGAGGACGTGTTAGGGGCGCAGCACGGCCTCCACTTAGCTGCTCAGGGTCCACTGGTGCTGCGCTCATTACTGTTTCCCACTTTGGCCACTCGGTATTTGCTATCCGAATTGCTATTGGTCCACCCTGAGAAAGGCCAAACCTGATTCCGCTAGATAGCGAGATGAGATCCTGTTCGAATTTCATTCTTGCTCCTCGGCCATAACCGAGCCTTCTTCTGGCAAGAGCCTGTTGAAGGTCCTCGTCCAGAATTGGCACTCCAGCAGGGAGGCCCTCAATGACCCCAATTAGTTCCGGGCCGTGTGATTCACCGGCAGTTATCCATCTAATCATCTCTCTATTTTGCCATGTCTAGCGCTTGCTTGATGGCTTCTATCAAAAGTTCTTCGTCTCGTAGCGGCGCATTTGGGCCGAGTCCGGTAAAAATCCTCTGCTGGCCAACTGCCTGCCAGATGAGCATTTCCAGACCGGATAGGAGATTCTTGAATGACGCGCCAGCTTGATGGGCATCGATTCCGTAATCGGCACTGCATAGCGTACCCGGGTACCCGGCGTCCTTGGGAGTGAGTCCAGCTAGTGCTTGACCCGGGATAGTGCTAACAACTAGGTCCGCTGACAGAGCGGTCTCAAGGTCCTTATTTTGTGCATCGAATCTGCCTGAAAGCTCACTTACTGAATCTTGGTCACGACCCCAGAGCATCAAGGTCGAGCCCTGGAATGCCGCTAGGGCTGACCTGGCGGTTGCCCCAGTTCCAAGCACTGCAACTGATTGAAAGGTCAAGTGACTGGTGGCCTGGCGCAGTCCGAACACATCGGTGTTGTAACCGGCCCATCCAGATTCCGTTTTTTTCAGAGTATTGACTGACTCTGTGCGCTGAGCCCAAAAATCGAGGTCATTAGCAATCGCAAAGGCCTGATCCTTTAGCGGCATGGTTACGCTGAGGCCAGAAAGCACTCGGTTGCTCTCCAAAAAGCCTGCCAAGTCAATTACGTCATGAGACGTGTAGTCGGCATCGGTGTTTAGATGATTGAAGATGGTGCTGTGTATCAACGGTGACTTAGAGTGAGAAATCGGTGAGCCAAGGACCGCGTAGTGATTAGTCATAATCGGGGCTATCCCGCAGCCACTGCCTGTAAACCTCAGCGGCAATTTCGTGCTCACGTAATGTTTCAGAAAAAACTGTTTCCCCGGTATCAAGGTTTATCGCTACAAAGTAAAGCCAAGCACCCTCAGCGGGTCGAAGCGCAGCCTCAATAGCCAAACCTCCTGGATTAGTTATCGGCCCAATTGGTAATCCGGGGTTACTGAATGTATTGAACAGTGATTCGGTATCCTTGAGTCCTTCCTGGAACGACTCGAGATTTCCTTTATATCGGTATTTCACGGTTTGATCGGACTGAAGCGCCATGCCTATGTCAAGCCGGTTTAGAAAGACCCGGGAGATCTTGAATAGGTCCTCCTCGAACCTACCTTCGCTTGCGACCATTGAGGCCAAAGTGAGCGTAGGCAGTGACTCGGCCAGTGGAATCTCGTATTTCAAAAGCTCTTGTTCCATGCGGTCAACCATTGCCTTTATCACTTCGCCCGCGTCTGGATTTGGGTCAAAGCTGTAAGTTGCTGGAAACAGAAAACCCTCGATGCTAGGTGCATCAGCCGGGATCCGGGAAAGCTGATCTTTAATTCCTTGTTCGAGCTCCGCGATAGTAAGACCCAAGTCCTCGGACAACCTAGGAAGAATCTGGGCCACGCCGAGACCCTCGGGGATGGTCGTTGTAACGTTAAGTCGATTAGCTCCAGACATCAAAAGCTCTAAAGCGGCCGAACCCGATAGTTTTGTAGGAAACTCATAGCTGCCCGGGAAGATTACCAAATCGACGTTGAGCATGTCCCGATAGATTGCATCGAAACTCTTGATGATATCTGCCTCGACCATTTTTTTGGCGACGTCCTCGCCAGTATCCCCCGGCGAAATTATTAGCACCGTGCTGGGCCCAGCTTGCTCGTCATAATCTTCTACTTGGAAACGAGACAGAAAGTCTTGAACATTTGAGCTTGCGACAAATAAACCGCCGCCGACTATCGTCCCGACTACGACAATCGAAATAATCGCAGCGAGCCAGGAACGCTTCGAACTCCTCTTTGGTGGCATCGGCTCCAAACCATCAGTCATCCAAATTGTCCAATCCTCTTCCGGCTAGCTCCCCGTGTTTCTCCGAAGCAAGCGCGAACTC
Source organism: Aquiluna sp. Uisw_065 (assembly GCF_047731275.1). Taxonomy (NCBI): domain Bacteria; kingdom Bacillati; phylum Actinomycetota; class Actinomycetes; order Micrococcales; family Microbacteriaceae; genus Aquiluna; species Aquiluna sp. Uisw_065. The sequence goes on from NZ_CP159836.1 coordinate 657,298, forward strand.
CAATATAAGACAAGCAGCTGAGGCATCAATTATTGCCTTTTGCTGTTTTGCATTCTTGCCGGCTTGTCGAAGAGATTGCTGGGCTGTTTTTGAGGTGAGTCTTTCGTCAATGAGCCTGACTGGAATCCCCTGTAGGGCAATGAGTTCGGCGAAATCAATCGCCATTCTGGTGCTGGCTGTATGGCCGCCTCGAAGAGAAAGAGGGAGGCCGACGTAGATGCACTCGGCATTCTTCTCGTTGTAAATATCCACAAGCTCTGCAATTGCGGTTTGGCCTTGACTAATGACGGAATGCGGAATTGCAAGCGAGTCAACCGAAATAGCAACTCCGATGCGAGCCAGCCCAACATCTACGGCAATCTTTCTCATCACACCATTGCGGCTGCCGCCGCGATTGCCTGAGAAAGCTTTTCAACGTTAGTACCGCCGCCCTGAGCAAGCTCAGGCTTTCCGCCACCGCCACCGCCTAGTACTTTGGAGGCCACCGAAACTAGTTCCCCAGCCTTATAGCCCTTTGTCACTGAAGCTGCGCCCGCAACAACAATCACCACGGCCGAGCCGCTGGCTTTGCTGCCTAAAATTACGATAGAGGCCGCGCCGAGGTGAGATTTTAGGCCCATTGCAAGAGTACGAAGCTGATCTGAATCTGGGATGTCGACCTCTAGCGCGAGAAGATCAATTCCGTTTACTTCAGTCGCAGCTTCAGCCAGGGTGGGTATTTGAGTCTGAAGCTTTGCCATTTCCATGTCCGAGACTGCCTTGTTCGAAACTTTTAGTTCCGCCAGCGACTCAGCGACTCGAGCCTCGACCTCACTGGCCGGAGCTTTCAACTGAAGTGCCAGTCTTCTAACTAGATCCCGTTCGGCCTGAAGTGAAGTTAGTGCGTCCATGCCAACGAGCGCTTCTATCCTTCTCGAGCCGGAACCTACAGACGCCTCTGACAGGACGCTCACCAAGCCAATTTGAGCAGTCCTTCCGACGTGTGTGCCACCACAGAGTTCTCTTGACCATGGGCCACCGACTTGAACAACCCTTACCTGTTCGTCATACGTTTCCCCAAATAAGGCTATTGCGCCGAACTCTTTGGCCGCCCCTACTGTCATGAATTGCGCGGTGACCGACAAATCCGATCTTATGGCGAGGTTTGTAACCTCTTCGATTTCGCTTTTGGTGGCTTCGCTTAGGCCTTCGCCCCATGCGAAGTCCAACCTCATGTAACCCGGGCGGTTGAAAGACCCCGATTGCAAAGCCTGAGGTCCCAGCACTTGTCTGATTGCTGCGTGGACAACATGAGTGGCACTGTGCGACTGGCAAGCCCCGAGACGCCAATCCGCATCGACAATCGTGGTCGCCGCCGAATTTACTGCGACCTCACCGAAAGAGACCTTTACCTTGTGGGCGAATAGACCCTTGACTGGTTTTTGAACATCTAAAACCTCGAGTGTAAAGCCGTCTCCAGTTATGATCCCGGCGTCGGCTGCCTGTCCGCCTGACTCTCCATACAGGGACGTCGAGTTCAAAAATACTTCCCCGATTTGCCCTTGGCTCAAGGTTTTGACCGATACGCCGTCTCTGATGAGACCAATAATTGTCGAGGAGCCCTCTAAAGAGTCGTAGCCGGTAAATTGAGTCTCTCCATAGGAGCGAACTTCGCTATAAACCTGGAGTGACCCTCCGCCCATTTTCTTGTCTTTGGCGTCCTGCTTGGCCCGCTGTTTCTGTTGATCCATGAGCTCAGCAAAACCTTCTCGATTTACTTCGAGTCCGGATTCGGCCGCAATTTCGACGGTTAGATCAATTGGAAACCCGTAGGTGTCGTGCAATTCAAACGCTGTGGCGCCGGACAGGATTCCAGTTGCTTCAGCAATCGCCTGCTCGAGAACTAATGTCCCGGTTTCTAAGGTTCTGGCGAATCCCGTCTCCTCTGAGAGGGCACTTCTAAGAATTCGTGGGAAATTTTCTTCTAGTTCTGGGTATGCCTCAACCATGGCATCCTTGCTAACCGTAAACAGCTTCTCGAAACTGCTCTCAGTTACACCAAGAAGCCTCAGGGCTCTAATTGACCGCCGCAACAGCCTCCGAAGAACGTATCCGCGTCCTTCGTTAGAGGCGCTCACCCCATCGGACATCAGCATTAGAGAAGAGCGAATGTGGTCAGCGATGACCCGCATCCGAACATCATCAATTTCGAGGGCTCCGTACTTCTTTCCACTTAATTGACTTGCTAGATCTATGAGTGGACGAATCTGATCAATTTCGTATATGTTCTCGACTTGCTGGAGCAAGAATGCGACCCGCTCCAGTCCCATTCCAGTGTCGATGTTCCTTGCTGGTAGGTCACCTATGATTTCGAAGTGGTCCTTGGTGCCGCCGTCCGCTCGCTCATACTGCATAAAGACTAGATTCCAGATTTCAATGTATCGATCTTCGTCCGCAGCCGGACCACCCTCAACCCCGTAATCAGGTCCTCGATCAAAATATATTTCCGAGCATGGCCCCGCGGGTCCCCTCTGACCGGTTGACCAATAGTTATCCGCCATTCCGCGCTTCTGAATTCGCTCCATTGGTACATTGGTGTGGTCCAACCACAACTGAATCGATTCTTCGTCGTCTTCATAGACTGTTACCCAGAGTTTCTCTGGTTCGAATCCATATCCGCCGGTCTCGACTGACGAAGTCAATAATTCCCAGGCATAACTAATAGCTTCTTTTTTGAAGTAATCACCGAAACTAAAGTTTCCGTTCATCTGGAAGAAAGTACCGTGGCGGGTTGTCTTCCCCACCTCATCGATGTCAAGTGTTCTGACGCACTTTTGAACCGAGGTAGCCCGCGTAAACGGAGATGGCATGACCCCGGACATGTAAGGGATAAAAGGCACCATTCCGGCGACCACAAACATTAGAGTCGGGTCTTGGCTTATAAGGGGCGCACTGGGGACAATCGTGTGCCCTTTGCTCTCGAAGTAGGACAGCCACCGACGCCTTATTTCGGCAGTCTTCATTTGCTACTTCTTAGTTTTAGCTGAAGTTCTGAGCTCAGCTTCGCGCTCTTGGTAACCTGCTGCGATCGAATCCGAGAAATCTTTTGCGGCTATTCGTATTTCATCCACGGCGCCCTGTGCCTTCGGGTTATCCCGAAGCTGCTGCAACGCGAGTAAACCCATTCCAACGCCTGCTAAGAACCAACCTAGTTTTGACATAACTACCTCCGTTTGCCGAACACTTTAGCCACGCCTTGAACGACGCCGAATAACTTTGTCAGCGGTCCCCCGACCGAAGCTGTAAAGACTGCAATTAATGAGCTGATGTTCGTCGTTACTTGCTCTACATCTCTTGTGATGTTGTCCACGCGCTTGAGCTGTTTATTCGCTTCGGCCAAGGTGGTCTTGGCCTCGACAAGAATGGGCTCAAATTCAGCGTTGAAGGTGGTTACCGTCGCAGCCGTTTGATCTAGCAGCTTGCCGAGCTTGACTAGAGGGAATCCCAACAGAATAACCAACAGTCCGGCGCTGGCGGCCAAAATCACAATTGCTATTTCGCCGCCTGTCATGTCTCTAACTACCTAGCTGCGTAGAACTCAACTACAAGCTGAACTTCACACGTTACAGGAACCTCTTCGCGCTTCGGGCGACGAAGTAGAGTCACCTGGAGCTTGTCGAGGTCAACTGCCAAATACTCAGGAGTCTTAGCCAGGACATCGGAGTTACCTCCGGCGGCCGCTACCTGGAAAGGCTCGGTTCGCTCTGACTTGTCATGAACGTGAATCATCTGTCCAGGCTTCACGCGGAAGGACGGACGGTCAACTCGTTCGCCATCCACAAGGATGTGACGGTGAACCACCATTTGGCGTGACTGAGCAATCGTTCGGGCCATACCTGAACGGAGAACTAGGGCATCAAGTCGCATCTCTAGCAGCTCAACCAGGTTCTCACCGGTCAGGCCAGCAGTGCGCTTGGCTTCCTTGAATGTGTTGCGAAGCTGAGCCTCGCGGATTCCGTACTGAGCACGTAAGCGCTGCTTCTCGCGGAGACGAACTGAGTAGTCAGAGTCAGTCTTGCGCTTCGTGCGACCGTGCTGACCTGGACCATAAGGTCGCTTTTCCATGTACTTTGCAGCTTTTGGCGTCAGCGCGATGCCCAGGGCACGCGATAGACGGGTCTTGCTGCGGGATCTAGTTGCCTTTGACAAAAAGGTACCTTTCAAATCAAACTTTAAATTGGATATTTCGTAGTGTCCGAATTACAGCCGCTGAATCCAGATAACCCAGAAATACTACCAGAGCGAACGGGAAAGTGTCACTATCTCGGGAGGATTTTTCTAATCATTTCCACTCGTTTAGCCAATTCTGCTTCAAACCCATGCTCAGAAGGGTGATAAAAGATTTCATCGCCATCGCGATATGTTTGTGGGAGAACTCCCCTGGGGTCATCATGCGGGTACTTGTAGCCCACGGCTCCGGTCGACCTTAGTGCTGCTGGGACCGGCTTAGTGTTGGCCGCTTCAACGGCCGCCATTGCATTGTTTATAGCCTGGTAGGCACGGTTTGATTTCGGGGCGAGCGCTAGGTAGATGGTTAGTTGCGCCAAGGGGATTCTTCCCTCAGGCATTCCAATGCGTTCCACCGTTCCGGCGGTTGCCTCGGCCAGCACCAGTGCGTGAGGGTCTGCCAGGCCAATATCCTCACTGGCCAGAATCAATAATCTTCGCGCGATAAATTTCGGATCCTCACCTCCCGCAATCATTCTTGCCAAATAGTGCAGTGCGCTGTCAGCATCTGAGCCGCGAACCGATTTGATGAATGCGCTGATGGTGTCGTAGTGCTGATCCCCTGCTTGGTCATAGACGATTGTTGACTGTGCTGCCAACTTGGCGGACTCTAAGCTAACTGAGTTACTTGAACCACTGGCGGCCGCTTCCATTAGTGTGAGAGCCCGTCTGGCGTCTCCACTGGAGATCTTCGCTAAATAACTAAGCGCATCGATTTCGAAGCTTGCATGCGGTAGGCCGCTTTTTGATTCGAGTGCACGGTTCATTATCGATAAAACATCAGCGTCATTCAACGGATCAAGCTTCACCACCACAGACCTTGAAATTAGAGGCGTGATAACGCTAAATGAAGGGTTTTCGGTAGTAGCAGCAACCAGAGTGATAATTCCGGACTCGACAGCGCTTAATAATGAATCCTGCTGAGATTTGGAGAATCGGTGAACCTCATCTAGGAACAGAACAGTTGGGCGATCGTAGAGATTCTTCAGCTCTTTGGCCTTGGTTATTAGCTCTCTTACCTGCGCAACGGATGCACTGACTGCACTGAGCTCTAGAAAATGTGCGCCTTCATTATTTCCAATAAGACGAGCAATTGTGGTCTTGCCACTACCGGGAGGTCCCCAAAGAATGACGGACGGCCAGCTACCGGACTGGTCGCCGGATATAAGTCTTGCCAGCGGGCCATTTTCGATAAGTGCCCTTGACTGACCTATCACTTCAGTAAGCGAATTTGGTCTCAGTCTGGCAGCAAGAGGAATTTCAACCACACGCTAACTCTAAGCAACACCTAGAATTACGGAGGCGATAAAAGGGTGAGTTATGAAATCAAACAGCAAGCTAGAGAATTACCAGGCAAAGCAAGACCTACTCAGCAATAGAGCTGTCAGGTCCAAAAAGGACAATCGAGTCTTTTTCGCGGTCGCGGCCGGAGCGGTTGCCTTGGCATTCGCAGGCCAACTTGCCTATTTTTCGTTTGGACCGGGTGGCCAGGAAGCCGATGTTGCTTCGACAGCCGATCAGGTTGAGACTCCCGCTGCCGACCAAGATGCCGATCCAACCGGCGTCCCGGATATAAGTCTTGCCGAAGGAAGAGCCTGGAACGGTTCCCTAAACCTAGATGGCCAAGAGCTGTCGTTCGAACTTGCTGGAGACCTTGCCCCACAGGCAGTAGCTAACTTTATTTCACTTTCCAAAAATGGCTTTTATGAAGGAGTCAGCTGTCACCGACTTGTAACTTCAGGTATTTACGTGCTCCAATGTGGCGACCCAAGCGGCGATGGCACCGGCGGCCCCGGCTACAACTGGGGACCAATCGAAAATGCACCCGAAGCCGACCTCTACACCGAAGGCGTATTGGCAATGGCTCGTCGCGGTGGTGACGATAGCTCCATGGGTTCTCAGTTTTTTATCGTCTATCAAGATTCGACCATCCCCTCTGATGCAGTTGGCGGCTATACCGTCTTTGGCTCCATTACGAGCGGTCTGGATGGAGTGAAGGCGATCGCAGAGGCCGGGACAATTGATGGCTCCTCGGACGCATCTCCGCTAGATGAAGTATTGATAAGTTCTGTTTCGGTAGAGTAAGACAAAACCAGTAGGAGCAACCCTTGACAAGCAGTGAATTCGGTCGCGTAGATGAGGCTAACAACGTCTACTTGATAGACGGTGGCCAAGAGCGCATCGTCGGTCAATATCCAAATGTCCCCGCAGAGGATGCGCTGAGCTATTTCACGCGAAAATTTGACGACCTAGCGGCCCAAGTCCGAACCCTAGAGCAGCGACTAGCCTCCGGAATCACAGATGCCAAAAGCTTGAAAACCACTCGTGAACACCTGAAGGCCGAGCTAGTTGAGCCAAAGGCAGTCGGAAATGTTCAGAACTTGCGTGATCGTGTCGAGGCAGTGACTGGGCTAATTGATGCCACCAGCGCCAAGGCCAACGAAGAGCGAGCTGCAGCAAATCAGCTTGCAATGGTTGCCAAAGAAGAAATCGCCACCAGAGCAGAGGCCCTAGTAGCCAACCTCGGAGGCATCAATTGGAAAAAGTCTGCCGTCGAAATGACCGAGTTGTTTGAGCGTTGGCAAAAGCTTCAAAAGGAAGGCCCGAAGGTTCCGAAGGCTAAGACCGATCCGATTTGGAAGCGATTCTCCCAGGCCCGCGCTAAATTCGAACAGGGACGCCGTGCCTTTTTCTCCAATTTGGATGGCGCGTTTAAGGAAGCTAAAGCCGAGAAGACATCCCTTGTAGAAAGTGCAAAGGCTCTACTAGCCAAGGGTGCTGGAGCAACGGACCAATACAAAAAGCTCCAAAATCAATGGAAATTGGCCGGCAAGGCCGGGAAAGCAGAAGAGGCGCTGTGGAAAGAGTTCCGTGCCGCGGGCGACGCTATCTTTGCTGCCAAAAAAGCTGAGGATGCCGAGATTGAGACAAGTCAGAAGGCGAACCTTGAAAAGAAGAGCGCTCTGAACCTCGAGATTGAAGCGCTGAACTTTGATGACCTTGAGTCAGCTAAGAAAACTTTGGGCAATATCCAAGCGCGCTGGGAAAAAATCGGACACATCCCGCGTGACCAGGTCAGGAAAATAGAAGATCCACTAAGAAAAGCAGAGAAGAAGATTGCTGATGCTGCTGCTGACGCATGGCGACGATCCGATCCGGCTGCAAAAGCACGCTCGAATTCCTTGGTTTCGCAACTCGAGGATGCGATTGCCGGGCTTGAGAAGAGCCTCGAGCTTGCTAAACCTGAGAAGAAAAAGGAAATTGAAGAGCAGATAACCGCCCGCAAGGCTTGGCTGCTAGCTGCATCTCAGGCTGTTGATTAGCCTTAGTTGCTTTTGACCCGATAGACGTCGTAAACGGCTTCTACTCTCCGGACTTGGTTTAGAACGTGATCCAGATGTGATGGGTCCGCCATCTCAAAAATAAACTTGCTAATCGCTACTCTGTCCTTACCGGTTGAAACCGACGCGTTGAGGATGTTTACATGACTTTCGGTCAACACTCGCGTTACATCACTTAGCAGGCCGGAGCGATCCAGGGCCTCAATCTGAATCTGAACCATGAACACTCCCCTGGCTTCATCGGCCCAGGAAACTTCAACAAGTCTCTCTTTTGCAAGAGATTGAACGTTTTTACAGTCCATCCGGTGCACCGAAACTCCCTCGCCGCGAGTAATGAATCCGGTAATTTCATCTCCAGGCACCGGGGTGCAGCATCTAGCCATCTTCGACATGACATCTGGGTCCCCTTTGACCAGCACTCCCTGAGATTCGTTTCTTCTTTGACGCAGAGACTTAGGAACCTGTATCGGCAGCTCCTCGGTAATAGCCTCTGGCGCTAGGCCTTCAAGTTGCTTAAGTCGGTCAATCACGGTGCTGACAGTTAGCTGACCCTGTCCTATCGCGTTGAATAAGGCTGGAACCCCGACGAGGCCATGCTCTTCGGCGAGCTTTGTAAGCGAATCAGAGGACATAAGCGATTGAACAGGAAGACCTTTTCTCCTGAGCCCTCGAGCCAATGCCTCTTTTCCGTCCTCCGTAGCAATTTCCTTGCGCTCCTGCGCAAACCAATGCTTTATCTTCGCGCGGGCCCCCGGAGAAGCCACGAAGTTCAACCAATCCTTGCTCGGTCCGGCGGACTCTGACCGCGAAGTCAATACCTCCACGGAATCTCCGGCCTGCAGTTTGCTCTCAAGTGGCACCAATCGACTGTTAACCTTCGCGCCGATGGTCTTATGTCCTACCTCTGTGTGAACCGCATACGCGAAGTCCACTGGCGTCGATCCGGCTGCCAGCCCGACGACCTTCCCCTTTGGCGTGAAGACGTAGAGCTCTTTGGCACCAATTTCAAATCGCAAATTATCAAGGAACTCGCCGGGATCAGCGGTCTCCTCTTGCCAATCGGAGAGTTGCTTCATCCAGGCGAAGTCGACCTCCTTTTCGCTCTTTCCTGACTGAGCCTTGTACTTCCAGTGGGCTGCGACACCAAACTCGGCACGCTGGTGCATCTCCAGCGTTCGTATCTGTATCTCCACTGCCCTACCGTCTGGGCCGACAACTGTCGTGTGCAGCGACTGATAAAGATTGAACTTCGGCATCGCAATGTAGTCCTTGAACCTGCCCGGTAACGGCGACCAGCGGGCGTGTATGGCACCCAGGGCGGCATAGCAGTCTTTTACGCTTGCCACTATAACCCTCACGCCCACGAGGTCGTAGATGTCGTCGAACTCCCTTCCGCGCAACACCATCTTCTGGTAAATCGAGTAGTACTGCTTAGGGCGTCCATCTATCTTTGATTTAACCTTGCCGTTTCGCAGTTCAAAGGAGATTTCGTCTATTACGTTCTGCGTGTAGTCGGACCTCAGGGGGTTTCTTTGACCAACCAGAGAGACAATCTCTTCGTACACCTTCGGGTAGAGGACGCTAAAGCTGATGTCCTCGAGCTCAACTTTCATCGTTGAAATACCCAAACGGTGAGCTAGTGGCGCGTAGATTTCCAGTGTTTCCTGGGCCTTCTTCCGTGCCGACTCGGGACTAACGAAACCCCAAGTTCTTGCATTGTGAAGTCGGTCCGCGAGCTTGATGACAAGAACCCTCACGTCCTTGCTCATGGCGACCACCATCTTGCGCATGGTTTCAGACTGCGCGCTGTCTCCGAACTTGACCTTGTCCAGTTTCGTGACTCCATCGACCAATAGAGCCACTTCGGGACCAAAGTCCTTCTCAAGGGCCTCTATGGAGTAGTCAGTGTCCTCTACGGTGTCGTGCAGTAACGCTGCAGCAATTGTTGCCGGGCCAGAGCCAAGGTCAGCGAGGATCCTGCCTACCGCAAGCGGGTGGGTTATGTACTCTTCTCCACTTTTTCTCAGCTGGCCGGTGTGGTACTTCTCGGCGTACTGGAAAGCCTTGTCGATCACAATCAGGTCGGCTTTGGGGTGGTTTGATTTGACTACACGAATGAGAGAAGCCAAGTCGGTGCCGTAAGAAGTCGAAGACTTCGTAAATATTTTAGGCAGACGTGAGCGAAGGGAACTGCTCTTCGCATCTGTCATGTTTCCATCCTCTTTTGAATGGACTCAAGTCTACGCGCGGCTTGCGAATACTTTGTCTGCAGCTTTCTTCAAAGTCGGCTCAGATTCGCGCAGATGAGCATAAATCGGGGCCGCCAGGAAGATGGATGAGTAGGTTCCGACAATAGTTCCAACAAACAGCGCCAAGGCGATGTCCCTAAGGGTTCCGGCACCCAGCAACAAAGACCCGACAAACAGGATTGAAGCCACTGGTAGGACGGCGACAACCGATGTATTGATCGATCGAATCAGTGTTTGGTTAACCGCGAGGTTTACCATCTCGCCAAATGTACGAGTTTCTGAGTACTCAACTTCTAGCGTATTTTCGCGAACCTTATCGAACACGACGACCGTGTCATAAAGCGAGTAGGCCAAAATTGTAAGGAATCCAATCACCGCAGCTGGCGTCACCTCAAAACCAACAGCGGCATAAATTCCGGCAGTAAGAATCAAGTCGTGGGCAAGAGCGAGGACCGCAGCTACCGACATTTTCCAGCTTCTGAAGTAAACGGCTATCAAAAGAGACACCAGTATTAGGAATACGACAAGCCCCATCAGGGCTTGATTGGTAACATCTGCGCCCCAGTTGGGGCCAATGAAGCTGGATGCTACAGCGGCATCCTCTATACCGTATGCCGCGGCGAGAGCCACACGAGCTCGCTCTGACTCTACGTCGACGAGCTGCTCGGTCTGAATACGAATGTCGGCAAGCCCAACGTCAGTTACGTTGACTTGAGAACCCGGGGAGATTTCGGATATTACATCTACCGCAAGCTGGTGGGGTAACTCTTGAGAGTTCGTGAGCCTAAATTCAGAACCCCCACGGAACTCAATTCCAAAGTTGAACCCGCCACGCGCGATAGGCAACAACAGTGCCAAAATGACGGCCACAGCTCCGATGATGTACCAGGTTTTCCTTCGGGCTACAAAATTAAAGCTTCGCTCACCGGAGTAAAGCTGGTTTCCGAAATCTCTTGCCCTACTCATCTTGATCTCCCTGACCCGCCAAAGCTTTTCGCTCAGCAATTGTCTGTCGTTTTTGTGCTTCCTTTGAAGACTTTTCGGCCTTGCCTCCGGCTAGCGACTTGGCCACCCTAAATTCACCGCGGCCCTTATAGGAAACCTCTCTAGCCGAAAGGTCGAATCCGGAGAAACGGTGACCCGAGGCGAAGAACTTGTTTCTAGCCAATAGCTGCACGAGTGGATGTGTAAACATGGTCACTACCAAGAGGTCGATCAAAGTGGTGAGGCCCAGAGTAAAGGCGAAGCCTCTTACCGAAGAGCTTGTTAGCAGGTAAAGAACTACCGCTGCAGTGAAGCTAACGGCATCCGAGATAAGAATGGTACGAATTGCTCGCTTCCAACCGGCTTCAACGGCACTTTCAAGATTCCGACCGTCTCGAAGCTCATCCCTAATTCTTTCAAAGTAGACAATGAACGAGTCAGCAGTGATACCAATAGCTACGATCAGACCAGCTACCCCGGCAAGTGAGAGCCTGTAGCCCTGCCTCCAAGACAGGAACGCAATTGCTAGATAGACCAATAGCGCTGCCACGATCAAAGAACCGAGAACTACAGTTGCTAGACCTCTGTACTGGAAGGCCATGTAGATAATCACAAAGATAAGACCGATGAGTCCTGCTAGCAGTCCTGAACGCAGAGACTCCGAACCAAGAGTCGCGGAAATGTTCTCCTGTGACTGAACTTCAAAGCCAATGGGGAGGGCACCATACTTCAGTTGATCAGCCAGTACAGTTGCGGATTCTTGAGTGAATGATCCCGTTATCTGTGCTTGACCGTTGGTGATAACCGCATTCGTCGATGGAGCTGTAATCACCAAGCCGTCCAGAGTGATCGCAAATTGATTCGCTGGGCTCTGAAGCCCGAACAGCCTCGAAGTCACCAAACCAAAGGCGTCGGTGCCCGTTCCATTGAACTCCAAGTTGACTGCCCAAGTGTTAGTGCTTGCACCAGTTTGGGTGGTAACTGTTCCGGCACTAGCGTCGGAAATGTTAGCGCCCTGTACTTCCACGGGACCAAGAATGTACTTGTACAGCGACGATTCGTCGCAAGTCACAAGTCCCACAGTCGGATCATCCACTTGTCCGGGGGCCCTAAAGGGCGAAGTGCAGTCTAGGTTTTCAAATTGCGCCTGAAGCCGTTCAGTTATCCAGGCAGTGTCGCTGGCATTGACTGGCGTAGTAGAGGTTGTGTCACTGAAAGTTTCTAGGTCCACTGGCAATGCGCCCTCGGCTGCAGGTGTAGAAACACCCTGAACAATGACGGGCCTGAACTCGAGCAGCGCACTGGCCTTAATCAGCTGAAGAGTCGTCGGATCTGGAGTTCCGGGGATTGCAACAACAATGTTTTGATTCCCTTGAATTGAAACCTGTGCTTCTCCAACACCGGATCCGTCGATTCTCTGTCGAATAATCGTGACGGCTTGGGTTAGCTGCTCGGAACTCGCCTCATCACCCTCGGCAATCGTTGGAGTCAGAATAATTTGCGTACCGCCCTGAAGGTCAAGACCCAACTCGGGGGCGAAGGCCGCTCCAGGTTGAACCGTAGCTACGCCCCAAATCATAAGCCCAACGAAAAAGACTGCAATGCCTGTGAGCCATGAGAGCTTTCGTCTCGAGGTTCTCGTAGTGGTATTCTCGGCCAAAGCTAGTTCTCCTCAGAGGTCTGGATTGCTCGCACTGCCTGCTTCAGCACTTTGAGTTTCGTGCCTGGCGTGGTCTCAATCTCTAGGTCATCTTCGCCTATGGCGATAACCGTGCCTTTGATGCCTGCATGAAGGATGACGTTGGAGCCCACTTGGAGAGTCTGAACCAAGTTCGCTGCGTCACGCTTACGTTTTCTGTTCTGATTTACCAGCAACAGAATCATGGCGGCAAGGACCGCTAATAGTATTAAATCCAAGGTATTCCTAACCGATTGGTACCCCGAAATTATAGGGCTTAGATGAAAAACCTGCTCTACTGAATCCCTAAATGCGTTAAACCGTGACTTGTTATCTCTCTGCCGCGCGGTGTTCGTTGCAATAAACCGGCTCTAATCAAGAAGGGTTCGATCACCGCTTCGATGGTCTCGGGCTCTTCGCCTAGCGCGACAGCAAGGGTTGAAAGGCCAACCGGCTTGGCGCTAAATTTAGTAGCCAACATCGTCAAAAGAGTTCGATCCACTCGATCTAGGCCTAATTTGTCAACCTCAAAAAGCGCCATGGCATCCAAGGCAATCCCGTAGTCAATAACACTGTGTTCATTGACACTGGCGAAATCTCGCACTCGCCTAAGTAGGCGATTTGCTATGCGAGGCGTGCCCCTGGACCGGGTGCTCAGTAAATCAAGCGCCTCGGCCTCAAGGTTGATGCCAAGTTTTAGCGATGAAGCTTCTAGCACTCGTGCAATTTCGTGAGCCTCGTAATACTCGAGGAAAGCCGTGAAACCGAAACGGTCTCGAAGTGGAGTGGGTAGCATTCCGCTTCTAGTAGTTGCGCCAATGAGTGTAAACGGCTCGATGTCAAGAGAAATTGACGCAGCTCCCGGGCCCTTGCCAACCATCACGTCAACTCGAAAATCCTCCATTGCGAGGTACAGCATCTCTTCGGCACTTCTGGACATTCGGTGGATTTCGTCGATAAACAGTACGTCGCCAGCCTCTAGAGCGGAGAGTATTGATGCCAGATCCCCCGAGGACTGAATTGCTGGGCCGCTCGTTAGCTTGAGTGTTCGCTCTGCTTCGTGGGCAACGATCATGGCAAGCGTGGTTTTTCCGAGGCCAGGAGGACCTGCCAACAAAATATGATCGGCGGTCCTCCCCCCAAGCTTTGCCGCCTTGATCACTAGAGAAATCTGACTGACAACCTTGTCTTGGCCTACGAACTCTCTTAGAACTTTGGGCCTCAAGGCTGCTTCTAGCGCCCGCTCCTCTGGTGCGGAATCCATCATGAGATCAACTTAGAACGGCCAAGTTCAGCTAGTGCCTGCTTGAGTAACGCGGATTCGGATAGTGACTGGTCGAGGCTTGATAGAAGCTTTCTGGATGCGAGTTCGTCTCCACCCAGTTGAAGCATCGCCTGCAGCACGTTCTCATTAACTCTGACGCTGGAGGAAAGACCAACCTTGCCGCTCAGGGTAATCAAAACAAGTTTTGCAGTCTTTGGCCCAATTCCCGGTATCGCCCGGAAGGCATTTTCGTCCTGGGAATTGATGGCATTCACTAATAGCTCGCCGGTTAGCCCAGACAGCGTGGTCATTGCTAGTTTGGGCCCAATCCCATTTACCCCGCAGAGCAAGTCAAATAATTCGGCCTCTTGGTTTGTTTGAAAGCCAAATAAAGACAGGTCATCCTCTCTGACGACGAGTTTTGTTTGGATCAAGATCTCTTGGCCGAGGGCAAGTTTGGCTGAGTGACGACTGGTTACCTGTATCGAAAAACCGACTCCGGACACAACCAAGGTAAGACGATCTGAGCCCAAGTGGCTGATGGTTCCCTGCAAGCTCGATATCACGTTGCTAACCTAATCTGCGGTTGGCACTCTTGGCGGCTGCGACCCACTTCTGTTGGGCATTCGTGCCCAGCCCCTGCGCTCTTTTAGATGCGCAAATCGCCACCGCCAGGGCGTCGGCGACGTCGGCCGGTTTGGGGGTTTCTTGCAAGTTGAGCGTGCGCTTAACCATTTCTGACACCTGCACTTTGTCGGCTCTTCCGCTGCCAGTAACCGCGAGCTTGACCTCGCTTGGCGTAAAGAACTCAAGCGGTATGTCGTGCTTAAAGGCCAAGGCCATAAGTGCGCCCGAGATCTGGGCGACCCCCATCACACTTCTGAGGTTAGCCTGAGCGAAGACTCGCTCTATGGCGATGAGGACTGGCTTGTGGACAGAAATAATCTGGTTCAAAGACTCGGCTATTGAGCCGACACGATCCCGCGGATCCTGGGTTGGTGAGGAGGTGAAGTGACCATAATCGATCGCCTTATTGCCGGTTATGAGGCCGTATCCACAGCGCGTGAGCCCAGGGTCGACTCCGAGAATTAGCTCCACTAGCTCATGGCTTCTAGCTCGGCCATTATGGCTTCTGAAATCTCCATGTTTGTGTATACCTCTTGGACATCGTCCAGCTCCTCTAGCGCTTCTATGAGATCAATGACTTTCTTGGCACTGGCGGCATCCACTTCGACCTTCAAAGAGGAAACAAATTCCACGTCAGCCGATTCGTAATCGATAGTTGACTGCTGGAGGGCAGTTCTGGTTTCCGTCATCTTGCTTGGGTCGCAGGTGAGCAAAAAATTGTCGCCTATTAGCTGTAGGTCTTCGACGCCGTGCTCAATGGTGGCTTCAAGAATTTCATCCTCGCTGTAGGAGCTTGGAACCGAAATAACACCCTTGCGTGCAAATTGGTAGCTAACCGAACCAGGGTCGGCCATGTTTCCGGAATTTTTACCGACCGCTAGCCTGACCTCGGCGGCAGCGCGGTTTTTGTTATCAGTGAGGCATTCAATCATTACAGCTACCCCAGCTGGTCCATAGCCCTCGTAAATAATGTTGTGATATTCAACGCCATCGCCTAATTCGCCCGCGCCACGTTTGACAGCCCGATCAATGTTGTCGCCGGGCAAGGAAAGCTTCTTGGCTTTATAAATGGCCTCGTAGAGCGTCGGGTTTCCTTCAAGGTCAGAGCCGCCTAGGCGCGCAGCGACCTCTATGTTTTTAATAAGTTTCGCAAACAGCTTTGCTCTCTTGGAGTCGTTGGCTGCTTTTTTATGCTTTGTTGTTGCCCATTTAGAGTGACCTGACATAATTCCTCTAAATTACTAGCTTTGATGCTCTTCGACGAGCAAAATGAACAACTTATGCAAATACGTGGCTCCAGTCAGCTCCGGGTGGAAGCTTGCGCCAATTAGATTCTGGAACTTTACGGCAACTGGCTCCTGGTTATGTGTTGCCAAAATCTCGCAGTTACCGGCATCGAGAATCCTCGGGGCTCTAATGAAGGCGACGTTTTCCGTGGTGCCATCCGCGAATGACACTGAGGCTTCAAACGAATTCAGCTGACCGCCATAAGCATTACGTTCTGTCTTGACTGGAAGCCCGGTTATTAGCTGCTGATCTGGAAGAGCTCCGATTACTTCATCAGAAATTAGAATCAGCCCGGCGCAAGTGCCGAGCACTGGCTTTGATTTGGCGAAGTCTCGAACCTGCGGCATTAGATCAAAATTAACAAGAAGCTTCGATATGGTCGTTGAC
The DNA here is from genome assembly GCF_047731275.1 of Aquiluna sp. Uisw_065. Lineage (NCBI taxonomy): Bacteria > Bacillati > Actinomycetota > Actinomycetes > Micrococcales > Microbacteriaceae > Aquiluna > Aquiluna sp. Uisw_065. The sequence goes on from NZ_CP159836.1 coordinate 673,381, forward strand.
TCTCCCCCAGGGATTATCAACGCATTGACTTTTGATAAATCGCTGTCTGTTCTAACTGCGAGACCTTCTACTCCTAGTTGTTCTAGGAGTAGAAGGTGCTCTCGGCTATCGCCCTGAAGAGCGAGAACGCCTATTCGCAATTACCAGCCACGCTCCGAAAGTCGGTGAGGTGCTGGCAGGTCACTCACGTTTATGCCGACCATCGCTTCACCAAGACCGCGGGAAGCATTTGCGATCACGTCCGCGTCGTTGTAAAAAGTGGTTGCCTTGACAATTGCCGCAGCACGAGCCACTGGGTTACCAGACTTGAATACTCCGGATCCAACGAACACACCGTCTGCACCCATCTGCATCATCATGGCCGCGTCTGCAGGAGTAGCAACTCCTCCGGCTACGAACAGGACTACTGGCAGCTTTCCTTCTCTAGCTACTTGCCTGACAAGGGCGTATGGGGCCTGAAGTTCTTTGGCGGCGACGAATAGTTCGTCATCGCTTCTGGATGATAGAGCTCGGATTTCGCCAAGAATGGTCCTGATGTGCTTGGTGGCTTCCGACACGTCGCCGGTCCCGGCTTCGCCCTTGGACCTGATCATGGCTGCACCCTCGGTGATGCGACGAAGCGCCTCGCCCAAGTTAGTAGCACCACAAACAAATGGGATGTCAAAGTTCCACTTATCAATGTGATTTACGTAATCAGCCGGGCTCAAGACCTCTGATTCGTCGATGAAGTCAACTTTGAGGGACTGAAGAACCTGTGCCTCAACGAAGTGACCGATGCGAACCTTGGCCATGACGGGAATCGACACAGCTGCCCTGATACCGTCGAGCAGGTCTGGATCGCTCATGCGGGCTACGCCACCCTGAGCGCGGATGTCTGCTGGTACACGCTCTAGAGCCATCACGGCTACTGCTCCGGCATCCTGAGCAATGATTGCCTGTTCCGCGTTGACAACGTCCATAATGACGCCACCCTTTAGCATTTCCGCTAATCCAGATTTAACTAAAGGCGTTGATTCTGTCGTGTTATTTGTCATGATCTAATCCTAAACTCCGTCTATCCAGTTGGTAGCAATTGTTTCCCTAACTTCACCGAGAAGTTTTGGAATTGCTTTGGTCTGAGCAATAATCGGAAAAAAGTTGGAATCATTCCGCCAACGAGGAACTATATGTTGATGAAGGTGTTCTGCGATGCCGGCGCCAGCAACTTGACCTTGATTCATGCCGATATTAAAACCGTGAGCCCTCGAGGTCGCTTCAATCGTCGCCATCGCCTGTTGGGTCAAAAGTGCGATCTCGGCGGTCTCCTCAAGGGTGGCCTTGTCATAGGTTGCGACGTGCCTATATGGGCAGACGAGCAAGTGCCCTGCGTTATAAGGGAACAGGTTCAAAAGAACATACGCGGTGACTCCGCGCTTAACTATCAGTCCGTCTTCGTCTGACTTATTTGGCGCATCGCAAAAAACGCAGTCATCGGTTGGGGGCTTCTGCAGGTCCTCAATGTAAACCAAGCGATGTGGAGTCCACAGCCTTTCAAAGCCGTCCTGCATCCCAGTCATGTTGTCTAGGTATTCGCTCATTAGACCTGTTCCTTGTTGCCGATGGCATCTCGAATGAGTTGCCTGGCTTCCTCAAGCGGAATGTCATTGCGCTGATTCCCGTCTCGGAACCTAAAAGCCAAAGTTCCAGCTTCAACATCTCTGGCTCCAGCAAGGATTATGAACGGAACCCTATCAAGGGTGTGGTCTCGTATCTTTTTTTGCATCCGGCTGTCAGAGTGATCGACGTTTATGCGCACTCCCTCCTTCTTCAGCGAACTGGCGAAGATGTCTAGATAATCTGCGAATTCGTCTGCAACGGGTATACACACCGCTTGAACTGGTGCTAGCCATGGTGGAAAGTGACCAGCGTAGTGCTCAGTTAGAACCCCAAAGAATCGCTCGATGGATCCAAATAAGGCCCTGTGAATCATGATCGGCTGATGCCTCGCACCATCTGAGCCAACGTATTCCAAATTGAATCGATCTGGCAGATTAAAGTCCAGCTGAATTGTGCTCATTTGCCAGGTGCGACCGATAGCGTCTCTTGCCTGAACAGATATCTTTGGCCCATAAAAAGCTGCGCCGCCGGGATCTGCAACTAGCTCCAAACCGGAGTCATTTGCCACCTGCTCCAGCGTTTTCGTTGCGGATTCCCAAATGGCATCTTCACCGACAAACTTTGGATTGCCTTCTTCTCTGGTGGATAACTCAAGGTAGAAATCGTTTAGTCCGTAATCGCGAAGAAGATCAAGCACAAACTTCAAAACGCTGGTTAGCTCCTGCTGCAATTGATCTTGGGTGACGAATAAGTGCGCATCGTCCTGCGTCATGCCACGAACTCTCGTGAGGCCATGTAGAACGCCGGACTTCTCGTAGCGATAAACGGATCCAAACTCGAACATGCGAAGCGGTAGTTCTCGGTAGCTTCTGGAACGAGACTTAAAAATCAGAATATGGAATGGGCAGTTCATGGGCTTTAGGTAATAATCAACGCCCTGCTTGCGAACCTCTCCGTCTTCGCCGACCTCGGAGTCCAGCTTCATTGGTGGGAACATCCCATCCGAATACCAGTTTAAATGTCCGCTTTGTTCAAAGAGATTGGACTTAGTTATGTGCGGTGTGTAGACAAACTCATACCCGGCCTCTTCGTGCTTGGCACGTGAGTAGTCCTCCATGACCTTTCGGATGATTCCACCCTTTGGATGAAATACCGCAAGCCCTGATCCGATTTCTTCGGGAAAACTGAATAGGTCAAGCTCCACGCCAAGTTTTCTGTGGTCGCGCTTCGCAGCCTGTTCAATTCTGTCTAGGTGTTCCGTTAGCGCCTCTTTAGTCGCCCAGGCGGTGCCGTAAATTCGTTGGAGTTGCTTATTGTTTTCGTTGCCTCGCCAGTAGGCTGCCGCGCTCCTGGATAAAGAAAAGCTCTTGCCGATTTGTCTCGTGTTTGGCAGGTGAGGCCCTCTGCAAAGATCTCGCCATGCGAAGCTGCCGTCTGGGTTCGTGTTTTCATACACCGATAGCCCACCGGATGAAACCTCAACCGAACCCTCCTGAACATCCTCGGACTTCAGCCCGATTAGTTCTAGCTTGTAGGGCTCGTCAGCCATAAGCCTCTTGGCCTCTTCGTCAGAAACTTCAACGCGAGTAAATCGCTGAGATTTGCCCACTAGTTCCTTCATGCGTTTTTCTACCCGTTTTAGGTCGTCAGGAACGAAAGGTTCCTCAACATCAAAATCGAAATAAAACCCGTCGGTGATATACGGCCCGATGCCAAGCTTTGCGCTCGGAAATAGCTCCTGCACGGCTTGAGCCATGACGTGAGCCGTGGAGTGCCTAAGAATCTCCAGACCCGCTGGAGAGTCAATAAGTATGCCCTCGACTTGATCTTCGGCGGCTACGACATGAGAAAGATCCCTAGCCTCGCCATTCACGTGCATCGCAATGACCTCACGCAGTTCGAAAAGATCAAAACCGGTGGCTCCCTCACTTACTTGGTGAGTCTTCCCTGCTAACAAAATATTCACTTGTACTCCTTTACACGACAAAGTCTACTGACCGAGTTAGGTATGCCTTGCTAGTAATGCCGTAAGCAACACTGCAAAATTGGCTTATGAGCGAAAACAAAGAACGTGATCTTGAGCGCAAGCTGAATTGGCTGAGGGCGGCGGTTCTCGGTGCAAATGATGGCATTGTTTCGGTCGCAGGCATCGTGGTTGGAGTAGCAGCCGCAGGAGCCAGTTATGAGGTTATATTTCTTGCTGGAGCCGCGGCGATTGTCGCAGGCGCAATCTCAATGGGCGGCGGAGAGTTTATAAGCGTGAGCGCTCAGCGCGACACTGAAATTGCGCACGGCCGAAAAAAAGGCAGCATAAACGCGAGGCCTTGGTCTGCCGCCTGGTCATCACTTCTGGCATTTATATCCGGGGCTGCGCTGCCGTTTCTCGCTATCACCGGTCCGTGGCAAGCAATTAGCATTCAGGCAACTTTTGCAAGTGTGGCTCTAGCATTAGCCCTCACTGGATGGTGGGCGGCGTGGGCTGGAAGCACGCCAGTACTGAAATCTGTTGCCAGAAACGTCGCGATTAGCACCCTGACAATGGGAATTTCCTATGCAATTGGTGCACTTTTGGGCGTAACAGTCCTTTAGACCGATTAGCCTCTAAGTGTGAGTGAGATTGAGAAATACGACTTTGCCCTAATTGGTGGCGGAATTATGTCCGCAACCCTAGGTGTGCTTCTAAAGAAGCTTGACCCGACTATCTCTATTGTCATGTATGAGCGGTTGGGCGAAGTTGCAGAGGAAAGCTCGAACCCGTGGAATAATGCTGGTACCGGGCACGCGGCATTATGTGAACTGAACTACATGCCCGACTCGACCGATGGGTCTCTTCCAGATCCTGCCAAAGCAGTAGCCATCAACGAGCAATTTCAAGTCTCCAGGCAATTCTGGTCAAGCCTCGTAGGACTGGGTGCACTCGATGACCCAAAGACTTTCATACGCTCCGTCCCCCACGTGACCTTTGTTCGCGGCGACTCAGATGTTGACTACTTAAGAAGACGGCAAAAGTCGCTGGATGCTCAGCCGCTATTTACGGGCATGAAGTTCTCAGAGGATGTCAAAGAACTCGCAGAGTGGATTCCCTTGATGATGGACGGCAGAGGCGACGAAAAAGTTGCTGCGACATTTACAAATCAAGGCACAGATGTTAACTACGGATCTATGACCAAGCAGATGATCAATTGGCTAGTCAAAAACGGTATGCGACTCGAAACGAACACCGAAGTCAAATCGGTACACCAGTTTGAAAATAAAAAGTGGCAGCTATGGTTCGGAGGCTCCCCAGGTCGTATTGTCCACGCAAATAAAGTATTCGTTGGTGCCGGAGGATATGCGTTGAAGATCCTTCAAAAATCCGGAATTCCAGAAATAGATGGCTACGGAACCTTCCCGGTTAGCGGTCACTTCCTGAGAACCGATGATCCCGAAATAGTCGCGAGCCATCAAGCAAAGGTCTATTCTCAAGCCGACGTCGGGGCTCCCCCAATGTCCGTGCCTCACCTCGACACAAGAGTTGTAGATGGCAAAACCAGTTTGCTCTTCGGGCCATTTGCCGGAATTAACCCCAAGTTTTTGAAAAACGGTTCGGTGCTTGATCTTCCTCTGTCGATCAGGATAAAGAACATCACCTCTTATCTTTCAGTTGCCCTCAGAAACTTAGACCTCATGAAGTACTTGCTTATGGAAGTAACCAAGACAAAGAAAAGTAAGTTCGAAGCTCTGCGAGTGTTTGTGCCAAATGCTTCTCCAAAAAACTGGTCCTACTACGAAGCCGGCCAAAGAGCTCAAGTCATCAAGCCAAATGGCCGCGGTGGCACGCTTCAGTTTGGAACTGAAGTTATATCCAGCAAGGATGGGACCATTGCCGGACTTCTAGGGGCAAGCCCAGGAGCTTCAGTCAGCGTGAGCGTAATGCTAGACGTGCTTCAGCGGATGGCGCCGGATGACTTCCCAACCTGGTCAAAAGCCATTAAAGAGCTAATACCCACCTTTGGCAAAGACCTAAATGAGAATGCAGAGCTTGCAAAAAAGACAATGAAGCAAACAGCGAAGTCGCTTAATCTAACAGCCTAAGTAGATAGCTCCTGTAGCATCTCAACATGAAGACATGCACTGTTGTAGCCACTTTCGCGCCCAATGCTCAGAACCTGATCGAAGTCAAAGAGCTTCTGCTTGATGTCGCGAAGGATGTGAGGCTCGAGCTTGGTTGTCTCTTCTATGATCTCTACGAGGAAGTCTCAGGAAAGCTGATGTTCATCGAAGCATGGGAATCCAGAGAGCTCTGGGAAATCCACAACAACGCGCCCACCGTCGCAAGAATCCTAGAATTTATCGATGGAAAACTTTCAGAGCCATTTTTGATTCAGGAAATGTACGCTGCGAAATAGCCACGTGCAGAACCGAAAAGGCTTGGAGATTCGGACCGTAAGAAATACCTATACGACTAATTAACGTCTTTTCCAAAGATGGAGGAGAACGAAAGATGCGCGAACATGCCCAACAGCGCAATGATGCCTGCGGCTGCAAGTGTCATCAGGACCGTTACCTCGTTGAGCACTAGTACCAAGTCGTGGCTTTCCATCAGATCGTCCTTTTCTCTTCGTCCTAATAGAGTTTAGTTACTTTTGCTCTGCATCTCAGCCTTAGCGGCAGGTTAAAGGCGTTCTTTGTGGGACAGGTTCCGACTTCGGGAGCTGCTCGGAGGTAATCCTTTACACGGTTCTTCCGATCATTAGTATCGGGACGAAAAAAATAATTCGCTCGCGACCTAGTTTCCGCTGAGGCTTAATCTCAAAATACCCTCTCCGGCTTCTGTGATTTTGACCGGGATACCCCAATCTTGCTGATGAATGTGGCAAGCAGCGTGCTCAGAATTTGAATCACATGACGCACCCTTTGCGGCGACATGAATAACTCCATCTTGAACCTCAGGGTTTATTTCGATAATTCTTGTCAGCTCACTGTCGGATCCAGCGCCTGACAGCAGAAGCTCCGGAGGTGTTGAAGAAACATCTAGATATGTGGCGGGACCGTATCGAAGATCAATCTTCTGCCCAGGAGGAGGAACGAACACCACTTCTAGATCTACTAATCCAGGCTTCAGATTACTCGCAGGACGAGCAGTTATAAAACTCTCCCCAACAACAAGCTGCGCAGCTGCTATCGGTAGCTTCGATATGCGATTCCCACTTGCCTCAGCGATATATAGATCTCCGTCGAGCATGACCACGTCGCTGGGTTCGGACAGGTCTCTTGCGAGGGTCGCCACCTTATTTGTTGCCGGGTCAAAAACCCTCAAGGAGGCGTTGTAAGAATCGGCGATAACAACTTGACCGTTCGGCAGTTCTGTAAGGCCCAGCGGATGCTGCAGGAGTGCCTCACCTGCGTTACCGTCTAAATGTCCAAACTCGAACAAACCCTTGCCAACTAGAGTCGTCACCACGCCGTCTTGGAGCTTCCTAAGTGAGGAAGTTTCGGCGTCAATAACCCACACCAATCCATTCGTGGTTTTGGAGGCCAGCAGTCCGGAGCTTTGAGCAAACCAAGCAGTTTCGAAGGGCCCATCTTGCAACCCTTCATTGGTGGTGCCGGCTAGAACTTGAACAGTTCCCCCTTGAAGGTCAAGTGTCCAAATTCTGTGCTCCCCCGCCATCGCGATAAGCAAAAGACCCTCCGAGACAGTTATGTCCCATGGAGTTGAAAGATTGATCTCAAGGGCAGCCCCAGAGGTTTCGTCATTTTGCATCCACTGAAGAGTCGTCCCCGCAATGGTTGAGACGCGCTGAGACCTTAGTGAAACGGCTCTGATTAGGTGATTCGCTGTGTCGGCGACGATCAACTCGTAGCCAAGTGTCTCAGCGAGTTCCGGCTCCAAAAACACCGTGCCGTATGGCTCTGAAAATTCGGCCTGAGCAAAATCCCCATCTGCACTGCCCCGAGAAGAGCTGCCGATTGTCATCACGGGCTCTGACAAAGCCTCAGAGCTAACCGCGTGTAAATTGTGTGAGCCAGAATTTGAAACCAGCAAATCCGCGCCCTGAAAGTAGCTTCTATAGCCTTCAGGAATCACGGAAAGCTTCCCGGGTTGATTGAACACTCCAGGCTCGTAATCCTCAAATGAGACCTCGAATTGCCCGGGTATTAGAAGACCTGAATCCTGGTATGTCTGAGTAGTTGAACTAATCAGAGCATCTATGGCATGACCATGCCCTTCACCAGAGAAAGTTCCGATTATTTCACCAGCAGGATCAATAAGCACCAAGGTCGGCCAGGCCCGCACTGCGAAGGCTTCCCAGGTTGACATGTTGGGATCGTTTAGCACCAGGTGATCAATCCCGTGGCGGCTTATTGCAGCTCGAACTGCCTCGGGATCTTTCTCGTGTTCAAACTTCGGAGAGTGAATTCCAACCACGGTGAGGACCTCGCTGAACTTTTCTTCAAGCGGCCTAAGTTCGGCTAAAACATGGTGACAATTGGCGCAACAAAGAGTCCAAAAATCTAGAAGTAAATATCGCCCCTTAAAATCGCCAACGCTAAGTTTGCGGTCGGTCCCAAACCAGGTGTCTCCAATCAATTCTTTGGACATTAGAGAGCCGCTCTCCTCGAGCTAATAACACCGGTATTGAAGCCGGCTAAGTGAAGCCCTCCATGGAACCTGGCATGTTCAATCTTGAGACATTTATTCATGACGACATTTAGACCAGCTGCAGTCCCTCTGCTTGCCACTTCATCATTACTAACACCCAATTGCAGCCAGATGGTTTTCACGCCTAGGGCAATTGCTTCATCAAGAACTGCCGGAGTTTCAGAGGATTTTCGAAACACATCAACAATGTCTGGGACCTCTGGAAGATCAGCCAACGACGCGTAAACCTGATCGCCGAATAGCTGATCAATCATGGGATTTACGAAGTACACCTTGTAATACCCTCCGCCCTTGAGGTAACTCGCAACGAAGTAGCTTGATCTGGCTCTGTTTGACGATACCCCTACAATTGCAACAGTTTTAGCCTCTTGAATGATCTCCAGACGCTTGACTGCATTGGGCTCAACCCAACTCATCTGGATTGTCCCGTCGCCTTCGTAATTGCTTGGTCGAGATCCCAGAGGATGTCTTCGATGTCCTCTATGCCAACGCTTATTCTTATCAAATCCTCAGGCACACCGGCCGCAGCCAGCTGTTGCGTTCCAAGTTGACGATAGAGCGTGGAGGCCGGGTGAATGATCAAAGACTTGGCATCCCCGATGTTCGCAAGGTGGGAAAACAGCTGCACGCTGTTTATTAGCTTCTCCCCCGCTTTTCTTCCTCCCTCAACACCAAAAGAGAAGACGGCTCCCGGCCCTGCGGGTGCATACTTTTGGGCCAGCTTGAAGTCTGGGTGGGATTTCAATCCGGCGTAGGAAATCCAGCTAACACGCCGGTCACTATCGAGCCACTGCGCGACCGCTTTAGCGTTTTCAAGATGGTCACGCATTCTTTGAGAAAGTGTCTCCACTCCCTGCAATAACTGGAAGGCAGAAAATGGTGACAGCGAAGGGCCGATGTCCCGGAGCTGTTCGCTTCTAAGCTTTGTCAGAAAGCCGTACTCGCCAAAGTTCCCCCACCACTGGAGGCCGCCGTAAGCATCAACCGGTTCGGTCATTGTTGGGAATTTACCGTTGTCCCAATTGAATGTGCCTGCGTCCACCACAACCCCACCAAGGGTAGTTCCATGGCCACCCAAAAATTTGGTGGCCGAATGAATAACCAGGTCAGCCCCATGTTCTATTGGTCGCACAATGTAGGGCGTGGCTGTTGTCGAATCGACCACAAGCGGGATTCCGTGCTTATGAGCAAGGTCTGACAGCGCCTTCACGTCGGCGATAGCCGTCGACGGATTTGCAATCATTTCGACGAATATCAGCTTTGTGTTATCGGTAATTGCAGCCTCAAAGTCTTCGACATTGCTGGAGTCAACAAAGGTGGTTTCAATTCCAAATCGCTTCAAGGTGACGGTCATCTGAGTAACTGTTCCCCCGTAGAGTCTGGACGAAGAAACTATGTGGTCGCCAGATCCGCAAAGAGCTGCAAAGGTAATGAATTCCGCCGACTGGCCACTAGCCGTGGCAACCGCTCCAATTCCGCCCTCCAGGGACGCGATTCTCTCCTCGAAAGCAGCAACTGTTGGGTTACCAATGCGCGAATAAACGTTCCCATACTTCTCTAGCGCAAATAGATTTGCGGCGTCCTTAGTGTCTTCAAATACGAATGAGGTGGTTTGATAAATTGGAACGGCTCTAGCGCCATGTGCGGCATCAGGAACCGCACCAGCATGCAGCGACCGGGTTTTGAATCCGAACTCTTTATCAGTCAACGTTTGACCTTTCCTTTTTTAGCGGGATTAGACCCAGTGCAAAACTCTTTTTTCTACGACTGCTATTAGACCATCGGAGGACTTACCCAAGATTGCAAGAATCACAATTGTCATGAATAAAATGTCCGTTCTTGCGGTGTTTTGACTATCCAATAATAAAAATCCGAGGCCCTTAGAGCTAGCGATCAATTCTGCTGCGACCAGAAACAGCCACGCTTGGGCAAGCCCCAATCTCATACCGGAAAAAATGGTAGGCGCTGAGGCTGGGAGAAGGACTTTTCTTACGAGAGAGACCCCTTAAGCCCGTAGGCCCGACCAACCTCTATTAGATTTCGATCAACAGCAGCAAGTCCGGCAGCGACGGTTGTGAAAACTGGGAAAAATGCCCCAATCGCTATCAACGTTACCTTTGGCTCCTCATAAATACCCATCCATATCAGCAGCAAAGGGACCCACGCTAATGATGGAATTGCTCGAAGCGCACCAATTGTTGGCATTAGTAGCTGTGCTATCCATTTGTTCAAACCAACCAGCGAGCCAAGAGTGATTCCAAGTATCGCGCCTATTAGAAAACCTAGGCCCACTCTCTGCAAGCTGATCAGCAAGTGTTCCCAGAGGGTACCCTTGCCGATCAGACTCGTAGCAGCCGCAAGCACTTCGCCGGGTGGGGGCAGCTGAGTAGCCGAAAAGCTGCCATTGCTTGAGAGATAAAACCAAAGTGCTAAAACTCCTCCTGGTAACAACAACCCCAGGAGAGCTGCCCGCACACTGGCTAGACGCTTCAGCAATCGCTGCTTGCTTGTGGCCTGCTGGTCAGATTTGAACTCTGTCAATTTAGCCGGCTACCTTGCGTGCGATGCTGTCCTCTATTAGTTCCAGAAGTGCCAACTCGGCGGCCTCTTGGCTCTTGACCTTGTCTTCAGCAACCAGGACCGGAAGAATTGTCCGGAAAACGGCCAATTGAGCCTCGCCTGGAATCAACGAAACCGCGATGTTTGTTCGCTCATTCAAAACCCTGGTCGCATCCTCAAGATTCAAGCCTGCGTCGCGGGCCAAAATATCAACTGCGGCGTCAGGATTGTCCAAAATCCAAGCTCTTGCCCTTTCATACTGCACCAGAACCAACTCAACCAATTCCGGCTTAGCCTTCAAGAACTTCTCGGTTGTGTTAAGCACTCCCCAGGTGTTGAAACTCGGCTCGTTGACCAGAATTACTGAGCCGGTCGTCCTTTGACTCGTCGCCGTCAATGGGTCCAAGCCGGCCCAAGCATCAACATCGCCGTTCTCAAGTGCTTTCTGCCCGTCAGCGTGGATTAGGTTCACGATCTCAACATCTGCTGAAGATAGGCCCTCTCTCGCCAAAGCCTGAAGTAAGAAGAAGTACGGATCAGTACCACTTGCCGCAGCGATAGTCTTCCCTGCCAGGTCAGCCACAGACTGTATTGGGCTATTTGCTGGGACAACAATCGTTCCCCAGTTCGGCTGTGAGAAAACTCCAACCGTATTTATTAGGGCTCCATTTGCACGTGCAGCAAACACTGCGCTACCGGCAGAAGACCCAATGTCTATCGCTTCAGCGTTTAGATTTTCGAGAGCTGTTGATGAGCCAAGCGACTGAATCCATTCAACTTCAATGCCTTGATCGGCCAATTCAGCTTCGAGCCAGCCCTGATCCTTGATGACAAGACTCAGCGGGTTCCAATAAGCAAAGTCCAACCTGAGCCTGGTCTCCTCAGTGGTATTGGAAGAGGAGCATCCAGATAGAGCCAATAAGGCAACCAAAGAGGCAGCCAGTGTTCCGATAATTTTTGATTTCATTTCTTAGTGATTCCTTTTTCTAGTGGTGGATTCCAAATTTGGAAAATAGTTCGTTCCTGAAAGGAACTAGATCTACGTGGGAGCGATCGCGAGGTTTTTCAACCCCAATGCGGACAATTTCATCAATGCCATTGCCACGCTGAGCCAAGACCACAACGCGATCTGCCAAGTGCAGAGCCTCGTCGATGTCGTGGGTAACAAAAATCACCGTCGTTTTTGATTCTCGGGTAACTTCCAGTAGTAGGTCTTGCATGGTGAGCCGAGTCAAAGCATCTAATGCTGCGAATGGCTCATCAAGCAGAAGCACCTTAGGATTCACTGCCAAACCACGGGCTAATGACGCACGCTGCGCCATTCCCCCGGAAACTTCGCGCGGCAAGCTCTTTTCAAAGCCAGCCAGTCCAACTCTTGCCAGAAGTGCGTCAACATCAACTTTTTCTGGATTTAAGTTTGCGCCCAGTTCCACGTTGTCCCGCAGGCTAAGCCACGGCAGTAGTCGTGGCTCTTGAAAAACAACCCCACATCGAGAGTCCACGCCAGAAACGACAGTTTCGTCGATCGTGACAGAGCCGAGACTTGGCGTATCAAGACCCGAAATGAGTCTCAATAGTGTTGATTTTCCGCAGCCAGAAGGGCCCAGCAGAGCGACGAACTCGCCCTGTTTGATTTCTAAGTTGATGTCTCGTAAGACATCCACTCGAGATCTAGAGCGACCAAAGTGTTTTTGGACATCGATTATTTTTACCGATGCCCCGAGGTTTAGTGTGATTGACAAATGACGGCCTTAAAAATTAGGTGAGTTTTTAGGTCATGACACCAAAGTCACCATCGCAAGGCGGCGAAGACTATTGGTGCCTATCGCATTCGATTCAGCATGAAAGGGGCGTGGATGATTGTCATTCCAGTGCCTCCCTTTCGTGTGTAAAACAACTGATAGATAAGAAGTTACGCGAAAGTTGTTGCTCGTGAGGGATTGTTACAAATAATTTCGCTTGGGGTTTTGCCATGCGAAAGGTATTGAATAAATTGCGATTTGGGAAACGAGATGATGCAGGCGAGCCTAGCGGCTTAGAACCGCTCACCTGCTCTCCGCGACGCAGATTTAGAGCGCGTTCGCAATCTCAGCCACGTGCGATTGAGAGATTTGATGGCCTCCCGGATGGCGCAACCACTTGACCTCGGCACCAAAACTTTGTAGTTGCTCAACCCAAGCTTCGCTCACTTGCACTGGCGCGTAAGGGTCCTGATCACCATTTGCCAGCCAAACATGCTTTCCCTTGAGGTCTACTTTCTCAACCTCACGGTATGGCTTGGTCGACCCAAACAGAGCTGCTCCAGATAGTAATGCCGGATGCTTGATCATCAAGGCTGCAGCCGTGTTCGCCCCGTTACTGAAACCAGTGCCAAAGATGTTCGTCCGATCAATCTCATACTCGAAAATTGCGGCTTCAAGGAACTCAGCCAGTTCTGCGACACCCTGGTCTATGGAAACTTCGTTGAAGCTGCCATCGGGATAGCGCTCGAAGAAGCGATTCATTCCGGACTCTAAGTGCATGCCCCTCGGCGACAAGACAGATGCTTCCGGATCAAGCGCTCTAGCTAGTCCTAGAAGATCATGCTCGTCAGCACCTGTGCCGTGGAGAAGGAGCAAAGTTCGAGAAGAACTCCCTTTCTGGAAGACATGTGGTCTTGCAATATCGTTATTTGTCATGTTTCTAGACGTTGATCTCGGTTAGGGACTGCTGGATTTGATCTCTTGACGGCTCCAACCATGGTGGGAGCTTTAGCTTCTTACCAAGCTCCAGAAGCGGCTCATCAGTCTCAAAGCCAGGATCATCCGTTGCAATTTCAAACAGCACTCCCCCTGGCTCCCTAAAGTAAATGCTTTTGAAGTACTGCCTGTCCTTGATTTCAGTGACGGCTACTCCGCGGTTCATTAGCTCCTGCTGCCATAGCTCCATGGTCGTTAGATCAGGAGCCCTAAACGCCACGTGGTGAACCGTGCCACCGGCTTGGAGACCGCGGTGGCCCACTCCGCCGAGAACTTCTACCTTGGTTCCGGAGGCCCCTTCGGCCATCTGGAAGTTAGCCTTGCCGGACGACTCCGATGAAAGGCTCATGCCCAGAAGGTTCTGAAGCATGCCTGCGGTTGGATCGATCTGGATCTGTGATAGCTCAACGGAGTGAAGTCCGCGGACAGCATGTTCGGCTGGAATGTTTGCCACCCCGTCCCATCCACTTCTGGTGTCACCCACAGTTCCAACAAGTTGCAGGCGCATGCCGTCGTAATCACGCACTTCGATTAAATCATGGCCAGATGAGTCCTTGCCCCATGACCAATCGATCTTGAGCCCGGCCAAGTGCTTGCTCCAAAAACTAAGCGATGTCGCTGGCACTGAGAACGAGGTGGCCGTGGTGAGTCCCGAGCCTTCACGACCCTTGGATACTCCAGGCCATGGGAAGAATGTCAAAATTGAGGCTGGAGAGCCGTGCTCATCCCCGTAATAAAGATGCCAAATGTGAGGCGCGTCGAAATTTACGGTTTGTTTTACGAGCCTTAGTCCGAAGACCTTCGTATAAAAATCGACGTTTCGCTGTGGGTCTCCTGCAATAGCCGTTACGTGGTGAATGCCGTGTGGGGTTACGCTCATTTGAATCTCCAATCCATACGGGGGGAAAGCATCCCGGATACGTAGAAATTCCCCGAGGCTAAGAAGGCGTTCTAACTCTTAGGTTTGCGCCCAAAGACTTTTTTTAGGCGAGCTGCTATTTTCTCAAGCCCCTGCACTCCCTGCTGGTTTAACTCCCTTGCCCACTTGATTTCCAGTGCCAAAATTGAAAGCCCAAAGAAGATGAAGAGCAGTCCGGGTCCCGGGGTGACCAACATCACCAGCCCGAGAATCAATAGCGCGAAACCGATCAACATGATCAGGGCCCATCGAACAGGGTGGGGCAGGTTTGCTAACAACTTTTTTAGCTTGTCCATTTAAAATCTATCCGTATTCACAACCTCATTATTTCAGGCCACACGGCCATAATGCTGCTTTTTCAGCAACCTTGGAGTAAAAGGCACTCCAAACACGGTTTGGTAGGTTGGTTTTACGTGCAGCGCAAACAGTCTTGCTGCACCGCAAGGAATGGAGCACCGAATGAGCCTCGTAAATGTACGCACCCTCGTAGGAGAGTATGGGCACATCCATACCATCGTTGGCATCACTGGAAACGTGCTCTTCGTCGTGGGTTCCGTTCTATTTTTCAAAGAGTTCGACCGGTTCTACACGTTCGGGATATGGATGTTCGTCCTAGGCTCGTTCTGCATGCTAATAGGTACACTCGGCACCGCTTTGGGTCGGCTCTACGAGCGCCGCGAAAAAGAGTCCGCTATTACCGCAGATTAAACCTTTTCAAAAAACTTGAGAGCTTCAGACCCTTGAGATCAAGCTCCGGGGCTTCTCTCTTGGCGCAACAGCCCCTGGCACACGTTGGCCACTTGGATGAAATCGAGTTTAGTTTGCTCTATCTGTTCCGGCATGGCCGCTAGCGATTCCCTTCTCGGGTTACGCAAGCTTTCTACGATGATATCAACGCCACTAGAAACATCGCTTAGCGCAGTATCTAGTTCAAAGTCACCAGAGCTTAGGGCCACAAGGTTGGCGGAAAGCTCACCCAAGCGATCGGCATAGGTGCCGGCTTCCTCAGGTTTAGAAGTGATTAGCTGACCGACCTCGCCCATCTCTGTCATGATCCCCACGGCACTGGCACAGGTACCCGCCATAGAAACCCGAGTCTGCACTTCCTCAAGGGCGCTGCATCCAGTAGCACCAAACACGACCAACCCAGCCAGAACTACGACAACGACCTTACGTGTCAAGAAAACTCCTCAAGCTGCTGTCGAACTAGATGCTAAGAATAGCTCGGATTAAACGGAGAGACAGAAAAACTCAAGGTATTCTCAGTCGCCTGAGAGGTCATAGAACTACTGCCTAGTGAGGGCTCTTTAGCCACAGCACCGGTAATGCTTACTCTTCCTTGAGTCCACGAGCCTATAAGTCGGAGAGCCTCACAGGACCAGTCAAGTTCATCGCCAGGCAGGGCTAAGAAATCTCTTAAGAGGTCTTTGCCAACTTACAAAAGAAGGCATAGTGTGAAGTAAGTCAACATTTCGCGGGTACGCATTTAGGGGAGGAATCGATGACAGAAGACATGGAAAATAAATTAGCTGACACCTATGAGCTAATGGCGCTGGCGTACACAAGAGCAGCCGAGGCTCACCAAATTGCAACAAACGCGTATAGAGCTGCTGTGATGGCCTACGAGTTAGCCGTTGGGGCAACGGACAATAACCAGTTCGACCCGCCGCCGAGCGAACCAGCCCAACCACCGCCTGATTTCAGTATCTAACACCCAGTCCCACCCGATATTTTATGACCGCTTGGAGGCTAGGGCAGGAAGCTCAACCAGCCTGAAGACCTCTTAGTCTTCAGGCTCTTAGCTATCTCAGGGTTTGACTCAATAAAATGACTGAGAAGAGTTACTTGAATCCCCTCTTGAAGCGCGTCCCGCAATTTTGCTGATTTTCTAAACCGACGGTCATCAATCACAAGCAGATCCAATGAGTCGGTAATTGATTTAGTTACTGCTATGTCTTGATCCCAGCACTGCCTAGTAAGCACAGTCTCTGCTAGCAGTCACTCTCCGTCAATGAACCGCTGATAGGCGGCCGTCACTAGCTGGCAGGACTCTTGATGGTCAGTAACACCTTGCCAACGTAGCTCGGCGCCCATGTCCGCTTGTTTTGAAACCAGGTAGAGAGTGCCGGGTTGAGCTCTTTCGCAAGCTCACAGGCAGCCTTAGCGCGTTTGCGCAAAATAATGTTGAGACTCGTGGGTTGGTCGTAGTAGCGAATTCCCGTGCAGATGAACTTCTTGGCACTCGGGTTTGAAGTTACTGCAGCCCTGACTTGGCTTCTTTGCATCCTGGTTAGAGTAGCAACCCTGTCTTCGAACACGGCCAATGTTCTTTGGTTTACCGTCCAACTTTTGATTTCAATGGAAGTGGGAACCGGTTCGGGGGTGCCGATTTCCCAATCGCCCAAGACACCCGTCCTGTGCACGGTAATAAACTTTGGCCATACGAAGCTGTGAGAATAGGGAACATCGGTCTCGCATACATAAAAATCTTCGATAAAACTGCAAGCCCGGTCTAGATATGTTGTAGAAAAGCGCAGTCCGTGGATTCCTGATTGCCCGACACCGCCGAACTGCACCTGGTAAACATCCAGGCTGTTACGGCAGCTCAAAAAGGAACAGGCGATTGAAGAATCGGATGTGTAGGACCAAGACAGTGCATCGTTTCTAGTGAGTGGGGAGTGCGTTCCATCGGGGGCAATAATCTCGACGCTTCTGGTGTACTTATCGGCGTCAACACTGCATGCTTGGCTAAACGAGACCCTAATTGACACCATGGCACTAGGGGCATCAATAGTAGGAAGAGCATCGACTTCAGCCATCTTGTAAGAGTCATCGATCTCGTAGTTGCCGAGGACGCCGCGCGAGCAATCTTTTAGCTGAGAGTTGAATGTCCCGTGGTCAGAGAACAGTGTCACTCGACTAACTTCGCCGGCCCCTGCAGCCGGGGCAAACCCAATCGAAACCAGGCAAATCGTAACCGCAACACTTAGAACATTTCCTATGGTCCTCATCTACAACACCCCCTCTTGGGTATTAACATAAGCCTAGTACGATGGTCAAAGTTAAGGTCGGCACTAGGCAAGAGTGCGGCGGCTATAGGCAGAAAAAAGGCCAACCCTCTGCCTCCGGTTGACGCCCTTTAGGCTGCCTCCGGATAGCGAATACGGCGATAGGTCGAATCGGAATAGCATCTCAGAATAAATTGCGACGTATGCGACAAGAGCGAACCGCTGCGAGCGTTCGAACTAGACTGCGGCTGGATTCGTATTTGCTGGGATTGCGACCCCGGATCGTTGGACGACTCTTTCTAAGTAAGCCCCCAAGGTGGTCTAGCTGATGTCGAATTAGGCAAGCCTGAATTGGCGAATTCTATAAAACTATGCTGTAGCCTAAAAGCCGTTCTGGGACACCCCGAACTCGGCTTGAGACAAAGAGAAACCTTCTAATATTAGAAGCTCAATCATCTCTGTTCGAAAATGAGAGCCTCGATAGCTCCGAAACATTTCCATGTAGTACTTGACCACCTTGGAAGCGTATTCATCTAGAGTCAAGTTCGCTTCTTCAGCCATGACATCGTTAGATTTTGGAATGCTCGGCGGACCAAAATCGTAACTGAATGAGTCTGGTTCAGCTCTATCGGTTGGCAACAGAAACGTCATCTGGTAAAAAGTCCAAAGCGCACTTTTCATGAACCTAGGAACTGGATCACCTTTTCTCTCCCAGGCCTCAGCCGGAACTTCGCTGGTAATCGGGTTGCCTTCTTCGCTTCCAAAGATACTGAAACTGACGACCCCAAAGGCATACGCGCGCGAACGACCATCTTGGTCGGTTCTAGTTGATTGGTGAAGAGTGAGGACATCATGCGTTATGTGACCACCGTGCCTCTCTAACGCCTGATTTACTGCATTCGGAATCGCGTCTACTTCTTCCCAGTTTGAATCCTCGCCCATCTGGCGATCCTGCTCACGTAGATCTTGGACAGCAATCATTACGGCCATAACGGTCTCTTTAGAATCCATCTCGAACGCCTTTGTTCAATGTAATTGCATTTCTCACCATAGCACCGAGCACTGAAACTAAGTATCGCCCTCTACAAGCCAGTGCTTTTAGCGAATTACGACCTATGCGACAAGAATCAACCTCTAAGAGCGTTCGAGCTGGACTCCGGCTGGATTCTTATCTGCTGGGATTGCGACCCCAGGTCATTGTTTGAATCCTTCTGAGCGATTGATTAGTGAGGCTCTTCAGAGAACCTCAGGAGACCGCTCGTCTTCCCTCATTAGGATTCGGTCTGTCCCCCAGACTGATTGATGACTTGCTTGCTTTCGCGAACTACCTAGTCGTGATTGTCTTTGTGAGCTGCTTTTCACCATCTATGTAGAGGTCGACAAAAACATCAAGACCGACTGCTATGGTCCCTCTTTGGAAGACCTGGTAGTCAGAAGTAATAGTTGTCTTGAACCATTTTCCGGCGATCTTCCAGGTCAAAGTCTTTCCTTTGTGGCCTTTGGCATAAACAGCAACATAGCCACTGAATGAACCAGCGTTCACCTTTGATGGCACTGCAGCTTCAATGATGATTTCAGGAATTGACTCCTGAATAGTCAAAGCTCCCTGAGCAGTCAGTTTTCCAGCTGGTCCAGTCATCACTAGGTCTTTTAGTCCTGATGTAATGCCTTCTGGAATCACGATGGCGAAGCTATCAGCAGACTGATTGGACACCACAGCAGTCACTCCATCAATGGTGCAGGAAGTAACCAGGTTCATTCTTAGTCCGGAGATTAATGCGTCATCTCCGATTGAAGGCGTTCTATCCGAGTAATTGGTTGGTAGTGGGCCGGTGTATGGGGCTGGGGCTGCTGGGGCTGCATTTGCATCGGCAAGTGTTGTCGCGTATCTCAACGATGCCGGTACGATCTCCTGCACCCAATCATTACTGTTCTGGCTACAGGGCGATCCGCTGTTACCAGTCAGGCCGGTATTGTAAAAGTCAAATCCCATGTAAATCACATATCCGCGGCCATATTGGACTACAGCGACCAAAGCCGCTGTACCGTCACTATCTCCCCACATCACGGACACATTTGCGACGGTTCCCATATTCATAGCCTGAGTCGCACTTGGTGTGGTCAAGTTGCCCGAGAAATCCTCAAAGGGAGTACCGGAAGTATTTGCTAACACTGGGGTCAACAAACTGGTAGAAACACTGGATACATCCCAGGAATAAATCGTATTTAGGAAGTCGGCGTCATATGAGCTGTGCGTGCCGGTCATGACCATGACTCCACCCTCGTTTGTCCAATCTTTTATGTCGGTTTTGGCGCTGGCCGGAAGAAAAGAGGAAGTTGAAGGATTTTGTGTCTCCATGTCCGTCATAAAGAAAAACCGACTTGAGTCAAGTTTTGCCCGCAAATCAGCATCGGTGAAATTCGTAATAGCTGTGTTAACTGTGTAGCCGACCTCTGCCTCAACGATTTCAGCAAGGTTGAAATTCTCGTTGTCGCACGCATTCGAACTGCCGTTCAATCCTGGATAGGAAAATACGGAGACTTGAACGTCCGCGGCTGCCGCTGGCACGACAAGGCTCGATACCAGCCCAGTAGTGAGGAGCCCGGCTACTGCCAAGGATCGCGTCGCTAATTTATTCTTCATTTTTATCCATTTCTTGAATGTTTGAGTCCTTGCAAATAAACCCTGGGCGGTTTGTGTCCGGGTACTTGTACGTACAGACACTGGCATAGATTGCCTAAGGTGGCGAAGCCGAATGTCGATAAATCCAAAGTGACCGCGCAAACATAGCGACCCCACCCCCCCCCTGAAGGCTCTAGTAGCCAGCCAGTTGAAATGGGCCCAAAAACGCGACCGAAGCCGTCACAGGCGCCCTAACTGCGTTATCTGGGCGTGACGAATGGAGAAGGGTGTTCTCCCCTCTTAGGCTCGCTGAGGAACCACTTAGGACCAGCTATCAAACCGGAATAACATCTCACAATGAACTGCGATCTATGCGACAAGAACCAACCCCTTAGAGCGTTCGAACTGGATTCCAACTGGATTCTTATTTGCTGGGATTGTGACCCCAGATCCTTATTCGAATAATACTGAGCTAGTTCCGCAGTCAGCTCTCCGGAATCGTTATCATTTCTTGCTGATAACGACTGTGTCGAAGTCGCCAGATTTGGTAAACCTGATCTTTACGTCTTCGTAAGTGAAAGAGTCGCCGACGTAAGCAATCACGTTGAGATTAGACGGGCTGCCAACGCTTGGTTGACCCTTACCGTGGTTCAGAGAATCAACCTCTAAGTAGTAGGCAAAGTATTTTTTTTCTGCATCGCGGCCCGGAGCGTAGTCATAACGTTGGCCATCGTGCTTTGTGTTTACGTAATAAGCCTGAATGCCATAAAAGCCCTCAGGGAACCCTTTTGTGAAAGTTGATTTTCTTCTTGATTCAACCACGATCATCTCGTGCTCGGACAGCCTAACCATTGCTGTTTTTACTCCTGGCGCAACAACGTCCATGGAGGTGAGTGTCACGGTCTGACTCCTCAGAAAATCCCTGTCAAAGCACGCCACTTGCTTGTCATCAAACCACTTCAAAATAAAGGTGTCCCAGGCGGTGAGTGACTGACCAGGCCCTGCATCAAACGCCATGATGTTGTAGGGATACTCATTGCCCGGAGCGTGGCCAATAAGGCCGTGCGAGTGCATGGTTTCATGCAGCCACTGGTGCCAGAGCCGTCCGAACGAATGCGCGTAGCCGGCGCTTGTTGCGAAACCCAATTGATAGGTGGCTTTGGCGGTTTCGACTATTTCATTTCTTCCGGCAAACCCAGATTCAATTTTCTTCCCAATATTTTTGGGGAAAACGAAGTAAACGAATTCGGCTTTGGACAGATCGTAAGTTTTTTCTGCAGCCTCAAAAATCTGGGCGATAGCCTGCTCTCTGGTTTGAGGATCCTTGCCAATGGTTGTGAAAGAACCATCGGGCGCAATGTATGTCTTCGCCATATTGTAAAATTTCGAAGATTTCGGAGCCCTCACCCACTTGGGCTTGAAGTCCCACACGTAGCGCATCTTTCCGTGGCTGTACTGTTT
This sequence comes from Aquiluna sp. Uisw_065, assembly GCF_047731275.1. Lineage (NCBI taxonomy): Bacteria > Bacillati > Actinomycetota > Actinomycetes > Micrococcales > Microbacteriaceae > Aquiluna > Aquiluna sp. Uisw_065. The sequence goes on from NZ_CP159836.1 coordinate 694,931, forward strand.
GATCCAGCGGTCCGCTGTCTTCATCTCATTTCGCAGGAAACTCGGTGCTACGCCTCCCGGGTTATCGGAAAAGTCCACAGGAATGATCGCGATGTTCACAGGTCCCGTCGCCGGCATCTCACCGTACGCCGGATATCCTAGATCTCCACCTGTCCAGACCCCAGGCGCATAGTTCACAAAGTCCTTTATCTGACATTTTTCAACCTCTACCGCTGTGAACTTTTGAACGGGAGTCGAAGCTTTGGATGTTTTTGCAAACCAAACGAGTTTGTTGCCTGCTACTTTTCGACACTCCAAGGACTTCGATTTGCTGAGTGTCGCCTTTTGTCCCATTTGTGAACAGCGCGCCCCAGCCTTTTTGCTCACAGGAGCAGAAGCAAAAGCAGGGCTGGCTTGAAGAACGGAGTTATGAGCTGGGAGGGCCGCGGAGGAAGCGACCGGGGTGCAACCTGAGAGCAGAAGTACAAAACCGGAAAGCGCAGCAACAAGTCTCAACACTTATATCCCCCGTACATGAGCCAACCGACAGCTTCGCGAATTGCTAAGTTAGCAGAGCCTAACCGCTACTTACAAGAGCGAAATCTAAGAGCTTTTGAACTCGACTCGGGCTGGACTCTTGTTTGCTGGGATTGTGACCCCAGGTCATTGTTTGAATCCTTCTGAGCTAAGGCCCAGGGGTTCGAGACGCTGCGCTAATAATCAGTCTTTTCCTCCAGAAGCGCGAAAAATCCTGTTAGGCAAAGCTAATAGTTGGGAAACTTCACTAGGGACGAAAGCTTTTCCTTTGGGAAGATCTCTGCGAAGGCTACTTCTCCGCCTTGAATAGACGTACTTGTCAACCACTCTTTATGTTGGCGATAGAAATCCGTCATGGACATTCCAATATTTTTCTGAAAAGCCTCCTCGAAATCCATCTCGCGAAAGTCTCTTGGAATGTCAACGAACACTGCTTGATAACTGGACAATGAAGCCAAATGAGCTATTGCAATTTCGTAATTCGGCGTGCATTCTGTTTCTGTGTCGTACCTTTCACCGGTACTTAGGTCATGCTCGGGGCACCTGTTAATAAAATTACTCGCGTCCATTCGTCGCACGTCAGGATCAGTGCGCCGTTGATAGTCTTCTGGGACCCCTTGCTGGAAAATTGAAAAACTAGGGGCAGTTTCCTCTATCCAGAGAAATGAAAATAGGCTTGCCGTGCCTTCGACCCACCATGTCGGAGCACTGACGCTTGGACTGGCCTGATAGTCCAAGTGCTTCTGCCCCGCCATATTGTCTTGGAACCAGTGGAAGTATTCGTGAGCTACCCCCGTATAGGTGTCATAACGGGCCGACTCTTTAGTTAATCCTGCAGGATCTTTTCCAACGTAGAAGTACCAGTCTTTCTCGTTTAGACAGATACCGAATTTATTTAGGCCGTTTCCAACAGTGCTGAGGCAATTCTGTTCTAGATCATCGAAGCTGTCTACGGAACGGTAAGCGGGAGTAAATCGGTTCAAGTCTTCAATAATTGCCGAGGAGTTTTCCCACGTCGAAAAAATGTAAGTGTTGAAGCCAGAATATCCACCCACAAAGGCATTTAGGTTCGCCATTACTTCTCGGTACTCAGCCTCATAGCCAGGGTCTATGTCCGATGCAGCCACGTACAGCTGAACAGGCTCATCTACCGCGACACCGAACGAGGGGTTCTTCGGTCCATCGACTGGAATTTCCCCGCTGGCACAACCGGAAAGGATCAGTGTTGCGGCCACAATAAAGGAGCAGTTGAATAATTTCACGTCATGATCGTATAGCACCCGGACCAATAAACCCGACTTGATAATTGGAAAGAGGTCCTTTTTCCAAGAGGAAAACCCCTTCACTTTGTAACTATGCGCACAGGGCAGCCGGACGCACTGGTAGCGCCATGATTTACTCACGCGCATCGGATCAACAACAAACCTCTAAGGGTGCTCAAGTTGGACTCCGGCTGGATACTTATTGACTGGCATTGTGACCCCAGGTCATTGTTTAAGGACTTGAGCAGAGATGGCGATTGAGATTACAACACCGTATTTTCAAGAGTCTAAATTTCCCTCGTCAAGAATCTTCACTGGTTTACTACTTCAGAGCTAAAAGTCTCTTTGGACCATCATTTGGTAAGAGCCCATGACTTGAGCACAGGCACCATTGCCTGGTAGAACTCATCTGAGGAAATCCCAAAGGTTTTGACAAACTCAGATTCGAAATCCGTTGGTTTGCTAAATGACTGGTTGAATTCAACGATTTTTTCGTGTCCGAACGCCGCGCTCAGGCCAGTGAGAATCATTTTTCCAAGCGTATAAACATGTGCCATACCTCGAGCGTTTCTGCCTTCAAGCGTTTCCATGAGAGGAATTATTTTCTCGGGGTCCCCTGTTCTCAGGGCATTGCGAAGATGCGGAGTGCCACCCCATTCAATCTTTTGGTTGACTTTGTCATTCAGACCAAATCCCAGAACATCGCCGTAAAGAGTTGCGGTCCCTTCGAGAAGCCAAGCGGGAGTAATTGGGCCGCAAGAGCAACCGTGATAGCCCTGCCAGAGGTGAGTTGCGGCATGAGCACTGTAATCAGAACGGGGATTTAGGTCTCCCTCAGGTGCACAGTTGTGAAACAAATAGGACCACTCTCCGTTTGCTACTACTGAAAATTCACGGCCACCGTAGCAGCTGGTGACGGAGGGAAATCCTGCCATTAGGCTCCGCATTTGTTCGTTCGACCACTCCACGGAATTGCTTCCATATGAAACAACAACCACACGGCCTGGCTCCATGAGTGGCGCGAAAAGCGACAGCCCCATCTGCAGGCTTCGGTCGATTGCGGCCACCGCCTCTAGGTCGGCATCATCGGCATTTATGTAGGTGACTGCAGTCTTCACTTTTTTAGCCCTGGCGTATGCGTCAACAACTTCTTGCTGCCCGGCCGTCCAGGCTTTGTCAGGGTCGTTCAGCACGGAAAGGGCTCCCTCTAGAACGACAACTTCTTCGACCTCCGCAGGGACGCTCTTTACCGTCAGGAGAACCTTTCCTGCATAGCTCCTAGCTTGCGTTGGCTTGTTCTGGAACCAGGTCGATAGAAATGGGTTTAGTTGCTTGGCATACTCACAAGCGGCCTTGGCACGTTTCCTGACGGTTATGTTCACACTCATTGGTTGGTCGTAATACGAAATGCCTGTGCATATGAACTTCTCGGCGTAGGGATTGGCCTCAACAGTTGCCGCTACTTGGGCTTTTTGTTGGGTGGTCAGAGTTGTTGCGCTGGAACCAAAGGCCGTCAGGGTCTTTTGATAGAGCGAATACTTGGCCCCTTCAGACTGCGCTGGAGTTGCAAATGTTGCGACAAGTAGAAGTGATGAAACTAAAGCTATAGCCTTTCTCATTGATCCCCCTGCGAGTGCCTTCAGTTTAGGGGTGCAATTATTCATTCAGGGTATGACCATGAGTTGCACGTACCTGAATTTAAATCGGATGAAGGTAGCTGCATTGGAGGGCCGATGCAGCCAGTTGCCCGTCTGCACTTGGCAAGGGTATTGACTGCAGCACACTTCAAGGCTGGCCGGGGCAACGGACTGGCGGGCCTAAGTTCTTAACTACTTATAGAGCTCGACAAGGTAGGGAGCGACACTGGACTCGCTCCAGCTGAACCATTCGACCCCAGTTACTTCCTCGAATCCTCTATAAAGCAACCCCTCTGACCACTCCAACGCGTAGAGACGCTCTTGATCTAGAATCACGCTCATTAGAGTCATGTATGAATCGATGCCGAAGTCCATAATAATTTTTTCATGAAAAACAGATCCTGGTCCATTCCTAAAGCCCATGCAGGGGGCGCTGCCCGAATTTCGACACTCGGCAACATGAGTCACTACATCCTGAACAGTCTTTGGATTGAAGGGGTTATCGTCAGTACGCGCTGCATCTAAAGTCTCTCCCCTATCCATAACGTTATAGCCCTTGGCAGAACCGTAGAAGAGCGTCTGAAGGGCCAACTCGAATAGTGTCGCTTGTCCCTCGACGTACCACATTGTGTAATGACCCTGCCCGACTGAGTCTTGGAAAATGTGCACTGCTTCGTGTGCTGGCACGAGATGCCTGAATCTATTTATCACAACTTGTGAACCCAGCAGTAGCGACAAGACAATGCCTCCGTCTTTGCTTGCGGAACTCGGGTATTTTTTGGGGCAGAACGCGTCAGCTATATCGTCACCGTAGCCACAGTGCCCACCCTTTGTGGTCCTGCTTGGGTATTCAATGTCGACGCTTACCCGACTACCCACTTCCTCTTCCCAGAACCCGTTATCAAGCTCGCTGAACGCGACTATGGTCAGAGGCTTAAGTGCTAAACCAGTGCGACTCTGCCAATAGGACATGACAAAGACAGTGCTATCTACATACTGTTTTAGCTTGACCTGATCTACGGTTGGGCTAGCAACAACGGTTACCAGGCTGTAATCCAGTTTGTTCACTGCACACACGTCATCAATAATGGTGGCGTAAACCTGCGGCGAACTGAAGGAGATGTCGGCCTCATAGTCCTTACAGGCCGCTAACCAAGCATTTGGAGAGTCGGATGGCGTGTATGTGGCCTTTGCAGCGTAGGGGTTCTTTAGGGTCAGCAGAACCTTTCCCGCATAGCTCTTGGCTTGCGTTGGCTTGTTCTGGAACCAGGTGGAAAGTGCCGGATTTAGTTGCTTGGCATACTCACAAGCGGCCTTGGCACGTTTCCTGACGGTTATGTTCACACTCATTGGTTGGTCGTAATACCCGATGCCGGTGCAAATAAACTTCTCGGCGTAGGGATTGGCCTCAACTGTTGCCTCTACTTGGGCTTTTTGTTGGGTGGTCAGCGTTGTTGCGCTGGAACTAAAGGCCGCCAGGGTCTTTTGATAAACCGAATACTTAGCCCCTGCAGACTGAGCTGGAGTTGCAAGTGTTGCAACAAGTAGAAGCGATGAAACTAGAGCTATGGCTTTTCTCATACCCCCACCCTAACTTTCAGTACGCCTGCAAAACTAAAATGCCTGTGGGTAACAAATACTGCAAGCGATCAAACCGGAATAGCATCTCGAGATGAATTGCGACCTGTGCGACAAAAACCAACCTCTGAGAGCGTTCGAACTTGATTCCGGCTGGATTCTTATCTGCTGGGATTGCGACCCCAGGATGTTGTTCCTATCATTCCGAGCCCACGCCCGGGCCTCCTGCCGTAAGCCCACTAGACCACTCATCATCCTTTAGTGCCTAAAAGGGTTTTAGATTTCGAGCTCGGGTGGGGCCTCGGCTGGATCTCTCGGTGGCGGGTCGAACTGGTCATCGACTGAGACTCTCATGGCTAAGCCATAGGCCTCGACAGATGCTCTATGCGCGTCGGTCGCAATCTGAAAAGCTTCGCACGCCCTTTTATAAGCCAGCGCCGCCACGGCATGAATTTCAGCTAGTTCATTCTCCGTGTTTTCTGTCATTGGGTACCCCCGGACAAAACTTGATGTGAAGTGTTAAATACTTCGAACCTACTAGTACCCCTGCAGGTTGGCAATAGCTGGCCCAGCTCACTCTGTCGAGGAAAACGAATTGCACGCGAATTGCACGACGGCTATGAAAAAGACCGGGACCCGAGTGTTTACTGGGCCGTAGGAGTGGGCGATACTGGGTTCGAAGTTGCCCCCTGTGTTTCTAATGTGCCACTCAACTTGTTTAGTTTTTGTAGAAGCTGACTACCTGGTCCTGACGGTCTTTGTTGACTGCTTTTCACCATTTATGTAGAGCTGGACATTGACATCTAGACCGACTGCTGCAGTTCTTCTTTGGAAGACTTGGTAGTCAGAGGTAATCGTTTTCCTGGACCATTTTCCTGCAGTCTTCCAGGACAGAGTTTTACCCTTATGGCCCTTGGCATAAACAGCGATAGAGCCATTGAATGAACCAGAGTTGACCTTTGATGGCACTGAGGCTTCACTGATGATTTCAGGAATTGACTCCTGAATAGTCAAGGCTCCCTGAGCAGTCAGTTTTCCATATGGTCCAGTCATAACTAGGTCTTTTAGTCCCGATGTGATGCCCTCTGGAATCACAATGGTGAAGCTATCCGCAGACTGACTAGATATCACAGCGGTCACTCCATCAAGCGTGCAAGAAGTCACTTGGTTCAGTCTTAGTCCTTTGATCATGACTTGATCACCGATGGCAGGACGTCTGTCCGAGTAGTTAGTTGGTATTGGTCCCGAGTAGGGGGCTGGAGTTGGATATAATTCTTGCGCTGGGGCTGGATTCAATTCTTGCGCGGCGCCTGCTCCAATGACTATCACAATCAACCTTGGGCTGCTATCGGAAGATAGTGAGAAGTTGCCAACTTGACCGCTGGAATTAGAGCCCCAGCCCCAGACGGTTCCATCGGCTGATATGGCCAGTGAATGATTGTTACCCGCCTCAACAGCAGAGAAAATTATTCCGGGCGAGATCGAAACCGCTGAATTCTGTTGGCTAGTATTACCGTTGCCCAGCGTGCCATAACCGTTGGCACCCCAGGCATAGATAGTGCCATCCGCCGTTAGGGCCAGTGAGTGGTAAGCGCCTGACGCGATACTCGAGAAGGTGACAGAGGGCATGATCGAAACTGGCAAACTACTGTCCGTTGTGCTGCCATTGCCTAACGAGCCGTAGCGGTTGCGACCCCAGGAATACAGCGTGCCGTCCGTTGATAAAGCCAGTGAATGATCGTAACCGGCGGCTAGAGCTGAGAACGTAACTCCGGGCGATACCAAAAAGGGAGACTTCTGACTGCTGTTGTTTCCAGTTCCCAGGCGACCATACCTTCCATATCCCCAAACATAAAGCCTGCCTTCTGCTGATAGAGCAAGCGAGTGAGCGTTGCCGGCAGCGATAGATGAAAACCTAATTCCAGGTGAGATTGAAGCGGGCGAATACACACTCGCTTCGTCTCCAGTGCCAAGTTGGCCGAAGCTATTTTTCCCCCATGCATACAGAGTGCCGTCCGCTGCTATCGCTAAGGAGTAATCTGCACCAGCAGCAATAGCCGAGAAGGTAACTTCGGGAAGAATCGAGATCGGCGAATGTCTATCAGTCTGGTCTCCAGTTCCTAATCGACCGAAGGTGTTAGAACCCCATGCATAAATAAGGCCTTCCGCTGTTAAGGCCAGTGAGTGGTTAGCGCCTACCGCAATGGCGGAGAAGGTGATTCCGGGTGAGATCGAAACTGGTGAACTTCTATTCGTTGTGTCTCCAGTACCCAGTTGGCCGGACCTGTTGGATCCCCAGGCGTAAATCGTCCCATCAGTTGATAGAGCAAGTGAGTGAGCGTTGCCTGCAGCAATGTCTGTGAAGCCGAGGTTCACTGCAGTTCTAAGTGGGCTCGATGTGCGATCCGGACCATTTCCCAGTTGTTGATAGTCGTTGTTTCCCCAGGCGTAAATCTTGCCATCCGCAGATATTGCGAGTGAGTGATCGTTGCCAACCGACATAAAGGAGAAAGAAACTCCGGTTGAGATCGAAACTGGTGAACCTCTATCCGTTGTGTCTCCGGTACCCAGTTGACCGGAGTAGTTACCTCCCCATGCGTAAATCGTCCCATCAGCTGATAAGGCAAGTGAGTGGGCGAAGCCTGCCGCCATAGCCGAAAACGCGACGCCGTTTGAGATCAAAACTGGTGAACTTCTATTCGTTGTGTCCCCGGTACCCAGTTGGCCAAACCTGTTCTGTCCCCACGCGTATAACGCTCCATTGGCTGAAATCGCGAGAGAATGTTCTTCGCCAGCCGCTACAGAGGAGAAGGTCACTCCAGGTGAGATCGAAACTGGTGAAATCTGTTGGCTGGTATTTCCATTGCCTAGTTGGCCGTAGCTGTTACGACCCCAGGAATACAAGGTGCCGTCGGCTGCTAAAGCGAGTGTATGAGCGTAGCCTCCTGCAATATCAGATAAGGCGACTCCCAGTGAGACCAAAACTGGTGAGCTCTGTTGGTCGGTATTGCCAATACCGAGCTGGCCGGAGGAGTTGGAACCCCAGGCATAAAGAGTGCCATCGGCTGCCAGGGCTAGGGAGTGATGGTCGCCAGCCGCAATAGCAACAAAGGCAATTCCCGATGAGATCGAAACTGGTGCATTCTGTTGGCTAGTATTTCCATTGCCTAGTTGGCCGTAGGAGTTGGAACCCCAGGAATACACCGTGCCATCGGTCGATAATCCGAGAGAGTGTTCTAAACCTGCCGCAATGGCCGAGAAAGTAATTTCAGTTGAAATCGAAACCGGTGAATTCTTATCCGCTGTGTCCCCAATGCCGAGCTGGCCATAGCCGTTGGAACCCCAGGCATAAATAGTGCCATCCGCCGATAGAGCCAGCGAGTGATTGATGCCGCCTTCAAGGCTAATGAATGTTGTGTCTTTCAGCTCCATAGCCGCGCTGGCTGAATCTTCAGCGCCACCCGGGGCAACTGTAACTACGAAACTTGCTAGAAGCGCGATTAGTAAACCCTGTGCGTATCCAGAAAACGATTCAGGGTATCTTGAGCTGCGGATTGTTGCTGCAGTGAACCGCCGCGCTCGCTCACTCGATGCAAATTTCAAGACAGGCGTGGTCATACTGAATCGCATTGAGTGTCCCTGTGGGTGATGGTAAGTGCATGAAAGAAGCCCGTCACGTCTTTGGGACAAACCTCATTGAACACTATGTTAGTGGTGCATTACTTTGAGCTCTATCCGAGCGGTTTGATTCAATAGCCAAAGAGTCAAGACTCCATACCTATTTATCGAATAGGCGAGGGAAACTAATTGCACGTAAATTGCACGACCGGAGTAAAAAAGACCGGAACCCGCGTGTTTACTGGGCCGTAGGGGTGGGCGATACTGGGTTCGAAGTTGCCCCCTGTGTTTCTAATGTGCCACGCAACTTATTTAGCTTCTTGTAGAAGCTGACTACCTGGTCCTAACGGTCATCGTCGACTGCTTCTTGCCATCTATGTAGAGATGGACATTGACATCTAGACCGACTGCTGCAGTTCTTCTTTGGAAGACCTGGTAGTCAGAGGTAATTGTTTTCCTGGACCACTTTCCTGCAATCTTCCAGGACAGGGTTTTACCCTTATGGCCCTTGGCATAAACGGCGATTGAACGATTGAACGGACCCGCGTTGAGCTTTTGAGAAATAGAAGCTGTTTCATAAGCGACTTCACCTTGCACCAGGATTGGGAAATTCAAAGTGATTGCTCTGCCCTTAGAGTCACGAGACAGCACCTGCAGTGTGTGTTCACCCGGAGCGAGGCCGTCTGGCAGCACCAGGTTCGATTCGAACTTTCCAGTGCTGTCAGTCTCCACCTCACCAACAAAGGTTGGGTCTGAGAACACCCAAAACGCAACCTTTGCACTCGGCATTAGACCATTCGCCGAAAGTTCAACTTTAGAGCTTGGTTGGAAGACGAGATTCGAATCTCCGGTCGCGGGATTTGCTTTGCCATTCCCCTGCACTGAGGCAATTTCCAACTGCCAATCTGACCCACGAGCCGTGATGGTCTCCCCTGAAGTGCCGGCAGAAATAATCAGCTTTTCAGCACTATCGGCTACCGTTCCTCCTGGAGTAGATGCTCTCTGAGTTGGAGGTGTTGGCTCTGGTGCTGTCGTTTTTAGTGGAGAAGGGTTCGGGGCAGGCTCAGAAAAACGAGGTGAAGGAGGGGCAGGAATTGCAGTCCATTGTGCATAGAGGGTTGCATTACTTGCGAAGCTGTAGCCGGCTCCGGGTGAGTAACTAACTCCCCCCGTGCCGTCGGCCACGGTGTTCCAGCCAGCAAAAGTGAACCCGACGCGACTAAAGGCATTGGTCGACAGGGCCGTGGTAACTGCTGCTACTTGGCTAGACATTGTTCCAGTGCCCCCGTTTTCATTGAAGGTGACCGAATAAGTGATTGCAGTCCATTGTGCATAGAGGGTTGCATTACTTGCGAAGCTGTAGCCGGCTCCGGGTGAGTAACTAACTCCCCCCGTGCCGTCGGCCACGGTGTTCCAGCCAGCAAAAGTGAACCCGACGCGACTAAAGGCATTGGTCGACAGGGCCGTGGTAACTGCTGCTACTTGGCTAGACATTGTTCCAGTGCCCCCGTTTTCATTGAAGGTCACGTTGCGCAGAACAGCGAGCTTGAGTAAGTTCCATGGATCTGACGTAAAACCAGTTGCGGAAGAACTGATGATTGCAACAGCACCACTTTTGCCGTTGTTGAAGGCATCACTAGCACTCGGTGCATTGCCGTCGAATGTTATTGAAGCGAGTGAGGTCGCTTGAATAAACGCACCTTCCCTGATTGAGGTGACGCTGCTTGGGATGGTTATTGATGCGAGTGAGGTCGCTTGGTAGAAGGCATACTCACCGACTTCCGTGACGCTGTTAGGGATGGTTATTGTGCTTAGTGCCGTCGCCCCCCAGAACAGTTTGTAGGCGAGTGAAGTGATCTTGCTGTCTGTCTCAAAAGTCACCGCCTGAAGTGCTGTGTTGTCCCTGAACGCAAAGTTGCCGATAGAGATAACGCTCTTTGGGATTGTGATTGCCTTGAGCGAGCTGGCGCCATCGAACGCACCTTCCCCGATTGAGGTCACACTCTTTGAAATGGCTATCGAGGTTAGTTGGACGTCTTTAAACGCCTGATCACCGATTGTGGTGACTCCATCAGTGATGATTGCCGTACCGGAACAATTTGTGTGCCCCGTGACAACATTGTTCGCGATCGTGAACGCGCCTGTTGTGCAAGCTACTGTGCCTGATCGCAGTACCCGTAGGTCATTCCAAAGTTCGCCAGCGCCAAAGAACTCTGCCGAAGCGCCAATATTTGCAGTTGGATCCGGTCCGATGGAGTAGAAAGCCTTGAACCCAACAGCTGGAGCGTTGCCCTCAAAAGTCAACGCCTCAAGCGTCGTGTTGTCTCTGAACGCAAAGTTGCCGATGGAGTTAACGCTCTTTGGGATAATTATTGAAGTGAGCGAGCTGGCTCCATCAAACGCAGAATCACCGATTGAGGTGACTCCATTCGGGATGATTGCCGCACCGGCACAATCTGTTTGCCCTGTGACAACATTGTTCGCAATCGTGAACGTGCCTGTTGTGCAAGCTACTGTGCCTGATCGAAGTACCCGTAGGCCGTTCCAGCTTTTGCCCGTGCCAAAGAGTTCTGCCGAAGCGCCAATATTTGCAGCAGCGCCAGTTTTAGTGCCGCTAAAAGCATTACTCCCAACAGTTGGTGCGTTGCCCTCAAAGTTCACTGAGGCTAGATTGCCGCTGTATACGAACGCGTCTGGGCCAATTGAAATGACGCTGCTTGGAATGGTTATCGAGGTTAGTTTAGAGTCATAAAACGCCGAAGTACCGATTGAGGTGACGGTGCTTGGAATGGTTACCGAGGTTAGATTGGCGTATAAAAAAGCCTGGTCGCCGACTCTGGTTACTCCAAATGGGATGTTTGCGGTACCAGAACAATTTGTGTGGTCTGTGACAACATTGTTCGCAATCGTCAACGTGCCTGTTGTGCAGTACCCAGGTTCAGGTTCAGCCCAAGCTGCTGGTCCTATAAGAACTGATGTCACCAGGGAAAACAGAACACCGATGCTGAGTCCTCGGAGAGTCTTCATTCTTTTCCAATCTTGTGGCTGTTATTGCCAGAGCCCAGCTCGCCGAAGCCGTTAGTGCCCATCGCCGGTAGCGTGGGCGTCCTAGGATTCAGAACTTGCAAAGTCGCTCTAGGTCTCATTTAAGGGCCTCTAAAGTTAGTTCGGTTGCAAAGCTAGCTGACCCGTTTTTTTCGTCAAGATTTTAGTGGGGTTTACCACATTAGAAGCTAGTTCTAGAAGGGAACTGTGGCTGCGAGACGCACTAAAGCTCCGACTTGAGTTCTTGACCAGCGCATGGTCAGATCGTCGAATATCTGAGATCCAAGGCCGTTCTGAGCGCCAGGCTCTAGAGCCTTACCGTCGTTTTCGACAGCCATCTCGACTAGTCGATTCGCTAGATCAGTCGAGAAAGTGATGCTGATATTCGTAGGCTCCCCGTGCACGATTGCATTTCGGCAAGCCTCTTTGGCTAGTTCATCGAGAACTTGCGGGAGATTGGACCGATTCTGAATAATTTTCAAATCCGCCTTTGTCAGAGTGAGGGCTATCGCGACTGACCCATCCCAGAGCTCTGCGAAGGTTCGGAGGGAATCGGACAGGTTTATCGAAGTGCCACCAGGTTCAGTAAGTTTCTCAAGAGCGTTATTGATTCGCTCCTGGCTCACTGAAGCAACCAACAGAGCCTCCTCAGCATTCGTTGCGTCTTGAAGCTTCTTGATTGCAAGAGTGATTTCCTGCTGCACCGTGCCGTGAAGCACTCTTGCCATCGCCTTTTGCATTAGCCGCAGGCCATTATTTAGAAGGATGACCTCACGCTTTAGTTCATCGACTGTTTCGGCTAGAGAGGACGACACTTGCCTTAGCTGCATGAATGCCGCGTGGAGCATGGCCACCGAGATAGAAACAACAAAGCAAAAAATGACGCCAGCAGCAAACCACGGCTGGGCAACCTGGCGCAATAGGTCACGCACAGCCACTAGCGAAAGCGTGGTCACCACAGCGATGGCTAATACAAACATGCCTGCCCTGACGCCAAACCCAATGATTGCGGGAAGTTTCGCCCAAATTAGTTTCAAGAGGTAGGACAAAACTATCCAGACTGAAAGAAACGCGACACTTGTCAGGACTTGCGCGCCTCCACTTATCGATACGAATGGAACCAAGATGAGGACCAGGACAGAACCGCTGAGGAATGGATGAATGGGGTTGGAACTGAGGGCCTCTCTAAATATCGCTAGCCATGGAGCGCGTCCAATTTTCGGCAATTGCGCCTCGGCACTCTCGCCCGGGACTTCCCTAGTGAGTCGGTAACTTAGGGGCCGGATAACTTCGCTTAGGAGCCTCTTGAGAGATTCGCTAGTCGATGCGTGTGAGCCTTGGCTAACTAGCGACAACTTGACTTCCGTAAAAATCTGTTCAAGCAATGAAGATTTGCGCTGAGCAATTCGGTCGACAGCCTGGTCTCGCAGTGAGAGGATCATTCGCAAAGAAGCCTCTAATTCATCGTTCTTGCGATTGAGCTCTCTGGTGCTAACAACTAGTAGCCCCGTTAGAACAATGACGGCCAGAGAAATTGCCGCACGCCAAAAAATTCGAAACAAAAAACCCGATGTCTCGGTCACGTTCTGAATCAAGAGCAAAGAGTCAAATACTGCGCTTCCAGCTAGAGCGCTGACAATAAATACCGGGATTGTCCATGCTGGTCTGGGTTTGACAGCACCGGAAGACTTCAATGCAAATTTTGCCAGCCCAAGGAGCCCGATCATAGGGATTATTGAAAGCGACCTTGCAAGAATCGCATCACCCAGTCGATCCGGGTACAAAGCATTGGCGAGGATTAGGGTTCCGGACATGCTCACGAATAAAAGCGAAAGAACAGTAAATCTGCTAATCGCGTCTGGACTCCCTAGCCTCCTTAGTATTTCCCTCACGCCTTACCCACTCAGTGCTTGGCCGTGCCCGTCATAGACAGATACTTGAGAATAGCCTCTACTCTCGGGACGGTTGCTTCACTTTTCGCTATTTCCAGGGCCTTATAAATCTCAGTCAAACGCTGTTCAATGTTTGAAAGGCTGACCTTACGACGGCTGGCAATTTCACGATTTGATAGACCTAGAGACATCATGTGAAGTATCTCCCGTTGGACCTTACTAACACCATCAAACTGCCTTGCGACCTCAAGGTCTTGGCGGATTTCCGGGTTGTTGTCTCCGATTACTAACTCGATCGTGGAGATGAACTCATTCACGTCATGAATCAGGCTTTTTCGCAAATAGGTAACGCCGGCTGGAACATCCAAGGCCCCCAGGCCGGCACTCTTGGCGTCCGCCAGGGTGCTCAGGATCACAAGCTTTACTCCGGGGTAGATCCGCAGAAGCATGTGCACTAGATCGATCCCATTGGGGCCGTCGCCAAGGTCAATGTCAATCAGAGCTATGTCAGGGTCAAGTGCCCCGATCGAACGCTTAGCCTCGACCGCGGAGATAACGTGCTTCGTTTCAAATCCCGCATTGGAAAGAGCCTGGGAGATTAGCGAACCCATGAACTGGTCGTCCTCGACGACCAGGACCTTCCGCGTGAAAACTGTCATTCGCCACTTTCTAAACCAAAGTTCATTCTTGGTAAGCCAGCCCGAAATCCAGCTAGCTTCAGAAACTCAAACAGGTAGCACTTACCGATTTGCTCAAAGCATACGGCCGAGCACATTTGTCATTCTCGGTCCGGTGGGGTAAACCACATTGGTGCCCTATTTTATGCCGGAACTGCGGCCTCGAGGCGAACTAGAGAGACTCCCGCCAAGTTGAACCACAAAGAGCCAAAGCCGAGAGCTAGCCCGCTTGAGGCATGAGTACTGAAAGGCCTTTTTCTGAGTGCAAGTTCGTCCACGGGTTGCACGTAGGTTGCACGACAGGTGTAACAAAGACCGAGACCCCTGTGTTTACTGGGCCGTAGGGGTGGGCGATACTGGGTTCGAACCAGCGACCTCTTCCGTGTCAGGGAAGCGCGCTACCACTGCGCCAATCGCCCAGCTTTGAAGCTGGAGGTGAAGACGGGATTCGAACCCGTGTACGCGGCTTTGCAGGCCGCTGCCTCGCCTCTCGGCCACTCCACCAGTACAGGGGCTAAAAGCCTCTGAGAGCGGATGACGAGATTCGAACTCGCGACCCCAACCTTGGCAAGGTTGTGCGCTACCACTGCGCCACATCCGCATGCTCTTTTACAAGAACTAGATAACTATGCCACAAAAATGATTGCCATGAATGCACAAAGGCGGGAGAAAGATCTCCCGCCTTTGTGATTGCATGAATCTATTTGCGTTACTTAACTTCTGCGTCCTGGCCGAAGCTGTAAGCAGCCTCGCCGTGAACAACGGAGTCAATGCCTGCGATTTCATCCTCGCTCTTGACCCTAAAGCCAATGGTCTTCTCGATAGAGAAGCCGATAACAAGTGCGAGCACGAAGCTGTAAGCAAGAACACCAAAGGCTGCAATTGCCTGCACGACTAGCTGTCCGATGTCGCCACCTGTGAACAAGCCAGTGTCGATTGCGAAGAATCCGAGGTAGAGGGTTCCAACCAAACCGGAAACCAAGTGGATGCCAACTACGTCAAGTGAGTCGTCGTAACCGAACTTGTACTTGAGGTCCACAGCTAGAGCAGAAAGAACACCAGCAAGAACACCAAGTAGCAGTGCGAAAACTGGAGTCACGTTTGCACAGGCTGGGGTGATGGCAACTAGACCAGAAACTGCACCCGAAGCTGCGCCAATCGAAGTTGCCTTGCCCTCTTTGACCTTTTCAATAACAAGCCAACCAAGAATCGCTGCAGCGGTTGCACCCAGAGTGTTCACAGTGATTAGACCAACGTTTTGCATACCGTTTAGGAATTCTGCTCCAACGTTGAATCCAAACCATCCGAACCATAGAAGTCCTGCACCAAGAAGAACAAGGGGAACGTTGTGAGGCTGCATGATTCCCTTGGCAAAACCGAAGCGCTTACCAAGAACAACCGCAAGTGCTAGAGCGGCAGCTCCAGCGTTAATGTGTACCGCAGTACCGCCGGCGTAATCGATGACGCCAGGCATGTCAAGGTACGTACCTAACTCCATTACCCATCCGCCACCCCAAACCCAAGCTGCAACTGGGAAGTAGCCGAAGGTTGCGAATAGTCCCGCAAAAATCAACCAAGAGCCGAATTTTGCTCGGTCCGCAATCGCACCAGAGATTAGGGCAATGGTGATAATTGCGAATGTTGCACCGAACGCTGCGCCAATGAGGCCGTCGTTATCAAGGCCGTCAAGACCGAAAGTTGTGAATGGGTTTCCAGCGAAGTCGGTCGGGTTCTCAACTGCGGACATGCTGTAGCCATATAGGACCCATAGGACACCCACTAGCGCAATCGAACCAAAGCTCATCATCATCATGCTTACTACGGACTTGGCCTTAACCAATCCTCCGTAGAAGAAAGCCAGACCCGGGGTCATAAGTAGTACTAGTGCTGTCGCGGTTACCGCCCAGCTAAGTTCTCCTGTATCTAACATTTGTTTACCTCTCCAAATAGGTTCAAGCGATCGAATTCTCCGAGCACTTTGGATAGCTTTCCGCTAAAAGGTTTCGAACAGACACTCGTAATGTTTCGGTCTGGTTACATCTGACAGTTTGTCGGGGTGCGAAAAATTGCGAAACGCCACAGGGTATTCTGAATGAAGTAAATCGAAATGGAGAGCCATGAAAAGCGATCGTTCTGCCGCCCTGCTGCTGATGGGCGCGGCAATAATCGGCATCGTAATAGCCAACAGCCCCTTTGGCCCCGCGTTCCTTGACTTCAAGCACGCATACGTTGGATTCGAGTCGATTGGCCTGAGCCTAAGTATCGAGCACTGGGTAAGCGATCTACTTTTGGCCACCTTTTTCTTGGTCGCCGGCCTAGAACTAAAATATGAACTTTCAAGTGGAGTGCTCTCTAAACCAGCCAGTGCACTTGTTCCAGTACTTGCCGGCATCGGCGGCGTTGTAGTCCCCGCCCTGATTTACGTCGCCTTCAACTGGGGAACTGACTACTTGAATGGTTGGCCAATTCCAACTGCAACCGACATTGCCTTCGCTCTTGGAATTCTTGCGATTTTCGGAAGAGGCCTTCCCAAATCAGCTCGCGTGTTTCTGTTGGCGTTAGCTATTTTTGATGACCTGGTGGCAATCCTGATTATTGCCGTGTTCTTCACTTCCGATGTTGAGGCACTCTGGCTTGTTGCAGCAGCGGTAATTGCAGCTCTGCACATTTTGATGGAGAAGTACGGAAAGTTGCCGATCAACTACGTAAGAGTCTTGACCTTCATCCTGCTTTGGTACACCGTCTATCAGTCCGGAGTTCACGCCACAGTGGCGGGTGTTGTTCTGGGCCTCATAATCCCAAGCAAAAAAACTCACTCCCTCGTGGCGAAAATCCAGCCATGGACTAACACTGTGTCACTACCTATTTATGCTTTTTTTGCAGTGGCAATCGCACTTCCCGTCTTCGACGGAGCGTTCTCAAGTGTGTTTGTTGGCATCGCAGTAGCGCTGCCAGTCGGAAAGGTGCTGGGGATAACGGCCTTAGCCATCTTGGCTAACAAGATCGCGGCTAAGCCTGATCGCTTGGATTTAGAGCCACTGGATTTCTTGGCAATAAGCGGACTGGCTGGAATTGGCTTTACTGTCTCACTTCTGATGACCAACTTGGCCTTTGCCGACACTCAGTACATTGTTGCCGAGGCAACGCTTGCCGTAATCCTGGGTTCACTGGTGTCGATGGCCTTTGGTGGCTGGTTATCCCAAGTCAGAGGGCGACATCACATGCGCAAGCACCGAGAAGAAAAAGCAAAGGCTAAGAAAGGCTCGTAAGAGCTCCAATGCGAGAGATTGTTCTCAAATACTTTTTCCGGTAACCGCCAGAGAGCATGGTCTTAGAAAAGACCGCAGTAATTGGTGTGCTGCCCGATGTTCTTAGTGGCACCTGAAACTCGTACATTCTGTCAATAAAGGCCACGAGTCTTAGAGCATGTACTTGATCATCCAGTTTTGACACATCGGTGATTCCAAGCGCTCCAACGTCTGCCACCAACGCGCGATATTTCGTTGGATGCAGAGTTCCAAGGTGTCCCAGGAGATCGCCGAAGTCGTCTCTGAAGCTATTTTTGTGCTGTTTGAGCCAGCCACCAAGAGTGACTTCGTCAAGGGTTTCAGACTCAGCGTCTATGTCGCGATGCCGAAAATCCTCACCGTCCACAGACACAATCCGAAACCTGTCTCCAAGACCCTTAATCTCTCGCTGGAAATCACTCGCAGCGAACCTTCCATCCCCAAGAGCGTTGGGAGGGGTGTTGCTGGTGGCAGCAAACCGGGTTCCACTTGCCTCTAGCTCTTTTAGCAGCCTGGACATAATCATGGTGTCCCCCGGGTCATCAAGCTCAAACTCGTCAATGCAGATCAACCCATACTTTTTCAGCTCCAGAATTGTCTGTGCAAACCCCAGGTAACCGACCAAGCTGGTGTACTCGAGAAAACTGCCGTAGGCCTTCACTCCAGAGTATGAATGCCAGATAGACGCGAGAAGGTGGGTCTTACCCACTCCAAAACCGCCATCAAGATATATGCCAGGAAACTTTTCTGTCTTTGAGAAGAACTTTTTCTTTGGTCCATGCACAAATTCCTTGCACAGCCCAAGAGCAATTGACTGGCTTTCGTAATTTTTATCAGGGCGGTAACTCTCGAATCTGGCATGGTCAAACTCTGGAGGTGGCATAAGCTGACTAATAAGCTCTGCCTTAGAAACCTCGGGATGCCGCGTCAGCAAGGAATTTGGTCTCACCAAATCTTGTTCTGTCAATGTAAGTACCCTTCGTCACCATAAGTGTAGATAATCAAGAGGAGACCCATGAACCAGCTGAGCAAAATAGCAGAGTATGCGAACCCCGATGTGCTAGTCACAACAGAGTGGCTAAAGAGCAACTTGGATAACGTGATAGTTGTTGAGTCCGACGAGGACATCCTTTTGTATGAGACCGGCCACATTCCTGGAGCCGTCAAACTTGACTGGCACACCGAATTGAATCACCCGCTTCGACGCGACTACCTCGAGAGCGAAGAATTTTCAGCCCTAATGAACATCAAAGGTATCGGCAGACAAGACACTATCGTGCTCTACGGCGACCGTTCAAACTGGTGGGCTACCTACGCATTCTGGGTGTTCAAGCTTTTCGGTCACGAAAACGTGCTCCTGCTTGATGGAGGAAGAAACAAGTGGATCGCTGACGGCGGAGAAATAACAAAGGAAAAGCCAGTAGTTTCCAGTAAGAGCTACCCAGTAGTTGAAAGGCACGATTCTGAAATTCGCGCCTTCAGAGACGAAGTTCTTCAGCACATAGGTCAACCAATGGTCGATGTTCGCTCCCCTGAGGAATACTCCGGAGAGCGCATGCACATGCCAGATTTCCCAAATGAGGGCGCAACACGTGGTGGTCACATCCCAACCGCCGCATCGATCCCCTGGTCCAAGTCAATTCAGGAAGACGAAACCTTCCGACCAGTTGCCGAGCTTGAAAAGCTTTACTTTGAAAACACGGGTTACGACCGCAGCTCGGATTTCATCGCGTATTGCCGAATTGGTGAGCGCTCCTCGCACAGCTGGTTTGTGCTGAAGTATCTGCTTGGAGTAGAAAGTGTTCGAAACTACGACGGTAGCTGGACAGAGTGGGGCAACCTGGTTGGCGCTCCAATTGCCACCGGTTCTGAGCCTGGGCTCGCAACTTGACACGTGCCTCCGAGGACATAATTGCTGACTTCCAATTCTTGGAGGGCAGTGACCGGTTGCAGCTTCTTTTAGAATTCAGCGAAGCCTTACCGGAGTTAGATGCGCGATACGGCGACCACCCGGAATTGCTTGAGCGAGTTGAGGAGTGCCAGTCGCCGGTCTTTATTGCCGTAGACGGGACCGCCGCGGAGATTAAGCTTCATTTTTCGGCACCTAGAGAGTCTCCAACCACAAGGGGTTTCGCAAGCATTTTGTTCAGCGCTTTGAGCTCGCACTCGGCCGATGAAATCCTTGAGCTCTCGGATGACTTCCCCACGAAACTTGGGCTGGATCACATAATCACTCCGCTTCGTGTACGTGGCATGCGTGGAATGCTAGCCAGGATCAAGCGCAAAACAGCAGAGCTCGTCGCGAAGGATGCCTGATTTTCTGAGTTCGATTGGTAAGACCACCACTACGGCATCAATGGTGGTTGATCAGGTCGGATCACACCTAGGGCAAGACGGCACCTCAAAATCACTAGGTGGCGAATCAGACTTCGAGCTCTTGATGCTTTTCCGAAAAAGAGCCGGTACGGTTCTGACAACCGGTCTAACTGCACGTTCTGAGAACTACCGACTGCCGTCATCTTCAGCATTAGCGATTCTCACTAGATCGACCGCGGAAACACTCCCTATGGAACTTCAGGCTGAACAAGTGCGCCTAATCGGCGGCGAAACAGTACTCACGCCAGCCGAATCCGTGCAACAACTCATGACATCAAGCCCGACACCCATTCACATTGAGTTCGGTCCAACTGCACTTATAGAGACTCTTCGATCAAGGAATGATGTCCGTGCGTTTATCAGCAGCGAATATGAGTCAGGGGGCGCGGCCTTTATTTCGAGGTGGAACCTTTTTCAAGTGGGAACTTTTAGATTCAAAAATCTCTACGTAACTGAGGTAACTGGGCGAGTCTAGAGGAGGCCCCGTGAATACCTCTGTAGCTTGATGTTGTGGAACTTGACCTAACCAACATCTCAGAACCCTTTGCCTCAATGCTCCGAGAACTCTCGAGCTTGTCGGTTAGGGATGAAATCGAACTTACTCAAATTCCTTCTCCTGCAGGTATTGCAACCGAGTCGATCGCTATTTCTGCTGAAATCGTGCACGAAACAGCCTCCGATCATGGGGTTTCTCGTTTGGTTTTTTGTCGTAACCCTGAAATCCCCGAGGGTTGGAACTCTGAGTTTCGAATTATTGGATATGCAAAGTCCCCCATTGAGCTTGAGATGGCAAAGGATGACTACACGGCGGCCTTGCCTTGGGAGTGGCTGAAGGACTCTCTAGCAGCCGAGAAGGCCGGCTTTGCCCACGAGGCTGGAACCACGACTACAGTTATCTCCACAGGGCACGGAGCGCTAATCGCGCAACCGCAGCACGCTGAGCTTGAAATTCGAGCCAGCTGGGCCCCGACGTCGTTCGATTTGGCGTCACACCTAATGGGCTGGATAGAGCTTTTAGCGCTCATTTCAGGCCTGCCACCGAAAGACAGCAAAGTTATGAGAATTAGTTGAATTTAGACACCCCAAGACGTCCAGTTGTTCAAGTCGTCGATCAAGAATCACTTGAAGAAATGCTAGAAGCTTTAACGCAAAACACGGACACACTTGCCATTGACACCGAAAGAGCTAGTGGTTTTCGATATTCCCAGCGCGCATACCTGGTCCAGATTGGTTTGGCTGCCGGTTCGATTTACCTGATTGACCCAGTAGCCCTAGATGACACCTCCCCCGGCTGGAACGAACTCGTGGCTAAAGAGATAAACAGCAGGAGTTGGCTACTGCACGCTGCGACGCAGGACATTCCCTGCCTGACAGAGCTCGGCTTTGCAAGCAAAACAATAATCGACACCGAACTGGCAGCGCGGCTGGCAGGTTATGAAAAAGTTGGACTCGGATCTATGGTCACGGAATTACTTGACCTTGAGCTTGCAAAAGAACACTCTGCTTCGGACTGGTCAATACGGCCTCTGCAAGCTTCGCTGCTAAATTATGCGGCGCTCGACGTAGACGTATTGCACGATCTTTGGGCCGAAATTGAAAAGAGTCTCGAGTCCCAGTCCAAGAGCCAGTGGGCGAAAGAGGAATTCGCAGCCCTCCAGAACTTTCGACCCAAGCCAATTGCCCAAGAGCCGTGGAGGAACCTCCCGGGACTAAGCCGAGTCAAAGACCAAGTGAAACTTAAGGCTGCCGCTGCGCTATGGCTGGCCCGCAACGAGATAGCGATTGAATCAGACCTTGCTCCTGGGCGTCTGATCCCAGACCGCTCCATAATGGCGGCGATTGACAAAGTACCCAGGTCCAAGCACGAGCTGTCCCAGAACAAGTTGTTTCAGGGACGAGCCTCTAGGTCCATGCTGTCAGTGTGGTGGGAGGCAATAGAAGGGTCAAAGAATCTTGAGATTCTGCCGGCGCCAGAGCACACCGGCGCACTTCCGAACCACAAGAGCTGGGAAAAAAGATTTCCAGAGGCACACGTCAGACTAAAGCTCGTAAGAGAGCTCATGATGGCCAAGGCAACGGAACTGGTCGTCCCAGTAGAAAATCTTTTGACGCCAGAGTTTTTGAGAAGAGTTTGCTTCGAGCCCGAAAAGGAAATAGCTGCGCAACTCGAGAAACTAGGGGCACGGCCGTGGCAGGTTAAGATTGTGGCTGAGCTTATTGAAGAGGGTCTTGCGTCAGCTGAGGCTGAGAACTCTCATCCTCAAACGCCTTAGCGTGCGGAACCTTTGACCCAAGCACCTGCGCGACAATATCTCTCGCTATCGTCTTGGCGGTCAGTCCCAATCGCTCCAGTATCTCTGAACGCTCAGCGTGCTCTAAAAACTCGGCCGGAACACCAACCTCGCTAAGAGCAGTATCAACTTCATTCGCTCTTAGCTCCTGTCGAACTCTAGAACCAAAGCCCCCGGTCTTTAGTCCATCCTCGATTGTCACGACCAACCGGTGATCCTTAGCCATCTCGACAAGGTCCATGTTTATGGGCAAGATCCATCTTGGGTCCACAACCGTGGCACCAATCCCTTGACTTGCCAAGAGATCGGCCACATCGATTGCAACCTGGGCAAAACTACCCACTCCAACGATGAGTACGTCCTTGCTTGCGGCCTGCTTTAGAACGTCAACGCCATTTGCTGTCCGCAGAATGGCATCTATCGACTTTGGAACGGCACCCTTTGGAAAACGGATAACGCTCGGAGCATCATCGATCGCGATTGCCTCTCTGAGGCCTTCTTGAAGCCGTTCTTTATCCCTCGGCGCCGATATGTGGATTCCGGGGACCATCTGCAGAAGCGGAATGTCCCAAACGCCGTGGTGGCTGGCGCCATCCGGGCCAGTTATGCCGGACCTGTCAAGCACGAATGTGACTCCGGCTTTGTGAAGAGCGACGTCCATGAGGACTTGATCAAAGGCACGGTTTATGAAAGTCGAATATATTGCAACGACTGGATGGAGTCCCCCGAAAGCCATTCCTGCCGCCGCCGCCACTCCGTGCTGTTCCGCAATTCCAACGTCAAAAACGCGGTCCGGAAAGTGACCGGCAAATTTATCCAAACCAACCGGAATCATCATCGCCCCAGTTATCCCCACGACTCTCGAATCGGCTTTTGCTATTTCGAGAATTTCATCCGCGAAAACTTCGGTCCATGGAGTCGAGCCATTGCTCGGCATCGGCATCCCAGTCTCTGGATTAATCTTGCCAACCGCATGGAATTGGTCGGCTTCATCCTTGATAGCAGGATCGTAACCTTTGCCCTTTTGCGTAATGGCATGGACAACGGCGGGTCCCTGGTGCGCCTTGGCTCTGGCGAGCGTCTTTTCAAGAGCTAGCAGGTCATGCCCATCTACTGGGCCAAAATACTTTATGTCTAAGTTTGGAAAGATTCCGCCGAAATTACCAGGACCAAACAAGGAGTGAAGTCCGGCACGAGTTGAATCGAAAACGGCCCTACCCAGCGGGCCGAGACGGTAAAAATCTTTCTGGATAGCGAATAACTGGCGTTATAAAGATTGTTAGTTCGAATCGACTCAAGACGATGAGCCAGGCCACCCATGGTCGGTGCATACGATCGACCATTGTCATTCACGACAATCACCAAGTTGCGGTCATTGTCGTCGGTTATGTTGTTCAGTGCCTCCCAAGACATGCCTCCGGTCAGAGCGCCGTCGCCAATTACTGCTACGACATGCCTGTCGTGCTGGTTGGTTGCCTTATAAGCCCTTGAAATGCCATCTGCCCAGCTGAGAGAGGAGGAAGCATGCGATGACTCTACGATGTCGTGTTCGCTCTCAGAACGCTGCGGGTAGCCGGCGATGCCGTCCTTTTGGCGAAGAGTGGAAAGGTCTCTGCGGCCGGTGAGTAGCTTGTGGACATAACTCTGATGACCGGTGTCGTAAACTATCGAATCCTTGGGCGATTCAAAAATCCTATGAAGTGCGACTGTTATTTCAACGACGCCCAAGTTAGGACCCAAGTGACCACCAGTTTTTGAAACTGAATCGACTAGGTGTTCCCTTATTTCCTGGCACAATTCCACCAACTGCGTCGATGAAAGAGCCTGGAGGTGACTCGGAGATTCGATTCCAGCTAAAAGACTCATGCGTTTCCCAACATCTGCCAACTTGAAGTATTCCTAGGCGACCAAAGAGCGAAGAACATACTGCAAAATGCCCCCATTGCGGAAGTAGTCAGCTTCACCCGGAGTGTCGATGCGAACCACCGCATCAAATTCGATAACTGGCTTATCTTCAGCGGAGTGAGATGTCGGCTTGGCCACCACGTGGACAGTTTTGGGTGTCTTGCCATTGTTGAGCTCTTCAATTCCCGTGAAGTCAAACTCTTCAGTTCCATCAAGACCAAGACTGGCTGCGTGCTGTCCTGTCGGGAACTGCAGCGGAAGAACGCCCATACCGATGAGGTTACTTCGGTGGATACGCTCAAAACTCTCTGCAATCACTACCTTGATGCCTAAAAGACTAGTTCCCTTTGCGGCCCAGTCCCTGGAAGATCCAGAGCCGTACTCTTTTCCAGCAATTGCCACCAGTGGCGTGCCGGCTGCACGGTAATTTTCAGCCGCATCATATATGAAACTTTGAGCACCTTCGTCGGTCGTGAAGTCTCGGGTATAGCTTCCCTCAACATCGTCGAGCAGCTGATTACGCAGTCTGATGTTTGCAAAGGTTCCACGAATCATAACTTCGTGATTCCCGCGACGGGAACCGTAGGAATTAAAGTCCACTCGTCCAACGCCTTTTTCCATCAAGTAGATACCAGCAGGCGAATCGGCTTTAATCGAACCGGCAGGCGAGATGTGATCGGTAGTGACCGAGTCGCCAAGCAATACGAGTGCCCTAGCCGCGTGAACATCAGTAACGGGCGAAGGAGTAAGGCTCATCCCGTCGAAGTACGG
Organism: Aquiluna sp. Uisw_065; assembly: GCF_047731275.1. Lineage (NCBI taxonomy): Bacteria > Bacillati > Actinomycetota > Actinomycetes > Micrococcales > Microbacteriaceae > Aquiluna > Aquiluna sp. Uisw_065. The sequence continues at coordinate 719,786 of NZ_CP159836.1, forward strand.
GGGCTTCCTCACGTACGTAGAATCGCTGACCCAATCAAATAACGCTCCCTCAGGTGTTGGCAGTGACTGCCATCTGCTGTCCCCATCGAAGACGGACGCGTACTGAGTGGTAAACATGTCGGAGTTGATTGAGCTATCAATCGTGTCCTGCACCTCGCCAGGTGTTGGCCAGATATCCTTCAGGAAAACATCATGCCCATCGTGATCCAAACCGAGTGATTCAGTTTCGAAGTCAAAGTCCATGGTTCCGGCCAATGAATAGGCGATGACCAAAGGAGGAGACGCCAAATAATTCATCTTGACATCGGGATTTATTCGTCCCTCAAAGTTTCGGTTTCCGCTTAGCACAGCTGTTACGGCTAGGTCACCCTCATTGACCGCAGCTGAGATTTCGTCAGCGAGTGGACCGGAGTTTCCAATACACGTGGTGCAGCCATAACCAACTAACTGGAAACCCAGCTGGTCCAAAGACTCCGTTAGGCCCGCCTTTTTGTAGTACTCAGTCACGACTTTGGAGCCCGGTGCCAAGGATGTCTTTACCCATGGTTTTGCTGACAGGCCCTTTTCAACAGCTTTCTTCGCCAGTAGCCCGGCGGCTATCATCACCGACGGGTTTGAGGTGTTGGTACAAGAGGTAATTGATGCGATAGTCACGGCGCCGTGGTCAAGCTGATAGTCCTTGCCCTTCACTGGCACTGGGGCACTGAACGATGGCGCATAGCTCTTCAAATCACGCTCAAAAGAAGCCTTGCTTGTGGAAAGTTCAACCCGGTCTTGAGGGCGCTTGGGCCCGGCGATTGAAGGTACAACCGTCGACAGGTCCAGCTCCAGATATTCGCTGAACTCAGGCTCTTGACTTGGGTCATGCCACATTCCCTGCGCTTTGGCGTAAGTCTCCACTAGGGCTATTTCGTCTGCATCACGGCCTGTGATGCGCAAATAATCGAGAGTCACATCATCGATTGGAAAAATTGCGACAGTCGAACCAAATTCTGGAGACATGTTTCCGATGGTTGCGCGATTAGCCAAAGGCACGCTGGCAACGCCATCGCCGTAAAATTCAACAAACTTGCCCACGACTCCGTGGTTACGTAGCTGCTGAGTAATTGTCAGCACGACATCCGTAGCCGTCGCCCCAGTCGGGATTTCCCCGGTTAGCTTGAAACCAACAACCTTTGGAATAAGCATGGAAACTGGCTGCCCCAACATTGCGGCCTCGGCTTCGATGCCGCCAACACCCCAACCGAGGACACCCAGTCCGTTGACCATCGTCGTGTGTGAATCTGTTCCCACGCAGCTATCGGGATATGCAACTAACTCACCGTCAACCTCACGAGTCATCACGGTCCTAGCCAGGAACTCAATGTTCACCTGATGGACGATACCTGTCCCCGGCGGGACAACTTTAAAGTTGTCGAACGCGGTCTGACCCCAACGTAAAAACTGGTAGCGCTCACTGTTGCGCTGATATTCAAACTCGACATTTCGCTCAGCCGCGTCCGGAGATCCAGACACATCCGCCACGACACTGTGATCGATTACCATCTCGGCTGGAGTCAATGGGTTGATGCTTTGTGGGTCACCACCAAGTTCCTGAACTGCCTCGCGCATTGTTGCTAGGTCGACAATGCAAGGAACACCCGTGAAATCCTGCATGATCACTCTGGCAGGGCTGAATTGAATTTCAGTGTCTGGTTCCTTGCTTGGATCCCATGACACTAGTGCGTCGACGTGAGCCTGGGTGACGTTCAAACCATCTTTGGTGCGAAGCATGTTTTCAAGGAGAATCTTCAGGCTGTACGGAAGTTTTTGAACCTCTAAGTCAGCCATGCTGAAGTACTTATAAGTCTTGTTGCCGACAGTTAGATTGCTAGCGCTTGAAAAATGGGACATCAACTCAACTCCTAGAAGGTTACCCCTCTAATCTACCCTCAATTGGGTTGGCAATGCGCCTCAGTAGAATCCAGGTGAGAGCCAACAAGCCGGCGTAGGCCGGAGCACCCATAACGACCCGAGATGCGGCCAGGAGCTCAACCTGACCAGAGAAATACAACGGCAACTGAACTGCGAGCCGAGCTAAGAAAAACCCAACCCAAACCAAAGTCACCGTTCTAAGCCTAGAAAAAACCGCCTTGTTGCTTCGCCAATTTGCCAAGCCGAACAACAACTGGGCCCCGTAACCCATGACAGGTCTTCGAATCAAAACCGAGACTAAAAACACCAAGGCATATGCCCCGTTAGTAAAGAAGCCAGGAACAAAGTAGTCCGCCGCTTGTCCGCCATCGCGAAGTGCTAAGAAGGCTGCAAAAGCAATCGCCGCGGCGCCTACTGCCGCCTGCACTATGGATTTGCGCTGCCCAAGGCGAATGGCAATGAATAAAGCCGAGCTTGTGGCAGCTACACCCACGGCTGCTATGGCTTCGCCGGTTACAGCAAAAACGATAGAGAAAAGCGTTGCCGGAAGTATCGCTTCGGCAATCCCGAGTGGCCCTCCGATTCCTGCCAGTAATGACTGGCGATTTAGATCAAAACCGTTTTCGCCCTTTTCTATGCCAAGCCGTCTAGCAACCGCATCCGGATCACTCATCTTTATCACTCACTGGCAACCTCAGCGGCAGGAGTTCGCCCGGAGGCATTGCAATGTCTCCACGACTGACCGCAGCCGAGCGAAATGTCGACACGAGGCGAGCATAAACGTCCTCGCTAATTGTGGAGGAAGAAATGACTCCTCGAAGGAACCACCTCGGACCATCTACACCAATGAACCTGGTGGGACGAGAGATAGTTTTGTCTCCGCTCTTAGCGGGAACGCTGCCCCTGAGCTCTTGACCCAAAATTCCTTCGACAGGCTCCACCGATCCGCCTTGCGATGCAATGCCCTGAATCAGCGCTGACATGGTCGCCTCCCAAAGCCCATCAGATTTTGTTGACGCAAAAGCTTGGAGTTGCAGCCGGTGTCCCTCGATTTCGACGGTTAGAGCTACTACCTTCTTGCTTGTATCGTCTATGTCAGCGCGGATTTGCATGTCCTGACGAGGCGCTAATCTGATGGAGCCAAAATCTAGATACGGTGTGAGAACCCCGATTTCAGAGATATCGAATGGTCCAGCTGTATCTCTGTCCACAGGGCTTGATTTTGACATTATGACCTCCCGCTGGAACCAAATCCGCTTTCACCGCGACTTGATTCAGGCAATTCACCAACCGCGACAAAACGCGCTCGTTCGACTTTCTGGAACAATAACTGTGCGATGCGATCGCCAATTTCAATGGCGAAATCCTCGGAGGAGGTGTTCAGCAGCGTCACCATAACCTCTCCGCGATAACCCGCATCCACCGTTCCCGGTGAGTTTAATACGGTAATTCCGTGCTTTGCCGCCAGCCCACTTCTGGGGTGAACAAGGCCCACATAACCATCGGGCATCGCGATCTTTACGCCAGTAGGTACAAGCATGCGCTCGCCCGCACTAATCACGAGTTGATGAGTCGAACGAAGATCGCAGCCGGCGTCTCCCGGCTTTGCGTAGATCGGCTCGAAGCCGTCCTGAGCAATTATTAGCACTTCCAAATCCATGCCTAGAGCGTAATGTATTCCTGTGCCTACCAATTCTTATTTCGAACGCCTGTACCCCTCAGTGGGATTTTTAGTTGCCATGAGCCTGTCTGCTCCGCTGGTCCTGTTGTCACTGCTACCTGTGTCACAGCCTGTGGCCATAGTCATGGCCGTCCTGGTTCCCATTGGCCTCGCACTTCTATCCATCTTCACGGCCCCCATTATTCAAGTCTCGGAAAGTATCCGCGTTGGCAGGATAAACGTTCCTTTGAATGCTTTAGGTGAAGCAATCGGTTTAGAAGGAGAAAGAATGAAGACGGAGCGCGGCCCGGGCCTCAGCCCCGCGGCTCAATTTGTCATAAGAGGGGATATAAAATTCATGGTAAAAGTTGCCGTTACAGATCCCAACGACCCTACGGCCTACCTACTAATAAGCACTAGAAATCCCGCGGAGCTAGCCAGCGCAATCAATGCAAACGGCAGCTGAGCGCGGCTTTGAAGCACGCTGCTGATGCGGTTTAACTAGAAAACATGTCGTACAAGTGAATTCGTTTTCCTGAAGAGGTAACACAACGACTTCAAGTTCCTCGTTAACCACATCCGGCATCGTGAAGCCGTCGATGTTGTCAACATCATCTTCACCGCCTGAACCCTGAGAAGGGCCGCGTTCCTTTATGGCGTCAAGGGACTCAGTGTCATCATCGGTCTTTCGAGTTGCATCGTAATCCGTTGCCATTCTGTCCAGCCTCTCCGTGCCTCTGCGCGTGAACTATGCCCTAGGAATTGATATTACGCAAACTAGGCTCGCCGCAACACAAAATCCGTTACGAAACTCACCGAGGCAAATAAACCAACAACACGCCCGAAGTGCAACACTTCTTAGCTAGGAGGCATTCATGAACCTAAGATTCGTAGCCAGAGACGGCGACGCCATCATTCTCGAGTCAGACCAAGGAGAACGCTTTCAGGTCCTCATCGACGAATCGATGAGGGACGCGCTCAAGAACAACCCGCGAGTGTCCGGAGCAGACTTCAGCCCTAAATTGGTCCAAGATCTAATCAGGGCCGGCCTCGACATCGAGGAAGTCGCCGCTGAGGTTGGACAGGAAGTGAATGCAATTAGCCCATTCGCCGCCCCGATACTGGATGAGCTTCGATATGTCTTAGATGCGGCTCTCGAAACCGAGGTGAGTGACGGCGTAAGCATGATGCGTTTTCAAGACCTGGTCGCACGCACCGACTCCTCGGCAACCTTCAGGGTTTTAAAAACTGATGGAATGTGGCACGTTCACGCGGCAGGCGAATCGCTGATGACTTGGAAATTTGACCCCCGTACCAGAAGCATCGAGCCCACCAATCTAGAAGCTCAAAACGCGTCAAGACAACAATCGCGAAGAGACGTCGTCTCGCCAGCGATCCATCAAGCAATCCCGGTCGAGGATGCGGCGATGAAAGACATGTCAACCCCAGAGGTAATCGAGAACCCAGAGGATTTTGAACGAACCGCATCCGTCCACAGCCTTGTCGAAGAACTAAGGACCCGGCGCAAGCAGGCGGACCTGAAACCAGCAACGGCGAAAGGTAGGGCATCGCTTCCAAGCTGGGATGAGATTGTTCTGGGTACTACTAACTCAGAACCCAATTCGGATTAGTGGCACCCTAATTTCAGCCGGTGACAGCGAGCCGTGATGCGCAATCATGTCAAAACTTCTGCTCTTAAAATACTTAGAGTGATAAAGCGTGAAATCGGACTTGGCAAGAAGCATTAGCTCTGGTAATCGATCTCTGGCCGGCTGCAAGACTTCACCAAACCAGTTAGCGGCAATTGCTTCTTCGGTCCTTACGGCATCGAATGCGTAGCTGAAAGGCTCGAGGTCAGCAACAACTTGGTCGACAGCTCCAATGTCGTCAAGGTAGACATAATTCACCCTCGTGTCTCCCCCGACAAATTGCACAGAACCGCTCTTGTCATAAGAATCATCGAGTACCAATTGCCTGGGCTTTGAAGTTTCGATCATTCCGTGATCCGCCGTTATCACGACACCCGTGTCCTTTGGTACCTGCTCGCAGAATGACCTAAGCATTGCATCCAGCTCTTCCAGCATCGCCGCCCATCCGGAACTAGACCAACCATTCTGATGGCCGAATTTGTCGAGTTCGGGAATATAAAGATAAGTGAGCGATTGTTGCTTCGAATTGACAATCGCCCTTGCGGCTTCTAACTTTTCCTGCCAACTGTTAGCGGCTATGAAGTTTGCTTCTCGCATTGTTGCCTCTGTGTAGCCAGTGTCGCGGTATTCAGAAGCCGCAACAACGTTGCACTGCAATCCCAGAGCCAATGCTCGCTCGGAAACGGTCTGGCGTGGTTGCCAAACTCTTGGATCAGTGCGCTCGTTCCATCCGACCAAAAGATTTATCTGCTCGTCGTGTTTTCTATCCCAAACCCGGTGCCCGACTAATCCGTGCTGGCCCGGGGAATCGCCAGTCGCGAAGGATGCAATGTTTGCACTGGTGGTTGCTGGAAAACCGCATACCGAGATGCTCTTTTTGCTAAGCAAGCTATTGAGCCAGGGGGCGTGTCCACTCCGCTGCATTATTTGCTCAGCACCAAGACCGTCAATCAAGATGACAATCACCTTTTGCTTATGACTCAAGTTCAAGGGGTTAGTAAGACCCTGCAACGATAGAAGCCCAGATGTGAACACGTTGCGAATGTTCCCTAAAGCGTTGGGGACAGCAGGTAAAGTCAAAGGCACCCCACAAGTTTCGCACAGCTAGGACTCATGACCGATACATCAGAACGAATTGTAGACATTGATGTCTCTGCAGAAATGCAAGAGAGTTTCCTGGAGTACTCCTACTCGGTTATCTATTCAAGAGCGCTCCCGGATGCTAGGGACGGCCTAAAGCCTGTGCAGCGACGAATTATTTACCAAATGGGCGAAATGGGACTCAAATCTGACCGCGGTCACGTAAAGTCGGCCAGAGTCACCGGTGAAGTGATGGGTAAATTACACCCTCACGGTGACCAGGCAATCTACGACGCTCTAGTGAGGATGTCTCAGACGTTTTCACTGCGCCTGCCCCTTATTGACGGTCACGGAAACTTTGGAAGCCTTGACGACGGTCCGGCTGCCGCGAGATACACGGAAGCCCGCCTTGCCAAGGCTGCCGAGGCGCTGAATCAGAGCCTCGATGAGGACGTAGTCGACTTCACACCAAACTACGATGCCCAGCTAACTGAGCCCTCAGTGCTTCCCGCCGCCTTCCCAAACCTCCTAGTTAACGGCGCCAGCGGCATTGCCGTAGGTATGGCCACCAACATGCCGCCACACAACTTGAGAGAGGTCGTTGCGGCACTGCACTTGCTGATTAACAACCCCGAGGCATCTCTAGACCGAATCATGGAAGTTCTCCCCGGTCCGGATCTACCCACCGGCGCCGTTGCGCTCGTCGGAGACGGCCTTAGAGAGGCATATCAGACTGGAAGAGGTACGTTTCGCACTCGAGCGAAAATCTCGGTCGAGATGGTTGGCCCACGGCGCACAGGACTAGTGCTGACTGAGCTTCCCTACCTGGTTGGCCCAGAAAGAGTCATAGAGAAAATACGGGACGCGGTTACCTCAAAGAAACTTGAGGGAATCCACAACGTTGTCGACCTAACCGATCGTGAAAACGGACTACGTCTAATCATTGAACTGAAAACCGGATTCGATCCTGCCTCCGTCATCGATGCTCTCTACCGATTGACGCCCATCGAGGAAAGCTTCGGCATAAATAACGTTGCGCTAGTCGAAGGCCGGCCACAGCAAATGCCACTAAAAGCTCTTCTCGAGGTTTACCTCAAGCACCGAATTAGCGTTACTACTAGACGGAGTAAAAACCGATTAGACCGCAGAATGGGCAGGCTCCACCTGCTTGACGGCCTGGCGATTGCGGTACTAAACATTGACGAAATTATAGAAGTCATTAGAACTTCTGACACGGCCGATGCTGCTCGCGATCGTCTGAGAACAGTATTTGATCTATCAGAGCTGCAATCGGACTATATTCTGGAACTCCGGCTTCGAAGGCTGACCAGATTCAGCCTTATTGAGCTAGAGACAGAGGCCGACACCTTGCGAAAAGAAATCGCAAACCTCCAGCAGCTCCTAAGTAGCGATGAACTTGTAAAACGACTGGTGTCCAAAGAGCTTGACGAGGTAGCAGAGGAATTTGGAGATGCTAGGCGAACTCAATTGATCGATTCAGAGGGAATCACTATTTCTCGAAAGCCAGTTCAGGTAACTCAACTCGAGGACTCCCCCGCAACGGTAACCCTAGACACAATGGGCAATCTTTTCCGCACCGAGCCTGCATCTCATTCAGGATCGGGAAGGTCCCTCACTACTTCACTTAGGAAAGACGTTGGCCTAGTTACTTCCAAGGGGCGAATAATAAGAGTGCACGTTTCCGATTTACCTGCCCTGTCAGCTGGTGTTTCGACAAATGCTTCTAGTGCCGACAAATTTCTTGGGCTGTCCAGTGAATCAGTCGTCGGCTTAGCGGACTGGTTGAGTGACGCAACCTACGCGATTGGGACAACTAACGGTGTTGTGAAGAGACTAACCGGACCATTCCCTGACAAAGAAGAGACCGAAGTGATTGGGCTAAAAGATGGTGACAAGATTGTCGCCTTCACGGTCGCCGAGAATGACTCGGAGCTTTGCTTCGTGACAAGCAACGCGAATCTGCTGATCTTCCCAGCATCATCGGTGCGACCTCAAGGGCTGAGCGCAGGCGGCATGTCGGGAATTACTTCGACTGAATCACGGGTGATCAGTTTCGGCGTAGTCGATTCAGACTCTCATCTTGTGACAGCTGCGAACTCGTCATTGGCCCTAGGTTCCACGGACCCAGGCGCGATAAAAGTTACTCCAGTTGCCAACTACCCGAGAAAAGGTAGAGGAACCCAAGGTGTTAGATGCCAGCGCTTCCTGAAAAATCAGGACCAGCTGTATTTTGCAGGCCTTTGCTCGAAGAGCCCAGTGCTGCTGAACTTCGATGGTTCAGAAATGCCGGCGGTAGAGATAGACCAACGCAGGGACGGCAGCGGAGTAGCTGCCGATGACTACCTAGCTGCAGCCTTCTAAGCGTCGATTTTCTCTCTGTCAAAATCGTCCGCCGAGTCAACGATAAAGTCGCGCCTAGGAGCCACTTCATTACCCATGAGCAACTCAAAGGTTCGCTCTCCGGCTGCTGCGTCGACGGCAGTGATGCGTCGTAGCATGCGGTTCGAGGGTTGCATCGTCGTCTCAGCAAGCTGATCAGCATCCATCTCGCCGAGGCCCTTATATCGCTGAATAGGCTGCTTATAAGTCTTGCCGGCCTTCTCAAGACTTTTTAGAAGGTCAGTCAACTCTTGCTGTGAGTATGTGTAGATGACCTCTTTATTACGGCCCGCAGTTTCCACCCGATGCAATGGAGGAACAGCAGCGTAAACCCTGCCGGCTTCGACCAGTGGTCGCATGTAGCGGAAAAATAGCGTTAGAAGCAATGTGCGAATGTGTGCACCATCCACATCAGCGTCGCTCATAAGAATAATTTTTTCGTATCGAACCTGCTCTAGATCGAAAGTTCGACCAGATCCCGCACCGAGAACCTGAATGATTGCTGCACATTCGGCATTCGACAGCATGTCGGACAAAGACGCCTTCTGGACGTTTAGGATTTTCCCACGAATAGGAAGTAATGCCTGAAAGGCCGAGTCGCGCGCAAGTTTAGCTGTTCCCAAGGCACTGTCACCCTCAACGATGAAAAGCTCGGAACCAACGGTGGCGCTGCCGCGACAATCCACAAGCTTGCTAGGAAGCGATGATGATTCAAGAGCGTTTTTTCTGCGCTGTGTGTCCTTCAAGCTCCGCGCACTAATCCGCGTCTTGGCCTCGCTGACTACTTTGTCCAGGAGAGCATCAACTTCGGCTTTTGTGCCACGGATCTTGCCGGCAAGAAGCTCATCGGCCCATTTAGCGACCGAGTTAGCCACGATGGCCTTTATGGCAGGAGTACCCAGCGTCTCCTTTGTCTGACCTTCAAACTGTGGCTCCGGAAAACTGACTGACACAACCGCAGTCAGGCCCGCCATGACATCATCGCGCTCGATCTTTAGGGAGGTTGCCTTTAGTCGTCTCGCATTTGCCTCGACCGCAGTCCTAAATGACCTAAGTAAGGCTTGTTCGAAACCGGTCAAGTGAGATCCGCCCTTGGGCGTCGAGATTATGTTTACAAAAGACTTGACCCTCGTATCAAAACCACCTCCCCATCGTAAGGCGATGTCCACAACACATTGTCGCTCGACCTCTTTGCTCTTCATCGAGCCGGAGTTTTCATCCAATACCGGAACCGTCTCGCGAAAACTTGTCGTTTCCTGGATGCGGCGAGTGGCCAAGACTGGTCCATCGGCCGCCAGATATTCAACGTATTCGGTAATGCCGCCCTCGAACACAAACTCTTGGCTGATATTCGAGAGTTCATCGTGAACGCTGAGGACTAATCCAGGAACCAGAAAAGCGGTCTGTCTGAGACGGCCCTCTAGATCCTGCATCTGAAAATCCGCACCCGGCTCAAAGATTTGCACGTCTGGCCAATACCGGACCCTAGTGCCGGTCTTCGACTTGGAAACCTTGCCAATCACCTGAAGCTCGCTCTGTTCAACAAAAGGTGCAAAGTCCGCCTCTGGCCCGTCACCCGCGAACAATCCCGGTTCGCCCCTGTGGAAGGACATGGCCCAAGTTTGACCGGCGCGGTCCACCTCAACGTCAAGACGGGAGCTCAAAGCATTAACTACGGATGCGCCAACCCCGTGCAATCCACCAGAGGCCCCATAAGAACCGCCACCAAATTTACCTCCGGCGTGCAGCTTGGTAAAGACGACCTCTACTCCCGTTAGTCCAGTTCTAGGTTCTATGTCGACCGGCACTCCCCGGCCGTCATCTTGAACAGTGATAGAACCGTCGGTATGAATAACAACACCGATTGACTTGCCGTGTCCAGCAAGAGCTTCGTCGACAGAGTTGTCAATTATTTCCCATAGACAGTGCATGAGCCCGCGGCCGTCGGTCGAACCGATATACATGCCTGGTCTTTTTCTAACTGCCTCAAGTCCCTCAAGGACTGAAAGGTGTCTCGCTGAGTAATCATCCACCCCGAAACAATAACCCCGCTAGACATTAGTAGCACTACGCCACTTCGCCGTAAGAGAAACTGGCAGCAGATGTCACGTGTATTACGGCCAACCATGCTTTAATAAAGGAATGGAAAACATGACAGAAACTTCGAAGCTATTGGTTAGTGACCGCTGCGACGTTTGCGGAGCTCAGGCATACATGCGAGTTCAGCTAGCAGGCGGAGAGTTGCTGTTTTGTGCACACCACGGAAATGCCAACAAGGCAAAACTAGAGCCAATCACTCTAGGATGGCACGACCAAAGCGCTGACCTAAACCAGGCCTAGACCAAGCCTTAGAAAAACTGCCAGCTACAAGAATCTTGAGCGGCATTGTTCAGGCACTTTATTTAGCGATGAGTCGGCGCCAGTTCTCTAATGCTTTCGACCCAGTTCTTCATCTTCGGTTCCCAATCGGCCGAGGTGCCACCGCAGGCAAGAAGCATCTGGTCCAGCAGAGTTGGGTTCTTAGCCAGAATAGGCCCGAACAGCGTTGTCGCAATAAAGTCGCCGTTCCGAACGAAATCTAGGTCCAGTATCGAGCTATTTCGATAACCGAGAACCGGTCCGGCCTCATCTGTAACTAGAGTCCTGAACTCGCTGACGACAGATCCCCGTTTTGGAGTTTCAAGCCAATCCACCTCAGAGGCAAGAAGCTCATAGCTTGAACCAATAACCAGAGTTGGCAGTCCATTTGCGTGTCTGGCCTGAAGGGCTGGGGCTAAATCTAAAAGCTCTTTCCCGTATTGTCGAAGTGTCGCGCGACTTGCATCGCCCACTAGGACAAAGTCAGCCGATGCCATTTCACTAACCTCATCAAATGAGACGGATTGCTGGCCTAGAAAGAACTTCAGGACCGATAAGTTCCCCTGATCACCGTTGTTGTCAAAATATTCCTTATGAAAACTAAAAAAACGAGTCACTTGGCTAGCCCCCAATGTCTTCTCACGCGACGCATTGCATCTGCGCTAAACAAGACAGTATGCCCCGTCCCTGATAGCGCTAGGAAACTGTCTGCCGCAGCGCTAGCATCTTGAATCACAGCGCCAACCTCAACGCCGGCAAAGGCCAATCGCAGAGACAGTTCATGCGCGTTGAAACCTCCAACGATGTCTACCCTTTTCACTCTTGAAAAATCGACTGTCCACAGCCAACTCGGATCATGAATGTCTCGCCCGGCCATAAACATGAGTGGAGTCTGGTCCGGCAGCAGCTCATCGAGGTTCAACTGGAAACTAGTCGGATTCTGAACCAAGCGGATAGTCACGTCGACGCCGGCAACTTCAACTCTTTCGTTTCGAGCAAAGACTGGTTTTAGTTCCATGAGTACAGCACGAATAATGCTCTCGGACGGCTCAATCAATTGATACAAGGCGGCCACAGCGGCCGACAGGTTCAGCGCCTGATGCTCTGGCAAACTCGTTGTTTCAAATCTAGTCTCAGCCTCTGAGTGCAAGACAATGCCGCCATGCCCGACTTCGGCGAAAACCGGAATAGTCGGGTGAGAACCGAAATTCAAGGCGTAAACCGCCTTTGGAGTGTTGACTGTCCCCCTCGACACCCCGAACCCAAAGACAGGGATTTCGAATTCCAACTGAGCCAGATTCTTATCATCCACGTTTAGGACGACTGCCTTTGCTGCCGAACCTATTTGTTTCAGCATTGCAATGACATCATCAGGATCACTGAATCTATCTAGTTGATCCGAAAGCACGTTGGTCAGTACCGCTAATCGAACCTCGAGTTCCCTAGCTAGGACTGCACCGTGACCCTCGTCTAATTCCAACACCGCTATGTCACAGTCCAACTGTCCACGCCAATTACTCTGCTTCAACACCGACGCAACAAGGCCCTGCCTAATGTTCGCTGTGCTGCTATTAGTAAAGACGCGAAGACCGTGTGTTTCCAGCAAGGTGACTAAGTAGCTAGTTGTCGAGGACTTTCCCGCTGAACCGGATACGACAACCAGGCCATGATCCAGAGCGCGAAGAGCATTCGAGAGAAGATTTGGGTCTAATTTATTTGCTACTACTCCTGGAAGTGCTGAGCCTCCACCTGGCCGGACTAAACGAACGAGAAAACGCAAAAACTTCCCGATCAAGACCGCCAGGATGGCACGCATTTAACCGTCCAGGTAGTCGCGAAGAAGTTGTGATCTAGAAGGGTGTCGAAGCTTCGACATCGTCTTGGATTCGATTTGCCTGATGCGCTCTCTAGTCACGCCAAATTTTTCACCGATCTGGTCAAGAGTCATCTGCACTCCATCACCCAGACCGAATCGAGAGCGAATAACCCCAGCCTCACGAGGATGCAAGCTGTCCAATACCCGCTCTAGTTCCTGTTGAAGCATCGTGAAACCAACAGCGTCCGCTGGCACAACTGCCTCGGTGTCCTCAATCAGGTCACCGAATTCGCTGTCGCCATCCTCTCCCAAAGGAGTAGAAAGTGAGATTGGCTCCCTGCCGTACTTTTGGACCTCTACAACCTTTTCAGGCGTCATGTCTAATTCAGCGGCCAATTCATCTGGAGTCGGTTCTCTACCAAGGTCTTGAAGCAACTGACGCTGAACTCGTGCCAGCTTGTTGATTACCTCAACCATGTGAACTGGGATACGAATAGTGCGCGCCTGATCTGCCATCGCGCGAGTAATTGCTTGCCTGATCCACCAAGTCGCGTAGGTGGAGAACTTAAAGCCCTTGGTGTAGTCGAATTTCTCTACTGCACGAATCAAGCCGAGGTTTCCCTCTTGAATTAGGTCCAGGAACTGCATACCTCGTCCTGTATAACGCTTCGCCAGTGAGACGACCAGACGAAGGTTTGCCTCCAAAAGGTGAGACTTTGAGCGCTTTCCGTCCTTAACGACCCAGTTCAAGTCTCTGCGATCAGCAGGCGCGAGCTTGCTTTCGGTCGCAAGTTTATCCTCGGCGAACAAGCCGGCCTCGATACGCTTCGCGAGTTCAACTTCCAACTCCGCGTTTAGCAGAGCGACTTTACCGATCTGCTTCAGGTAATCCTTGACAGGATCGGCCGTAGCTCCGGTGATTGCAAGATTTTGAACTGGAATGTCGTCTTCGTCATCGTTGATGACCAGAGCACCCTTAGGTAGCTCAATGGCTGCAGTTATTGGGTCCAAGTCGGCATCCAGGCTCAGATCAACAGCTGAAGTCGCCTCCGAGACAATATCCTCCACGGAGTCATCCTTCTTAGCCCTTGGCTTCGCAGCCGTCTTCTTCACAGCAGCCTTAGCTGGTGCGGTGGTAGGCGTTTTTGCAGCAGCCTTAGCTGGCTTGACCGTTGCCTTCTTAGGCTCAGCCTTAGCGACACCTTCTGGTGTGATTTCCTTGGCTTTCGCCTTTGACACTGTTGCGATGATAGACCTCGCTCTTGGGCAGACTTTAAACCCTTGTCAAGTCTTGCGACCTGAAAGGGTTTCGAACAGCAAGTATGCCACTTATTGTTGCTGTGTGTATCAAGATAAGACAATTTCTAGGGATTTTATTCCTCGGTGTCAGTATTTTTTCTCATAGTCGAAAGGTAATTCTCTAGCTCTTCCGTGAGCTCGTCAACACTGCGAGGCTCCCCCGAAGGTTTACTAATTGGAGCCCTCGACGGACCAGAGCCACCGCTTGCGTAACCAGCTTCAAGAGTTTGCACCAATTTACTTAATTCCGGATTGTCCTCAATTTGGCCCTTGACCTTGGCTTCAAACTTTCCCGCATCGTCCCTTAGCTGATCCGATGGGAATACCAGCCCGGTCGCGGCGCTAATTAGCTCGAGTCCGGTAATCGCAGCATTTGGCACCTCGTTGTCAGCTAAATAGTGAGGAACCAAAAGCACAAACCCAGCAGTGTTCACATTCTGAGCGCTCAACCGAAATTCAAGAAGGTGTGTCACATTGCCTGGAACCTGAGTCTGCGGTTTCCACTCTGAAAATCTCTCGATCATGTCCTTACGATTTCCAGAAACGGTCACACCAACGGGTCTTGTATGAGGAATCGGGAATGGAATGGAATGAACCCACGTGAAATTTGACACCTGGAAGCGTTGAATAATTTCAAGGAGGCTGGCAGCGAATGCCTCCCACTTCAAATCTGGCTCGTAGCCCTCCAAAAGCAAAAAGGGTTGTTGTGCTTCGTCGAACACGAGATGGACTGATAGCGACGGTGGCTCGTAAGACTCAATGTGATCTTTTTCAAAAAAGAGAGCCGGTCGCCTAGATCGATAATCTAAAAACTCGTCGTTGTCAAAGCTCAGCACCAATTCGTGATTAAGTTCCGAAAAAAAGTGATCAGACAGCTGAGAAATGGTCGACCCCGAATCGCTGAACCCAGATATCAACGCAACCATCGGCAGTCCAGATGGAATCTCGGCATGTGTAAATTCTTCGTATAGCGGGTTCACCCTTAAAGAGTAACCGACCTAAACTTAGGAACATGCAAAACATCACATTGACCTCAACCCGAACAAACACATTTACTCATCTGGCAGTTCCCAAGACTGCGGGTAATTCAGAAGCCGACTGGTTCGAGTCCTCTGAAACTGACGCTCTTCTCAAATACGGCTCATCAGCAAAGCTGGAGAGCGCTACCCGGGTACCTGGAGCAGATGTGGTTTTGCTAGTAATAGGGTGTGGCGACGCAATCAATTACAGAAATTACGCGGCCGCAGCGGTTAGGGCCTCAAAAGGGATTGCCCACCTAAGTATTGATTTGTCCCAAGCAAGCGCGGAAGAATTATTGCTGGCTGCGGAAGGATGCCTTCTGGGTATGGACACACCGTCTAAGTATAAAATCCTCCTCAGACCTCTTGGCAATTGAGCTTGTAGTCGATGAGAAGCTCCTCGGAACAGACATCTCCGAATCCCTGAACCTCGCCAGCCGCATAGTGCAGGCAAGGCAGATAATCAATACGCCGGCCAATGA
Organism: Aquiluna sp. Uisw_065; assembly: GCF_047731275.1. NCBI lineage: Bacteria > Bacillati > Actinomycetota > Actinomycetes > Micrococcales > Microbacteriaceae > Aquiluna > Aquiluna sp. Uisw_065. The sequence continues at coordinate 735,463 of NZ_CP159836.1, forward strand.
CTTATGGCCCGAAAAACTGGCGGAGATTTGCATTACCGCCAGTTCTGGACTCCCGCTGGAGATAGAAGTCTGGGACGAGGAAAGATTAGCCAAGGAAAACTGCGGCGGAATCCTAGGCGTCGGACAAGGATCAGAGCGTCCGCCGAGACTCATAAAGATGACCTATCGAGGCGGCGGAAAGCACCTAGGACTAGTTGGCAAGGGGATCACCTTTGACACTGGCGGTCTCTCCTTGAAGCCAGCCGAATCCATGGTGGGAATGAAATACGACATGGCGGGAGCTGCAACAGTAATGGCGGCGGTTCTTGCAATTGCTGAGCAAAAATTGGCGCTGGACGTGACGGCGATACTCTGCGTTGCTGAAAACATGCCTTCCGGGCAAGCAACAAGACCTGGCGACGTGTTGACCATGAGAAATGGCAAGACTGTTGAAGTACTAAACACCGACGCCGAAGGCAGATTAGTAATGGCAGATGGTCTTTCATTACTTACCGAGATGAACGTCGACCACATCGTCGATGTCGCTACTTTGACCGGAGCCGCCACGATCGCCCTCGGGAACCGGTATGCCGGCGTAATGGGGCACGGCGAAGCAGTCAGCCTGATTCGAACGGCGGCTGTCGAATCAGACGAGCTGATGTGGGAGATGCCCTTGCCAGCCGAACTGAGGCCCCTTCTAGATTCGGACCTTGCAGACCTGACGAACGTAAAGATTGGAAACCGGGCCGGTGGAATGCTTATTGCTGGCTGGTTTCTGAGCGAGTTCGTGAATCCCGACGCATCTTGGGCGCACTTAGACATTGCCGGTCCAGCGAATAATGACGGTGGCCCTTTCGCTTCCACCCCGAAGGGTGCATCAGGGGTGGCTATTCGCACGCTTGTGCAAATGGCCAAGAACTTGAGTTCTAGCTAAGTAGTAGACTTGGGCTAATAAGCCGCGTTTTTTGGAGTGAATATTGACAGAGCATAATTTTGACCTTGTAATCCTTGGCAGCGGAAGCGGTGGCTATGCGGCCGCCCTGCGTGCAGCCCAACTAGGACTGTCAGTCGCCCTCATCGAACGAGACAAACTTGGTGGTACCTGCCTTCACTATGGCTGTATCCCAACAAAGGCGCTCCTTCACTCGGCCGAAGTAGCAGATACCACGAAGGAATCGGCTCACTTCGGAGTAAATGCAACCTTCCAGAACATCGACATGGTTCAGGTGAATAAGTACCGGGATTCCATCGTTGACAAGCTCTACAAGGGCTTGACTGGTCTTGTGGCCTCAAAGAACATAACCTCAGTCCAGGGAGAAGGTCACCTAACTGGACCAAAATCAATCACGGTGGGCACCGAGGTTTACACCGGAACAAATGTTCTTCTTGCTACGGGTTCGGTTGCAAAAACCTTGGGCGTCGAAATCAAGGGACGAGTAATAACTAGCAACCAGGTCCTACAAATGGACTGGGTTCCGGCCAAGGTTGCGATCCTTGGAGGCGGCGTCATTGGCGTCGAATTCGCTTCCATTTGGAGGTCGTTCGGAGCTGAAGTCACCATCATTGAAGGCTTTGACCGACTTGTGCCCAACGAAGACCCCGCAATGAGTAAGGGTCTCGAGCGAGCCTTCAAGAAGCGCGGTATGGAGCTGAAGCTTGGAAACAAGTTCAGCGAAGTAACCCAGGATGAAAATGGCGTTGTAGTCACACTGGAAAACGGCGACAGCGTTGCCGCTGACCTTCTTCTAGTAGCTGTCGGTCGCGGTCCTAACGCCACAGGCTTCGGATTCGAGGAGCAAGGAATCACGATGGATCGTGGATTCGTTCTCACTGATGAACGCCTCCAGACAAACCTGCCGGGCGTTTTTGCCGTCGGAGACATGACGCCTGGGCTGCAGCTTGCGCACCGCGGCTTTATGCAAGGAATTTTCGTGGCCGAGGAAATTGCCGGTCTGAAGCCAGTCGTTGTGGACCAAATGGGAATCCCGCGTGTAACTTACTGCGAGCCTGAAATCGCCTCAGTGGGACTAACCGAGGCCCAAGCCAAAGAGAAGTTCGGCGCGGATAAGATTTCCATCTACGAGTACAACTTGGCCGGTAACGGCAAGAGCAACATCCTCGGGACTGCGGGCGTCATCAAGCTGATTCGCGAGGTAGACGGTCCAGTCATCGGATTCCACATGATCGGCTCACGAGCAGGCGAGCAGATTGGTGAAGCACAGCTAATCATCAACTGGGAAGCATATCCGGAAGATGTAGCACCGCTGATCCACGCACACCCAACAATGAACGAGGCTATTGGCGAGGCGCACCTCGCGCTAGCTGGTAAGCCACTTCACGCCCACGCATAGCCAAGAACTCTAGAGATAGGTATCCAAGATGAGCGAAGTAACCCTTCCAGCATTGGGCGAATCTGTTACCGAAGGTACAGTCACACGATGGCTTAAGAACGTCGGCGACACAGTAGCCATCGATGAGCCGTTAGTAGAGGTTTCTACAGACAAAGTAGACACCGAAATCCCATCGCCCTTCGCCGGCACTCTCACTCAAATCATGGTCCAGGAAGACGAGACGGTTGCCGTTGGCGCTGTTCTTGCCATCGTTGGCGAGGCAGCAGCCGCAGCTTCTGCCGAGGTTGCCCCTTCAACTCCTGAAGAGGCTGCTCCTGTTGCTTCTACTGCTCCTGTTGAACCCGAAGCCGCTGCGCCGGTAGCCACTCCACCAGTAGCCGCTGCGCCTGTTGCTCCTGTAGCCACTCCACCAGTAGCCGCTGCGCCTGTTGCTCCTGTAGCCACTCCACCAGTAGCCGCTGCGCCTGTTGCTCCTGTAGCCACTCCACCAGTAGCCGCTGCGCCTGTTGCTCCTGCACCTGCTCCGGTAGCCGCTGCGCCTGCTGCGCCTGTAGCCGCCGCGCCTACCCCACCGTCATCTCCGGCTGCGGGAACTGGAACGGAAGAGACTGCCAGCGACCCAAATTACGTAACGCCAATCGTCCGGAAACTTGCATCGGAGCTGGGAATAGACCTCGGAACCATTAGAGGATCCGGCGTCGGCGGCCGAATCAGAAAAGAAGATCTAACTGCGCCAACTTCGAAGGTCGTGCCGGCCTCTGCCCACACGAGCGCGGAGGCATCACCGCTTAGGGGTACCACAGTACCTATGTCACGACTCAGAAAAGTACTGTCCGAGCGTGCAGTTGCGTCGATGCAACAGAGCGCTCAGCTGACATCCGTTGTTGAAGTGGACGTAACAAAAATCGCCGAGATGAGACAGCGCGTACAAGCCGAGTTCACCCAGAAAGCCGGAACAAAGCTTTCCTTTATGCCGTTCTTCACTCTTGCGGCGGCAGAGGCTCTAGCGGCGAACCCAATAATTAATGCGACCGTCGAAGATACCAACATTGTGTATCACGGTTCAGACCACATCGCATTTGCTGTTGACACCGAAAGAGGGTTGCTCACACCAGTCATAAAGGACGCAGCGAGCATGTCGATCGCCACAATGGCGAAGGTAATTGCCGATATGGCCGAGCGCACAAGAACCAACAAACTCACACCAGACGAACTTTCCGGCGGAACCTTCACGCTGACGAATACTGGTAGCCGTGGAGCCTTGTTTGATACTCCAGTTGTCTTCTTGCCACAGTCAGCTATCTTGGGCACCGGCGTCGTAACAAAGCGTGCAGCGGTTGTGAAAGATGCTGATGGCAATGACACCATTGGCATACGCTCAATGGTCTACTTGGCTCTCAGTTACGACCACAGGATTATTGACGGCGCAGACGCGTCCCGCTACCTAATGCAGGTGAAGTCAAGGCTTGAGGCTGGCAATTTTGAAGCCAATCTCGGCATCTAGATGAAGATGGGTGAACTCCTTAGTAATGCCTGAATTTGAAAGAGTTGGACTAAACCCCAACTTTGTGGATTACCGCTCAGGCATGGAGATGCAGCTCAAGACCCATGCCGAAGTTGCAGCAAACATGAGGCCGAACACAGTCCTCCTTCTCGAGCACAAAAGCGTCTACACAGCAGGTAAGCGAACCGAGAAACACGAGCTTCCGAATGATGGTTCCGAATTTATCGAAACAAACCGGGGCGGAAAAATAACTTGGCACGGCCCAGGGCAGCTTATTGGCTACCCAATTATGCACCTTCCTCAACCAATCGATGTGGTTGGATACGTCCGATGGCTGGAGGGAGTTCTTATCAATGTTGCAGCCGAGTTTGGCGTTGCAGGAGAGCGCGTTGAAGGCCGAACTGGAGTCTGGGTAAATACCGAAGGGGGCTTCCAGAAGCTCGCGGCCATCGGGATTCGAGTTAGCGAAAAAGTAACCATGCACGGCTTTGCCCTCAACTGCAACAACTCACTCGACCCCTTCGATCACATAATTGCTTGCGGTATAGACGACGCAAAGGCGACAACTTTGTCCAAACTTGCTGGAATCGATATCACGCCAGCTCAAGCAGCTACGCTTGTAGAGCAGCAGATGGGAGAAATACCGAATGTCAGAAGCTAAACCAGAGCGCAAACTGCTCCGACTGGAAGTTCGTAACAGTGAGGTTCCCATCGAGAGAAAACCCGATTGGATAAGAACTACAGCCAAAATGGGGCCTGAGTATCAAAAACTGCAAAGTCTTGTGAAGGAAAAAGAACTCCACACTGTTTGTCAAGAGGCCGGTTGCCCAAATATTTTCGAATGTTGGGAAGATCGAGAAGCGACATTCCTCATTGGCGGAAGCCAGTGCACCAGAAGGTGCGATTTCTGCCAAATTGACACAGGCAAGCCAGCCGCCTTCGACGCGGATGAGCCTCGACGAGTTGGCTCCTCAGTCAAGCAAATGAACCTCCGCTATGCAACGGTCACCGGAGTTGCTCGAGATGACCTTCCCGATGAGGGTGCTTGGCTTTACGCCGAAACAATACGACAGATTAAAAAGCAGTCACCGGGAACCGGAGTCGAAATACTCATTCCAGACTTCTCAGGTCGACCAGAGCTTCTGCAAAAAGTATTTGACACCAAACCACAAGTATTTGCACACAACGTCGAGACAGTGCCCCGAATCTTCAAGAGGATTAGGCCAGCGTTCACTTACGATCGCTCTTTAGATGTTCTAAGCCAAGGCAGAGAAGCCGGAATGGTAACTAAATCCAATTTGATTTTGGGTATGGGTGAAGAAATTCCAGAGGTGCTTCAAGCCCTTCAGGACTTACACGATGCCGGAACAGACATCATTACAATCACTCAGTACCTAAGGCCTTCCCCAAGACACCACCCGGTTGAACGCTGGGTCAAGCCTCAGGAATTCGTCGAGCTTTCACAGGCCGCCGAGGAAATAGGCTACCTAGGAGTCCTAGCCGGTCCATTGGTTCGATCAAGTTACCGCGCCGGAAGGCTTTGGGCCAAGTCGATGATGGCTAAGGGCCGCGAGATCCCTCAAGAACTTGAGCATCTGGCGGACAAAGTCGAGTTTGCGCAAGCAAGCGCAGTAGCCTGACTAAACTAATTCCCGTGGCTAAAGACAAGAAAACCCCAGGACGCTTCCGACAGCTTTGGCGCGTTTATAAGACGACAGCTAAATCTGACCCGACTTCGGCATGGCTCGCAGCTCTGACATTACTGGTGTCCATTGCAGTCGGTCTAGGTGTCGGGGTATTGACCGGCGATGGAAATGTCTTCACGTTGGTGTTGTGGGGCCTATCCGGATTCATAACCGGAGTACTTTTGGCAATGATCGTCATGAGCAAGAAGGCCGAAAAGAACGCCTACATGCAAATCGAAGGTCAAGCAGGGGCCGTTGGTGCAGTGTTGGACTCACAAATAAAGCGCGGCTGGAGGACTTCCTCGATGCCAGTAGCCGTCAACGCCAAGACACGAGAAGCTATTTACCGAATGATAGGGCGCCCCGGGGTGGTCCTTATTTCAGAGGGTTCATCAGCCCGAGTTCAGCAAATGCTTGATGATGAAGCAAGAAAAGTTCTGAGGTCAGCACCCGGCGCGGCGGTTCACAAAGTGAAGGTGACTGTAGACGACTCCGGAGTGAGAATCTATCGACTGCTAAAGCATGTTTACAAGCTTCCCAAGTCTCTAAGTCGTGGCGAAGTAAATGCAGTATCAAACAGACTTGCTGCTCTAGGCGCACACGCCTCTGTTCCGATTCCAAAAGGAATTGATCCCAATCGAGTTAGAGCTCCAAAGCGCAAAGGTTAACATTTCCGAAACATAGATTCGTTATCTTTACAGCTGAGTAAGTAGAAATACCCGTAATTACCCAAGAGAGGTACCTCAATGTTCAAAACAGCCTCAGAGGCGCTGCAGTACATCAAGGAACACGACATCAAGTTTGTGGACGTTCGATTCACTGATATGCCCGGAGTGCAACAGCACTTCAACCTGCCAGTTTCTCAAATTGATGAAGAATTTTTTGCAATTGGACAGCTGTTTGACGCCTCCTCAATTCGCGGATTCGCTTCCATTCACGAGAGTGACATGCAGCTGATTCCGGATGTCACAACAGCGTGGGAAGACCCATTCCGAGTCGAAAAGACTCTGATCATGAACTTTGACATCTACAACCCGCGGAATGGTGAGCTGTACCACCGCGACCCACGCCAGGTAGCTCACAAGGCCGAGCGCTATCTGCAGTCGACCGGAATTGCCGACACCGCGTTTTTCGCCCCTGAGGCTGAGTTTTTCATTTTTGACGACGTTCGCTACGAAGTGAAGTCAAACACCGCTTTCCACATCGTTGACTCGATCGAAGGCGCTTGGAACTCCGCTAGGGAAGAAGAAGGTGGAAACCTAGGAAACAAGACTCCTTATAAGGGTGGCTATTTCCCAGTTTCCCCCGTGGACCACTTGGCCGATATCCGCGACGCAATCGTGTTGGAGCTAGAAGACGCAGGATTGAGTGTTGAGCGAAGCCACCACGAAGTCGGAACTGCTGGACAATGTGAAATCAACTATCGCTTTGACACATTAGTTAAGTCCGCGGACGATCTTCTGAAGTTCAAGTACATCGTGAAAAATGTTGCTCATCAGTACGGCAAGACAGCAACCTTCATGCCCAAGCCATTGTTTAACGACAACGGGTCTGGCATGCACGTTCACCAGTCGCTCTGGAAAGACGGCAAGCCGCTGTTTTATGACGAGGCTGGCTACGGTTCCCTCTCCGATCTAGCCCGTTGGTACATCGGTGGAATCTTGAAGCACGCACCAAGCTTGCTTGCCTTCACCAACCCTTCTATCAACTCATACCATCGCTTGGTACCCGGCTTTGAGGCTCCAGTAAATCTCGTGTACTCCGCTGGAAACCGATCTGCCGCCATTCGTATCCCTATGACTGGTTCGAACCCAAAGGCTAAGCGAATCGAGTTCAGGGCTCCAGATAGTTCTGGAAACCCTTACTTGGCTTTCGCCGCGCAGCTAATGGCTGGCCTGGATGGAATTAAAAACCGTATCGAACCGCATGAGCCAGTTGATAAGGATCTTTACGAGCTACCTCCAGAGGAAGCCAAGATGATCCCTCAAGTTCCTGCGGATCTAGAGTCTGTCTTGAAGGCGCTAGAGGCGGATCACGACTACCTCATGGAAGGCAACGTCTTCACAAAGGACCTTATTGAGAACTGGATCGACTACAAGCGCGAGAAAGAGATAAAGCCAATGGCGCAGCGACCTCATCCTTACGAGTTCGAGCTTTACTACGGAGTGTAAGACTTATCTGCATCAGAAAAAGCCGGGTGGATTTTCCACCCGGCTTTTTCTATTCCAAAAATAACTTCTGAAAAACTGCTCTTGAGCGCCTCGTCACAGCGAGATATCGCTCTTCAAGCTCGGTAGCTGAGCCAGGCTCGAACTCTAAAATTCGTGCGAGCGCCTCAAGCTTATTCCTGTCAATCGGAAGCTCGTCGGATGCCTTATCCAAGGCAAGAACTTGGGCACTGCGCACTCGACTCGCCATAATCCATGCATCTTCCAACACGTGCGAATCAGCGTCGTCAATGTGTCCCAGCTTGACTAGAGATGCCAAAGTGTCAAGTGTCGTGAGGCTTCGCAGCTCGGGATTGTTCCCGGCGTATCTCAACTGCATCAACTGGATAAGCCATTCCACATCACTAATTGCGCCAGGTCCAAGCTTCAGGTGTCTATTTGCGACGATACCTTTCGGAAGCCTTTCGTTTTCAACTCTCGCCTTGACCACACGCACAGACACAAGCTGCTTATTTGAGAGCTCTTCAGGATAGCGATACTTGTCGATGAGGTTTGTGAATGAATCTCTTAGGCCTCGAGATCCGAACATAGGACGTGCGCGAAGAAGAGCTTGAAACTCCCAGGTCTCCGCCCACTTTTGGTAGTAACCCTCGTATGCGTTGAGTGATTTGATGCGCGGGCCATTTTTACCTTCGGGGCGTAAGTCGAGATCTAACTCGAACTCTAAAATTGGGTCCTTGACTAGCCCTATAAATTCCCCGGTAAGAACTTCGGCCTTGCTCTGAGCATTCGGACCATCGTCGCTGTAGACAAGCATCACATCAGCGTCTGAACCAAAGCCAAGTTCTTGACCTCCAAGGCGACCCATTGCCACGATGCTCACGTCCAGGTCAATGTCGGACTTGCGTCCAGCAATGATAAGCATTGACCCTAGATAAATCTCCGTGACTTCACTGAGCGCCATCGCAACTTGACGCACCTTTAGATTGCCGAGAGTCGACCCAATAGCAATCCTTAGGAACTCCCTACGGCGGATAAACTTCAGTCCTTCGGCGGCTTTTTCAAACCCTAAGTTCCTGGCCAAAAATGATGCCACCTCAGCCTCTAAAGAGGTCCTGTTAGTGGGTTGAAGCTTGGATTCGTCCGCAAACCAGGCCGTTGATTCCGGCGTGTACTCAAGCAGTCGCGAAATGTAGACGGAGTTCGACAGTGCTTGCATAAGCCGCTCTGCGGCACCCGAAGAGTCACGAAGCATCTTTAGGAACCAGTGCTTATCACCCAACAATTCGCTGAGCCTTCTGAAGCTCAATAAAGCTCCATCCGGATTCATACCTTCGGCCATCCAGCGCAGCAGGACCGGAAGAAGAGAGCGTTGAATAGTAGCACCGCGTGACATCCCTAGACTCAAGGCCTTTAGGTGGCGCATGGCGCCCTTGGGATCTGTGAATCCAAGAGAAACTAGACGGCTCTCAGTCTCGCTGGCAGTTAGCGAAATTTCACCCGGCGAAAGCGCGGCTGTTGCCGCCAATAAGGGCCGGAAAAAGATCGTATCGTGGAGACTTGCAATCTCCTGGCGACTGTTCGCCCAAATCACACGAAGATCTTCGGCGCTAAGACGAGGATTGACACCACGCGCAATTCTTCTAAGATCTGAAGAATCGGTTGGCACCAAATGAGCCCTTCGAAGCTTTACCAGTTGAAGCCTGTGCTCGATAACCCGAAGCAAGCGATATTGGCTCTGCAGCTCCAACGCGTCATCTCGGCCCAAAAGCCCGGCCTCGGCTAGAGCGTGAATTGCAGGAAATGTGCCCGAGTCTCGAAGGGTCTCGTCGACAACGCCATGAACCAGCTGAAGAAGCTGAATGGTGAATTCGACATCGCGAAGTCCTCCGCGGCCTAGCTTTATGTTGAGCTCTTTCTCCTCCGAGGGGATTTGTTCAATGACACGCTTACGCATTTGCCTGGCGTGCTGAACCAGATTTGAGCGCTCTCTGTCACCCCAAATTTGGGACTTCACCTCCAGAAGGTATTGCTCTCCAAGCTCTTGGTCACCAGCTGCGAACCTGGCCTTTAGTAGCGCCTGGAACTCCCACGGTTCAGCCCATTTGTTGTAGTGGGCCGCATGAGCGGCAACCGTTCTGACAAGCGCCCCATTTTTGCCCTCGGGCCTAAGGTTCGGATCAACCTCCCAAAGTCCAGGTTCCATAGCTGCCTCGTTGATAACCAAACCCAACCTCTGCGCCAATTGAGTCGCCGTTGCAATCGCATATTCCTCTGGACCCCCAGCAACATAAATGACATCAACGTCGCTCACGTAGTTCAGTTCATCCGCACCTGTTTTGCCCATCGCGATAATCGATAATTTAGTATTCTCAGATTTTTCTTGGGAAATTCTTCCGTCTGCCAGTAACTCCGACCTTGCCACCGACAACGCTGCATCCAAGGCTGCATCGGCGAGCCTGCTCAAGGCCTGGGTGACCGCAACGACACCGTCAGACGGATTTGACTGCCCCAAGTCCCAATCGGCTATTGCTAGAAGCATGCTGCGATACGACACACGAAGATCGAGTCTTGATTCACAATTGAGAGAAAAAGTTGATGGAAGTGATTGAGCCTTGCTAAAAAGTGACAGTTCAGAAGGATGACGCGTGAGATATTCTGCCAAACCGTCAGATGCACCGAGAATTGCTATTAACCGCTTCGGGCCTGACGACTCAGCAAGCGCCTTCTGAATAAGTTTCGGGTGGTTCCTTGAAAGCTCCAGGAGTTGCGTCAGAGCCCTATCCGGAGACGCAGACGTTTCAAAAGCCGATTCGCACCGCTGGTAGCTTGAGCCAAGAACATTCTCTAGTTCAACCAAGTTTTCCCTGGCAACGCTCAGCGACTCAAAACCCAGTCGAACTATGTCACTTAGTGAAGTGACTCTACCGATAACCATTTAGAGAGTTTTTAGGTTTTGATCAATCTCATACGGAGTCACCTGGGCGCGATAATCGGCCCATTCGTTGCGCTTGTTAGCAAGCACGAAGTTGAATACCGACTCCCCCAAGACCTCGGCGGCAAGCTCGGAGCCCTCAAGCTTTTTGATGGCGTGGTCCAGTGACTGAGGAAGAGCCTCTATGCCCATTGCACGACGCTCCTGGTAAGACAAAGTCCAAACGTCCTGCTCAGTCTCATCCTCAAGCTGATATTCATTCTCAATGCCCTTCAGCCCTGCAGCCAACAGCAGAGAATAAGCAAGATATGGGTTCGCGGCAGAATCCATTGCGCGATATTCAATTCTCGTGCTTTGGGACTTTTCCGGCTTGTGAAGTGGAACGCGAACTAGGGCACTTCTATTGTTGTGGCCCCAGCTGACGTAGCTTGGAGCCTCACCACCGCCCCAGAGCCTCTTATAGCTGTTCACATACTGATTCGTGACCAGAGTTATCTCAGGGGCGTGACGAAGAATTCCGGCCATGAACTGCCTAGCGGTGTTTGACAGGTGGTACTTGGCGGCGGGGTCAAAGAATGCATTCTTGTCTCCCTCAAAAAGCGAGAAATGAGTGTGCATTCCGGAACCGGGGTGGTTAGTGAAAGGCTTTGGCATGAAGGTTGCATAGACACCCTGCTCTATGGCCACCTCTTTGATTACAGTCCGGAAAGTCATTATGTTGTCGGCCATTGTTAGCGCGTCAGCATATCTCAAGTCAATTTCGTTTTGTCCCGGACCGCCCTCGTGGTGGGAGAACTCAACCGAGATACCCAGCTGCTCAAGCATGGTTACGGCTCTTCTTCTAAAGTCATGAGCCGTGCCTCCAGGCACGTTGTCGAAATAGCCGGCATTATCAACTGGAACGGGTTCCCCAGAGGCGTCAACACTGCTCGACTTTAAAAGGTAGAACTCAATTTCAGGGTGAACGTAAAAACTAAAGCCCATGGATGCGGCCTTTGCCAGCGTCCTGCGCAAAACATTTCGTGGGTCGGCAGCTGCAGGCTGTCCATCGGGGGTTGCAATGTCGCAGAACATCCTTGCCGCGGGATCAACCGTCCCCCTCCATGGAAGAATCTGGAAAGTCGCAGGATCCGGGATCGCCAGCATGTCCGCTTCAGAGTTTCTGGCGAGCCCCTCTATGGAGGAACCATCAAAACCTATGCCCTCTGCGAAGGCGCCCTCTATCTCTGCAGGGGCAACAGCCACCGATTTCAGAGACCCGGCAACGTCCGTAAACCAGAGGCGGATGAACTTAACACCGCGCTCTTCAATGGTTCTTAACACAAACTCTTGCTGCTTGTCCATATTTCCTCCTGACACTGGTAATAGGCTATCGGGTGTGACGTCAATAAAAGTAGCATTTGCCCAGACAAACCCAGTGGTGGGCGATGTTGCCCATAACCTCGAACAACTCCTGAGATATGCCGAAGAAGCTGCAGGTAAGGCCGATGTGCTGGTCTCAGGAGAGCTCGCGATGTCGGGATATCCGCTGGGAGACCTGAGTTACCGCGAAGACGTGATTCATCGTTCAGAAAAAGCCCTGCACAAGTTGGTGGAAGCCTCTAACGCGCCTATGTTTTCGGAACTGTACTTTGTCATCGGCCATGCCACGCTAGCCGCTTCCAAGTTCACACACATTCAGTCCTCCAAGGCGATAGCCCACAACTCAGCCAGCGTAATTCACGGGGGCAAGCTGATAGGCACTTATCACAAGCAAGTGCTGCCTAACTATGACGTGTTCGACGATTGGCGAAACTTTGTTCCTGGTAACCAAGAACTCATTTTTGAGGTGCGTGGAACCACATGCGCAATAGCTATTTGCGAGGACATATGGGATCTGAACTCAACCCGACCAGCAGAACTCAGAAAAGCGGGCGTCGAACTGCTAATCGTTCCAAACGGTTCTCCTTATACTCGCGAAAAGGCGCCCGAGAGACGCGTTGCGGCACGGAAGTTTCAAGATAACTTCGCCGTTGCCTACGCCAACCTGTCCGGTGGGCAGGACGAACTAGTTTTTGACGGCGGGAGCTTTTTACTTGACTCAAGCGGGACCGAAGTGCAGAGAGCTCCCTTCGAAGAGGGCTGCTTTTATGAAACCACCAATGACCTACAGCCGGTGACAAGCGACGATCTGTCCACACTATGGAAGGCCTTAGTTACCGGGTTACGCGACTACTGCAGAAAGACCAACCAAACAAAATTGGTCCTAGGTCTAAGTGGTGGTATTGACTCGGCTCTATCAGCGGCGATTGCTGTCGAAGCCGTCGGTGCGGTCAACGTGATAGGTGTTGCTATGCCGTCCCGTTACTCCTCGGACCACTCGGTAACAGATGCCAAAAAGTTAGCGGCGAACCTCTCAATTGAACTTCGTGAGATTCCGATTGACACAGTGCACAAGGCTTTTGAGTCTTCTCTTCACTTCAGTGACCTGGCGGGAGAGAACCTACAGGCGAGAATCCGGGCAGTACTGCTAATGGGTATCTCCAACACTGATAATGCTCTTCTTCTCTCGACCGGCAACAAGTCGGAGATCGCGGTTGGGTATTCGACCATGTACGGCGACAGCGCGGGCGGATTTGCGCCTATAAAGGACCTTTTCAAATCAGATGTTTGGAGGGTTTCCTCCTGGCTAAATAATCGAGGCAATGGAGAGCTGATCCCCGAAAACTCAATAACCAAGGAGCCGAGTGCGGAACTACGACCTGACCAGATTGACACCGACTCACTTCCTAATTACAAGATTCTCGATCAAGTTCTAGCGCTCCTCATAGAACAATCCGCGACGATTGAGCAGGTGATTGCCAGCGGTCATTCAAGACAACTGGCTGAAAAGATTGAGGGTATGGTCAGGGCCTCAGAATGGAAGCGTTCACAAGGCGCCATCGGAACAAAAACTACGGCGATTGCATTCGGCTTCGGCCGCAGGGTTCCTATCACAACGAGGTTTACCGAACTATGAAGATCAGGACCAGCACTCTGAGGGAGCTTAAGAACAAAGGGATTCGTTTTGCGGCACTAACCAGCTACGACATGCATACAGCCAGCATCTTCGATGCCGCTGGGATAGAAGTTCTATTGGTTGGAGATTCAGCAAGCGACAACGTCCTGGCCAATCAAGGCACAGCTCCAATCACTCTTGACGAGATGATCCCATTTGGAAAGGCAGTTGCAAGAAGCGCTCAAAACTCGCTTGTGGTCTTCGATTTGCCCTTCGGTAGTTACGAAGTCAGTTCCGAACAGGCTCTAATAACCTCTATCCGAGCCATGAAGGAAACTGGCGCGGCAGCTGTAAAGCTCGAGGGGGCCAAGATAGATCAGATTTCAAGAATTGTAGACAACGGTATTCCCGTAATGGGTCACGTCGGTTTCACCCCTCAGACCTTGCACGGACTGGCTGGCTATAAGGTTCAAGGCAGGGATCAGGAAAATGCAGATCGCCTTATGAGCGAGTGCCTAGCGATTCAAAAAGCCGGAGCCTTCGCAATCGTCTTGGAAATGATACCCGCAGCTTTGGCCAAGGAGATCTCTATCGCCCTGGAGATACCGACGATCGGCATCGGCGCTGGATCAGATTGCGACGGCCAGATACTGGTCTGGCAAGACTTTGCAGGATTAGGGGAAAGATCGCCAAAGTTTGCGAAGAAATATCTCAGCCTTCGAGAATCACTCCAGGCTGCGGCAGTGGAGTATCGATCCGAAGTGCAAAATGGCAGCTTTCCTGCCATTGATCAGCAGTTTTAGTCTTCCCACTTTTTTTCATCTTCTTCTCGAAGCGCTTTTGCTCTTGCGATTACGGTGTCGGGCCCAGCCTTCGCACTCTCAATATCCGGAAATGGCCCGATTCGATCAAGCGAGAGAGACTGCGGTCCGCTCTCAACAAGTTGAGTCTTGATGTTAAACCAGAATTCGGGCTTATCGGACAATGTGCCTCCTATATTGCTAAATCAAAAATAGACTAATCGCATGCCAAAAGCTCACAATTCCAGCCTTATCCCCGGGAAAATATCCTCACCGCGAATCGTACCTTCAAACATAGCTAGACCAGAGTATGTTGGAAAGAGCGGACCCGCCAAGCACAAGGGTGGCGACAAGTACGAGGAAGAAACCATTCAAAGAATCCGCGCAGCTAGCAAGCTCGCCGCACAAGCCCTCGAAGCTGTTCTTGCATCGGTAAAACCAGGCGTGACCACGGATCGGCTGGACCAGATAGGGCATGAATTCCTAATAGACCGCGGAGCCTATCCTTCAACACTTGGCTATCGGGGGTTTCCAAAATCTCTGTGTAGCTCATTGAATGAGGTGATTTGCCATGGCATACCTGATGACACGGTCATCGAAGAGGGTGACCTCGTAAACATTGACATAACCGCATTCCTTGACGGAGTCCACGGTGATAACAACGGAACTGTGATTGCAGGAGAAGCGTCAGAGGAAGTCAAATTACTAGTGGAGCGCACTCACGAAGCTATGATGCGAGGCATAAAAGCCGCGATTCCCGGTAGAGAAGTCAACATTATCGGGCGAGCTATCGAGAGCTATGCGAAGCGCTTCAACTACGGAGTTGTTCGTGACTTCACCGGTCATGGAGTTGGGACCAGCTTCCACACCGGTCTAATAATTCCGCACTACGACGAACCGGCTTACCGGGATCTAATCGAACCCGGAATGGTATTCACGATTGAGCCTATGCTTACGCTCGGATCTCAAGATTGGGACATGTGGGACGATGGCTGGACCATCACGACCAAAGACAAAAAATTCTCCGCGCAATTTGAGCACACTATTTTGATAACCGAAACTGGCCCGGAAATACTTACGGAGCTCTAGATGACAAGCATTTCAATCGGTATCGACGTAGGTGGCACCGGGATTAAGGCTGCGCTAGTTGACACCTCAACTGGAGAGCTTGCCTCCTCAAGAATTCGGATTCCAACACCCGATGGCGCAGAGCCCGATGCGGTTGCTCAAATTTGCAAGGGACTCATAAGCCAACTCGAGGCTCCTTCAACTGCCTTGGTCGGTGTGTGCCTTCCAGCAGTTGTCACCAATGGCATTACACGATCAGCCGCCAACATAAGCGACAGCTGGATCGATTTGTGTGCCGAAGACCTACTCATAGCTGCACTCGATCGGAGGGTCCACGTACTCAACGATGCCGACGCAGCCGGAGTCGCCGAAATGACCTACGGTGCCGGACGGAATGCAAGCGGAGTCACAATTATGGCAACTCTCGGAACTGGCATTGGTTCAGCACTTTTTATCCAGAAGACGCTGGTCCCAAACACCGAATTCGGGCACCTGGACATTGGTGAACACTTAAACATCGAAAGCTATGCATCCTACGGTGCGTTCGAGCGCGACCAGATTTCGCCGGAACAATGGGGCCAGCGGTTAGAGAAGTTCTTCGCGCACTTGGAAAAACTATTTAGCCCTGACCTGTTTATCGTCGGTGGCGGAGCCAGCAAGTCTCACGAAGAGTTTTTTCCATTTATCAAGATCAAGACAGCAATTGTTCCTGCTGGCACAAAGAATGCGGCCGGAATCATCGGCGCGGCGGCAATGGCCGTGCAGTACCTATAAAAAGTGAGATGGGTCGGCCGATACGCCGGGTTCTGTAATGCCTAAGCACTGACGGCCATCTATCTCGGCCACAAATTGCTAAGTGGCTCTAGCGACCTACCCGAAGACTAAACGAGCAGTCCTTAGCGTCTTCTTACTTGGTCTTGCTCCCGGTGAGGTTTACCTAGCCGAACTAGTCTCCTAATTCGCTGGTGGTCTCTTACACCACCGTTTCACCCTTACCCCCTAAGGGGCGGTTTACTTTCTGTTGCACTATCTCTTGGGTTACCCCAGGTGGGCGTTACCCACCACCGTGCTCTTTGGAGCCCGGACGTTCCTCGGCAATGCCGCGACCGTCCAGCCGACCCATCTCGACACCAAGACTATCCCTGAATCAGATGGTCGCAAGAGTTGATGGCGAATGTTTCGACGAAACCGGTCCCGAAGAAACGGTAAATACTTATCCCGCCTGGCGCAAAGTTTATGTTCCAGTAGCTCGACTCTGCTGACTGCTGGGCCAACTTCGCAATAACCCTAGATGGCATCATGTGCGTCACCAAAACCACGGTATTACCCTGATTCAAAAGAATAACCTCAGACACTAGTTCGGAAACTCGCTCTTCCAAATCCAGTATTGACTCTCCCCCTGGAGGTCTTTGACTCATCGAAGCGCGCCACTTTGCAACTTCCTCGGTTGACTCAATCTCCATTGCGTCCATAGACATGCCATCCCAATCCCCGAAGGCAATCTCCCTTAGCCGCTCATCAGCAAGTCCAGTTAGCCCTTCAGCGCCAGAAAGGGCCTCGGCAGTCTGAGTAGTCCGCTTCATAGGAGAGTTGATTATTGATGATACGGGTGGAAGGTCAAAAAAGTTCAGCAGGGGCGAAACGGCTGAGGCTGCAAGCATTGCTTCTTTGAGGCCTTTTTCATTCAGTCCTATGTCTTCCCCGTCGCCCCCCGCGATCACATTGGCCAAGGTGCTCTTCGTGCTGCCGTGCCTGATGACTACAAGCGTTGTAGGTTCTATTTTTTGCCTCGGTGCCCGAATGCTTCTTGGCTGAATGGCGGAAAACGGAAGAGCCGACTCCTCGCTATGAAAGTCCCCCTGGTCTAAGGCCCTGTTAGCGTTGGCATCCGCGAAGGTGTTCTTTTCACGTGGAATCCACTCGAGCTTCACGTCAAAGGCCCCCAATAATTGACTAGCCTCGAAAACCAATTCCCTAATCTCCGGGCTCTTGACTTTCCAGCGACCACTGAGCTGTTCGACGACTAATTTAGAATCAAGTCTGATGGTTACCAACCGGTGCTCAGTGGTAGTTAGAAACCTGAGTGCGGCAATTACACCCTGATACTCGGCATAGTTATTTGTCTGGCTTCCTAAGCCCTCGCCGAAATCAGCAATTGCGTTACCAGCATGATCCTGAATGTGGACGCCATAAGATGCTGGTCCAGGGTTTCCCCTTGACGCTCCATCGCAGTAAACAAAGATCATTGTGGAGCCTCAGGTCACTCTCGCACCAAGATTGCGCTGCACTCCGGGCAGATTGCAAGCTCATCATGCGCGATTGCGCGAATCGCACCAAGGGCCGTTGAGGTCAAATTCATGTTGCAAGCCCCGCAGGTCGATCCACGCAGTGACCCAATGGCAGATCCTCGCTTACTTAACTTTTCAAACAGCTCTACAAGACCGGAATCTATCGAAGAGCGGTTTTTTTCCGTCAACCCCCTAAGTTCTGAAAGCTCGAGGGTCACTCTTGCCAAAGATCTATTCGCGTCGTCAGTCGCCATCTTCAAGTCTTCCTGAAGCGCTTCGCGGCTCACCTGAGTTTCAGTCTGCACGGCCTTCGAATCTTCCACACGCTCCATCTGCAGCAGTTGAGCCTCCTCCAGCTCGCCCTTGCGTTTTCCAAGTGTCACTAGCTCGTGCTGGATGCCCGTAATCGTTCTAGTATCCGCGGATTGAGTCAGTCGCTGCTCGTCTCTAGCAATTCGAGCTTCGACTAGCTCAAGATCGCCCTCTGAGCGGCGTAGGTCTCGTTCTATTTCTTCATGGTTACTGAGCATCTGGCTTGCTTGAGAGCTCAACAGCAAAAGTGCTTCGCGTATGCTCTCAGACTCTTCGCCTGCAGCAATCTTTGAGGCTTGGGCTTCGAGCTTACGAATTTGAAATACCTGCTGATTAAAAATCATCAGGACCGGGAGTTGCCTCGGGTCTATTTTCACTGCATCACCACAAAATTCCAAGGGTCGGTCGACAAATCACTGACGATAAAGCTAACAGATTCAAACTTATCACTGAGCTGCTGTTGAGCCACCTCTAGCCACAACCACTCCGCCGCCCAGTGGGCGATGTCCATAAGCGCGGGGCCATTTGTCAACTTGGTCTGCTCGACAAAATCTTGGGACGGGTGATGTCTTAGATCAGAGGTGATGAAAAGATCAAGATTGGCCTCGTGCGCAAGGTTTAGATAGCTGTCGCCCGCTCCAGCAACCAAGCCAACTTTGGCAATCGTTCGATTAGGGTCCCCCGCGACCCTAAGGCCCTGCGCTACTGAGGGAAGCACTTTGGCTGCCGCTCGGGCAAAGTCCAATAGCGAAGTTGGTTTTTCTAGGGTTCCAATAACCCCCTGCTTAGTTTCAGCATCTAGGAAACCTAATGAACCCAAGCCAAGAGCCTTCGCTAAGGTCTGCGAGACGCCGTTAGGGACAAAATCGGCGTTGGTGTGAGCCGAAAAAACTGCAAGGTCATTCTTGATGGCAAATGCTGCCTCTGAGCCCTTTGCCGTATCCTCACGAAGAGTATGCGTGCCCCGTAAGAACATCGGGTGATGCGACAAAATAAGGTTCGCACCAAGGTCCTTGGCATGTGCAAGAACATCGATTGTCACATCCACACTTAGAACGACCGTGTGGACCTCAGAAGAAAGATCCCCAATCATCAACCCGGACCTGTCCCAGTCAGCAATTTCGGATTCCGGCCAAAGCGAATTGAAGTGGTTGACAAGAGAGGATAACTTTTCCATGTCTTCAGCCAATCAAATTAGTGTTTCGTGATTTGTGCCGCATTTCTGGCTCTTAGACTCGCTAAATCGCGACTAAGCCGTTCGAGTGGGCCCTACCGGGCTCGAACCGATGACATCCACGGTGTAAACGTGGCGCTCTACCAACTGAGCTAAAGGCCCCTCGCGAAATCTTACTACCAATCGGTGAGCTTATAGAAGCTCAAGTGCCTTTTTGTAGGATTCAAGATCTCTTGGCTCCCCTGGTGAGGTGATGAACTTCGCCACCAGCTCGCCGGATTTTGAGATCACAAAGGTGCCTCGAGTGGCATGTCCGCGGTCCTCAAGAAATACGTCGTACAGCTGGGTGACAAAACCATGCGGCCAGAAGTCTGCCAATAGCTGGAACCCATACCCCTGATCTTCGGCGAACTTTGCTTGAGTGAACTTGTTGTCAACTGAGATGGCCAGCAACTCGACCTCGGCCGATTCGAAAGTGGATAAGTTGTCTCTGAGCTCACAGAGCTCTTCGGTGCAAGTGCCGGAAAAAGATAGTGGATAAAAAACGAGGACTACCGGCTTTTTACCCTCAAAATCGCTTAGCTTTACGACCTCACCGAACTGATTGGTGAGAGAGAAATCTGGGGCTTTGTCTCCGACGGAAATTGTCATTTATTCTCCCTTTACTTTTTCGACCTAATCGACCCTGAAAAACCGACAGGGTGTCGGACAGATTTCTAAGTCCTATGTAGACTTTAGAGGCTCACACAAGAGCACAAGGAACCCAGGCCACGAAAAGAGGCTTCAGTGTCGCACAACAACCAAGATGCATACGTCCCGCCATCCCCGGACCGCGATCCACAAGAGACAGCGGAATGGCTCGAATCACTGGACGCACTTGCGAAAGCCCACGGTCGTGGTCGCGCAAGAGAAATTATGCAGTCGCTGTTGCGTAGATCGCACGATCTTCAACTGAATGTTCCCCTGGTCCCTACTACCGATTACATAAACACCATTTCCCCCGAGGACGAGCCGGACTTCCCTGGCGACGAGCAAATAGAGCGCACCTATCGTGCTTGGATGCGCTGGAACTCGGCCATCATGGTACACCGAGCTCAGCGACCCGGTATAGCCGTCGGCGGTCACATCTCATCATTTGCTTCGAGCGCTTCGCTCTACGAAGTAGGTTTAACCATTTCTTCAAAGGTCATGACCACCCGGCCGGGGCGGATCAAATTTTCATCCAGGGTCACGCATCACCTGGCCCATACGCTCGGGCGTACTTGGAAGACAGACTTAGTGCGGAAAAATTGGATGCGTTCCGGCAAGAGAAGTCTCGAACCGGAGGTGGGCTGCCCTCATACCCACACCCAAGGCTGCTCCCAGAATTCTGGGAATTCCCGACAGTGTCAATGGGGCTCGGGCCTATCAATGCGATTTACCAAGCGCAATTCAACCGCTACCTCCAAGGACGTGGCTTCAAGGACACCAGCGAACAGCACGTTTGGGCATTCCTGGGTGACGGGGAGCTCGACGAGGTTGAATCTAGAGGCGCCTTGCAGCTTGCTGCAAATGACAGCCTCGATAATCTGACGTTCGTAGTGAACGCTAACCTGCAGCGTCTAGATGGACCTGTTCGAGGTAATGGCAAGATAATTCAAGAACTAGAAAGCTTCTTCCGAGGTGCCGGCTGGAACGTAATTAAGGTTATCTGGGGCAGAGAATGGGATCCATTACTACAGCAAGACACTGACGGTGCGCTGGTTGATCTGATGAACCGAACTCCAGATGGCGATTATCAAACCTATAAGGCCGAATCCGGAGCCTTCGTAAGAGAAAATTTCTTCGGCAGAGACTCAAGAACCGCAAGCATGGTGGGAGCCATGACTGACGACCAAATTTGGGGCTTGAAGCGCGGAGGACACGATTACAAGAAGATCTATGCCGCCTACAAGGCCGCGACAGAGCACAAAGGTCAGCCAACGGTAATAATTACCAAAACCGTGAAGGGCTATGGTCTGGGTAAGAGCTTCGAAGGTCGCAATGCCACGCACCAGATGAAAAAGCTGAGTCTCCAGAATCTCAAGGACTTCCGAGACGAAATGCGCGTACCAATAACCGACGCGCAACTGGAATCAGATCCATACCAGCCGCCTTACTACCACCCCGGCAGAGATGCCCCAGAAATTCAGTACATGCACGAGCGTCGAAAAGAGCTTGGAGGTTACCTTCCTGAACGAAGAAGTAAGTACGTAAACTTCGAACTTCCTACCGATAAGGCATATGCCTCACCTCGCAAGGGGTCCGGCAGCCAAGAAATAGCTACCACTATGTCCTTCGTAAGGATGCTCAAGGATCTTCTCAAATCTGAAGGCTTCGGCGAGCGTATATCCATGATCATCCCGGACGAGGCCCGAACTTTTGGAATGGACGCCTTCTTCCCGACAGCAAAGATTTACAATCCAAACGGTCAGAATTATCTATCAGTCGACCGAGAGCAACTCTTGAGCTACAAAGAGGCGACCAACGGACAGATACTTCACACCGGAATCAATGAGGCGGGCTCGCTTGCCGCATTTACCGCGGCTGGTTCCAGTTACTCGACCCATGGGCAACCTATTATTCCGTTCTACGTCTTTTACTCAATGTTTGGATTCCAACGAACAGCGGACGCCATGTGGCTAGCCGGCGATCAGATGACCAGAGGCTTCTTGATAGGGGCCACTGCCGGGCGAACAACTCTGACCGGAGAAGGCCTACAACATGCCGATGGTCACTCCCCTGTATTGGCAAGCACGAACCCCGCCGTTGTTAGCTACGATCCTGCCTACGGCTATGAAATCGGGCACATAGTTCGAACTGGAATCGAGCGCATGTACGGTGGCGAACACCCGGATCCAAACGTCATGTATTACCTCACCGTCTACAACGAACCTGCACTGCAGCCAGCAGAGCCTGAGGACGTTGATGTTGACGGGATAGTTAGAGGGATACACCTCGTGGGCAAGAACGCAGCATCAGGTCACAAGGCAAAGATTCTTGCATCCGGAGTCGCCATTCCATGGGCACTTGAGGCGCAACAGCTGTTGCTCGAGTGGGGTGTCTCCGCCGATGTTTGGTCGGTTACCAGCTGGACTGAGCTTCGAAAAGACGGACTTGCTTCAGATGAAAAAAGATTCCTGTACCCGAACCAAGACCTAACGATGCCGTACCTGACAGGCAAGCTGGCTGACTCCGAAGGCCCAACCCTTGGAGTCAGCGACTTCATGCACTCGGTGGCAGACATGATCAGACCTTGGATTTCTGGAGACTACGCCACCCTAGGAGCCGACGGCTTTGGATTCTCCGATACCAGAGCTGCCGCACGAAGGTACTTCAAAATTGACGGCCCCTCGATCGCAGTTAGAGTGCTGGAGCAGTTAGTTGCCGAGCAGAAAATTGACCCATCAGTTCCTCAGCTAGCGATTGACAAGTATCGGTTGCACGACGTTGCGGCAGGAACAAGCGGGACAGCCGGTGGAGACTCCTAAGCATCTTGCGTGGCTGAACTCCATAGCCGGAGAGTTAGCCACTGCGACGCTGATTCGGCTCGACGAGACCCTGCCTTGGTATCGAAACATGCCGCCGGTCCGAAGGGCGGCTATAGGCAGTGTCGCCCAAACGGGTATCACCAGCTTTATCAGTTGGTACAAAGATCCGAAGGCCCAGCCATGGGTAGCTGCCGATGTATTTGGTAGTGCTCCAAGAGAACTTCTACGGTCAATTTCGCTCCAGGAAACCCTCCAAGTCATTCAAGTTGTAGTGGAGATGGTTGAGGAAACCGTCCTTAAAGAACACCCTGATCTTCATAACGCGGTTCTGAAATACTCAAGAGACTTGGCCTTCAGCGCCGCGGACGTATACGCACGTGCTGCCGAGGCCCGCGGACTCTGGGATGCCAGACTCGAAGCATTAGTAGTCGATTCGATTATTAGCGGTGAGACATCCCAGGAAATTAGCTCACGCGTCGCTGCGCTTGGCTGGCAGGCGGACGGGGCAGTAGCAGTACTTCTCGGTTCCACCCCATTAAGCGAAGACCCCGATGGCGTGCGCAAGACAGCCAGGAAACTCTCCGCCGACGTGCTAGTTGGAATTCAAGGTAGAAGGCAAGTCGTTGTAGTTGGACTCATGGAGCCAACTAAGGATGCAGAAACGAAAATATACGAGACGGCTGGGGCGCTAGAGCAGTACTTTGGGGCCGGTCCGCTTGTGCTAGGACCAACGGTCCTGAGCGTTTCCGATGCTTCAAAGTCGGCTAAGGCTGCTCTTTCAGCCCTCGCCGTCGCCCCAACTGTCGGCGCAAGCACGCGCCCAATCCCGGCCGACAAACTCCTGCCCGAAAGAGCCCTAGCGGGAGACTCTTTAGCTAAGCAGTCGATGTTGGATAAGTACTACACTCCACTTGCAGATTCTCAATCTGACTTACTTTCTACTCTCCGGGCCTATCTTGAGTGCGGTAGATCTTTGGAAGCAACCTCCAAACAGCTATTTGTTCACGCAAACACAGTTAGATATCGACTAAAACGAGTACAGGAAATTATTATTGAAGACCCAACTGACCCTAGATCCGCCTTCATGCTACAAATAGCCCTCGCGCTAGGGGCCATAAGCGATAGCGAATCGGGAGTTAGAAGATGACGTTGTCGATTGTCGCCTGCCCTGGTCAAGGGTCCCAGACAGCCGGTTTTCTCGGCTCGTGGCTTACGGAAGTCCAGGGCTTCCGGTCCGAGTTGGAAAAACTTTCATCGGCCAGCGGCCTTGACCTGGTCAGCCTGGGAACCACAGCGGACGATGCCCAGATTAAAAACACGGCAATCGCCCAGCCGCTTATCGTGGCGTCTTCAATTGCGGCCTATCGGACATTGTTTGTTACCACCTCCGTAAGAGGGGTACTCGGTCACTCTGTTGGCGAATTTGCGGCTGCCGCAATAGCTGGAGTGATATCGGACTCGGACGCAATGCGACTTGTGGTAATCCGAGCAAATGCGATGGCAAATGCCGCCGCCGAGCATCCAACCAGCATGGCCGCAATTCTCGGTGGGGACCCTTCCGAAGTGGCACTGACAGTGGCTGAAATGGGACTTCAGATAGCAAACCATAATGGAGCAGGCCAGCTAGTGGCTGCGGGCGAGAAGAGCCAGATCGCTGCGCTAATTGCCTCGCCACCGGTCAAATCTAGAGTCATTGAGCTCAAGGTGGCGGGAGCCTTCCATACTCACTACATGGACACTGCGCGCCACGAGTTGGCTGAGGCAGTCAAAGAAGTCGAAGTATTGGATCCGATCATGCAGCTTTGGAGCAACGTGGATGGTCAGATTTGCAACAGCGGACAAAGCTTTCTTAGCTCGCTGGTAAGCCAAGTAACATCACCCGTCCGGTGGGACTTGTGCATGGCCAGCCTGCCAGAAGAGCAATTTGATTTTATCGAGCTTCCTCCCGCCGGAGCTCTTACCGGACTTGTAAAGCGATCGGTCGCCAATGCGAACCCGATAGCCTTGAAGATGCCAACTGATTTCGAGAGGGTTATTAAATGAAACAGCTTCAAGAATCCATTCCAGTTGCTCACAGCCGCATTTATGCGCTGGGGGCCGCAAGAGGAAATCAGGTTGTAACCAACGACGACATAGCCGGCCCAATTGACTCTTCGGACGAGTGGATAAGACAGCGGACCGGAGTATCAACAAGGACCAGAGCAGCCGAAGATCAGTCCCTGATGGACTTGGCTGTGGAGGCCTCAAAAGAGGCAATAGCCAAATCCGGCGTTAAGCCAAGCGAAATCGGCGCGGTAATCCTGGCCACAATTTCGTTTCCTTATCAAACTCCATCTGGGGCTTCACTGCTATCTGAACTAGTTGGCGCTCACGATGCCGCGGCCTATGACATCTCCGCCGCTTGCGCAGGTTACTGCTACGGCATTGCGCAGGCCGATGCACTAGTTCGTTCTGGGTTGTGCAAATACGTTTTGGTGGTTGGAGCCGAAAAGCTTTCAGACTTTATCTCCCCAACTGACCGAACTATAAGCTTCCTTCTGGGCGACGGCGCTGGCGCCGCAATAGTTGGCGCCAGTGACCATCCTGGAATCTCAAGGACAATCTGGGGCGCTGACGGCTCGAGCTGGGACAAGGTCGGCATGACCGGGTCCATCCTGGATTTCCGCGACGGCAAAACCACGTGGCCGACTCTCACGCAAGAGGGGCAGACTGTATTCCGATGGGCAGTTTGGGAAATGTCGAAAGTAGCAAAGCAAGCACTTGAGGCCGCAGGCATTGAAGTCAGCGATCTAAGCGCCTTGGTTATGCACCAAGCTAACTTGCGAATCATAGACGAGTTTGCAAAACAGATGAAGCTTCCAGATACCGTTGTCATAGCCAAGGACATTGTGGAGACTGGAAACACTTCAGCAGCGTCCGTTCCGCTAGCGATGCATCGTATTCTCGAGGAAAAAAAGGTAGCAAGCGGTGGGTATGCGCTACAAATTGGTTTCGGCGCGGGGCTCACCTTCGCGGCCCAAGTTGTAGAGCTCCCATAAGATAAGTCAGTTACTAACGAAACAATTAGGAGAAACCCACATGGCACATACACAGCAAGAGGTACTAGCTGGACTAGCCGAGCTCGTCAACGACGAAACTGGCATCGCAGCAGAGGCTGTACAAATGGAGAAGTCATTCACCGATGATTTAGATATCGATTCGATTTCAATGATGACTATCGTGGTCAACGCCGAAGACAAGTTCAGCGTAAAAATCCCAGACGAAGAAGTAAAGAACCTAATAACTGTGGGCGACGCAGTGAGCTACATAACGGCGAACCAAGACTAACGTGCGTCGCGTAGTTGTTACAGGCATGGGGGCGACCACTCCCCTTGCTGGTGACGCCATGGCTACCTGGGAAGCGCTCTTGCAGGGAAAAAGTGGCGTAACCACGCTGGAGCAGGACTGGGTTGCCAAATACGAATTGCCGGTTACATTCGCCGGCCAAGCGATGGTAGCTGCCAGCACTGTTCTCAGCCCACAAGAGGCAAAACGACTGGATCCCTCCAGCCAATTTGCATTGATTTCAGCTAGGGAAGCCTGGGCAGACGCTGGAGAACCAGAAGTGGACCCGGAACGACTGGCAGTCGACTTTGCAACCGGCATTGGCGGAGTACAGACTCTGCTGGACGCGTGGAGCACTCTCCAAGAGCGCGGTCCGAGACGCGTACTGCCCATGACCGTTCCCATGCTTATGCCAAACGGACCGGCGGCAGCAATAGGAATGGCGCTTAGCGCCAAGGGTGGGGCCAGGACTGCAGTGAGCGCCTGTGCATCCGGAAACGAAGCGATAGCCAACGCCTTCCATAGAATTCAGCGAGGCGAAGCCGATGTGGTAGTTGCCGGCGGTGCTGAAGCAGCGATCCATCCGCTCCCGATAGCGGCCTTCGCCGCGATGCATGCGCTGAGTAGAAAAAACGACTCGCCTTCGGCAGCATCCAGGCCCTACGACACTGACCGAGATGGATTCGTGATGGGAGAAGGGGCAGGCGCTTTAGTTCTTGAGTCTTTGGAGTCCGCCAAGTCTCGCGGTGCGAAGATCTATTGTGAGATTGTCGGCGGCTCGGTCACAAGTGATTCTTATCACATCACGGCGCCGGATCCCGAAGGTGCTGGCGCGGCGAGAGCAATGTTAGACGCTTTGAAACAAGCAGACGCGTCAATTTCAGATGTCGAACACGTAAATGCACACGCAACATCTACGCCAGTCGGGGACATTGCCGAGTACACGGCTATACATAGAGTTTTTGGAGCACACACGGAAAACCTAGTCATAGCCGCCACCAAGGCATCCACCGGTCACCTGCTTGGCGGAGCCGGAGCAATCGAGGCCATCTTTACGATTTTGGCGCTGAAGCAACAACAGGTTCCTCCGACAATTAATCTTGATGACCAGGATCCAGCCATTCCACTGAATGTTCCCAGGGTTATCACGCGTTTACAAAGGCCAGAAGCAATAGCAATATCCAACAGCTTCGGCTTTGGTGGTCACAACGCGGTTCTGGCATTTCGCAACATCTAGACGGCCCTAGGCAACAATCTCACGCCCTCAGGCGCCACCCTCAGAGGCTCGAACAAATCAAACCAAGCTTGTCCCTCGGCAACCCTGATGAGCCTTTCAAATTCGGCCATATTTCCCTGAGACCGAGAAATAAAACTGTGGATCTGCCCGAGCCTTATGACCGGCTCTCCCGCTAAGTCGACGCTCTGACGATGAATCCCCAGCCTCGGATGGACTAAGTAGAGCTCATTTTCCGAGTCTCGGCACTCGATTTCACAGATGATGCCCCGCTTGGATAATTCAGATGCCAAATCAGAACATAGTCCTGTGGGGCCTTTAAGGCTTGTTTGGAGTTGATAGGTCGAAGGTAAGGCCGGCTGGGCAAGCCAGGTCCTGGACGCAGAAAAACTTGCAAGGAGTTCATTTACACCCTTGCACTTATCTTGTGGGCAAGAAAGAACCCACAACAGACAGGTGTCCAGTTTTCAACCTCCGATTCAGATAAACATCTTCCCCAATGTCCTGAATCGTTGCTTTGAGGATAAACCTCGAGCCCTAGAAAAGTCAAAATGTTTTTGAGCCACACTCAAGAGAGCGAGCCCACG
Source organism: Aquiluna sp. Uisw_065 (assembly GCF_047731275.1). Lineage (NCBI taxonomy): Bacteria > Bacillati > Actinomycetota > Actinomycetes > Micrococcales > Microbacteriaceae > Aquiluna > Aquiluna sp. Uisw_065. Next base: position 763,358 of record NZ_CP159836.1, read on the forward strand.
CAGTCTCCAGCGGGTTATATTTGTCGGATTATGAGCAAACTCTACTTTCGCTACGGTGCCATGAATTCAGGCAAATCCACCGCCCTGCTTCAGGCTGCCTACAACTACGAAGAACGATCTCAACACGTCCTAATTGCCAAGCCATCCGTAGACTCCAAGGGCGATAAGTCCATAGTCAGCAGACTGGGTGTCTCTAGAGACGTTGATTTCCTGATCACCCCGTCGCAGAACCTGCGAGAAAAATTTGCAAGCGAAGCGGAATCTCTGAGACAAGCTGAAGACAAGCAAATCGCTTGCCTGCTGTTGGATGAGGCCCAATTCCTCTCTCCAGAACAAGTAGACCAATGTCTTGAGATTGCTGTCCTTGATGGAGTCCCCGTCTTGGCCTACGGAATTCGGACGGATTTTAAAACGCTGAGCTTCCCCGGGAGCAAAAGGCTTCTTGAGATTTCGCACAGCCTTGAAGAACTGAAGACTATTTGCCGCTGCGGTCGCAAGGCAATGTTCAATGGGCGACTCCTAAATGGAGTCTTCATCTTCGATGGTGAGCAAGTCGCCATTGACGGCGACCAGGTGACCTATGAGTCACTTTGTGCAAACTGTTACCTGGAGAAAACCCTCTAGGTCTGTAACGGTTATGTAACAATCAGACCAGCGATGCGTAACAATCACCCATCATCGACAGCTGCTTTTCACCAACAGGCCTAGTCTGGACTCACACGTCCAATTGGTTCGTGCCGCTCTCGAAGAACTTTCGGAGTGAGATGTTTCTCCATGAAAGAGGACACGTGAAAAGCAAATCATTATCAGTTCTTGCAGTTGCTTCAGCTGCGGCACTATTTTTGGCGGGTTGCGCCAGCACCGAAGGTGAAACAACCACGCCCGCTGCAACAGAGACAACTACTACCACTACTACTGAGGCGGCAGGTTCACTGCTAGACAGCGTTATCGCTGCAGGCTCAGTGCGTTGTGGAACTCGCGATGCCCTTCCGGGTTTTGCGGTTCTTAACGACGCCGGTGAGCACGTTGGATTCGATTCGGACTTCTGTCGCGTAATTGCCGCAGCCGTCCTTGGAGATGCCACTGCAGTTGAAATGATCGACCTAGAGACTGCAGACCGCTTCACAGCCCTTCAGAGCGGCGCAATAGACGTTCTAGTCCGAAACACCACTTGGACTGCGACGCGGGATGGTAGCGAGGGTGCAAACTTCCTACAGCCAACCTTCTACGACGGCCAGGGAATGATGGTTACCTCGGACAGCGGTTACAACACGATTGCGGCCATGGATGGGGCAATCATCTGTGTAGCCAAGGGCACAACTACTGAGGGCAACGCTGCTCTTGAGTCGTCTCGCCTAGGTCTAGATTGGGAAATCCGTTCCTTCGATGAGACCGACCTAATTCTGGAGGCGTTCCTTGCCGGTCAGTGTGACGGATGGTCATCAGATGTTAGCCAGCTAACCGGGCTACGATCTGCCTACCCAAACGGAAGTGAAGCTCTAACGATCCTTCCAGAAGTGTTCTCAAAGGAGCCACTGGCGCCAGCAGTTCTTGACGGGGACACCGCTTGGGCACAGGCAGTCAACTGGGCAATACTGGCTACAATCCAAGCCGAGGAGTTTGGAATCACCAGTGCGAACGTTGACAGCATTCGTGACACTACAGAGGACGTCGGAATACTTCGTTTCCTTGGAGCTGAAGTTCCAGGTAGCGACGGAGCGGCTGTTCTAGATCCGAACCTTTCATTACCTACCGACTTTGCCTACCAAGTAGTCAAGCAGGTCGGAAACTACGGAGAGATATTTGCTCGTCACCTAACCCCACTGGGTCTAGACCGCGGTCTGAACTCATTGTGGAACGCTGGTGGAATTCTCTACGCACCTCCTTACCGTTAAATAAACATCGTCATTACGACAACAGGTAACTCAATTGAGGGCTCAATAAAATGAGCCCTCAATTGAGCACACCCTCAAAGGTGCCTTTTTATAGAGACATAAGAACCCTCAAATGGGCACTGCAAATACTTGCTCTACTGGCAGTGTTTGCTCTGCTCTACTGGCTCTACGGCAACTACCAAGAAAATGTGGCAAAAAGCAGCATTCAAACCGATCTTCGCTTTCTCGACAATCCCGCAAACTTTACAATTCCAGGAAATGACCTAGACCAATCGCAACCCGTTCGAGACGCCTTCGTCGAGGGTTTTCTAAATACCCTCAGAGTCGCATTCATAGGAGTCGCACTTGCCACGATTCTGGGTACCCTGATTGGTATAGCCAGACTCTCCAAAAACTTTATGGTCAGAACTCTCGGCACCGTCTACGTTGAATTGGTTCGAAACCTACCGCTACTACTCCTACTGACATTCATGAATCTTGCAGTCGTTTTGCAGGCCTTTCCACGAATTGAAAATGCGTGGTTACCACTTGATCTATTCGTCGTTTCCAACCGCGGCATCGCCATCCCTTGGTTCATTGGTTCTCCCGCCCAGCTGGGAATTGGCATCCTTAGTGCTGCACTGATTGCATTCGTGGTAGCCAGAGTTCGAATTAGGCAGGCGGATAAAAGCGGAAAGCAAGACCGAGCATGGCTCTTCGGAATATTCACATTCCTGGCTTTGGTAGTTCTGATTTGGCTGCTCTTTGGATACGGCTGGGAACTGCCTTACGTCGATGGCAGGGGCACCTCGGGCGGACTAAGACTGGACCCGTCGTTCTTCGCTCTGGTCGCATCTCTAGTGATTTACACAAGCAGCCACATAGCAGAGATTGTGCGCGGTTCGATCCTGGCTGTGTCCAGAGGTCAAGGGGAGGCTGCGGATGCCATTGCGCTAACCGGTTCTCAAAAGATGAGATTGATTATTCTTCCTCAGGCATTTCGGATTGCAATGCCGGCACTTGGCAACCAGTACTTAAACCTAATTAAGAATTCATCTCTAGGAGCGACCATAAGCTACTTTGAGCTCACGCAAATCGCTCAAATCACTGTTGGTAATGGCTCTCCTGCAGTTCCAGCTTTCTCTCTTACCCTGTTGGTCTATTTGGCAATTTCGCTCGTGACTAGCCTCATAGTGAACTTCTTCAATAGAAGACTTGCGTTGGTGGAACGATGATTACATGGATTAGAAGAAACCTTTTCAGGTCAATTACCGACTCGATACTCACCGTAGTTTCGGCTAGCATCCTGGGTTTCGTTGTCTTTCAGGTATTTCAATTCGTATTCGTCACTGGACGCTGGGAAATTATTCAGGTCAACCTAAAAATTCTTCTGGTTGGCCGCTTTCCCGAGGAAGTGATGTACCTGGTTGGTTTCTCGGTACTGGCGACCTGCTTTTCGATAGCAAGCCTTGCCTCAGGGGCCAATCGCACGATCGAAACCACGCAAAGACTGTCCGGCAGGCTGTGGGAGCTGTTCCAGCGCTTCGGCTTGATTATTGCCACCTCAACATTCCTGATTGTGCTTGCTGGGGATCTTAATGCCATTCTTTTCGGCGCATACGTAATACTCTCCATACTTGGAGGAAGGCTTTTCGGAAGAGCCAGGCGCAACACCTCACTCAGGAAATTGCCCGGATGGCTGTGGGTCACGATAAATGCACTGTTGCCGCTGATACTAATATTTCTGACAATGGGACAGGCCGCGCTCGAGGAGTGGGGAGGGTTCCTGATTAATTTCTACCTTGCCGTGGTCAGCATCGCACTGAGTTTTCCACTGGGCGTGCTATTGGCCCTCGGTAGAAGGTCAACACTCCCCCTTCTTCGATGGCTATGCACCGCATACATCGAGCTGCTCCGGGGTGCTCCGCTTTTTGTTCTTCTGCTGCTGGCGGGTGTGGCATTGGAGTTCTTTATACCGGCGAGCATCGCACCCGATGCCATCTTCCGGGCAATAACCGTCTTCACCTTGTTTACCGCCGCGTATCTGGCGGAAGTAATTAGGGGCGGCTTACAGTCGATACCGAAAGGTCAAGCAGAGGCAGGCAAGGCGCTCGGATTGTCGACCTTCAAGATTACATTCCTGATTACTCTGCCCCAGGCGCTGAGAAACGTTATCCCCGCCCAGATAGGTCAATTCATCTCCCTTTTCAAGGACACCACTCTTGCCGGAGTCGCGCTCAGTGTCCTTGATCTACTAAATGTTGGTACAGCTATAACGAAGCAGGATGACTACCTTGGACAGGGCCTAATTTATGAATCCCTCGCCTTTGTGGGGCTACTGTTCTGGGTTGGATCATATGTAATGAGTAGGGAAAGTCAAAGAATAGAAAAGAAACTAGGAGTTGGTGTTCGATGAGCAATGAAGTCTTCAAGGATGCATCCAAAATGTCGGGTGGACGCGAATCCGATGATGCCATTATCGTCATCGACGGTGTCTATAAGCGCTTCAAGGACTTTGAGGCGCTGAAGAACATAAAAATGCAGGTTGGCCGTAAGGAAGTTGTCGTAGTAATCGGCCCATCCGGTTCCGGAAAGTCGACTCTAATCCGCTGTATAAACAGGCTCGAGACCCATGACGCAGGCCACATCTTCGTCGACGGCACTGCACTGACTACTGACATTAGAAATATTCAGGAGATACGAAGAGAAACCGGCATGGTGTTCCAGAACTTCAACCTGTTCCCCCACCTCACCGTCCTAACTAACGTTGCAATTGGACCTAGAAGAGTTCGCGGTCTTTCTAAATCTGCAGCCGAAGAGCTTGCCATGGAGCTATTGACGAGAGTGAAGATTCCGGAGCAGGCAGATAAATTTCCAGCCCAGCTGTCCGGGGGTCAGCAGCAACGAGTTGCCCTAGCTCGTGCTCTAGCAATGACCCCAAAGGTGATGCTGTTTGATGAGCCCACAAGTGCGTTGGACCCGGAGATGATCAATGAGGTTCTGGATGCAATGAAAGAGCTAGCCCAAGAAGGCATGACCATGATTGTGGTTACACATGAAATGGGCTTCGCCCGCGAAGTTGCCGACCGAGTTGTCTTTATGGACAAGGGCGAAATCGTAGAAGTAGGAACGCCTTCAGAAATATTTGACAGCCCAAAAGAAGAGCGGACTAAAAAGTTCTTGTCCCAAATTCTTTAGAAAAATTACGCCTCGTTTCACTCGACTTGCTTGAAACCGAGCTCCCTGTAACCCTTACCGCAGGAGGCTTATTATGAACGAACTCAATTTCCTGGAGCGCCTACTCGAGCCTCAGCCAATAATCCTGTCCGGCGGCTACCTATTTGAGGCCGAGAGACGCGGATACCTAACCGCGGGTGAATTTGTTCCGTTGGTAGCGCTCGAGCATCCCGAGGTTCTGAAGCAAATTACCACTGACTTCCTAAGAGCAGGCAGTGACATCGCTCTCGCATTTACATATAACGGTCACCGAGAAAAAATGAAGCTTCTGGGGCAGGAGCATCTGCTGGAGCCACTAAACAGGGCGGCGATGTCGATCGCCAGAGAAGCGGCTGGCGAGCAGCGAGTGGCTCAGTCACGAGACATTTATGTTGCAGGAAACATTTCCAATTCGAACATCTTCGACCCGGCTGATGACTCCTCCAAATCGGCAGTTCGGATGATGTATCGGGAGATGATTAACTGGGCAAAAGAAGGTGGCGCCGACCTTATTTTGGCCGAGACTATGTACTACTTCGAAGAAGCAAAGATCGCACTCGAAGAAATACAGCACGCAGGGCTACCCTCGATAATCAATGTGGCGATCTTTGCCAACGGCGTGCTGCGCGATGGAGTCTCTGCACAAGATGCATGCAGAAGGTTGGCAGCAGCTGGAGCCGACGTGGTCGGAACCAATTGTTTTCACGGCCCCCAGACAATTCGACCCATAGTCGAGGCGATAGTTGAAACAACCACAGGGCATAACGTTTGCGCGATGCCGGCAACCTATCGCACAACCGCGAAACACCCCACGCTATTTAATCTTCCTGACCCACTAAACACGGCAAGCCTCCGGCATGCGAGGACGTTTCCAGACGCTCTGGAAGCTCAAAATTCCAACAGATATGAGACGGCTGAGTTTGGGAAATTTGCTCTTGACCTTGGGGTAAAGGTTATTGGCCTTTGCTGCGGTGCAAGCGTTATCCATCATCGACAACTGGCCGAAGGTCTTGGAAGACAGACTTATTTATCTAAATACTCGCCAGACATGAGCAAGCACTTCTTGTTTGGCGACGAAAATGTTATTCCAGCCAGCTCGACGCAGTTTGGGTCTAAGGCCTAATCGGCACCTGCCCTAAACCCCAATAGGCCCGACACCGAGCATGAGTAAAATCGCATTGAACAAAGATGCCAGAACCAGCAATGGAAAGATCACCCGCGGTGGAGATTGCCTCAGGCTCAATACCGACGCCACTCCCGCCAACAAGATTGTTGCCACTAAACCGACTAAACCGACAATGGGCGCCAAGGTATCGCTTTGATAAACAGCAATACTTGAAGCCAGAATTGCTGTTGCAGCAATTACCAGCGCAGAGATCTTTTGGCCGACAATGTGCGGAAGCGCTCGAACCCCAGTGGCTCTGTCCTCCAAAAGGTCAGGCAATGTATTGGCGAAGTGCGCCGAGACTCCCAGCAGAGCTGCGACAACCACAACCCAAGCGGGTGGTATCTGGCTCTGCTCGAGGCTCAGGGTCACAAACACTGGCAGAATACCAAAACCAACTGCGTAGGGAAGAACTGAAAAGGCAGTTGCCTTGAGCCCGAGGTTGTAGGCCCAACCCGCAACCAGCATGAAGACCATCCAGCCAAGGCTCTCCCACCCGAGCAAGCCGGCTGCCAAAAGCGCCGTGAAGCCCGCTGCAAAGGATGAGTTTCGGACAAGCGAAGAGGTTAGTGAGCCCTTTGCTACAGGCTTGTCGGTACGCCCGGAAGCCCGGTCTCGTGCAAGGTCTAACCAGTCGTTGGATAACCCCACCGAAAACTGCTGCAATAAGACCGCGAGCCCGACAAGTGCAATCCTGTCTACCCCCAAGCCAACACCCACTGCAAATAACATGGAAAAGAGTGCCACGGCGAGTGAAGGCATCGGGTGCGAAGACCTGAACAGAAGGCTCAGCCTGCTAACGAGCATCGTCAGCGAGCCAAGCGATTTACAACCAAGCCGAATACCCAGGGAAGTCTGCTTGCGAGTGGAACAATGGCCATTCTGATCGGTGAATTGGCTGCTGAGATAAGGCCCTGAGTCAAAACCCTAAAGTCTCTGCTTACTCGGCGCCAAGCTTTTTCATAACTTGCCGGCTTGTTAATCAAAATGCATTCAATCGCCACTTTTGCCTGGGCAAAACCTAACCTCAGGCCCTCACCGGTAATTGCATCCACGTATCCGGAAGCATCCCCAACCAACAAAATTCGACCCTTGGTGCGTGCGGTGGTTAGCTGAGGGAATGAACCGGCTCCACTCCGCTGAGACGCCGGTGCAGCACCTTCTAGCCTTTTCGCGAGCTCTGGGATACCAGCTATGGTTTCATCAAAGTCAGTGGCCTTTGGCCCAAGGACTGCAACGCCAACCTGGTTCTCTGCCACAGGAGTTATGTATACCTCAGCAGTCTTGGTGTAGAAGACTTCAATAAATTCAGACCACGGTGCAACATGGAAATGCTGCCTGATTCCAAAGCGTTTTGACCGCCTTGGTGAAACCTCCTTCACTAATCCAGCAGCCTTGGCAATACTAGAATGCAATCCATCTGCGGCAATTAGGTATCGACCTGGAACGCTCTCACCATTTGAGCACGATGCAACTAGGCCGCTATCAGCTTCAGCAACTGAACTAACGGATGCTTCTACAAAAACCACTCCAAGCTCGTCAGAACGGGACCTTAGGCTCCCGTGAAGCTCCGTGCGCCGAACGCCCTTACCTACGCCACTGGAAAATTTATGAGACACAACGTGCCCACCGCTTCGATAGGTAACCCCGGCCAGATCACGTCCCATGGGATAAACGCCCAACCTTGCTAATAGTGGAATTGCTCCAGGCATTAGCCCCTCGCCACACGCCTTGTCTATTACACCGCTGCGCGGCTCAATAACAACGGCCGATAGGCCGCTCAAACGGGCCTCAATCGCCGCTGCCATGCCCACTGGCCCCCCTCCGACGACAATCACGTCGTAGCTTGTCATCTAAGACCTTTCAGTGCCTTGTTTTCTGTCGGAATCCTGAACCCAAGCAGAAGCACGGCATTGAGAGCCGTGAACACGACGGCTGTTATCCACGCCGAGTGAACCATGGGCAAAGCTATACCTTCGATAGCTACAACCCAGTAGTTGGGGTGACGCAGCCAAGAAAGCGAATAGGGACCTTTTTTTACACGCTGGGCTCCGGGGATCACGATCACTCGGGTATTCCACTGGGACCCGAGTGCCCAGATAAACCAATACCTTGCCGCTTGACAACCGATAGCAACAGCAAGAAATATCCAGCCCGGAGCGCCCGGAAATTGGCGGTCGAAAATAATAACTTCGACCATTGCACCGATTAATAAGGCAGTGTGCAGAGCAATCATGGCCGGCAGATGACCACGGCCGTATTCGACGCCACCGGATTCGAACGCTCGTTTAGCATTTCTAGTTGAAACAACAAGCTCGTAAATCCGCTCTGCACCCGTTGCCAAGATAAGACCGATAAATAGCATCACGCTGATTGTCAAAATCATGTCCACTCCAACAGCACAAGCTCAAGCGAAACTCCCGGGCCAACAGCAAATAGCACCCCAATTGTTGAGGCAGGTTGCTGGTAAAGACCGCTCAACACATGAAGGACCGCGGCGGAGGACATATTTCCCGCCTTGGCCATAACATCCCAGCTCGCGGCAAAGTCAGAATCAGCTAAATCCAGAGATGAGGCGAAGGCTTCAAGAATCTTCGGACCACCAGGGTGTGCTATCCAGACATCAATGTCTTCACGGGAGAGCCCTTGTTGACCAAGAAGCACGTCAACCTCGTCTGCAAAGTGCTCCATTATCATCTCGGGCACTCCGGCTTCGAGCATTAGCGAGAGGCCACTTGCGCCGATCTTCCATCCAATGAGAGATTCCGTGTCCGAATATAAAGTACTTCTGGTTGCCTTGACAGTTATGCCAGTCAACGATTTGGGGTGCTCATTACCCACCATCACAACCGCTGCTGCACCATCACCGAAGATTCCCGTGCCAACATAGTTGGCCATAGATCGATCTTCCCATTGGATAGTTAGTGAGCAGAGTTCAACAGAAACAACCAGAGCCACTGCCTTAGGATCACCCAGAAGATAATCCGCGACTCGTGCTATTCCCGCAGCACCTCCAGCACAGCCAAGCCCAAAACTTGGAATCCGTTTGAGGTCTGACCGGAATCCCATTCGAGCAGCAAGCAATACATCCAGAGCAGGAGCGCCAACCCCCGTCACCGTGGTGAAGAAAAGATGATCAACTTCTGCAGCATTTAGCCCGGCCTTTTCAAGAGCTCTTGATGTGCAATCCTCCACCAGCGCCAGGGCGTGTTGCGCAAAAAGTGTATTCGCCTTTGTGAATGATTCGATGTCTGTATATTCCGAAATCGGTAAAACAAAGTGACGTTGTTCAATTTTGGTATTGCTGTGGAGTCTCTCTAGTACAGCTCTAGCTCCGTCAGTCGGTGCAAGCCTTGGTGCCAAAGCGGCGGTAACTTCGGATTGAGAATGAACATGCTCAGGCAGGGACGTTTGGACTTGAATGATCATTGCCGACATTCATCTGCTCCCAGCTCTTTCTTCAAGTGTAACTAGGTGAGAGGTGGTCGAGGCTTCCCTGGGTCACCCAGTTGCAGGCAAAGGTGTCCGAAAGTGGGGCGTGCGGGACTTGAACCCGCGACCGAACGATTATGAGTCGTTTGCTCTAACCAGCTGAGCTAACGCCCCCAACCTAACTAGATTCTAGCTAATCCAGCTAGCCCGGCGCGTCCAAAGCGCCATGGGTATCAAAAAATCTACAGCAGGTTAGGTATCTTTTGTTCCTCCGCGACATTGGCACGACGGAACCAGAAAGTGACGGCCGTAGAGACCAGCACGATAAACAGCGAGTAAAGTGCGGGAACAATCAGGATGAGGCCAACGTCTGCGGTGCCGCCAAAAGTCAAAAGAACAATGGCAATGGCTAGAGGGCCATTTTGAATCCCAGTCTCGAGAGCGATAGTCCTGACGTTCATTGGGTGCAATTTAAGTAATTTGGCCAGCACAAAGGCGATTGCGATACCGAAGAGCCCAAGACCAATGGCTACGACATATGTTTGCCAGGGAGTATCCGCCAGTAGTGCCCAGTTCCTTGGAACCCAGGTCGCCAGCAGAAATAGGATGAAAAACAATCCAAAGAAGCCACCCATTAGCTCCAGGAAGGCGCCTATGTTCGCGCTAAACCTTCTCAAAATCATGCCGAATAGTACAGGTATCAAGAGCAAGAAAAGAGTCGCCACGATGTTGGTAATCGGTATTTGAAATTGCTCGTCATCGGCGAAAAGAAGCATCCCGTAAAAGGTGAGCACCAGAGGAGTCATGAGCAGTGCCCAAAGGGTGGAGTTAGTGGTCATAATGACGCTAAGAGCCAAGTTGCCCTTCGAAAAATACGCAAATATATTAGAAGTGGTCCCAGCAGGTACTGAACCCATAAGCAGAGCGCCCAATGCCACTGGGGCCGCATATTCCATCGGGAGCTGGAAGAGCAGCGTGGCTATGAGGGTAAAAGCCAGAAGCGGCATTATCCCAAACTGGGTAACCCACCCAATTATCAAGCCCCAAGGTCTTCGAATTGCGAGTTTAAAATCTCGTGGAGTTAGACCAGAACCAAGACCGAACATAATCACGAAAACCATAGCCACCAAGAGATTCTGCTCGAAGGGTGTTACTACGTCCTGCTCAGAGACAGTAACCTGCTCCAATAAAATCATGGCCATGTTCATTAGTTACCGTCCTTATCGATTCGGTCGATCGGTTTAGTCTCGGTGATTTCACCAGCGAGGGCCGCTGCGCGGAGTTTACGTCGCAAGATCTTGCCTATGGGGCTCTTGGGTAGCTCGTCCACAAAAATGACTTGCTGTGGCACCTTATAGGCGGCCATGTGCTCACGGCAATGCGCGAGGATATCGCCGGCGGAAGGAGCCGGCTGCGAGGTCACTACATAAGCTCGAACCTTCTCGCCGCTTTTCTCATCCGGTATTCCTATGACTCCGACTTCCAGCACACCTGTAGCCGCCGCAATCTGTTCTTCAACCTCGTTGGGGTACACATTGAAGCCGCTGACCAAAATCATGTCCTTCTTTCGATCAACAATTGTGAAGTAACCGTCGTGGTCAACCTGGGCGACATCACCGGTATACAGCCAGCCATCTTGAAGTGTCGACGATGACTCTTCCGGTCGCTGCCAATAGCCCTGCATGATCTGTGGACCCCTGGCAATTAGCTCACCAGGTTCGCCAACCCCGACTTCCACTCCCTTTTCGTCGACACAGCGAATTTCGGTCGATGGAACAGGAATGCCAATCGTGCCATCCTTTTGTAAACCACCCAAGGGGTTGAAAGTCAGAACAGGTGATGACTCGGTAAGCCCATAACCCTCGACAATCGGAGTACCGGTTACTTCTCTCCAGCGTTTGGCAACGGACTCGTGCAAAGCCATACCTCCGGCGGCGGATGCTCTTAGGTACTTTGGCGAACCGTCCGTAAACCAGCGTTCGTTCAGCAAGGCGCTAAACAAAGTGTTTACTCCAGACAGCCAGGTCACTTTATAGTTTTCAAAGGCGCGCTTTAGGTTGCTTGGTGGTCTCGGCGATGGAACCAAGATGTTCCTGGCCCCCAGGTGATAAAAACCCAGAAGGTTTACTGTGAAAGCAAAGATGTGATATAGCGGCAGAGCTGTCAGAACAATCTCCGCCCCGGGCCTCATGTAAGCGCCACACATGGAAATCATCTGAAGCGTGTTGTTTACTAAATTCCCATGCGTCAGCATCGCACCCTTTGACACTCCAGTCGTTCCGCCGGTGTACTGGAGAGCCGCAATACTCTCAGGACCAACAGCGTCAAGGTATCCAGAAGATTCTTTGCTGGACGAAGCTCTTTTGCCAAGGGCCAGAGCATCTCTAAAGCTGATGTGATCGACTGTGATCTTCGGGAGCGTCTTGCTCCAATACTTCTGAGTCAGATTAATAATTCCGGCTACAGGGCCGGGAAAGAACTCGGAAAGGCTTACGGTGACAACGTTTTTTATCTCGGTCTTTTCGATAATCCCAGGTAGCCGATCAGCGAACATGTCTATCACGACCAATGCACTTACGCCCGAATCAGCGAACTGATGCAACATCTCAGTTTGTGTGTATAGAGGGTTAGTGTTCACCAAAACGCATCCAGCCTTCAAGACACCAAATGCAACTATTGGATAGCTCAAACAATTAGGCATCTGAACCGCAACACGCTCGCCAGTTACAAGCCCCGCCTCCTCGCGAAGATAAGAGGCAAAGTCATCGCTGAGTTTGTCAATCTGATCAAAGGTCAAAGATCCGTTCATGCCATTGGGCATGCACTGAGTAAAAGCGATTGTCTTTGAGTACTTTTTTGACGCAACTGCCAATAAGTCCGGGAGGTTGCGGAAAGAGTGAGCCTCTAACTCGTGTGGCACGTCTGACGGGTAGTGATTTAACCATGCGTGCTGTGACATGAAAGCCCTTCGCCTATGTTGCCAGCTTCGGGTTAAAGACCCCGACGCTGGAGAGTTTCCTCAATACTAATTAGGTTTTTGCCAACTTTGTCAAACATTGAGCACACTAGACGAAAATTAAATTTAGAAAAATCACGCACTTTTATTTAGGGACTATTTCCAATTAATCGTCGCGTTTGCGTCGAAACTTCTTTGCAGCATCGCCTAGTTCGCTTCGAAACTCGGAAAGTTGCTCCCTGACCTCTTCGCGGACCTCGCTTAACCTTTCCCTGGCCTCATCGGCTGCACCGGAGAATCTTCCTCGCGCGCTCTCTGACGCACCCTCTGCGCGGCGTCTAAGGTTTAGAGCTTCTGCCCTGAACTCCTCTACTCGTTTCCTAAGGGAAGCCGATAGACGACCAATTGGCAGAAGGTACTCGGGCTGATTATCGGCTGTAGTTGGAACATCAGCGCCAGTGCCTCGATAGAGATCTTCAAAAATGCTGATGGTTGTTCCAATGTCATGCGACTGAATCAAATGCAAAGAGTTCTCACTGAGCCTTGCAAGCTCTTTTTCGTCGGCCGAAAGCACAAGCTCCAAGCGATTTTTTAGAGCATCCGCGTCATCCGGGGTAAATAAGTAGCCGTTATCTCCGTCGTGAACCAAATGAGGAAGAGCCATTGCGTCTGCGGCTATGACTGGTCGTCCAGAAGCCATTGCCTCCATTGTCGCAATGGACTGTAACTCAGCTATAGAGGGCATGACAAAAACTGTGCAGCTCTCATAAATCCCCGCTAGCTCTTGGTCAGTAACATGCCCCAAAAACTCAACCCGGCTCGAAATACCCAGCAAAGCGGCCTGACGCTGCAAGCGCTCGCGCTCACCGCCATCTCCAACCAGTCGCAATTTTAGATTTGGAAATTTATCTAATTTACTAATGGCATTTAGCAAAATATTGATTCTCTTCTCGTTGTCCAATCGGCCCACGAACAGTGCCACCGGCTCCTTGTTCTGAGTTGGAGTCCGGTTGGCAAACCTTGTGGCGTCAATGCCGCAGCTAATTGCAAGAACCCCCTCAACGCGAGCCGAGTTCTCCAGTAGATCGGCTGCACGTCTTGTGGGTGTGGTCAGAGCATCCATCTTCCGCAAGACCCTGCCTGCGTCCCACCAAAGAAACTTGATGGCAAGCGGGTGCATAAATTTTGGCACGAAAGAATACTTTAGAAGATTCTCAGGCATCGTGTGATTGGTGGCGATCCTCCGGAGCGACATTCCTCTGGTTGCACGAATTGCGAATCGTCCAACCATCAGATGCGACTGTATGTGCAGGGCGTCCGGCTGTTGCTCGAGAATAATTCTCTTTAGCTCCCTAGTTAGCCCAAAGGGAGATGTAAATCGATGGCTTTTATGGTTTGGCATCTTGTGACTCTTGAGTCGGTGCACGGTCATTTTGGCGCCGTCGTGTTCTTCCACCCTTGTGCCAGACCAACCGTCCAGACTGGGAGCAATAATTGCTACTTCGTTGCCATTTCTAACAAGACCACCTGCCAATCGCTCAGCAAATTTGGCCGCTCCGTTAATGTCCGGTGCAAAAGTGTCACAGGCGATGAGAACCTTAATCGGTTGGCTCACTGTTACCCTTCTCGGTCAACTGCGGGTGGAATTTATTCAAAGCAAGCACTCCAGATACGGCAATAGTACCGGCCAATACGTAACTAAACACCTGTCCAAGACTGGATGCTTCGGCCTCGCCAAGAATTACGATGCCGATCATAACTGCGACCGCAGGATCGATGACGGTCAGCCCCGCGATGACCAGATCGGGAGGTCCAGACGCGTAAGCGTTTTGAACGAACCAACCACCCAGCACCGTTGCGCCGACTAAGGAAATCAGCGCAAGCAGGGTAAGCAGGTCGTAGTCCTCTTGCAAAATTCGCTGAATAACGACCTTCGCCAGCGAGGCCACGAAACCGTAGAGCACCCCTGCACCAAAAATGTACTGCAGCGCACTCACTTTGCCCTTGGACCGCCAAAACAAGAGACCAAACATTAGAAGCAAGACGAATAGTATGCCGACCACCTGAAGTAGTTTCTCGTTGCTCATCTCGACAGCCACAGCACTAGAGGCTGCGACTGCGACAAATCCGCCCACGCCTAGTGTCGTTAGAGCAATGGCAATGAAAGTGCTTTTATTAAGTCGAACCCTGTATATCCTGGCATTCAGTATCGAGGTCATAATGAGCGCAATCGCGCCGATCGGCTGAACCACGATCAAGGGAGCCAGCGCGAGCGCTGAAAGCTGAAAAAGAATTGCAAGAACTAGAAAACTTGTCCCAGTCAGCCATCTTGGTCTTCTTAGAAGATCAGCAATCTGCTTGAGGCTCAGAGATCCCGGCTTAGGGCGACTTGGGGCATGGTGCTTAGTAACTGCGTCATTTTGAAACTGTGCGCCGAGTGAGAGGAAAATCGCTCCGATTACAGCGAGGACAATAGCGAATGCCCTAACAATCTCGGGTGAAAACAAACCTTTTTCTCCTGTCGGACTGGAAGCCCTAAAAGCCTAGACCACCAAGCTGAAATTCCTCCGTCAGATTCAGTAAAATGGGGGTCGTGACCTTGTATAAAATTCGAATAACCGGCGACCCAGCGCTCCATACACGAGCCCTGGAAGTCCTGGCGATAGATGATTACATCCGCGAGTTGGTGGCGGACATGTTCGAGACCATGGATGCGGCGCCCGGCGTAGGACTAGCTGCGACACAAATTGGAGCCGGGCTCAGGATTTTTGTCTACTCGTACAGCACTGACGATCAGGAAGTACGTGGTGTTGCAATCAATCCACAGCTTTCTATCTCAGAATTTTCTGACGAGGAACTAGATGAAGAGGCTGATGCCGAGGGTTGTCTATCGATCCCCGGAGAAAGATTTCCTCTGAAGCGAGCGAATCGTGCCCTATTAATGGCCACTGACTTAGATGGCCACGGTTACCAAATTGAAGCCGAGGGTTGGCTTGCTCGAATCTTTCAACATGAGTTCGACCATCTAGAGGGAATGCTCTATGCAGACCGGCTAGTGAAGCCGCACAAGAGGCTTATGAAAAAGGCAATAAAAGAGAACGAATGGGGCGTACCAGGATTGTCATGGTCGCCTGGGCAAGACTATCTAGAACCCTAAAAACCGTACCCCCGCAGCCACGATCGCACCGGCTAGCACAACGAAAATGTACGGAACCCGCATCGCCAAAAGAGCTCCTGCCACAACTAGGGCAGCTGCTCGCGCGTCAAGAATCAGAACACTCTGAGATGAAAACCCCTGAAGAACTACTAGTGCTGCTAGCAGAGAAACAGTCATGCGCTCGGCAATCAGCCTTCCACGCCCTCCAATAAGACGACCAGGAATCAAGAAGCCTAGAATTTTCCAGCTGTAGACGGCCAAAGAAGCGAAGATTACCGTGCTGATCATTTTTTACCCCCGATTGGGAGCAAAGCGACAACGGCCGCCAACAAAACAGGCACACCGGCTGGGGTGAGGGGAATTGCCACTAGTGCGACCAGCGCGCCTACAGCGGCCAGAGCTAAGTTATTTTTTAATCTGGGCCAGAGGAGCCCTAAGAAGGCTGCTGCTGCTGCGCCATCCAGGCCCCAGGCCTCAACTGATCCAAAAAGGTTCCCAGCCAACGCCCCCATCAGAGTTGCTGTGTTCCAAAAAATAAATACCGCTCCGCCAGTCAGCCAAAAGCCAATTTTTTGATCAAGCGGTCTCTCTTGAGCTGCCGAAACAGCGTTTGACTCGTCAATCGTCAACTGCGCCGCCAGCAGACGCCACAGCCCCCTAGGGCCGATTACGGTATTCAATCGAAGTCCATAAAAGGAGTTTCGGACACCCATTAGCCATGCCGACGAAATGGCGGTGATAGGTGCTCCCCCAGCAGCGATGATGCCAACGAATGCAAATTGACTTGCACCCGAAAACATCAACAGGCTCAGCAGCATGACGGCCGGAACCCCTAGACCCGCGGCCGAACCAATAGCGCCAAAGGAAAGGCCGTAAAGGCCAGTGGCCAGGCCTACGGAAAGTGACGTGGAAATTACTCGCCTGCTCATGCCTTCTCCAGGAAAAGTATGGCTCCTCGGCTTGGACTCGAACCAAGAACCTATCGATTAACAGTCGATTGCTCTGCCAATTGAGCTACCGAGGAATGCATCCCTAGAGACACGGCACAATATTAGCAGATTCGTGAGCTATTTCATCAACTCGCGACGTTCTGATTCCAAAGCCATCAATTCTTGTTGGACTTGAGCCAATTGTTCTGGGCTCGCGGTCGAGTCGATTCGTCTAAGCGCAGCCATTAGATCGACTTTTTCTCGAGCCAAAGTATTGAGCATCGCCGTTCTTACGACACCAACCGCGTATTTGGTCAGTGCGGCCTCGTTAGCTACGGGAAGGTTCGCAAGTGCCAAGGACCGGATGACTTCTAAATCCTCTGGCAAAACGTGGGTGGCCAATAGATTCGCGAAGCCATCCTCGGCTAAATGCATAGAGTTCATATTCGCCACCTCGAGAATTCGATGATGCTGTGAGACGGAAAAACCCGAAGCCAACATGCGGCGAAGCTGCTCGGGACTAAAAGCCCCGGGGGCTTGAACCAAGACCTCTAGTATTTGCCTCTCCATTCGAGCCTGAGGAGTAATTACCTCGGGAGTAGGAATTCCGGTCTGTCTCATTGGCTCTACTCGCTGTTGAACCTGCCTGGTCACACCAGCCCGAACCATTTGTTCTACTTCGGAGGAATCGAGAGACACCCAGTCCGCTAGGGCTTTTACGTATCCTGACTTGAGCGCAGGATCGGTAATCTCGGCAACAACTGGAGCTGCCGCCCTCGCGGCAGCGACCCTCGAATCAAGATCCCCAAGAGAAAACTGGCTTATTCGATGGCGAATTACGAACTCAAACAGCGGCTTCTTTGATCCAAGCATTTTTGAAATCGCCCCATCGCCCATTTTCTGACGAAGGTCAGCAGGATCAAGACCATCTGGTCCACTTGCGACAAAGGTTAGGGCGTTGAACTTTGAGCTGTCCCCGTAGACCCGAAGTGCAGCCTTCTCGCCAGCAGCATCTGGATCGAAGGTGAAAATTACTTCGGCCGGATCGCTTGTTTGACCCAATAATCGATTGATTATGCGAATGTGCTCTTCACCAAAAGCCGTGCCACAAGTTGCGACCGCAGTCTCCACTCCGGCTAGATGACAGGCCATGACATCGGTGTAGCCCTCTACGACAACGATCTGCCTTGACTTGACGATTGCCTTGCGGGCTAAATCAAGGCCATAAAGAACGCTCGACTTGTGATAGACGGGAGTCTCTGGAGTGTTTAGGTACTTCGGGCCCTGGTCGTCTTCATAAAGCTTTCTGGCACCGAACCCAAGAACCTGCGAGTTTGCGTCTCGGATCGGCCACAGCACTCGCCCGCGAAAGCGGTCGTAACCACCCTTATCGCTCTCCATCGCCAAACCCGCAGATACAAGCTCCTGCATTTGATAACCCGCAGCCGTTGCTGCCTCGATCAAATTCTGCCAACCCTTTGGAGCATAACCAATGCCGAAAGTTGAAAAGCTTGCCAATTCGAATCCTCGAGACAGCAGAAAATCTTGAGCAGCTTGCCCTTCCGCAGATTGCAATTGCCCCTGGTAATAATCTGCCGCAAATTTATTTAGAGCCAGCAGCCTGGACCTTGTTGAGCCCTCGTCGCTTCCCTCCTCAAACTTCAGCTGATAGCCGACCTTGTCGGCCAAACGCTGAACAGCATCGGCAAAACTAACTGACTCGATCTCCTGAATGAACTTGTAAATATCACCACCAACTCCACAGCCAAAGCAGTGATAGAACGCGGGATTAGCTCGGACGTTGAAGCTGGGTGATTTCTCATCATGAAATGGGCACAAACCCTTGAAAGAGCCAGAGCTTGCTGCCTTAAGAGAGACGTAGCCGCCAACAATCTCCACAATGTCCGCGCGCTCTTTTAGCTCCTCAATGTCCCCTTGGGATACTCGACCAGCCATAACTGAATCCTATGCTCTTGTGCCGCGGTGAAGAGCGACAGCTGCGGGGTCAGTAAGTGATGCCACGTAATCCACGATGGCGCGTTTCTGAGACTTGTGGTCCTTTGCAGCTACCCAGGCCTCGGAACCGGTCGAGTCTAGGCCTGCGCCATTTTTGGATAGCAGGGTTTCGGCGAGCTCCACGAGTAGAGTCCGCTGGTCCTCATAATAGGGCTGCCTGGAATTCTCCGTCATCACTGAAGAAGCCACGATTCCTTTCAGCACGGCAATCTCGCTCTTAACTCGGCTGGGAACAGATACTCCGGCGCTAAAACGACTCAAAGTGCCCTTTTTTGACTCTTCCAGAACGGCACTGGTAGTTCGAGAAACAAAAGAGCCAATCAGGTCGCTGGCTAGATTCTTGAGACTTGCCAAGTGCCTCGGTGATCCGTCAAATGATTTGAGCCAGTGACTGGAGGATTGCAGAGATAAAAGGGCTTCCTCTAGCTCTGATTTTGAATAAGAGCCCTCAGACCACTTGCTTATGTCCTCGATTAAGGAGTCTTTCGAGCTGGACACCGAGATCAAAGAGGGATTTACAAATCCTTCCACTATTGAATCCTCAAAATCATGCACAGAATAAGCAACATCATCGGCAAAATCCATAATTTGAGCCTCGACACACTTCGCGCCCTCGGGAGCTTGCTGCCTCATCCAATCAAAGACTTCTACATCGTCGTCATACACGCCAAATTTTGTTACGCTGTCGAATTCGGCCGCCCTAGCCAGGGGCCAGGGATACTTTGTCGCCGCATCCATGGAAGCTCTCGTAAGATTCAAGCCCCTCGAGATGCCGCTATCGTCGTAAATTTTTGGCTCAAGCCTGGTCAAGATTCTGAATGTTTGTGCGTTCCCCTCAAAACCGCCAATGTCGGCGGCCCAGAAGTTTAGAGCAGACTCTCCGTTGTGGCCGAAAGGTGGATGACCGAGATCATGAGCTAGGCAGCCCATATCCACTAGATCCGGGTTTACTCCCAGAGCTGTAGCCAACTCCCTGCCAACCTGAGCAACCTCGAGCGAATGAGTAAGTCTTGTCCTTGCAAAATCCCCCGAGCTCGGGGATAGAACTTGAGTCTTCGCGCTCAGCTTCCGGAACGCCGCCGAGTGCAAAACTCTCGCTCGGTCCCGCGCAAATTCTCCGCGGCCTTCCATTTGAGATCCGGGTTGGCCCACAAACCGCTCGAGGTCTCGAGGGTCATAGCCGCTCTCCGTTTTGGCGACCATACCTATCCCCCTGAGACTGAAAGTTCCGCGAACTCCAGCTGAGATCGGTGAGTGTCGCTCAGTTCCCTAGAATCCAACCAACCCTCTGGCAGTGAACACTTCTTTAGCGAGCCGAGCCTGCCCCGTGGGCCCTCGGCTTCTTCACCCGGGTAGGGCGCATCTCGTTCTAGAGAACCCAACAAATCGGATGCCTGCTGCAGCGACTCGACCCTTGCAAGATCGGCCCTAAACTCTCCACCAACCGGGTAGCCCTTGAAATACCACGCAACGTGTTTTCTAATGTCTCGGCATGCCCGGCCTTCTTCCTCGAAGAACTCAGTCAAGAGTTCGGCGTGGCGATAGAACGCGTCGGCCACCTCACCAAGTGAAGGCATTACCTCTTCTACTTTTGGATTCTTGTCACCAGCTAGATAGCCCGCAATTGCCCGTTCAAGATCCTGGAACAGCCATGGCCTACCAAGGCATCCTCTGCCAACAACAATTCCGTCCACTCCGGTTTTATCCATCATGGACACCGCGTCCTGTGCGGACCAGATATCGCCGTTACCAAGTACTTGAACATCTGGCAATGACGCTCGAAGTTCGGCGATGGCGTCCCAGTCTGCTCTCCCAGAGTAGAAATCCTCCGCGGTTCGCCCATGGAGGGCCACCGCAGTAACTCCTGCGTCACGAGCAGCCTTTCCAGCGTCCAAAAACGTCAGGTGATCTTGATCTATGCCCTTACGCATTTTGACTGTCACGGGGATAGTTCCAGCTGCCTTTACGGCTGATTGAACAATGGCCTCAAACAGCTCCGATTTCCAAGGTAGGGCTGCTCCCCCACCCTTTCGGGTGACTTTCGCAACGGGGCAACCAAAGTTCAAGTCGATATGATCTGCTCGGTCTTCTTGAACGAGCATCTCGATAGCCCTAGAAATTGTTGTGGGGTCGACTCCGTACAACTGGACTGACCGAAACTTCTCCGACTCATGATGCCCAATAAGGCGCATCGACTCCTCGGTTCTCTCAACTAGCGCTCTTGAGGTAACCATCTCCGAGACAAATAGGCCATTGCCGAACTCGCGACAGAGCCTCCTGAAGGCTGTGTTAGTGATGCCGGCCATTGGTGCCAGCACGACTGGCACCTCGAAGGTCTTAGTTCCGTACGTTAATCCCAATTAACTAACTGAGTCTCTCAAATAAGTAGCTTGCGACCTTGTCCAAAGACACCCGCTCCTGAGCCATCGAATCTCGCTCACGAATAGTAACGGACTGATCATCGGCAGTCTCAAAGTCAATCGTTATGCAAAAAGGAGTTCCAATTTCATCCTGTCTGCGATACCTGCGTCCAATGGCACCTGAGTCATCGAAGTCAATGTTCCAGTTCTTGCGAAGCTCAGCCGCCAAAGACTTAGCAATTGGGTTAAGAGCCTCATTCCTGCTCAGCGGCAAAACCGCTGCCTTGACAGGCGAAAGTCGATAATCAAGTCGAAGCACGGTTCTTGTATCGACGCCGCCCTTCGCGTTAGGCGCCTCGTCCTCGGAATACGCATCGACCATGAATGCCATGAGGGACCTGGTGAGTCCCGCCGCTGGCTCAATAACGAAGGGAGTCCAACGCTTTTCCTCGGTTTGATCAAAGTAGCTCAAATCGACACCTGATGAAGCCGAGTGAGTCTTTAGGTCAAAATCGGTTCGGTTTGCGATTCCCTCAAGCTCACCGAATTCTCCGCCCTGAAATCCAAAACGGTATTCGATATCAACGGTCCGTTTGGAGTAATGCGACAGCTTTTCCTTCGGGTGATCAAACAGTCGAAGGTTATCCGGATTAATTCCAAGGTCTAGATACCAGTTATGGCGCTGCTCGATCCAGTATTCGTGCCACTTTTCATCTTCGCCGGGCTTTACAAAAAACTCCATTTCCATCTGCTCAAACTCACGAGTTCGAAAGATGAAGTTCCCCGGAGTAATTTCGTTGCGGAAGCTTTTTCCCATTTGCCCAATTCCAAATGGAGGCTTCATCCTGGAAACATTCTGAACATTGTTGAAATTTACGAATATCCCCTGAGCAGTCTCAGGCCGCAGGTAGTGCATTCCGGTGTCATCATCGACTGGACCCAACGAAGTCTTCAAAAGGCCGTTGAAGCTCTTTGGCTCAGTCCAGGATTCTTTGACCCCACAGTTTGGGCAGGCTATCTCTGCCATCGACTTGGGAGCCCTGGACTTCTTTTCTTCAAAGGCTTCCTCGAGATGATCCTGACGAAAGCGCTTGTGGCAGCTGGTGCACTCAATCAATGGATCGACAAATGCCTCAACGTGACCAGAAGATTCCCAAACCTTCGTCGGCAAAATAATGGAGCTATCAAGTCCAACAACGTCATCTCTTCCAGACACTACGGACTGCCACCACTGACGCTTGATGTTTTCTTTTAGCTCAACTCCGAGTGGGCCGTAGTCCCAAGCCGATCTCGAACCACCGTAAATCTCGCCAGCCTGAAACACAAAGCCTCTGCGTTTTGCAAGCGAAATTACCTGGTCGAGCTTCTGATTGGCCATTATTCTCCGGGGATTATTTTTTGGGTTTCTAGTGAATTCCTAGTTTAGTGGGGCATCGGAGGCACCACCGAAGCGGCGCTGCCTTCTCCCAAACTCACTGATAGCCTCCCACAGCGACTCTCGGGTGAAATCCGGCCAGAGCACGTCCATGAAAATCATCTCCGCATAGCTAGATTGCCAAAGCATGAAGTTAGAAATACGCATCTCCCCGCTTGAGCGAAGGAACATATCCACGTCCGGAAGTTCCGGAACGTAAAGTCTTTTTTGAATTGTCTTCTCGGTGATGGATTTTGGCGCCTGGCCACCAGCTCTGATTTCTTGCAGAATCTTGTTTACCGCGGCAACTATCTCCTGCCTACCTCCGTAGTTGACCGCCATGGTTAGGACCAATCCAGTGTTGTTCTTGGTCATTTCCTCGGCTATACGAAGCTCACGCACAACGCTTGGCCAAAGCTTCCGCTCTGCCCCGGACCAGCGAATGCGAACGTTCCACTCCATCAGGAGGTCTCTTCGTCGTCTCAAAACGTCTTTGTTGTAACCCATAAGAAACTTAACCTCATCGGTAGATCGCTTCCAGTTTTCCGTTGAAAACGCATACGCAGTCAAGTTCTCGACACCGGCGCTGGTAGCGCCCGCGACTGCCTCTAGAAGTGCCGCCTCGCCGGCTCGATGGCCTTCAGTTCGAGTAAGACCCCGCTCATTGGCCCACCTGCCATTCCCGTCCATCACCATGGCGATATGCTTCGGAACTGCGCTAAAGACAGGCGTGCTTCTTGCTGGGTCATTAAGCTTTATCAACTTCGCTCCACGTGCTCCAGGGACCTAAGTCCTTTTTCCAGCTGCCATTGCAAGTAGCCGGCAACAACACCGCTCACCGCGGCGCGCGTAGCTAAGTTAGCCCGGCCAACGCTTGGCCAATCACCGATAAGCAATGCGCTAATGTGCGAAATTCCATCGACCCCTAGGCGCACCGACCCGGGCATCGTGCAAGATTGGCAACTGACAGATCCAGAATGAACAGAAAATGAAACGGTTTCGGTTGAGGCGCAGCCCTGACATTGGTCAAGATTGGTAATCCAGCCCGAGATTGCTAATGCCCTCAAAAGGTATGAATCCAAGATCTGGTCAGAGGAGTGCTCTTTCAATGAGAGAGCCCTCAATGCACCAATCACAAGCATGTAGTGCTGCGAAGAAGAGTCCTCGCGAGTAAAGCGTTCGGCTGCTTCCACAACCGCGCTGGCGGCTGTGTATCTGGCGTAGTCCGCCACGATCACGGAGCCGTAGTTAGCGAGCTGCTCTACCTGCGACACAGTGTCTAGGTTTCTGCCTTCGTAAAGCTGTAAATCCACCACGTTAAACGGCTCTAGCCTTGCACCGATTCGGCTGCTAGTTTTTCTGACCCCCTTTGCGACAGCTCGAACCTGACCGTTATTTTTTGTCAACAGTGTCACTATGCGATCGACTTCCCCAAGCTTGTGGGTTCGGATGACGACGGCTTCATCTCGGTAATGGGGCATAGAACAAGTATCGCAATAATTGCCGGTTTAGCCAGTAACTACGGACCTTAGAGCTCGATTTGTTGAGCTAATCAGCGCCTTCAGAGACGCGGTAGCAATATCGCCATCAATACCGACACCCCAGAGCACGTTACCGTCCACCTCAAGTTCGATGTACGCAGCAGCTAAAGCGTCGCCTCCGGCGCTAAGGGTGTGCTCGACATAATCGAGAAGTCTGATATCAGAACCCTTATCCCGCAAAATGGCAATGAAAGCCGAGATGGGACCATTACCCGTTGCAGTAGCGGCAAACTCAGCTTCTCCGTCGCGCATAACTACATCGATTTGCACAATGCCGTCCATGTCAGATTCTGTCCGCATCCTCTTAAGCTCGAAGCGACCCCACTTAGGCTGTTCGATAGCCGCTGGAAGGTATTCGTCCTGGAAGATTTCCCAAATTCTCTCGGAACTAACCTCGCCCCCAGAGGTATCCGTGTGACCCTGAATAACTCTCGAAAACTCAATCTGGAGCTTGCGAGGTAAGTCCAAGCTGTGGTCGGTCTTTAATAGATAAGCCACCCCACCCTTTCCGGATTGGGAGTTGACCCTAATGACGGCCTCGTAGTTCCTGCCAACGTCCTTTGGATCAATCGGAAGGTATGGAACAGCCCAAGTGTGCTTGTCGACACTGTTTCCGGCTTCAAGTGCGTCCTTGGCCAGATGGTCAAATCCTTTTTTGATTGCGTCCTGGTGCGAGCCGGAAAATGCCGTGTAGACCAAATCGCCACCGTAAGGACTGCGCTCAGGGACCTTCAGTTGATTGCAATATTCAACAGTGCGCTTGATCTGGTCAATGTCGCCGAAATTTATCATCGGATCGATCCCCTGGCTAAATAAATTTAGGCCCAAAGTAATCAGGTCGACGTTTCCAGTCCGCTCACCATTTCCGAACAGACAACCCTCAATTCGATCCGCTCCGGCCATGTAGCCCAGTTCGGCTGCGGCAACTGCTGTACCGCGATCGTTATGTGGATGAAGGGAAAGCAGAATGGCTTCTCGCGGGTGAAGCCTTCTTGACATCCACTCGATCGAGTCCGCGTAAACATTAGGAGTCGCCATTTCCACGGTTGCCGGGAGGTTTATTATCAATTTTCGGTCCAACGTCGGCTTGATAATTTCTGCGACGGCGTTGCACACTGAAAGCGCAAACTCGAGCTCGGTGCCGGTATAAGATTCCGGCGAATACTCGTAGAAAACTTTTGTTTCGGGGATGCTGGCTTCTAGTTCTAAGCACTTCAAAGCCGCATCAGTAGCTATTTTTCTAATACCCGCTTTGTCCTGCCCGAAAACAACTCTGCGCTGGAGCACTGAAGTTGAGTTGTAGAAGTGGACGATTGCCTGCTTGGCACCGGCTATAGATTCATAGGTTCGCTCGATAAGGTGATCCCTGGACTGGGTCAGAACCTGAATTGTTACGTCCTCAGGAATTAGCTCCTGCTCGATAAGCAGGCGAACGAAGTCAAAATCAGTTTGGGATGCAGAAGGGAAGCCGACCTCAATCTGCTTGTAGCCCATCGAAACCAAGAGCTTGAACATCTCAAGCTTTCGCTCCGCGTTCATCGGGTCGATGAGTGCTTGGTTACCGTCACGAAGATCAACAGCGCACCACTGTGGCGCCTGAGTGATTCTCTTGGTGGGCCAAGTTCTATCTGGAAGCTCTACTGAAATCTGATCGTGAAAGGGTTCATAACGCTCAAAGGGCATTTTCGATGGTTTTTGGTGGTTTTTCATTTCTCTCCGCCTAAATCTGAATTGACCGCAGGGTTGCACCGCGACGAGATTGGGCCGTGGCTAGGCCTCGTCGCGGCTAATAAGGAGGAGGCTAAAACTCATCTTCTCAGGCTAGCACTTGAGGACCGGTTGCGCTAGAACCCCAGTTTTCCAAGCTGTTTGGCATTTCTCTGCCAGTTTTGTGCAATTCTGACTTGAATTGCCAAATGTATAGGCTCGTCCATCAGAGCCTCAATTTCGCGCCTAGCCTTCTGGCCTATGGTTTTCAGCATCGAGCCGCCCTTGCCGATAATGATCCCCTTTTGGGAATCGCGTTCGACCCAAACCGAAACGTGAACGGTCGGCTTTTTTGAATCGTAGAGAATCTCATCCAGGGTGACGGCCAGAGAATGAGGCAGTTCATCGTTTACCAACTCCAAGGCCGCCTCTCGAACTAGTTCGCAAATCCGATCTTCAAGAGGTTCTTCACTGACGACATCTTTCTCGTAAAACAACGGACCGACTGGTAAGTAGCCAATCAGCAGTGTCTCTAGGAGGTCGACCTGCTCCATGGTGGCGGCTGATACCGGAACAATCTCCTTCCAGTCGTGCAGCTCCGAGACTGCCATCAGATGTTGAGCAAGCTTTTGCTTGGAAACGGTTTCACATTTGGTAACAATGGCTATTTTCTTGGCACGGCCATATTTTGCAATGTCCGCAACAATTTTTCGGTCACCCGGCCCAATTTCCTCATTGGCCGGCGTGCAAAAGACAATTACATCCACCTCGTGCAAAGTCGAGCTCACAAGATCATTTAATCGCTGCCCCAGCAGCGTTCTTGGCCTGTGAAGACCCGGAGTGTCAACCATAATCAGCTGGCCAGCCTCCGTGGTCTTGACCGCCCTGATGGCACGCCTAGTCGTCTGCGGCTTAGAGCTAGTGATGGCGACCTTCTCGCCAGCAATGGCGTTTGTAAGCGTTGACTTGCCAACGTTCGGTCGGCCGACAAAGCTTACAAATCCAGATCTAAATTCACTCATCTACCACGAGCTTACGAACTAATACGCTAAGAAGTTGCCCTTTCTTGGCAACTACGCGTTCGGCAGTTAGCATCAGGCCCTGTACCTCCACCGTTTCGCCTCCAACGGGGAGCGCTCCGATAGCCTTAACTAAAAGACCGCCGATTGTGTCAACATCATCGTCTTCAAGATCAATCTCGAAAATTTCGGCTATTTCGTCCAGCGGTGTTCTCGGTTGACATCTGAAAGTTGTTTCGGAAAGTTTCTCTATCCCTACAACCTCACGGTCATACTCGTCCCCAATCTCACCAACTAGTTCCTCAATCAAATCCTCAACGGTCACGATTCCGGCAACTCCGCCATACTCATCCACGACAATTGCAATTTGAGTTTTCACACGCTGCATTTCTTGAAGCAGCTCAGCAACCGACTTAGATTCTGGAGTAAAGAGCGCCTGTCTTGAAGCGTCAATGGCGTTTTTGACCGAGAGTAGGCCCGGATCCTGATGCACTACCCTTGCGAGATCTTTTAGGTAGAGCACGCCAACCACATCATCCACGCTCTCTCCAACAACCGGTAGCCTCGAAAATCCAGTAGCCATAAACGTGCTCAATGCATCCTCTAGAAGCGCATCGCTGTCGACCACCTCCACGTCTACCCGAGGGACCATCACCTCTCGGACCACCGTCTCGCCAAATTCTTCAACGGAGTCCAGAAGTTCTTGCTCATACTCTTTGGCCGCTTCAGGGGTTACAAGCCGGATTGGTGCAACCAATTTGCTCCACCACGTCACAAGTCCATTGACGTTGCTGGATAGTTTCTCGGCAAATTTAGCCCTGCCGAGTATTCGGCCAATGAGCTGCTGTGAAAACCAAAGAGCAAGTAAGCAAAATGCCAGGATGTAACCAAGATTGCCCGCTTCGACTGCGAAAACTAACCAAAGAGCCCCTAAAACGCCAATCAATAGCGCCCTGGCTATTGACAGGGCTCCGGCCCGGGCATCCTCGGCAATTTCAAGCGTGGTCTGGGTGGCTGCCAGCATGACAAGCAAAGGAGCGATTGCTAAACCCGTAATTATGAAGATCAAGAAGTTTCCAATGCGTAGAAATCGGCCAGCAAGCTTTTTTGCAGATCAAACATTTCTTTTTCTTCGTCCGGCTCGGCGTGATCAAATCCGACTAGGTGAAGCATGCCGTGCGTGACCAGCAGCAAAATTTCATTGATTGTTTCATGTCCAGCCGATTTAGCCTGCGTCGTGGCAACCTGCGGGCAAACAACTATGTCGCCCAAAACTCCTTCGGGTGAAGCGTTTCGGTCGGTACCGGGACGTAATTCATCCATTGGAAAACTCAGGACATCAGTTGGTCCTGG
The DNA here is from genome assembly GCF_047731275.1 of Aquiluna sp. Uisw_065. Classification (NCBI taxonomy): domain Bacteria; kingdom Bacillati; phylum Actinomycetota; class Actinomycetes; order Micrococcales; family Microbacteriaceae; genus Aquiluna; species Aquiluna sp. Uisw_065. The sequence continues at coordinate 791,497 of NZ_CP159836.1, forward strand.
TTCATCCATCCATTTCATATGAAGGTCAGTCATCGGGCCTTCATCAACAAACGTAATTCCTAGGTCAACTAATTCGTGAAGCTTTAGTGCTCCCCGAACAAAATATGCCAGCTCAAGTACTCGTTCGGTGTCGACAGTGATTTCGGATTCATTCGCTATTTCAACGCTCACTTGATTGCCGCCCTGTCGTAGGCCTCAACGATTCTTGTTACGAGTTCATGTCTAACTACGTCTCTACTGGTTAGCTTCTGAACGTGAAGACCCTCAACATCGGCCAGCACCGTCTGGGCAATTCCGAGTCCAGATTTTCCGCCGGGAAGATCAATCTGAGTCACATCCCCGGTTACTACCATCTTGGAGTTGAAGCCCAGTCGTGTTAGAAACATCTTCATTTGCTCACCGGTGGTGTTTTGCGCCTCATCAAGAATAATGAAACTGTCATTTAGAGTCCTGCCGCGCATGTACGCAAGGGGTGCAACCTCAATAACTCCGGCTTCCATGAGCTTTGCTGTCACATCGGGCTCAAGCATCTCCTGAAGTGAATCAAACAAAGGTCTTAAATAGGGGTCGATTTTTTCACTGAGTGTCCCAGGCAAAAAGCCAAGCCTTTCTCCGGCCTCAACAGCTGGCCTAGTAAGGATTATCCGACTAACTTCTTTTCTGTAGAGAGCCTCAACGGCCTTTGCTACCGCCAGGTAGGTTTTTCCAGTACCCGCAGGTCCAATCCCAAAAGTGATCGTGTTTTCATCAATGGCATCTAGGTACTCTTTTTGGCCCGCGGTCTTGGCCCTCACCGTTTTCGCCGGCGTGCTTATGGTGCTCGCCGCGAGTATTTTTGACGCCGGTTGTTCTTTATTTTCCTGAATAATTCGTATCGTCTCGGTGACTCCCTGAGGATCTGGGCTCAGTCCCTGCTTTATCATCTCTGCCAGCTGATCAAGAACCTCGATGGCAAGGTCCAGCTGGGCTTGATCGCCCGTGAGATTAAAAACATTTCCCCGATTTTGAATAACCAAGCCCGGAAGCTCAGCCTCTAATCGCTTCAGGTTCTTGTCTTGTTCGCCCAGGAGATCCAAGAGTGCTACTCCGTTTATTTCAAAGCTCGTCTTGGCCACTATTTGGACTGCTGACTAAGAACATGTGCGTGGGTGTGAAAAACCGATTGCCCTTCACGTTCTCCAGTATTGAATTGAAGCTTGAACTGGCCGTCGGTACTCGTTGCTGCCACCTCGCGAATTAGCTCGAAAAGACCGGTGAGGATAGAAGAATTGTCTAGCAGGAGAATATTTTCACTGTGAATTTTTGGAACCACCAAAATATGGACCGGGGCCTTTGGATAAAGATCCAGGAAGGCTATCGCGTGCTCATTCTCACCAATTAGCTTCGACGGAATCTCGCCATTGGCTATCTTGCAAAAAATACAGTCCAAGTTTTCCTCCCTCATCATTTTAGCCACTAGCTCCATTGTCCAGAAAGGGCCATCACGGCTGCGATAGCGGCAGGCCCGGCGCTTGATGTTCGAAGTATCGTTCCACCAAGCCGAACACCCAAGAACCCCTGTGACCCAAGGCTGTCAATTTCCTGCTTGGCGAACCCGCCCTCTGGTCCCACGACGATGGTCACTTCATTCCTTAGTTCCAGACCAACCATGCTTGTTGGAGCCTGTGGGTCAAGCACAAGACCTGTTCCGATAGGGCTTAGTTGCTTGACGGTAGAGAGGACCTTTACCTCTGCCCTAAAGGCTTGCTGAGATTGCTTCATTGCAGAAATAGCGATTTGATTCCAACGCTCTTGATTTCTTGATGCCTTTACTCCCCACTCCACCACAGACCTGGATGCCTGCAGCGGCGTTATGCTCGCCGCGCCTAATTCGACAGCGGTCTGAAGAGCAGCTTCGTCCCTGCCTGCCTTAGCAAGAGATTGCACAAGATGTATCGAAGGAGTGGGCCTAGATAGTATTTCGAAAGATTTCGGTTCTAGCTGTCCGCTCGAAGCATTCAAAACCGTAGCTGTCATAACTCCTCCGACGCCATTAGTTACTGCTATCTCCTCTCCCTCTCTTATCCGAAGACTCTTGAAGTGTTCAAGCTCAGCAGCTGTGATAGCCGATGAATCCGCGGTAATGTTCGGGTCATAAAACCAATGCACTAGAACCTACCCCTGGCCCGACGGCTGCCAAGTCTGGGTGAGTCGTCTTTGTGAAGCGCCTTGAGTTTTTTGAAAAGATCTTTTTGTTTTCCGTCTATTCGGTTTGGAGTCAAAACCTTCAACTGCAGCAAAAGGTCCCCGCGGCCGCGGCCGCGAAGTTTATTTGACCCAAGACCCTTGAGGGTTATTACATCACCGTGCTGAGCTCCCGCCTTCACTGTCACCAGCGAAGGCCCATCCAATGTCTCAATCTCGGTCTCGAAACCAAGGGCCGCATCTGCAATCGGAACCTCTAGTACGGCCACCAAATTATCGCCATCCCGTCCGAAAGTAGGGTCTGCCCGGACTGAAACTTCAAGGTATATATCCCCACTTGGTCCCCCGCCGAAACCGACTTCGCCCTGACCAGGCAGGTGTAGACGCAAGCCATCCGAAACTCCTGCTGGGATATCGAGGTCTAGGTCTCTTGAGGCTCTGACTCTGCCCTGGGCTCGGCACTCTACGCAAGGGTCTGGAATCACTTGACCGGTTCCACGGCAAGTCCCGCATGGTGCAGAGGTGACCATGGCTCCCATGAATGACTGAACCCGACGTTGAATCTGGCCTGATCCTCTGCAGATATCGCAGGTTTGAGCGCTTGTTCCCGGGCGGCAGCAGCTTCCCTTGCACACTTCGCAGAGAATCGCCGTGTCGATGGTCAGTACTTTGTTGGCACCAAAAACTGCCTCTTTCAGATCTAGATCCACTCTTAGGAGCGCGTCCTGGCCCCTCTGGGACCTGGACTGTGGTCCACGCTGGCCTCCTCCACCAAAGAAACTGTCGAAAATGTCTCCGATGCCTACCCCTTCGGACCCGGCTCCGTCGTAGCTTGCGCGACTGTTGCTGTCAATTAGCACCTCGTAGGCGTGCGTTACTAACTTGAAGCGCTCCTGGGCTTCCTTGGCCGGGTTGATGTCAGGGTGTAGCTCCCTTGCCAGTTTGCGATATGCCTTCTTGATTTGATCCTCGGTCGCATCCCTTGCGACTCCGAGAACTTCGTAGTGATCGCTCAAGAATTTGCCTCCAGTACATTGCTTAGATATTTTGCAACGGCTCTAACCGACGCTATGTTCCCCGAATAGTTCATTCTTGTTGGCCCGAGGACACCAATTTTTGCTAACTCGGTTCCGGAGTTTTCGTAACCGATGGCCATCATGGCCGCATGTTGGACGCCAGCAACCCCAAGCTCGGAACCGATCTTAAGGCCGACACCATATTGATCCGTCTGCATTTCTTGCATCAAACGAAGCATCACAACTTGTTCCTCGATAGCCTCAAGAACACTCGAGAGTTCGCCACCAAAATCTTCATCGTGTTTGGCTAGATTCGCAGTACCCGACAAGACCAACCGTTCTTCTCTATTGGCATCGATCAAGGACTGAAGCTGAGAAACAACTCTTCCAACAAAATCTCTTCGACTAGGCGCAAACTCAGCCGGGAGCTTGTCCAAAATCACCCTGACATCCGTAAAGTTTGAACCCACCAGCATCCCGTTTAGACGTCCGCGCAACTCGGTAACAAGATCCAAGTCGGCCGGAACACTTAGTTCCACCTGAACCTGCTGAACCCTGCCCTTGTCAGAAATGAGCATCACAAGGAGCCTCAGCTCGGCAATAGGTATTAGCTCGACGTGGCGAACTTTTGCCTTCCCAAGGGTCGGATACTGAACTAGCGCCAAAGTATTTGTAAGCGTTGATAGCGATCTAGCGGTTCTTTCTACAATCTCGTCCAGGTCAGTAGCACCGTCCAAGAAGGTCTCAATCGCGCTGCGCTCCGAGTGCGAAAGCGGCTTAATCTCACCGAGCTTGTCCACGAAAAGTCGATAACCTTTTTCGGTTGGAATTCTGCCGCTGGAAGTGTGCGGAGCAGTAATCAGCTCTTCTTCTTCCAAAAGCGCCATGTCGTTACGAATTGTGGCGGCCGAGACGCCCAGTGGATGTCTATCAAGAAGAGACTTAGAACCGACAGGCTGGTTCGAGGCGATGTAATCCTCAACAATTGCCCGCAAAACCTCTAGGGATCTGTTTGGAATCATTAGCACTGACCTATCATGAGTGCCAAGTCTATTCCGTATGGACTAATTCGTCAGCAGTTGAAGAACTATGCGATCAACGAAAAGCCTACCTGCAGCCGTAACTGCAAGATTTTGGTTATTGATCTTCAAGCTTCCATCCAAAATAAAAGGCTCGATCGTACTTTCCAAAATACCGAGTTCAGCCAATACGTTTGCAGGAATCCCAGTACTGGTTCTCAGTTCCAACATCAAGCGCTCCTCGAGGTTAGTGCGCGCATCAATGTATTCGATTCCTGCAACCGGCGAGCCGTTCGCAAGCTGTTTTTGATAACTGAGGGGATGCTTGGTGTTCCAAAATCGATTCCCGCTCAAGTGTGAATGAGCTCCCGGACCAAAGCCCCACCAATCGGCGCTGCTCCAATAAGCGTGATTATGCTGCGACGGTTTACCCCAGTTGGCGACTTCATACCAAGGAAGACCATTGGCCTGAAAAATGCTGTCCGCAATTTCAAACTTTTCTGCGTCCAAGTCGTCATCCGTTTCAGGCAATTCACCGACCTTGATTTGCCTGGCAAGCTTTGTTCCCGGTTCAACAATCAAGGAGTAGGCGGATACGTGTTTCGTGCCCATCGACGCGGCGATTTCAACAGTATTTTTCCAAGAATCCAGCGACTCGTTTGGAGCACCGTAGATCAAATCGAGACTGCTTTCTAATCCAAGTTCGGCTGCGGCTTTCAAGATTGGGCCAACCTTGTCGGGATCATGAACTCGCTCTAGCGTTTCTAGAACTTTTGGATCGAAGCTCTGGACCCCCAAGCTGATTCTGTTTACACCGATGGCGGCCAGTTGCTCTAAATACTGAGGACTTGCCGATTCGGGGTTAGCTTCTAGCGTTATTTCGATGTCCGGTAAAAAACCATAATGATCTCTCAAGCTAGCCATGATGAGCTCAATTTGATTACTGGTAAAAAGCGATGGTGTCCCGCCACCGAAGAACAAGGTCGAAAGACCTCGCTTCGGATAACCCGAGTTTTCCAAAATCTTCGCACTGGCATCTATTTCGGTAATTAGGGACTCGTGGAAACTCGACTGGGATAGCCCGCCGATTTCCTTGGCGGTATAAGTATTGAAATCGCAATAGCCGCACCTAAATTCGCAAAACGGAATGTGAACATAGGCGTGAAAGGATTTCAACTCATCGAACCTTGGAGGTATGAGGTTCGACATTGGCCACGGCAGCCCCAGCGGCAAGCTAGCTGACACTACTTTTTCTTTTCCGTGCTCGAGGTTTCGTCCGAAGACAGCGCTTTGATAAATGCGTCCTGAGGAACTTCTACTCGTCCCACCATCTTCATTCGCTTCTTGCCCTCTTTTTGCTTTTCAAGAAGCTTTCGTTTTCTGCTTATGTCGCCGCCATAGCATTTAGCTAACACGTCTTTCCTGACCGCACGGACACTCTCACGGGCAATGATTCTTGAGCCCACCGCCGCTTGAATTGGAACCTCAAACTGCTGTCTCGGTATTAGCTCGCGGAGCTTCGCCGTAATCTTTGTCCCGTGGCCATAAGCCTTGTCCTTGTGAACAATCGAGCTGAAGGCGTCTACCTTCTCGCCCTGAAGTAGCAAATCTACTTTTACCAAGTCGCCCGGGAGATAGCCGGCTTCCTCATAGTCCAAAGAACCGTAACCCTGGGTCTTGCTTTTTAGCTGATCAAAAAAGTCAAAAACTATCTCAGCTAGCGGAAGCTGATAGCGGAGTTGAACTCGGTCTTCACCGAGATATTGCATGTCAATCATCGTGCCACGGCGCGTTTGACACAGGTCCATGATTGTGCCCACGTAGTCCTTGGGGCTCAGAATTGTGGCCTTTACGATCGGCTCTTTCACTACCTTTATTTTTCCCTCAGGAAACTCAGACGGGTTAGTGACTATGAACTCGGTGTTGTCCTCGCGAGTGACCTGATAAACCACTGATGGGGCCGTCGCAATTAGAGAGAGATTGAATTCTCGCTCAAGTCGCTCGGTGATTATCTCAAGGTGCAATAGACCCAAAAAGCCGCAGCGAAAGCCGAAGCCAAGTGCGGCTGAAGTTTCCGGCTCGTAGACCAATGACGCGTCAGAGAGGCGGAGCTTATCCAATGCCTCTCTCAGATTTGGGTAATCGCTTCCATCTATTGGGTAAATACCAGAGAAAACCATTGGCTTTGGCTCGGCATAACCCTTCAAAGAAACTGTTGCGGGCTTATCTTTAGTAGTGACAGTGTCGCCGACTTTGGAAAGCCTCACGTCCTTGACTCCAGTGATCAAATAACCCACCTCGCCAGCCGATAAACCCTTTGTAACGACTGGCTCCGGGCTAATGACGCCTATCTCCAATAGCTCATGCACCGCCCTGGTTGACATCATTTGAATCTGCTCCCGAGAAGAGAGTCGACCATCAATCATTCTGACGTAGGTGACCACGCCGCGGTAGCTGTCATAAACAGAATCGAAGATCATTGCACGGGCGGGAGCATTGATGTCACCCTTGGGCGCAGGCACTCGCTGAACGATTCGGTCAAGAAGCTCTTCTACTCCCACGCCAGTTTTACCCGACACTCTTAGGCAGTCATCCGGGGATCCGCCAATCAGGTTGGCGAGTTCCTCCGCGTATTTCTCAGTTTGAGCCGCTGGAAGGTCGATTTTATTTAGAACCGGAATAATTTCCAGGTCGTTCTCCATCGCAAGATAAAGATTGGCCAGAGTCTGTGCCTCAATCCCTTGAGCCGCGTCCACAAGCAAAACTGCTCCCTCGCAGGCAGCTAACGATCTAGAAACTTCGTAAGTGAAATCCACGTGGCCGGGTGTGTCAATCATGTTTAGCGCGAAAGTCTCATTGTTAAACTCCCAAGGCAGCCGCACGGCTTGAGACTTAATCGTGATACCACGTTCTCGCTCAATGTCCATGCGGTCCAGATATTGGGCCCGCATTTGACGGTCGTCAACTATTCCAGTCAGCTGAAGCATCCGATCTGCAAGGGTCGATTTACCGTGATCAATGTGGGCAATTATGCAGAAATTGCGTATTTGATCCTGGTCGGTTAGAGACGGCTCGAGAGCAGACCGTGCGCGTGGAGACAAATAAACCTCATTTATGGATGAAAGTAACCAAGTCATTCTCCCACGATGCTTGCTCGACAGGAGCCAAACTGATAGAGTTTTGCTTTGTTCGCGGAGATTTACTCCGCAAAAAATTTTGGCCAGAGAAAGTAGAACATGGCAAACATCAAGTCCAAGATCAAGCGCATCGGAACCAACCAGAAGTCCGAGGACCGCAACAAGGCAGTTAAGACCGAGGTCAAGTCTGCAATCCGTGCAGTGCGCGATGCAAGCACAGCCGGCGACAAGGCTGCAGCTGCGGCTGCGCTCGTTGGAGCAAACAGGAAGATTGACAAGGCTGTAAGCAAGGGTGTCATTCATAAGAATCAAGCAGCTAACCGCAAATCAGCCATTGCCAAGAAGGTAAATAGCCTCTAAAAAGCTTTTTCAAAAAAAACCGGGCTGATGGCCCGGTTTTTTATTGCCCAGATTTAGCCATCGCTAATAAAAGCTTCTCTATGGAGTACTCGGGATCTCTGCTTGCGCCCTTTACATCGAAATCAGTTTGGGCTGCCAGCTGCACAAGTTCGATTAGTTGAGGCTCACTCCAGCCGGCTAGTTCTCTTATCGCCCGATCCTGCTGCCACGGTTGCATCCCAATTGCAGCGGCAGGGGCATTCCTGTCGTTAAAAAGCCTGGCTAGCTGTCGAATCTTCATAGAAAGTGCAGCGGTGAGGGCAACACTGTCAATACCGGTTGCGAACCCGTGTCGAAATAGCCTTATAGCCTCACTTGCATTCCCAGCTAGCGCAGCATCGGCGATTTTGAAGGCGTTTGTCTCGACCCTGCCCTGAAAAGTTCGCTCCACCTCAATAAGTGAAACCTTCGATGCTCCCGAATTTGCCAATTGATCACAAGCGGCGCCTAGCTCACCCATGTCCGAACCGAAGGCGGCTACCAGAGCCCTAATGGCCGGCTGGTCAATTGGAGTCTGAAGTCTCTGAAATTCTCGCTTTATGAAGTCGATCCGGTCGACATCTTTTTTTACCTCTTCACAAGAAATGTTTAGGGCAGATGCAGAAAGTTGTTTTTTTAGTTTGCCATTGTGGCCAACCAGGTTAGAAATACGGACCACTATCGTGCAGTTTTCCGCAGGTTCTGTGAGCAACTGCTCTAGATCTTCGGCTAAACCCTCAGACGCGGCGCTAATGATTACAAGTCGTGGCTCATTAAACAGTGAGGGTGAAGCCAAGCTAAAAATCAAGCCTGGGGAATATTCTCCATCGCCAACCTCGTTTACCTCTAAATGTTCGTGACCAGCTCGCAACTTGTCCTTTATCAGCCTGGTTGCGCGCGATGCAAAGTAAGACTCAGGACCGGATATCAAAACAAGGTTGGCAGGCTCGGCCTGATGCCAGCTAACCGTTCGTCCATTAGTCACGCCGTTAGTTTACCCGCGCTTGAAATCTTCCATGATTGCTCTTCGAATCTAAAAGCGACAGACCCAAGTTCATCGGTTCTAACTACTATTGCCCCGCTTAGAGTCGCCTGATCAAGTGCTTTCTTAGTTGGATGCCCGTAGGGATTCTGTCCGACTGAAAAAATCGCCACATCGGCAGAAAGCATTTCAAACAGCTGACTTGACTGATCAGCAGAGCCATGGTGGGCGACTTTCAATAGAAGCGGTGAATGCGCCAGTTCGCTCAAGGCTCCGCCAGCATTCCTCATCAAACGTGTTTGACCGGCGGCTCCCAAGTCACCCAGTGCGAGAACGCCATACTTCTCACCCGTAAACGCCACTATTACCGATGCGTCATTGCTGTCCTTAGCCTCGGTGGCCTTCGCAGTTGGAGCCAGAACTTTCCAGTTGAGCTCACCAAGCTTTCCGCCCATACCAGCAAAGCCAGTTAGTACCTCCACTCGCGACTGAGCAAGGGCGGATGCAACCAAGGAGACCAGGGGACGATCGTCAGCAAATCCCGATATGACGGCTGTTTTTACTTTTCTTCCATCTAGTGCACCATAGATTCCACCTGCGTGATCCGCATCGAAGTGGGTGATGACCAATAGGTCAATCTGAGTCACCTTCAAATTATCCAAACACTCACGTACCGGGTCTGGTTTTCTTCCGACATCAATTAGGGCAATAACGCCCTGGCTTCTAATTACGAGCGCATCACCCTGTCCCACATCGCAGTTCACCACCTCCCACTCACCGTCAAAGCCCTGAAACCGAATCTGATCGATGGTCGACCAGGCCGCAGACAAGAGCAATACCCCAGCCAGTGAGGCAGCAAAGCCCACTCGATACTTCACGAGCCGAGGTTGGTAAAGCCCAAGACATAAAAGCACGATAAGCGCAGCCAAAACGATGCCAGCCGGACCCGCCACAAAATGCACTCTCGCGGCCGGCCATGCTGATACTTCGTTGGCTACCAGTGTTATCCACCAAGTCCCAATCGAGGCCAAATAGCTCACTGCGGAACTCAGAAACGGAAGCGGATAGGCAAGGATTAGGGCCAGGATCCCAAGAATCGTAACCGGAGCCACTACTGGCTCGACGATGAGATTTGCCAACACTGAATATATTGGGATCGACGGTTGGAGCATCAGTAAAACCGGCGTTGTTGTTAGTTGGGCTGAAAAGCTTGCCGCAATTCCAATTGCGATCAGGCGAGGCATAAAGCCTGATAGCCATTTGTAGATTGGGACAGCCATCGTCAAAAGCCCAACCGTAGCCAGCGCCGAAAGGGCGAAGCCAAAATCCGTCGCCAGGCCCGGATCGACAGCCAACAAAAAGATAACAGCCCAGGCCAATGAAATTAGTGGTTTTGCCCCCCTCCCAAGCCATAGACCCACTGCAACAAAAGTTGCCATAGTCGCAGATCTCAGCACACTTGACTCCGGGCCGACCACCAGAATGTAGGCGACCATCACCACGAGAGCGGATGTGAATCTAGTGTTTCTTGCGAGCCCAAAAGTGGCCGTGATTAGATATATGACCCCCATTATTATGGCGAGATTCGCGCCGGATACCGCCACCAGGTGGGTGAGTGAAAGGGTTTTCATGTTCTCAGCCATCTCAGGAGATAGAAGCTCTCGCTCCCCGATTGCAAGCCCACCCACTAGCGCCTTTGCGTCTGGACTTACCCCCTGGGCACGAAAAAGAAAAACGGCCCTGAGACCTTCGATAAATTCGATTCTCGGATAGGAAAGTTTGATCTGGGAGCTTGAGCCGGGCAAGGCGGTAACCCAAAGAATCATCCAGTAGGTAGCCGCAACGAAAATAATCACAAAGTAATTGAGCCCTTTATGTCTTCAAACAATTTACTGCCGATACCCGTAACTTCTAGCAGCTGCTCGACACTGGCAAATGACCCAATTTCGTCCCGGTATGCCAGAATCCGACCCGCCAGTGCCGGTCCGATGCCCGGCAGTAACTCCAACTGTGAGCTAGAAGCTCTATTTAAGGAAATGAAACCCTGACCAGAGTCAGTGGCCATTTGGGACTCTGCGAGTATCACTACCTGCTCGCCATCGGAAACTAGTCGAGCTAAGTTGACGCTTGACTGGACGGCAAGAATAGTAAAACCCCCTGCAGCGTCGATAACGTCTCGGACCCGGGATCCATAGGAAAGCTCGTATAGACCAGGCTTTAATACTTCGCCAACTACGTGAATAAAAATCTCACCGGACACTGTGAAGTTTGCACTTTGCTCGACTATTGCATCTTGCACTTTAGGTGCGCTGGAGTTTGAAAGTAAAACGCCGAGCAGTATCGCAACGAGCCCTCCGGCAAGATAAAGCTGCTTGCGCTTTTTAGAATCCAGAGCGTTTAGCCATTGAAGTATTTTCTGCATCGAAACAAAATGCACCAAAAATCAACTGGACTACTAGCGGCTAAAAATGTTGTAGAAAAACCGCTACTTGGTGGCTATGTTTACGAGCTTCGGAGCACGCACAATTATGTTTGAAATTTCCTTGCCTTGAAGTGTCTTTTTAACTAGCTCGGAACTTAGTGCCAACTCTCTGAGCTCATCCTCCGAGATAGAGACATCCACCTCGAATTTGTCCCGCAGCTTGCCGTCAATCTGCACGATGGCGATGCCCTTTTGCTCGACAAGTAGCTCACTCTCAACTTCTGCGAATTGAGCTAGTGCCACTGTCGGCTCGTGACCAAGCAGCTGCCACATGTCCTCTGCAGTGTAGGGAGCGAAGAGGCTTAGTGCCTTCGCTAGCTCCTCGGCGCCCTCTCTGACAGCAATGTCAGCTGGGCCGACGCCTTGGTCAATTGCCTTGCGTAGGTGGTTAGTTAACTCCATGGCCTTGGCCACGCCCACGTTGAACTTATGGCTCTCGATTGCCTCTTTGAATCCGGCTAAGAACTGGTGGGTTGCCTTACGGACCCCTTTGTCTCCCGAAGCGAAATTGGATTCTGGTTTGCTAGTGACATCTTGGGCGATGCGCCAAGCGCGTGCCAAGAACTTAGCCGACGCAGCTGGCGAAACATCGGACCAGTCGATGTCATCCTCCGGTGGTCCCGCGAATGCCATGGTAAGACGAATTGCATCTACCCCGTGAATATCGAGCTGCTCACTGAGACGAACTAAATTGCCCCTGGACTTGCTCATGGCTGAGCCGCTCATCAAGACCATGCCCTGGTTTAGCAACCTAGTAAAGGGCTCTTCAAAATCAACCATTCCAATGTCGTGAAGCACTTTGGTGAAGAACCTCGCATAGAGCAAGTGCAAAATAGCATGAGTCACGCCACCGACGTACTGGTCAACCGGGGCCCACTTTTCTGCTTGCTCCTTTTCGAACGGAACTTCATCAGAATTTGGGTTTAGGAACCTCAAAAAATACCAGGAACTGTCAACAAAAGTGTCCATGGTGTCAGAGTCTCGTTTGGCTCTGCCGCCACATTTTGGACAATCAACATTTAACCAGTCCGACGCGGCCCCAAGAGGCGAAGTCCCCTTCGGTGCAAGGTCTAGGCCTTCGCTAGCCGGCAACTCAACTGGAAGTTGATCGGCGGGTACCGGCACTTCCCCGCACTTTTCACAGTGAATGATTGGGATCGGCGTTCCCCAGTAGCGTTGCCTAGAAATCAACCAGTCTCTAAGCCTAAAGTTCTTCGCACCCTTGCCGGTGCCCTTCGCTTCAACTAGCTCGATGGCCTTGGAGATTGCATCCAACTTGTTTAGACCATTCAGTTCTCCAGAGTTCACGATGACACCGTCGCCGCTGGTTGCAATTCCAGACACGGCTGGGTCCTCTTCACCGGTGTCGACAACCATGAATACTGGCAGGCCAAAAGTCTTTGCAAACTCAATGTCGCGATCATCATGGGCGGGAACCGCCATGATTGCTCCGGTTCCGTAATCAGCCAAAACATAATCGGAAACCCAGACTGGGATTCGTTCATCGTTTATTGGGTTCAACGCATAGTGGCCCAAGAACACGCCGGTTTTCTTGCGGTCGGTAGCCAAACGCTCGATGTCGTTGGCCTTCTTGACTTCCTCGAGGTAGCTATTGAACTGTTCGTGAATTTCTTTGGATGCGGCACTGGCAAGCTCCTGAGCTAGCTCACTGTCGGCTGCCAAAACCATAAAGGTGGCTCCGTATAAGGTGTCAGGTCGAGTGGTAAACACCGAAATCTTCTGATCCATGCCTTCGATTGCAAAATTAATATTTGCACCCTGCGATCTTCCGATCCAGTTGCGCTGCATTGAGAGCACCTTGGAGGGCCATTTGCCCTCTAGTTGGCTTAGGTCATCAAGGAGTCGATCTGCGTAATCAGTCACTTTGAAGTACCACTGAGTCAGAGACTTCTTGGTAACAACCGAGTCGCAACGCTCGCAAAGACCCTGGACTACCTGCTCATTGGCCAGCACCGTTTGGCAGCTCGGACACCAGTTCACGTTCGAGTTCTTGCGGTAGGCAAGACCGCGACTGTAGAGCTCTAGAAACAACCATTGGTTCCACTGATAGTAACTCGGGTCACAGGTCTGCAGCACTCTGTCCCAGTCAAAACTGCAGGCATACCTGCGCATAGAGGCTTTTTGCTGAGCAATGTTTTCGTAGGTCCAGGCTCTTGGGTCTAGTCCGCGCTTTATTGCCGCGTTTTCGGCAGGCAACCCAAAAGCATCCCATCCAATTGGGTGCATAACGTTGTAGCCCTTTTGACCCCAATAACGAGCAATAACATCGCCAAGCGCGTAGGCCTCCGCATGGCCCATGTGCAAGTCACCAGAAGGGTATGGGAACATGTCCAAAACATACTTAGTGGGTCTCGTGTCGTCTTTTCTAGACGAGTCAAAAGGCTTCAGGTCATCCCATACCGGCAACCACTTATCTTGAATGGCTGTTACGTTGTAATCTTCTTGCAATTATTGACCTTTTGCTTAGCGAACTTATAGGTTACCAATTCACCGAGGCGCCCATTGCCTGAACTAGAGCTAGTGCCTTCAATTGCATTTCCGTGTGCTCGATTTCGGGATCCGATCCAGAGGTAATGCCCCCACCCACGGAAATGCTGACAGTTTGATTTTCGAAGATAGCCGTTCTAATAACCATTCCAAGATCCATGTCGCCTGATGGGCTGACCCAGCCAATCGCACCCGAATAAGCACCTCTGGGCCTATTCTCGAGCTCCGAAATTAATGCGCAGGCCCTAATTTTTGGAGCACCGGTCATTGAACCACCCGGGAACAAAGCGCTCAGCGCGTCAAAGCCAGTCTTAGCATTCGCCAGCTCGCCGGCAACATCAGATTCAAGTTGATGGACGGTCGAATATGACCGCAGCGCCAATAGAGACTCGACCGTGATTGATTGAGCCGTACAGACCAAAGACAGATCATTTCTGATCAAATCAACAATCATTAGGTTTTCTGCTCGCTCTTTCTCATCGGCCCCGAGCGATGCCTGCAAGGCCGAATCGATTTCAGGATCACTCGATCGAGCACGAGTCCCCTTGATGGGTGAACTGGTGACCCTCACCCCAGAGACTGTCAAGAATCTTTCAGGAGAAATACTCAAATAACTAACGCCACCTACTTTTAGATAGCTGCAGTAGGGCGCGCCATGGTCTTTTCTGAGTCGAAGAAACAACGCAAGTGGATCCCCAACATAACCCCCCGACAGTTCAGTTGTCAGGCAGAGCTGGTAGATCTCACCTTTGGCGATTTGATCTTTAGCCTTTTCGATATTTGAAAGATAATCAGCCTTAGCATCCTTGACTTCAAAGATGGCCGCGGTAGCAGCGTCGTGATTAAGCGCATAGTTGGCCGCATCTCCCCCGGACAAAGCCAAACGTAACAGGGCGGCATGAAACCATTCCGCGAAAGATCCCTTATCTGCAAACTCTCCAACAAAAAACATGGCGCGATTGTCGTGATCGTAGACAAAGGCCCTGTCCACCTCAATGCCCGATACAACCAGTGGTCCTTTTTCGGGTAGTTCATATTCAATGACGCCAACGAAGCCCGGTCGAAAACCAAACGGCAAGTTGTGATTTTGCTCATTTTTGGCATACTCCGGCAACTGGGAAGTCCTTGGTCCGGAGCCAATTATCGAAAATCGAGCGTCATGGTGATGCTCCCGGTCGAGCCAGAATGAGTTTGGTTTGCTCCCGAAAAAAGCCACGAAAGTATCGGGCACGGGGCTCCACCCTGCTATGCGTTCATAATAAAGTGGCATCTAATCCTTTTTCAGCCCCGTACTCTAGACAAGATGAGCGTAACTGGAGATTTCTTTCAATTCACCGGCGGTGAGCTGAATCCGATTGACCACGCCATACCAACCACTCTTAGCGTGGCAGACAGCTGGCTGGTTTCCAACGGTTCAACCCGAGTTATCGAACGGCACTTTGCGCGGTTTTCTGGTTCAGTTACCAAAATACAGCAGCAGGACCTGAGCGGCTTTTTTGAAGCCGTCGTGTCCGCAATTCCGTTGCAAGGTGATTGGTTTCCAAGAATCGAATTTCGCAAGGAACAAAACCCTGGTGAGCAGTTATTTTTCCGACTCCGTCAAGCACCGATTAGGACTCTTACCTGCTCTCTATGGTCACTAGACGAGCCTGACCCTCGGGTTGACGCTCAAGTCAAGGGCCCTGATCTCTCGGTTTGCCAAAAGCTTAGAAGAAAAGCTAACCTCCATGGCGCCGACGAAGCGGTCATTCTCGATGCCAACGGGAACGTTGCAGATGGAGCGCTGTCGTCAATCGTTTGGTGGCGCGACGACGTGCTTTGCGGACCTGATAATTCAACTGAGTGGCTTCCATCCATCACCAGAGAAATTGTTTTCGAGATGGCAAATCAGGCAGGATTCGAAACTGCCTTCGTGAATTCGAAGCCAGAGGACCTAGCGGGCTGCGAAGTGTGGAGCCTCTCAGCGCTTCAGGGCATCAGAGGCGTAAGTCATTGGCAAAACATTCCGATCTCAAACCTAAAAAGGCTCAGCTCATTTCGCAAACGCCTAGCTCTTCTCACCAACTCTTCCCAAAGCGACGACCTTTCGATTGCCTAATAAAAACCAGATGGTCTTTGAGTTTGTCGCTCGAAGGCTATTAGCGTGCCCAACCTCCTGAATGCTTTCTTAGGCCTTGTTAGTTTTAGGCTAGCTACGAGCCATTAGAGGCAAACCTCAAGGCAGCCGCCTTTGCTGGAATCGAAATCTTGCAAAGATGCACCGGAAGAATTGATTGGTTTTTAGATTTTTTGAGCCCTGGGAATAGTAAAAAACAAAAAACTGAGCCATAACTTCCAGGCAATTTTGTAAATGTCTTAGCTAAGACTTACACTTCTAACTATTCGAACACTTGTTCGAATAGTTAGAAGGGGCGCTAGCTTTGGAAACAGAATTAGTCACCGGTGTCGTGCTTGATGCTGACGGTGCTCCGGCTTGCTTTACCTGGCGCAATGCTCTCTTTTTGACCACATCCCGTCCAGTTCGTTGGTACTCCAGATCACTCTGGTGGCAACATGCAGGTCAGGCCCACCCCGGTCAGGGCCAAAACCTGGTTGAGACAGAAATGTGGCGCTTGTGGGCGGCAAGCCCTAACGATAGATACTTTTTCCAGCTAAGGCACCAAATGCCCGATGACAACTGGGAAATTGAGCAAGCCGCGCCCTAAATGAGCTTCACTCATCTAAATGTTAGCTCCGCCTTCTCCGCCCACTATGGCGTAAACAGACCTGAGCAGCTTTGTGCGGCCGCAAGCTCAATGGGCTGTGAATCTTTAGCAATAACTGATCGAGACGGCCTCTACGGGGCAATAAAGCATATAGGAGCTTGCATATCTAGAGGCATAGCTCCGATCGTGGGTGTCAGCCTAGAAGTGACCGCAGATAAATCCCTGGGTCGCGTTCTGATTCTGGCTCACGGAAACAACTCAGGCAGGGGCTGGGCGACACTATGCCGCATCATCTCTCAAGCGCAGGAGCGAAAAGGCGGGAAAAAAGATGTCTCGATAAAAATTAGTGACCTTGCTGGCTTTTTCAAGGAAGAAACTTCCTGCACGATATTGGTTGGCCTTGAAAGCTCCCTAGCTGATGCTGTGCTCACCTCCAAAACCAGTGCACGTGACTTAGCGACGATGTGGCGAGAGTATTTTCCAGCCTCGGCTGCACTTGCCATCGAAGTAGTGAATCACATGACTGAGCCCGGTAAATTAGGTTCCGCACAGCACGCAAAGGCAATGTTTGATCTGGCAAAAACAGTTGGTATTCCTCCGGTTATAACCAACGCGGTTCGCTACATAGAGCCGGATGGTGCCCTGACCGCAGATATTTTAGATTCCGCAAGATATTTGGAACCTCTAGGCCTATTTACCCCCCAGCCAAACGCCCAGGCCTGGCTAAAGCCATCACATCGGATGGCAACACTCGCGCTAGAGGTAACCGAAGACACCAATGAGTCAGTGGCGCTTCTAAGAGCAACAGAACTTCTAGCTCAAAAGTGCTCCCTAGATCCAATTGGCGATTGTGGCTGGAACCAGCCGAAGACTCCAGAGCAATCTTCGCTTGGGGTGACAGAAAACCCCTTCGAAGTTCTCTGGCAAAGAAGTCATGCTGCAATTAGCTTGCGCTACCCAGGAATCAAGGCAGCCGAACTTGCAACTGTTCAGCATCGACTCTCCAAGGAGTTGATAGCGGTAAACAAGCTTGGGTTTGCAACCTACTTTCTAACGGTTGCCGATGTGGCTCAAATGATTAGAGACATGCGCATAAGAATTGCGGCGAGAGGTTCCGGCGCTGGCTCTTTAATCAACTACTTGCTGGGCATAAGCAGCGTTGACCCAATAGAAGAGGGCCTGCTATTCGAAAGATTTCTTTCAACAGAACGCAGCACCTTGCCAGACATAGACATTGATGTTGAATCTGCTAGGCGACACGAGATTTATCGCGCGATCTTTCGGCGCTACGGCGGTAAACGAGTGACCCTACTTTCAATGCAGTCCACCTATCGAGGCAGGGGTGCAGTCAGAGACGGTGGAATGGCACTTGGATTAGACGACCAGCAGGTTGACGAGATTGCTAAAAACATGTGGCGATTTTCGGCAAAAAACTTTCGGTCAGAAATGTCGAATAAGCCCGAGCTTGCAAACTTTTCCAAGCTCACCGAATCTGACCGCAAGCTAAACCTGCTGGTTGATATAACCCAGCGACTAGATAGGTTGCCTAGGCACATTTCAATGCACCCCTGCGGCGTGATTTTAGGAAACTCAAGACTTCTTGACCTAACCCCAACCGAACCGAGCGGGATGGGCTTACCTATGAGCCAGTTTGATAAAGACGACATGGACCCCATGGGCTTTCTAAAGCTAGACGTACTAGGCGTGCGGATGCAAAGTGCAATGGCCTACACAATAAAGGAGATCAAACGAGTCAAAAATATTGACCTCGATTTAGACAAAGTCACAAGAGATGATCCCGCCGTCTACAAGATGATCAGGACCACCAACACCCTGGGGTTGTTTCAAATCGAAAGCCCAGGTCAAAGAGAGCTCACCGGCAAACATCAACCAACCAAGTTCAATGACCTCACAATGCAGATTTCACTCTTCAGACCGGGGCCAATGAAGGGCAACATGATTAAGCCCTACCTTGATGGCAGACACGGATTTATCCAACCGGACTACATGCATCCAGATCTTCATGACATCCTCAAAGAAAGCTACGGAGTAGTGGTCTTTCATGAGCAGCTGATGCGCATAATGCAGGTAATGACGGGTTGCTCATTAGCCAGGGCTGATGAGATGCGTCGACAGCTGGGTAAGCCAGATAAGGCTCGTATAGTTCAGCGCTACTTCAAAAAGTCAGCCGCCGCCAGAGATTACACTCCTGCCGTAATCGATCGCGTGTGGTCAATCCTCGAAGGCTTTGGAAGCTTTGGATTCTGCAAGGCACACGGCGCTGCGTTTGCAGTCCCCACGTATCATTCGGCTTGGCTAAAAACTCACTACCCCACCGAGTTCATAGCTGGACTGCTGACGCACGACCCTGGAATGTACCCAAGAAGATTGCTGCTCGCGGAAGCTAGAAGATTGGGAGTTCAACTTCTTGGAATTGACGTAAATTATTCAACCAGTCAGTACGTTGTCCAGAAAAGTGGCAAAGAGCTTGGAGTGAGGGTCTCACTCGGTGAAATTTCCGGTATCTCAAGACCTGAGATGGATCGAATAATTTGCGAGCAACCCTACACAGATGTGACTGACTTCTATCTGAGAGCCAGGCCTTCGAGGAGAACTCTAGAGCGCCTTGCACTAGTGGGCGCGCTGGACACAATAGCCGGAGTATCGAATGAAGAATCGATCCACAACCGAAGTGATCTCCTGGTAAAGGTTAGACAGATCAGCTCAAAGGCTGCGCCCAAAATTGATAAAAATCAGCTGGCATTTGACCTAACAAACCTTGATCAATTACCAGTGGGCAACACTGCGCCCACCAGGCAACAAAAACTTGAAGCCGAAATGGCTGTTACCGGGATGGACATCTCCGAGCACCAGATTCAAAAGTTCCAGCAGATGCTAGAAGAGATGGGAGTTGTGCGGGCAAGTGAAGTTGGCTCGCTAAGGAGCAACACCGAGGTTCTGGTGGCCGGAGTCCGAATTGCTACCCAAACTCCACCTATGCGCAGTGGCAAGAGGGTCGTATTTATTAGCCTGGACGACGGATCCGGCATTGCAGATGCCACCTTCTTTGACGAGGCACAACGTCGATGCAGCCAGTTGTTGTTTCAAAATAAGCTGCTTCTAATATCTGGAAAAACTCGCCGTACCGGAGTGCGAGGGGTTTCAATACTTGCCGAAAACGCTTGGGACCTTCGCCAGCTATGGCAGCAATGGGAGAAACGGGCCTCTTAGTTTTGGTTGAAAATAGAAAGCAATCGAAGAATCTCAACGTATAGCCAGATGAGAGTGGCCGTCAGACCAAATGCAGCTCGCCACTCCATCTCCTCGGGCCAGCCCTGGCTAACGCCCTGGCTAATAACCTCAAAGTCGAGATTCAAAGTGAACGCAGCTAGGCCTACTCCAACCAAGGCAATTAGCCAACCGAATGGTGAGCTGTAAATACTTATGCCGGCAAACATTGCGAACCCGAGGTTTACAAGCGCAAAGACAAGATAGCCAGTCACCGCAAAAGTCATGAATCGAGTAAAGCGCTGGTTTACTTTTATCCACCCAAAACGGTAGGCCGCAAACATCGTGCCGGCAGTTGCAAAGGTTCCAATAACAGCAGTCTGCACAATTCCGGGGTAGAAAGACTCCAACAGGCCACTAATGCTGCCGATGAAAACGCCCTGAACCAACGCGTATGCCATGTAAAGACCTGGACGGACCTTCTTGCTGAAACTTGCCCAAAGACCAAGACCTAAGCCGACGAACATTGCAGGGAAAAATAGGGAGTAAAGCTCCAAGTACCAAGTCGCACCTGCTCCAACCAGTACTGCCAAAAACATGCCTAGGACCTTTGAGGTAGTTCCCGCCATGGTCATGGGCTTCGAGGTCATGCGATCAAATTCAACGTTGACTTGATTCTGGTTCGCAGAGGCTAGTCCGGAACGCATGCTTTGGTTGAAAGCAGGATTATGAGAGGCCACTTCTACCCTTTCTTGGAGGTATATAACTTTGAGGAAGTCTAAGTCAGATTACTGAAAATTTGCTGGAAATCATCGCCATTATTTACAACTTTATGTTCATAAATCGCTTGATAAAAACCAAACAAGATCGACAGAAAAACTTGCAGACGCAAACTCAGTATGAGAAACACACGGTGGGGTCCTATGGGAATGATGCCCAAAACCACGGTAAGCCTGGGGCTAGCTCACGAAACGAACAAAATTGCGCGCTAGCGGGCGTGTTATTTGGCATCCCGCGTCTAGCATGAAGGGGTGAGTTACCCATTGCCAGCGCCCAAGCACTTTCTTTCGAGCGCCCCACTCGGCATTCGGGTGGTCGTCAGATACCGCATCGACGGCGGGCTGACGGATGCTCTGGGCGAGCTGGTGGGAAAGTCCGACGGCGAGTGCACCGTCCGCACCCGACGCTCCGACGTTGTGATTGCACTACCGCTAGTGGTGGCCGCCAAGGAAGTGCCTCCCGCCCCGCCGCGACGAACGCCGCGGGCTGCAGTGTCCTAAGCGGGCCGACGTGTCGAAAGACCCCGGCATCTCCAACACCAGGCTGTATCGGTGAGTACCGGCCATCAGCCTCTAATTACAGTCTGCTAAAGAAATATTGTGCGTTTCCGCGAACCGGCTCCTAAAAGGGCAACTAAGTCTCTAGGGGTAAGGTCATCATGGTTATCCGCTTCGCTCGGTAAAAAATCGAAAGGGAAACCAAATATAAAAAAGTATCGGCGAGGAATCTAATACCTCTACCCTTTGCTTGAACTATGAGGGCTAGAAAATAAGCAATAAAAGGCGATGTGATAATCTTCTAGTAAGTCTCTCGAGCTATGAAAAGGCTTATTGACCGGCATTAATGGGAAATTATGAATACCAATCGAACCGCCACTGGCGAAAATCCAATCTGTTTTCAGCACTATAGAGATCTACCTAGAGAAATGTTTGCTGAATCCATACCTGTTCCGACGGCCTCACCGTCACTAATTGAGCTCAACAAGAACCTACTGAGGCAGTTAGGCATCGACGCTAGTTGGTTTAACAGTGAACAGGCTTTGTCAATCCTTTCGGGTAGCAGTATTAATGATGACAATCGCCCAATCGCGTTGGCCTACTCGGGTCATCAGTTTGGTCATTGGTCGCCAACACTGGGCGACGGCCGCGCGCACATGTTGGGGCAGGTAAAGACTGCTGAAGGAAAGTATCTCGATTTTCAACTCAAGGGGTCAGGTCGAAGTCAGTTTTCTCGAGGTGGCGATGGTCGAGCAACCTTGGGTTCGGTGATGCGAGAATATTTGCTGAGTGAAGCGATGGCGGGTTTAGGTATTGCAACCACTCGGTCGATTGCTATGTTGGCGACCGGAGATTCAGTCGCACGGGAGCAACTAAACCCCGGAGCTATATTGGTGCGTTCGGCACAGAGCCACTTGCGTGTGGGCAGTTTTCAATTCGCTAATGCTCAGGCAGCAAACACGCGGTCTTTCCAGTCGCAACCAGTAACAAGTGGTGTAAAAGCGTTAGCTGATTTCACTATTGCAAAACATTTCCCCGAACTGGAGCAATCGACGTCAAAATATCTTGATTTATTATCTGCCGTTGGCAAAAGACAAGCCGAACTCATCGCTGAATGGATGCTTGTTGGCTTTATCCACGGTGTTATGAATACCGATAACGTGTCAATTGTTGGTGAAACCATCGACTTCGGGCCCTGTGCTTTTATGGATGAATTTAGCCCCAAAAAAGTGTTCAGTTCAATCGATACTCAGGGCCGTTACGCTTGGGACCAACAGCCAGCGATTGCTCAATGGAATTTGACTCGATTGGCCGAGACATTGTTATCGCTATTTGATGAAGATCAAGAAAAATCTATTGAACTGGCGCAACAGTGCCTTTCGGAATTTATGCCGCAGTTTCAAAAGGCTTATCAATCGGGGTTAACACAGAAATTCGGCTTTCCTGACAGCAATGAACAAACCAAGCAACTCACCAGCGAGTTTCTAGCCGCGATGGCTCGGAACGGTGTTGATTTCACGGTTTTTTTCAGTAGCCTGACCCAGGTGGCTGAAGGTGAGTCGGATCAAGTCGTCATTAATCTATTTGAGGATTCAGACGTCGTGACTGCGTTGATTAAACAATGGCAGGAACTGCGGGCAAAAGATAACGAGACTTTATCGTCTATGCGCCAAGCAAACCCGGCAGTCATTGCGAGGAATCATCAGGTGCAGTTTGCTATTGACGCCGCGGTTGAAAATAATGACTTTTTACCCTTCAGACGCTTATGTCGGGTTTTGGCTAATCCTTATCAAATTGACCCAGCTGACGAAGACTTAATGACACCACCAAAATTCGAAGAAAGAGTTACTCAAACATTTTGTGGCACTTAGTCATCGTCATCTATGTCAGATGCCGAATTGACAGCGGATTGACGGCTGAGATGGGGCATCACATGGGATCAGTGACAAGAGCTACCGGAAGTGTGGCTCAAGAGAATTTTCTTAGAAGGCTTGCTCGCTGACATCGAAATGGACTCCAATTGCAGTCTGCCTTACACGGTGGACCTGAGGGGACTCGAACCCCTGACCCCCTGCATGCCATGCAGGTGCGCTACCAGCTGCGCCACAGGCCCGTGAAGTGCCTAAGTCTACACAAAAAAACTAGGCAGTTGGGACAACCGGACAATCACTCCAGAGGCGCTCTAGGGAGTAAAATTCGCGCTCCTGCTCGTGCATAACGTGAACGATTAGATCTCCAAAATCAAGTAAAATCCATCGGCCGGTCTGCCTACCCTCGCGAAAGCGAGCCTTCACCTTTTGCTTTAGCAACTCATCTTCAATGGCGTCTCCAATTGCCTGAGCCTGACGCTCATTGGTAGCGCTAATCATCAAGAAGACCTCTGCAAGCGCGAATGGCTCGGTGACATCCAAGGCAACTATGTTCTCTCCAAGCTTGTCGGAGGCTGCTTTCGATGCGGTTTTAACTAGTGAAATAGTGTCTTTGCTTGCTGGCAAGTACTTAGCCTCCTATGGCCCCGAGAATGGTAATACTGGCAAGTATGGCAGCAATTGCAAGAACTAGCGCGCAGACAGCTAGAGCCCACGGCTTCCACCATCCCCTTCGCAGCACAGATTGAGGCACTACGCCGATGGATGCGCGCTGGTCAATTAGGTCCAGGGCGCTTATCGGACTAACGGTCGACACCACGCCAAAAACGCTCTCCCGATCTTGAGAAATTCCGTCTAAGTCAAAACCCGCAGTATGCGCTCCAGTGGCTGGGTCTGAAACTATAGAAATAGATCCGGTTGTGAATATTTCGCCAGTGTCCATTGGCAGCGAAATTGCTTCGGTCATCCCCTCAAGGATTATTGACTGAGTACTGGGTTCGGCAAATAAGTTCACTCCAGTAAACAGCTGCTCCTCGGGCGCCTCAATCGCGCTGAGCCTTGACTCATCCTCAGCGAAAGCGACAGCAGAATCCTCAACAACGCTCGCCGAAGAATCCCGGAGACTACGCCTTGAAGGCGCATGGAAACCGGAGGCCTTTTCGAGTGCGGGCGCCTCTGAGTTGATGCCACGAAAGAAATGCGGTGTGCTGTTTCGGTCCGATGGACCGAGAAGACCTTGCTCGCGCATCTGTCTGCGTGACATCGGTGGGGACTCGACCTCGATTTGATCGGTTGACTCAGGGACGAGATCAGTGCTCTTGTCTTGAAATGGTAGTTGATTCAGTACCGGATGTTTATTCGGGCCAGAAGCAGCATTTTCGCTGGAGGTTCCCGCTCTCTCAAGCTCTCTTAGCTCGCGCCTAGTCATGGGAGTTGTCATGGCTCCCCTCGTAAAGCTTGTGCTTGCCGATGTACTGGACCACGCCGTCGGGAACTAGGTACCAAATTGGCTTATTCGCTCCAGCTCGCTGCCGGATGTTTGTAGAAGAAATTGAAAGAGCAGGTACTTCCAATACAGAGATGTTGCCCTCCGGAGCTTCCGGAAGTTCGAGGTTGTGACCTGGACGGCTTACAGCTATGAATTCGGCCATGGGCCAGATTTCGTCAATTTCTTTCCAGGCTAGTATTTGTGCAATGGCGTCCGCGCCCGAGATGAAAAATAGATCGGCATCGGGCATCAGAGCGGAAAGATCGCGAAGAGTGTCTACGGTGTAAGTGACCCCTGGTCGGTCTATGTCAATTCGACTAACCGTGAACTGAGGATTAGCGGCAGTCGCGATAACCGTCATTAGATAACGGTGTTCTGCGGAGCTAACGGCTTTTTTGTGCCACGGCTGACCGGTTGGAACAAAGATCACTTCGTCCAAGCTCAAAACCGAGGCGACTTCGCTGGCCGCGACTAGGTGACCGTGATGAATTGGGTCAAAAGTTCCACCCATCACACCAATGCGCCGTCGCTTGGAAGTCATCTTGGACTAATGACCGGCCTTGGAGCCCGACTCCTTGTGAGAATGCCTGTTTGCAACGTCTCGATAAGACCACGTGATTGCGGCCAGAACCAGGAATGAGGCAAACGCAATGACCCCAAACAGCAACGCTGGAATCGGCAGTTCGGTGTGATGAATAATCACACCTTCCTCAAATAATATGGAAATCATGTTGTGGCTCCTTCTTCGTCCCTTAGTTTAGCTTCGGACTTGTCCGCTTCCGCGAACCAACCACTTGGTTGATGTTAATTCCCGCAGACCCATTGGACCCCGAGCGTGAAGTTTTTGAGTGGAAATCCCGACTTCAGCACCAAAGCCGAACTCTCCCCCGTCGGTAAACCTCGTAGAGGAGTTGACCATAACTACCGAGGAATCCACTTCGGAAAGGAATCGTTCTGCGTTTAGAGAATCGGAAGTCAGGATCGAATCTGTGTGCTTGGTTGAGAACTTGGCGATGTGCGTCAGCGCGGAATCTAAATCAGCAATGACGCGTATGGCCAAATCCAAGCTCAAATACTCGGTAGCCCAATCATCGTCTGTTGCAGACATCGCGTCTGGGATATGCAGCAAAGTCTGATCACAGCCATGGACTGTGACTCCGTTTTCCTTCAATTCTTTTCCGAGTGCCGGAAGAATCTTTTCCGCTACATCAGCGTGCACAAGCAATGTCTCCAGAGAGTTACATACCGAAGGGCGCTGAACCTTAGAGTTGATAATAATAGGAATCGCCGTGGCTAGATCTGCCGAGGCGTCCACGAAAATATGCACCACACCGTCTCCGGTTTCAATTACAGGGACGGTGGATTCAGTCACAACTGTTCGAATAAGGCTCGCGGATCCGCGAGGGATTAGAACATCAACCAGACCGTTAGCCTTCATAAGCTCAACGGCACCATCTCTGCCAAAAGGATCAACAGTGGAAACAGCGGACTTCGGTAATCCTGTTTTTTCTAGTCCGGCTTGGATGACCGAAATTAGGCTTTTATTGGTGTTTTCGGCAGCACTGCCGCCTCTTAGCACGGCGCAATTTCCGCTCTTGATTGCTAGGCCTGCAATGTCAATTGTCACGTTTGGCCGAGCCTCGTAGATGCAGCCGATCACGCCAAACGGTACCCTGATCTGCTGAACCAGTAAGCCATTCGGTAGCGTCATGCCCCGAACCGACTCTCCGATTGGATCATCTAGTTGAGCGATTTTCCTAAGAGAAGTGGCTAACGAAGATACCCTCGCCTGATCAAGGCGCAATCTATCCTGAAGTGCCTGACTTACATCATTTTTTTGCGCCGCCGACATGTCAAGCTCATTTGCCGCAATTATTAAGGCTGAATTCTTTTCAAGCTCTGACGCGATGGTCTCAAGCGCTTGATTTTTCGCCGAGCTGTTTGCTCTACCCATCGCAGCTGAGGCTGCCTTGGCCTCTTGCAGAAGTTGCTGAACGCTCATCCTGAAATCCTAGCTCTTAGGTCCGGGCTCAAACCAAGTGTGCTTGCAGTCACCCTCAATCAGCTGACTGACACTGTCACTGGATGTCAGAATCACTCCGACAGAGGCCTCAGTCGCCAATTTGGCAGCTGAAAGTTTTGTTAGTGCACCCCCGGTTCCGTAACCGGTCGAGGTTCCGGATACTTCGACCCAAGATAAGTCCGAACCGAAAGCTACAACCGGAATATGCTCAGAACCCTCTTCCTGCGGAGGCTTACTGTAGAGGCCATCGACATCGCTTAGCAGAATCATAAGATCGACCTTTGCCAACTTTGAGACTCTGGCCGCAAGCTGATCATTGTCGCCAAATCGGATCTCATTTGTTGCAACCGAATCGTTCTCATTGATTATTGGTAAAACTTTTATCTCCAGAAGTCTTTCGAGTGCGCGCAGGGCATTCAGCGAAGTAACTTCTTGATCCAAATTCTCAACCGTTAGAAGTATTTGCCCCGGCATCAGATTGTGACGCTCAAGAGACTTTTCGTACCGACTCATTAGCTTTGCCTGGCCAATGCTCGCTAATGCCTGCGATGTTGGCAAATCCTCGGCTTTGACTGTAAGACCGATGAATGGGGCAGCCGTTGCGATTGCTCCGGAGCTCACCACGATAACGTCCTTACCCAGAGCTATTAACCCGGCGCTCAAATCAACGATCTTGTCTAGATTGGAATAGTTTTCACCGGTTATGGAACTCGATCCGACTTTGATGAGAATTCTGCTGGCTGATGCAATGCGTTCAGAGGTCTTCACTCTTGGTCTTCTTCTATGAAGACGCTAGCCTCGCGGACCGCAGCGCGCTCTTCACGACCCTTCGCGCGCTGATCCATCATTGCGTAGTATTCTCCACGTCGTTGTTCGTTCGTTCTTCGCTTTTCGTCTTCCCCTAGGCCAATACCATCGGCCAGTTCCGCAACTGAATCAATCAATGGATCCCAGTCAAAAACGACACCATTTTCTTCACCGATGATTACGGTGGAGCCGCGCTTCGCACCTTTTCTCACAAGCTCGTCCTCTATACCGATTTTTCGAAGTCGTTCGGCCAGATATCCAACAGCCTCTGTGTTCCCAAAATGCGTTTGTGCGACCCATCGCTCCGGCTTGGAACCAATGATTCGAAACACATCTTCGCCAGAAATAGATTCTTTGCGCACTATGTAGCTTGAGTCCTCGGCCTTGGTGGGAATCAGTGAGAATCTCTTTTGGGCTCCGACAACCTTGCCCTCGCGCTCCTTTAGAACCACCGCACTAAGGGCGAAGTTAAGTTCCTTCAGTCCTTCGTGAGTGGCTGTTGAGACCGCAAATACTGGATAGCCCATGGCCTCTAGTTCCTCAGTCACAAAAGCTGCCAATTCCTTAGCGTCCGGGATGTCGATTTTATTTAGGGCAATCAGCTGAGGTCGCTCATTCAGAGGCGTCTGCCCGTCGGGCACCTGGTAGTCACGCAGTTCACCGAGGATGACCTTCAGGTCAGTCAGAGGATCTCTGCCCGGCTCCATGGTGGCGCAGTCGATAACGTGCAATAGCGCGCTACATCTTTCTACGTGCCTCAAAAACTCAAGCCCTAGGCCCTTGCCTTGACTTGCCCCCTCTATCAGACCCGGGACGTCAGCGACGGTATACCTTTGCTCTCCAGCCTGAACCACCCCAAGGTTTGGGTGAAGAGTGGTGAATGGATAATCCGCAATTTTTGGACGAGCTGAGCTCATCGAGGCGATTAAAGAACTCTTTCCAGCACTGGGGAATCCTACAAAAGCGATGTCGGCGACAACCTTGAGTTCGAGGATTACCTCGCCCTTCCAGCCGGGGACACCTAAGAGGTGGAAACCAGGAGCAATTCTCTTTTGGTTAGACAGTGCATCGTTGCCGAGGCCTCCCTGTCCGCCCTGGGCGACAACGATCTCCATCCCAACCGAGTCCAAATCAGCCAGCAATTTGCCTCGAGCGTCTTTCACGACAGTACCTACTGGAACCTTGAGAACGATGTCGCCGCCGTGTGCGCCGTTCCTGTAATCGCCCGCTCCAGATGTGCCATTGAGTCCAGTGCGGTGAGGGCGATGATGGTAGTCAAGCAGTGTCGTGGTATTTACGTCCGAAATTAGCGAAATAGTGCCGCCATCGCCACCATTGGCACCGTCCGGACCAGCAAGTGGTTTAAATTTCTCACGTTTTGTGCTCGTGCATCCGTCTCCGCCGTTGCCCGCGGATAGGTGCAGGGTTACTTGATCAACAAAAGTGACCATTTTTCCCTCCCTACAAAAAAAGGCGAACCCGGTCCAGGTTCGCCTTTTTGCCTAATCCTGTTACAGGGTGACGATGTTTACTACTCGTCGGCCTGCCTTTGCGCCAAATTTGACTGCGCCTGCCGCAAGTGCGAACAAAGTGTCGTCCTTACCTCGGCCAACATTTACTCCCGGGTGGAAGTGAGTGCCACGCTGGCGAACAATTATTTCGCCGGCATTCACTGCCTGACCGTCGTGACGCTTTACGCCAAGACGCTGAGAGTTCGAGTCGCGGCCGTTACGTGTGGAGCTAACTCCCTTTTTGGATGCCATTGTCTAACTCCTAGTTACTTGATCTCTGTGACCTGGACGCGAGTCAAGTCTTGACGGTGACCCTGGCGCTTCTTGTATCCGGTCTTGTTTTTGTATTTTTGAATCGAAATCTTTGGGCCTCGCAACTGGTCAAGAACCTCTGCAACAACCTTAACCTTGGAAAGAGACTGTGAGTCTGAGGTGACTTTGTCACCATCGACCAACAAAACAGCCGGTAGCTCAATGGAGCCCGAAGACGCCTTGATGCGGTTCATGGTCACAATGGTGCCGACCTCAACCTTTTCCTGGCGTCCACCAGCTCGAACAATTGCGTAAACCACTTTATGACCTAACTATTAGGGGAAATCTTGTTGAACCACAGAACGTGAGCAACAGCCTCGAAGTTTAGCAACTAAACCGCGAGTGAGCAACACGCAACCGCGTTTTACTCGGTTGTAATTGAGAGCTTACCTGCTGAGGTCGCACGTCTACGCTTTGGCTTGGGCACATTCTCGGCCTCTGGAAGCGAATCAAGCACAGCGTTAAGGATTTCAGTCGTACCTTCTGGCTCCTTCTTTGCCTGAAGAACCGCTTCATCACTCGAATGACCGGCACTCGCGATCTGGTTCACTACGTTCTTGAATGCGTCAGCTTGCTCGGCCGTCACAATTTTTTTGACCACAGTCGGCTTAGCCTTCTCTTTTTTCTTGGTTCGCTTGTTCTCAGAGACTTCCGGCATCCTGAACCTCGGCTCGTCGTGAACCACTACACCTCTTCCAGCACAGCAGTCACAGGGCTCTGAGAAAGTTTCAAGTAATCCGAGACCAATTTTCTTTCTTGTCATCTGGACAAGTCCAAGTGATGTAATTTCGCCGACCTGGTTTTTAGTTCGATCCCTTGATAGGCACTCCAAAAGGCGTCTTCGAACCATCTCCTGGTTTGACTCTTGAATCATGTCAATAAAGTCCACCACGACGATTCCGCCAATGTCGCGCAACCGTAGCTGTCGAACGAGTTCCTCAGCCGCCTCCAGGTTGTTCTTCGTGACCGTCTCTTCGAGGTTTCCTCCAGATCCGATAAATTTGCCGGTGTTCACATCCACAACCGTCATAGCCTCGGTTCGATCAATCACCAGAGATCCTCCGGAGGGAAGGAAGACCTTCCTGTCCAAAGCCTTGATAATTTGATCCCCGAGTCGATAGTTATCGAACACGTCCTCGCTAGAGGTGTACTGGACCAGACGCTCAATTAGTTCAGGCGCCACAGATTCCAGATACTGTCTGATTGTCTCTAGGGACTCTTCTCCCGAAACAACTAGCTCCGTGAAGTCTTCGTTGAATACGTCTCGAATGATTTTTACCAGCAGGTCTGGTTCGCTGTGGAGGAGCGTTGGTGCTTTGCCCTTTGCTACCTCGCTGTTTATGTTCTCCCACTGCATCTTTAGTCTCTCAACGTCAAGAGTGAGTTGATCTTCAGTGGCACCCTCCGCAGCCGTTCTCACGATGACTCCGGCGTCTTCGGGCAAAGAGTGCTTCAAAATTTGCTTTAGTCGCTGCCTCTCGCCTTCGGGTAGCTTCCTCGAAATTCCAGACATGTTGCCACCAGGAACGTAAACCAGGAAGCGTCCGGGAAGCGAGATTTGCGAGGTGAGCCTTGCTCCTTTTTGGCCAACCGGGTCCTTAGTTACTTGAACCAAGACTTGGTCGCCAGACTTTAGTGCTAGCTCAATTCTTCTGGGTTGGTTTCCGGTTTCAGCGGCGTCCCAATCCACCTCACCCGAATACAAGACGGCGTTTCGGCCACGTCCGATGTCGACGAACGCGGCTTCCATGGAAGGCAGTACGTTCTGCACTTTGCCAAGATAAACATTTCCAATAAGTGAGCCGCCCTGGCTTTCGGCTACGTAATGCTCAACCAAGAGGCCGTCTTCGAGAACTCCGATTTGAACCCGAGCGTCCTTCTCTCGAACAACCATTCGACGATCAACAGATTCTCTTCTTGCTAAAAACTCAGACTCGGTAACTGCAGTCCTGCGGCGCCCGGTATCCCGCGAATCCTTACGGCGCTGGCGCTTTGCGGCAACCCTCGTCGACCCCGAATCTTTTTCTTCGACCGGTTCGTCCGTGGTGTTTTGCGTGGCGTTTTGAGCGGTGTTTTGCTTGGCTTCACCCTCGGGCTTGTTTCGCTGTCTGGTTCTACTCGGAGCGGACCTGGTCGGAGCAGACCTAGTCGGGGCTTCAACGTTCTCCTCCTCAGCCAGCTTGCCGCTTCGAGGATTTACTTTTGGAGTGGGGAGGTCTGGTGCCTGAAAGATGAGCTGAATGCTCATTGGCTTCTTAGGCTCGTCTTTCATTTCCACAACTTTTGGCGCAGCTTCTTTTTTCACTGCTGGTTTTTTAGCGACTACTTTTTTGTCGACTGTTTTTTCATCGGCGACTTTTTTGACAGCCGCCTTTTTTGGAACTGCTTTTTCTGGAATATCTTTGTTCTCAGCCACTTATGCCTCTGTAGCCCTTAGGTTCACACCCGCCGGGCCTGTTCTAATGATTCAAGCCTCAGCCGGAATCTAATTCTTATTCTTCGGGGCATATCGCTCTCCGAAAAAAATCTTTGATGTAAGTGTGAATACATCTTTCGTAAGTATGCCATGACTTGTTACCAAAATGCGATAATTGCTCCATGCTATTTCCGATTGCCCTTATCTCAATGGGTGTTATGGGCTGGATCGCTAGCTTCGGCCTGACGCTCGAACGACTCCATGTCGCCGAAAATCCCGGGGCCAGCGCATCTTGCGACATCTCCCCCATCCTGAGCTGCAAGTCCGTAATGCTCAGCGAACAGGCTGCTCTTCTGGGCTTTCCGAATCCGCTAATCGGTGTAGCCGCGTTTATTGCGCCGATCTTGGTAGGAATGGCGATTCTAGCCGGAGCAAAGTTTGCACCATGGTTCTGGAGACTGTTTCTGATAGGGCACGTATTCGCTCTTGGTTTCACCGTCTGGCTATTTACGCAGTCTGCCTACGTAATCGGCTCCCTTTGCATTTACTGCATGGTGGCTTGGGCAGCAACAATCCCGCTGTTCTGGATGATTTTAGGCAAAACCATGAAAGATGGAAATTTGGGCAAGAACGAAAAGCTCGGGGATTTTATTTTTTCATGGAGCTGGGTTCTTACCCTGATGAGCTACCTAATTTTGATTGTCTTGATCTTGATTCAGTTCTGGGACTACTGGATAACCCTTATTTAGACCGAGCTAAAGTAAGAGCTAGCTAAACCAGAGGGCCAATTCTCGAGCAGCGCTCTCATCCGAATCCGAACCGTGAACCAAGTTCTGAACAACCTTTGTCCCCCAATCTCTTCCTAGGTCGCCGCGGATGGTACCTGGAGCCGCCAATGTTGGTTCAGTGGAGCCGGCTAGGGCCCTGAATCCCTCTATGACACGTTCGCCCTCGAGGGCTATTGCAACAACCTCTCCAGAAAGCATGAACTCCATCAATGGCTCATAGAAGGGCTTTCCCTCGTGCTCAAGGTAGTGCTGCGCGAGTAGCTGTCTTGATGGCACCAATTTTGCCAGCTTTGCAACCACGTAGCCCTTTTGCTCGCATCGTCGAATAATTTCGCCGATCAGATTACGACGAACCGCGTCCGGCTTACATAGAACTAGTGTCTGCATTTGGATCCTTTTCGTTCATTTTTTCGTAATTTGCTCGTGCTTTGTCTATTGTGCCACCGGCCACCATCGCCCAGATCCACATTCCAGCCACCATGGCGCCGATTACAAACATGCCCCACAGCCAGAAACCAGAAGCCAAAACCGCGACCTGAATCCCCCAGCCAATGAAGTAACCCCATGGCTTAGAAAGCAGAGCAGGGGTGAGAATGCAAAGAAGAGCAACGCCCAACCCAATGGCCCAAATTATCTCAACGCGCGGCAAGTTCGGGCTTACGCCAGATGCCTTTAGCCCAAAAGCAGTCAGGGTGGCGAAAAACACCACGAAGGCCTCGAAACTAAGTGCGATGGATCCGAGAGCTCGTTTTGAAGACCTTTTACTCAACTTCTCGCCCATCCTGATCGCTCGGTTTCGAATTTTCCAGCTGAAGCTTTTCAAGTACTGCACCAACCAGGTAGAGCGACCCGGTGATAAAGACAGGCCGCTCAGTGCTTACCCCAAGCCTAATTGCCTGCTCGTAGGCCGACCAGAACTCAGGGACTATTTCATCGACGACTAGCCCCTCATCGGAAAAACTGTTTGCCAGGTCGGAGGCCGGAAGGCCTCGCTCTCCAGGCGCCGAGGTAACTATGAGATGGTCGAATACTCCAATTAGCTCCTGAGCCGAAGACTGAATGTCTTTTTCTCGAAGCATTCCAACTACCCCTATTGCTCTTGGTGCGCCAAAGTGCCACTGAATAGAGTTCCTGAGGCTTACTAACCCGGCTGGGTTGTGAGCCCCATCTATAACAACCAACGGTTGCTTACTTATGACCTGAAGCCTCCCGGGACTAACCGAGTCTGCAAGAGCACTCCTGAGAACCTCGTCGGCGATTGCCCTACCTAAGAATGCTTCGGTGGCGACAATTGCGGTTGCTGCGTTCTCTGCTTGGTGTTGGCCAATAATTGGCATCCAGAGCTCGGGGTATTCAGCCCAAATCCCCTTGACGCTGAACCTGGTTCCGAATCCATCTGGGCTTATCTCGGAGTATCCAAATTCTTCACCCGCCATGAAAACCTCTTGGAATGCTCGGGTGCGCAGAATTGACGCCACGCTTGGCTGCTGAAAGCTCGACACCACAATCGAATTCTGCTTTGTGATGCCGGCCTTAGTTTGAGCGATCTCCTCTACGGTGTCACCCAGCGTTTCCCGATGATCAAGGTCTATCGCCGTGAATACTGCGACATCTGCATCGGCAACATTCGTGGCATCCCACTCTCCCCCGATTCCAACCTCAAGAACCAAAACATCAATCGGAGCGTCCGAAAAGACGTGAAAAGCGAGTGCTGTGAATGCTTCGAAGAAAGTAAGCGGACCTTCACCCTTGTCTGTGAGCTCTTGGTCTACAAGCTGCAATAGCACCAGGTTCTCCTGGTAGGCCTCGATGATCAACTGATCCTCTACCGGCTCACCGTCAAGAGCAATGCGCTCGTTGAAGGAGACTAGATGAGGACTGGTCAACCTTCCGGTTCTGAGCCCGTGCTCTCTGAGCAACCGCTCAACCATTCTCGCTGTCGAACTCTTGCCGTTGGTGCCAGTGATGTGAATTATTTTGTAATTGTTTTGAGGATTTCCCATCATTTCCACGAGGCGCCTGGTGGGCTCCAGGCGAGGCCTAATTTGGCTCTCAGGCTTCCTTGCGTAAAGGGCGGCAAGCACCTCGTTGATAGATTGAGGTTGGCTGTCGGAGTTCATTTTTTGGCCAAAGTTATCTCGATGGACCCGGTTTCGCCGACTGAGAGAGGCGCCGCTATTTGACCCGCAACAACTTCAATGTCACTGGCCAGGGTTTCCCTTGAAATCAAATCCGAGTGGGTTTCCAGAGCAGTCAGTGATTCTTCATCGCAAGCAAGCTTGAGCGAAATGCGGTCCGATACATCAAGTCCGAAATCTTTTCTCGCCTGCTGAATGTGTCGAATCGTATCTCTGGCTAGACCCTCCGATTGAAGCTCTGGCGTAAGTCGAGTGTCAAGCAGAACGAAGCCGGAGCTGGTGACTCCAACTGCAAAATCACTGGATTCATTGTCCGCAACCAGAGTCAACTCATACTCGGGCTCCATGAGCAATGTGCCATCAACGAAGATCCCCTCGGCCAGCTGCTCCCAGTTGCCCAACTTAGCTTGGCCAATTAATCGCTGAACATCTTTGCCAACTCTGGGTCCTAGGGCCCTGGCGTTTACGGACAGCGACTGCCTTAGGCCGAAACTCGAGGAGGTTTCGGAGTTGGCCTCCACGATGTCCACTTTCTTCACGTTTAATTCGTCGGCCAATAACTCCGCGTAATCACGCAGAGTCTCAGAGCCAACTACAGCCAGAGTTATTTTTGCCAGAGGTTGCCTCACGCGAATACCTGAAGACTTCCTCAATGAAAGCCCAGAGGATGCCGCCTCGCGGATCGCGTCCATATCCCGAACCAGCTGAGCATCCTGCAGGAACTCCTCGGCCTCCGGCCAGCTTTCTAGGTGAACAGAGCGACCGTTAGTCAGACCACGCCACATCTCTTCGGCCACCAACGGCAGCAATGGGGCAATAACCCTGAATGCCGCCTCTAGAACCGTGTAGAGAGTGTCGAAGGCATCCTTATCACCTTCCCAGAAACGGTCTCTGGAGCGACGGATGTACCAATTGGTAAGCACTTCAGCGAAATCCCGGACTTTGGCAGAGGCCGCAAAGCTATCAAATATGTCAAGATCCAGAGCAACCGAGTCAATCAGTTCACGGGTTTTAGCCAAAATATATCGGTCTAATAACTGAGTGGAGGCCATCGATGGGCTTGCAGTGTAGCTGGAAGCGTTGGCGTACAGAGTAAAGAAGTAGTAGCTATTCCACAGGGGTAAGAGGGCTTGACGAACGCCTTCCCGAATGCCCTGTTCAGTAACTGAGATGTTTCCACCGCGAAGAATTGGGCTTGACATCAAAAACCATCTCATGGCGTCAGAGCCGTCACGATCAAATACTTCATTGACGTCTGGATAGTTCCGAAGGGACTTGGACATCTTTTGTCCGTCATTTCCCAAAACAATTCCGTGGCTCACCGCGTTCTTAAAAGCCGGGCGATCAAACAACGCCGTGGACAAAACGTGCAACGTGTAAAACCAGCCCTTGGTTTGCCCCACATATTCAACGATATAGTCGCCTGGAAAATGCGAGTCAAACCAATCCTGATTCTCGAACGGATAATGAACCTGAGCGAACGGCATCGATCCAGATTCGAACCAGCAATCCAATACTTCCGGAACTCTTCTCATTGTCGACTTGCCGGTTGGATCATCAGGGTTCGGTCTAGTTAGCTCGTCGATAACCGGCCTGTGAAAATCAGTGGGGCGAACACCAAAGTCGCGCTCCATTTCATCCAGAGAGCCGTAAACATCGAGTCTCGGGTAATTGGGGTCATCCGATTTCCAAACTGGTATCGGTGCTCCCCAAAACCGGTTTCTTGAGATGGCCCAGTCGCGAACGTTCTCAAGCCATTTCCCAAAGCCACCATTTTTGGTGTGATCGGGAACCCAGTTAATCTCCTGGTTTAGCTCAAGCATCCGGTCTTTGACTTTTGTGGTCTCAACAAACCAGGAGGAAACCGCCTTGTAAATCAGCGGGTTTTTGCAACGGTAGCAATGCGGGTAGCTGTGGTCATAGGACGCTTGCCTGAGAAGTCGATTCTTCGCTTTCAAGTCCTGAGTGATTGGCTTATTGGCCTCAAAAACATGCTGCCCTTCATACGGGGCGATCAATGAGATGAACTCTCCTCTTTCATTGACTGAAACGTAAGTCGGAATGCCGGCGGCATTGCAGAGAATCTGATCAT
The DNA here is from genome assembly GCF_047731275.1 of Aquiluna sp. Uisw_065. Lineage (NCBI taxonomy): Bacteria > Bacillati > Actinomycetota > Actinomycetes > Micrococcales > Microbacteriaceae > Aquiluna > Aquiluna sp. Uisw_065. Next base: position 827,857 of record NZ_CP159836.1, read on the forward strand.
CTTCACCGTAGGCCGGTGCTTGATGAACAATTCCCGTGCCGTCCTCCGCGGTTACGTAGTCGCCGACTAGCACTTGCCACGCATTTTCGATGCTGAACTTATTGGCATCAGTGTAAAAGTCAAAAATTGGCTCGTACCTCAGACCAGCAAGGTCCGAACCAAGGTATGTCTTCGATACTGCGGCTGCCGCACTCTCCGCATCTTCAAATCCGAGTTCTTTTACATAGTTAGGCAGAAGTGCCGAAGCGATTAAAACTTTTCATCGCCCAAGTCACTGTTTTTGGCATGCACGAGCGCATATTCAATTTTCGGTCCCACGGCCAATGCGAAGTTGGTTGGCAGTGTCCACGGCGTTGTTGTCCATGCAAGCATTTTTACACCCGCAAGTTCACCCTGACTGGTTATCTCAAAAGTGACAGTTACGGACTGATCCTGTCTATCTCTGTAGACCTCTTCGTCCATCTTGAGTTCATGATTTGAAAGTGGGGTCTCGCAACGCCAGCAGTAAGCCAAGACCTTGAAGCCTTCGTAGATCAGGCCCTTGTTGTACAGCTGCTGGAAGGCCCAGATGACACTTTCGGTATAGTTCTGGTCCAGAGTCTTGTAGTCATTATCAAAGTCGACCCAACGTGCTTGCCGAGTTATGTAGCTGCGCCAGTCCTCGGTGTACTTCAGTACGGAGGTCTTGCAGAATTCATTGAACTTAGCAACTCCATATTTTTCGATTTCCGGTCGGCCGGATATACCTAAGAGTCTCTCCGCCTCAACTTCGGCTGGCAGTCCGTGTGTGTCCCAGCCGAACCTACGCTCAACGCGCTTGCCACGCATGGTTTGGTAGCGAGGCACTAGGTCCTTCGCGTACCCAGTTAAAAGGTGACCGTAGTGCGGAAGTCCATTGGCAAAAGGTGGGCCGTCGTAGAAAACGAACTCCGGAGCATCAGTTGCAGCCCGCTGGTCAATTGATTCTTGAAAAGTTCCGTCTTTATCCCAGTAGGCCAGCACCTCCCTTTCAAGTTCAGGAAATGAGGGCGAGGCTACTGGCCCTTGAGAGGAATTTCGGTGCTTTGGATACATCACGGCTTTCGGAGAAGTAACGGTCAAGAACAATGTTAATCTAGAGACTACGAATATACAGAGGTCATACCTATTGAATAACTACATTCCCGAGCCACTAAGGCCTGCCAGCGTCCCAGAAAAAGCCTCCGTAGAGGGCCTAGAGGCCAAGTGGGCCCCTGCCTGGGAGGTAAATAAAGTTTATGAGTTCGATTCTCAAGCTCTAAAAGGCGATATCTTCTCGATAGACACCCCTCCTCCAACGGCTTCCGGCTCTCTGCATGTTGGCCACGTTTTCAGCTATACCCACACTGACGTGGTCGCTCGCTATAAGCGAATGAATGGCAAGGCTGTCTATTACCCAATGGGCTGGGATGACAATGGCCTCCCAACTGAAAGAAGAGTTCAAAACTATTACGGAGTCAGATGCGACCCGAAGCTGCCTTTTGACAAAGACTTCCAACCGCCTCAAACAGGTGGAGACAACAAATCGTCGAGAGTGCAGGACCAGCTTCCCATCTCGAGGCAAAACTTCATCGCGCTTTGTGAGCAACTAACCGAAGAGGACGAGAAGACTTTTGAAAATTTGTGGCGAAATCTTGGTCTCTCGGTGGACTGGACACAAAGTTATAGAACAATCTCCAAAGAGTCTCAGCTGGTGTCCCAGAGAGCATTTTTGAACAACTTAGCTCGCAATGAGGCTTACTCACAGATGGCACCAACCCTGTGGGATGTGAGCTTTAGAACCGCGGTGGCTCAGGCAGAGCTCGAAGACCGAGAGATGCCAGGTGCTTATCACCGAATCGGGTTCGATGGTCCCGATGGCAAAATCTTTATCGAAACCACTCGCCCGGAGCTAATTCCAGCTTGTGTCGCTCTAGTTGCTCATCCGGATGACCAAAGATACGCGCACCTCTTTGGCAAGACAGCCACAACTCCCCTCTTTGGGGTAGAGGTTCCGATCTTGGCTCACAGACTGGCCCAAATTGACAAGGGCTCGGGCATTGCAATGATTTGCACCTTTGGAGATGTCACAGACGTTATCTGGTGGCGCGAGCTAAAGCTGCCGAATCGTCCCATAATCGGGTTCGATGGCCGCATACTCGCAGAGGCGCCCGAGGCGATATCCTCCAACAAGGGTGCTGATCTCTACGCGGAGCTCGCCGGAAAAACCGTCTTTAGCGCCAAGGAAATTTTGGTCAAATCCCTTCAGGCTTCTGGCGACATGGTTGGAGAAGCCAAGCCGATTACTCATCCTGTTAAGTTCTTCGAGAAGGGCGAAAAGCCTCTGGAAATAGTTTCCACCAGACAGTGGTACATAAAAAATGGTGGCAACGACAAGAAGCTGGGAGAAAGACTAGTAAGCCTTGGCAAGGAAGTTGCTTTCCACCCGGATTTCATGAGGGTTCGACTCGAGGATTGGATCAATGGACTAAACGGCGACTGGCTAATCTCTCGTCAACGCTTCTTCGGCGTCCCGCTGCCACTTTGGTATCCACTGGATGCTGCAGGTAATCCAGATTATGAGAACCCAATTGTTCCCAATGAAGCTCAGCTCCCTGTCGACCCTTCAAGCGACACACCGGATGGCTATGACGAGTCAATGCGCGGGCAGGCCACCGGATTTATTGGCGAACTCGACATCATGGACACCTGGGCCACCAGCTCATTAACTCCCCAGTTGGCAGGCGGATGGCTATCGGACCCCGCAAAATTCGAGAAGGTCTTCCCCTACGACCTGAGGCCCCAGGGTCAGGACATTATTAGGACCTGGCTGTTTTCAACCTTGGTACGCTCTGAACTTGAACACGGCCAAGCTCCTTGGAAGCACGCGGCCATCTCCGGGTGGATCCTAGATCCAGATCGCAAGAAGATGTCAAAATCCAAGGGCAACGTAGTTGTGCCAAACGAAATACTTGAGACACACGGTTCCGATGCGGTTCGATACTGGGCCGCAAGTGCGCGGCTAGGAACCGATGCCGCCTTCGACGAAGGCCAGATGAAAATCGGCAGACGGCTGGCAATCAAGCTTCTAAATGCGGCCCGCTTTGCACTTAGCTTTGAGCTTCCGGCCGGCGTTACAGCAGTCACAGAAGCTATTGACAAATCCATGCTCGCTAGCCTCCAGGAAGTAATTGTCGGATCCACACAAGCCTTCGAGAGCTACGATCACACCAAAGCACTCGAAAAAGCCGAGTCCTTTTTCTGGACCTTCACCGATGACTACCTCGAGCTAGTCAAAGAGCGCGCCTATGGTCAGGGTGACTTCACGGAACAGGAAAAAGGAAGCGCAGTTATTGCGCTTAGGCAGGCCCTTGGCGTATTGGTTCGTCTATTTGCGCCCTTCATTCCATTCGCAGCAGAAGAGGTCTGGAGCTGGTGGCAAGACGGCACAGTGCACAAGTCCTCGTGGCCAACTCCCGATGAGATTTCAGGTGAAGACTCTGGATTGATGATCTTGGCGAGTACTGCTCTGGTGCAAATCAGAAAGTCGAAATCGGACAACAAGTTATCGATGAAGGCTGAGATTGCAACTGCACTTGTCTCCGGACCAGTTGCAATGCGAAGTATGGCCAAGGACCTAGCAGCCGTTGGTCACATTGCCGAACTGAGATTTGCAGACGCTAAAGAAGTGACTGTGACGGAGCTAAGCTTTCTGCCAAATCAGGACTAGCGCGCTCTGATAGACCAAACAAGAATCCCAGAGACGAGAGCCCAGAAGGCTCCGCCGATACCTAAAACAGATATGCCGGCTGCTCCTATAACAAACGTAACAACACCCGCGAGCCTCGTCGACTCATCGCTGACTGCGGTTCTAAGAGACGACGCAAAAGTTTTAATGAGCGCGAGGCCGGCTAGCGCTAGAAGCAGCTCCGTAGGAACTGCCAGCACAAAGGCCGCAAATACAGAAGCAAAAAGCGCGAAAATTAGATAGACAACCCCGCCCCAGGCTGCTGCCTTCCAACGCTTTGACGGGTCCTTGCCAGCCCCCTCGTCGGCATTCAGCGCCGCGGTGATGGCGGCTAGATTCAACCCAAAGCCTCCAAAAAATGACGTAACGACGGATCCAACACCCGTGGCAACGAAGATTTTAGAGGTTGGAAGCGGATATCCCAACCCGCTCATGATGGCCAAACCGGGAAGGTTCTGCGAGGCCATGCTAATCAAATAAAGCGGGATACCGATTGCGACTATTACACCGATATCAAATACGGGAGAAATTATTTCCAGGCTTGGCCAGAATGACAAGACCTCGAAGCTCTTGGCTTCTTGACTCATGGCAATCAACGCAAAGCCGATAAGAATTGCAATCGGTGAAGCCCACAGCGGAAGTAACCGATTGAGCATGAGCCAGATAACGATTACTGGAATTATCAATATCGGGAAATCAACGCTCGAGCGCACTGTCGCAGCAACAAACGGGAAAATAACGCCCGCCAACATCGCAGCCGATATCTGAGGCGGTATTTTAGCAATTAGCCTGCTAAGTGCAGGCCACGCACCAGTAAGAACAACCAGCAAGCTGCTGACTATGAATGCTCCCACGGCCGTCTCGAAACTGACCCCAAGCCCCGAACTGGTCGCCAAAAATGCCGCACCAGGTGTGGACCAGACGATGCTAATTGGCATTCTGAGCCAAACGCTAAGGCCAATCGACAGCACTCCGTAGCCAACAAGCATTGCCACAATTGCGGTTGCAGTCTGGCTCTGGCTTGCTCCCATGGCACTTAGGCCGGCAATTGCTATTCCGAAGGTTGCGATTGATCCGGTAGTGGAAGCTACTGTTCCAGCAAGGTAGGGCGTGATGGCCGCGTTTTTCATGGGGAGTGGTGCGTGTTCGCTAAGCGGACTTGTCTTGAAGTGGCTTGCGGTGTGGTTGTATTTCCGGGATTGATCCAGTCTTGGCAACTTCTTCAGTGATCATGACGATGCCAGTGCTGTCGCTACCGGGAAGCTCGTACATTATCGGACCGAGCAGCTCTTCCAGAATTGCCCTCAGACCCCTGGCACCAGTCTGGCGCTCAAGCGCGGACTCAGCAATGTGCTCAATAGCACCGGCCTCGAATTCAAGGTCGAACCCATCAATTTCGAACATGCGCTGGTACTGCTTTATTAGCGCGTTCTTTGGTTCGGTAAGAATTTTGATGAGGGCAGACTTGTCAAGCTCCTCCACGGTCGCAATTACTGGGAGCCTGCCAATAAATTCTGGGATTAGTCCAAATTTACGAAGGTCTTCTGGCTGAACCTGCCTATAAATGTCCACACCATCGTTCTTCTGTTTTAGCTCGGCACCAAAGCCAATACCCTTCTTGCCAGTTCGCTCCGAAACTATTGTCTCGAGGCCGGAAAAAGCTCCCGCGACAATAAATAGCACGTTGGTGGTATCGAGCTGGATAAACTCCTGCTGCGGGTGCTTCCTGCCGCCCTGGGGCGGGATAGAAGCGACTGTACCCTCAAGAATTTTCAGCAAGGCCTGCTGGACACCCTCTCCCGAAACGTCTCGAGTGATGGATGGATTCTCAGATTTTCTTGAAATTTTATCAATTTCGTCAATGTAAATAATTCCAGTTTCAGCCCGCTTGGGATCGTTGTCCGCAGCCTGGAGCAGCTTCAATAAAATGTTCTCTACATCCTCGCCCACGTAGCCCGCCTCGGTGAGCGCAGTAGCATCAGCAACCGCAAACGGGACGTTCAGACGCTTCGCAAGAGTCTGTGCAAGGTAAGTTTTTCCGCAACCAGTTGGACCAATCATAAGAATGTTGGACTTGGCAATTTCTATGTCATCGTGCGGCTTGCCCGCGGCAGTTAGTGTGCCAGTTGATCTGATTCGCTTGTAGTGGTTATAGACCGCCACCGCCAGCTGCTTCTTGGCTCCATCTTGACCGATGACGTATTCATCCAGAAAGCCCTTGATTTCCTTGGGGTTTGGGAGCTCCATTGACTCCAAGTCCTTGGAGACACTCTGACCCAGTTCCTCTTCAATGATTTCGTTGCAGAGCTCAATGCACTCGTCGCAAATGTACACAGCCGGGCCAGCAATTAATTTGCGCACTTGCTTCTGGCTCTTGGCACAAAATGTGCACTTCAGGAGCTCACTGGTCTCAGATAGTGTCATGACAAAACCCTATAGCGAATGGCCGACTTTTTTCGCCGCGCCACTCGCCAAAGAGCACTAGAGCTTTCTGGAAGTCAGCACCTGATCTATCAAGCCGTACTCCATTGCCTCTTGGGCGGTCAAGATCTTGTCGCGGTCGATATCTTTATTGACCTGCTCCAAACTCTTTCCGGAGTGATGGCTCAATGTAAATTCGAGCCAGTCTCGCATGCGCATGATTTCTTTGGCTTGAATCTCAATGTCAGAAGCTTGACCCTGTCCCCCGCCTCCAGAAGAAGGCTGGTGGATCAGAATTCGGGCGTTGGGCAAGGCGAGACGCTTGCCTTTGGCACCGGCAGCAAGCAGAACAGCTGCAGCGGAGGCAGCCTGACCCAAGCAAACTGTTTGAATCTGCGGCTTTATGTACTGCATGGTGTCGTAAATAGCTGTCAACGCTGTGAAAGAGCCACCAGGAGAGTTGATGTAAAGGGTGATGTCCCGATCTGGGTCTTGGGACTCAAGAACCAAAAGCTGCGCCATAATATCGTCGGCGGAAGCGTCGTCAACTTGAACACCCAAGAACACAATGCGGTCCTCAAATAACTTTGTGTATGGATTGTGACGCTTTATTCCGTAGGATGTTCGCTCTTCAAACTCAGGAAGAATGTACCTGGCACTGGGTGCAGCGACGCGGCCCTGGGATGTCTCGATGAAACTCATAATTAGGCCTTTCCAACGCCGGTTGAGCGACTAGCAAATTCTTGTATTTGATCAATAAACCCGTACTCGAGAGCTTCCGCGGCTGTGAACCATCGATCGCGGTCTCCATCGAGCATTACCTGTTCGACGGTTTTTCCGGTTTGTTGCGCAGTGATGGCTGCAAGCTGTCGCTTCATTGACATGATTAGCTCTGCCTGAGTCTGAATGTCCGAGGCGGTTCCTCCGAAGCCTCCAGCTGGCTGGTGAAGCAAAACCCTGGTGTTCGGAGTGGCATACCTCTTACCCTTCGCGCCAGAAGAGAGCAGGAACTGACCCATAGACGCAGCCATTCCAATGCCGACCGTGACAATGTCGTTTGGAACGTACTGCATGGTGTCGTAGATGGCCATGCCTGCGGTGATTGATCCGCCCGGAGAATTGATGTACAAGAAGATGTCTTTTTCGGAATCCTCTGCTGCTAGTAGCAGAATTTTGGCGCAAATCTCGTTAGCGTTCTCGTCCCTAACTTCACTACCCAACCACACAATGCGGTCTTTCAGTAGTCTGTCAAAAACACCTGTTCGCTCCATTTGGGGCATTGCCATTAAAATCTCCTTTAGCTACGTTATGTCTACGATAACCAGCAAAGTTGTAACAGCGTGCCCTTGTTCGCCTTAGGCGTTAGACCTCGTAGGTAACTTTTGCACCCTTGGTGTCAGTAATGTCAGCCTGTGCAACCAAGAAGTCCACGGCCTTGCGCCTTTTTAGCTCATCAGCGTAGAAAGCGACTTGTCCAGAACTAGCGACCTGTTCGATGAACTGGTTAGGTTCCATCTGGTAATTCCTGGAAGTGAACGCCAAGTACTCAATCAATTCCTGGTCCTCAATCTTGATTTCCTCGGCATCGACAATGGCATCTAGTAGCAACTGAGTCTTGAAGCCTTTTTCAGAGTCTGCGGTGACTTCCTTACGGTGAACCTCGTCCTCTAGACGACCTTCGCCTTCAAGGTGAGAGTCAACTTCCTTCTTTACAGCAACATCGGACACCGGAATCTTGGCTTTAGCTACAAGTTCCTCAACAATTTTGTCCCTAGCTTGTAGCACTTGCTTGCGACCAAGCTGCTCGGCAAGCTTGGTTTCTAGGTCCTTCTTAAGTTCGGCTAACGTGTCAAACTCACTGGCCAGCTGCGCAAAGTCGTCATCCGCTTTTGGAAGTTCGCGCTCTTTTACGGCCTTTAGGGTAACGGATACTTCGGCCGCCTGTCCCGCCATTTCTCCGCCCACAAGCTTTGAACTAAAGGTTGTGGTCTCGCCAGCCGTGAGGGTCTCTAGGGCCTCGTCGATACCGTCAAGCAGCTGCCCGGAACCGATTTCGTAGGAAATGTCCTGAGCAGTGTCGATGTCCTTACCGTCCATCGTCGCCGTTAGGTCTACTGTGGTGAAGTCTCCAGTCTTAGCTGGCCTATCTACTGTCTTTAGGGTCCCAAACCGGGCGCGAAGCGCATCTAACTCGGTCTCGATGTCCATTTTGGCAACCTTGACGGGTTCAACAGTCACCGCAATGTTTTTGTAGCTAGGAAGCTTGAACTCTGGGCGAACTTCAACCTCTAGAGAAATAATTAGGGGTTTGCCCATCTCAGCAGCGGTCGGCGCTGAGCTGACATCCGCTTCAGGGGTTCCGAGTGGCTTTAGCTTTTCAGCTACGAGTGCTTCTCGGTAAAAGCTGTCCATGCCATCGTTGATGGCCTGAGCAATGATCGAATCCTTACCCACGCGCTGATCCAAAACAGAGGAAGGAACCTTACCCTTGCGGAAACCCGGGATGTTGACCTGGGTAGCGACTGACTTGTAGGCCTTGTCTAGTGTGGGCTTGAACCCCGCCTGATCAACTTCGATGGTCAGTTTTACTCGGGTCGGGCTCAGTTTTTCAACGGTCGTCTTCAACTTATCTCCATGGTTGGGGTTTTTCTTCAAGCAATTTGTCGGGATGACAGGATTTGAACCTGCGACCCTCTGTTCCCAAAACAGATGCGCTACCAAGCTGCGCTACATCCCGAACATTCTTGACCAATGGCCACGAACTCGACCACTCTACCCCATAGAATGATGTCTCGTCTAACAAAGACGCGCGAGTGTAGCTCAATGGTAGAGCCTCAGTTTTCCAAACTGATGACGCGGGTTCGATTCCCGTCACTCGCTCCAAGCAACGACGCTCATAGGATCGGCCTTCATGCACTTTGGCAACTAGAACACCAGTAGAGCTTCCTGCTATTGAGAACCTGAATCGAAATAGGATTCAAGCAATTTCTACAGGGTAAGCCTTCGCGCTTATAAGCAGAATACCGATCTAAGATCGTGGGTCGTCCTTTTAGATACCCGTCTCTTGTCAACATGATTCCGGTCTTGACGCCAATTCTCATTAGCATCACGGCATCAAACCAAATCCCTGCAATCACTTCGGATGCAATCAGATGCCCAGGGGTATATGGGTTTAGGCCAGCGCGAAAAAGCAACTCCGCTCGATAAACGTTGCCGACCCCAGCAATTACGCTTTGATCCATTAGCAATTGCCCAATTACAACTTTGCTGCTTGCCACTCTTGTTAGAAAGCGCTGTAGCTCGTGGTCACCCGGGTCTATTCGCAAGGGATCTGGTCCTAGCTTCGATTGTTTTGCCGTTACCTGAAGTGCATCAAGTACCTCGCACGATGTCGGGCCCACGACGTCTGCAACCTGTTCGCCGCTCAGAAATCTCGCTCGGACCTGCCCTACTGGTTCGGGAGGGGTGTCCTCAAAGCCTCGAAAACGCCACTTGCCGTAAATACCCAGGTGAATTCTCACTGTCGCAGTCTCAAAGCCGAGATAAAGCTGCTTGCCAAAAGCCTCGCTGGTCAAAAGAGCTTGACCAGATACTAGTTTCGAGTCAGTAAAGCGCCCTTGCGGAGAGGTCAGCTCGACCTGTTTTCCTAGGAAATGTTTAGAAAAATGTTTTGCTGTTCGGTGAACGGTATGTCCCTCTGGCATCGGATTAGTAAGTAACCTCTCCGGTGTTTTCAAACTGCATCAGTTTGCCAATCCGTCGCAGGTGGCGCTCATCATTTGAGAATGGCTGAGTGATGAATATCTTTATTAGCTCAAGAACTTCGATGTTGTCATGCTGCCTGGCGCCAATTGCCGCAACATTGGCGTCATTATGGTCCCTGGCAAGCTCCGCGGTCTCTGGGTTCCAAATAAGTGCTGCGCGAATGCCCTTTACTTTATTAGCAGCCATTTGTTCACCGTTTCCACTGCCGCCAAGTACGATTCCAAGAGCCTCTTCACCGGAGACTCGGTCTTTGGCAACCGCTAAAGCGGCTTGGATACAAAACCCCGGGTAATCATCCAAAGCGTCGTAAACCTTGGGCCCGTGATCGACAACTTCGTGGCCAAGTTCAGTCAGTGAATCGACTAAAAACCCGCTCAGCTCCATGCCGGCGTGGTCGGTTGCTATGTGTATTTTCATGCTATCCCGCTGTCTCTAATTGGTAACTGGCAATAAAGTCTTCTGGGCTCTGCATTCTCACCGCAATAGCCTCTCCCCAGTCGAGCTTTATCAAAACCGCAGCTCCCGAACTTGGAATAAAAGCAAGGGTGTTAGACGAGTAGCGCAAGCCCCAGCCGCCATAGTCTCTTGCTTGAACGTTTATCCGGCTGACTGACTCGATGGCGCTCAGTGGCACGGTCAAAAGAACTAACCCTCTAAGACTAATGTCTAGGTTTTCACGAACTCTCAAACTGGGCTTAGCCGAGAACAACCAAACCATGATCGCAGTTGGAATAAGAACCAAGAGAAACCACTGACCAATAAACAGGCTTTCGTCGGTATCTAGGCCCGCCTGGAGCAAAGTGGTAGTGGTCACAACCACAAGAATGAAGAAAAACAGACCCACCAAGAGCGACTTCATCAGAGGCTTTAGTAACTTTGCCGTATCGCCGGAGGCCTCGAGTGCAACAAGACCAGATAAATAGGACAGAAAACTAATCGTGACTAACCACAAATAGCTGTTCAGGTCCAAAAATTGATCCGCTTGTCCGCTGACCCCCCAGTGGATTGCGACGGGGTCCGGGAGTAATCCGGCCGACCCCAGGGAAAAACTTCCGACAAGAAAAGCAACTGTTAGAACCGGGGCTAATAGATAAATTGCCAATCGTGTAGAGCTCATGTTTCTCAATTTACTTCTTGCCCAACTTGGCATTTAGCTTGGGACGAGTAAGCCGCAAAATCATGGACGCAGTGAACGCGGTAAGAATGACGTACGCAAGAGTGAGCGCTTGAAGATTAACGCTCAGTACCGCTGGTGCCGCGAGAGCGGCTATCACGATTGAGAACTCACCGCGCGGGATTAGGAACGCAGTTGTGCGCCATACCGCCAACCGATCCGTCAGATCGCGCGTCACCCACCATCCAACAGCGTACTTACCCGCTACTCCAACGGCCGTTAACACCAATGCAAGTGGCAGCACTGCTGGCAGCTCCGCCGGGTCGATGGTTATGCCAAAAAACAGAAAGAAAATTGCTGCGAAAATATCCCTAAGCGGCATCAGCCTCGATCTTGCTGCCTCCGCTACTTCACCGGTCAACAGCAGGCCGATCAAGAAGGCGGCTACAACTCCCGAAAAGCCCACAAGATCGGCCAAGCCCGCCGCCAAAAGTGCCGTGCCGAAAACCGTGAGCAACAACCCACCAGGCTCGTTCGGGTCGAGAAACTTTTGAAATCTAGAGGAGCCCTTGAAGCTCACGAGAATCACCAAGCCGGTGATAGCCAGGGCTAGTCCGACGGTTAGTAAGCCGTTCCAGACGCTGACCCCAGTAATAACTGCGGAAAGCAGTGGCAGGTAGGGAGCCAGAGCCAAGTCCTCAAAAACCAATACACCGATGGCGCGCTTGGAAACTTCCGACTTCCTAAAGCCCATTTCCTTAATTAGCTGAGCTGCAATACCCGAGGAGGACACATACGTAATTCCGGCGAGGGCTAATGCTCCAGGAATCCCCCATCCCAATAAGAAGCCGATCAAGAAACCCGGGGTGGCATTCGCGATAACGTCGATCACACCGGCACTTTTGCGCTCTTTAAATGACTTAGCCAAGTCATACGCCGAATACTCAAGACCCAAGAGCAACAGGAGCATGATCGCGCCGATTTGAGCGCCGGTGACTAAAAACTCTTCGCTTAGCGAAAGAGGGATGAACCCTCCATTGCCAAGAGCAAGTCCTATCATCAAATAAAGGGGCACTACCGAGAACTTCATCTTGTTGGCCAAAAAAGCCACCAGACCAAGAACCAACAGGGCCGCACCAATCTCAGCGAGCTGTGCCGAGGTCTCGGGTGTTGCCGCCGCCTGAAGGAACTGATTCATAATTCAATTATTGCCCAGAGTCTGAGGTAAAAAAGCATCTAGGCTGTTTAGAAACAAAGACTTAATGGAGAAAAAATGCCAGGGGAAAATCTCACTCGCCTAGAAGCGCAAGCAAGATCTAAAATACTCGATGTTGATTCTTACATCGTTGAAGTCAATTTGACAGAGGATGCGAAGGTCTTTTCCTACGTTTCTATCGTGCGATTTAGTTGCAGCGAAGAAGGCGAAGAAACATTTATCGATGCGATTACAGCATCTGTTGAATCAATAGAGCTAAATGGACAGAACCTCGATCCCTCTAAGTATTCCGATGGCACCAGAATCAAGTTGCCGAACCTAAAACACGAAAACCTTCTCACAGTAAAAGCTCACGGAACCTTCTCCAACAGCGGCGAAGGCTTGCACCGATTCGTCGATCCAGTGGACGACGAGGTTTATTTCTACACCCAATTTGAGGTGCCTGACTCTCGTCGCATGTTTGCAGTATTCGAGCAGCCAGACCTAAAAGCTAGTTTTGAATTCAGGGTCACTGGTAGCCAAAACTGGCAAATGATTTCAAACTCCACCACTCCGGAACCAGTACCAATTGGTGAAGGACTGGCCCGTTGGGACTTCGCACCGACCCCAAGAATTTCCAGCTACATCACGGCCTTAGTAGCGGGACCATACACGGTCTGGCGCGACGAACTAGTTTCATCGAACGGACAGGTGATTCCACTTGGAGTATTCTGCCGAGGTTCACTGGCAACATTTATGGATCCAGACTACATCTTCGACAAGACCAAGGCCGGCTTCACTTACTTCGAGAACCTTTTTGATTACCCTTACCCGTTTGACAAGTACGACCAGCTTTGGGTGCCAGATTTCAATGCAGGAGCAATGGAGAATGCCGGCGCAGTTACTTTCACGGAGAGCTACATTTTTAGATCCGCTGTGACTGACGCAGTCAAAGAACGACGGGTAGTCACAATTTTGCACGAGCTTGCCCACATGTGGTTCGGAGACCTAGTGACCATGGTCTGGTGGAACGATCTGTGGCTAAACGAGAGCTTCGCCGAATATGTTTCTACCCTCGCGACCGCAGAGGCAACCGAGTGGACGGAAGCCTGGACCACTTTTGCGTCCCTCGAAAAAAGCTGGGCATATCGACAGGACCAGCTACCCTCCACTCACCCGATCGTCGCCGAGATAAACGATCTCGAGGACGTTCAAGTGAATTTTGATGGCATCACGTACGCAAAGGGAGCCTCGGTTCTAAAGCAGCTCGTCGCATGGGTCGGTCAAGACTCATTCATGCGTGGTGTCGGTAACTACTTCAAAAAACACCAGTGGAAAAACACCGAATTAAAGGACCTGCTCGTTGAGCTCGAGGCCGAGAGCGGCCGCGACTTAGCAGAATGGTCATCGCTTTGGCTCGAAACTGCCGGTGTGAACACTCTTCGTCCCGACATCGAAGTTGATAAAGATGGCAGGTTTACCAAGTTTGACATTGTTCAAACGGCGATTGATGACTTCCCATACCTTCGTCCTCACCGATTGGGTGTCGGAATGTTTCAGCTTGTCGGTGGTCGACTTGAGCGTAATGGCGAGATTGAAATCGATGTTGCGGGTCCCGTAACATCCGTTTCACAGTTACTGGGTGAAATAAAGCCGGACCTGATATTAATAAATGACAAGGACCTTGCCTACGCCAAAATTCGACTGGACGACGGCTCATGGGCCGTAGCACTCGAGAACTTATCTGGGATCTCTGACTCGCTTGCAAGAACCATGATTTGGTCGGCGGCTTGGGACACTACCAGAGACGCCGAGGCGAAGCCGAGAGATTTCATTCAGTTGGTGCTGGACCACATTGGCAGTGAAACTGAGTCCACGACCGTCACAACACTGCTACGCCAACTAGTAACAACAGCAACGCTATACGTGTCGGAAGATAAACGAGCAGAAACAGTTGAGCACATAGCTGACTCGCTCATCTCGCTGGCAGAGACCGCAGAGGCCGGGAGCGATAACCAGCTGCAGTTTGCGAAATTCGTCGCTCAGTTCGCAACCGACTCTAAACAACTCGACTGGTTAGAAGGTCTAGTATCCGGCCAAAAAGCGCTCACAGGCCTAATAGTTAACGGAGACTTGCGATGGGAGATTCTGCTCGGACTTGCGGTCGGCAATCGCGCCGACCAAGACCGAATAGCGACTGAACTAACCAAGGACAACACGGCAAACGGCAAGAAGTTTGCCGCCGCAGCGTTAGCAGCAATCTCAACTCCAGAGGCGAAGCTAGAAGCTTGGACAGAGCTGACAGACCGCACCGAGTACTCGAACACGCTGATTAGCTCCGCCTCTTCCAGTTTTGGGCGGGTCTCTGACACCAAATTGCTCGAAATATACGCTGACAAATATATGTTGATAGCCCAACGGATCTGGGAGGAGCGCAGTTACCAAATCGCGTCTTACTTATTGACCAACCTCTACCCAATCGCCCTGGCAAATAAAAGCCTCGCCGACAAGACCAAAGAACTCATTGATTCAAGCTTCGCCAAGTCAAAGCCTGCTTTTAGAAGGACCTTGGTGGAGAATCTGGCTGGTCTGGAACGTGGATTAAAAGCCCAAGCCAAAGACCAAGAGGAGAACTAAATGACCTTTACCGAATTCATGTCCGAATGGTCCACTCTGGTATCCATCGTGATTATTCTCACGGCAGCTGTCGTGCTGCGTGTGCTGCTGAAGGTGGCATCGAAGAGAATTGTCAGAACGATTATCTCGGGGGTTCAGCGCGTAAAGAAGAATGATCGCCTGGACGACCTGATGGTGGAACAACGACTCACGCAGCGAACTAGAACCATCGCTACCGTCCTCGATAACTTCACGACCTGGGCAATCGCTATCACCGCGCTAGTGATGATTCTTAGCGAACTTGGAATTAACGTAGGGGCATTAATTGCCGTATCGACCGTTTTAGGTGCCGCTATTGGCTTCGGTGCCCAGTCGTTAGTGAAGGACATTCTCTCCGGAATATTTATAGTGTTCGAAGACCAGTATGGAGTCGGTGACTGGGTCGAAATTGGCGATGTATCCGGAGAAGTGGAGCGTGTGGGCCTGAGGGTTACCGAAGTTCGAGACATTCACGGGACGCTTTGGTTTGTTCGGAATGGCGAGATCATTCAGGTGGGTAACGCCTCACAGGAGTGGGCAGCTGCTCTGTTGGACTTCCCATTTGCGTACGACAATGATGTCGATCAAGTTCAGGACATCATACAAACCACCGCTGATGAAATGCGCAAGTCTAAAGAGTGGAGCAGAGACATGATTGCGGATGCCGACATGTGGGGAATGCAACACATTTCCGGTGAGCAGTTTGTCATCCGAGTTTCAATAAGGACTCTTCCTAATCGTCAGTGGGCGGTTTCAAGAGAGCTCAGAAAGCGATGCAAGCAAGCCTTTGACAAGCAAAACATCGGCCTACTTCGTGCAAGCAAGATAAACCTGGCGAAGTAATTGCAAGATTTCTATCAGCGAGTTGGCGGACAGCCGGTCTTTGAAGAGCTCACTCGCACCTTCTACAAAGGGGTCGCAGCCGATCCAATACTTAAACCCATGTATCCGGAGGAAGACCTGGAGCCTGCGCGGATCAGGTTGCAATTATTTTTGGAGCAGTACTGGGGAGGCCCAACCACCTATCAAGAGACCCGAGGTCACCCGAGGCTGAGAATGCGTCACAACGGTTTCAAGATAAACCCCGCTGCAAAACAGGCCTGGCTAATGCATATGGAAAGCGCAGTGAAGTCGCTCTCGATTTCTGAGCTGGATAGAGATGAGCTCTGGGACTATTTGGAGCGGGCCGCTCACTCGATGCTAAACACCTTCGAGGACTAGGAAAACCTGAAGCTTTCCTTCGCTATCACGTGACCAAAGTCGCTACTTAGACGAATCCAGCCATGGGCCCTGTATACCTTTACAGGAATACCTTTTTGCATGAATCCCAACCCAGCCATGGCAAAGGCTGAGCCCGCTGGAAAGTTGTGCTCAATTCCTACTGCTTTACCCCAGATTTGAAGCCTTACTCTCGCGGCAATAGCGCTTCCGATGCTCTCAGGAAGCGCTTCGGCCACGGCGGCGATGCCTTCTTTTGCCCAAGCAGAAATTTTCTCTTGTTCAACTTCGCCAGCACGCACCCAGCCTTGGCGTGGCGGAGAAATGCCGGCCCAGCCAACCCTGGCGGCAGTCCTAGGTGGCACCAAAACCAGCTCGTCGTTCTCGATGCTCTTCTCCACCGCTGCCAGTAAGTCTTCGATTGTAAAAAGCGAGTCAAGCTCGTTTTCGGAAGTGAGGTTGAGGGTCCTGAGCCCAATGACCGTGAGCCCGTCACCCAACAAAGATCCGGCATAAATAGGACTGACGTAAACCGCCAACACAGAACCAAAAGCCCGCAGCCTTACTGCGCCGGTGCTGTCCAAGCGCAATGCCCTTTTTAGATAACCTGCGAGATCGACAAGGTCATTCGGGTCCTGAAAGGAGAGATTTTTATCCATGATCAACTCCTAAACTAGTCAATGAGAGAAGGTTTTTATGCAAGATTCAGTTATTCCACAGGACCCAGTGGCGGATTTAGTTCGAATCTTGGACCTTGAACAGCAGAGCCCCACTACTTTCCTCGGTCAAACCCAGTGGATGCCACATGGCAGGGTTTTTGGCGGACAAGTTTTATCGCAGTCCCTAGTCGCTGCCACTAGGACGCTTGAGCCGGGGCGTCCAGTCCACAGCCTCCACAGCTACTTCTTGCGCCCGGGGGACGTGGCCAAGCCAATTGAGTTTGAAGTTGACATCCTTCGAGATGGTCGCAGCTTTTCCGCTCGGCGTGTTCAGGCCAGCCAAGAAGGTAAGGCCATATTTTCAATGATTGCGTCTTTCCAGGATTCAAGTGGCGGTATGACCCACTCGGACGCCATGCCCGAAAACCTGCCCGAACCGGAGAATCTTCCTTCCGCAGCTTCAATTCTTTCCAACTTTGATCACCCGATAACCAATTACTGGGCCAAGGCGCGGCCGTTTGACCTTCGGCACACCGACGAACCCATCTATCTATCTGCAGCTAAAGAGCAGTCCGCGAAGCAGTGTGTCTGGTTCAAGCCCATAACGGAGCTGCCCGCTGACGAAGCCATAGAAGTGGCGAGCCTGGCTTACGCAAGCGACTACTCGATACTGGAGTCAATAATGAGGCGCCACGGCCTTAGCTGGGCGCACAAGGGTCTTAGCTCAGCAAGCCTGGATCATGCAATGTGGTTTCATGAAAAGCCAGACTTCAGTGACTGGCTGCTGTATGTTCAGCACTCCCCCGCTGCGCAAAACAGCCGCGGGCTAGCACTCGGGCAAATCTTCAACAGAAGCGGGAGCCTAGTTGCATCCGTCGCGCAAGAAGGAATGCTGAGAATTCCAGAGCTTTCCTAGTCTCTAGTAAGCCTGCGATAAGTGGATCGGTGAGGCTTAGCAGCGTCCGGGCCCAGTCGCTTGATCTTGTTTTCCTCGTATGAGTCGAAGTTTCCCTCGAACCAGTGCCAATTATCTGGCTTTTCGTCTGTCCCCTCGTGAGCCAAAATGTGCGTGGCCACCCGATCAAGGAACCAGCGATCGTGAGTGATCACCACGGCGCAACCAGGGAATTCTAGAAGCGCATTTTCCAAAGACGACAAGGTTTCAACATCGAGGTCATTTGTGGGCTCGTCAAGTAGCAGGAGATTTCCGCCCTTTTTGAGGGTCAAAGCCAGATTCAGTCGATTTCTTTCGCCACCCGAGAGGACTCCGGCTTTCTTTTGTTGGTCGGCGCCCTTGAACCCAAAAGCTGCAACATAGGCCCTGGATGGCATTTCAACTTGTCCAACCCGAATGTAATCCAGCCCTCCGGATACAACTTCCCAGAGTGACTTATTCGGATCGATACCTTCTCGAGACTGGTCTACGTAGCTGATCGAAACGGTCTCGCCAATCTTGAGATCCCCAGTGTCAATCTGATGCATGCCAGTTATGCACTTAAACAAAGTTGACTTACCGACACCGTTCGGGCCGATAATTCCAACTATTCCATTTCGGGGCAGGGTAAAACTCAAGTCGCTGAAAAGTGGTCTGTCCTCAAACCCCTTGGAGATCTTCTTGGACTCTATAACTATGTCCCCAAGCCTTGGCCCCGGCGGAATTTGGATTTCCTCGAAATCTAGCTTTCTGGTTTTGTCCGCCTCCGCGGCCATTTCCTCATACCTTGAAAGCCTGGCCTTCGACTTCGTCTGCTTGGCCTTGGGGCTTGATCTGACCCACTCGAGCTCGTCGGCGAGGCGCTTTGACAATTTGGCGTCCTTCTTGCCAGCAACCTGCAACCGTTCCTGCTTCTTTTCCAGATACGTCGAATAATTACCCTCATATGGGTAAGCGCGCCCGCGGTCCAGCTCAAGAATCCACTGGGCCACGTTGTCTAGAAAATATCTATCGTGTGTGACCGCGAGCACCGCACCCGCGTATTGCGCGAGGTGCTGTTCGAGCCACAAAACACTCTCAGCGTCCAAGTGGTTCGTCGGCTCATCAAGTAGCAGCAAGTCCGGCTTTTGCAGCAAAAGCTTGCACAAAGCAACCCTTCGCCTTTCGCCACCCGAGAGGTTGGTTACCGGCGTATCCCCGGGTGGGCATCGCAGCGCATCCATGGCCTGCTCTAGTTGATTCTCAAGATCCCAGCCGTCTGAAGCGTCTATCTGCTCCTGAAGTGTTCCCATCTCCGCCAAAAGAGTGTCGTAGTCGGCGTCTGGGCTGGCAAGCTCCGCGCTAATTTCATTAAATCGCTCAATCTGAGCGATGGTTTCGGCAGCGGCTTCCTGTACGTTTCCAAGCACTGTCTTCTCTTCGTTTAAGGCCGGCTCCTGCATCAAGATACCAACGGTCGCATCCGGCGCCAGCCGAGCCTCTCCGTTCGAAGGATTGTCCAAACCAGCCATGATTTTTAGAACAGAGGATTTACCGGCACCGTTTGGTCCAACAACTCCGATTTTTGCACCCGGATAAAACGCAAGTGTTACGTCGTCAAGAATCACTTTGTCGCCGTGCGCTTTACGCGCTTTGATCATTTGGTAAATAAATTCAGCCAAGAAAATTGCCCATCCAATTTGGAAGAGGGAAACCCCTCTTCGTCGTTTGCTCTGGGAAAAGTTTATCCCAGTGCTAAAAGGCGCATTGCCCTTTGAAATTGCAAGTGACGAAGAGAGGTTCGGGTCTGGAGTTTGGGGGGCGCCAGACCCATCAAACTCTAGGCGGGCTGGAGCGTAGAGTCCGAATCTTCAGTTTGCTGGTCTTGACGTGCAGCCCTTTCGAATGTGCTGGTGCCAAACAAAAGGTCGTGCCCAAGACAATCCGCCTCAATCTCCACTGTCGTTCCGGTGCGTTCGCCGTTATCCCAATCGCGCACCTTTATTCGACCGCTGACTAGGATTCGATCACCTTTGGAAATCGATTCGTTTGCGTTGACGGCAAGTTGCCTAAATGCCACGACAGTGAACCAATTAGTGTCACCGTCAGCCCATGCACCCGAGTCTTTATCGAACCGTCGACTGCCGGACGCCAAGCGAAATGAAGTGACCGAGAGCCCCTCAGATGTGACTATGTTTCTAGGAGTGGTGGCAACCAGACCGACTGCCGTATAAGTTTCTGCCATGTATGAGCCTTTCCTTGTGATTCTGGAAAGTTTGGCAAATTGTCAATCAGGATTGTGGTGCAGAAACAAATCTGTGGAAAACTCGTTATCGAAGAAGACTTGTGAACTTTGCTCTGACCTTTGAGACCTTTGGAGCCACTACGGCAAGGCAATAGCCCTGATTGGGATTCTTGTCGAAATAATCTTGGTGGTAGTCCTCGGCCTCGAAGTTTTCGGCTAAAGGAGTGACTTCGGTCACGACGTTTTGACCCCAAATTTCTTTGGCTCTTTCAACAGCATCGCTAAAAATTTGCTTTTGGGCTTCGCTCGAATAAAACATCGCCGATCGATACTGATCACCAACGTCAGCTCCCTGGCGATTCAGCTGAGTTGGATCATGCAAGGTGAAAAATATATCTAGTATTTGCTCGGAGGAAATCTCATCGGGATCGAAAGTGACATTCACGACTTCAGCGTGGCCAGTATTGCCATTGCAAATATCTTCATAGCTCGGATTGGGCTTGTGGCCGCCCGTATAGCCGCAGGTCACCTCTCCCACACCACGGAATTGGACATAAGCTGAATCTAGGCACCAAAAACACCCACCGGCAAGTACAAAAGTCTCCATAATGTTCCTAAACTTAGATGGTTACCCAATTGATTCCCAATTGGCATTTTGAAAGGTACGGCACAAGCCTAATTGACTCAAAAACACCCTACGCTTGGCGTGCTTTACGCGGCCAGTGCCGCAATCCTATTTGGTCTCAATGCCTCCACCACCAAAGTGATAATCCAATCGGGTATTACCCCTGAACAAGCCGTTCTAGTTCGGTCGATTACCGCAGGCTTAATTGCTCTCGCCTGGGCTCTAATTGCAAACCGTTCCGATCTGCGAGTAGAAAAGCGGCTCATCCCGAGACTTCTACTTTTAGGAATCGTGGGAGTGGGAACTCTTCAGTGGGCCTACTCACAAGCGGTGGTACTCCTGCCAGTTGGAATCGCACTACTAATCGAGTACACCGCCGTCCTTTGGGTGCCAATAATTGCTTTGCTTTTTTTCAAAGAGCGAGTAAAAAAACAGATTTGGTTTGGAGCTGCGCTAGTGCTTGGCGGCTTGGCCGTCGTTGCGCAAATTTGGGATAGTCAACTTAGTGGTCTAGGGATTATTTATGCGCTTGGCGCTGCCGCCTCGCTAACCACTCACCTGATAGTCGGGGAGCGAATTCAGCGACACTTGCCCACAAACGTCACCATGGCTTATGGAATGGGTATTGCCACTCTGCTTTACCTGCCCTTTTCAAGGCTGAACGAATTTGACTACGGAGGTCTGACCGACGGCCTAGACCTGAGCGGAAACCTTTCTGGAATAACAGTTCCGTTGTGGGTAATGCTCCTCTTGCTTGGGGTGGCCGGAAGCTTCCTGCCCATGGCTTTTACTTTTCTTGCGCTACGTCACCTCGGGGCGACTTTGGTGGGTGTAGTGGCTACATCGGAGACGATTCTGGCCGCAATGTTCGCCTTACTCTGGCTTGGGGAGCTGATTAGCCTGACCCAGGCCCTCGGGGGTATGGTGGTGATTGTAGGTATCGTTTTGGCACAGACGTCCAAGCGGCAAAGAGTAGTAAAGGTGG
Organism: Aquiluna sp. Uisw_065; assembly: GCF_047731275.1. NCBI lineage: Bacteria > Bacillati > Actinomycetota > Actinomycetes > Micrococcales > Microbacteriaceae > Aquiluna > Aquiluna sp. Uisw_065. Next base: position 849,397 of record NZ_CP159836.1, read on the forward strand.
TTGATTAGATTGGCAACAATAAACTTGGTCCAAGCGGATTTCGAAGCAACAGTAAACAGTGACGGCATCACGCTTGTCGACTTTTGGGCCGAATGGTGCGGCCCTTGTAAAACCTTTGGTCCAATTTTCGAGGAGGCCTCCAATGGCCACCCAGAAATCACCTTCGCCAAGGTCGACACCGAGGCAGAACAAGAACTTTCCGGCATGGCTGGAATCTCCTCGATCCCAACACTGATGATTTTCCGAGACGGCATTTTGCTCTTCAGCCAAGCAGGCGCACTGCCGGCTCCGGCACTGAACGAGTTGATTGATAAAGTCCAGGGCCTCAACATGGCTGACGTCCACGCGGAAATCGCAAAGCAGCAATCTGATCCCGAAGCAAGCTAGCAAACAAACTTGAAAAACAATTCAATCGCCATGTTGGCGACGATAGCTGGCATCGGGATTTTGGCCTGGTTGATTGGATTTTTTGACCCGACGACATGTACTCCGGATGTTCAGGTCGCGGGGTGGTCCTCCTGCGAAGAAATAGCAAACCAGAGAACTATCGCGCTCTATGCGCTGATTGGTGTGACTGTCGCAGGCGTTCTAATAACCACCGTTCTAAAGCGAAAAAAGAAGTAGCTACTCTCGTTTGCGACTAGCTCTTGAGTGAGTCGAAAAGAGAATTTCTCTAAATCAATTCTTGAGTATCCACATAGTTCAATTCTGGAAAAGCTTGTGCGACGGCAGGGTGGGTGATCATTCCCTCATGCACGTTTAGGCCTAAAGCTAAAGCGGCATCATTTTTTAGGGCGGCCTTCCAGCCTCTCGTTGCCAACTGCAGCACATACGGCAAGGTGGCGTTGGTTAGTGCCCGCGTCGAAGTCGAAGGCACCGCGCCCGGCATGTTTGCAACGCAGTAATAAATAGTTTGGTGAACCTGGAAGGTCGGTTCATCGTGGGTAGTTGGCCTGGAGTGCTCGAAGCAACCGCCCTGATCAATCGCGATGTCAACAAGTACAGCTCCGGACTTCATCTCACTCACCATTTTGTCTGTCACTAATTTTGGAGCTCGCTCACCTGGAATAAGAACCGAACCGATCACCAAATCTGCATCCTTTAGTTGCTCGGCAATCTCGTAGGAGGTCGAAGCTCTGGTTTGCACCTCGGAATTGAAACGCTCGTCAATCTCCCTGAGCCTTGGAAGCGACAGGTCGATAACAGTCACATCTGCGCCCATGCCATTGGCAACAAGGGCCGCTTCGGTACCGGCGACTCCTCCACCGATTACCACGACCTTCGCACGCGGTGTTCCAGGAACTCCGCCCATGAGAACCCCGGCACCGCCGTTGGTCTTCATCAGCTGGTAAGCACCAATCTGCGCCGAGAGCCTGCCTGCAACCTCACTCATCGGTTGCAACAAAGGAAGCGAACGGTTTTCCAGCTGAACAGTCTCGTAGGCGATTGCCGTGGTCCCGGACTGGATAAGAGCATCTGTACATTCCCTAGAAGCCGCTAAGTGCAGATAAGTGAAAAGCACTTGCCCTTTACGCATCAGCGGATACTCCATAGCTATCGGCTCTTTGACCTTGCAAAGCAATTCGGCCTTGGACCAAACCTCTTCGGCAGTTGCTGTAATGGTCGCACCGGCTTTTTCGTAATCGTCGTCCCGAAAGCCCGAGCCCTCACCCGCACTTGACTGGATTAAGACCTCATGGCCGCGCGTCACTAATTCATGAACACCGGCGGGCGTGAGCGCGACTCGAAATTCGTTGTTCTTAATTTCCTTGGGGACGCCAACTAACATTTATTCTCCTTGAGCAAGTGACCTGAATTCTTGCAAATAATTCGCTTAGGCGGATAAAATACGAAGAATCTTCACTTATTACAGGAAAATGCACGATATCTAATGAAAAATGAGGTTTTTGAAATGCTCAAGCCGCAGAATATTCGCGTCAACGACGAGGTCGACGAAATCGACCGCTCGATTCTTTCCATACTCGGCAAAAATGGCCGTATTTCTAATGCTGATCTAGCGAATCAAGTTGGCATAGCTGCCTCGACCTGCCTTGGTAGAGTTCGCAATCTGGTTCAGCGCAAGGTGATTAGATCTTTTGCCGCCGACATAGCCCCAGAGGCTCTTGGATTGGAACTACAGGCTCTGATCTCAGTGTCACTTCGAGCAGGAGCGAGAGCAAATCTTGCCAGTTTCATGACTGCAATGCGTGAGCACCCACAGGTGATTCAAGTGTTCTTCCTCGGTGGTGCAGAGGATTTCATTGTGCACATCGCGGTCGCAGATTCAGACGCAGCCAGAGAGTTTGTGCTGGACCAACTCAGTAATAACGCATCAGTGGCAACCACCAGAACCAACATCGTCTTCGACCATTTTCACAAGGGCCCAATTAGCTAGAGTTGGGCCTATCGGGAGGGTCAAAATGACTGAGTCAATGCATCAAGCAGGAGCAGACAGCGAACTCCGCGAGGCCATCTATAAGTATGCGGCCGAGCGCATGGCTATGGACCCGGTTCCTCTTGACTTACCGCGCTCAAGAAGCGAGCTGGAGACGCACGCAGGGATCACAATAAGCGAGGCTGGCATCGGTGGACAGAAAGCCCTATCAATCTTCGAAGAGGTTTTAGCCCCAGCAACCATCTCCACGGATCACCCGAATTTCCTCTCGTTCATTCCTGCTGCGCCCACGGAGGCCGCGACTCTTTTTGATCTGGTAGTTTCCGCAAGCTCTATCTACGGTGGATCATGGACCGAAGGTGCTGGGGCTGTTTTTGCAGAGAATCAAGTCCTCGAATTTCTAGCTCGCGAAGCGGGGCTTCCAAAGGGAGCCGGCGGAGTATTTGTTCAAGGCGGCACACTAGGGAACCTGTCCGCTCTTGTCGTCGCGCGCGATGTCGCAGAAGCCAAGCACGGTCGTCAACATTGGGCAATAATCTGCAGCTCCGAGGCGCATTCATCAGTCAAGTCCGTTGGAAAAGTAATGGGCGTAACGGTCATTTCTGCTGACGCAAGCCAGACTGGATCGTTAACCGGCGACGCCGCCGAATCTGCAATTCAAGAAGCCAAGAACCAAGGGCTGATTCCTTTTGCTCTGGTCGGCACAAGCGGCACTACTAATTTTGGCATTATTGACAAGCTCGATGAACTAGCGAATGTCGCTGCCGCTAATGATCTTTGGTTCCACGTTGATGGGGCCTACGGCTTGGCAGGAGTCTTAGTTGAGGAGCTGAAGCCTCTTTACCTTGGATTAGAAAGAGCTGACTCATTTATTGTCGACCCGCACAAGTGGTTATTTGCACCCTTTGACGCTTGCGCTCTTGTGTACCGCGACCCTGACCTTGCTCGACAAACGCACACCCAGCACGGGGAATATTTAGAGACTCTAAATAAGAATCATGACTGGAACCCGTCGGATTTTGCGTTCAATCTCACCAGAAGAGTTAGAGGTTTGCCTCTCTGGTTTTCACTCGCAACCTACGGGGTAGCTGCTTACCGGTCTGCAATCAAATCGAATGTCGACCTAGCAAAGAAAATTGGCGCTGAGATTTCTACCCGTCCCAACCTCAAGCTGGTGCGCAACCCGCAGCTCTCAGTCGTGGTGTTCGAAAGAGTCGGCTGGGATGCCAACGATTATGAAGACTGGTCAAAAAAACTACTTGAATCCCAGTTCGCATTCGTTGTCCCCTCCAGTCACCTAGGGAAGCCAAACACGAGGTTTGCAATAGTCAACCCAACAACCAGGTATCAAGACCTGGTCGCAATCCTGGACACGATGGATTAGCCGTGAAACTAACCCAGGTTGCGTCACCGAAATCACTCAGCCGTGTTCGAGAGCCTGAGCGCTCAATCATCAAGGTCGCTGCCGTCCAAATAAACCACAATGTCGACCCGGCGGCACACACAGCGACACTTCTCGAGGCAATCGAGATTGCCGTGGACGCAGGCGCCCAGGTAATTTTTCTTCCTGAGCTAACGCTTTCAAGATATCCGGCCGACCAATTGCCCACGGGGGCGCCTAACAGAAATGCCGAGCAGCTGGAGTCAGGCCCGACATTCAACCTGGTTTCACAGCAGGCCAAAAAATACGGCGTCGTTATTCACGCGTCGCTTTATCAAGAGGCGGGTCTGACTGATGGAAGAGGGCTGAACACAGCCATCATCGTTGGGTCAAATGGGGAGCTTCTGGGATCAACACCGAAGCTCCACATTCCGGTTACCGAGGGCTATTTCGAAGACAAGTATTTCGCTCCGGGTCAAGGCAATGATCCTTACCCGGTTTTCGAAATGGACCTAGTCGGAAAACCAAAGCTTGGGCTACCGACTTGCTGGGATGAGTGGTTCCCCGAAGTTGCAAGAGCTTATGCGTTGGCAGGAGCGGACATTCTTTGCTACCCAACCGCGATTGGCTCCGAACCTGACCATCCGGAGTTTGACACCGAACCACTTTGGCGCCAGGTCATTATCGGTCACGCGATTGCCAACGGTTTATTTATTGTTGTTCCAAACCGATGGGGCAACGAGGGTTTATTGGATTTTTACGGTTCATCATTCATAGTCGATCCCTACGGACGCATACTGGCTCAAGCCGGCCGTTTCGGCAATGAGGTGTTAGTCGCTGACCTCGACTTAGATCAGCGGAGGGACTGGTTAGAACTGTTCCCGTTCTTTGCCACTCGACGACCAGATACTTATAGCTCCCTGTCAGGTGCACTCGTCAACAAGAGAGCTCCTGGAGGCAAAGGTGAGCACGGTGGTATTCCGGGGCTGACCCCATGACATACATGATGCCTCCCGAATGGGAGAAACACGAACGAACCTGGATCGCATTTCCACACGATGGCTATACGCTTGGCGACACTCCCGATGAACAATACGCGGCTCGAAAAACTTGGGCAAATGTCGCCAATACTGCAAGTAACTTTGAAAAAGTGACCGCAATCGTTCACCCCAAAGACCTTGCCATCGCGAAGAAGTTTCTTTCCAGACAGGTCGAAATTTTTGACCTAGTAATTGATGATGCCTGGGTAAGGGACAGTGGTCCCACCTTTGTCAAAGACGAGGCTGGCGAACTGGCCTGCGTCAATTGGGTCTTTAACGGCTGGGGCGCTCAAAGCTGGGCAAGTTATAAGAACGACAGCAGGATGGCGCAAGAAGTAGCGAGCTTTTTGGGGGCTCCGCGAGTAGACAGTGACATGGTCAACGAGGGTGGCGGTATCCACGTCAACGGCAAAGGCCAAGTGCTGCTTACCGAGACGGTTCAACTAGACCCGGGTCGAAATCCAAACTGGACCAAGGAGCAAGTTGAGGAAGAGCTCTCCAGAACTATTGGAGTGACTGACTTCGTTTGGCTGAAACAAGGACTCACCAGAGACTATGACGAATTCGGCACCAAGGGCCATATCGATATTGTGGCTTGCTACTCACCCGATCAAAGAGTTCTATTCCATGACCAAAAGAATCAGAATCACCCAGACTTTCCGGTGAGCAAAGCCATCAAAAAACAACTTGTAGACGCTGAGCTTGACCCAGTATCGCTTCCCGCCCCAACGACCCTGAGGGATGATGATGGTTTCGTTGATTACAGCTACGTCAATCATTACGTTCTGAATGACGCTGTCTTACTTGGAAGCTTTGAAGATCAAAACGACAAAGAGGCTCAGGCCATTTTGAGAGACTGCTACCCAAATAGAGAAGTAATTTTGATTGATGCTCGTGAGCTATTTGCTCGCGGTGGCGGAATCCATTGCATCACACAGCAGCAACCGGTCAGTAAACGCTAAATTTCACGCTAACATTTGGGAAACAACGTCGTAGTCGGAAATTTCCGGCTCGCTTACCTATACCCGAGAGGCCAAACTGTAATGGCAACAAAAACAACCATTCGCAAGCGCTTTTTCGCACTCGCAGCAGTCACAGCGATTGCATCACTAGCACTAACTGGCTGCTCGAGCACCGAAACTGAGTCATCTGATCTAGGTGAACTGAATGTTCAGTTCAGCTGGATCAAAAACGCCGAATTCGCCGGAGAGTACTTCGCCGATTCGAACGGCTACTACTCCGAAGCTGGCTTCAGCTCAGTCAATTTAATCGCTGGCCCAACTGCAACCACAGCTGTAGTTCTTTCAGGTGAAGCACTGGTCGGTCTATCCGATCCGATTGCGGTCACTCCAGTGATCCTGGAAGAGGGCGCACCTCTAAAGATCATCGGTGCTACTTACCAGAAAAACCCTTTCACAATTTTGTCCCTGAAGGATGGCGGCAACATTGCCACTGCCCAGGATCTAATCGGTAAGAAGATTGGTGTTCAGGCCGGTGGCAACGAGACTCTATTTGATGCACTGTTGGCAGCCAACGGCATCTCACAGGATCAGGTAACAAAGGTCCCAGTGGAATATGACCCAGCTCCACTTGTAAACGGTGAAGTTGACGGATTCCTGGCCTACGTGACCAACGAGTCAATCACCGTCGCGAACCTTGGTTTTGAGGTAACAAACCTGCTATTTGCTGACAACGGCTTGCCGTTTGTAGCCGAGGCATTTGTGGTTACCCAGGACTCAATCGACAATAACCGCGCTGGCCTAAAAGCCTTCCTTTACGCAACCGCACGCGGTTGGAAAGATGCAATCGCTGACCCCAACGAGGGTGCGCGTTTGGCAGTAGAGGTTTATGGCAAGGACCTAGGTCTGGACATCGGCAAGGAGCAGCAGCAGTCTGTTGCTCAGAACTCACTATTGGTTGTAACGGATGAAACCGTTGCTAATGGTCTGTTCACTATTTCCGAGGCAATGCAGGCGAGCAACATTGCAACGCTTGCTGCGGCTGGCTATAACATTACCGCAGACCAGCTGTTCGACCTTAGCTTGCTAGCTGAGGTCTACAAAGAGCACCCAGAGCTTTTGGAGTAACCTTCCCTCATGAGTTTTGAAAATACCGCTGCCCAAGGTGAATCCACCTTGGGCAGCGGTATCACTATTTCCGGACTGTCCAAAGTATTCAAATTGGGAAACAGCACGATTACCGCGCTTGAAGACACCACCCTGCACTCGGATAAGGGCAGCTTCTTGTCGCTGCTCGGCCCATCGGGTTGTGGCAAGTCAACAATTCTTAGGATCCTAGCCGGACTCGAAATTCCCACCGCTGGAAGCGTCACCGTGGACGGAATGGACCCGAGTGAGCTCAGACGCGATCACAGACTAGGAATCGCATTTCAGGATTCCGCTCTTATGCCATGGCGGAGCGTTGTTGCAAACATAAGACTGCCGTTCGAACTAGCCCGAGTGAGCCCGGACGAAAGCCTAATTTCAGACTTAATAAAGCTGGTGGGCCTGCAGGGCTTTGAAAATGCCAAGCCGGCTCAGCTTTCCGGCGGCATGAAACAGCGCGTCTCGATTGCCAGAGCATTGGTGGTGCAACCCTCGGTGCTACTTCTTGATGAACCCTTCGGGGCCCTAGATGACATGACCAGGCAACGTTTGAACCTGGAGCTCTTGCGAATTTGGACCGAAAAGCCAGCTACCACCTTGATGGTTACCCATGGGATCTCGGAGGCCATCTTTTTGAGCGATCAGGTAGCCGTAATGAGCCCACGACCTGGCCGAATCAAAGAAATTATCGAAGTGGACCTGCCCAGACCTCGAACGCCAGAAATGATGCGGACTCCTGAGTTCCATGCACTCCATGACCATGCTTCAGACCTTCTATTTGGTGGCAATGGCGCGGCTGTTGGCGATGAGTAACGCAACCACTTTGCGCAGCAAGCTGCGCTTGCCAGCCTGGACCGGCGGTGTAATTGGCATTGTTTCTACCCTTGCCATTTGGTGGCTGCTGGCGGAAACAGTTTTTGCAAGCGTGGGAACCAGACCGGATGGTTCCGGTGGGGCCATCCCGACTCCCATCGAAGTTGTACTTCAACTAATTGAAGATGGCTTTGGGTTTTACTGGCGAAACGGAATAATTACCTTGACCGAGGCAGCCATTGGCTTTGCCTGGGGCAACGCATTGGCACTTGTCTTCGCCGGCATTGCGCTGGTGCTACCAAGGCTTGAAACCCTCACAACTCAGATTGCGGTTATTACTTACTGCATCCCAATCGTGGCCATTGGGCCTATCGTGCGACTCGTCGTTGGTGCACCCGGGGCCGGGGAACCGGCAGGCGCAGCAATAGTGCTGGCTGCACTGAGCGTCTTTTTCACGACCATGATTGGAGCCCTTACTGGAGTAAAGGCCACTGATAAACGAATGCTCGATGTGGTTACTGCCTATGGTGGCGGTGCAATCCAGCGATTGCTTAGGGTGCAACTGCTCTCAGCGCTTCCGTCTATCTTCGCAGCCTTCAAAATAGCCGCACCGGCAGCCTTTTTGGGTGCAATCCTGGGCGAGTATGTGGGTGGTCCAGATGTTGGCTTTGGGCCAGCCATGGTCAATGCCCAGCAGAGCCTTGAGATCGCCAGAGTTTGGGGCGTTGCGCTCATTTCCGGGTTGATTGCCGGTGGCGGTTACGCGCTCTTTAGCATTATTGGAAAGCTCGTTACTCCCTGGGCGAAGGTAACCAACCGATGAACTTCAAGATAGAAGACGCGCAAGATCGCTCGATGATTGTTGTGCGGAGCCGGGTCAAGCGCGACGCTGCAAAGCAGACCGCCAAGATTATTTCGCAGTCCATAGGAAACACTGCCCTTTCGCTGGTTGTAGTTTTGATCCTCTGGGTAGTTGCGCTCTGGGCCTTCGATGTCAGCCCATACATTGGCAAGGGCCCGCTCGATGTCTTCAACTGGCTGTTCCTAGTTGAGGCTGCAGTCGAGAATCAGACGCTGGTTCTTTCGGCACTTGCCCAAACCATGTTCGATGCCGGGATTGGTTTTGGCTTCGGGTTGTTTTTTGCAACGTTGATTTCGGTGCTTTTCACCCTATTCAAATCTGTCGAGCAAGCGCTGATGCCAATTGCGATGCTGCTGCGCTCAGTGCCACTTATTGCAATGGCACCGATCCTGATTCTAATTTTCGGCAGGGAGCAAGTCACGGTGGCAGTGATGGGGGCCATTGTGGTGCTGTTTCCAGCGCTTGTAAACATCGTCTTTGGCCTTAGGTCAGCTTCTCAGGCAACCCTCGATGTTGCGACCGTGTATGGCGCAAACAAGCTTGCTGCCCTCAGGTATGTTGCCTTTCCCAGTTCACTGCCATCATTCTTTGCCGCCGTAAAGATTTCAGTTCCAGGGGCTATCACGGGGGCGCTATTAGTCGAGTGGCTAGCCACCGGCCAGGGTATCGGTTATGGAATTATATCGGCCGTTGGTAGGGCGAAGACCAACGAGGTTTGGGCCTATGTTGTTGTGATTACTTTGGTTTCCATCGTGCTCTACAACCTGATTGGGCTGTTTGAAACCTACGTTCTCAAGCGATTCGCTCCGCAGGCCTGGAAGTCCCGATAGAAAGTTCAAAGTAGCCGCATTTACCCTTTCGCTTCATGACTAACACGGCATTTCAGCCAACTAGAATCGAGGGGTTGAAAGGAAGCCGCCATGAAGCGCACCGAGACCGCCATCGACCTGTTAGCTAATGAATTAGTTATTGATATGGCTAGCCGCTATCCATCCTTTGCGACCGACATCGGCTACCCCGGGGGCGAGGGCGATATGGATGACCATTCACCCGAAGCCCTAGCGAAAGAGCAGTTGGCCATCAAGGAGGTTCTTGCCAAATTGGCAGCGCTTGAGCCACAAGATCAGATAGACGAAGTAACAAAAGATGCGATGACCGCGTCCTTGACTCAGGAAATCCAAAGCTATGATTCTGGCCTCCACTTCAGAAACCTCAACAACATTGCGTCGCCGGCGCAAGGAGTAAGAGACATTTTTGACAACTCACCGACGGCCACAATAAAGGACTGGGAAAACTTAGCTTCAAGAATGCGAAAAGTGGAAGTATCCCTGTCTGGATACATTGAAACACTGAGAATCGGACTGATTGCGGGTGACGCTCCAGCCAAGCGTCAGGTTGAAGCTGTCATTGATCAGGTTCGACAGATCACAGCGACTGACGGCTTCTTTCGCGAATTCGCAAAAGACGCCAAGGCTCAAAAGGGTGAGCTCACAGAAGAGCTTATGAAAGATCTGGCCGAGGCCGCCGAGGCCGCAACCCACGGGTATGCGAAATTTGAATCGTTTTTAGAACAAGAACTCTTGCCAGGCGCGACCGTTGAGGATGCTATAGGCAGGGAGCGCTACGAGTTGTTGTCCATGAGGTTCTTAGGAACCAAAGTGGACCTAGACGAGGCTTACGAGTGGGGCAAGGAAGAGCTTGCTCGGGTAGTCGCCGAGCAGGCTCTAGTGGCTGAACAAATCCTCCCCGGGGCGAGCGTGGAAGAGGCAATAACCTACTTAGAAAATGACCCCAGCACCAAGCTTCATGGCACAAAGGCTCTTCAGGAATGGATGCAGCAACTCTCGGACGCTGCCGTAGTGGCTCTTTCAGGGACGCACTTTGAGATCGCTGAGCCGATAAAAAAGCTCGAGTGCATGATTGCGCCGACTAAACACGGTGGTATCTACTACACCGGACCATCAGATGACTTTTCACGACCCGGGCGGATGTGGTGGTCAGTGCCAGTCGGTGTTACTGAATTCGACACATGGCGTGAAACCACCACCGTTTACCACGAGGGCGTTCCTGGTCATCATCTTCAAGTGGCACAGGCAACCTACGTGAAAGAAACCCTTAATGCTTGGCGACGTCTAGCTTCCTGGACCTCTGGCCACGGAGAAGGCTGGGCGCTATATGCCGAGCGACTAATGGACGAGCTTGGTTACCTAGATAACCCAGCCGACCGACTCGGGATGCTCGACGGTCAGCGAATGCGTGCTGCTCGTGTTGTTCTGGATATCGGGGTTCACTTAGGCAAACCGAGGCTCGACGGCAGCGGAACTTGGGATTTTGACTACGCACTTGAATTCATGGGTAAGAACGTAAACATGAGTAAAGAATTTGTAAAGTTTGAAGTCACAAGGTATTTCGGGTGGCCGGGGCAAGCACCAAGCTACAAAATCGGGCAGCGCATCTGGGAGCAAGTGCGAGATGACTACGCAATGAAAAAAGGTGATGACTTTGACATCAAGCTATTTCACAAAACTGCACTGAATCTTGGCGGGCTCGGGCTTTCGACCCTCCAAAAAGCAATGGCGCAGGCATAGCGCCCGCTTTTTGGTTACGCTTGGCAACGTGTCTAAAGTTCTAGCATCACTCCCCACAGGGGAAAAGGTCGGTATCGCATTCTCCGGAGGTCTCGATACCTCGGTCGCTGTTGCATGGATGCGTGAAAAAGGCGCCATTCCCTATGCCTACACGGCGAATCTTGGTCAGTATGACGAGAATGACATTGATTCGATTCCAGATCGAGCAAAAGAATATGGTGCTGAGGCAGGCGTAATCGTCGATGCCCGGGAAGCACTAGCCGAAGAAGGGCTCATCGCTCTTGCTTGTGGTGCATTCCACATTCGAACCGGAGGCAAAGTTTATTTCAACACCACTCCGTTAGGCCGAGTTGTTACCGGAACCCTTCTGGTTCGCGCCATGAAAGAAGACGGAGTTGAAATCTGGGGCGATGGCTCGACCTACAAAGGCAATGACATAGAGCGGTTTTATCGCTACGGCCTACTGGCCAATCCAAGCTTAAGAATTTACAAGCCCTGGCTGGACGCAGGCTTTGTAGCGGAACTTGGGGGCCGTGAAGAAATGAGCGAGTGGCTTCTTGAGCGAGACCTTCCCTACCGCTCCTCTGTTGAAAAGGCATACTCAACAGACGCCAACATGCTCGGGGCTACTCACGAGGCCAAGAGCCTGGAGTTTTTGAACACACCATTGGAAATAGTCGAGCCGATCATGGGAGTAAAGCACTGGGATGACTCAGTACAGATTGAAACAGAAGAAGTTACCGTTGAATTCTTGCAAGGTCGCCCCGTCAAGATAAACGGTGAGGCGCTCTCTAGCGCCGCTGAGATTATTTTTAAGGCCAACGAAATTGGTGGTCGACACGGACTCGGCATGAGCGATCAGATTGAGAATCGAATAATCGAGGCTAAATCTCGCGGCATTTATGAGGCTCCTGGAATGGCGCTTATACACATTTGCTACGAAAGACTTCTCAGCGCAATTCACAACGAGGACACCGTCGCTAGCTACCATCAAGAAGGCCGGAGAATGGGACGGCTGCTTTATGAAGGTCGCTGGCTAGACCCGCAGACCTTAATGCTGAAGGAATCTCTCATGAACTGGGTTGCCAGTGCAGTCACTGGTTCGGTGACGCTAAAACTTCGCAGAGGCGATGACTACACGATTATGAACACCGAAGGTACGGGCTTTAGCTATCACCCAGAAAAGCTGTCGATGGAGCGTAATAAGGAAGAAGCCTTCGGTCCAACAGATCGAATTGGCCAGTTGACCATGCGAAACCTGGACATCGAAGACACCAGAGCGAAGCTTGATCTTTATAAGGCTCAAGGACAGCTTTCGAACAACGCGAGCGACCTGACCTAATGAGCGTCCACATTGGGGCCGAGCCTGGAGAAATTGCGGAAACGGTCTTATTGCCCGGAGATCCACTCCGCGCAAAGTGGATAGCCGAGACATTTTTCGAAAACCCTGTTCAGTACAACTCCGTGAGAAACATGTTTGGATTCACTGGAACCTATAACGGACAGCGGGTATCAGTTCAGGGCACTGGCATGGGCGCCCCTTCTATCGGAATCTACGCTCATGAGCTATTCGAAGATTTCGGAGTACAAAAAGCAATCCGAGTTGGCACCTCGGGTGGATTGGCTCCAACCAAATTACGTGATGTAGTAATTGCAATGACCTCGTCTACTGACTCTCAAATAAATCGTCGCGCTACCAACGGCTTGGACTTTGCGCCAAGTGCAGATTACGAACTTCTTGAAAAGGCAGTGGCAAAGGCCAGAGAGCTCAAAATCAGCTTCCATGTTGGCGGCATAGCTTCGGGTGACCTTTTCTATGACACTACGGACTCGTTAGAGCAGTGGAAGAAGCTTGGGGTTCTGGCCTTAGAGATGGAAACCAACCAGCTTTACACTCTTGCAGCCAGGTTTGGCCGCAAGGCTCTTAGCATTGTGACCGTGTCAGACATGATGGATGGGAGTGGCCACACCTCCTCAGAAGAGCGAGAGTCTGGATTCGCAAACATGGTCGAAATAGCGCTAGCAGCCTCCAAATGAAGTACATAAAAGTTTTGCTTCAGATTGGCCTCGGGTTTGGTTTGCTATCCGCTGGGATTTCACACCTGACAACCGCAAGAGCCGAATTCCGGGCTCAAGTTCCGACTTGGCTTCCGTTGGATGCTGACTTCGTAGTGATCGCATCGGGAATTGTGGAAATTTCCCTGGGCATTGGACTCCTAATACTCTGGAAACAGCTCCCGCGAAAGTTGATTGGGCTGGCGGCCGCCTTGTTTTTCATCGCTATTTTCCCGGGTAATCTTTCGCAGTGGATAAACGGAGTCAGTGCTTTCGGCCTAGACACCGATCAAGCTCGATTCATGAGGTTGTTCTTTCAACCGGTGTTGGTTTTTTGGGCACTCATTTCCACCAACGCCTATCGACTATTGAGGCGCAAGAAAACTTAGCTTTACTGCAGTAAAATCTAGAGGTGCCAACATCCCAAAACATAATCGGCTTCCTGCTGCTTTCGATAGTAATAATTCTGGTGCCGGGGCCAAGCGTTTTGTTTGCAATCGGTCGGGCCTTGGTGCTTGGAACAAGAGCCGCGCTGATAAGTGTTTTTGGAAACGCCCTCGGTGTTGGATTACAAATTCTTATCGTGGCTCTAGGCCTCGGTGCTCTTATCCAGCAATCCCCGGAACTATTTTTTGTTATCAAGGTAGTCGGAGCACTAATGATCGGGTTCTTGGGAGTGAAAGCGATCTGGCAACGCACAAAAGTTGATGCGGGTAATGTCTCGGTTTCACCTTCAGGCAAAAAAGTCCTAAGTGAATCAATTGTTGTCGGCATCACGAATGCCAAAACCTTGGTTTTCTTCATAGCAGCGTTGCCAAGTTTCGTAGATCCCTCGGGCGGCAACCCCAGCGCACAAATGCTTGTTCTCGGTGCGCTATTTCTAATCATTGGAGTGACGAGTGACGCTGTGTATGCGATTGCAGCTGGTAAAGCCCGGCACTGGCTCGGCGACTCAGACCAGCGCCTAGCAAATTTCCGTGGAATCGGTGGCCTAGCCCTGACGTTCTTAGGGTTTTACATGCTGCTAGACGCGCTCCTGTAACAAGCTAACCTTTTTGTCTTTTGAGCATTAGCGAGTCGACCTCATGCCTTGACGGAATCGAATTGGACGCTCCCCTGGATTGAACGGAAATCCCGGCGGCAACGGTGCCGAGTTCTGCGGCCTCCAACGGCGTTAGGCCTTGGGCTAGTCCCGCCAACGCATAGCCGCAAAAAGTATCGCCCGCACCGGTAGCGTCGATTGCGACGACTGCCATGGCGTCAACATTACCCAGGAACTGTCCATCAGCAAATACCGATACCCCCTGAGCCCCCCGGGTGACAAACACCAGCCCCACAAGCTTAGAAAGCTCGGCACCGGCGCTTTCAAAGTCAGTAGCGCCTACGAGTTGCGTAACTTCGGTTTCATTGAGCGTGATGATGTCGACGAATTCAAGAAGCTTGGGATCAAACTCCGATGATGGTGCGGGAGTTAGCACCACTTTCCAGCCGGCCTTCTTAGCAAGCGCGGCGACTACTAGATTATTTTCATTGCCTATCTCCAACTGCAGAACAAGAAGCCCCGGTCCCTCTTCAAAACTTTGCTCTCTTAATTTGGGGCTGTAATTGGCTCCTGGAACAACTGCAATCTGATTCTCGCCGTCTTGGTCAACGAGTATAAAAGCCTTACTGGTTGCAGTGCCAGAATCGAGAATTCTCGAGAAGTCCACTTTTTGTTCCGAAAGAAAGTTCGTCAAAAACTCACCGTCATCATCGTCTCCGACTGCAAACTGGAATGTTACGTCCCCACCGGCCCGATGGATTGCAACAGCCTGATTCAGACCCTTTCCTCCGGCAAAGCGTCCAGAGTCAAATGCCAGTACCGTTTCCCCGGGCAAGGGTAGCTTCTTCATAAAGACCGAGTAGTCAGCGTTGACACTTCCAACTACTGCAATGGATATCCCTTGCTTCAATCAGTCCCCTTTGAGTCGATGACGTTTATAAAATAGAACTTTTTCTAGAATAGCCAAAGGACCACAAATAAAAGGCACTGATGCCTACCTAAAAAGATTCACGGCTATGGACCCGACGCCGTGCTAACCCATCCGCTTGAAAAATAGATTAGTTAACTACTGCCCGCGAGACAGAGTGCGAAGTGAACAAGCGCTCACGGAATACTAATTGGCAGAGATTTAGCAGATGATTTGCAGATCTAGCGGCTAACTTTATTGAGATGAAAAACTACTCGAGAAGTTGGCCGATGCTTAGGACGCTAGGAATTGCCGGAGCGATCCTGCTGGTTGCGGCCGGTTGCTCTGCCGCACCTGGGCCGAAGCCAATTGCCCAAATGGAGCATGTCCACAGTGTCGCAGCCGATGGGGGAAGCTTTTATCTTGCCAGCCATCACGGTATTTATAAATGGTCCGATGAGGGATGGAACCTGGTCGGCGAGGAATTCGATGCCATGGGTTTGACGATTGATAAGGGCATTTTCTACGCCAGTGGTCACCCGGGACCCGGACAAACTTTTCCTAACCCGCTCGGGATCATAGAATCCCGTGACAACGGAAACACCTGGACATCAAAAACTTTTACTGGCGAGGTCGACTTCCACCTGCTTGAAGTGTCGGGAGACGCAATTGTTGGTATCGCAGCTAACTACGGTGTAGTTGTCGGATCCCAAGATGGGGCCGTTACTTGGTCCAACATTGCGACTCCAAGCCTGACAAGTTTGAGCCTAAATCCGAATAACGGTTTGCAGTTCTTGTTGACCTCGGAGGGCCTTCTCTACCTAACCGAGGACTCAGGGCTTTCTCTCACCGAAATCACTGCGCCTTCCGGCATAACAAGAGTGGACTGGTCTGATAACGGCATCATCCTCGCTACCGATTCAACAATTTATAGGAGCCCTAGCCTGGGCATGCCTTTCCTTGAACTTTCGGAATCATTCACCGGTATAAAAGATGTAGCGGCTAACGGGGGCAGCATTATTGTCCTAGATGAGCTAGGGGCGCACGTCTCCACCGATAACGGCAAAGTGTTCAGTTTGCTGCCCTAGAGCTAAGGGCTAATTGGTGAAAATCTTCCGCCGTTGATCTGCTCCGAAGACTTCTAATGCGTATAAGCTGTCGCACCAAGCGACATGAGCCAAACTATAGGCATGTTTCGCATTTCGCCCACAACCTAAACTAGAGCTAGCATTTTGGGAACTATAAGCCGAGGCACAATGTTGTTCCCACTGACAAGAGAGGCCTCACATGTACACAGCAACATGGAACGGCAAAGTAATTGCCAAGTCCGATAAGACGGTGGAAATCGAAGGAAACCAGTACTTCCCACTCGACTCGGTCACAACGGATTACCTCACGGATTCCCAAATGCAGACGAGCTGCCCATGGAAGGGAACCGCAAGCTATTTCAACCTAAACGTTGATGGCGAAACCAGCAAAGACTCGGCATGGACCTATAAAACCCCGAAGGACGGCGCAGCTTCCATCGCCGGTCACGTGGCCTTCTACCGAATGGTAGAGGTCACTAACAGCTAGTCACTAGCCGGAATTCGACTATTGATTGAGTTTATAGATGTCACAAAGACCTACGGCGAAGATTCCGCGGTCTGTGACTTTTCGTTAATTGCCCCGAGCGGCAAAATCACTGTGCTCATGGGACTTTCGGGTTCCGGAAAAACAACTCTTCTTCGCGCCGTGAATAAGCTTGTGCAGCCGACTGCAGGATCTGTACTGATTGACGGTAACGACATAGCGGACCTGGATTCTGTGGTTCTCCGAAGATCAATTGGCTATGTCATGCAGGAGGTTGGACTACTCCCCCACAAGAGCGTTTTAGACAACGTGACCCTGATAGCCAACATAGCCGGCCAAACCAAAGATGAAGCGCTAAACAACGCCCTTGAATTATTAGAACTAGTCGGCATTGATGATAGTTTTCACAATCGCTTTCCCGGACAGCTGTCCGGTGGACAGCAGCAGCGAGTTGGAGTGGCAAGAGCGCTCGCGATCAAGCCGAATATTCTTCTTATGGACGAGCCCTTTGGCTCGGTGGATCCAATTGTCCGAGAGGAACTGCAAGACGAGCTAATTCGTATCCAACGCCAGCTTTCGCTCACCATTATTTTGGTCACTCACGACCGATACGAAGCGATCAAATTGGCCGATCAGCTGGTGGTGCTAAGCAAGGGCGCGAAGATTGAACAGGCCGGTGCTCCAAAGGATTTAATTGAGAAGCCAGCCAACAAGTTCGTGCAAAAGCTACTTGGACTGTAGCGGGAGCACTTATGGAGTGGGCCGCTAAAAACTTTGACTTTGTACTTGAACTATCGGTGACCCATCTGTTGATTTCTCTTGTACCACTGGTCTTGGGTTCGGTCTTAGCCTTTGCCCTAGTCAGGCTCACTCCACTAAAGCTCGCAGGGACAATCGGCACCACTTTTAGTGCGATCTACGCAATTCCGTCTCTTGCAGTCTTCGTGGCGTTGCCAGCAGTCATTGGCACCAGCTACCTAGGTCCCACCAACGTCGTAATCGCCCTGAGCATTTATGTCGCAGCAGCGATGTTCTTCTCCATCCGAGATGCTTTCAGTCAGGTGTCCAAGCCAACAGTCTTTATCGCCAGAGCTCAAGGATTGAGTCCGCTTCAACTTTTTGTTCACGTGGAGTTACCCCTTGCAATCCCGGGCCTCATCGCGGGACTGAGGGTAGCGGCGGCAAGCACAGTTTCAATGGCATCAATCGGTGCCATAGTCGGAGTTAGAAACTTGGGCTACCTATTTTTGGATGGCTTTCAACGAAAAATACCCGAGGAGATACTTACTGGACTCTTCGCGATATTTATAATCGGCATTGCGCTGGACCTTGGACTCTGGGCGCTAGGTAAGGTCCTTACTCCGTGGACTAGAAGATCGGCCCAGCGTGTTTAGCATCGGCGAGCTCTTCGACTGGCTCACGGACGCTGAGAACTGGACAGGCCGATACGGTCTTGCCAACTTATTCGTAGAGCATTTGACACTTACTCTTGTCTCTCTGGCGATTGCTGGATTGCTGGCAATTCCGATAGGAGTGGCGATCGGCCAATCGGGACGCGGCGAAACGCTGGTTATAGCAATTTCGTCGGCATCTAGGGCTATCCCAACAATGGGCCTGATGTTCGCGCTGGTGATGGTTATGGGAGTTGAATTTAGGCAGTTCGCCGTAGTAATGGCCCTGGTTGGTATAGCTATTCCACCTGTTTTAGCAGGAGCTTATGCCGGTATCAAGTCAATACCCATAGTCATCCGAGAAGGCGCTCGAGCCCAGGGAATGACGACGTTGCAGCAGATTCGGCATGTTGGCTTGCCACTTTCGGCGTTCTCAATAGCTGGTGGTTTCAAGATCGCGTATCTTCAAGTGGTCTCCACCGTGGTCCTTGCACCGCTAGTCGGACTCGGTGGCTTGGGCTTCGGAGTCATTCAGGGTCTGGCGCTTCGAGATTTTGCTCAGCTAACGGGAAGTGCTGCAGTGATTGTACTGTTGTCAATTACCGGAGAGAGACTCTTCGCAAAAGCACAGGGCAAATTAGATCGTCGTCTCACGCTATCAAAAACAAACAGGTAACTAGAAGGAAAAACAATGACAAAACCAATTAAAAAATCCATTAAGAGTGCCATTGCTCTCAGCGCTGTTGCGGTGCTGGGGCTTGCAGGCTGCGCCGAATCAAGCAGCGAGCCACTTGTAATCGGCTCCCAGGCTTACTACTCAAACGAAATCGTTGCCGAGGTATACGCCCAGGTTTTGGAAGACGCTGGCTACTCGGTTGACAGGCAATTTGCTCTCGGACAGCGTGACGTTTATGTACCAGCGCTTTTGGCCGGCGAAATCGATATTTTCCCTGAGTACACCGGAAACTTACTGCAGTACTTTGACCCCGAAGCCACCGCAACCGCCGAAGAAGACGTTTACCAGGCCCTGCAGGCCGCACTGCCAGCGGGCCTAACCGCTCTTGCACTATCGGGAGCTTCCGACCAAGACTCTTACAACGTCACAAGTGACTTTGCAATGAAAAACAGCCTTACTTCGATTGGGGATCTTGCTGGAGTAACTGGAATACGACTCGGTGGCGCCCCAGAGCTAGCTGAGCGACCATACGGACCAACAGGCCTCCTGAGCTCCTACGGCGTGACAGTAGAGTTTGAGGCCACTGGAGACACCACCGTTGAGTCACTCGTAGCAGGACTAATTGACATGGCGAACGTCTACAGCGCTGACCCACGAATCCAGCAGCTTGGACTGGTCACATTGACAGACCCGCAGGGTCTTTTCCTGTCCTCTAACCTTGTGCCAATCGCCTCGGATGCCGTGAATCAAGAAGCGCGCGATCTAATCAGTGCCGTCTCATCGGCCATGACAGCAGCAGACCTAGTTGCCCTAAACGTCAGAAGCGTTGACGAGCAACTGTCATCAGCTGTTATTGCCAGGGACTGGTTGCTATCAAAAGGTCTTATTGACTAGAGGAAATAATTAGAAATACCCAGTCCGCTTTTTCAAAGCGGACTGGGTATTTTTTTGCAAAGAGTACTTAGGCAATCAGCAAGGGCAAAAACATTAGAGCTGCTTCTCCTTTTTCGCCGGACCTGTTTTACGCGTCGCAAAGGCAAAGATCCCTAGGCCGCCCACCAAGGCACCGGCGCCTAGGCCGTAGGCGACCACGTCAGAAGCACGATTCTCGTCCACAAATACCCCAACGAAAACAACAGCAATGATCGCAACGACAACGCCGATGAGCTTAGTTTTGAGATCATCAAGGTCATTCACCCTCAACCAATCTGGAACATCGATGTCGGCGTCGATGAACAGCTCGTATAGCCCGAAGCCAATTACCAGGAGAACTGTTCCAAGCAGAATCGCGTCAACGGCTGTTAGGACTTCGACGATTGAAGACTTCAGCTGGGTGAGGTTTCCAGCCGCGTTATACACGGCCACTAGCATCGCGATAGACCCCTGAGCCATTAGCAACAATGCTCCGATTATCGAAGCTAAAGCGGGGACTACCACCGCGTACCTAGTAAGACCCAAGATTTTTCCCATGTCTAAAACTTTAGTGCCCTGAGTTTGAGTTTCGTTCACTAGGAATTTCTTCAAATTTGGGCTCATAAGGCATCTGGTTCCCTCGGGAAGATTCGAGCCTACGTAATTAGTCCTATGGCTTTTCACGTAAGCCCCTTAGACTTAGGGCGGAACGGTGAAACTTCATCGCTCTGCGTCGTAGAACGACCCCCACGATACTGTGGCCAAACTCTTCCTCCGGCGAACGAATGCATCCATCGATGTCTTCGCCGTATTCCCAAAAAACTTGGGATCAAAAGTGATAAAACCCTTCACGTGAAAGTAATTACATTATGTCTTCAAAGACCTTTATTGACCTTGGCGTGCCAGCCGAAATCGCGGCTGTGCTGACTGCTCAGGGCATTGACACACCGTTCCCCATTCAAGTTGATTCGCTGCCCGACACAATGGCCGGTAGAGATGTTTTAGGTAGAGGCAAAACTGGTTCCGGCAAAACTCTGGCATTTGGCATCCCAATGGTGGCCAGACTCGCTGTTTCCGCCAACAGTAGAGACGCATCTCGTAAGCCGAGAGGTCTAGTTCTAGCACCAACCCGCGAACTGGCCACGCAGATTACTAATGCCCTCCAGCCATTGGCCAACGCTATGAACCTTAGAGTTACGACAATCTTTGGAGGGGTTCCTCAAAAGAGGCAAGTTCAAGCACTCAGGGATGGTGTCGAGATTATCGTCGCTACCCCCGGCCGACTAGAGGACCTAATGCGTCAAGGCATTTTGAAGTTAGATGCTATTGAGATAACAGTATTGGATGAGGCCGACCACATGGCAGACCTCGGTTTCTTGCCCGGAGTTACCAGAATTTTGACCGCCACCCCAAGAGGTGGCCAGCGCCTACTGTTCTCGGCGACCTTGGATAACGGAGTAAAAAAGCTCGTAGATAAGTTCTTGCAGAACCAGGTTATGCACGCAGTTGACGACGCCAATTCTCCGGTTACCCAGATGACCCATCACGTGCTTGAAGCCTCGGACGCAGAAGCAAAGAAGCGATTGGTCTATGCCTTGGCTTCCGGAACAGGAAGAAGAATCTTGTTCATGCGAACCAAGCACCACGCCAAGAAACTTGCTAAGGCGCTAACACAGGCAGGCATACCGGCCGTTGACCTACACGGGAATCTTTCCCAGGCCGCTAGGGATCGAAATCTAGAGGCGTTTAGCGCTGGTCGGGCCAGGGTGTTAGTGGCTACAGACGTTGCAGCAAGAGGTGTCCATGTTGACGGAGTAGACCTCGTGATTCACGTTGATCCACCTGCCGAGCACAAGGCTTACCTTCACCGCTCTGGAAGAACAGCGAGGGCTGGAGCAGCAGGTGATGTGGTGACTATATCTCTGCCTACCCAGCGTAAAGATTTATCTGATTTGCTAAGCAAAGCCAAAATCTCCGTAAAGCCTCAGTCAGTTACTGAAAAATCACCGACAGTAATAGCTCTCATTGGAGAGGTTGCCGAATATGTGAAGCCAACTGCTCCAGCAGCCCAGCCCAAAAAGACTGGTACGTCGACTGGTCGAAATGCCCAGCGAAAGCGAGCATTGAGCGAGTCTGGGAAGCCTCAAAATCAGCAGTCAAGAGCACCTGGTTCGAGACCCCATTCGCAAGGCGCAACAAATGGATCGCGTCGTCGCCAAGATTCGAGATAGTCAAGTGCACGCAAAATAAAAAGTGCCTTCCTCGAACATCTCCCGAGACTATCGCGCTCAGAGGTTCTGCTCCAGTAGACAATTCGCGAAGCGCTGCGCTTAAAGCCTTCCCAGGCTTTCGATGTCTTGCTCAAACTCAAGAATTACCTCGTCGCTGACGGTTCTCCTAGTATCTCCGATGGCCCAGAGATAGTGATGGGTAGCTGTGGTTGAAGACTCTTTAGTGACCACCTGAGACTCATAAACCGACTGTTCCAGGGCTCGCTGTGATGCCTTTCGAGCAGCATATTCAATGTCAGCAGGCGAGAAACCAGCCGACCTCGACACTAATTCTTCAAGGTCGATGTTGGGTAACGCAGCAGCCGGGATGTAACGACTCCAAATTGATAGACGCGCTTCTTCGTCGGGCAGACCAATAGGGATGACATAGTCGAAACGGCCGTGTCGCAAGAAGGCATCATCCAATGCTCGAATGTAGTTGGTTGCCACTACCAAGAGGTGCCCCGGCTTCTCACGAAAAGTTGGAATCAACTTAAGTAATTCGTTGGTGACACCCTGAGTTGGCGATGGTGGATCACCCTTGCGCTTGGAAGCAATCTCTTCGACCTCATCGATGAAGACCACTACGTTTTCAAGTTCGTTTACGGTGTTGAAGACCTCACGAAGACCACCGGCTAAACCATTCCGGTCGCCAGAAAGTCGCGAAGGAAAAACCTCGATAAAAGGCCAATCGAGTCGAGAGGCAACCGCCTTAGCAAAGGTAGTTTTACCTGTTCCTGGAGGACCAAACAAGACAATTGCCTTTGGTGGCTCGACGCCGAAAGTCTCAGCCAACCTGGAATCCGCCAGCGGAAGAACCAAACGCCGCTCAAGCATCTCCTTCTCGTTTTTCATGCCCGCGATTTTGCCCCAAAGGTCACGTGCCAAAACTCGGCCACCGAGATTGGTAAGAATCTCGCGCTCTTTCTCGCTCACAGACACTTCGCGTTCAAAGTACTTAAGGTGCTTCAAGTCCGCAAACCCAGCCTTTTCCAGAACGCCGCTCTTGCCATCATCCGCAACGAGCATCGAAAGTTTGGTGATGCCAGATTTAGCCATGTCTATTTCGAGCTCACCCAAGAGCCTGCCGCCTATGCCTTGACCCTGATGAGTATCAGAAACCATGAGGAGCACTACCCAGCCCTGCTCGTGGGCAACCCTGCCAACAGCAAAGCCAATGATTTGATCGCCATCACAGGCCGTAATTGCATGATCTTGGTTGCAGGACGCCAGAACTTCGGCGAGAGAGTACACAGGGGCATAACCGGCGGTGCGAGCTTGATCCCAAAGCGTCAGCAGCGAATCAGTGTCAACTGGTTGAAAGTTTCGGTATCTAACGCTCACAGCACCACTCCCTTTAGATTTGTTGGTCTATACAACCATGTCTACCGGGATCTTTGGTGCCCTCGGCAGGAATCGAACCTGCGACCAAGAGATTAGAAGGCTCCTGCTCTATCCACTGAGCTACGAAGGCGGAGTTGGCTTTGAAGCCATCAGTAGTCTACAAGCCCTTGTCAAGAAAGGTTTTATTCTGGGCGAAAATCGGTCCCAGAACTTGTCTGAATGAAGTCATGAGGTGAGCCACTCGCCAACGTAATTTGCCAATTAGACTGCTTGTGTAGATTCCAATGAGAGACGGCAAACCAATGACGCTTAGCACTACTCAAATTCCTATTGTCCCGGCAAAAGATGAACTATCCGCGGCAGTAGTCGAGCAGGTCCAGCATTGGGTGCTCAATGCTTCTCAGCAGAAGAATTCGCAAGCGGCCGATCGACTTTCCGGTCTACTCCAGGACTCGAACGGGTTGGATTTTGCGGTCGGTTTTGTGGACGGAGTAATCAGGCCCGAGAGCCTTAGGGTCGCGGCGAGAAACCTTTACCGCCTTCGCAAAATCACACCCAAATTTTTACCCTGGATCCTTAGAGCCATGGTGTCTCTGGGAGCGAACCTAGCCAGGCCTTTTCCGTGGATTGTCATTCCAATTGCACGCAAAGTTTTGCGCTCCTTCGTGGAGCACCTCGTGATTGACGCAACCCCAACCAAATTGAGTAGAAGCATCTCCCGCCTATCGAGGCAGGGTTCGACCCTGAACGTCAACCTATTGGGAGAAGCGGTTCTTGGAAGCAAGGAAGCCGACCGCAGGCTGCAGAAAGTGAAGGACGTGCTTTCGAGGCCAGATGTCGATTACGTTTCAGTGAAGGTGTCGGCTATCGTCTCGCCTCACTCACCTTGGTCCTTCGATGAAACCGTGAGTGATGTGATTGAGCGTCTCGCCCCGCTTTACCGAATTGCCTCAGAATCAAAAAAACAAAAGTTTATAAACCTAGACATGGAGGAGTACCACGACCTCGACATGACCGTGGCGGTCTTCAAAGGCATATTATCAAAACCAGAATTTACTAAGCTTCAGGCCGGCATAGTCCTACAGGCCTATTTGCCGGATGCGGTCAGAGCAATGATCGACATTCAGCAGTTCGCTGCGCGTCGAGTTTTAGCTGGTGGCGCTCCGGTGAAGGTTAGGGTCGTAAAAGGCGCCAACTTGCCGATGGAAAGGGTGGACGCGGAATCCCACGGCTGGCCACTTGCAACAGTTGAATCAAAAGCGGCAGCGGATGCTAACTACAAAAGAGTCCTGAACTATGCGCTGACCGAAGACCGCGTAGCGAACGTTCGGATTGGTGTCGCGGGACACAACTTATTTGATCTTGCCTTCGCCTGGCTGTTAGCTTCGCAGCGAAATGCGCAAACCGGCATGGACTTTGAGATGCTCCTGGGTATGGCAGAGGCGCAGGCTAATGTGATCCGGAAAACCGTTGGAACTCTGGTGCTTTATACCCCCGTTGTTCACCCGCAGGAATTCGATGTTGCCATTGCCTATTTGATTAGACGACTGGAGGAGGGCGCTTCAAAGGAGAACTTCCTTTCCAACGCTTTTAGGTTGGCTGACCCAGATGTTTTCCAGGTTGAAGAGGAACGCTTCAAGGTTTCTCTAACCATGCTGGATTTGGAAATTCCAATCCCAAACCGACTACAAGATCGTCACAACGACGTGGCATTTCCGCCAGCGAAAGGCTTTGCAAACGCCGCGGACACTGACCCGTCTTTAGCGGCCAACCGAGCCTGGGGCTACGAAATTATTGGCCGCGCCGGCACCAGCGATATCGGTATAGACCTAGTAGCGAACCAAACAATATCCAGTGAGGCCCAACTTCAAGGAATTATGGATAGGGCAGTTGATGGTGGGGCACGCTGGAGTAAGGACTCTTTACGGACTCGCGCCGCAAAGCTCCACGAAATCGGCGTCGCGATGGAAGCCAACAGGGGACGTCTAATAGAAGTCGCAATGGCCGAGGCCGGCAAGACAATAGATCAGGCTGACACTGAGATCTCAGAGGCTGTTGACTTTGCTCACTACTACGCGCAGCGGGCCCTTGAGTTAGACAAGATAGACGGTGCAACCCCGGTGCCATTTGGCGTCACGGTTGTCACTCCCCCGTGGAACTTTCCAATTGCCATTCCCGCCGGTGGTGCACTAGCTGCTCTCGCCGCAGGTTCCGCAGTTATTTTCAAGTCTGCGGGTGCCTCGGCCAGATGCGGTGCGGTTCTTGCCGACATAATTTCCCAAATTATCGACCAAGACGTGTTTATCCCGATTCAACTGAGTGAGTCTGAGCTCGGCAAGCAGCTCCTGTCACACCCTGATGTCGACCAAGTGATCTTGACCGGCGGTTACGAGACGGCCCAACTATTCAAGAGCTTCCGCCCTGACCTGAGACTGCTAGCAGAAACCAGCGGGAAAAACGCAATTATTGTCACCGAGAGCGCTGACTATGATCTAGCCGCTAAGGATATTGCCTACTCCGCTTTTGGCCATGCTGGTCAAAAATGTTCAGCTAGCTCTCTTGTTATCTTGGTTGGATCCGTCCACAAGTCAAAGCGGTTCTTGCGCCAGCTCCATGACGCAGTCAGCAGTATGCACGTCGGTCATGCCAATGATCCCAGAACTCAAATGGGGCCCATGATTGCTGCACCCTCGGGAAAACTTCTCGAGGGCCTAACAACGCTCGGCCGCGGAGAAAAATGGCTACTTGAGCCCGCGCAGCTGGATGAAACTGGAAAACTATGGTCTCCAGGAATCAGAGTTAATGTCGTGCCGAATTCGACCAGTCACCTGACCGAGTACTTTGGTCCAATTTTGTCCATCATGATCGCACCTAACCTGGAAGCAGCAGTCGCTCTACAGAACTCAGTGGACTACGGACTTACAACCGGGATCCACTCCCTGGATGCAGTCGAAATAGAAAAGTGGCTCGCCACAATTCAGGCTGGAAACCTTTACGTGAACCGCGGAATCACCGGCGCTATCGTTCAGCGTCAGCCCTTCGGAGGCTGGAAGCGCTCGAGTGTAGGACCAAGCACCAAAGCTGGCGGACCGAACTACATCCTTAGTCTGACCAACTGGAAGAGCTCGCATTCGACTGCTAGCGCTGAGATCCTGAATAAGAGTGTGAACCAGCTGCTTGCCATAGCTCAGCTGACAGACTTGTCCGACCTTGAGATGGAATCGCTTATTCGCGGAGCCAAATCTGACCAGGTGGCTCTAACAGAAACTTTCCGTAACGCTACCGACCCTTCTAACCTGGACAGCGAGCGGAATGTTCTTCGCTATCGAAGAAGCGATTGCGTACTTCGCATTGAAAAGACTGCGACCATTCAGGAGACCATGAGGGCTCTCTCCGTCGCTCTGGTGCTAGGAAACCTCGACATCAGTTCCTTTGAATTAGATAAGAACGTAATTTCTTTGCTGAAAAGCTCAGGTTTGCGCGTGGCCATAGAAGACCAAGACGGCTTTGAGAAGAGGCTAGCTGAGAGCCCGAGGCGAGTTCGGCTAGTCGGTGATGCACCAGAAGTCGATGCCGACAGCGCTCTTTCCAACTGCGACGTGGCTGTTTACAATCATGAGCTAACCGAATCTGGACGAATTGAACTGTTGCCATATTTCAAGGAGCAGTCTGTAACCGTGACTGGTCACAGGTTCGGAACCCCGGTTCAGTTTGTTGCCGCGCTAAGCATCTGATTGACAAGGGCTTCAACAGTCACAGCTCGTAATTTAAGGGACTAATCTCCTAAACTGTTGAGTTGTCAGTAAAGCCAACAAACAAAGAGGTAATTAGTTGTCCAATATTTCCAGACTTTCGCTAGCAAATCGCGCTGTTGTCGCATTAATAACCCTCATTATCGGTGTGTTCGGCCTGCTATCCGTTGGCAACCTGAAACAGGAACTAATTCCATCGATAGAGATTCCGTCGGCCGCAATTGTGACTTCATATGCTGGAGCATCACCCGAGGTTGTTGACAGTCAAGTTTCCGTGATTATCGAAAACGCTGTTATTGGTCTGGAAGGCTTGGAATCAACTAGCGTCACTTCCTCAACCGGGCTTTCGGTCTTACGAGTGTCCTTTGAGTTCGGCACAAGCACCTCTGACGCGACTGAAAGGCTAAATAATGCCATCAGTGCCGTAGCGGCTTCGCTTCCTGCAGATGTAAGCCCTCAAGTTATTTCAGGCAGCTTCGACTCGGTGCCAATCATCGTCCTTGCGATTTCGGCCAATAATGGCGACAACGAGAGCCTCAGCGCGGAGCTCGACAAGATTGCACCGTCAGTTTTCCAACAAGTAAGTGGCATTAGGGAAATTGCCGTCTCCGGAGGAAAGCAAAAAAGACTCAATTTAGAGCTCAACCAAGTGGCTCTTGCCCAAAATGGTCTCAGTCAGAGGGACATCTCCGCAGCGCTGCGTGCTAACGGACTGGTTCTGCCGGTTGGTTCTCTGACTGACGCAGATGGCAGTATTTCCATTCAGATGGGAAATGCTGTTGACACAGTTTCATTGATGGAGTCACTACCTCTAATCTCGGCAACACCCAATGCAAATGCACTTAGCGTTGTAACAATTGGCGATGTAGCAACAGTCACCTATGAGGATGCTCCAATCACCTCAATTGCACGAACGAATGGCAATGAAACCCTGGCTATTTCGATAACGAAGACTCCGGACGGTAACTCGGTTGACGTTTCGCGAGGCGTCCAAGACTTAATTCCTGATCTGAAGGCCGCTTTGGCTGCAGATGTGACAGTAGTCACTATTTTTGACCAGGCACCATTTATTGAAGAAAGCATCAAGGACTTAACAGTCGAGGGACTACTGGGTCTCGGGTTTGCAATCATCGTAATTCTGATTTTCCTGCTGAGCTTTAAATCCACGATCATTACTGCTATTTCGATTCCGACATCGTTGCTTATAACGTTTATCGCTTTGGAGTTTGCGGATTACTCCCTAAACCTTTTGACCCTAGGTGCTCTGACAATCGCAATTGGCCGCGTAGTAGATGACTCGATTGTGGTTATTGAGAACATAAACCGACACCTGAGCTATGGAGAGGAGCGCGTGAAAGCAGTGCTCTCCGGAGTCAAGGAAGTCGCCCTGGCGATAACATCTTCGACCCTTGCAACCGTTGCAGTCTTCCTTCCAATCGCTCTAGTTTCCGGATTAGTTGGTGAGCTATTCCGCCCGTTCGCATTCACTGTCGCAATAGCGTTGCTGGCCTCACTCCTTGTATCGCTCACCATCGTTCCGGTGCTGGCGTACTGGTTCCTGCGCATGCCAAAGCGTCTTTTGGCAGCTCAAGCTGCTGACCCAGTTGCCTTCGAAGAGAACCAGCGGGAGATTGAGGAACAACGCGAAAAGCGCAGCCTTCTTCAGCGCGGTTATATTCCGATCCTCAAAGGCACCAAGAATCACCCGTGGGTCACTCTGACCGCTGCAGTCTTGATTTTGGGCTACACGCTCTCACTTGTTCCACTTTTGAAAACTAATTTCATTGACGGCGGCGGCTCAAACCAGTTTGACGCCCAGCTGAGCATGCCAAGCAACGTGACCCTCGAAGAACAAGACAGAGCCTCGGCTGTCCTGGAAGGCCAGATCATGGCCCTTGACGGCGTCGAGGTGGTGCAAAGCACTATCGGATCATCTGGAGCCGATGGCAGAGTTGCCTTTGGCAGGGCAGCCTCCGGCGTGCGCCTGACAGTAACCGCCGCAGATGACGCGGACGTGGAAATCCTTCAAACACAGGTGCGTCGACTTGAAACACCCATGGGAAGCGAAATCACAGTCTCGACTGGTGGAGGTTTCGGCTCGAGCGAGACCATCGATATTCAGGTACTAGCGAGCGATCCCGCGCTTCTCCAGGACTCGGTCAATAATCTTGTTGCAGGATTAGCCGATGTTCAGAACGTAAGCTCAATCACAACGACCCTGGACGCGGATCAGAGAGTTCTCGAGGTCATCGTAAACAGACAGAAGGCCGCAAGTTACCTTTTGACTGAAACCACGGTTACCGGCATAGTGGCCTCTCAACTCCGCCCTTCGTCGCTTGGCACCCTGAGCATCGAAGGTAAAGACACCGATGTTTACATCTCCGGCACCCAAGCTCCTGAGTCAATTAGCGAGATTAATGCCTTGTCAATACCAACCTTTCAGGGGCCGGTGCGCCTGGACAGTATCGCGACAATCACCGAAGTACTAAAGCCAACCTCGATAACCTCGGAGCGAGGTAACCGCTCCGCCACAGTTTCGCTGGCCCCTATTGGAGAAGACCTAGGTGCTATCTCAGCAGACATCACTGCGGCCTTAGCTCTAATTGAGCTTCCAGCCGGTGCTGAAGCAACCGTTGGTGGAGCAGCGGCCGACCAAGCCGAGAGCTTCAGCCAGCTGGGCACAGCCTTGCTCGCGGCGGTTGCCATTGTCTACATTGTTATGGTTGCAACGTTTGGAAGCCTGATTCAGCCGCTCCTGCTGCTGGTATCAATTCCGTTTGCCGCGATTGGAGCTCTAGGGCTACTACTGATCACAGACACCGCTCTTGGGGTTCCTGCACTAATAGGAATGCTCCTCCTGGTTGGGCTGGTGGTCACCAACGCGATTGTGTTGCTAGACCTGGTGAATCAGTATCGAAAGAAGGGCAGAAGCGTAGAGGATTCTCTGATTGCTGGAGCAAGGCAAAGGCTGAGACCGATCCTCATGACCGCCTTTGCAACTATCTTCGCCCTTACCCCCTTAGCCCTTGGTGTGACAGGGAACTCAGGGTTTATTTCTAAGCCACTTGCGATAGTAGTAATTGGTGGGCTTGTTTCATCCACCCTTTTGACGCTGATCCTTGTTCCTGTCCTGTACTGGCTAGTGGAGGGCCGAAGGGAACGAAAAGTAATCAGAGTCGACCGACGACTAGTCAAAAAAGAAGCTCGTCTAGCCAAGAAAACCGCCTCGGGTCAGAACGTGATTTCCGCTTCAGACGCAACTCCTATGACATCAGCCGCTGTGCTGACCGATACCCGGCCGAATCCCGAAGCTGTTCAAGAAGCCACTGAGGTAGAAGCTCCTGATGAAGAGTTGGCGGTCAAACAAGCTCCGGAAGAAAAATTGCCTGAGCAGACCTTCCAGCCAGCACCGGCATCTTCCGCGCCAGAACTTGCTTGGACAGAGGAGCCCAACGAAGTCGAACTGGATGATGAGTCCAGCATGACTTGGGACGAACCCACGGTCCCCGTGGAGCCCGCTCCAGCCTTGACTGGATCGGCCGCTGAATTGCCGGCAAGTCAGGATGAAGTCGCCGCAGCGCCCTTGACGAAGAAAGAAGTCAAAGCAGCCAAGAAAAAGGATAAGAAAGACCGCAAGGACCAGATTAAAGCCGCCAAAAACCCTCGTCACTCGAACGACTAATCGCCTATGTCTTCTTTTATAGTTTGGGTCGACTGCGAAATGACTGGACTCGAGGTCGGCGTTGATGAAATCTGCGAAATTGCAGTGATCGTAACTGACGAAGACCTGAAGCCGGTTCACGAAGGTTTTCAGGTGGTTGTGAAGCCCTCACGCAAAGCGATGAAAAACATGGGCGAGTTTGTGACCAACATGCACACCGTTTCCGGCTTGATAACTGAAATTCCAAAGGGTATTTCGATCAAGAAGGCCGAGCAGCAGGTGCTTAATTATGTAAAGCAATGGGTCACTGACAAGGGAACGGCGCCTCTGGCCGGGAATTCAATCGGTACCGATCGAATGTTTCTAAACCGTCAAACTCCGGAATTTGACTCGTTTTTGCACTACAGAAACATTGACGTTAGTTCCTTTAAGGAAATGGCAAGACGTTGGTATCCAAAGATTTACTTCCAGCTGCCCAAAAAAGACGTCAGTCACCGAGCGCTTTCTGACATTCAAGAATCGATCATGGAGCTCCGCTACTACCGCCAAGTATTTCTAGTTCCGGCACCGGGTCCTTCGGTGAAGGATCTAAAGGAGGCAGTTTTAGCCTTAGAGGCTGATACACTCTAAAGCGTTCTGGCTAGTCCAGACATGGTGGGTATAGCTCAGCTGGTAGAGCACCTGGTTGTGGTCCAGGGGGTCGCGGGTTCAAGTCCCGTTACTCACCCCAGTAGTTACTTGGCTCTTTCTAAAATGAGCTCTCGTACTCTGGCTGCGTCGGCTTGACCGCGCATTTCTTGCATTACAGCTCCGATTACGGCCCCAGCAGCCTGGAGTTTGCCGTCCCGAATCTTCTCCATGACATCCGGTTGACTCGCCAGTGCCTTGTCAATTGCGGCAATGAGCGCGCCCTCGTCGGTAACAATCTTCAAGCCACGGCTTTCGATAACTTCGGCCGGCTCGCCCTCGCCTGCCAATACACCCGCAACTACGTCCCTTGCGATGCGATCAGTTAGCTCACCGGAATCAATTAGCCTCTGAATAGCAGCCACTTGCTCTGGAGTGATTGGAAGGTCCTGCACAGCTACCTGTTGGGCGTTTGCCAATCTCGCAAGCTCCCCTGTCCACCACTTTCTGGCTGACTGTGGGCTGGCGCCCGCAGAAACAGTTGCCTCAATCTCGTCGAGCAAATCAGAATTCAAAACATCTCTAAACTCAAGATCCGCGAATCCCCAAGCGGTCTGAAGACGCTTGCGCCTAAGCGCAGGCTTTTCGGATAGCGTCTGGCGAATTTCTTCGATCCACTCTTTGCTCGGCTGAACCGGCACCAAGTCTGGCTCTGGAAAGTAGCGATAGTCATCGGCGTCGGACTTTGGCCTACCGGCAGATGTGTGGCCGCGGTCTTCGTGCCAATGCCTGGTTTCCTGAATGATTTTTCCGCCGGCGGCGAGGATGAAAGCCTGGCGTCGAATTTCGTAACGAACCGTGTTTTCGATGCTCTTCAAGGAGTTAACGTTCTTGGTTTCGGTTCTGGTCCCAAGCTTCTCCGCACCCTTTTCTCTGAGTGAGACGTTCGCATCGCAACGCACGTTTCCGCGCTCCATCTTTGCATCCGACACGTTCATGCTCTTTACAATGTCGCGGATTGCCCGGACATAGGTTGCGGCCAGCTCTGGAGCCTTGTCAAGCGCTCCGTAGATGGGTTTGGTCACAATTTCCACGAGTGGGACACCGGCGCGGTTATAGTCCACCAGAGAGTACTCCGCCCCTTGAATTCGGCCGGTTTCTCCACCGACGTGAGTCAGCTTTCCGGCATCCTCCTCCATGTGGGCCCGCTCAATTGGGACCATAAAAACTTCGCCGGTTTCAAGCTCGATTGAAATCTCACCCTCGAAGGCAATTGGCTCGTCGAACTGCGAGGTTTGGAAGTTCTTGGCTAGGTCAGGATAGAAATAGTTTTTTCTAGCAAAGCGACCATTGGACGCGATCTGGCAATCCAGCGCGAGTCCGATAGCAATTGAGGACTCCACGGCCTTGCGGTTAACCGCTGGCAAGGAGCCAGGCAGTCCCAGGCAAGTTGGGCAAACGTTGGTGTTTGGCTCCGAGCCAAAGTTATTTGCACAACCGCAGAACATTTTGCTGACGGTGTTTAGCTCAACGTGGACCTCGAGCCCGATCACCACCTCAAAACGCTCAATGGCATCTTCGTAGGACATTAGTTGTTCTTTAGCCATTACAGCGCCTCCAAATCAGGCACTCGCGCAATTAGCGAGGCGCCCCATTGATCCATATAAAGCTTCTCTACGATGCTTGCGACTCGATACATCTGGGCATCCTGCATCGCCGGGGCAAGAATCTGCAAGCCGGAAGGCAGTCCATCCTCTGAAGCGAGCCCGTTTGGCACTGAGATTCCCGGGATTCCCGCCAAATTCGCGGGGATCGTCGCGACATCGTTTAGATACATCGCGAGTGGGTCATCGACCTTCTCGCCAATCTTGAATGCCGTGGTGGGTGCAGTGGGGGTCAGCAACACATCAGCCTGGGTAAATGCCATAGCTAGATCTTGCTGGATTAGTGTTCTGACTTTTTGGGCCGAGCCGTAGTAGGCGTCGTAGTGACCAGACGAAAGCGCGTAAGTGCCCAGAATTATTCTTCTTTTGACCTCTGGTCCGAAGCCTTGTTCACGCGTGGCAGCCATGACATTTTCTATGGTGGGGTTTCCGTCTGGAGTCACTCTGAGTCCAAATCTGACCGAATCAAATTTCGCCAGATTTGACGAAGCCTCTGCGGGCAAGATCAAGTAATAGGCGGCGACCGCGTATTCGAAGCTTGGGCAATCAACCTCAATAATTTCAGCGCCTGCAGCAGCAAGTTTTTCAATTGTGTCATCGAAACAAGCCTTTACCCCGGGCTGGAAGCCGTCCGAAGATAGTTGCTTTATAACTCCGACTCTCAGGCCTTTGACATCCGCTTCTTTCACAGACTGAACCATAGAGCCCAAGCTATTTGGCAAAGATGTCGAATCACGTGGGTCATACCCCCCGATTACATCCTGCAACATGGCCGCATCCATAACGCTATTAGTCACTGGGCCTATTTGGTCTAAAGAACTAGCGAGGGCGATCAGGCCATAACGAGACACTGCGCCGTAGGTCGGCTTTGCGCCAACGGAGCCAGTCATTGCCGCTGGGAACCTGATTGAGCCTCCCGTGTCGCTGCCTATGGCAAGAGGAGCGAGATGGCCGGCAATAGCGGAACTGGAGCCTCCTCCAGAACCTCCGGGGATCCGGCTTAGGTCCCAAGGATTCCTGCTCGGGCCATAAGCCGAGAACTCAGTCGAGGAGCCCATTGCAAATTCGTCGAGATTGGTCTTTCCAAGAATAGGCATTGAAGCCTCTCTTAGCTTTCTAACTACGGTTGCGTCGTACTGCGGAACCCAGCCCTCAAGAATCTTTGAACCGGCGGTCGTCGGCGCATCGGTCGTAGTTAGGTTGTCCTTCACCGCAATTGGTACACCGTGCAGCGGGGAGACTGCAGTCCCATCAGACAGTTGCTGATCCGCTTTTTTTGCCTGAGCCAGGCTGTTTTCACGATTGAAGTGAAGGTAGGAGTTGGTCTTCGGGTTCAATTTTTCTAGACGGTCTAAAAATGCCGTGGTAATTTCCACCGATGAGACTTGCTTGCTAGAAATGAGACCTGCGAGAACCGCCGCGCTGGAAGAAGTTATCTCAGTCATTTCTAATCCTCATCCAAGATTGCGTTTACTTTGAATCGGCCATCATTGCTGTCAGGGGCGCTGGAAAGGGCCTGCAATTGAGTCAGAGAAGGCAGAATTACATCCTCGCGATAGACGTTTGCCATTGGAATTGGGTGGCTTGTCGCAACCACATCTCCGGAGACAGCCTTGGTGACAGTGGCAACCGAATCCACGATCACTCCAAGCTCACCGGCCAATTGCTCGACCTCTTGATCGGTGACCAAGATTCTGGCGAGAGACGCCAAATGGCGGACCAAATCGGGTGTAATTTCAGACATACAGTTTCTCACTTCATCAATTGGTGTTCGTAGCCAAGTCTAGTTCTGTCAGGCTGGCAATTTATCTAGGAACTGCGCTTCGGTAATTACCAAGACATCCAGCGACTCGGCCTTGTTCAACTTCGAGCCAGCCCCCGGGCCAGCTACCAAAAAGGCCGTGTTCTTAGATACCGAGGAAGCAGCCTTGCCGCCGTTTTCGATTATCAGAGCCTCGATAGCTTCCCTGGTCATTGTTTCCATCGAACCGGTGACAACTATCGACAGACCGGCAAACAGTCCGTCTGATTTAGATACCTCTTGCTCCCTGTGCATCGGATTAGACAGCTGCACTCCCGCGTTTTCCCAGCTAGTAAGAATTTGTCGATGCCAATCCTCAAGATACCAACCGGTTATCGATTCAGCCAGCGTTGGACCGACTCCATCGACCTCCGCGAGCCGTTCCTGACTGGCTTCGAAAATTGCCCTAAAGGACCCAAAGTTATCCGCAAGCGCCCGGGCGGCAACCGGACCTACGTGCCTAATAGACAGTGAAACCAATAACCGCCAAAGTGGCTTGGTCTTCGCGACTTCTAGGTTTGCCAACAACTTGATAGCAACCTCTGAGGGTTCGCCATTTTTCTTTCTGAAATAATCGACTACTTTGTCGTTGCCTTCAGCGTCTTTCCTCGCAAGGCCAGTGTCGGCATCTATTACTTTGGCTTTTATGGGCAAGAGCTTTTCCATGGTGAGCGAAAATAAATCCGCCTCGGACAAAATTGGGGCAACCGCCGGTTCAACCGGCTTTGTGAGTGCGCTCGCGCTTACATAGCCGAGTGCCTCAATGTCAAGAGCAGCTCTTGATCCAATGTAGGCGATGCGCTCGCGAAGCTGAGCCGGGCAGCTCTTGGCGTTGCTGCACCGTAAATCGATGTCTCCTTGGCTTGCAGGCTCCAGCTTCGCCTGACATTCGGGACAATTAGGAGGCATTGCAAAAGCGCGTTCCGAGCCGTCTCGCAGCGAAACAACCGGGCCCAAAATTTCCGGGATCACATCTCCGGCTTTTCTGAGGACAACTGTGTCACCGATAAGAACACCCTTTGATTTGACTTGTTCCTGGTTGTGCAGAGTCGCAAATTCAACCTGACTGCCTGCCACAACTACCGGAGCTAAAACGGCAAAAGGCGTTGCCCGACCAGTTCTTCCGATTGAGACTTTTATGTCCAGTAATTTGGTGTAAACCTGCTCCGGTGGATACTTATAGGCAATCGCCCAACGCGGGGCCCTAGAGGTTGATCCGAGGCTTGCCTGAGTTGCCAAATCATCTACCTTGATGACCACCCCATCTATTTCGTGCTCGATGGTAGGGCGTGCCGCTTCCAGTTCGGAAATATATGCCAGTACGAGATTTGGAGTTTCAAGAACCCGGTAGCGCTTGGTCGTCGGAAGTCCCCAATTCGCGAGCTTTTCATAAACCGCGCTCTGACTGGAAACGTCAGCGGACCAAACTCCAAAACCATGTACCAGCATTTTCAGTGGCCTAGTCGCCGAAACAGCCGGGTCTTTTTGACGAAGCGAACCGGAAGCGCTATTTCGAGGGTTAGCGAAGGGTTTGCCACCTTGGGAAACGATTCTGGCATTTAGTCTTGCAAAATCTTCAAGCTCAAAAAAAACCTCGCCGCGAACTTCGACAAGTTCTGGGTGATTCTGGCCTAGAAGTCGATGTGGGACACCCTGAATGGTCATCGCATTCTGGGTAATATCTTCGCCAACCTCGCCATCTCCCCGGGTGGCGGCTCTAATGAGCACTCCATCTTTGTAGGTCAAAGACACCGCAAGTCCATCGATTTTAGGTTCACACAAATAAGGCCCCGGACCGACCCTTTCGGCCCAAGCCTGAAAACCTTGCGAGTCAAAAACATTGTCTAGGCTCATCATCTTTTGCCCATGAACCACCGGATCGAACACACTGCCGGACCCAGACCCGACCTTGGTTGTTAGAGCATCCCCAGCGCCCATTGGCTCAAGTGCCTCTAGTTCTTTGAGTTCCTGTTCGAGTAGATCGTATTCACCGTCCGAAATAAGCGATTGGTCTTGTTGATAATAAGCATCTCGATATTTCTCAATCAGCGCTCTTAGTTCTTCGATTCTTATCGACTGACTAGGCACCAGTTGAGACCTTGCTACGGGTTTTATCTATCGTCATTTGGCCCAATACTCGCGTTCCAAGATAGATGACTGCAGTTTGTCCAGCCGGTACCCCGTAGAGCGGCTCATTCAGTTGCACATGCATCTGACCATCGACAATTGCCGCTGTGGCTGGAACAGTGTCTCCGTGAGCTCTTATTTGCACATCACAGTCAAAAGCATCTTCGGGATTTTCAGGCGCTTTCCCGCACCAGGTATAGCGAGCGCCGAAGAGATCGGAGACTTGCAATTCTTCTTCAGGTCCAACGACAATTTCCTTGGTTTTCGGCCTAATCTCCAGCACATATCTTGGCTTGCGGTCGACTGCTGGAGTTCCGATTCTCAACCCCTTGCGCTGCCCGATTGTGAAACCGGCGTGCCCGTCGTGCACTCCTAGCTGATTTCCATCGCTGTCCACAATCTTGCCCGGGTCAGTTGGTACGAAGTCCTTTAGCCACTCCCGGGTATCCCCCTCAGGTATAAAGCAAATGTCGTAGCTGTCCGGCTTATTTGCGACACTCAAGCCCCGAGCGGTAGCCTCCTGCCTAATCAAATCTTTAGACGCAGTCGCCCCTAGTGGGAACATAGAGTGAGCTAGCTGATTCGCGTTTAACACTCCCAGTACATAACTCTGATCCTTCGCCATTTCTAATGACCGGTGCAGTTCTAGGTCCCCTCTAGCATCCTCAATGATTGACGCGTAGTGACCCGTGCAAATTGCCTCAAAACCAAGTGATAGTCCACGTTCTAACAACGCTGAGAACTTGATGCGCTCATTGCAGCGCATACAGGGGTTAGGGGTCCTACCGGCTTGGTATTCGGCCACAAAGTCATCGACCACGTCAAGCTTGAAGCGCTCTGAGAAATCCCACACATAAAAAGGAATGCCGAGCTTATTAGCTGCACGCTGGGCATCCATCGAGTCTTCTATTGTGCAGCAACCCCTGGAGCCAGTTCTAAGTGTTCCCGGCATCCTAGAAAGAGCCAAGTGAACACCGATGACGTCGTGGCCCTGCTCTACGGCCCGCGCGGCAGCCACAGCAGAATCAACTCCGCCACTCATTGCTGCTAAAACACGCATGGCTACAAGTCTAATTTGCCATTGGGGGTTTATGCGGGAGTTGCCTGGAGGGCGACTGGATGGACTTGCGCTAAAGCAGTCAAAAATCGTTGAACGTCCTGGGATGTCGAAGTTCTACCAAGGGTCACCCGAACACACGCGGATGCCTCTAAGTGACTAAATCCCATACCCAGTAAAACATGAGAAGGACCTAGGACTCCAGCCTGACAAGCCGAACCGGCAGAGACACAAACTCCCTTTTGATCCAACAAAAACAACATCGCGTCTGACTGCGTTCCAGGAAAAACAAAGTGAGCGTTGTATGCAGCTCTATTGGCCCCCTGAGCTGTGATTATTGCGGAAGGAACGACCTCCATTACAGCCGCTTCCAGCTGGTCTTTTAGCGCACCTAAACGTGTCACTTCATGATCTAGTTCAGCGATGGCCTCTCTAGCGGCGGCGGCAAAGCTGGCGGCGAGCGGGTAATTCATGGTTCCGGATCGAAGCGAACGTTCTTGACCCCCACCGTGCACCAATGAAATGGGCTTGGCACTTCTAGTAATCACAAGTGCACCCACCCCTATTGGTGCCCCAACCTTGTGACCAGACAATGTCATAGCGGTCAATCCACTTGCTTGAAAATCGATGGGAACGTGACCAAAAGCCGCCACGGCATCGCTGTGCACAGGAATATCAAACTCGGCGGCTATTTTGGTGATCGCAGAAACATCGCTAATCACCCCGGTCTCATTATTAACCCACATCAAGCTGATTAGAGCGATCCTGTGGCCGTGCTTGCTAACCAAGGACCTAAAAGAATTCATATCGATCATGCCGTTAGAAAAATGCTCCACGAATATAACCTCGGCATTTTGATTTTCGCCGAGCCATTGGACCGGATCGATTACAGCATGGTGCTCGGTTCTGGAGGAAATGATTACTTTGCATTCCGGGTCTCTTGAAACTCGATCCCAGAAAATGCCCTTGATCGCGTGATTATTACCCTCGGTGCCACCGGAGTTGAAAATTATTTCGCTGCGGTTTGCTCCGCAGGCCTTTGCTACCTCGTCCCGCGATTGCTCTAATAGTTCGCGAGTCGCCCTCCCTTGGCTATGAACACTGGATGGATTTCCCAGAATTTCCAACGCATCGCTTAGTGCACTCTTCGCACAAGATCGAAGCGCTGTTGTGGAGGCGTGATCCAGAAAGACTGACATGTCAAAATCCTACTTCTCGAGTCATGCGATCAAGAGTTGCAATTTGAACAAATAGCCCAAAATGATGTCTGACTAAAACAGCAGCGTTGCCAGTCTTCGCCTAGCTTGCAGGACTTCCTGGTCACTGTCGCCAATCAAGATAAACATCTCTAGCAAGCGGTCACGAATCTGATCGCGAGCATCGGTTTCGATTTCAAAGCGATCAAGGAGCAAAGCGAGTGAATCACGAGTATTTCCGGCAATCAGCAACTGATCAGCTTCAAAGAACAAGGTCCCCAGTGGGCCAGTCTGATCCTTTGCCGCAAGCCTCAGCATGAGGTTCACCTGAGCGAGACCTGCTGTGGCATCTGAATCATTTGGGTATTCGACAATTAGCTTGTCGTAAAGCCTTTTGGCCTCTGGCAAATCACCGGTGTCAATTGCCGCCACTGCAGCTAAGTGCTCCGGGGCCAGAGGTTTTTCCGGTGCTGAACCCCCCTGAATGCTCACGGTCTGGGTTATATTTTTCTCCCCCGCAAGCTGCAGGACTTGGCCCAGCACACTCAGAAGCTGTTCTTTAGTGGCCTCACCTTGAAATAAAGGTGCCGGCTGCCCCGCCAAAATCGCGAGCATTGCAGGTGCCTTTTCAACAGCAACGGCCTGAGCTAGCTGAGGGTTCGCAGTGATGTCGATGTCGATGCCGGCAAAACGGCCCTGACTGGCTTCAAGAACCTCTAAAACGGCAGCTCTTAGCCTCACAGACGCCTCGGACTGGTCCGAGACC
The DNA here is from genome assembly GCF_047731275.1 of Aquiluna sp. Uisw_065. Taxonomy (NCBI): domain Bacteria; kingdom Bacillati; phylum Actinomycetota; class Actinomycetes; order Micrococcales; family Microbacteriaceae; genus Aquiluna; species Aquiluna sp. Uisw_065. The sequence goes on from NZ_CP159836.1 coordinate 889,401, forward strand.
AGCATTAGTACTGGAGTGGTTTCAGAAAGGGTTAGATAGCGTCTGAGCGTTGGCTCATCGCCCGGGACGAGCCAGCTAGAAATAGCAGTGCCAGCCGGTGGCGTTGTCTTATTGGCAAGACCCGAAAGATCCATAGCTCCGAAATTACTCATTATCCGCCCAAGGTTATCGCTGAGAGAAGCTGTTGTGTAGCACCGAGCAGAGTTGCACGTTCATCCGATCCAGATGCCGGGACATTGAATAGCAACATTGCACCGTATTTGGTCTCAATCCCAGTTGCGCTGCCTCCAGTGCCAAGCAGTATCGCCTCCTCGCCAGTTATCGACACGGCGTCACCAGGCTCCTTAGGAATAATCGTGTAGGTATCAATCATGTACACAGCTACCAGCGCCCCGCCCTCGGAATTTGCCAGTATCACTGGCTGACTCTCAGATAGCTTGTGCTCAAAACTCAGATTCGCATTGCTGAGGGTTTCTTGCAGGCCAAGCTGAACAGCTGACACATCCGCGACGTACTGGTTGTCTGGATCAATCAAAAGTGCCCACGGAGATTCGAAACCGCGATTCAAAAGATTGCCAAGACCCTCGACAAGGGACGCCGGGTCCATCGAGAGGAACTTATTATCTTCCTTCAGTGCGTTAGCACCCACTATCTCGGCTGGCACTTCGGGGAAGCTGATGTTCGGAAGTAAGTCAGAGTACTGATAAAGCTTGTAATCATCGCGGGGACCCTCTTGGCGCAAAACCAAAACCTGCAAGGAGTTTTCTCCTGTAACGACGATGGTATTCCTAGGCCAAGTGTCAGTTGCCCCAGGCAAAAATAATTGCACTGGGCCGGCGAGTATTTTCGTTGGAGCGAATGGCGAATCAGTGCTCTTCGCCGCCAAAGCGTAAGCCGCTCTGCGGATTTCTAAAGCGGGACCGGTAACCCTGACCTCAAGAGACTCTCTGTCCAGAGTCGCATCGGCGACCGCTACCACCCCTGATATCTCCTTCAGAATTCTCTCCAGCTGAGAGCTGTCAAGAGTTGCCGTAAGGACACCCGGTTGCTCAAGTGGTTTGGGCGAAATAATTGGGTTTTGATAATCCGGCACGCAGCCAGCTAACGTTCCCACCGAGAGCGCGATTCCGACATATTTCATTCCTCTGAGGGACCTTCTGCTCGTGAGCGGTCCATTACCTGCTTGAGAAATGACCCTTCTGGTTCTTCGATGCTTGGGCCTTCTAGGGCCTCGAGTGTTTCTGCGACTTCGGAACTTCTTGCGATAGATAAATGCTGCATACAATCCCAGCGCTGCTCCCACAAGCATGACTCCAAGACCTATGAGGGTTATTGGAGCTATCGGAGCCTCAGTTGCGCCCAATTGCCAGGTCACACGGACAGTCCTCGGCGCCAGCTCTATTCCGGTCGACGCCATTAAGACCGCAACTTCGTTGTTTACCTCAACGGGTAAAAGAGCAGTTCCATTGCTCAGAATTTCTGTCTTCCAAATGTCTGCGCCCGCTGGATCTTCCAGCTCTCCGGTTCCCGGCCTTTCAATTTCCACCAAGCTTGCGCTTTGGTTTGTCTTATTCACTGAGAGTCTCATTTCCACGTAGGAAGAATCTCCGAGCCACGCAACGATGTCCGACTCTCGACCGGTTGCCATAAACACGGTGCCATCACCGATTGCAAAAACTGAGTTCTCGCCTTCGTAGGCACTGAGTACAGCGTTTGGAATCAAAACATAACTAGCTGGCTTGCTGAGCGAGGCGGATGCGTTGATAACGCTAATTGGCTGATTCTCGAGCTGATTAGTGAACCCGACGGCGCTAAAAACCAACCCTGTCACAAATACAAGTAGGGCAATCCAAAAACGCATAAACCAGCTCCGACTACACTTGGGTAGCCACGAAAGTTTACTATTCAACCAAGGATTCAACTTGCCAACTGACCATAATCGCTTCGAGACAGCCAAGCGAGGTTACGATCCAGAAGCCGTCGAGCGTGAGCTGAACGCCCTGAACTCGGAACTTGTCCGTGTCAAAGAGCAGGCCACCGAAAATGCAGAAGCACTCCAACGCACACTGGCACAACTTGCTCAGTCCGAAGCGAAGCTGAGTGGAACGATCGCACCGAGTTTTTCAAGCCTCGGTGCCGAGGCCGCAGAGCTCTTGATTAGAGCAGAGACCACCGCCCGAGAAATTGAGAGCGCGGCAGCTGTGACCTCGGAAGAACTGATTGAATCGGCCACCCAGGAGGCTAAGCGAATTGAACAAAACGCCGAGAATGTTTATCAGGATCAAATCACGGCTGCAGAAAGACGCGCTGCCCGCAGAATCGCTGGGGCAAAACATGATGCCGAACTACTGATCATGAAGGCAACCACCGACGCCAAGGACAAGGTGAGGGATGCCGAATTAGAGGTTGCAAGGATGCGCGGGCAGGCTGCTACGGAAGTTGCTGCCCTCAAAACCACGGCGAAGCGCGAAGTGGAGGCAAAAAAAGCGGAGTTGGATGCAAAAATTGCCGGGCAAGAAGTTCTCAATCTTGACCAGCTCGGGATAGAGCAAGCCGCGAAAGATCTCGCTCTTGCGGACCTTGAATCAAAATTCAAAACCCGTAGAAGAGTTGCCGAGAAAGAATACCTGGAAAAACACAATGAGGCCGTTCATCAAACCGAGACATACCTAGAGTCCGCCAAAGTTGACCTGACCGACCTAAAAAAGACGATTTCTACTATTCGACTCGAAATACAGGCCCTTGAAATGGAAGCCGGTCAAGCTCAAAGTCGAATTCTTGCTGAGGCAAGAAGTCAAGCCGAGGCGATTGTTCACGCTTCTGATCTGGAGGCAACTGAGATAAATGCGAAGGCCCTTGAAAGCATTGCCGAGCTTGAGAAGGCAAGCGAGTTACGCATGAAGAAAATCGAGAATCGTGTGCGTTCAGGTGAGCTTTATTTGAAAAACCTGCGTAGTTTGGTAACCAACACTGATTCTCCGGAGGAATAGATGGAACAGCGCGCAAGGGTAACTAACTCATTCCAGATTGGACTGACCGGCGGACTCGGAGTCCTCACGGCAATAATTATCGGCGCCGCTATTTCTCAGACTGCGACGATTCTTACTTACATTGGTATCGCATTATTCCTGGCGCTAGGGCTTGACCCGGTCGTAAGATCATTGACCAAGCGCAAGGTGCCGCGCCCGGTTGCAGTTGGAATAGTTGTTACTGGCTTTTTAGGAACTGTCGGACTAATACTTTGGGCGATCATCCCAACGGCGGTTAGAGAAGCTGCAAAGCTGATCGAGCAAATACCGGACATTGCAGCGAGCCTGGTGACCACGGATTTTATAACTCGTTGGGACAGGCAGCTAGGTGGCGCCATTACAACCGCCACCAATTCAGGCCTCGATTTCATAAGCAATTCTGCAAACTGGCCGGTGCTACTCGGAGGAGTGCTTCAGGTTGGAATCGGAGTTATATCTGGCGTGGTGGGAGTCATAGTTGTGGTGATTCTAACCCTTTATTTCATGGCGTCGCTTGAGGGAATGAAGGACTACCTAGCAAAACTTTCCTCGGCTTCTAAGCGCGAACGCTTCCGTAAAATCACAGACCAGATCGCCTATTCGGTCGGTCGCTGGGTAATGGGCCAGACATCCGTCAGCTTGATACACGCGACCAGCTTGTTTATCTTTTTGACCATCATCAATGCCCCTTTCGCACTTCTCTTGACGCTAATGGCGTTCACCATCTCGTTGATCCCACTAATTGGCCCATTGTCCTCGGCGATTATCGTCATCACGGTGACTCTGATTGAAGGTCCACAGCTTGCTCTGATTGCGGTTATTTATTACCTGATTTACCTGCAGCTCGAGGCATATCTAATCTCCCCGAGGATTATGAAGAAGGCCGTTTCAATCCCCGCAGCCCTTGTTGTTATCGCGGCTTTGATGGGAGGAACACTTATGGGTGTCCTAGGGGCGGTTATCGCCATTCCGGTTGCAGCATCGATACTGCTAATCGTGCGTGAGGTTTGGATGCCAAGACAGCAACTTCGCTAAAAAAATAGCTCAAAAACTAGTTGGGAGCGGAGAGCTGCCCGGAACTGTGACTTCGGCTATTTTGTCTAAGACTCTCTTGGTTGCCTTTTCGCCAACCCAAAGATGCTTTTCTTGGTCGAACCCAAAAACCTCAGCCTGGTCGACGATGGCAAACCTCGCGGCGGCCGCTATTGGGTCGAGATATTCGTCTAACTCAGGAACGAGAGCAATAAGCGGTCGTCCAAATTCGTTCCAACGCAAAAGGTCGGCATCGGTTGCACGATGAAGTGGTGGCGAGAGCAAGATTGCCCCCAAAATGTCCAAATCTGGTCCGTATTTGATTGCAAGCTCAGTGCCAAAAGACCAACCGATTAGCCAAGGTGTTGGAAGACCTCGCTTCAAGCAGAACTTCACTGCCGCTGCGACATCCTCTCTCTCACCAACGCCATCTGAAAACTGGCCCGATGAGGTGCCCCTTGGCGACGTGGTGCCCCTGGTGTTGAATCTAAGCACAGCTGCTCCAATTAGTGCCGGCAGTCTGTTAGCTGTCTTCCTAATCAAATGGGAGTCCATAAAACCGCCGTGAGTAGGTAACGGGTGAAGCATTATCAAAGTTGTCAGCGGCTCACCAACGGCTGGAACCGACAATTCACCGACCAGCACCTCAGAGTCGACAGTATGAATTTCGACGTCCTCGCGAATACCGGGAAGTACGGTGGAGGAGCGTATCTCTTCCACTAGGTCAACATCCCGTCAAACAGCTTCCAGCAGTGATTATGAAAATGTCTTCTGGTTTCAACTCCACGATGAAGGTCCCAGGCAACCGTGTGCGCAATTCCTTGCTCAATGTCAATTTGACAGACTGGACACTTCCATCGCTTTCCCTCTTCGGCATTCGCACCGGAGCTCTGCTGGACCTGAAACTCCACACCGCGCTTAAACTCCGAGTGCGGCAAAGCGGAACGAATCATTGAAAAATCTAGCTCGCGATACTCACGCTTAGCAGCATTTCGACGAGGTCTGCGACCGACCATCAGTACCAGTTGTGATTGTCGGAATGAGCAAGGGCGGCACAGGGTGAGCCATAGCGACCTTCGATGTAACCCAAGCCCCACTTGATCTGAGTTTCGGCATTGGTTCGCCAGTCCGCACCGGCTGATGCCATCTTAGAAGCAGGCAGTGACTGTGGGATCCCGTAAGCACCCGAGGACCTGTTGGTCGCGGTTAGTCTCCAATTGCTCTCACGCTCCCAGAGCTTGACCAAACATGAAAATTGTGTGTATTCCCAGCCTCGAGCCGTAGTCGCCTCCAGAGCGAACCCCTTTGCGCTCTCCGGATCCGGAGTTGGAGCGTTGCTAACTACAAGCCTTAGCGCGGTCGCTCCATCTACAAGCTCGAACTCACCCCGACCGAAACCATCCCCCGCAATCGACTGAATTGTTAACTGCTGATACTCCATGTCTTCGCTCTCAAAACTCTGCATTGAGTTAGCGGAGGCGAAAGCGCCAGAGTAGGGATCGACCGCGGTTACCATCACTAGAGCGGACACGAAAACGAAACCCATGCCGACGCTTGTCAGCGGGTAAGTGGTTCTCGATTGATGTTTCGCCAATTCGCTCCTCAGGAAAAGATAAGCCTATTAGGGGTTTGGCTTTGGAGCAATTAGCCCAGCGCGATTTGCCGGTGGCCGGCGCTGGCAACGAGCCCGCGAAACGCATCAATTTCCACCTTCGAAAGCCCCGATCTGGCCGACCCAAGTGGCCTAGTGCGAACCTCCAGGGGTAACGGAGAAACTAGCTTCCCCCGGTTTACTCTGATGGAATTCAGTAGCTCAGCCACATGTGATTTCGAGTAGCCGTTCTTCTGCCCCGAGAAGCGTTCCTTGGGCTTCTCATCCAAAACCTTAGAAATCTCCGAAAGCAATTGATTTAACTCGTTGAGAACACCTGATTTTCCTGACCGGGACATTTTGTCAGCTATCTCTCTTGCCTCGAGAGAGTCGGCGAGCTTGTCCAAAGTGCTATCGACCGGTGTTATTTGGTAGCCACCCGCAACCATGTCGAACCTGGCAACAGAGACAATAGACGAGGTAACAAGACTGCGATGGGCGGCTCCAAATTGAATCTTGATTCGAGCCAGGAGTGCGTCGACTTGATCGGGGTGATACCCCATGAGATCCGGCTGGCTCTTTGGAAACATGATTAGAACACTAACTGACTCATGAGGTATGCCACAAAGGCTGATGGGATGATGGAATCAATGCGGTCCAGCACTCCCCCATGTCCAGGCAGCACGTTACCCATGTCTTTCACATTCAAGTCGCGTTTTAGTAGCGACTCGGAAAGATCACCCAAAACGGAACTCAATAATATTGCCGCTCCAAAGACCAAACCAAATAAAAATGACGCCGGAGTTAGCAACACAAGCACTTGGCCGCCCACAAAAGCCCCGACTATTGAAGCAACAAGACCCTCCCAGGTTTTCTTTGGGCTTATCTCAGGAGAAAGTTTCGTCTTTCCAAAAAACATTCCAATTAGGTACCCGAAGGTGTCGATTATTGCAACCGTAAGCACTAGGCCCAGGACCCACTGAACGCCAGCCGGCTCTAAGACAAGTTGGATTGAAAAACTCAAAAGCAAAGGCACGTAGACCAGAACAAAGGCCGTACCCCCAAAATCTCGGAGGGTCTGCTTGAAAGATTGCTTGTTGGAGGAGTAAACCAAGGTAGCTATTCGCCAAACAACCAAAAGAAAAATCGAAATAAGCAACCCAAGCCACTGACCCTCTGCGCCGAGAAAATATGTGCTGATAACTATCCCAGGACCCAAAAGCGCAACCAGCCTCGGAACGTGCCAACCGGCTGATCGCATCGCAACGCTCAATTCGGCAGCCGCAAACCCGGAGGCAACCGCCACCAGCACCGTGAAAGCCAGAGGATGGAGCAGCGAAAGAAGGAGAATGGCGCCAAGGCTGAACCCGACCACGAGCCGTGGCCTCAAGGTTCTAGTTTTACCTGATTCCATTTAGACCTCTAGCAGTTCTGCTTCCTTGTTCTTTAATGCGTCATCAATCTTGTCAGTGTGGGCCTTGGTGAGCGCTTCGAGCTCTTTTTCAGCGCGGTCAACCTCGTCCTCACCGGCTCCACCGTCCTTCTTCACTGCCTCGAGTGCTTCCTTCGCAATTCTTCTTATTCCTCGAACGGAAACTCGACCGTGCTCTGCTTTGTCACGAGTCAACTTAACGTATTCTTTCCGTCGCTCTTCGGTGAGCTCCGGGAGGTTGATTCTAATAATTTCGCCATCATTATTGGGCTGCGCCCCAAGATTAGGCATCGCCATTAGCGCCCTCTCGATGGCCGGCAAAGCGGTTCTATCGTAGGGATTGATAATTAGAGAGCGGGCCTCTGGGTTTTGGATTCCGCAAAGCTGCGTCAATGGAGTTGGCGTTCCGTAATAATCGACCATCACCTTTTGAAACATCCCTGGGTTAGCTCTGCCGGTTCTGACCGACGCAAAATCGTCTTTGGTCGACTCCAAAGCCTTGTCCATCTTGTTTGTTGCCTCTGCCAAAATTTCTGCGATCATTTCATCTACTCCTATTTGCCTATGTTCGAACCCTGGTGCCGACTTCGCTCCCTAAGAGCGCAGCCGAAATGTCATCCATTCCAAACACTCGCATTGGCATCTGATTGTCCATGCAGAGTGAGAATGCCGTTGAGTCAACAACCTTCAAGCCTTGAACCAAAGCATCTTGGTAACTGATCTCCGTAAGCTTCTTTGCCTCTGGATCCTTGTGTGGGTCGGACGAGTAAACGCCATCGACTCCATTCTTAGCCACAAGTACCTCGTCCGCAGAAATCTCAAGCGCACGCTGTGCGGCAACGGTGTCAGTGGAGAAATAAGGCAAACCCGCGCCGGCGCCGAAAATAACTATTCGACCCTTTTCCAAGTGCCTGATTGCGCGCAATGGTAAGTATGGCTCTGCTACCTGGGCCATAGAAATCGCTGTCTGAACACGGACATCAGCACCGGCCTGCTCTATAAAGTCTTGAAGCGCTAACGCATTCATAACGGTCCCAAGCATACCCATGTAGTCAGCACGACCGCGATCCATTCCGCGGTTTGAAAGCTCAGCACCCCTAAAGAAGTTTCCGCCTCCAACGACGATTGCAATTTCTACTTCTTTGGCGGCGTCTGCGATTTTTTTGGACACTGCGGCAACAACGTCTGGATTAATCCCGAGGCCACCGCCTCCGAAGGCTTCCCCGGAAAGCTTCAGAAGAACTCTTCTTTTCTTCATCTCCAATTAGCCCTTCAGGTATTACGACGTTTTTCCTTTCCAATACTAGGGCGCAAACAAGAAACGGGCCCGGTCATTGACCGAGCCCGTTAACCAATTCTTAAACTAGACGCCGACGCGCAACCTTAAGAACCCAGTTACGGTCAATCCGGCAGCCTTAGCCACCTGAGCGACACTCTGCTTATTGTCCTTCGCAAAGGGCTGGTCAAGCAGACAAGTCTCCTTGAAAAAGCCCGTGACTCGTCCTTCGACTACCTTTGCCAAAGCTGCCTCAGGCTTGCCCTCGTTGCGAGCGGTCTCCTCGGCAATTTCGCGTTCCTTGGCGACAACCTCAGCAGGAACGTCTTCGCGTGAAAGGTAAGTCGGGCTAAAGGCTGCAATGTGAACTGCAATGTCATGAGCAGTTTCTGCATCGGTACCCTCGAACCCAAGTACAACCCCAACCTGTGGCGGAAGATCGCGACTCGTGCGATGCATATAAGCATCTAACCCAGGGGCTGAGATGACCTCAACCTTTCTGAGTTCTACTTTTTCGCCCATGATTGCTGCCTTGTCGGTAATCGACGCGGAAACCGTGCTGTCACCCAGCGGCGCCTCCAGAGCGGACTCAATCGAGGTTGCGCCAGAAGCAGAGATTGCATCTGCAACCTGATCGGCAAGTGTGACGAAATTCTCCGCCTTGGCAACAAAGTCGGTCTCGCAAGCAAGCTCGATCATCACTGCGGATCCATTGGCAATTCGAGAAACTACCAAACCGTTTGAAGTTGTTCTGCCTTCGCGCTTCGAAACTCCCTTTAGACCCTTGAGTCTTAGAACTTCAAAAGCCTTTTCGATGTCCCCATCGGCTTCATCAAGGGCGCCCTTACAATCCATCATTCCGGCGCCCGATTTTCTCGAAGCGCCTTTACGTCTGAAGCTGTGTAGTTCGCCATGTTACGCGTCCTTCTTGTCTGTCTCGGCCTCTACGGCTGGAGTTGGCTCCTCAGCTGCAGCTGGTGCCTCCTCAGTCTTAGCGGCAGCTGGTGCCTCTTCAGTCTCAGCGGCAGCTGGCTTCTCGGCTTCAACATTCGCAGCGTCAGTCGCTGGAGCTTCGACCACAACGTCCGTCGCTTCTGACTTACCTTGCTCCAGCAATTCGCGTTCCCACTCAGCTAGAGGCTCTGCTTGGTCTTCGTCCTTTGAGTGACGAGCGATCATGCCGTCAGCCGCTGCGTCAGCAATCACCTTGGTCAAAATCTCGATTGAGCGGATGGCATCGTCGTTACCTGGAATTCCGATGGTTACATCGTCTGGGTCGCAGTTGCTGTCAAGAATTGCGATTACAGGAATGCCAAGCTTCTTGGCCTCTGTGATTGCAAGGTGCTCCTTGATTGTGTCAACCACCCATAGTGCGCTTGGTGTCTTCGCCATGTTACGAATTCCACCGAGTGACTTCTCTAGCTTGTCGCGCTCACGACGGAAAATTAGTAGTTCTTTTTTGGTGAATGACGACTTGCTGGCGTCTTCAAAATCCATGGTGTCAAGCTCTTTTAGACGCTGAATTCGCTTGTTTACGGTGTTGAAGTTTGTGAGAAGTCCGCCCAACCAACGCTGGTTGATGTAAGGCTGTCCAACGCGAATGGCCTCGGCAGAAATGACTCCCTGAGCCTGCTTCTTGGTTCCGACAAACATAACTGATCCACCATTAGCAACTAAATCGCGAACGAAGTTGTAGGCGTCGTCAATGTGCTTTACCGACTGCTGCAGGTCGATGATGTAAATGCCGGAACGGTCCGTGAGAATGAACGGCTTCATTTTGGGGTTCCATCGCTTGGTCTGGTGACCGAAGTGAACTCCCGCGTCCAATAGTTGACGCATTGTGATCGTGGCCAATTGGCCCTCCTTTTTGGACACCGAAGTATCCACTCAGTTTCATGATTCGGCCGGTTGGCCTAATCCCTGGCATTCCATTTGACAGCACCTATTTCTAGGACCGAGTTATCAAAATGATTGGAACACGCGAATTCACTCAACACCTAGGTGTCGAGAGTCTTATTAGCATACCAACCAAAGGGCCTGTTTTTCCAGTGCAATTAGGCATTCCTCACCGAGCATCTGTCCTTTCGACAGTCTCTAGTCATGTTTAGATTCTTAGCAATTTTTTGGGTCCTAGTGAGCGTTGTTAGTCAAGAGTTTCGTCCTCCGGAAATCTGGGCAAAGCCCGTTCCTTTTTTTCAAGTCGAACACCAATTTTTAGCTCCCGTATCTCTTTATGGCCCAGGACATCGGGGCCTGGACTTTGTCCTCGGGAATGATCAAAAAATCTTGGCACCGGCCTCTGGTCTCATAACGTTTTCAGGGCCGGTGGTAGATCGGAACATCGTCACGATCGCAACCGCTAGTGGGTATCTGCTCAGCTTTGAGCAAATTTGCTCCTCATTGCTGCCTGGAGATTTCGTTAAAGGGGTGCGAAACTCGGCCAGTTTTGCTCGATCAGTGAAGCCTATAAACCGCACTGTGAGAGCTGCGTCCACTTTTCAGTGAGGGGTAATCGTGGCTACCTAAACCCGGAGCTTTTTCTGGGCAGTCTTCCACCCAGCGTTCTCAAGTCCTAACCTCAATCCACCAAGCGTGACATGGGAAGCAGCAACTCATAAGTAACAACTTCCAAATGCCGTCAGTCTCCTGCCGATCAGAAAGCACGGTCCGGCTCGAGAGGTGCGGGTGTGCCACTAGCAGGACGCTCAACCGATTTGCACAGCGACCCAGGCGAGGGTCGCGATTAGAGTCCAAGACATTAGCGCGACCAGCAGGGCGCGCCAACCGGTGCGCAAAAGCGGGACAAGCTGAACAGCCGCGCCCAGCGCAAAAAGTGCCATCGCCAAGAGAACCGTCTGAACGATGTCGGCAACATCAGTGAGCGCAACGGGAATTGGCAAAAACGTACGCACCATCATGGCTCCAATAAATCCGGCGACAAAGAGGGGCATTATTGGTGGACGCTTGCAACCGGCTACTGAAACTCCCTCCCGAAGTCTCAAGGCCAAGGAGGTTGCGGCCACCATGGGAGCTAGGGCCAGTACCCGAGTTAGCTTTATGATCAGGGCAAATGCAAGTGCCGTTGGCCCAGCGATCTGGGCAGTGGCGACTACCTGACCCACGTCGTGCACGCTCGCGCCGACCCAGTGCCCAAATTGAATAGCGCTGAAACCTAGCGGATGCCAGAGAATAGGTAACACGCCGATAGCCAGAGTTCCAAAAAGCGTGACAAGGGCAACCGGGATGGCAGTGTCCTCGTCTTTCGACTTTACGATCTGGCTCATTGCTCCGATTGCAGATACTCCACAAATGGAGAATCCGGTCGCGATGAGCAAAGGCTGATCCCCCGGCAGCTTGAAGAGCCGACCCAGCCAAATTGTTGCGGCGAAAGTGATTGAGAGCACACCGATTACGGAGGCAATCGATACCCAGCCGAGTTGAGCAATGTCGACCAGGCTTAGCTTGAGACCCAATAGCACGATACCCAGGCGCATGAATTTTTTGGCAGTGAAACTCAGTCCGGGACCGAGAATACCAATCAGCACGGGACGCGCGAATGGAAGCTGGCCGACCAGAATGCCCAGAGCGACAGCAGCAGTCAGTAGCGGAATCGAGGGCACCATCGAGTGGAGACCCCAGGCTAACAACGCTGCAGCGCCTGCGACTGCAACCCCGGGTATCCAGGTCGAGATTTGTTTTGACCCGGTACTCATGCTCATAGCTACCATTATCCGCCCCCTCGAAGTCGCGGCGGCAGATACTTTGAGATTGTTAGAAAAGAGCGAGCCTTGTCTAAGGTGAGCTGCACTCGCTCCGCGCTATGCGCGAGGATGCGCCTGTTCAAAGGAAGAACGCAAACGTTCAACTGAAACATGTGTGTAAATCTGAGTGGTAGTCAAGGAAGCGTGCCCAAGTATCTCCTGCACGGCTCTCAAGTCGGCGCCGTGATCTAAAAGATGTGTCGCCGCTGAATGCCGCAGAGTGTGCGGGCCTGCGGAACCGAGGGTGGTGGTCGCCAATTGACTTGCAACAACGTCATATAGCTGGCGAACCCCAACCCTTCCGCCGCGTGAACTCAAGAGCAGAGCGCTTGATGAGGTCGGTATTTCAAAAACTGGTCTTCCAAGCCTGACCCAACGATCGATTGCGTCCTTCGCCCTCAGACCAAATGGCAGCATTCGCTGCTTATTACCCTTACCGGTGACTCTCAAGAGCTGTCGCTCGTGGTCTAGGTCCGATAGGTCCAGCCCGGCTAGCTCACTTACCCTCATGCCAGTTGCATAAAGAAGTTCGACGGCACAGTGGTTCATGAGGCCGACTGGGTTGTCTGCGGTCGCCTGAAACAGCATTCGATCAAACACCTCCGCCAATGAGATTTCCGACGCGACCTTAGGTAGTGGCCGGTCAAGCTTTGGAGACCGAAGCCTCAATGCAGGATCTTGATCAGCGAAGCCTGAATCAGCTCTCCAAGCAGTGAAACTTTTAATCGCCGAGGTTTTTCGCGCCAGCGTTGCCTTAGAACCACCAGCCTCGGAAATTCGATAAAGCCAGCTCCTGATAGCCTCAACGTCTAACAGTTGCTTTGTATCCGACAGAAAAGTTAGCAAATCGTTGATGTCAGAGTTGTAAGCCTTTTGAGTGTTTGCAGAAACCCCGCGCGCCTTTAGCTGCTCTAGAAACTGAACTAAGTCGTGGTTTAGATTCCGCATGTCTCCAGAGTAAACGCAGAATCTCAAAATGGTCGTTGCGGTCAAGCTTTTTTCGAATGGTTCCTAGACGTTGGCGATCGGCGTTTAGTTACAAGTTTTCCCGCCGAGCAGCACGATGGATTTCACTTGTTTGAGACCGACACCGGACTCTATGGCTATTTCACTGGGAGTTTTTGCACCCGCACGAAGGGCATCTTGAACTCGCTTTTCGGTCCAAGACGGCTCGATCTGGATTGGGTCATCAAGAACATACTGCTTAGCTACCCCCTCTTGAATCATCGTGTTGCAGCCTTGACTTTGCTCGCTAGCCCAGGAACCCGCCAAGGCATAAACCTCTCGCCCGAGAGCCCTAGCGTGATTAGCAGTGTTCCTGGATCCAGACCTATGGGCAGCTTCGACTACGAAAAGTTCCTTGCACATCGCCGCTATTAGCCGGTTGCGCTGCAAAAACCTAAACCTGCTGGGAGCTGCTCCGGGAGGCATTTCGCTCATAAGCACTCCCCCAGAGCGCACTATTTGGTGGAACATTTCCCAGTTCTCCATGGGGTAGGCCTTGTCTAGGCCGCCGGCCATGATCGCGACCGTTGGCAGTCCAAATTCAAGAGCTGCTTCATGAGCCGCTCGGTCAATTCCAACAGCACCGCCTGAAACTATGGGCATTCGCAAGCTTGCGACGAGCCCTCTGGCGTTTGATGCTCCCTTTACTGAAGGCTTTCTAGTACCAACAATCCCTGCAAAATCTTGCTCTAACGCGACCCGATCGCCTGCTACCCATATCAAAAGTGGTGCGTGGACTCCAAGATCGGACAGCCTACCCTCGACGCTTGGTAGGGATGCGACCGCAACCGGTCTAGCGTTCCATCGGATTCCGCGCTCAACGAGTTGATAGGCATTGGCTCTCGGCAGTCGAAGACAAACTCGCTCTTCCATGGACCTGAGTTCACTCAAGTACTCGGGGAAGCTCTCGGAAATAAAATTCCGCCAGGTCTCGAAATCCTGCTTTTTGATGCTTTCTAGGGCTTCCGGTCCAAATGCGTTCCAGATCAAATTGGTCAAAGCATCGCCGGGTTCAGACAGCGCGCACCAGGAAATCAAATCTAATTCATGTTGACTTAGATGCACGGACCCTCCTTTTGCAAGAAGTGTCACATCTAAAGGACCTAGGCTCTAAGGAGCATTCCCAAGCTGTTGATAACTAGGGCTGATCGCCCACTGCCAATTCTTCCGGTAGCTCAAATTCTTGACTACCGATTTCCTCAACATTGACATCCTTAAATGTCATGACTTTTACCTGCTTTACGAATCGATCGCTGCGATAAATGTCCCAGACCCAAACATCGTTCATTGCAAGCTCAAAGTAGAAATCCGTTGCGGTGTCTACTCTTTTTAGCTCGACGTCATTGGCAAGATAAAATCTGCGCTCAGTCTCAACCACGTAGCGGAACATTTTCACTACGTCTCGATACTCGCGATAGAGAGCTAGCTCAGCTTCCCTGTCGTAATCCTCAAATTCGTTCTCATCCATATGCCTAAATCCTAACCCTCAAAACAAGCTGTTGTCATCGGCCAGGATCTTCGTTAGCCAACTGAGACGGTGATGAGAGCTCGGGCCAATTTTCCGCAGTGCCGCTAGGTGAGAAGGTGAAGAATATCCTTTATTACCCTCCCAACCGTATGCCGGGAACTCCTGACCAAGTTTCGCCATCAAAGAATCGCGCTCAACCTTGGCACTAATTGCACCGCCTGAAACTGACCCGCAATCCCGGTCAGCCTTTATCATCACCCGCACTTCAATGCCGATATCCCCTAACCAATTGTGGCTACCATCGAGCAAAACAATCGCTCCGGTTAGGTCGAAGTTTTCTAGGGCATTCAGAGCGGCCTCCTGAAGAGCAAAGTTGATTCCCTTCGACTCAATCACTCCAACATCGGAAAATCCGACGCTTGGCTGCCCCCAGCTTGCAACCTGCAGGGCTAACGGAGCACGCTTTTTCTCCGTTACCAATTTTGAGTCGCGTAGATCAGTTGGCATTGAGTGGAGACCGTCTGCATTGAGGCCAAAGGCGCCTACGGCGACTGGTCCTGCGAGAGCTCCACGACCGACCTCATCAACACCTATGACGAGCCGATGACTCTGTAGGAGCTCACGCTCTAAATCAAGGCTTGGGTAAGACATCGAATGTACTCGAGTAGTTATCTAGGTAACTCCAGTTTGCTACCGGCCAACTAACCAGCATTGCCCGACCCACCACTACATCGAGCGAAACAAACCCTTTTGAAGGAAGGTCCTGATGAAACCGAGAGTCGGTTGAATTTCCTCGGTTATCGCCCATCACCCATAGGTACCCCTCGGGGACGGTAATGGAGAATTCGATGTCAGAGGGGTTTGCCCCATCACGAATGTATGATTCATCGATAGCAACGCCGTTGAGTAGCAGCCTGCCGTCAGCATCGCAGCAAGAGATGACGTCTCCGCCAACACCTATCACGCGCTTGACTAAGTGCTCTGCTGAATCAGGAGCCGTTACACCAAAGGTTCCGAGAACAAAGTCCCCAAGCTCTTCAATGGCCGGCTTCTCAATCGAATTAGCCACGGAAAGCCAGCCTCCAGGATCCTGGAAAACCACGACATCACCGCGTTGAACAGGCAGCACTTCTGGAACCAGCACGTTCACGATTATTCGGTCATTTATTTGAAGAGTGTCCAACATTGAGCCAGAGGGTATGAAAAATGACCTTATGAGAAAAGCTTTAATAAGAACTGAAAGCAGTAAAGCAACCCCCACGATTACGACAAAGTCGACTAGGAAAGCTAATACTGGATTTTTACGTAAACGGCGAGACCTACGCCTGAAACCGTTCATAGCACCAGGCCTCCGGGGTCGCAATCCCCCGTCGAACGACATTAGGGAGTGTTCTACTTGACGTTGTCGCGCTTCTCGCGAACCTTTGCGGCCTTGCCGCGAAGCTTACGCAAGTAATAAAGCTTTGCTCGTCGAACGTCTCCGCGCGAGACGAGCTCAATCTTCTCAAGAACTGGGGTGTGTACAGGCCAGGTGCGCTCTACGCCAACCTGGAAAGAAACTTTACGAACTGTGAAGGTCTCTCGAATTCCGTCGCCGGAGCGACCGATTACAATTCCCTGGAAAAGCTGAACACGGCTGCGACTACCCTCAACGATGTTTACGTGAACCTTGACAGTGTCACCGGCTCGGAAGTCTGGAATGTCGTGCCTTAGGCTCTTGGCATCTAAGTCATCAAGAATGTTCATTTTTATTCTTTCCTCTTGCACGCAGGTCAAAATGGCTAGTTTCTAATAATTTGTTTGTTCCGACTCCCCTGCGGCAGAGTCTATTGGAACAGCTAGAAGTCTCTCACAGCAAAAGACTATTGGCAACTATTCAGCTAGCAAATCAGGCCTATTTACCTTGGTACGACTAAGTGATTGATCTTTACGCCATTTCTCAATCTCGGCGTGATGTCCGGAAAGTAATATCTCCGGCACCTCAAGTCCGCGCCAGCTTGCCGGCTTCGTGTAACTGGGGTACTCAAGAAGCCCTGAATTATGGGATTCTTCGCTCAATGATTCCGCGTTTCCTATCACTCCAGGAATCAGGCGGCAAATTGCCTCGATCATCGCGATCGCGGCGACCTCTCCGCCGTTCAGAACATAGTCACCAATAGAAACTTCCAAAACTTCTGCTTGCCCGCTGGCATGTTCCACAACTCGCTGATCAATGCCCTCATATCGGCCGCAAGCAAAAACCAGGTGCGATTTGGCGGCGAGCTCAGCGGCAAGCTTCTGGGTGAAGGGGATGCCGGCTGGCGTTGTAAAAATAAGGGTTGGCCTTCGGTCTTTTGGAATGATTTCATCAAAAGCATCGCCCCAAGGCTCGGGCTTCATTACCATTCCGGCCCCACCCCCGTATGGAGAGTCATCGACTGTTCGGTGCCTATCGCTAGTCCATTTGCGTAGGTCGTGTGCTTCGAAGCCTATGATCTTCTGATCTTGGGCCTTACCCAACAGCGACAACCCCAGGACGTCAAAGAACTCCGGGAAAATGCTTATCGCGTCAATCTTCATTAGCTGGGGACTCCAACTGTTCGAAAAGCCCTCCGGGTGGAGTAATTTCCACGATACCGGAATCAACATCAACCTTTGGAACAAAAATCTTTAGAAACGGCAGCAGAACCTCACCATTCTCCGTTGTAATGGCGAGCAAATCCTGTGCTGGCTTGTGCTCAACCCGGTCAATAAAACCGACCTCTATGGAGTCTCGAAACACCTTTAGCCCCGTCAGCTGATGATCAAACCACGCCTCGGGTTCTTGAGGGAGCTCATCGAGGGGCTGATCAATAAGAAGAATGGCCCGAATAAGACCCTCGGCATCCTCGCGGCTTTCGATGCCCTCGATGAATAACACGGGAGAACTGTTGTACATGCGAAGTTCTTTGACAATGATTGTTTTGCCAAACCAAGACGACTCTTCGGGTACCTGAAGTTTTATTTCTGCGCCCGGTGTGAAACGCTGCTCAGGACTGTCGGTGTAAATTTCGAGCTTTATAGCTCCCTTGAGACCGTGAGCTTTGAGCAATCGCCCCACTCGGAGCTCAGTGGAACTAGAAATCGGTGTCCACCACGTCTACTCGCACTCGCTTGCCGTCCGCAAGAGCATTCACGACTGTTCTGAGAGCTGTTGCAGTCCTGCCATTTTTTCCGATTACTCGACCTAGGTCGTCGGGGTGCACGCGCACCTCCAGTAGGTCGTTCGGTCCAACCTTCCGCGTTGCCACGGTGGCGTCGTCAGGGTTACTGACAATTGAACGAACTAGGAACTGGAGGGTCGCCTGCAACATGATTATTCGGCCTTTGGCTCTTCGGCTTCGGCTACTGGAGCCTCAACAGAAACTTCTTCGGCTACAACTTCTACTGACTCTGCCACAGCAGCCTCTTCGGCTACTGCCTCGGCTGGAGCTTCTACTGGAGTCTCTGCCTCGACGGCTGGAGCTTCGGCTACTGGAGCTTCAGCTTCGGCTACAGCCTCTGCTGGAGCTTCTGTTGGAGTCTCTGCCTCGACGGCTGGAGCTTCGGCTACTGGAGCTTCAGCTACTGGAGTTTCGGCTGATGGGGTCTCAGATGGCGCCTCTGCAGCGGGAGCTTTTGCCTCCTTGGCAGCTGGAATGTCTTCAACCGTCGCTTTCTTCTCGACCTTTGGAAGAAGAACTGACTTCTTCTTTGCGTCTGGCACGAACGGAGTCTTGGCAACCTGAGGCTTGATGGTGTTTTTGAACTCGCCGTTTTCGTTGGCCATGTCACCACTGAGCTTTAGAAGAACAGCAGCCTGCTCAGTTGGCTGAGCGCCAACTGAAAGCCAGTACTGAGCTCGCTCTGACTGAACCTCAATAATGGATGGGTGATTAGTTGGTACATAACGCCCAATCTCTTCAATTACTCGACCGTTACGGTGAGTTCGAGAGTCGGCTACCACAATGCGGTAGTGAGGGCTGCGCTTTTTACCAATGCGCTGAAGTCTGATCTTTACGGCCACAATTCTCCTGTGAGTTTCTGGGATGAGTTTTCACCGTGAGCGTGGGGACACACTCTGATGTTTCTCTAAGGTTTTTCGAATACGTCTCGTTAGAGGGTCGAGACGCTCGAACTGTCAAAGTCTGCCAGAAAACACGAAGTTTCGCTAGTTTCGGAGACCAAAAGCACTGCCGGGTTTTGATTCTTGGGGTTGAGAGAAGCCCAAACCTTGATTTTCTGCCGCTCTCTTAGCTGGATTTCCACTCTTAGAGCCCTTCTTTTTCGTTGTGCTTTTTTTGCCGCCGATGTAGCCTCCGCCAACAGCTCCGCCCATTGTGACCGGATTAGTGCCGGGAATATTGGGCATTCCGCCCTTTGACATAGTCTTCATAACCTTGGCGGCCTGCTCAAACCTATTCACGAGTTGATTTACCTCTGTGACAGACGTGCCAGAACCTTTTGCTATCCGCATTCGCCGGGATCCATTTAGCACCTTGGGGCCATTTCGCTCCAAGGGGGTCATTGAGAAAATGATCGCTTCGGTCCTAGCGATTTCAGATTCATCGAAGTCCTCCAGCTGCTGCTTCATCTTCCCCGCGCCCGGAAGCATGCCCAAAAGGCTTTTCATGTTGCCCATTTTTCTGAGTTGCTGCATTTGCTCTAGAAAATCCTGGAGCGTAAATTCGTCATTAGCTATCTTGTCGGCGAGCTTTTTTGACTCTTCCTCGTCAAAAGTCTTTTGCGCCTGCTCAATGAGGCTGACTACGTCACCCATGTCGAGGATTCGGCTTGCCATCCGCTCCGGATAAAAGGGCTCGAATGAATCGAGGTCCTCACCCGTGGAACTAAACAGAATCGGTGCTCCAGTTATGTTTGCAACCGAAAGCGCCGCACCCCCTCTGGAGTCGCCATCGAGTTTGGTTAGGACCACGCCGGTTACTCCAACGCCATCCTTGAATGCCTTCGCAACATTAACCGCGTCCTGACCAAGCATCGAGTCGACAACAAACAAAATTTCATCTGGACTCACGGCATCTCGGATGCCGATGGCCTGCTGCATCATTTCCTCGTCGATACCTAGGCGACCAGCAGTGTCGACAATAACAACCGAAAATTGAGCCTTCTTGGCATGGGCGATGGCATCTTTGGCAACTGTTATAGGGTCACCTACACCGTTTCCAGACTCCGGCGCAAACACCGGTACGCCAACCTTCTCGCCCAATATCTGCAACTGGGTGACCGCATTTGGTCGCTGCAAATCAGCCGCGACCAAAATCGGGGTTTGGTTTTGCTCTTTTAGCCACTTGGCAAGCTTGCCTGCCAACGTGGTTTTTCCAGATCCCTGCAAACCGGCCAGCATGATCACGGTTGGAGGGGACTTGGCAAATTGAATTCTCTTATTTTCTCTTCCGAGAATTTTGGTCAGTTCATCATTGACAATCTGAACTACCTGCTGAGCCGGGTTCAGGGCCTTTGAGACCTCGTCGCCGAGTGCGCGTTCGCGGATGGCCGCTATAAAGCTCTTTACGACCTCAAGGGCTACGTCGGCCTCTAGCAGCGCTCTGCGGATATCCCTCAGCGTGGCATCGATGTCACTAGCCGAAAGCCTGCCCTTGCTACGAAGGTTCTTAAACGTGTCTGATAATCGATCAGAAAGATTGCCGAACAATGAAACTCCTATTTCTTAGCGACTAGACCTTTGGCGAATTCTTCGGGTGAGAAAAACGCAAAATCATTGATTTGTTCGCCAACACCAACGAGCTTAATTGGCAAATTCAATTCTTTTTGCAATGAATAGAGGATTCCACCTTTAGCAGTTCCATCCAGCTTGGTCATAACGATGCCGGTGACCTCGGCAACCTCGGCAAACGCCCTAGCCTGGCTCATGGCATTTTGACCGTTAGTTGCGTCGATTACAAGGAGAACCTCTGAGATCTTTGCTTGTTTCTCGACTGCTCTTCTTATCTTTCCCAATTCGTCCATCAGGTCTTTTTTATTTTGCAACCTACCTGCGGTGTCAATGATTGCGATGTCAGCCTGAGTCCTTATTGCCATTTCCACGGTTTGATAGGCAACCGAGGCAGGGTCCGCGCCCTCTTTGACCGGCTTGACAATTGGAGAATCGGCTCGCTTCGCCCAAGTTTCCAATTGGTCGACCGCGGCTGCTCGATAGGTGTCAGCTGCCCCTAGAACAACCTCCCACTCTCCATCCTTGAGCCACCTTGCAAGCTTCCCGATGGTTGTGGTCTTTCCGGCGCCGTTCACACCCACTACCAAAATCACATAGGGCAGAGTGCCGTCATCTAGGTTGAGTGCCGAATCATTTCGGCTAAGCCTTTTTGCTAGCAAGTCTTTAAGCAGTAACCGCAATTCAGGGTCAGTTGCCACGCCTTGCCTGTTTGCCTCACCTCTGAGTTCAGCGGCTATCTCCTCTGCTGTCTCAACGCCAAAGTCAGCCAAAATGAGAATATCTTCGAGCTCATCGATGTCCATTGCGCCACTAAACAGTGACCTGATTCCAGTTCCCAGCGAGCGCTTAGGAAGTTCCACGGAGACAAGATCCGGTTTTGCAATCTCTTTTTCGTCGGTCCTCGTCCCCGACTGGGCAACGGTGGCCTCAGTTCCAGATTCGGTTTCTGTTTCCGACGGTGCGGGAGCGTACGAGGGTAAATCCGACCCGGGTAAAACTTCAATGACAGCCGCCGGTTGATTTTCTTCCACTGGAGATGAGGCATCCACGTCTTTGCCGCGAAGTCGCTTTAGAAATTTGAACATTAGCCTGCCAGCTCTACTCTCTGACCAACAACCTGCGTGATTCCGTCTTGACGCATCGAGACTCCGTAGAGCGCATCTGCGATTTCCATTGTGCGCTTCTGGTGAGTAACGACAATCAACTGCGAGCTATCTCGAAGTGACTTTATGACGCTCAATAAACGACCCAAGTTTGAATCGTCTAGCGCGGCCTCAACCTCGTCTAAAACATAAAATGGGCTTGGTCTCGCCTTGAAGATTGAAATGAGTAACGCGACAGCAGCTAAAGAGCGCTCGCCGCCGGAAAGAAGAGACATTCGCTCAATTCTTTTGCCGGCAGGCTTGACCGAAACCTCAAGTCCCGTGACCAGTAAGTTATCCGGCTCAGTGAGGCTCAGTGAACCAGTTCCTCCTGGGAACAGAAGTGGAAACACTTTTTCGAATTCCTTTTTTGTGTCCTCGAACGCACTAGAAAAAATATGCTGCATCTTGCCGTCAAGGTCGCCAATAATCGAGGTTAGATCGGCCCTAGCGGCGGTTAAGTCGGCCAACTGATCGCTCAGATACTTGTGGCGTTCTTCAAGTGCTGAAAATTCTTCAAGCGCAAGTGGGTTGAAAGCGCCCAGTTGTGCCAATTTGGCTTCAGCCTGTCTAAGCAGCCTCTGCAGTTCTTCAATCGGCTGGTCATCGTCCGTGTTTTCCTCTAGTAGCTCCTCGATGCTGATCGACAGCTCAGACTCGACGCGATCCTTTAGGTTTTGCAACGTTAGGCGAAGCTCGTAATTTTGCATCTCGACTTCGTGAACGGAGGAGTTCAGGCTGGTAAATCTAGCCTCCAGTTCAATCGCTTGAGACCTCAGCTGCGCTAGGCGCTCACTGCGTTGCGACCGCTTGGCCTCTAGGTCCAGAAGTTCAACCCGCAGCTTCGAAGAAAGAGCCTGGGTCAGCGTCATTACTTGAGGTAATTTCAAAAGAACGTCTTTAGCGCTATTCAGCTGGTTCTCTCGAGCCAAGCTGGCGTCATTAGCGGCAAGCTTGGCAGAAACGGCCTCAGCCAATCGACCCTTCAAAACCGCCAACTGCCCGGAAGATGCGCTGCTTCGCTCGGCAAGAGTGCCGGCCTCAATCCTGGCCTCCAACTCTTGCTGCCTTGACGAGTCAAGATTCTTCGAAAGCTCCAAGCGCGCCTCTATGGAAACTTCGACTGAAGACTGTTCAGGGAGGTCTGCAACTTTTTTGGCCAAGACCTCAAGCTCGTGGTTCGCAGTCTTGGCCAGCTGGTCCTGCAGTTCAATTTCCGCCTCAAACCTTGCGATCTCAGCGCGGCCAGAATCCAGTTGCGCTATCAGCCTTCCAGCGCGCTCAGCACTTGCTGCCAGGAGTGCGTCGTGTTCTTGCAGCTCTGACAGACTCCTTTTCACGGCCGCGGTCGCAACCTCCGAGCCGGCCTCGGCATCGCTGAGTTTTTTTGAAAGAGCCTGAATTTCAGACTCAAATTTAGCTAAACCCTTAGCCGCGAAATCCCTTTCAGCACTGAGTTCTAGCTTGGATGCAAGCTTTGTTCCGCCGCCTCGAACCGTATATTGGGAAACTAAGTCGCCGTCTCTGGTGATGACGGTTATTTCAGGATCTTCTTCCAGGGCTTTTTCCGCAGCATCAAGATTTGGTGCAACGTAAAAATGTTCGAGAAGTGCCAGAACCGACGTTGGTGCGCTTACTAGTGTGCTGGCATTTACAAGCCCCGCTCTTTCAGCAAGCTTGCCGGTTTCGGCGTCAGAGCTTGTGACAAGAAACTCTGCGCGACCAAGATCTTGAGCCTTGAGGAACCTGATGGCATCGATAGCCTGACCTCTGCTATCGACAACTATCGCGTCCGAAAGGGCTCCTAGCGCAACGGCGATTGCCTTCTCAAACCCCTTTTCAACGCTGACGCTCTTTGCCAGCAACCCTTTGATGCCCTGAAGCTTTGCTCTAATTGCTTCTCCGCCGCCGTCTGATTGATCGAGGGTTAGGCCAAGTGCAGCATGCCTCGCGGCCAGAGCATCACGCTCTCGTTCGGCAAAATGTAACTGCTGGCGAGATTCGTCAACTAACTTCCGAGCGTTGGCCTCGGCCAACTGGGCTAATTCGTAACCCTTTCGAAGCGCATCATCAGAGGTCGATAAGCCTCCGGTTGTCATATCCGACTGCTGCTTGGATAGCTCAGTCACACGAGACTCTGCTTGGGAGGTGCTGTCCTGAAGCTTGAGGCGGGCTTGAGAAATAGCTTCAATTCTTGCCTCTTGGAGGGAAACCTCCCCGGTCGCCTGATTTCTTTCGCGGGTCTGAGACTCCTGCTGGCTTCGCTGACGGATTGACTCTGCGTCAAATAAATTCATTGCTTCTGCAGCAAGCTGTCTGGCCTGCTCTAGCTCAGCAAGCTGCGAGGCACTGGCCTGTATCTTAAGTTCGATGGTTTTTAGCGAATCAGTCGCCGATGAAAGCTCCGTTTCTAATGACTCAATTTCCAAACCGGCAGATTCGGGCTGATTGTCCACCAAGAGATTTACCCGCTGATCGGCGAGGTTTTTTAGGTTTCTAAGCTTTTGCTCGATGGTCTCGAACCGAAATAGCTTTGACTTGGCTTGGTCTAATTGGTCCGAACTCAATTCCGATTCAATTTGAGCGATCGCGTTTCTGGCACTCGCTAGTTGCGCTTGAGCAAAAGAGGATTCGGCCTTGCGTTCATTTTCGGACTTTGAGGCCACTTCTAGCTGTTCTTTTGAGTTACGAACTTGGGCGCTAAGAAGCTGGGACTTGGCGTGGCGTGCCACGGCGGCTATCTCCTGGGCGCTTCTTGCTACCTCCGCTTGTCGTCCAAGCGGTTTTAGATTTCGCCTAATTTCCGCGATCAGGTCGTGCAATCTAGTCAGGTTTGACTGCATTGCTTCCAGCTTGCGCTCTGTCTTTTCTTTGCGACGACGAAACTTTAGAATTCCCGCGGCTTCCTCTATAAAAGCGCGTCGCTCAAGTGGTGTGGCTCTAAGCACGGTGTCGAGCTGCCCCTGTCCAACGATGACATGCATCTCACGACCGAGACCAGTGTCGCTGAGCAGTTCTTGGACATCCAATAAACGACAGGGTTGCTGGTTGATCGAATATTCGGAGGCCCCGTTTCGAAACAGGACTCTTGAAATCGTGACCTCGGCATACTCAATCGGCAGAGCCCCGTCCGAGTTGTCGATGGTGAGAGACACTTCTGCCCGACCAAGGGGAGCTTTGGTTGAGGTTCCGGCGAAAATCACATCTTCCATCTTGCCGCCACGAAGGATCTTTGCACCCTGTTCGCCCATCACCCAAGCTAGAGCGTCAACAATATTGGACTTACCGGATCCATTCGGTCCAACTACGCAAGTGATCCCGGGTTCCAACACAATCGTGGTTGCCTGGGCGAAAGATTTAAAGCCCTTAAGGGTGATGCTTTTTAGATACAAGCTCAAACACCCCTTTCGCTTCCAGATAAAGCCTATCCGAGCCAAAAGTTTAGCGATTTTCTGCCAGTTTGATTAGATGAGCGTGTCAAAGGCAGGTGTGGGACAGACTACGGCGCGCACTTAGGTCATAGGCTCAAGATGTGCTAACCAAAAAAAGAGCTATCGGCAAAAGCCTTTCGGCAGTCCTGAAAGCGGTAGCAGTCGCAGTTTTCGGCACGATTCTGCATCAAAGCTCGCTATTCGATCAGCTCCCAATTGGGTCAGTCCTAAGTCTCAGCCTTGTGCTGCTAGTTGCCCTGCAAATTAGAATCGCGTCGGGCTTCAGAAGTCCAAATCTTTTTTTCGCCATAGCGATCCTGGGGTCACTTTTTTTATTCAGCCAAAGCTTCGGGCAAGACAAAATGATTCCGGCTAACCAAGCCGGATTTATCTGGTCCTACGGTGCTGCGGTGCTGGCATTTGCGGTGGCAATGTGGCCAAGGATCTCTGCTAAGCAGTGGCGAAGTAACTCAACGGCTAGGTAGCCAACCTCTGACAGGTTGAGCAGAAATGACTTCCCCTGTTTGCCCAAGCGATTCGCTTTATTTCCGTCCCGCATCTAGGGCATGGTTTTCCAGCTTGACCGTAAGCGTTTAGAGACTGAGAAAAGTAGCCACTTTCACCGTTTACGTTTTTGTACTGTTCATCAAAAGAAGTCCCGCCTTGGATAACTGCGCGCTCAAGGACACCGGTTGCGATCACAATCAGCTCGGTCAACTTCTCCCTAGTGATGCTGTTGGCAGGTTGGTCATAATGAAGCCGTGCAAGCCAGAGTGATTCGTCGGCGTAAATGTTTCCAATTCCGCTCAGCAAATTCTGGTCAAGTAGCACGCGCTTGATACCGGAGGCTCGAGCTTGCATTTTGGTTGCGACGCTGTCGATGTTGAAATTCGCATCGAGCAGGTCTCTAGCAATGTGAGCCACCACACTTGGGATGCTGCTGCTCACCGGGCTCTCGGGGCTGAAGCCTCCGGGCGCCCGATCTGAAGTGGGAACCAAATCCTCAATCGCCAACGAACCAAAAATTCTTTGATCGACGAATCTGACCTCTAGTAGTTGACCCGACTGGGACTCAACAGATATGACCACCCTGGTCTGGGGATCGGGGTCATGACCTTTGTCGCGCAAGAGCATTTGGCCACTCATGCCTAAGTGACCAACAAGTGCCCGAGAATCTGACAGGGGTAGCCACAGAAACTTTCCCCGTCGAACAACTGCCAGAAAGCTTTGCCCTAAAAGTTCATCCACAAAGTGCTTCGGACCCAAGACATGACGCTTCAAGGACCTCGCGTCGCTTATTGAAATGTCAACTACTCGAGAGCCGATTATCTTGGAGGCAAGCCCAGCACGAACTGTCTCTACCTCGGGAAGTTCGGGCATTAGGAGCCTTGAAGCGACCTGAGGGCTTGAATAGCAGCCTCAGTTTCAGCGTTGCGCTTAGTTCTGCCCTCGCCGATTGCAAGCAACTTGCCCGCCGAAAAACACTCCGCGCGATAAACCCGCTCATGCTCAGGTCCGGTAGCGGTTATTTCGTAGGAAGCCGTTTCTCTTGATAGCCGCTGAAGTTTCTCAATCAACGAAGTCTTCGGGTCACTCGCCTCTCGGACTGCGTCCGGGTCATCCAAAAGCGGCAGGATAAATTTTTGGACAATTTGACTCGCGCCCTCGAGTCCTTTTGAAAGATATGCGGCGCCAAGGACCGCTTCAAAAGTATCGGCAAGAATATTAGTTTTCTGTCTGCCATCGGTCTGCTCTTCGCCTTTGCCAAGGTAGATGTGAGCACCAAGGTTCATGCGATTGGCGGCCGTTGCCAGGGCGTTGGCTGAAACGACGGCATTTTTCAGCTTCGTGAGCTCGCCCTCTTGAAGGTCGGAATGAGTTTGGTAAACAAAAGTTGCAACCAAAAAGCCAAGCACTGAGTCGCCAAGGAATTCAAGACGCTCGTTGTCCTTGGAACCGTTTTCGTATGCGTAAGAGGAGTGAGTCAGAGCAAGCGTGAGTAGCTCGGGATCAATCTCGATGCCGAGCGTTTGTGACAGCTCGTCAAGGGGCATTGGTTATGCGTCTGCTACCTTGCGGCCCTTGTATTCCATATAAAGTGCGGTGCCGACAGAGTCGGTTACCACCTTGGCACGGTGAGGCAAGCTGTAAACGGTCTCGCCATTTTCAATGGTCTTTACCAATGTGATTGGCGCAGCCTTCCACTGAGAGCGACGTGAGCGTGTGTTCGAGCGAGACTGTCGACGTTTTGGTACTGGCATCTTTACTCTTCCTTATTCGCGAAATCTTGTAGCGCACTGAAACGCGGATCAACCGGTTTTTCGTGGCCGTGTTCTACATCTTGATTCAACCTTATTCCGCAGTCTGGGCACAAGCCAAGACAGGTCTTGGCGCACACAGGCTGGAAGGGAAGATTCAAGACTATCGAATCAATGAGGACCTGTTCTAAGTCGATGTGTTCACCAAGAACAACCAAATCTTCATCCGAGCTAGAAGAGTAGGCGAAAAGTTCCTGAAAATCCACCTCAACCTCAAGGTTGATCGGATCTAGGCATCTCGAGCACTGGGCTTCGGCAACTGCGAAGACCTCGCCGGTGGCCAAAACGCCCTCGTGGACTGACTCGAGCTTCAGGGAAATCTCTATGGTTGACTCGGCAGGGACCTCAACAACTGAGGTTCCGATTCCGATTTCCTGAACGTGATCAATCTGGAGCTCCCGCATTTGACCGGGTCGTTTCATTAGATCGTGGACTGCAACCAGCAGGGTCATTCTTTTCCTTCTTGCATCTTTTTTAGAACCGATGGAGTTACGTATTTGGATATATCTCCGCCTAAGGCGAAGACCTCCTTGACCAAACTTGAAGAAACGTGCCCGAAGTTCCCCTCGGAGGCAATAAACACTGTCTCAATCCCGGCGAGGTCATGATTCACCTTCGCCATCGGCAGTTCGTAGTCGATGTCTGCTGAGTTACGAAAGCCTTTTACGATTGCATTTGCACCAAGCTCTTGGGCCTTATTTATAAGAAGACCACTGTTCAGTGACTGAACTGAACACTTGGCAGCAAGGCCAGCTTCCGCTATCGCCCCTTCCGCCATCGCCACACGGGTCTCAAGGTCCATAGCGGCTGTTTTGGAGCTGTTATGGACTATGAGCAGATAGACCTGGTCAAAGACCGTTGCGGAGCGTGAGAGCACCGACAGGTGCCCTCTTGTTATCGGGTCAAAAGACCCCGGATAAATCGCTACAGAACTCACGTCACTAGGTTACCCGCGAGCTAGCTGCCCCGCATCCTGTATTTCCAAAACCAATGTCAATTGTTCAGACATGCCGGCTTTTTCCACCTCGACGGCCAGTGGCCTCACCTCTTGAATCAATTTGGCATCCCTAACAACACGAAGAAGCTGCAACGACGAGCGGCCCCCCGATTGGGTGTCACCCAAAACATCGCCCTCGCCCCGAACATCAAGGTCTATCTCCGAGAGTTCAAAACCGTCGCTGATTCGACTCAGAGCATCTAAGCGCTGAAACGCCAAGGTTTCCCTATCTACCCCTGAAACCAAGAGACAAAGCCCGGCATGCTCTCCCCTGCCCACACGACCACGAAGCTGGTGGAGCTGAGAAAGTCCGAAGTGATCTGCGTCCAGCACGACCATTGTTGAGGCATTTGGCACATTCACTCCGACCTCAATAACGGTGGTGGCGACAAGCACCTGGAGTTGACCAGATTCAAACTGATCCATGACCTCGTCTTTTTCCTTCGAGCTCATGCGGCCATGGAGTAAGCCAATTCGAATCCCTGCCAGCATCTTGTTGTTTTCCAGGGAGGCAAACACACTTGTGACGCTTGCAGGCTCGAGCCCAGGCTCGGATTCCAAATCTTCAGACTCCGGAACCATTGCTCCAGTGTCTTCTGTTTGCTGAGGGTCGATTTTTGGACAAACAACAAACGCCTGCCTGCCTGCTGATACTTCTTCAGAAACCCGCTCCCATACCCTGGCGACAAGGTCCTTGCGAGAGATATCGACGATATGAGTCACAATTGGCTGACGACCCTTGGGAAGCTCCCTGAGGGAAGAAACATCGAGATCGCCAAAGACCGTGACTGCAAGCGTCCGAGGAATTGGAGTTGCGGTCATCACCAAGCTGTGCGGAGAGTTTTTCGCCTTGGACTTGAGGGCTTCACGCTGGCCCACTCCGAATCGATGTTGCTCGTCAATAATCACTAAACCAAGGTCAAAAAAAGAAACGTTTTCACTCAGTAACGCGTGAGTTCCGATTACAAGACGGCAGTTACCAGATGCCATGTCCAGCAGAGTCTTTTTACGCATGGCCAGGGGCTGTTGCCCAGTCAGCAGCCTGACTCCAAGCTCCTTAGTTACGGCTGGGCCGAGCGCTTGAACTATTGATCGAAAGTGCTGCGACGCCAAGACCTCGGTTGGTGCCAGAAGAGCACTCTGTCCGCCGGATTCCGCGACCGCTAGAACGGCTCGAAGAGCCACAACTGTCTTGCCTGAACCCACCTCACCCTGAAGCATGCGGTTCATTGGGTGACCACGAGCTAAATCGGCCGCAATCTGAGTTCCTGCGTCGATCTGTCCGGGGGTCAGGTCGAATGGAAGACCTTCATCGAATCTAGAAAGCAGCGCTCCAGATTTGTACACGGCGGCCTCTTCTAACTCGGCTTTTTTTCTTCGCTCCAGCAAACCAAGCTGTAAAAGCATGGCTTCGTGAAACTTCAAAGAATTAGTGGCCTGCTCCCAGTCCGAATCTTTTTTGGGGCGGTGAATCATTTCTATTGCGGTCAAAAGCGGCATGAGCTTCTGTTTTTCTAGAAGCTCAGCTGGAATGACCTCTTGAGCCTGGTGCCTTGCATCAAGCACTTTTTCGACAGCTTTCTGAATCCGCCAGCTTGATAGGGTTCCGGTTGCCGGGTAAATCGGAATCGGGAGCTCGGCCCAGGCCTTGGCCTGCTGATCGATAATTTCGGCGTCGAACAGTTCATAATCGGGATGAGTGAGCTGTAATCTGCCCGAGAAGGCCCCGATTTTTCCAGAAAATAACCCCTGAACACCGGCATGTAGCTCGGCCTGCCGCCAGGCTTGATTGAAAAAAGCCAGGGTTAGTTGACCATTTCCATCTCCGAGAACCACCTCGAAGATACTGCCCTTGCGCCCCTTCATGCTGCGCTGGTTAGTGCTTTGAACCTGACCAACAACGGTTACCACTTCACCGATTGGTAGCGATGAAAAATCGGTGAGCTCGCCGCGTTTGGAGTAGCGTCTTGGAAAATGCAAAAGTAGTTCCGCAACCGTTTTGATTCCAAACTGCTTATCGAGAGCCTTGGCGGTTTTATCTCCAAGAACTCCGGCCAATAGCGTCAAATCGGTAAGCACACGCCAATCATGACCGATGTTCTGAAAAAAGATTCACTAGGCTCACTTGCGTGAGCAGAATAATTTCGGGAGATGCCGGGTCAATTAGATTGCACTCGGTAGCTAAGTCCACTCGCCCGACAGGGGATCGAGTCAAAGAATCTATTTTTGCCGCCCTAGAGGCTCGAGGGCTAATAGAAGACTGCGTAGTGCTTGATTTGTTCGCCGGCACCGGAGCGCTGGGTCTTGAATCCCTATCTCGCGGCGCCACCAACGTTATCCTCGTCGAGAAGAACCCCGAAGCCCACGAAATTTGCCTCGAGAACTCGATTCAGGTCCTTAAGGCGGTTCAAAAAAAACGCCCTGGCGCAGCAGTGTCAAACAAAAACATAGATGCTTTCAGGTATCTAAAAAACGCAACCCAAGTGTTTGACTTGGTGTTTTTAGACCCACCCTATGAATTTGCCAACAGTGAGCTTCTCAAAATCTTGACAGCGCTAAGTGACCAACTGAGCCCAGACGCGACATTAGTAGTCGAGCGCTCGGATAAAACTGACAATTTAGATTATCCAGATTGGATACGAGTAATTTCCGACAAAAAGTTCGGTAGCACCCGGGTGCGGATGTACCAAAAAATCTAGAGTGAGCGTTCGGCTGGACCTGTGTAGAGCTGCTGCGGCCTACCAATACGAGTACTTGGGTCTTCCATCATCTCGCGCCAATGTGCAATCCAACCCGGAAGTCGTCCAACTGCGAACAGCGGTGTGAACATTCGAGGAGGGAAACCTAGAGCTTTGTAAATAACGCCGGTATAGAAATCGACGTTCGGGTAAAGCTTGCGCTCCACAAAATACTCATCCGAAAGCGCAACTGCCTCAAGCTCCTTGGCGATTTCCAGCATCGGATCGTTGATGCCTAATTCACTTAGAACCTGATCGGCAGTCTGCTTAACAATCGTCGCCCTGGGGTCAAAGGACTTATAGATTCGATGCCCAAATCCCATGAGTCGAATGCCTTCTTCTTTGTTCTTAATTCGATCTACGTACTGGCTAACGCCCTCGCCGGAGTTTTGGATAGAGCTGAGCATTTCCAAAACCGCTTCATTTGCACCACCGTGCGATGGACCAGAAAGAGCGTTTATCCCAGACGCAACGGACGCAAAAATGTTGGCATTTGAGGAGCCAACCAATCGAACAGTTGAGGTGCTGCAGTTCTGTTCGTGATCGGCGTGAAGTAATAACAGCGTGTCTAGCGCCTGAGTAACCACCGAGTTCTGAGAATAATCTTCGGCGTAATTTCCGAATGTCATCTTCAAGAAATTCTCAACCAGTGAATAAGAATTATCTGGGTAAAGTAGCGCTTGCCCAATTGAAGATTTATAAGCGTATGAGGCGATTACCGGCAGTTTGGCTAAGAGCCTGAGTGTTGAAAGTTCCACCTGCTCAGGGTCTTTGGTGTCAAGCGAGTCTTGGTAGAAAGTCGACAAAGCACTGACCCCAGCAGACATAACCGACATCGGGTGAGCATCCTGAGGAAAGGCCTTGAAAAAGTCCTTCATGCCCTCATGAATAAGAGTGTGGCGCCTTAGATTCTGATCAAACTCTTCAGCTTCTGCTGCTGTAGGCAATTCGCCGTAGATTAGAAGATAGGAAGTTTCAAGGAAGCTTTTGTTAGCAGCAAGTTGCTCAATCGGATATCCGCGATAGCGCAGGATTCCCTTATCCCCGTCAATAAAAGTTATTGCGGATTTTGTGGAAGCGGTGTTTACGAAGCCTTGGTCAAACGCAGTCAAACCAGTGTTGGTAATTAGATTTGAAATGTCTATGCCCGATGGGCCTTGAGTCGCAGGAATAACCGCATACTCTTCAACTTTGCCATCGATGTCGATGGAAACCTTATTCGCGCTCAATTGCTACTCCTAGTCATGCTTAGGCCACAGCCTAGGGCACTTGTGTTTACCACCAGAAAAAGTTGTGAAAATTACGCCTGCAACTGCGGAGGCAGAGCGGCAACTATAGGGTGATCTCCGGCGATTGGGCCCACTTTTGCAGCGCCTCCAGGAGAGCCGACTTCGTCGAAGAAATCAACATTTACTTTGTAATAGTCGCTCCACTCAGCGGGAATATCATCTTCGTAGTAAATAGCCTCGACCGGACAAACTGGCTCACAGGCACCACAGTCAACGCACTCATCTGGGTGGATGTAGAGCATGCGGTCGCCCTCATAGATGCAATCAACGGGGCACTCATCAATGCAGGCCTTGTCCTTCACATCGACACATGGCAACGCAATTAAATAAGTCAAAACTAGCTCCTCAGTACTTCAGTAACTCTATCCCGATAAAAGTTGAGAGAAAAGCACTCACCACTCTTTACCAAGAGTTGCCACGGCTCTCGCGACTTCTCGGGTGTCCTGAGCCTCTTTTAGGCTCTGGCGTTTGTCATATTCTTTTTTACCTTTGGCAAGAGCGATCTTTACCTTCGCGTTGCCATCCGAAAAATACAACGACAGCGGAATCAATGTCATTCCTGAGCCACTAATTTTTCCGGCTAGCTTTTCTATTTCAGCCCTGTGCATCAGTAACTTCCGTCGACGCCTTGTCCCGTGATTTGTCCAAGACCCTGCTAAGAACTCCGGAATGTGAACATTTTCGAGCCAAGCCTCGCCGCGATCGATGACCGCATAGCCGTCCACCAGAGACGCTCGTCCCTCCCGCAGAGACTTAACCTCGGTTCCAGTCAACACCAAGCCAGCCTCGATCTCGTCCTCTATGAGGTAATCGTGGCGAGCTTTGCGGTTTGTCGCTACCGCTTTTTGACCGCGTTCCCTTGGCACTTATGCTCCTAATTGGTGTTGGTTTTACTAAGCCTAGGCGGAGTAAAAGAAAACTGCAGAGCTAGTTTGACTGCCCCATTTTGCGCCACCTGATTCCCGAGGAGATAAAACCCTCGAGTTTTCCATCGAACACATCGTCGGGGTTGTTCTCCTCGTAGTTTGTTCTTAGGTCCTTAACCATCTGATAGGGGGCTAGAACGTAGGAGCGCATCTGCTCTCCCCAGCTGGCCTTCACATCACCGGCGAGCTCCTTACGTTTCTCGTTGTCCGCACGACGCTGGGCATCAAGAAGCTTGGATTGCAAGACCCTCATCGCAGAAGCCTTGTTTTGCAACTGGCTCTTTTCGTTTTGGCAGGACACGACAATGCCGGAAGGTGTGTGGGTGATCCTCACAGCAGAGTCGGTGGTGTTGACCGATTGACCGCCCGGGCCAGAAGACCTAAAAACATCTATTCGAATATCTGAGTCCGGAATTTCTACCGATTCAGTAACAGCCATGACGGGAACAACTTCTATTGCCGCAAAAGATGTCTGTCTTTTTCCGGCAGCATTAAATGGACTCATGCGGACCAGACGATGAGTGCCGGACTCGATCGACAGCTGCCCGTAGGCATAAGGGAAATCCATTTCCACGGTCGCGCTTTTTATGCCGGCACCCTCCGAGTGAGAAATTTCCAAGACCTTGGCCTTGTGTCCATTTTTCTCGGCGTAACGCAAATACATTCGCATTAGCATTTCGGCGAAGTCAGTCGCATCATCGCCGCCGGCACCGGAGCGCACCGAGAGGATTGCCCCTCTGGGTCATATTCGCCGTTCAACAAGGTTTGCGTCTCCAGCAGGTCAAGTTCGCTCGTTACCCTCGCGAGCTCAAGGGCGAATTCGTCTGCTTCACTTTTGTCCTCCAGGGCCATTTCCTTGAAATCCTCTAGGTCTTTTATGTCCTGGCCGAGCTCCTCTAGCTGAGAAAGTTGCGCCTTGGTGCGCGACAGCTCAGTGGTAACCGCCTGAGCATTCACCTGGTCGTCCCAAATATGCGGATCGGTTGCCTGCGCCTCTAAGTCGCTGACTCTTGTCTTTAGGCCCTCGGGGTTTAGGACTTTGGAGATCCCCTGAAAGAGAGACTCTAGGTCTCTAATCTGTCTCCCAATATCTAGCTCAGCCATTTGCATAAGTCTATTGGCCGCGGCCGAGACAGCCGCCTGTTCGGCAGCAAGCCCTCTCGTTAAATAACTAAAGGCCCCGGATTAGAGGGGCCTTTAGTTATATGGGGGTTGTGGAGATGGGGGGAATTGAACCCCCGTCCATGACATCGATTATGGCTCTTCTACGGGTGTAGCTTCAGAATTCGTTCTACTCGGCTCCGGCATTTATTTGAAGCAACTACGCCGACAAGCCCAGTCAAAGTAAAAAGTCCCAACCGCACCTTTGACGCAAGCGGCTAGCTAGATTTCTAAATGACGTCTGGATCTAGATCGAAATCATACCTAGTCAGACGGACCTCGAGGCTAGCTATGCAGCTAGGGCGAAGTCGGCGCGCTTTGTTTTGGCACCTATAGTTTTGAACACATCGTTTACGAGATAAGTGCTCATCCTCGACCCGCTTCTTCCACGCAGCAATGCAATGTCGAAACCGATCATCCCCATGTTTAGTTACTTAGTAGCTCCTCGGAATACTCCGAGCACCTAAGGATACCAAACATGAGCCACAATTTGTAATAAGAATCGGCAACTCACAGCCGATTACAAGCCCTAGAATCAGGAAGTGCGAAGCGACTTGGCTGCACTCGCGGCCGTTTTTCTCTGGGGTTCCCTGGCAAGCTTGGCAATCTTATTGGACACAGTGCCCCCTCTTTTGATGACCGGCATTGGCCTAGTAGTGGGCTCTATCATTGCCTTGCCCGTTTCGGGCTTCAGCATCCGAAGGCTGATTCCTAAAAAAAGAGTCCTCTTGGTTGGCGTTTATGGACTTCTGGGCTACCACTTTGCGCTGTTCGCCGGGCTGCAAAATGCTCCCAGCGTTCAAGCTAATCTCGTGAATTACCTTTGGCCAATATTTGTTGTGCTGTTGGCTCCACTTTTTATTAGGGGCACGAGCCTTACCTACAAACACTGGATTGCAGGTATTTTGGGCTTTTCGGGTGCCGCATTAGCTATTTTGTCGGGGACCCAATTAGTCGGCGGATTCGCAGTCGGATATGTTTACGCGGGAATCGCGGCGATTATATTTTCCAGTTATTCGCTGATCAGCAAAACACTCGCCGACTCGCCAACGGCTGCGGTTGGTGGTTACAGCTTTGTTGCCGGAGTGCTTGCAATTGGGGCCCATTTCGTCTTTGAGCCGCCCGCGACAATCGACTCTGTCCAATGGCTGTGGTTGGTCCTTATGGGACTAGGGCCTCTGGGTGGCTCTTTCTACCTTTGGGACTTCGCACTGAAGCATGCTCCAGCTCAACGAGTGGGCACGATTGCCTTTTTTACCCCACTTATTTCCACGATCCTGCTTCTTACGGTAACCGGCCAGCGCCTGACACTGATGCTCGGGCTGTCGGCTGCACTGATACTTCTCGCTGCTGTATTTGGTTCGAGGGTGAATAATAAGAACCATGACATCTGGAGAGTTTAGAAAGCGCCAGTTAGTCACATCAATCTACTTACCCTCTCTCCTGATTACCGCAGCTGAGGGGGCACTCCTACCAATTTTGCCAGTTTCGGCTGTGGTCTTTGGCTTCAGCTTGGCCGAAGCCAGCATCGTAACCACTGTCTTGATGGTTTCAACAATGGTCTTCGAGGTGCCAGCATCTTGGCTGAACTCGAAAATCGGCGAGCGTCAAGCCATGATTACCAGTACGGTTTTGGGTTTTGCCATGACGCTGTTGGCTTTTTTCCATCTGGGTTATCCGGCACTTGTTCTAAGCGCTCTAGGGTTCGGTGCGGCCCATTCTCTGTTTGGCTTGGCCCGACACAGCCTGCTTGCCGAAATAGTTCCCGAGCAACACCGACCAAAATCGATGTCACTTCTTGGAGGTATGTTTCGCGGTGGCTTAGCCATTGGACCGGTGCTGGGTTCAGCGTTCATCGTTTTATACGGTTTTGAATTTGGTTACTTAGCCGCTGCGATTTTGTGCCTGGCGTCTGGAGCTTCAATAATGCTTGCGCCAAAGGGTCGTCTAAAAGTAACGCCGTCCGGTCAAAACGGAAACGTTTGGAAGGTTGCACGACGAGAGGCCCCGAAACTAGCGACGCTAGGAGTGGCATCTGCGATTATTTCAGCCGGGAGAACCATCAGGCTTATCGGGCTACCCTTGCTGGCAATTCAACTAGGCATCCCCCCGGGCGAAACTTCGTTTATTTTTGGTCTGACTGGATTCATAGACTTTGCTCTGTTTTATCTGTCCGGCATCATTATGGAC
This sequence comes from Aquiluna sp. Uisw_065, assembly GCF_047731275.1. Lineage (NCBI taxonomy): Bacteria > Bacillati > Actinomycetota > Actinomycetes > Micrococcales > Microbacteriaceae > Aquiluna > Aquiluna sp. Uisw_065. Next base: position 925,858 of record NZ_CP159836.1, read on the forward strand.
CGTTATGGAAAGTTCTGGTCCTCGGTTCCTACCCTGTTAGCCCTTGGAACGACGTATCTGTTCTCATTCTTGGTTACCGACGTATTTACCTTCTGGATATTGGCGGCCGTCACCGCTCTTGCCAATGCGCTTTCGGCCGGCATAAACATGATCCTGGGTGCAGACCTGGCCCCTCCGGGCTCAAGAAGCGAATTTTTGGCAGCCTTTAGGATGCTCACATCCGGTGGCGTGGCCTTGGCCCCGGCAATGATTACCGTACTGACGGCATCCGTTGGATTGGCAAGCGCTCTCGCGGCAACCGGTCTACTTAACTTTGTTGGGGCGTTCTTGTTTTGGAAGTATTTGCCAATTTATGCACCTGACTACAAGGCGCCCGATTCGGAGAAACCAGTACTGGAAGATTAGTCTTTCGGGCCGAAAGTCCGCTTGGCATCTTCCCTGCGCTTTGCTTGAGCCTCCGGATCCGGCACCGGCACGGCGGCGATCAACCTTTTGGTGTATTCCTGCTGAGGATTTCGAAGAATCTGGTCTTTTGATCCCCTCTCAACGATGACACCATGCTGCATAACTGCAATGTGGTCGCTCAATAGATCTACCACTGCAAGATCGTGCGAGACAAAAAGCGTTGCAAACTGCTGCTTCTTTTGAATTTCCTGCAGGAGCTCAAGAACCCGCGCTTGCACCGATACGTCCAGGGCGCTTGTGGGTTCATCGGCAACCAGAAGTTTCGGGTTAAGAGCCAAAGCCCTTGCGATGCCGACTCGCTGGCGCTGCCCCCCAGATAATTCATGCGGATAGCGATTCCGGTAGGACTTTGGAAGTTCCACCATGTCCAGTAGTTCGCCGACCCTTTCGTTTCGATCTTTAGGACTTTGACCGGCGAGCAAGAGAGGCTCTTGAATGGACTGGCCGATTGGCCAACGCGGGTTTAGAGACGAGCCCGGGTCTTGAAATACAATGCCAATATTTCTGCGGACAGCCTGGAGATCCTTTTTTGATACCCCCACCATCTTTTGGCCTGCGACTTCGAGTTGCCCGCTCTTGATTGGCATAAGCCCGACGACAGCTCTTGCAATTGTGGTCTTACCTGAGCCCGACTCCCCGACCAATCCGAGTACCTCTCCAGGGTAAATCTCGAGAGTAGCATCTTGCACTGCCAAAAAAGCCGGCACTTTACCGCGCTTAGGGTATTCGATGTTGAGGGCTTCCATCTTTAGAGATGGCGCAGCCCTCTCGTCTCTGGGCCTAGGCTCCGAGACGCTGACTGTACCTAAATGAGGAACCGCTGCAAGTAGTTCCTTGGTGTACCGATGGGTAGGTCGTTTGAAAATATCAATGGTTGATCCGGCCTCAACGACCAAACCGTCTTTCATGACAATCATGTGATCTGATAAATCTGCCACCACGCCCATATCGTGGGTAATCAAAATAATCGCCGAATTAAGTCTTTTATTTAGACCTCGAAGGAGATTCAATATTTCGGCTTGGACTGTCACGTCAAGTGCCGTAGTTGGCTCATCTGCAATCAGCAAAAGAGGATCGCATGAGATGGACTGCGCAATCATTGCACGCTGCCTCTGACCTCCCGAGAGTTGGTGAGGGTAGGAGCTGAATGCCTTCTCTGGGTTCGGAAGCTCGACCATTGCCAGCAATTCAAGTGCCCTGTTCTTCGCTTGAGCATTTGTCATTCCAGAATTATGAACCTGAATTGCCTCGACAATTTGAAAACCTATCGTGTAGACGGGATTTAGAGCAGTCATTGGCTCTTGAAAAATCGCCGCAATTTCCTTTCCCCGGATTTGTCTCAGTCGCGCTTTCTCAGCCCCCACTAGCTCTTCGCCTCGCAGCTTCACCGATCCTGCTGATCTGCCGTTCACAGGTAATAGGCCCAGAAGGCTCATCGCCGAGGTCGACTTTCCGGATCCCGACTCACCCACAATGGCCAGAACTTCGCCTGGGCCAACCCTGAAATTAACCCCCGAGGCAGCCATTACCCATTCGCCGTCAACCCAGAAATCAACCGAAAGCCCCGTAGCCTCGATAATGGTGTGCTTGTCTGCGCTCACGACATTACCTCTGCGGATAGATTGGAGTCATGCAAGTTTTCAGGTCTACTTTCGGCAGAGTAATTACCATCCTCGTCGGACTTGTAATGGCCTTGGCTTTGGTTCTTTTTGTCAGAGATTATGGAGTAGCTAGCGCGCTCGGATCTGTTCCACTTGCGGCCCTCTTGGTTTATAGCAGCGCAGTAATGTTTTGGCTGCCGCGAGTCGAAGTCGACGATGGTGGAGTGAGAATTATCAACTTGATACGGAGTCACTACATCTCTTGGGGAGCAATTGATCGAGTTGATACTCGCTACGCGCTCGCGGTTTTCGTTGGCCAAAAGAAATACACCGCATGGGGAGCGCCGGCCCCTGGACGCCACGCAGCCTTCTTTGCCACTAAAGATCAAGGACAGCACCTCCCCGACTCCACCTACCTCGCTGGGACCGTAAGGCCGGGAGATCTTGTAACCAGTGAGTCCGGAGCCGCGGCCGCTGTAATTAGAAACCGTTGGGAAAAAACTCAAGGGCTGGATTTGATTTCTAGCGTGAACACAGCTTGGCACTTTAGGACCATTTCGGCACTCATCACGCTCACCCTGCTTGCCGCCTTGGCGTTCTAGTATCACTTCCCGGCCCTTCGCTTTCCAATCAAGCGCTTGAGGTCTTGCAGAGCGCCATCTGTTCTGGGCAAGCGTCTTTGTCTGGGATCAAACGCGTCCCTCAATCCGTCACCCACGAAATTAATACCGAGCGCTATCACGACAATGAATAACCCCGGATACCAGAAAAGCCAAGGTCTGGTTTTGAATGCCTCGTTGTACTCGGAAATAATCTGACCCAGAGAAATATCGGGTGAGGTTATGCCAAACCCGAGGAAACTGAGTGAAGTTTCGATCAAAATGGCGGCCGACATCAGCAAAGTTGCGTTTACGACAATCACTCCGATTGAGTTCGGGAGTATGTGCCTGAAAATGATTCTAAAATTTGACGCCCCTGCAACCCGAGCTGCATCGACAAATTCTCTCTCTCGAAGTGCCAAGAACTCTGCCCGAACAAGCCTCGCGAGTCCGGTCCAGGCGATCAGGCCAAGGAGGATCCCAAGCGACCAGGCATTGCCACCAAAAGTTCGGCCAAGAACGGCGCCGAGGACCAAAGTAGGGATAATGATGATGGTGTCAGTAAAGCGCATTAGGAGGCTATCCAGCCATCCGCGGAAGAATCCAGACACCGACCCTATGACTACACCCAACACAGTCGATATAAGTCCAACAAGGAAAATAACAGTTAGGGACTGCTGGGTGCCGCGCATGACTCGGGCAAAAATGTCCTTGCCTAAGGTGTCTTGACCAAATGGGTGAGCCCCTGGACTGAACGGCCAGAGGGTCATGGTCGGAGTTCCGCCTGGATTCAAAATGTCGTAGTTCTCGTACCAGTTGTAAGCCCACCAGCCTGGAACCCGAAAGCCATCGACTGCTAGCCTGCCTGTGTTCGGGTCGGTAATTAGGGATCCGTTTCCACCAATTACTATTCCCACAGAAGTAAAGGCAAGCAAGGTAATTACTGCCAGCGCGATCAGTGAAGCAATGGCGGCCCTATGAGCTAAAAAACGCCTACGGACTATTGTCCCAAGAGACAGGCCTTCGGTCTCTCGCTGCTCGATCGTAATTTCGCTGTTGAGCTGAGCGTTGTCGTTACGCTTTTTCCTCGCCATTAGTTCACCCTAATTCTTGGGTCCAGAGCGGTATAAAGCAGATCGGCAATCAGGTTACCTACAACCGCCAGCAGCCCAGTGACTAGGAAGAAGCCCATCACTAAGTTCACATCGACGGCATTGAGCCCCTTGGAGAAAAGCGCACCCATGCCATCCCAAGCGAATACTCGCTCGGTAATAATTGCGCCGCCAATTAGACCCGAAATATCGAAAGCGATAATTGTGGCGATTGGTATCATGGCGTTTCTAAAAGCGTGCCGGACAATCACAGTTCGCTCATTTAGCCCCTTGGCCCTAGCGGTTCTTATGTAGTCCTGGTTCAAAACCTCAAGTAAAGACGCGCGAGCGTACCGCGTATAACCAGCGACAGAAACAATCATGAGAGCTGCTGTCGGGAGAATCAAGTGCGCGTATGAGTCCAGCAGACTGAGCCACATGTTCTCCTCTCGTCCAATGGTGGGGGTAACAGCGCCAATTGTGGAGACGAAGCCCGTCTTCAATGGGATCAATTCCAAGTAAGTACTCCAGTACTGCATTGCCTCGTCGATTACTAAAACAAGACCGCCGAGGCCTCCAACGAACCCGGCGATTTTTGCTATCTGCACCCGAGCATCTCCGCCGAAGGTCAAAGCGAGTCCGACGCCGATAGCCGCCATGATTGAAATCATCGCCACGATTCCCAGTGGGCCCTCTAGGTAGTAAAAAAGATACTGTCCAGGCAGCCACATGGCCCCAGCTACGAGGGCCATGGAACCAACGACATAGACTGCCCTTCGTTGACCAAAGCCCGTGGAAAGCAGGAGCACCACTCCTGCAATTAGAGCCGTAACAAGTACCACGCCAACCACTCCAATTGACGGAGATGTAAGCCAACCGGTGATATTTAAACTGACGAGCAAAGTGACCGATAAAACGAGCGACATCAGGAAAACACGAATACGAGCTTTGAGCCTTCCGCCAGCTATCCCGGTAATTATGACGGCAAGAAAAAGTGGGATCAGGATCAGTGCCCAGGGGCCAAAAGTAGGGTCCGCTAAAAAGCGATTGAATCTAATTGCCCCGTACTCCTTTAGCAAAACTGCCACCCAGAAAATGGGTAGAGAGTAAAAAACGAAAGCGAAGAAGGTGACTGAGTAGTCATAGCCCGAGTACTGACGAAGTGCAGTGGTCATGCCAACAGCAACCCCCACCAGAATTGAGAGCACCGTCGCCAAAATGATTAGTTGCAGGGTTGAAGCAATTGCTCCAGCTAGAGCGTCTGTCACAAGACTCTCACCCTTAGCTATCGACACTCCAAGATCACAACGTCCAACCAAGCATCCGGCCGCCCCACCTAGCCAATAGAAATATCTTAGAAATGGAGGGACGTCCAAATCGAGCATCCCAGTTAGGTAGCGCAGACGATCTTGTGTGTTTGGGTCTCGTGAGGCGCGGATTTCAGCCAATGGGTCGCCAGATATGGCGGTTAGTTGATAGACAATGAAAGATGCGACTAGCAGCACGACCAGAGTCGCCGCAAATCTCCGCACAATAAAACTAAGCATCATCGCCCTTTTTTACATTGTTTGGGGCCACCACTGATGAACAATGATGACCCCTCACAATTACGTTTCTAGACTAGCCCGCGGTTGCGGCCCAGTTCCAGAAGTTCCAGTAGAAGTAAGGAACAAGTAGGTTTGGCGATACGCCAGTGACCCCTTTGTCCCACCAGGTTAGACCTGGGAACTGGAAGAGGGTGATGTTGTATGCATCCTTTGCAAGCTCTGCCTCAATTGCAAGGCGGATACGAAGCTGCTCAGTAGGATCTACGGCCACGGTCAACTCATCCAACAGCACCTTTACGGCTGCGTTGTCAAAGCCGGTCCAGTTAGATGGTCCTCCGAGTACTAGGTACTGGTCGTCTCCTGAGACTGACAACGATGTTGCAGCCCAAGCGAAGATAACTGCATCGTGTGGGTTGAGGTCTGGGAAAACCGTTTCAGTGAATGCCCAGTTTGGCTCAGACTCGTCGATTAGGTTGAAGCCGACCGAATCCGCGGATAGTTTGAGTAGCTCGTACTCCTGGCCGCGGCGAACGTTGCCCTCTGGGTACCAGAACTCAACATCAATCGGGGTCGAAACTCCGACCTCTGCAAGCAGAGCCTTAGCCTTAGCGCGATTTTCATCGTCGGCACCTAAGTAGTTGGAGTAGTAGGACTCAGCCTCGTCATAACCTTCAGCACCCGGGATAAATAGCACCGAGGTTCGGACCCTCGCATCTGGATTCAGAGGCTTGATCAACTTTTCGATGATTTCATTTCGAGGGACTGACAGCAAGAATGCCTGTCGAACCTTCAGTGCCTTAGCGGCGTCTCCGCCGTAACTAGCTGGGTCGAATGGGCCTCCGTTGTTAACAGTAAGGTCAATGTGCTCGTATGCCGCTTCCTCGCTGGACGCATACTCTGCGTTTGCAAGCGCCTGCACTAGAGCCAAGACATCGGCCGTTGGCTGACCCGAGGCAATCTGGATTTCTCCATTGTCGACAGCTTGGATGGCGGCAGTCGAGTCTTCAATCTGACGAATAGTGACTCGCTCATACTGAGGCTTTGGGCCCCAGGTGAAGAGTGGGTTCAGAACGTGAGTCGAGTACTGCTCTTCCACAAGCTCCTCAAGAACGTATGGACCTGAAGACAAGTAAACAAGAGGGTTCTCTGGAGTGTTGACGGACGAGTAGCCCTCGTTCCAGACAGTTGCAACCGCTGCAAGCCATTCGGTGTCTTCGTTCATAATGGAGTCAATCAACTTGCTTTTGGCATCCGCGATGCTTAGGTCAGGGTAAGCCATCTGAACGGCTCCATGAGCGGCCACTCCGACGCCGAAAGCAAGCTCCCAGTCAACGTACTGAACGTCATACTCAAAAGTGATAGTGCTTCCACTAATTGTTGGAAGCTTCGAAGCTACGTTGTCTTTAGGAGCAGCGTGGGAGAACATGTAGACCCCGTCCGCATCCTTGAACTTTCCAAAGATCGTCGCCCATGCCAAAGCAAGATCGGCTCCGTCGATTGCCGTTCCATCCGACCAGACCACTCCATCATTAATGGTGTACGTGACCGTCAGTGGGTCTTCACTCACGACCTCGTATGAGCCAAACTCAGTGTTCTGCACTAGGGCCGGTGAGTTGTCGTAATAGTTGAAGGTTGAACTAGTCAAGTAAGTAGTTAATGAGTTGGCCACATTGTTGCCAGCGGCTGAACTCGAATTAAAGGTGTCAACAATATCGTTCCAGGCGACGGTGATGAGGGGCGCAATTGTCGCCTCTTCAGCCACAGCCGAAGGGCTGGATGTTGGCGTCAGTTCTTCAGTAGCCGCGCAACCCGCGAGGGTTAGGGCTACGACGCTCAGGCCAGCAACAACTGCTGATCCGCGGAAATTCTTCATTCTTTCTCCTTCTGTGTTGAAAATGACATTGGGTCCCATACCCGATGAACGTTTTTCTAACTCTAGGGGTTTGATTTGCCCAGAGATGCCGGGCGTGTTTCAGTTTGATAACGAATCGGATTGGCGAGTGATTCATCTTTTTTTTCGCCTGATGAAACTTGGATGTTTTGTGCAGCACTGTGTCATTTTCCAACTGACGGCTAGGGAACAAGAAAGCTTTTGGCTTTCGATTCTCGGCAAATAATTGCGCTATCGACACCGATTCCCAAGGGGTTTTGATACCTGGCGCACATTCTTAGTGTCGAAGTCTCCGCCTTCACCCGAACTGCAGTCGAGAGAATGACCAACCTTTGAGCACTTGGTGCTTTTTGAAGAAACAGCGCAATCTCATGGGACAGCTGTGCCTGGTTAGGGATGCCCGCCGTTACAGACCTGTCGTGGGCATAGAGAATCGCCATGTCGGCAGTTCCCTGAACTCGATTCACAGCAACCAACGCAGTTACGACAGCCACTGAACCAAACACGGACAGCAAGATCAAAGCCAGGTAGGTGGCGATAAGCGGTGCAATTGTTCCGCGGTCTGATTTCATCTTGGTTCTAACCCAGCACTTTGAATGGCTCTTGCCGAGCCAATCGAAATCTCCAATGACAAAATATCTGAATCCCGGCAGTCGCTTAGGCATCGAAGTTCGTAGCCTCCGAGGCTTTTACCCCAGCTCGCGGCCAGGGACTCCAAAACAGCGCCGAGCTGTCTGGGGACCTCCCCTTTTTCCTTCGACAGAACAGCTGACCTAAGTCCGTGCCTAGCAATTGACTCCGCAGCCAGAGAATCGCTCAAGTGTTGATAGAGGCCCAACGCAGGCGCAATAGGCAACACCAACAGCATTAAAAGTGCTACGGCCTCCAGCGGACTGGAACCGGTCTCATCCAACGGTTTCCCTCGCCGCGAGCGCCGAGTAATTAATCGGCGGCGGTTCGATAAAACCGAAACCGGGAAGCTTAGCGGTCACGTTCACCCTCATAAAGTCGCCCTCTTGAACAATGTCCGCCTCGTAGTTGGCCAGGGAAGGAAGACTATTTTTTAGCATTTGCAATAAATACGGATACTGGTTGACTGATTCAGCCTTTCCAGCACGAGATGCTGCGGTGATGACAGCGTCTCTAATAATCAGACCGTAGTAGGCACTAAACACCACCGTTACCGAGCTGAGCGTTATGAGGGTCGCAAGTGCGATGTTCATGACCGCCGATACGACTGAGTTACCTTTCTCAGCTAGAAAGAGACCACCCTTGACATTGCTTGCTCGAATACGCCTTCGAGCGCAGGTCCGGCGAATGCCCATATCAACACCACCAATCCTGCCGTCATGAGAGTGATTAGCACCCAACCAGGAACGTCACCCCTGTCTGATTTAAGTTTGTCCATTGCCATCTCCTTTCAAAAAGACTGTTGCAGCACTAACACGGAAGGAAATACAGCAAAAAGAACAGTTACCGGAAGAATCACGAAGACCGTTGGAATCAGCATTTTGGTTTCACTTGAACCGGCTTGGCGAAGTAGCCCTCGTCCTTGCTCTTGCCTCAGCGAATAAGCCAACTGCATAGTCTGCTCCGCGACCGGCGCTCCCCTGTCAAGGCTCATACTGAGCTTTTCAACCAACTCATGAAAGCCCTCGTGCCCGATGCGAGTTGCGGCTTCTGAGAGCTCCGCTGCCAAATCGGCACCAAGACCGATGTTGTTGATTACGATCGACAACTCCCTGCCCAGCTCTCCGGTCATTCGAGGCTGCAACCAACTAAGCGCCACACCCACAGGAAGCCCGGTTTGCAAAAGTAAAGCCACTACCTCGGTGAAGTCGGGGAGTTCTCGAAGAGCCTTGTTGTTTTTTGCAGCAAAAAAGTTTTTTTGATATCTAGAGACCCGTAGCTTCAGCCCTGGCTTTGCCGGAGGTAGGTGAGCGCTCAGCACTCGGTTAGAAAGTCGCATTAAAGATCCTTCCTGGCAGAGTGAGGCTGCCCAGCTTGTTCACGGCTACATACGCAAGTAAAGACAAAAGAAGACCCGTTAATAAAACCAGGGCACCTGGCCCAGTTTCGAAAGCCGCACGATTTTGTTCTAGTCGCACCAGCAAGAACGCGACCAGCCACGGAGCCACAAGAGCAACCTTTGCGCTTCCAAGTACCCAGCCCTGCTTTGCAATAACCTCGCCGAACATTGCCTGCTCTGATCGAAGGTTGGCCGCAGCCTTTCTCCAGCTCTCCGCGACTCCGGCGGTTCCAAGCTCCGTTGTTACCTCGATCAGTAAGGACAGCGCGTCACCCTGTCTGGATCCAATCGCCTCGCGAAATACCTCAAGGCTTTCAGTGATGTCATTACCTCTGCCTAGGTCACGATGCAGCCTCGCGAAATGAACCCTCAAGCGAATTGGGCCCATGGTCCCTAGGTATTCAAGCTGCTCTTGTAGTGATAATCCGGATTGCGTAGCGTTTTGAAAAGAATCGAACACCCGCGGCCAGAGTCGGTCTAAGTGGTTTTGCCTTGATCGAGCGCGTAACCTGATGGCCTCGATAACCGCACCGGCCGTCAGTGCGCTCAGCGAAAGCGACAAGCCCAGAACATCAGTCGTAGCTTGAGTAAGGGCAGCCGACAAAATTACTGCCAGAGCAGCCAATATGAAGGTTTCTTTTCTCCTGGAGTAAAGCCCCGCGCTTGAAATTAAAAGGCTAAAGAAGTTCACTTGTCACCTCGAGGATCTCACTCACTTTTCTTTGCCCGAGTTCATCACGTGAACAAAAAACAACAAGATCAAACGCGCCCAAAACAGTCGGCCGCAAAAAAGCGTCGGAGATGTTCTCCCCAGCTAATAGTGGCAAAGTCATAACCTTTCGGATTGCGGCCCTGGCCGAATCGGCATGCAGCGTGCATAGACCAGGGATTCCTGAATTAAGTGCAATCAGCATGTCCAAAGCTTCGGCGCCTCTAACCTCGCCAATAACTAAGCGATCCGGGCGCATACGCAACGCCTGACGAACCAGCTCCCTAAGTGAAATCTCGGGCGCACCTTCGGTGCCGGCGGGCCTAGTCTGCATGGCCACCCAATCGGACTGGTTTAGAGAAAGCTCGAATGTGTCCTCGCATGAAATAATTCGATCTTGGCTATTTGAGGCAGCGAGCATGGCCGTCATAAGCGTCGTCTTGCCAGCTTGGGTGGCACCGGACACCAAAACGCTCTTGCCTGTAATCATGGCGTCCGAAAGCAATTCAACTTGCTGGTGTGTGACGCTTCCAAGCTCCTGAAGCTGAGCCAGTGTGACGTTTGGCTTATTGAATTTCCTAATGTTTATTGCCCAATGCTCCGAGGTCACCTCCGGAATAACGATGTGCAGTCTTGAGCCGTCCCTTAAGGCCGCGTCGACATAGGGCGTCATGCGGTCAACCCGGCGCCTTGAAAAAGAAAGCATGCGGAAGCATAAGTTCCTAATTTGAGTAGCTGAAACCTCCGTCACAAGCAGCTTGTGCCCGTTCGCTCCGAAGTAGTGAATCTCGTTGGGGCGATTTATCCAAATCTCTTCGATTTCGGGATCGTCCAGCAACGGCTGTAAGACTCCCAAACCGGTTAGCTCAAGATTCGCCTGTTCACTAAGCAGCGCCTCATCCAGCGGGCCGTGATGGACCTCCGCTGCCCTATCAATCGCTAACTGTGTGGCCGCGCCAACATCAAGAGCTTTGGTGCGCGCCAAAAACCGTGTCCTACCTAAAATTTCCTCGAGCTGATCCATCCCAAAACAATGCCACGAACCGAAAAGCTTGGTCTTGGGTTTTCCACAGCCTAAAAAGCCATTATGCTTTGTTGGAGTTGCGGGTGTGGCGAAATTGGCAGACGCACCAGATTTAGGATCTGGCGCCGCGAGGCGTGGGGGTTCAAGTCCCTTCACCCGCACGAATAAAAAGGGTTCCGAGAAATCGGAACCCTTTTTTTATTCTGTTCAGCAAGCTGCCTACCTAGCTCTTTGTCACCTTGACAGTGTTGGCCTTGTGGTCAATTTCTATCTGGTACGGCCCACGCTTTACAACTTCGGTGGACTCAAGACCGGTTGCCTGGATACCCAAATCCGCGGCTATGCCTCGGAAGAATGCACGCTGCGAGTCATCAGTGAGTTCTGTACCTTGGTACCAAGCAGTCGAAGACCCCAACTTGCGCTTTGCGATTGCAACGCTCCCTAAGGCCTGACCAGTCTTGAACTCAGCGACCAATTCCGCGCCGTTTAGTCTCGATAGCTCTCCCCACAGCTTCGCCTGGTATCCATTAGAAAGCTCAACAGTGGCCTCGCGGAACGGATAGAACTCTTCGACGTATACACCGATAACGTCCTTGACCAGTGCGCCACCGTAGCCGCCAAGTTTCACTCGCAGCGTCCGGTCGGAAATGTTCGAGAAGTATCCAACCACTAGGTTTCCACCGTTGGTCGCGTAGTTGGTGAACACCTGCTCCTGAGGATCCGAGAGCATGTGAACCATTGGCATCAAAACTAACTTGTAGCCCTTCAGCGTTGTCAGGTCCACGTCCGCAGAAACAAAATCTACCGAGATGCCTTCTTTATAGAGTGCTCGATACCAGGCCGCAACTGTTTCCGGATAGCTGACGTCCTCGGTTGGCAGGTTGTCCTGCATCATCGCCCACATCTGCTCGTAGTCATAAACCATCGCCACATCAGCTCTGGCGGTTTCGTAGTTAGCCAAATCTGGATGCTCGTTTAGCAAGGCCCCGAGCTCCATAATTTCTCGATAGACCCTCGTGTCCTCACCCGCATGAGGAACCATCGCGGAGTGAAATCTCTCAGAGCCTGCTTGGCTTTGGCGCCACTGGAAATACATTGCTCCCTGTGAACCTCGGGCCACAAAACTCATGGCGTTGCGCTTTTCTTGACCCGGTGTCTTGGCGTAGTTTCTTGGCTGCCAGTTAACGGCTGACGAGCTGTGCTCCATGAGTAACCACTGCTTGCCGTTTGCGAATCCTCTGGTCAGATCCGCCATCTGAGCCAAGTCAATATGATTTTCGATGTCATGCTGCGCCAGGTAGTGATCGGTGGAAACAAAATCCACTTCCTTAGCCCATGCAAAGTAGTCCATCGCGTGAGTGAACTTCATGGACATGAAATTTGTAGTGACGGGGTTTACCTTGTCGTATTTTTTGATGATGTCACGCTCGGTCTTGAATAGATCTAGCGTGATATCGGAAGTAAACCGCCTATAGTCAATCTGCGCACCTGGGTTTGGGTGAGTGCCATCCGGAGTTCTCTTTGGGGCGGGAATCTCCTCCCAGTTGTAGTAGCGCTGAGACCAGAAGTCGGTGCCCCAGGAAGTATTTAGTTCTTCTATGGACGTGTACTTATTTTTCAGCCAACCAATAAATGCGTCCCTAGACGCATCGCAGTAGCAATATGGCGCATGACAACCATATTCGTTGTTCACGTGCCACATGACTACAGCTGGGTGTTTGGCATATCTCTCGGCCAGCTTCTCGGTTAGCTGTGCCGCCTTTTGCTTATAAACGGTGCTTGCAGCGCAGTAAGCCTGACGGCCTCCAAATTCCAAGCGGATGCCATCGAAGTTGACCGGCAGAATCTCAGGATGTTTCGAGGACAACCAAGCTGGCGGTGAGGCAGTTGCATTCGCCAGGTCAACTGAAATGCCGCTTGCGTGCAAAAGGTCCATGACTTCATCGAGCCATTCAAACTGATAGTCCCCGTCGCTAATTTCTAATTTCGCCCAAGAAAAGATGCCAAGAGACACCAGGTTTACGTTAGCTTTTTGCATCAGCTGAATATCTTGTTTCCAGACATCCTTTGACCACTGTTCCGGGTTGTAGTCGCCGCCAAAGAACAGTTTGTTGGTTTTCAACATTAGATTGCCTCAATTTCTATTAGTAGTGCCGTTTCTGGGAACAAAATTGGAGCCCGGAGGCCCATTTGAGTGAGTGCCTTGCCGGTTAGGACAACGCCATCAAGCCACTTAGGGCCGGTCCGCTCTTGAAAAACCGGTTTACCAACCGGATAGACCGCTTTCACCGAATAACTTCGGTTTGAATCAAGGCCGTCAATCAAAATGGCGTTTGCTCGCGATGCGGCCTGTCCCTGAAGGGTCACATAAGCGAATATCGCCTTCGATTGATCTTGGGACACTACTCCATGAACAAAAGTAGCTTCGTTATCAGTCTCGACACGCACCACTTTCCCGGAGTGTAGAAGATCGCGGTTTTTCTTGTAATAAGTTGCCCAATTCTTCAGGTGATCCTGCTCATCCGCGGTTGCTTTAGTTATGTCCCACTCCAAACCGGCGTGGCCAAACAGGGCAGTGATTGCTCTGAACCCTAGTGAGTGAACCCTTCCGGTGGTGTGAGACTCTGTCGGACCAATGTGGCTTCCGAGCATTTCTGGCGGAATCCCAATTTGCGTGTAGCGCTGGATGTACTGGCGCTCCAATGCGTCATTGCAATCGGAGACCCAGAACCGGTCAACAATTTGAGCAATGCCAAGATCAACTCGCCCGCCACCGGAGGCGCAGCTTTCAATCTCCAAGCCCGGGTGGTTCGCTTTCAGCTCTGTGAACAGCCTGTAAAGCGACTTGGTTTGCTCGTGAACTGCAGCCTTGCCATTGTGGCCTGGGTCAACCAGGGGCCGATTATGGTCCCACTTGATGTAGCTGATATCGAAATCCGTCAAAATCTTGTTGGTCTGATCAAAAACGTGTTGATAGCAATTAGGATTCGTGAGATCCAACACCAGCTGACCTCGCCCGGTCGGCGGCACTCTCCCATCAACGTTCAAAATCCATTCCGGGTGGGCGCGATATACGTCCGAGTCTGGGTTGACCATTTCGCCCTCAAACCAAAGACCGAACTCCATCCCGTTTGCCTTGACCACTTCAATTAGTGGACCGAGACCCTCCGGCCATACATCCTTGGAAATTACCCAGTCCCCCAGACCTGAGGTGTCGTCCCGCCTTGAGCCGAACCAGCCATCGTCCAAGACAAAGCGCTCGACGCCGATCCTCTTAGCCACCTTTGCCAACTCGGTGAGCTTGCCTAGGTCGTGGTCAAAGTAGACCGCCTCCCAGACATTCAGGGTCAGCGGCCTCGGCCGCTTGTTGGTTGGGTGATCAGGTCTTGATCGAAGCCAGCGATAAGACCTATCAGACGTGCCGTCTACTCCAGAATTTGAGTAGACAGCGGCGACTGGTGCCGCCTCGTAGCTTTTGCCCGCTTCCAGAATCATTTCTCCCGGCATTAGAAGCTCGCTGGCGGAGATTGACTTTCTGCCAGATTGCAACTGCTCGATGGTGTGCCGAGAGTTACCGGAAAACATTAACCCCATAGCCCAGACCTCTCCAGTTCTAAAGGTAGCTGCCGTAGTCATCGCCAATTGCAGAATTGTGTAGTCGTGACTGGTCCTGCCTTCTCGAACCTCGCGGGATACAACACCGGGTTGAATTTGCCTGCGCACGGGCTGGCGCTCTTTGACCCAGCGGCCTGCGAAATCTAAGGACTCTTGGGCTCTGTCGGGAAGTGGTAGGTAAGTAGCCAAGTCTTCAAGGAAATAGTCACCGGGGCCAATGTTGGTGACTGCCTGCGTTGTAACAAGAACACCCGCACCCACAAAGCTAAAGCTTGTTTCTATTCGCAAGCCAGCAGCAGCATCTTCCCCAACGACAACGAGTTCTTGTTCACTGGACGAGTGACTGATTAAGACAAACAGTGGAGAAAAGTCTTCTCCTTGTCGGTGCCCCCTAAGGACAGGGGAACCAATTGCGCCACGAGCTTGCTCTCGCCAAATACCAGACTGGTCCGGGAAGTCGCCCTCGGCATGCGCCGTGGGCTCAATGCTCGCGGCTAAGTAGCTCTCAAAGTCTTTTATATCTCCCAGGTCTTCGCCCCAGTGGATTATTCGAACCAGTTCGGGCGTAAGGCTTACTAAGAACGAGACGCCGTCTTGGCGCAGGTGAGCAAAGCTAGAAGGTTTCAATCTTGGTCCGAATCTGTTTGGTGCTCCTGGTTTGACGATAGCTGAAGTTCTGCGATAACTGGGTGCTGCCGAAGCCGCACCCAGTTATCTACTCAGTTGCTATTTCAGTTTTGCTCCGAACCCGACTTGTGCCGGGCTCGATTGTCAGCTCGCCCCTTCCTAATCTTTATTGTTTGAGCAAAATAAAAAAGGCTCAAACGATCGGGTAAAAACGAACTTACGCAATAATTGCAAACTTTTCGAATAAAAAGCGACAAAAGTAATCATTCCGTTAGTAAATATCCGAACATTTTTGATATTTCGCACTAGCCTCTACCTAGGTTTTAGAGAAAGGTCGGCGATGCTCGCAGCTCAACGTAAGGCCCTGATACTGGAAGAAGTATCGCTATCAGGGGCCAGGCGAATCTCGGAACTTGCAAAAAGTCTTGGCGTCTCCGAGGTTACAATCCGGCGGGACGTCGAAGCCTTAACCGACCAAGGCCTTGTTGACAAGGTTCATGGTGGGGTAACTGCAAACTCTCTTTCATCAACCGTGGAACCTCCCTTTGCCTTTAACTCGCTGAAAGAGCAAACCTCTAAAGATGCAGTCGCAAAACTCGCCGCCGAAATGGTTCGTCCGGGTCAGGCAATTGCCCTGATGGGCGGAAGCTCCGTATACGCTTTGGCAAAAAGACTCAGAGAGATGCCTTCGCTCACCGTCGTAACAAACTCAGTACCTGTTTCCGATCTATTCGCCCAGCAACCAAGGGGTGATCAGACTGTTGTACTAACCGGCGGCGTCAGAACGCCTACCGATTCTTTAGTTGGAAACATCACGACCGAAGCCTTTGCAAGATTTAACCTCGATTTGGTATTTATGGGCACCCACGGCATGGACATTGAATTTGGATTTAGCTCGCCGAACCTAATTGAGGCTGATACCAACCGCGAAGTAATTCGAAGGGCCGCTAAATTTGTGGTTCTCGCCGACCACACCAAGTGGGGCATTCGGGGCTTCAGCTCTTTCGCCGAGTTATCGGAGGCAGACGGCGTCATTACGACAGACGGACTTTCCCCCGAGGCCTTGGGAACCTTGCGGGAAAACATCAAGGAAGTACTGGTAGCCAAACCCTAGATGGCCAGGACTTCGGCAGCGTAAGGGACAGTAAGTAGCTTCCTATTGGCTTACCGAAGCGATTGGTGACATTGGCCAAATTTCCCCGCTGCACAGACCGAGATTTCTCATGGAGCGCATTCGACGCGCGAGCAAAGAAATAATTCCGCGAGCTCGTATGTGTTGAATTCTTAAGACTCTCGTTTTGGGAGCAGCCTACGCGGTTGGACTTGCAGTTGGGTTCTGGGATGATCTTGATCAGCTTCGTTCACGCTGGCGCGAGGGCAGAAGGTGGGCGCCAAACATGCCAGATTAAGAGCGGAAGCGTCGACTGGATCGGCTAACCACTAGTTTCGGTCCTCTGGGTCTACGCCTGTCCTGAAGTTTGTGTTCAGAGCGGTAATTTCTGACATCTGTTGCTCCGTAAGCTCAAAATCAAACACATTTATGTTCTCAAGAATGCGCTCTTTAGAGTTTGACTTTGGTATCACCGCCACTCCCCTCTGGATATGCCAACGCAAAACAACCTGAGCCACTGACTTTCCGTATGCTTCAGCTAGGGTTGCCAGCATCGGATCTTCTAGAATCTTCCCTCTTGCAAGCGGCGACCAGGCCTGAGTTGCGATTGCGCGCGAGTTGTCGTACTCCAAGACCTTTTCCTGCGTAAGCCAAGGGTGAAGTTCGACTTGATTCAGAACCGGCTTATGCTCGGCTACTTTTAGAATTTCGTCGATGTGGTGGGTGTGAAAATTACAAACACCGATTGAGCGAATCAAACCTTCGTTTTTGAGCTTCTCCATGGCCTTCCAGGAGTCAACATACAAGAGGCCTCTTTTCGGAGCTGGCCAGTGAATTAGATATAAATCTAGGTAGTCGAGGCCGAGCGATTTTAAACTCTTATCAAAAGCCCTAAGGGTGTTTTCAAAACCTAAATCATCCATCCAGAACTTGGTGGCCACCAGCACCTCTTCGCGAGGCACCCCGGAGTCTCTTATCCCCTGACCTACCCCAACTTCGTTTTCATACATCGAAGCTGTGTCTATTAGTCGATAGCCGTTTTGTAGGGCGTGAGACACCAGTGGGGCGGCAATGTCATTATCAACCTTGTAGACGCCAAGGCCTAGCTGCGGAATGGTGGTTCCATCTAGCAAGTTTGTAACCGGGGAGGTCGCAGGCTTATTCAATGCTTCTCAATTCTTCTAGAAAAGAATTGTTGGCTGGCAACCGAAGCCGCCAGCCAACAATCTCGTTACTCTACAACCGAATTAGTTGCCGGAAGCCCAGCGCTTGACTAGTTCGTCGTAGTCCTGGGTTTCACCCATTGGCTTCTCGTTTGCAAGTTTCGCAACCGGCGCACCTGGCTGATCGATCCAGTACTGCTCGTCCTGCACTGGGTTCATCTTGACCGCACAGTTAGCATCAGGGTTCGATGCTTCTAGGCGGACCATGACGTCATCCTGTGCAGCTGCTAGCTCATTCATTGCCTCTTGGGCAGTGAACTCACCTGATGCAGCCTTGGAAATTGACTGCCACCATAGGTTAGAAATGGTTGGGTAGTCAGGAACGTTGGTACCAGTTGGAGACCATGCAACACGGTCTGATGAACGGTAGAACTCGATGAGCCCTCCATACTTGTATGCGTTGTCGGTGAAGTACTGAAGGTCAAGAGTTGACTGACGAATAAACGTCAGTGCCTTGGCCGACTTAGCACCGTCAACGGTCTTCGAGGTTACAAACTGCGCGTAAAGCCATGCGGCAGCGCGCCTGTTCTCGTCAGCGTGGTTCATGAATGTCCATGATCCTACGTCCTGGTAGCCAAGCTTCTGACCTTCGTTCCAGTAGGAACCGTGTGGGCTTGGAGCCATGCGCCACTTCGGTGATCCGTCTTCATTCATAACAGGTAGCGATGGGTCGGTAGCAGAAGCAGTGAAAACTGTGTACCAGAAAATCTGCTGAGCAATTTCACCCTGACCTACTACGCCTCCAGCTTCGCTGAAGTCCATTCCCTTTGCTGTGTCAGGAGCGTACTCGAACCAGTCGAGAAACTTCTGAAGAGCGTAGACGGAAGCAGGACCGTTTGTGTCTCCACCGCGGGATACTGATGAACCAGCTGGGTGACATTCCTCAACGCGGATACCCCACTCGTCAACAGGAAGACCGTTAGGCTCTCCTGCGTCACCGTTGCCGGCCATGGATAGCCATGCGTCAGTAAAACGCCACTGAAGTGATGGGCCTGGCTGTGCGTAGTCCATGTGACCATAGACCTTGTTGCCATCGATTGACCCATTGCCATTTACTTCGGTTGAGAAGAACTTAGCGATGTCCTCGTAGGCTGACCAGTTCACTGGAACGCCTAGGTCATAACCGTAGATGTCCTTGAACTGCTTCTGGATGTCAGGGTCGCTGAACCAGTCGTAACGGAACCAGTAAAGGTTCGCGAACTGCTGGTCAGGTAGCTGGTACAGAACGCCATCAGAACCAGTGGTGAAGCTTGTGCCAATGTAGTCTTCGATGTCCAAACCTGGGTTTGTAATCGCTGAATCCTTCATTAGCTCGCCCACTGGGTAGATGTAGTCGCCACGCTGGTGAGTTCCGATTAGGTCGGAGTCATTGATGTAGCCATCGTAGATCGAGGTACGGGTCTTGATTTCAGTCTGGATTCTTTCAATAACGTCACCCTCGCCAATGAGGTCGTGGATTACTGAAATTCCAGTCAGTTCCTTGAATGCCTGAGTCAGAGTCTCTGACTCGTAAACGTGTGGGTCGATAGTCTCAGAGACAACACTGATGTCAGAAACACCAAGAGCTGAGGCCGCCTCAGCGAACCACTTCATTTCAGCAATTTTCTCATCGCGAGTCAAAGCGCTGAGTGCAAACTCACCGTCGGCCCACTTTGCAGCAACTGCGTCAATGTCGTCAGGTACGGTCCCACCTGATGATGATGATGTATCCCCAGCTGAGGCACACCCAGTCAATAGCAGTACCGCGGCGGCCGACATGGCCAAACCAGCGATGCTACGTTCACGAACATTTCTATTCAACATTTTTACCTTTCGCATCATAGTTGGAGAGGCCAACTTGGTCTCTTCAAGATTTCTAGAACCCGAGGAAACCCTCGAGCCCCAAATCGGTGAACATAGCTTGCTCACCGAATTCTTCATCCCCATTTCAAGATCCCTGCTGACATGGCCAGAGCTGACAGGGCCCATATCATGGTGTTGCTGTCCACAATCGAGAATGAGACCACCATCACAAGCGCAAATGAAACAATCGCGATGTAAACGCGCTCACTTCTATCTGTCACCAACCCTAAAAAGCCCTTTCGTCTAACCGGAGGTCGGTAGTGACCCCAGATGGTTAGACCGGTAATCATTACTGCCAAACCGATAAAAATATAGGCAATCGGCGCAGTCCAAGGAATCCAGTCAAAAATTTCTAACATTTTTACACACGCCCTAACGCAAAGCCCTTGGCGATGTAGTTTCTAACGAACCAGATGACAATCACTCCCGGAATGATGGTCATTACTCCCGCGGCCGAAAGTAACGACCAGTCAAGACCGGATGCCGAAACTGTCCGCGTCATCTGCGCCGCGATTGGCTTAGCAGCCGTTGCAGTAATGGTTCTGGCAATCAATAGCTCAACCCAGCTGAACATAAACAGGAAGAACGCCGTCACGCCGATTCCGGAACGGATCATCGGGATAAATATGGTCAGGAAAAACCTGCCGAACTTGTAGCCATCAACTTCGGCAATTTCGTCAAGCTGTTTCGGCACTCCCGACATAAAGCCTTCCAGTATCCACACCGCAAGCGGAACGTTGAAAAGCATGTGAGCAAGAGCAACACCCAGCGCTGTATCAAACAGGTTTACTGCTTGGTAGAGCTGGAAGAAAGGCAGCAAGAACACAGCCGCGGGAGCCATACGGTTTGTAAGCAACCAGAAGAACAGGTGCTTATCCCCCGAGAAGGTATAGCGGCTAAATGCATATGCTGCTGGGAGGGCAACAAGCAACGACAGCACTGTGTTCAGCAGGGTGTAAGTGATCGAATTCATGTAGGAGCCGATCCAGCTTGGATCTGCAAAGAACTGTGCGTAACTATCGAGCGAAATCTTGCTGGGGATCACCTCGAACGAAGAAAGGATGTCTGCGTTGTCACGAAGTGACATAGATACCAACCAGACAACCGGTAGAGCCCAGACCGCCATGATCAGCCAGAACAGCCAGCTCCTAAGGTCTATTCTGAAGCGGGAGATCTTCTTGCCCGCTGCGGAAGTCTCAATCATCGTCGTCATTTTAGAACCTTCTTAAGTTTCGAATTGACTGGTTTTCTTCTTTTTCTTCCCTCAGTTTTCTCTTGTCCTTCGGGGTCACCTTAGTTGCGCCAGGGCGCTCGTCTAGAGTCAAAACTGTGAAGAACAGGAATGAGAAGATTTGGATGAACAAGAAGTACATGAGTGAGAATGCTCCGGCCACACCTATGTCGAACTGACCGATGGCGATGGTGGTGAGCAGAATACTAAGTGTCTGGGTGGATGATCCAGGACCGCCACCGGTGACCACAAATGGCTCGGTGTACATCATGAATGAGTCCATAAAGCGAAGCAAAAGAGCAATCATTAGAACTCGCTTGAGCTTTGGCAGCTCAACGAAGCGGAACACCGCCATTGCCGAGGCTCCATCAATTGCCGCAGCCTGGTAGTAAGCCTGCGGTATAGACCGTAATCCCGCATAGACCAGCAAGGTCACAAGTGGAGTCCAATGCCAGGTATCCATGACCAGGATGGTGACCCAAGCATCGAAGGTGGATTCGCTTAGGTTGTAATCAGTAAATTTGTTTACCAGCACACCACCCAAGCCGATGTCGCTTCTGGTGAAGATTCTCCAAGTGGTTCCAACTACGTTCCAGGGAATAATCAACGGAATTGCAACAACCACCAAAGCAGCTGAGGCTTTCCAGCCAGATTTAGGCATTAACCTGGCGAGGAAAATTCCAAGTGGGATCTGAATCAAAAGAACCTGCATCGAAAGAGTTAAGTTTCTAGCGAAGGCATCTTGGATGTTTGGGTCTGTTGCAACTCGCTTAAAGAAGTCAAGACCGACGAATATGCGATTATCAGCACCCTGAATGTCCTGCAGTGAGTAGTTAGCAACGGCCATCAACGGAATAATCGCAGTGAAAGCCACAACAAAAACCACCGGCAGAACAAGGAACCAAGCTTTATTGTTTTTCCGTTTGGCATCCATGATTAGTTGCCTCCTTCACTGCTTGGTGAAACCGTTGAAACTGCCATTTGGTTCACGTCGTAAACAAACGCACGCTTGGGGTCGAAGCTGAAGGTGGCTTTGCCGCCTACTTCTGCCTCATAGCTTTCCTCGGTCTTCGCGATGAACTTGAAATCGTCGTTGCTCAAATGCACCAGCTTGAATACTCCACGGTCCTCGATGCGATCGACTTTGAACTCCAAACCTGATTTTGTGCTTGGAATCAGAAACTCAGGCCTTACTCCGAAGCGGTGGCTGCCGTTGAGGCCCGCCTTGGCGGCCTTTCCAATCTCCTTACCGTTGTGGGTAAGAAGTGAAGACTTCGCTTCAACATCCAGAAAGTTCATCCCCGGTGATCCAATGAAGTACCCCACGAACTCATGCTGAGGCTCCAGGAACAAAGACTCGGCAGTTCCGGCCTGAACCAGGCTTCCCTTGTCCATAACAAGCACCTCATCGGCGAACGTGAGAGCCTCGGTTTGGTCGTGGGTCACGTAGACAACTGTGACTCCGGTAGCTACGTGCAATCTCTTTAGGCGGTTACGCAATGTCCACTTAAAGTTCTGGTCAATAACTGTAAGTGGCTCATCGAACAAGATCGCCGACACATCCTCGCGAACCAAGCCGCGACCCAGGCTAACAATCTGCTGAAGATCAGAGCGGAGCTTCGATGGCTTGCTATCTAGATCATTTTCGATTCCCAGAAGCTCTGCGATTTCGTTTACTCGCTCAGCGATTTTTTCCCTTGAAACTTTACGGTTTTTTAGCGGGAACTCGAGGTTCTTACGTACGCTCATGGTGTCGTATAGCACTGGGAACTGGAACACCTGTGCGATGTTTCGATTATCAGTGATGACGTCGGTGACATCCTTACCGTCGATGAAAACTTTTCCCTCAGATGGCTTTAGAAGACCTGAAATAATGTTCAAAAGCGTGGTCTTTCCGCAACCACTAGGTCCTAGCAAGGCGTAGGCCTTGCCGTCTTCCCAAGTCATGGTGATTGGGTTTAGGGCGTAAGTTTTACCTCCGTCGTAGGAGTGAGCGACACCTTCTAAGCGAATCTCAGCCATTTACCTAGCCCTTCCGATCGGAGCAAAAATTGCCTTGCCTGATTTTGAGCCGAATCCGTAGAGGTCAGCTGGGTCAAAGTAGGCCGTTAGCTGTTTGTCCATGGCAAAGTTCTTAGTTCCTTCAACCTCGATTACGACCAGCTCTCCAGCTTCGAGTTCAACGTGTACAAAAGTCGAGCTTCCCGTAACTTCGGCAAGCTGGACCCGACAACTGAAGGAAACATTATTTGGGCCTTGGGGCTCAAGAAAGATCTTGCCAGGCTGAATTCCCAGAGTAATTTCTCGGGATGAATCTGAAGCTATCTCGGGCCTTGAGAACTCGAAGGTTTCCTTGCCAAAGTTGGCCGTTTTGCCGTCGACGGTTGAGCCAAGCAAGTTGATTGGAGGATCGGCCATGGCGACGGCTGCTGCCAATGAGTGGGGCTTCTGGTAGATCTCCAGAGCCTTGCCTGACTGGATCAAACTACCCTCGTTCATAACGAAAGTATCGGTGGAAAAATCAAGGGCCTCGGACGGCTCGGCCGTTGAGTAAATAACGATAGAAGACTCGTCGGAGAAAATACTTTGCAGCTCTTCTCGAAGCTGCTCCCTTAGCTTGTAGTCCAGGTTGGCCAGTGGCTCATCTAGCAAAACAACGTCAGCTTTTCTGGCCAAAGCACGAGCAATAGCAACACGTTGCTGCTGACCACCGGAGAGCTCAGAGGGCTTGCGCTTCAAAAACGGTGTAAGACCTAAAAGCTTTGCCATTTCTTCAACTCTTGCGGCAACCTCCTCTTTGCTTTGCTTTTTCTTTTGTGCCAGCAACGGAGACGCAATGTTTTGAAAAACAGATAGAGACGGGTAGTTAATGAACTGCTGATAGACGAAGGAGACCGAGCGCTGTTGAACCGAGACCTTGGTTATGTCCTTTCCTCCCAGATTCATGGTTCCGGTAGATGGCTTGACCAATCCGGCCATGATTCTCATCAATGTGGTCTTACCCGCTGTAGTTGGACCAATCAGCAGGTTGATCCCGCTATTGAAGGTCGCCGAGAGGTCGTAAATGACGTCTTCTGAATCTTGTCTCAGAGAAATGTTTTCTAGAACTAGCTTGCTCAAACCCGGCTCCCCGCCTCAATGTAAATTTCCGAAACTTCCGAGGAAGCCCTGGCTGCGTCCCAGCCCAAGAACTTCTGAAGGATGCTTGCTAGCTCCTTAAGTGAAGAGGTGCTCATTGACCCGGTGAAAGCAAGGTTGGTGCGCCGGTTGACAAGGTCCTCGAGTCGATAAACGCTTTCGTGCTTCACCAAAAAGTCAATCTCGGAATCTGAAAACCCAGAACTGTGCGTGAGCATAGTCTCAGGATTGGCAGCGATGTATTCCAAGATTGCTTTAGCGCGAGTACCGTAGCGAAGAAGAAGTTGCATGGCACGCTCTTCGGAGACCAAACCTCGGTTATCTTCAGCCCACGTCTGCTGTGCTTCAGGGGCAGTCGGGAAATCTTTTCCGCCACCGATTGGAAGCTTCTGCGTGGACAGAACTCGGTTTTTGCCCAGCAGTTTCAACACATCTGATGAAAGATGCTCTCCGAGAGCCCTGAAGGTCGTCCACTTTCCGCCCACCAGGCTAAGAACTGGGACGTCGTTCTCGGCTGAAGTTCGGACGATCCGGTAATCACGAGAAACGACCCCAGGGTTGATGTCTCCGCTAGCAGCGAGCGGCCTTACACCGGAGTACTTGAAGACAATCTGATCTTCATCAATTTTGATTTCTGGGAAAACGTAAGCGACCAGCTTGAAGAAGTAGTCGACCTCTTCGTCGGTACACACCGCTGGCTCACTCATGTCATGAGGAATGTCCGTGGTGCCAACCAATACTTTTCCCAAGATTGGATACATCAATACGATGCGTCCATCGCGGTTTTCAAAGAAAATTTCTCGGTTGTCGCACGCTTGAAGCAGCTCCTTATTGTCCAAAACAATGTGGGAGCCCTTGGTGCCTGCCATGTAGCCGGTGTCAAAACCTAGGCTCCGGTTGGTCATGTCAGTCCAAGGACCGGTGGTGTTTACAATCACATCGGCTGTGAATGCAATCTCTTCGCCGGTGAGCATGTCCTTCAAAACTGTCTTGCCACCGGAGCGAGCACCGGCTGAAACGTAGTTGTAGCTTCTTGCATTCGAACCGGCCGCCAAGCCGTCAAACAAAACATCAAGAGCAAGTCTTTCTGGATTGTCCATTGCTGCATCGTAATAAGTGGCCGTGAACTTGACGTCTTTGTTGAGCGAAGGCATTTCAGCCTTGGATTTTTTCTGTCCGAGGAAACGATGCCGTGGCATCGTTCCACCGTTTCGACCGAAGGTGTCATAAAGCAACAGCCCGACCTTGATCAAGATGGCGCCGCGTTCTTTGGGTTTGCCCTGCGCGTGGGTAAAGAGTCGAATGGGAGCGCTGATTAGGCCTGAGAAGATTGAAAAAATCGGCATAGTGGTCTTGAGAGGCTTTACGTAGTGAGGGGCCGCTTTCAGGAGACGATTTCTTTCTTCAAGGGATTCTTTGACGAGACGAATCTCGCCGTTCTCTAGGTACCGAACGCCTCCGTGGATCATGTGTGAGGAGGCTGCGGATGCCCCGGAGCAGTAATCGTTTTGCTCGACAAGGACAACATCTATTCCCTGAAGGGCCAAATCGCGAAATGTTGCCAGGCCGTTAATGCCGCCGCCAATTATCAGCACTTGAGCCTTAGGGCTGTCCCTGAGGTTCTCCAGTCGAGAGGACTGACCCGTGCTTTGGCTCAATTCCGACCCTGCTCTCATCTTTGAAAATCTGCGAATGAGTAAAATCTATAAATTAAGATAGAGGCTTGGACCTATTTCCAACCAAGTTGCACACATGTTCAACACTTTCGTTATGTTTGAGGAATTTAACAACAAAGTCCATGTCCTGCTTGGCCCTCAAGTTCGCTCTGCTTTACTGCCTCCAGGATTTGACCGTGGGCGCCTCCGGCGCGAAGATTATGGTCTCGCGATCCTAGTTTCCTCGTCCGCTACGGGTTGCGCGGGGCAGAGGCGCCTGTAGCGGTGAAAATCCGCTCTCCCGAAGATGCCACATAGCGCATCACCACCGAGATAAAAAAGCACTGCGGGGTAAACGTTCGCTCGGTGCTAGTTCCAGAATCGGCTTCGCCGATTGATTGACTCGATCGCGTTGCCTTCGCCGCCGCACGAATGCTCACCGATTTCTTCTTCGCCGGAGTTACCATCGAGGTTGCCAGGAGATGAACCACAGCTTCGGTCGTTAAAAACCTAGCTCCTCAGCAATTCAACTAAGAGAATTTAGAGCGGTCCAGCTATATGCGGCTGGAGATACCCTTACTGCTGGAAATACATTTACTACCGGTTTGACACAGAGAGGTGAAATTCTAAGGCGTCTCGGTGAGTACTACGGTGTAAAAGTTGAAAAGCTTCCGGTCCCCGCGTTTTTGAATGGTTCATCCGCGAAAGAAAGCAAGTGAGGTATTCGTAGCCGAACCCTAGAGGGCTAGGACTTCGGTAGCTTAAGGGACAGCAAGTAACTTCCTATTGGCTTGCCGAAGCGATTGGCGACGTTGGCCAAATGCCCCTGCTGCACAAAGCCAAATTTCTCATGGAGTGCAATCGATGCATGAGCACCGCGATCCGCGATTACAGCAATGACTTCTTTGATACCCACGGCTCGACAGCGCTCCAAAAGCGCGGTGAACAGCTTCGTACCCAAGCCCTTACCGGTTGCAGGCGCAGAGAGGTAAATCGAGTTCTCCACAACCTTCAGATAACCGGATCGCTGTCTCCATGGAGAAACTAACGCAAACCCTAAAACATCGAACCCTCGCACCATCACCAAAAAAGGCAAATCGAATTTCTGAGCCATGTCATATTTCTCTTGCCAAAAATCAAGCTTTAAAGGTGCATCGTCAAAGGTGATGACCGTATTTCTGATGAAGTAGTTATAAATGTCTTTGATTGCGGGCAAGTCCTCTGTCGCAACGTTCCGAATCAGTACTTCGGGTACCGGTAAGGCGGGGTTCTGCCGCAGGCGGCGAATCATTGCCCATCGAGTTTTGCTATCCACCACTAACAGCTCCAATCGATCGGCGGTAGACCTGATTCTGTCAACAGTTTGTTACAACTAGAAAACGGCTTCGAACCAAAGAAACCCCGATAGCTCGAAAGCGGAGAAGGGTGTGGGCTCTTCAATACCTTAGACAGACTCAGATCCCCTGCTAATTCTCCTGCTCGCTGTCCCCATAAAATCGCGACTAATTTGCCCTTGTGGACCTCTTGAAGAACCTGAATTGCTCGAGAGGTAAAGATGTCCCAGCCGATGTCGAAGTGTGCAGCAGTCTGACCGACACGGGTAGTTAGAGAACGGTTTAGGAGCATGACGCCTTGATTGGCCCAGTTGGAAATATCTCCGGTCGCCACAAAGTTTTGGCCAAGGTCATCACGCAACTCTTTGA
Source organism: Aquiluna sp. Uisw_065 (assembly GCF_047731275.1). NCBI lineage: Bacteria > Bacillati > Actinomycetota > Actinomycetes > Micrococcales > Microbacteriaceae > Aquiluna > Aquiluna sp. Uisw_065. The sequence continues at coordinate 952,959 of NZ_CP159836.1, forward strand.
TTATGTTTCGAAGAGTTGGTGGGAGTGGGGCTGTTCCTTCTGGGACGCAAAAAGCCAGACCAGTAGCGTGAACGGCATTCGGGTATGGGTCTTGACCGACGATCAGTACCCGAAAGTGCTCGGGAGGAAACCTAAAAGCTCGCATGATATTTGGCTTTTCCGGCACAACCTCTTTTTGACCTGCCAAGACCAAAGATATCTCATCGAGTAATTCTCTTTGGTCGGCCAGAAGTTCCTGCCATTCAGGGTGCAGTTGATTGAACATAGTGTCCATTAAATAGTGCAAAGATAAATAGAGCAAAGGAGCAAGCATGCCAACACCCAGTGAGTTCTTAGTTTCAGCCAGTAATCTCCGCGAAGATTTAGTTTCGCTGCGCCGAAAACTGCACAAAATGCCAGAGTTTGCACTTCATTTGCCCCAAACCCAACAGGCGCTAATTTCTGCACTAGCAGGGTTGGGTGAAATAACTCTAGGTAAATCTCTAAGCTCAATCGTTTTAGTCATTCGAGGGGGGAATCCTGGTCCGACTGTGCTCTTGAGGGCGGACATGGATGCCCTTCATGTATTGGAAGAGACCAATTTGGACTTTGCTTCCAAGAACGGCTACATGCATGCATGCGGGCATGATCTGCACATGTCCGCAGGCGTCGGAGCAGCAAAACTATTGCACGGCTTAAAAGACCAACTACGAGGCGATGTGGCTATTTGGTTCCAACCGGGTGAAGAGGGCCACCATGGCGCTGATGTGATGATCGAGGAGGGCATGCTGGAAATTACCGGCAGTCGCCCAGTAGCCGCATATGGCCTTCACGTATTCACCTCATTGCCGGCAGGCACGATTGCCTGCAAGCCTGGAGCAATGATGGCAAGTGCGGGAGACATGAACGTCGTCTTCCACGGATCCGGTGGTCACGGTTCGATGCCTTGGTTATCCAAGGACCCAGTGGCCCCAATGGTCGAGGCGATTTCGAGCCTTCAAACAATGCTCAATAAAAATTTCGATCAGTTTGATCCAGTAATAGTAAATGTCAGCTGGATTCGTGCTGGAGATGACGCCACCAATAATGTCATCCCAGATACAGCGAGCTTCGGGGCAACCGTCAGAACTTTTTCCGAAGCCAACACCGAAAAGTTGCAAGCTCTGGCACCCAAATTAATAAATTCGATTGCCGAAGGGTTTGGGGTCACGGCCAAAATCGAATTCAGTGAACCCACCAAGGTTTTGATAAATGATCAAGACTCAGTTGAGAGAGTTCGCCGAATAGCGCAAGAGCTAGTTGGGCCCTCCGGCTATACGGAGATGGAGAACCCAATCGCTGGTGGAGAAGATTTTGCCTCAATTGCCTACGAAATTCCGGGGGCTTTTGTGTTCTTGGGGGCCTGCCCGACAGACATCGACTACACATCAGCACCAACTAATCACTCGGCCAGAGCGATCTTCGACGACTCGGTTATTCCTTTGGGCTCGGCGTTGTTGGCCTCTCTGGCCGGTTCGCATTTGTTGTAAAGTTACGTTTGGTTACTGACTTAGTTGCCTGATGAAGAGCAACCCTGAATAGTTATATCAGTAGCCAACGACCTAACTTGGAGAAATAAAATGACCGATGAAGCAAAATGGGGTTTTGAGACCGTACAGATTCACGCCGGTGCAGTGAGTGATCCCGCAACCAACGCTCGAGCTGTACCGATTTACAAAACCACTGCCTACACGTTCAATTCAGTGGAGCACGCCCGCAAGCTTTTTGGTCTTGCAGAATTTGGAAACATCTACACCCGCATCATGAACCCCACTCAAGACGTTGCCGAAAAGCGCATCGCCGCTCTCGAGGGTGGAACTGCGGCTCTTCTTTTGTCTTCCGGTCAGTCGGCCACCACGTTCGCTGTTCTAAACATTGCTGAGGCCGGCGATCACATCGTTGCAAGCTCGAAGCTCTATGGTGGAACCTACAACCTCTTCAGATACACCCTTGCCAAGCTTGGAGTCGAAACAACTTTTGTCGACGATCAAGATGACGAGAATGCCTGGGCCGCCGCAATTCGCCCGAACACGAAGCTGCTGTTCGGAGAGACAATCGGAAACCCAGATGTGTCAATACTTGACATCCGAAAGGTGTCAACGGTAGCCCACAAACACGGCATCCCTTTGCTTGTCGACAACACAGTAGCGACCCCGTTTCTAATCAGGCCTTTTGAACACGGTGCCGACATTGTTATCCATTCGGCAACCAAGTTCCTGGGTGGCCATGGAACGGTTGTGGCTGGCGCGATCGTAGATGGTGGAAAGTTCGAATGGTCCAAATCGGACAAATTCCCTGGCCTAAACAAGCCCGACCCGAGCTACCACGGCGTTGTCTACACCGAGGCCCTGGGAGATGGAATCGCCTTCATTATTAAGGCCAGAGTTCAACTCTTGCGCGACATAGGAGCTGCAGTTTCGCCAGACACCGCCTTTTCATTGATTCAGGGAATTGAAACCTTGAGCCTTCGCATGGAGCGACACGTTGAGAATGCTAGCAAGGTCGCAACTTGGCTCGAGGCTCATCCTCAGGTTCTGAAGGTCAACTACGCCGGCTTAGCGTCCAGCAAGTACAACGAGGCTCACAAGCACTACGCGCCCAAGGGCGCTGGTGCTATCGTCTCATTCGAGATCGCCGGTGGCCTAGATGCTGGGGTGAAATTCGTCGAAGGCGTCGAGCTGTTTAGCCACGTCGCCAACATCGGTGACGTTCGGTCGCTAATTATTCACCCGGCCTCAACCACTCATTCTCAACTGGACCCAGAGGCGCTCGCTAAAGCTGGAGTTACACCTGGTCTAGTGAGACTGTCAGTTGGACTCGAGAACTACGAGGACATCGTCGCTGATCTACAGACAGGCTTCGCCGCGGCAAAATAAATGGACTTTCAAATATCTGAAGACTCTGCTCCCTCGGAATTTATTTCCGAGGAGCAGCGTCGTCAGCTTGTTGGAAGACCCCCTGCCAGCGGTGCGTGGCGAGTTGGGGACAACCTTGGAGATCGAAAATTCTCCCAGGTTTTTTCGCTCCCTCTAGAATCAGGCGAAACCTTGAACCAGGCAGTTTTGTCCTACGAGACCTGGGGAGAACTAAACGCCACAAAATCAAATGCCGTCTTGGTGCTGCACGCCCTAACCGGAGACAGTCACACCACAGGACCCTCAGCACCTGGGCACCCAACATCGGGTTGGTGGGGAGGCCTAATTGGTCCGGGACTTGCAATCGATACCAATAAGTATTTTGTAGTGACGCCAAATGTTCTGGGAGGCTGCCAAGGATCGACCGGACCGGCTTCTCTGAATCCCAAGGGTCAAGAATATGGGCCCAACTTTCCTCAGCTCACCATAAAAGACCAGGCTTTATCTTTCGAGGTGCTTGCTCAACAACTCGATGTTTCCAGATGGTTTAGCATCATTGGCGGCTCAATGGCTGGGATGCACGCTATGGAAATGGCCATCAATTCACCCCAAAGCGTGGAGCGCCTCGCAATCTTGGCTGCTCCCCCATTCACAACTGCGGATCAAATCGCTCTCAACACGGTTCAGCTTGAGGCCATCAGATCTGATGCGAACTTTGCCGGTGGGTCTTATTACGATGCCAAGCCGGGATTTGGACCCCACCGCGGTCTTGCGCTCGCTCGCAGGATGGCACTTCTTAACTACCGTTCCCCCAAGGAGCTGAATGACCGATTCGGACGGACCTGGCAGTCCAAGGTGAGCCCTCTTACCGAGGCTGGCAAATACGCAGTTGAGAGCTATCTGGATTTTCACGGAAACAAGTTTGTCAGGCGATTCGATGCCAACAGCTACGTGACCCTCGTGAATGCCATGAACTCGCACGATATTGGCCGCGGACGTGACTCAGTCGAGTCGGCACTTGAGGAAATCTCCTGCTCGACCCTAGTTATTGGCGTGGACAGCGATCGGCTGTTTCCACTCAGTGGCCAAGAACTGATAGCTAATTCGATCAGCGGCAATTTACACGGTGGTCAACTCCACGTGATTCAGAGTGAATATGGCCACGATGGCTTTTTGATTGAGCTCGACGCAGTGGGGAAGCTACTTGAAGACTTCTTGTCCTAAAGTGTCAACGGTGAACCTTCTAAAATCCAAATTTGCAGTCTGCTTCTTTTTCTTTTCCGGTGGTTCGTCTCTTGCTCTTTGGGCCGTTCACATTCCCCTAATTGAGCGAACCGTAGGCATTGGTTACGTCGCTCTTGGAGCATTATTTATGTTTTCCGGTTTAGGTGGTTTTTTGGCCATGCAGATTTACGGCTGGATTATTGACCACATTGGAGCAAAGACTGCCACCAGAATCGGTGGCCTTGTTGTAGGGCTTTCACTATTGGGCCCGGCCTTCGCGCAAGACGTCTGGTCACTCGGCCTCGCAATTTTTTTCCTCGGGTTTGGAATTGCTGGAGTGGACGTTGGCATGAACGCAGCGGCCCTTCAAATTGACAAAGTGAATAAGCGCGCAATCTTTACTTTTTTCCACCTGTTCTGGTCCGTGGGGGGCCTCTTTGGCGCAGCTCTAGGTTTCGCTACTATTTCAGCCGGATTCGATCAGTCGCAAACCCTGAGTATCACCGGTGTGGTGTTGAGCATTACCGGAGTTATTGTCGCCGGGTGGCTCCTGCCAAACGAGGTGGTAGCAACCAAAGAGAACAAAACTAAAAATCGAGTGGCTTCAAAGGCAAACCGTCGAGTGCTCCCCCTTGTTATTCTGGCCGGGCTGATGGCATCGGCTGGGGCAATTATTGAGGGTGTCGCTCAGGACTGGTCAGCGCTTTATTTAATCGACATTCAGAACGTTAGCGTTGCCGTAGCCGCTTGGGGCCTTGGCGCCTTCAACCTAGGAATGATCACCGGTCGAATTTTTATCGATCGGATAGTCGAAAATAAAGGGCGGGGCTTTATTATTCGGTGGGGGTCGCTGATTGGTGGAATAGCCATCGCTGCCCAAGCAATCGCTCCCACTTTCGAAATATCACTTGCGCTTTGGTATTTTCTTGGCCTTGGAATCTCTGGGGTGGTTCCTCAAATCTTTGCTGCCGGCGGCGAAATTGGTGAAGCTACCCACTCCGGCAGAAACATGGCAAGGGTAGTTGGCATTACATACATTGGCGCCCTGGCTGGACCCTCGGCAATCGGACTCTTGACCGCTATCTACCCCTTAAATGTAGCAATCGGCTGGGGCACGGCCCTCGCGATATTTATCTTGGCTGCAAACCCTAGATTGGAAAAGTTACTAAATGACGAAGCTATTTAGCCCCATAAAAATTCGCGACCTTGAAATCAAAAACCGTCTATGGGTGTCTCCAATGTGTATGTACTCCTGCGAAGGCCAAGACGGCATTGTTGGCCAATGGCACCTTGTCCACTTGGGGTCTAGGGCAATGGGAGGTGCCGGCATGGTCATAGCTGAAGCCAGTGCAGTCAGCCCGGAAGGACGCATAAGTCCTTGGTGTCCAGGCCTCTATGCAGATAACCAGATAGCCCCATGGAAAGTGATCACAGACTTCATACGGGAGCAGGGTGCCACCAGCGGAATACAGCTCGCTCACGCAGGCCGGAAGGGCTCCACCCACCGACCAACATCAGGCTCCGGCTCGGTAGCAGCTTCCGATGGCGGTTGGGAAACGTACTCCGCCACATCAGAGGCCTTTCAGGGGCTTGATGCCCCAAGAATGCTATCAATTGGCGAAATCCCCAGAATCGTTGCGGACTTTTCCAGTGCTGCGTTGAGGGCACAAAAGGCTGGGTTCGATTCGATAGAAATTCATGCTGCTCACGGCTACTTGCTGCACCAATTCTTGTCACCAATCTCGAATAAGCGTGATGACCTCTACGGCGGACCACTTGAAAACAGGGCCCGATTGCTCCTTGAGATAGTGGCCCAAGTGCGCAAAGCAGTTGGCGAGCAAATGCCGGTTTTTATTCGGTTTAGTAGCACAGATTACGTTGAGGGCGGCTGGGACCAAGACCAGACCAATCAGGTCGCCAAGTGGTGCCGAGAGCTTGGGGCAGATTTATTCGATCTTTCCTCAGGAGGGCTCATTACGGGCGTTAAGATTCCAACCGGACCCGGCTACCAGGTCGAGTTTGCTGAAAGCGCGAAGCGAGCCACCGGTGCGGATGTTGCGGCGGTTGGTCAGATAACAAATGCAACGCAAGCCGAGCAGGTTCTTTCCGAGGGCCTTGTTGATGTGGTGCTTGTGGGACGCGAATTTTTGAGAGATCCGTATTTTGGATTGCGGGCAGCAGCGGAGCTTTCGGCAGATATACAGTGGCCACATCAATATGAGCGAGGCCGCTGGCCTAGCGCCTAGTGGCGTCCTCGATCTCGCCCACGAGCTCCTCGATTATATCTTCAAGAAATAGGCAGCCAACGATTTCTCCGGACGAGCTGAAGCTTCTAACGATGTGCGCTCCACTCTTTCGCATTTGAGCTAGCGCGTCTTCGAGGTCAGTTGTTTCGGGGATGGAAATCATCGCCCTCAAGCGCTTGGAGGGTAGAGTCTTGAACATCTCCCCAGGGTCGTTAGTCAACCCGTCTTTTATGTGCCAATAGCCCACAATGTCATCGCCGGTTCCATTCACCGGATAGCGGCTGAAGCCATGCTCGGAAACCGCCGCCTGGAGGTCTCCAGCAGTCGAAGACAGCGTCATGGTAACCAAATCACCGATTGGAACCGCAACATCGCGAACTGTTTTCTCGGTGAATTCAAATGTCTTTTCAATCGTGCCAGAGCCGTCGGCAAGCGTGCCCTCTTTTTGGCTTGCGGAAACAAAACCTTCAACCTGATCCAACGTAAAAGCGGTATTCGCCTCTTCTACGGGCTTGAACCGGAAAATTATGAGAATCAGGTTGGCGATCTGATTCAGCACCCAGACCACGGGCTTCACAAGCTGCGCAATGAAATAGAGGATCGGAGTCAAAATCAGCGAAGTTCGCAGTGGCACCGAGATTGCGATGTTTTTGGGGATCATCTCGCCTATCACAACGTGAAGATAGGTAACGAGAATCAGAGCGATTACGAAACCAGTAACCGCCGAAGCTGCTTCTCCGATTCCGATTGCCTTCAAAGGGATTTCCACTAAGTGGTGAATCGCAGGCTCTGCGACAACCAGTATCAAAAGCGATGCAACGGTGATCCCAAGCTGCGCAGTGGCCAGCATCAACGACACCCTCTCCATCGCACGCAGGGTAATCTTCGCCGCGGGATTTCCAGCTTCAGCACGAGGCTCAATTTGAGAACGCTTTGCTGTGATAACGGCGAATTCAGCACCAACAAAGAATGCATTTGCCACAAGCAGCAGGACAAACCAGACCAGCCCCATTAGATCGCTACTCATCGTTGATCACCACTGGCTCGAACTTAATTCGGTCTACTCTTCTAGCTTCCATCTTTAGGACAACGAGGCGCCCGCCTGAAACCTCTACTTGGTCACCGGTTTTTGGTATTCGTCCAAGCTCGCTCATTAGGAATCCCGAGACGGTATCGTAATCTTCGTCCTCGGCTATCGAGAGTCCAAACTCCTCAAGTTCAGCCGGTCTAGTAAGACCACTGAACGCAAGCGAGCCGTCGGCATACTGCAGCAAATCGGAGCGATGTCTGTCGTGTTCGTCGGACAGTTCACCCACTAATTCTTCAACGGCATCCTCTAGAGTCACGATCCCCGCGGTGCCGCCGTATTCGTCGATTACGATTCCGAACTGCAACCCTCTGCCCCTCAGCTGCAAGATCAAACGATCAAGGGCCATGGTCTCTGGAACCCGAACCGGATCCACCATCAATGCACTGACTGGAACTTGGTCGCGACGCTCAACTGGAACACCGATGCCACGTTTTAGATGCACCACCCCGACAATGTCGTCCGCATCCTCGCCGGTAACCGGGAATCTTGAATGGCCGGTGCTCGAAGCGAGTTCGATTAGATCACGAGCGGAAGATTCTCTTTCCAGAGAATACATTTTTGGCCTAGGGGTCATTATGTCGCTGGCCAATAAAGTACTCATCGCCAGGGTCTTTTCAAGGAGTTTGGCCGTGTCCTGCTCGAGTGAGCCCAGAGTCGCGCTTCGCCTTACCATAGACACCAACTCATCGGCAGTCCTGGCACTTGAGAGCTCTTCTCTTGGTTCAATTCCGAATCTTCTGACCAACCAGTTGCCATTGTCGTTCATGACTCGAACCAGCAGCCGGAAAACCCAGGTAAAGCCGAGTTGGAAACCAACAACCATTTTCAACACCCGCTTGGGAGCCGAAAGCGCCATGTTCTTTGGGACCAGCTCTCCTATTAGGAAAGAAAAAACAGTTGCGATTGTCATCGCGAGAACAACCGACAGGACCCTCATGCCCTCGATCGATAAGTCAAAACCTTGGAGCCAGGGATTTAGCATCCTGGTCAGCGCCGGTTCTGCGACGAAACCAGTTAGCAAGGTCGTGAGAGTGATTCCAAGTTGGGCAGATGAGAGGTGAGTAGAGGTCTTCGCAATCGCTTTTATCGGCAGGTCCAAGCCTTTTTCGCCCGAGTCGCGATCAGCCATTAGCTGGGCTCTGTCGGTGCTGATTAGGGAAAACTCGCTAGCGACAAATAGGCCCGTGCCCAGAGTCAAAACCACGGCAAAAGCCAGCAGAAGATAGTCGTTCAACCAATCACCTGCGTGTAACTACGTTTATCAAGCTCCATTTCCATTTAACTATAGCCAGTCAAGTGGCTAGACTTACATTGTTTTCCATAGGTTTTTTCGTTCTAAGGGGCACCCTTGTCGGGCAGCGATACAAATAATTCTGAAAATGACTTCGGCGCCAATCAATGGCTTGTGGCCGAGATGTACGCCCAGTGGCAGGAGAACCCGGATTCGGTGGACCAATCATGGCTGCCGATTCTAGAGCGGTACCATCTTTCTAACCAAGCAGGTACTGGTTCCCAGGGGCCCAGCACAGGCTCTATTACGGTCATTGATACCGATTCGACAGTCGTCACAAACTTTGACCCCGATGCCCCGGCGCCTCCTACCGAAGCAATCACCATTCCAATTGCAAAGACCTCAGATGAAGCTCCTAGGACCGCACCGGTCCCGGCAGACTTGCCGTCCACCGATTCTCAAGCCATCACCATGGAAGAAATCAACGAGCAACGGGAAGTAAAAATCCTCAAGGGTATGGGTAAAGCCCTTGCCGCCAATATGGACGCGTCGGTATTTGTTCCAACTGCAACTAGTGTTCGTCACGTGCCAGCGAAACTTCTAATTGACAACAGAATTGTCATCAACTCGCACCTAAAAAGAACCAGAGGTGGAAAAGTCTCCTTCACCCACATCATTGGCTTCGCAATCGTTCAGGCCCTGAAGGCTTTCCCTTCTCAAAACGTCTTCTACGAAGAGGTGGACGGGAAACCGGCGGTTGTTTCCCCGGCCAATATCAACTTCGGAGTTGCTATTGACATCCCAAAGCCGGACGGCTCCAGAGCGCTTCTGGTTCCAAACATAAAGCGTGCTCAAAAGATGAATTTTGCGGAGTTTGTGAGCGCTTTCGAAGAACTTGTTGCCAAAGCAAGGCAAGGCAAGCTAACCGCAGAAGACTTTAAAGACACCACTATTTCGCTTACGAACCCAGGCGGCATTGGAACTGTTCATTCGGTTCCAAGGCTTACCAGCGGCCAAGGCTGCATTGTTGGAATTGGAGCACTTGACTACCCGGCCGAGTTTCAAGGCATGTCCGAAGAGCAACTCGCCAACCAGGGAATCGGAAAGACAATAACGATTACCTCCACCTACGATCACCGCGTTATTCAGGGTGCTGGCAGCGGAGAGTTCCTAAAAATAATCAACGAGCTTCTCTTGGGTGAAAGAGAGTTCTTCGAGCAAATTTTTGCCGACATGCGAATTCCTTATTCCCCTGTGGTCTGGTCAAGCGATTTCCACTGGGACATCGCCGACCAATCTGGCAAAAACACTCGAATCCAGGAATACATCAACGCTTTCAGAGTCCGTGGGCATCTCATTGCAGACATTGATCCTCTTGAGTATGTTCAGCGCTGGCACTCCGACCTTGATATCCGATCGTACGGACTTAGCCTTTGGGATCTAGACCGAACCTTCAAGACCGCTGGTTTCGGTGGACGATCAAAGGCCAAGTTTCGGAATATTCTTGGAATTCTTCGAGATTCTTATTGCCGAACAATTGGCGTTGAGTACATGCACATCCAGAATCCATCGGAGCGCATTTGGTTCCAAGACAGGCTAGAACGCCCGTATCAGAAAACAACCAAGGAAGAGCAGTTTAGGATTCTGAACAAGCTCAACGAAGCCGAGGCTTTTGAGACTTTTCTGCAGACTAAGTTTGTCGGTCAAAAAAGGTTCTCTCTAGAGGGCAGCGAATCACTAATCCCCGCTTTGGACCAGATGTTGCAAGCAGCAGCGGACGCTGGATTGAACGAAGCGGTCATCGGAATGGCCCACCGTGGTCGCTTGAATGTTCTGACGAACATCGCCGGGAAAACCTACGGGCAAGTCTTCCGCGAGTTCGAGGGTTCGAATGACATTTCTAGCGTCCAGGGCTCTGGAGACGTGAAGTACCACCTGGGGACAGAAGGGGTATTCACCTCGGGTCACGGCACTCAAATCAAAGTCTCGCTTGCAGCGAACCCTTCTCACCTCGAGGCTGTTAATCCAGTTCTTGAGGGAATTGTTAGGGCCAAACAAGACAAGCTCGGAAACCCGGAGAACTTCCCAATTCTCCCAATCTTGATTCACGGTGACGCGGCCTTTGCCGGTCAAGGTGTCGTCTTAGAAACCCTTCAAATGAGCCAGCTGGACGGGTATAAGGTCGGCGGTACTATTCACGTGATAGTAAACAACCAGGTGGGATTCACAACGGTTCCAAAAGATGCACGATCGAGTCTGTATGCCACCGACGTGGCCAAGGCAATTCAAGCCCCTATCTTCCACGTAAACGGCGATGACCCCGAGGCTGTAGTCAAAGTCTCACAATTGGCATTTGAGTACCGACAAGAATTCAAAAAGGACGTTGTTATTGACATCGTTTGCTACCGCCGACGTGGTCACAACGAAGGCGATGATCCTTCGATGACGCAGCCCATGATGTACAACCTCATTGAGGCAAAGCGTTCGGTTAGGTCCCTTTACATGGACAACTTGATTGGCCGTGAAGACATTACCAAAGAGGAATTTGACGAGGCGAATCAACGCTTCCAGCACAGCCTTGAGCAGGCATTTATAGATGTTCACGACGCCATGACCGCTACCGTTGCCCTCCAAACGCGACCAGATGGCATTGGAACTACGGCCAGTGAGAAACAAGAGCTTCTTCGCCAGACCGCGATACCTCAAGAATTGGTGGAAGCCATAGGTAATGCTCACGGCAATGAACCCGAAGGCTTCAGCGTTCACCCAAAACTTGCCCAACTACTCCAAAAACGCGTTGAGATGTCAAGGTCAGGTGGAATCGATTGGGGCTTTGGTGAGCTACTCGCCTTCGGTTCGCTACTGGTAGAAGGCGTAAACATTCGACTGGCAGGTCAAGACAGCCTTAGAGGAACTTTTGTCCAGCGCCACAGCGTGTTTTACGACAGAAATAATGGTCAAGAATGGACTCCCATTCGCTACGTTTCGGAACAGCAAGCTAAATTCGAAGGTTACAACTCCTTCCTTAGCGAGTACGCAGCACTCGGTTTTGAATATGGCTATTCCGTCGAAAGACCGGACACTCTTACGCTTTGGGAGGCTCAGTTCGGTGACTTTATCAACGGTGCCCAAGTCGTTGTGGATGAATTTATTTCTAGTGCCGAACAAAAGTGGAGCCAAAGCTCGTCGCTGGTAATGCTCTTGCCTCATGGGTATGAAGGTCAGGGCCCAGACCACTCATCGGCGAGGCTCGAGAGATTCCTGCAGCTGTGTGCGCAGAACAACATGACGATTGCGCAGCCTTCAACTCCAGCAAGCCACTTCCACTTGCTTCGAAGGCAGGCCTATACGGTTCCTAGAAGACCGCTTGTAGTCTTTGCTCCAAAATCAATGTTGCGCCTCAAGGCGGCTTCTAGCTCTGTTGAAGACTTTACCGAGGGCAGCTTCCGGCCAGTGATAAATGACCAGCAAAATTTGGACCCGGCAAAAGTTACCAAGCTTTTATTCTGCTCCGGCAAGGTCTATTGGGATCTTTTGGCGGAGAGCCAAAAACGTGGAGCCGGTGACACGGCAATCGTTCGACTTGAGCAGCTTTACCCGACTCCCGTTGAGGAAATGAAAGCCGCGATTTCTCAGTTCCCAGAAGCGGAACTGAGATTTGTCCAAGATGAGCCCGCCAACCAAGGAGCCTGGACCTACCTGGGACTGTTTATGCCTAAGTACGGAGTCAACTTTAAGGTTTTTGCCAGAGCAGCATCCGCTTCTCCGGCCACTGGTTCCGCCAAGAGGCACGCTGCCGAGCAAGCAGATTTGGTCAATAGGGCATTTAGCGACTGATGCCTGACCTACGCGTCGTTATCCTCGGAGACGAACTTCTCACCGGAGCTGGTGACCCAAAGGGCATTGGCTGGCTAGGCAGAGTTCAGGCACGCTTGCCCGGCGATAGAGATGTGGCGGTCTTCGCTTTGCCAATGATCGAAGAGACAACTTCTGATCTTTTGAGCAGATGGAAAAATGAAGCGACAATCAGGTTTTCCAAGGACAGTGAAAATTATTTGGTCTTGGCCCTTGGGTCTGCAGACGTTCGATCCGGCATAACCATATCTCGCTCCAGATTGAACCTCGCCTCGCTACTAGATGACGCGGTTCGCGAGGGTATTAAGGTTTTGGTCGTGGGTCCCACACCTACCGGTGTCCCGGAATTTGACTCCGAGGTCAAGCACCTGTCAGAGGGTTTTTCGGATGTCGTGAGGCGAAGACAGCTGACTTACGTGGACTGCTTTAGTCCACTAGTAGACCATGAGGGCTGGCTGTCAGAAGTTACTAACCACCCCAAGCAGCTGCCCGGTCAAGTTGGCTATGGCCTAATTGCTTGGTTGGTTTTGAATCGCGGTTGGTTCGAGTGGTTAGGTCTCACTCAGAAAGATTAGTCGTGTTGCTGAATCTCTTTTAGGCGATCCATAACTCGTTCAGCCAACTGCTCTGCTGGAATTTCGTCACACGCACGTTGAATTACCTGGTTGAAGATAACCTCGATGTCGTAGTGACTTTCGCAGGAATCACAGTTCGCCAGGTGAGCGGTCACTTGATCAAGCTCTTCTTCGTGCAGCTCAGAGTGCAGATACTCATGAACGCCTTTTTTCACTTCTTCGCAGTCAACTTTTTTCAATTGTCGACCTCCACTCCTGTGTCGTAACCTTCTTGCTTTGCGTAGTCTTGCAACAAAGTTCTAAGTAATTTCTTCCCTCGGTGCAATCTTGACATAACAGTACCAACTGGCGTGCCCATAATGTCGGCGATTTCTTGGTAAGGGAGGCCTTCGACTACCGCGTAGTAAACCACCATTCGGAATTCTTCTGGGATTTGGTCAAGTGCATTTTTTATGGCCAGGGAGGGAAGATTCTCCATAGCCTCTATTTCCGCAGACCTTGAAGACCTTGAAGTTACCGACTCTCCTTGGCCAACTTGCCAATCCTCTAGATCATCGAGTGCTGTCTTTGCCTTGTCCTTGGCTTTTTTATTGTAAAGATTTATATGAGTATTGGTCATTATCCGAAACAACCAAGCCTTCAAGTTGGTGCCCTGCTCAAATTTTTCCCACGCCACAAAGGCCTTTGCGAAGGTCTCCTGCACCAGATCCTCAGCGTCGCTGGGATTTCTGGTCCACCTCAGAGCTGCACCGTAAAGCTGAGGCATGAGCGGCAACGCCTGGGCTTCGAAGCTCAGAATTTTTTCAGATTTTTTATTGGGCATTACTCAACAGTCTAACCTCCACCCGAAAAGCAGGTGCAAGCATAAATAATTCACAACAAAACCTTTCGAGGAACGATGGGCCCGACATGCCGATAGCCGCCATTCCTTGTATCTTTGGAGTGATGATTGAGTTTTCAACGTGGCCCGCGCCGCTATCTTCTGCCGTTAGCGCCGAAGTTGTGCTGCCTGGGAGCAAATCTCTCACAAATCGTGAGCTGGTGCTCTCAGCATTGGCCGAAGAGCCAACTGAACTTATCTCACCCCTGGTATCCAGAGATACCGAACTTATGATCGCATCTCTAAAGTCTCTGGGAACCAAATTCCTGTGGCAAGGTTCGGATCTGCTGGTTACCCCTGGAGAGCTATCCGGTCCTGCCAAAATTGATTGCGGTCTTGCCGGAACAGTTATGCGATTCGTCCCGCCGCTATCGATGCTGGTGGACGGCGAGGTTAGCTTTGATGGTGACGCCGGTGCCAGAGCGCGGCCAATGAAAACCACAATCGAATCAATGCAGGCGTTAGGGGCCGAAGTCACTTCCGGTGCCAAGTCACTCCCTTTCACCGTCATTGGCAAAGGGGCGGTCACCGGTGGTGTGCTAACCATCGATGCATCAGCATCCTCGCAGTTTGTGTCTGGGCTTTTGCTTAGCGCTGCCAAATTCAATCAAGGCCTAACCCTCAGCCACAAAGGTCATGGTCTACCTTCACTGCCTCACATTGAGATGACCCTGCACACCCTCAGAGCGAGGGGCGTTAAAGCTGAAGCGCTCGACAATTCCAGCTGGAAGGTAGAGCCCGGCCCGATTTCTGGTGGCAAAGTCGTAATTGAACCTGACCTTTCAAATGCGGGTCCGTTTCTTGCAGCAGCAATGGTGACCGGAGGAACCGTCAAGATTCCGAATTGGCCTAGTTCGACAACTCAAGTTGGAGACCACTACCGAAAACTTCTGACTCGCATGGGCGCGAATATTGAAGTTGTGAACGATGTGCTCACCATTTCGGGCAGCGGAGAAATTATTGGCCTCGAAGCCGACTTGTCAGAGGCCGGCGAACTGGCGCCGACCATTGCAGCCCTCTGCGCACTAGCGGTTAGTCCAAGCAAGCTGATAGGTATCGGGCACCTCCGGGGGCACGAGACCGACCGTCTCGCGGCACTAGTGGCTGAAATAAATAACCTCGGCGGAAACGCTAAAGAGCTTGCGGACGGAATCGAGATCACGCCACAGCTTCTACATGGCGGACTTTGGCACACCTATCACGACCATCGAATGGCCACCAGCGGAGCGATCATAGGACTAGCAGTAAGCGGTGTTGAGGTAGAGAACATTGAAACAACCGCGAAAACCATGCCCAACTTTGCAAAGATGTGGCTTGAGATGCTCGGGGCATAATGACCTGGTCTAGGGCTGATCCCATGGATCTTGATGAGGATGATGTCCGCATTAGGCCTAACCCCAAGGGCTCAAGGCCAAGAACGAAGAGGCGTCCAGATTTTAGCAAAGCGCCATTAGGGATGGTCTTAGAGGTTCACTTAGCTAGGTACCGCATTCTTACCGATGAAGGTAAGGAAATAACGGCGACATTGGCCAAAGAGCTTCGCAAAGATGGCTGCGTGATTTGCGATCGAGTTCGACTTGACGGCGACGTTACTGGAGCCTCAGGTGCTCTAGCCAGGATCGTGGGCATTGAGCCCAGAAGGAATGCTCTTTCACGATCCGCCGAAGACGGCGACTCGCTGGAACAAACAATTGTGGCCAACGCAGACCAATTAGTTATTGTCATGGCCGCAGCAAATCCCGAGCCGCGCTCGAGGCTAGTCGACAGGTATTTAGTCGCTGCTTTTCACTCTGGACTAAAACCGATTTTGATTATGACTAAGTGTGATCTTGCGGATCCAAGGGATTTCATCGATAGTTTTCAAGGGTTTGACTTAGAAATTATTCAAACCTCGGAAAATGCTCCGAACTTGGAATCACTAAAACAAATGCTCACGGGCCACACCACCGTGTTTGTGGGACACTCCGGAGTTGGCAAAACCACCATTATTAACCAAATAGCTCCGGATTTTATCCGTGCGACTGGGATAGTCAATAAGGTCACGGGCAAAGGTCGCCACACCTCTAGCTCCGCGCACGCCATTCGGGCTCAAGGGGGCTGGTTGGTTGACACCCCAGGGATACGAAGCTTTGGCCTATCCAACATTGATGCGGATGGCTTACTCAAGGGCTTTTCGGACTTGAGTGACGCTAGTAGCGACTGCCCTCGTGGATGCACCCATCTGGCCGATTCGCCAGATTGCGCGCTGGATCAAAAAATGCTGGCTGGAGAAATTTCTCCCTTGAGGCTGGACTCACTTCGAAGACTGCTTGAGTCACTTTCCTCGGTAGATTAGGTGACAAGATGAACGATTTAGAGCTTGCACAGGTCCTCGCGAATGCCGCCGATGAAATATCACTATCGCGCTATCGGGCACTGGATCTAAAAATTGAAGCGAAACCCGACAGGACTCCGGTAACCGATGCCGATCGGGCAGTGGAACAAAAACTTCGGGATTTACTGAAGCTTTATCGCCCAGCCGACTCTGTCATCGGAGAGGAATTTGAAAACACTGGTGACTCGCAGAGAGCCTGGATTATCGACCCGATCGATGGCACCGCAAACTATCTGCGAGGTGTTCCGATATGGGCAACTCTGATTGCTCTTCGCGTTGACCAAGAACTAGTTGCCTCGGTCGTCTCCGCCCCGGCCTTGTCAAGGCGCTGGTGGGCCGCTAGCGGCAAAGGGGCCTTCACCAAAGACATTGATGGCACCGTGAGAAAACTAGCGGTATCGGGCATCTCAGAGCTTGCCGATGCGACTCTAAGTTTTAATTCATTGGAGCAGTGGCGTGACGCGGGATACCTGGATCAGCTCATGGAACTTTCAACTAAGGTTCTTAGAACTCGCGCTTACGGTGACTTTCTGAGCTACATGTTCGTTGCCGAAGGCGCAATTGAGATTGCATCCGAGCATGACTTGAAGGTTTATGACATTGCGGCCTTGGTTCCTATTCTCCTTGAGGCTGGCGGGATGATCAGCTCATTTTCCGGTCCATTAGAAAACGACACCTCAACAGTTCTAGCAACTAACGGAAAGCTGCACGAAAAAGCGCTTCAAATTCTTCAGACAGACTCTTAGCTTTGACCGAACGCAGGACAAAATGGCTGGCGATCGTAGCAATCGCGCTACTGGCACTAAACATGAGGACCGCCGTTAGCTCTTTCTCTCCACTGGTTACCTACATACAAGAGGAAATTTCGCTCCCCATTGTGACTATTGGCCTACTTGGGATCGCGGCTCCACTAGCTTTCGCAATAGCCACCACAATGGCAAACGTTCCAACCAGAAAAATCGGTGTTGAAAAAACACTTATTGCAACCTCGCTACTAATTATTGGCGGTCATGTCCTTAGGGCCCTGTCCTGGGACTCGACTGCCTTATTCGTGGGCAGCATGATGTGTCTTTTGGGCATGGGGATTGGAAACATCCTGATGCCTGTAATCGTTCGAAAGTATTTCCCAAACCGAGTGGGCTTGATCTCTAGTCTTTACATCTCGTTAGCAGCCCTCAGCGCATCAGCGGGCTCGTTCCTGGCTGTTCCGTTTGCAGATTTAGGCGGCTGGCGCTTTTCCCTCGGACAGTGGGCGCTGATGGCGGCACTTACCCTGCTACCACTCATTGCCCTTCGAAAAAACTCCACGCCCGAGAAGCCCCCACCCGGTGTAGTCAAACAAAAGGCAATCTGGCGCTCGCCAACGGCCTGGGCAATATTTGGGACCCAGGGAATGACTTCCGTTTTCGGATACGTGAGCTTTGCGTGGCTGCCACTTTTATTGCTTGAACACAATTCGGTGAGTGTGGCAGAGGCTGGAGCACTATTGTCACTGTTTGCAATTTTGGGGCTCCCAGCGGCACTGATAATCCCCGGGCTAGCAGTCAAGTACAAGCGGCTACACGCCCCGATTATTTGGTTTTCGAGCTCCATGGGAATGACCGGAGCACTGGGTATTCTTTGGGCCGATGGGGCGCACCTCTGGATTTGGGTTGCGGCACTGGGCCTTGGACCGACGATGTTCCCTCTTGCCCTTACCCTCTATAACCTGAGGTCGAGGGAACGTAGCACAGTGCTCGCCGTTAGCTCGTTTGGGCAAGGAATGAGCTACACAATGACCACGATTATTGTGTTTTTGGTAGGAGTCTTCCGAGAGATCACCGGAGGCTGGGAATTTGCTCTTTGGATGTTGTTTGGGGTTGCTTTATTTAGTGCTTTGATGGGGATTCAAATTGCCAAAAACCACTTCGTTGATGACGAGCTGGCCCACTAGAGCCAACGGTCAGCTTTGTATTCGGCCACAACAGTTCTTACAGTTCCGGATCTCCCCCTAATCACCAATGACTCAGTGATTATGGTCTTGCCAAGTTTTTTTACACCCGCGAACAGCATGCCGTCGGTTACCCCGGTGGCAACAAAGAATGTGTTGTCAGATTTCACCATTTCGTTGGTTTCATAAACATAGTCAAACTTCAAGCCAGCATCGAGGCCGCGCTTTTTTTCTTCCTCGTCGCCAGGAGCAAGAATCCCTTGAATAAGGCCGCCTAGGGCCTGAATGCCGCAGGCGGTAATAATTGCCTCTGGCGACCCTCCCTTACCGACGCACATGTCGATTCGCGAATTTTCTCTCGCGGCCTGAATGCCGCCGGCAACATCGCCGTCTCGAAGCAATCGGGTCGCCGCTCCAGCACTTCTGATTTCATCTACGAGCTCGGCGTTATATTCGCGGTCTAAAACTGCGACCAGGATCTCAGCCACTGGCTTGCCGGTTACTTTTGAATAAGCACGGAGGTTTTCATCCATTGACTGCCTAATGTCACAGACTTCGATTCCGGCTGGGCCGGTCACAAACTTGTCCATTTTAAAAATCGTAGAAGCATCGAGCATTGAACCACGATCCGCAACCGCTATGACAGAAATAGCATTCTGCCTTCCGGCTGCCGTCAGTGACGTGCCATCGATTGGATCAACGGCGATGTCAACCTTCGGGCCGTTACCAGTTCCCACGATTTCACCGTTGAACAACATTGGAGCGTTATCTTTTTCGCCCTCACCAATGACTACGAGGCCCTCGAAGTTAACGGTCCCCAAGAAAGCTCGCATTGCATCGACTGCCGCGCCGTCAGCCGCATTCTTGTCGCCTTTGCCAATGAATGGATAGGCACGAATTGCCGCGGCCTCGGTGGCTCGCACCAACTCCAGTGCCAAGTTACGGTCGGGGTGCAGTTCCGGAGGCGATACATTCATGCTCTTAGGTTACTGATGCCAGAAGTGATGTCACGGTCAGTTTGAAAAATCAACGCCGTATCCGGAGCACTTTTCCGCGATACTCGCGGTTAGTTCGGCGACCTTGTCCGAAGTTCCCTGCGCAGGGCTTGATTGGCTTAGTTGTTTAGCAAGCTCACCGAGGTCGGCCGCCAATTCAGTCGAGAGCAAAAAATCAACCTGCTCTCCGACAATCGAATCGAGCTGGGTAATTACGCCGGAGTCAACTAGGCCTTTCTCATAGGCACCAGAGATGCCGCTCAAGGTGGAGCTGAGTGCCTTGCATGCAGCGGCATCAGCTGCAGTGGAGGCCACTTCTTGGATACTGCAGCCAGCAATGCCAATAACGCCGAGTCCCAAGAGGACAGCAATAGAGAGTTTCTTCATCGATTCAAACAGTATTTGCGATCGCTCCGATTCCGACTTAGCCACTCTTGCCAAATCAATACCCAAGACGTAACAATCGGCAATAAGGACTTATGCACACCCCACTCTGGTTAGAATCTTGTAGCCTCGACTTTTAGGACTGATCTCTTGCGTATTTACAACAACATCACCGAAGTGTTCGGTAATACCCCTCTTGTCACCCTGAACAAAGTAACCGACGGTGCCAAGGGCACTGTCCTTGCCAAGCTCGAGTTTTACAATCCGTCGTCCTCAGTGAAGGATCGACTGGGTATCGCCATGGTGGACGCCGCAGAGAAATCAGGCGAGCTCAAGCCTGGCGGGACTCTTATCGAAGCCACCAGCGGAAACACCGGCATATCACTGGCTATGGTGGGTGCGGCACGCGGCTACAAGACCATTATCGTCATGCCGGATTCCATGAGCATGGAGCGCAAAATCTTGATTCGTGCCTACGGTGCGGAGCTAGTACTCACTCCTGCGGCGGAGGGCATGAAAGGCTCAGTTGCCAAGGCCGATGAATTAGGTAGGACAATCGAAAACGCAGTCATGATGCGCCAATTTGACAATGAAGCCGGACCCGACATTCACCGGAGGACCACCGCCGAGGAGATTTGGGCCGATACCGATGGCCAAGTCGCTGCCCTAGTTGCGGGAAGTGGCACCGGCGGCACCATTACTGGAACATCACAGCGACTGAAAGAACTCAATCCAGAGATAAAAAGCTTCGTTGTTCAACCGGCTTCTTCTCCAATGTTGACCGGAGGCGATGCAGCCGGTCACCCGCTGGCGGGAATTGGGCCGAACTTTATCCCCTCAATACTCGACACCAAAAGCTATGACGAAGTTATTAGCGTCCAAAATGCCACAGCATTTGAATTTGCAAGGCGAACTTCCGCCGAAGAAGGTATTTTGGCCGGCATCTCGTCGGGTGCTGCGCTGTGGGCAGCGTGCCAAGTTGCAGCACGCCCAGAGTTTGCCGGCAAGCAAATAGTGGTGATCGTTCCTTCATTTGGTGAGCGTTATGTATCTTCAACTCTTTACCGCGACCTGCAAGATGAATACCAGAGCAAGCTTTGAGCTTTAGGGAAGACATTCGCGCAGGACTTGAGCGCGATCCAGCCACATTGAGTGCATGGGAGCTGTGGTTCACGTCCGCAGGTCTCCACGCGATTTGGCAGTATCGTCTGGCGCACAGATTGTGGAATCTCCGGCTCCGAACGCTGTCAAGAATGGTTTCAAACCACGCTAAATTCTTCACCGCCATTGAGATTCACCCCGGTGCAACAATAGGGAAGCGGTTCGTTATTGATCACGGCGTCGGCGTCGTTATCGGTGAAACAGCAGTAATCGGAGACGATGTATTGGTGTACCACGGCGTTACCCTCGGCGGTAAAACCCTGGACCCTGTAAAGCGCCACCCCACGGTCGGAGATAGGGTAATTCTCGGTGCCGGAGCAAAACTAATCGGCAATATTCGCATTGGTAATGACTGTGCCGTTGGTGCTAACGCTGTAGTGACCAAGGACATGCCAGCCGGGACTGTTGCGGTCGGTGTTAATGCCAGATTGCTCAACATTACCGGAGACGATCTATACCTGATCTAGCTCCTGAAATGCTTCCGAAGCCCATTCGAAATTCTGGTTAGGCCGGAGTTTCTGGGATCTCTCTTTTTTTCTCAGTGCCCCCGGCTAAGTAAAGACCTATAGCAATAAGTGGTAATCCAACCGCTAACCCGATGGTGATCGGCTCGTTCAAAAACACGATACCCAGTGTTAGAGCTACGGCAGTATTGACGTAGGTAATCAGAGTGGCTCGGACGGGCCCAACTTCCTGAATCAACATGAAGAAAACCACAAATGCCAACGCCGAACACACCAGCCCCAAAACAATAATCGCCCAGATGCTAGAGGTGGTCGCTTCGGCCAACTCGTCGCCCAAGCCGGGCAAGGAAAACGGCGCGTATATGATTGAAACCATCGCCATGCTGACACCAATTACCCCCGCACTCGGAACATGGTTTAGCTTTCTGCTTGCGATAATCGGTGCTATTGAGTAGCCCACGGCGGCCAGAATGACCATCATCACAAATAGCGGATTCACTGCACCCAAGAATGAGTCGATTCCGACTAAAACAACAACGCCGAAGAAACCGATTAGCATTCCAGCCAATGAGCGCGGACGCAGAGCCTTACGATCCTTTAGGAAAATAGCCAGCACCGCTACGGCAAAAAATGGCACAGTTGCAATCAAAAGACCGGCAAGACCGGAAGATATGTTTTTCTCAGCCTCGGTAATCAAAAACCAAGGACCCACCATCTCGATAAGTCCAAACATCACCACATAAGGCCAGGCTCTCAGTGCTGGCTTTAGTCCACCGGTCAAAGCCGCGTAAGGAATCAGAACCAGCGCGCCAAGAAAAGTCCTGGCAAAAACAATCGTGGGTGTTGAGAAGCTCTCTAGAGCAAGTGCGATAAAGAAGTATGGGAGGCCCCAGAATAGGCCAGCCATCGAGAACAGAATCAAACCTCGAGATGACACTCCCTAATGTTAGTGTCCGAAGGGACTAATGACTAACCGGGTACTGTTGTAGTAATTATGAGTCCTTTAATAGAAAAAACTGCCCAAACTAGCGCAGACCTACACCCACTTATCTCTAACAGGTGGAGCCCAAGAATCTTTGATTCAAGCTACAAGCTGTCTGACGCCGAAGCGACGAGCCTTGGCGAAGCCTTCCGCTGGAGCCCTTCAAGTAGCAACCATCAAAATTGGCACGTGGTGATTCTAAGATCCGGAACCGATCTATTTGCGAAAATGTCAGAATCCGGACTAATGGGATTCAACCAAGCCTGGGCTCCACAGGGATCTGCCTATGCTGTGTTGCTGGCCGATACAAAATTTGATGGTGAACCTAGAAACCAAGGTGGTACCTTTTTCGATGTTGGTCTGGCAGCGAGCCAGCTGGTTACCCAAACCGAAGCTATGGGCCT
Organism: Aquiluna sp. Uisw_065; assembly: GCF_047731275.1. NCBI lineage: Bacteria > Bacillati > Actinomycetota > Actinomycetes > Micrococcales > Microbacteriaceae > Aquiluna > Aquiluna sp. Uisw_065. Next base: position 975,627 of record NZ_CP159836.1, read on the forward strand.
CAAGGCTCACTACATGGGAGGCGTCAATCACCAGATCGTCTCGGACATAGTCGGCGCCAAGAATCGGGAAGTTATCTGCGTAATTGCGATCGGCAAGCAAGGCACAACTGAAAACCAGAGCGCAGAGATAGTCGAGCGAGAAGTAGCGATAAGAACGCGAAAGGACCCCGCCGAAATCTATTCAATAGATTCCAAAATCGCCTAGCTTTCGGAAGCGCGCTTTCTGGAAGAAGCATGGCGTGCACGAACGTTTGGATCGAGCTCCAGCTTTCGAATTCTGGTGGCTTCTGGCGTGACCTCAACACATTCGTCTTCGCGAGCAAATTCCAGGCACTCTTCCAAAGAAAGCTTCTTGGGAGGAGTTAGGCCAACAAAGTTGTCAGCAGAAGCAGCTCGCATGTTAGTGAGCTGCTTCTCCTTTGTGATGTTGATGTCCATGTCATCAGCCCTAGAGTTCTCGCCTACTACCATTCCGGCGTAGACCTCACTGGTTGGTTCAACAAAGAATGATCCACGCTCTTGCAGCGCGATCATCGCAAATGGCGTCGCAACACCGGCTCGGTCTGCAACCATAGATCCATTTTGTCGAGTAACAATTGGGCCGAACCATGGCTCATAGCCAGCAGCCAGTGCGTTCGCGATACCGGCACCCTTGGTTGTGGTCAGGAACTCAGTTCTAAATCCGATAAGTCCTCGTGATGGAACCATGAACTCAATTCGCACCCATCCAGTTCCATTATTGGTCATGTTGACCATGCGGCCCTTGCGGGCGGCTAGAAGCTGCGTGACAGCACCCAAGAACTCTTCTGGGGTGTCAATGGTCAGGTCTTCAACCGGCTCGTGCACCTTGCCGTCGACCTTCTTGGTAACTACCTGTGGCTTGCCGACTGTTAGCTCATAACCCTCGCGACGCATCTGCTCAACAAGAATGGCTAGAGCTAGCTCGCCTCGTCCCTGAACTTCCCAAGCATCTGGACGCTCGGTTGGAAGAACTTGAATCGAAACGTTACCGATCAGCTCGCGATCTAGTCGATCTTTCACCAAACGAGCGGTGACTTTGGCGCCCTTGACGCGGCCGGCCATAGGAGAAGTGTTAATACCAACGGTCATCGAGATCGCAGGATCGTCAACTGTAATTAGCGGCAACGGCCTGATGTCATTCGGGTCACAAAGTGATTCACCGATGGTGATGTCCTCGATACCGGCAACAGCCACGATGTCTCCAGGACCGGCACTATCGATTGGCATACGCTCCAGGGCCTTTGTTCCAAGCAGCTCGGTAATTTTTACGTTCTGAGTGGTTCCGTCTTGACGAGCCCAGGCAACTGTCTGACCCTTCTTGATTTCACCGTTAAAAATCCTAAGCAGAGCTAGGCGACCAAGGAATGGAGATGAGTCAAGGTTGGTGACGTGGGCTTGCAGTGGTGCGCCTTCTTCGTAAGTAGGAGCCGGGATGTACTTCAAGATTGCCTCAAATAGAGGTTCTAGGTCTTCCGAGTCTGGAAACTGACCATCTGCTGGCTTGTTTAGTGATGCTCGACCAGCTCGGCCTGAAGCATAAATAACAGGAAGATCCAAAATTGCATCGACATCCAAATCCGGCATAGTGTCGTTCAAATCAGAAGCAAGTCCCAGAAGTAGGTCATGACTTTCCTCAACTACCTCGTCGATTCTGGCATCCGGGCGGTCAGTCTTGTTTACAAGTAGCACCACGGGAAGTCTGGCTTCAAGTGCCTTGCGCAGCACGAAACGGGTTTGTGGCAAGGGCCCCTCTGATGCATCAACTAGAAGCAGCACACCGTCGACCATTGACAAACCGCGCTCAACCTCGCCACCGAAGTCAGCGTGACCCGGGGTGTCAATAACGTTTAGGATGATCGACTCACCCTTGGCTGCAGGCCCTTCATAGCGAACCGCCGTGTTCTTGGCCAGGATCGTAATTCCCTTTTCGCGCTCAAGGTCGCCGGAGTCCATGACGCGCTCGCCCTGCGTCCCGTGAGAGGCAAAAGAGCCAGTCTGGCGCAACATGGCGTCCACCAAAGTAGTCTTACCGTGGTCCACGTGGGCCACGATGGCTAGGTTCCTGAGCGCGTTGTTCTTCATTTTTATATAGACCTTGGGTTGGGAAAATTCTGAGGAGGCTGGAATAGCCTTTCTAAGCTTACGGGAATTCCGCCTAAACTCACCATATGCCGCGAAATTTGCTTAGCTACGAAGAGGCCCTTGTTTCGGTTCACTCCAAGCTTGATGTTCTTATGAATACAAAAAACACAGCCATAGTTCTGATTGACGGCAGAGCCGGATCCGGAAAGTCGCGCTTTACCGGCCAGCTCGCAGACTTGATTTTTCGATCCGAGAAGCAACTCCCCAAGCTAATCCACATGGACGATTTATACCCGGGCTGGGATGGCCTCAGGGCAGGGTCGACCTATCTAAACCGAAGCATTCTTCAGCCAATTGCGGCCGGAAAGCAGGCGGCTTGGCAAGTCTGGGACTGGGAATTAGGCAGAAGAGGCACGTCAAACGAACCGGCGAATGGTTGGCGCAGTTTTGAGGGCGGCAATTTAGTTCTTGCCGAGGGCTGCGGCTCTGTGTCCAAGGCATCCAGCGAGCTAGCGGACCTGACGATCTGGATCGAGAGTGACGCGGGCCAAAGAAAGACGAGAATCTCAGCAAGAGATCAGGGGCAGTTTGACTCGTATTGGGCGGCTTGGTCCATTCAAGAAGATGAGTTTTACGAGCAAGAACAAACCACTAAGTTATGCGAGATTACGGTGGAAAACTAAACCCGGTTAGCCCGCCAAGTTCGAACTCCAGCAATAACGCTGAGTGTGATCACAACAAGCGCAATTATGTAGACCGCTGACCTCACGCCCGGGATCGAATAAGTGAAGTAACCGGCGATGGTCAAGCCCGATCCCCAGACGACCGCACCAACAGCATTGGCACTAAAAAACTTGTAGTAATCCATCTTGCTAATGCCTGCTAGGGCAGGCATTATTACTCTTCCCCAGGGCACAAATCTTGCAACAACAATTGACCACCAGCCGTAACGATCGTAAAACTGATCTGACTTGATGATGGCTTTTTGTAACCATTTGCCCTGACGATTATCGAGGTAAGGGCGTCCATAGTGCCGACCAAGAGTGTAGCCAACCTGATCGCCGAGCCAAGCGGCTATGCCGACCCCAATAACCATGACAAAAATATTGATTGAATCAGCGTTGGCTGCCGCAACCAAGCCAGCGGCAAATACCAGAGAATCCCCAGTTATAAAAGGAATAAAGGCACCAATGAACAAACCGGTCCCGGCGAACACGAGACCAAAAACAACCGTGTAGAAGAGGATTGGACCGACTGAATCAAACCAACTGACGATATCGTCGGAGACTGATAAGCGGATTATGGTCGAGGTCACGGAGTGAAGTCTAACTCGCTAATTTTGCAAAATGCTTACCTGCCCAAGCTTGGCTCTTCCAAGCGAAATCTCGAATTTCACACTATGGCCCCAGGGCCAATTGGGGTATTGCTTGCTAGATAGCAACTAGAAGGGCACGATATAGCAATGGATTTGAACTCGGTGATCGCTGAAACTAGAAACTTAATCACTTCGGTAGCGAACCAACTGTCGGCTGCTGGCGCCAACCCTGAGCAGCTTGCAGTATCGACGCCTGCTCGCAGGCTTCTTGGGGCTTTCCCGCTCTCCGCCTCCTACAAGAGGGCCGGCGAGGGCTTTTTGCTTGGTGCTCTTGTGGTCACCACTCATGGGAATGTATTTGAACCAGGCTTGATAATCAGAGCGAGCCTCAAGGTTCTGCCGGGCCATCAAGCTCAGAGCGCTCAGGAGCGAGTAGAGCTGAGGAGGAAACTTCTGGCGGCTAAGTTCCCAGAGGACAGCGCTGTTTTGATTGACCCTCGTCGATTGCCAATAGACGACCTAGAGGCACTGGCAAAAGAAAATGGGCCGCTAGTGCTAAGAGAAATAGTTGTCGACGGGGTTCGTACTCAGCAACTCCTAGTCCGCTGGATGTCGACTGCTTCAGACTCTGACCTTCGACCGCTAGAAGATTATCTGAATGAGCGAGTCGAGTTGGCAATAACCGGAATCGCAGAAGCGTAAGCTACCAAAGTGAATATTTCCGACATCGTGATGGTTATTGCCGGCCTCATTCTTCTTATAGCGGGAGGCGAAGCCCTTGTTCGTGGCGCATCAACTTTGGCCTCCAAAGTTGGATTATCGCCACTGGTGATTGGTCTGGTTGTTGTCTCTGCCGCAACCTCTGCCCCTGAACTGGCAGTGACGGTTGGCGCTGTTCTGGATGGAGAACCCGACCTCGCGGTGGGCAATGTCGTCGGAAGCAACATCGTAAACATTTTGGTGATTCTTGGAATTTCGGCGATCATCAGCCCGCTGGTCATAAAGCGTCAGCTGATTAGGTTCGATATTCCGGTAATGGTCGGTCTCTCGCTACTGCTTGTGCTGGTGAGCCTAGATGGAAGAATCAGCATCTTTGATGGGATGTTGTTACTTGCTGTTCTAGTTTTCCACATAATCATGAGCATTTTGATTGGCAAGCGCACTGCCGCCGAGCCGGATCATCAACCAAATGAGCTACCGGGTAATAGCAAGCCGACATCCATGTGGCTGGCCGCACTATTACTTGCAGTCGGGGTTGGATTATTGGTTCTTGGAGCTCAGTTGCTGGTTTCGGGAGCCGTGAATATTGCTACGGGGCTCGGCGTGAGCAGCCTGGTTATTGGACTGACCGTTGTCGCCCTAGGCACCTCGTTGCCGGAACTTGCCACCTCGATCATCGCTCTCAGGCGCGGCGAGCGAGACATGGCGGTTGGAAACATTGTCGGCAGTAATCTTTTCAACATCGGTGTAGTGCTTGGTCTGCCAGCCATTATTTTCGGCCAGGGCATTCCGGTGCCCTCAGCTGCAATTGCGCTTGATCTCCCGCTGATGCTCGCGGCGGCAGTTGCACTTTTACCAATCGCATTCACTGGCTTCATCATTGCTCGCTGGGAAGGCGTGATGTTTGTGGCACTCTACGCTGCCTACACCCTCTATCTCGTGCTCGCATCAACCGAGCACGATGCGGCCCAAGGCTTCACAATTGTCATGCTCTGGTTCGTCTTGCCGCTACTTGCCGTCACCATCATTGCTGTCACCTCATACGAGGTCGGTTTAGTAAAAGGCCGAAAGCAACGCACCAGGCCCAAAGATGCACCAAGCGGCTAATTAGATTCCAACTACTCGCTAAGCGCTACGGCGAAACTCCACCAAATCGCATGGCTATGCAATGATGGAATCATGACCGAAAAATTCGACTTACTCGTAATCGGCGCAGGAGTGGCCGGAATGTCCGCCGCAACAAAGAGCTCCTCGCAGGGCCGGCGCGTCGCTATCGTTGATGCACTTCCATACGGAGGAACCTGCGCCCTTCGGGGATGCGACCCGAAGAAAATCCTTCGCCGCGGCGCAGAAATCGTTGATGCCGCCCGTATGTTTAGTGGCAAAGGCATTGAAGGTGATCAATTCGGCATCAACTGGGCTGACTTGATGAAGCACAAACACGGCTTCACCGACCCAGTTCCGAAAAATATGGAAGAGAGCCTTCGCTCACAGGGCGTGACCACGCTCCATGGAGTGGCGGCGTTCACGGACGACACGCACGTCGACATCGACGGCAAGATCTATGAGGCGAGCAACATCCTTATCGCGACCGGCGCGCGGCCTCGCGAACTCGACTTTCCCGGGCATGAGCATCTCATCGACAGCACTGACTTCCTGAATCTGCCGAATCTGCCACCCCGGATCGCTTTCATCGGCGGTGGCCTCGTGTCCTTTGAGTTTGCTCACATCGCAGCGCGTGCGGGAAGCTCCCCCGTGATCCTCGACCGTGGTGACATCCCGCTGCAAGAATTCGACCCCGACCTCGTCGAACTTCTCCTGGAGCGCGGCGAAACCGCCGGCGTTGCCGTCCAGCGCAACACGACGATCGCCAGCGTGGTGAAGATTCCCCAGGGTTTTCGGATCACTGTGGAACGCGGTGGGGAGACAGCCACGATCGATACTGACCTTGTCGTGCACGGTGCTGGGCGTGTTCCGGATCTCACCCGAATGGGCCTTGATGCCGGCAGCATCGCCTACAGCCCCAAGGGCATCAGCGTTGCAGGCCACCTGCAAAGCACCACGAACCCTCATGTTTATGCGGCGGGAGATTCTGCGGATACTCCAGGGATGCCGCTCACACCGGTCGCCGTGTTTGAGGCTCAGGTCGCCGCGTCCAACATACTGAAATCCGGCACAGTCACACCGGATTATCGGGCAATACCCGCTGCCGTCTTCACAATTCCCGAACTCGTGCGAGTCGGCTTGCTCGAGCATGACGCCCGCGCGGAAGGCTTCGACGTCGACGTGCGCTACTCCGATACCAGTGGCTGGTATTCGAACTACCGGATTGGAGAGACAGCCGGGGCTACCAAGATCCTGATTGACAAAAACACGGACCGCATCATCGGCGCTCATCTCTTCGGTCACCACTATTCCGAAGTTGCCAACACCATTAGCTTGGCCATGAAACACGGCCTGACCACGAAACAGTTGAGGTCGACTACCGCCGTTTACCCATCAATCGGAGGAGATTTGGCGGCGATGCTCTAAGCAGCCTGCACTCGTATCGGCGGATGTCGTCGTATCCACTAGACGCCTGATCAGAGTAATTTTTAGATCTGGCTAAACGTTAAAGCGGAACTCCACAACATCGCCGTCCTGCATTGTGTAATCCTTGCCTTCGATTCTGGCCTTGCCGAGTGATTTAGCCTGAGCCATGGAGCCCGCACTGTCTAGATCGCTGAACGAAACAACCTCAGCTTTGATGAAGCCTTTTTCAAAATCAGTATGAATAACGCCGGCAGCCTGGGGAGCCTTGGCACCCTTTGGTATTGTCCAGGCTCTGGATTCCTTTGGCCCGGCAGTTAGATAGGTCTGAAGTCCCAAAGTCTCAAATCCGATTCGTGCAAGCTGGTCAAGACCCGACTCGTTTTGCCCGAGCGACGCAAGTAACTCGTTAGCCTCCTCCGGAGACAGATCGATGAGCTCCGATTCGACCTTGGCATCCAAGAACACCGCTTCCGCGGGCTTAACTAGGTTGGCCAGCTCCTGAAGCCGCTCCGGGCTTCCAAGAACTTCCTCGTCAACATTGAACACGAACAAAATTGGCTTTGCGGTCAGCAGGCCGAGCTCTCGAATCGGCTCTAAGTCGATACTTGACAACGACAGCGGTGTCCCGCCGTTTAGGCAAGCCATTGCTTCATCGATTACTACGAGCACCGACGGATCGACTTTCTTGCCCTTGACTTCTTTTTCAAGTCTTGGCCTTGCCTTCTCGAGAGTTTGCATGTCGGCAAGAATCAATTCGGTGTTGATTGTTTCGATGTCTCCACCAGCATCAACTTTGCCCTCGACGTGAATAACGTCACTATCGGCGAATCCACGGACTACCTGAGCGATTGCATCTGCCTCTCGGATGTTCGCCAGAAACTTATTTCCGAGACCTTCACCCTCTGATGCGCCCTTGACGATTCCTGCGATGTCAACAAAAGAAACCGCTGCTGGAAGGATTCGCTCCGAACCAAATATCTCTGCCAGCCTCTTGAGGCGCAGGTCTGGAAGGTTCACAACGCCGATGTTGGGTTCAATTGTGGCGAATGGGTAATTCGCCGCCAAGACGTTGTTCTTAGTCAGTGCGTTGAACAGGGTGGACTTGCCAACATTGGGCAAGCCGACGATTCCGATAGTTAGGGCCACCGGCAAAGCTTATTGCCTCATACTTAATGTGTGGCCATGGAATTCATAAGCATTGACTTTGAAACAGCTAATTCCTCGCCCGCTTCCCCCTGCGCAGTTGGCCTGGTGAAGGTTACCGATGGCCAAATAATCGAGACACTGTCGATGTTATTTCGACCACCTTTTCCAAACAACTGGTTCCACGAAGGGAACATCCGGGTCCACGGAATCAAGCCGGAGGATGTAGCCGATGCTCCTGATTGGGAGGAAGTGCTTCCAGAATTGTTACTTTTTACCGACGGGTTACCACTTCTGGCTCATAATGCCGCTTTTGACATGGGCGTGCTTCGAGCTTCGGCCGCGGCAGTGTCATTTGATCTTCCGAACTTGAGCTACGGGTGCACGTTGCACATGGCCAGGAAAACCTACAACTTAGACAGCTACCGTCTGAACGCGGTCGCCTACGCGATAGGGCACGAAGAATTTGCTCACCACGATGCACTGGCAGATGCCGACGCCTGCGCAAGAATTGCGCTGGACATGGCCAACCGGCACGAGGCGGGCTCTCTGGATGAGTTGTTAATCAAAACCAAGCAGCGTTTTAAGACCTTATTAGTCTGACCCCACTGCAATACTTGTGAGCATGGAAACTGGACTTATTGCGAGCAGCACGGCCATTTGGGCAGGCGTCAGCGCCCTACTGTTCGGCCTAATCATTGGAGCCGTATTCGGCGTCAGATACCAGAAGCGAAAAATCGTTGGCTCTGATCCGGAACTTGGAAGCAAGCTGGCCGGCCTAGAGGCAACAGAAAAGGAGCTGCGCGCTCAGCTTCTCAAGGCCGACCAAGCCTCCGCAATTCAGGCTCATCAGCAAGACCAAGAAAACAAAGTTTTAGTCCAGCTTGGACCAGTAAAGCTGCAGCTTCAACAAATGCAAGATGTTGTCCAACGCCTGGAGCGAGAGCGAACCGAGCAATTCAGTTCCATCTCCGAGCAACTTAGAACCGCCATCGAAACCGATGAGAACCTTAGAAAGCAGACCCAGCAACTTTCCCAAGCGCTTAGCTCAAACAGCCTTCGAGGCGTTTGGGGTGAGACTCAGCTTCGAAAGCTGGTTGAGCTTGCGGGTCTAATAAAGCATGCCGACTTTTCCGAGCAGGCAACGATATCAACCGACACCGGAATCGGTCGAGCCGACATGGTCATAAACCTTCCCGCAGGCAAGTCTCTAGCTATTGACTCAAAGGTCCCATTCAGCGCCTATCAAGAAGCCAGCGCTATCTCGGAACTTGCAACTGGCGAAGAAGCCAGCAGGCGGGACCGGCTCATTAAGGACCACGTGGCCGCAGTAAGAAAACACATTGACGACTTGGGCAGCAAGGCCTATTGGACTGGCTTGGATTCATCTCCGGATTTCGTAATCTGCTTTCTGCCGAGCGAATCTCTGCTTTCTGCCGCTCTGGATTCAGACCCTGCCCTGATGGAGTACGCATTCAAGAAAAATGTTGCGCTCTCATCTCCGGTTTCGCTATTTTCCGTTCTCAAAACAATCAACTACATTTGGCGCCAAAACGCGGATGAGTCCCAGGTTCGCTCAATGATCAAACTGGGCCGGGAGCTCTATGAGCGAGTTGGAAAACTTGCAACTCTCACCTCAGACCTTGGCAACAAACTCACCTCAACGGTGAAGTCCTATAACGCCTTCGTCTCCAGCTTGGAGTCCAGAATGCTGGTGACTGCCAGGAAGCTAAATGATCTCGACGAAAATGAGCTGGGAATTGATTCGATTACCGAACCCAAGCAAATCGAAGAATCTCCAACCGCAATGACGGCCAAAGAGCTTTCGGACGACTGAGCGCTTATCGCTATAGTGTTGAGGACGCGCCTACAAAGATGTGAGTGGAATCTCAGTTTTTACTACCCCACCTTCAAGGAGTAACCATGGCAGGCAATACCTCCATAGTCACACTTACACCTGCGCCAACTCTTGACAGAACCTACTTCGTGAACAACCTTGAACCCGGTGGCGTAAACCGTGCTACCCGAGTGGGCGAAGAGTTAGCCGGCAAGGGAATCAACGTTTCCAGAGCCCTGAGACTTGCGAATATAGAAGCCCCTGGAATCGTCCCAATCGGTGATGCGGACACTGGAGTTCTGGAGCGCACCGGTTCTGAATTTCTCACGCCGCTTTGGGTTGAAGGAACACTTCGTGTCTCAACTACAATCGTCGAAGAAAACGGACCGACCACAAAAATTAATGAAAACCCAAGACCCCTAAAGCAAGCGGACTGGGATCACGTCCTGAGGCTCACTGAGGAAACCTTGGTCGCGAGCGGCGCCATGTGGCTAGTCGTTGCTGGGGCTCACCCAGACATACTGGAAACAGGCAAGGCGATAGATCTTCAGCCGCTCTTTGATCTAACAAAAAAACTCGATGTTCGCGTTGTACTTGATACCTCCGGCCCCGCACTTCGTTTCTGGGCTCAAAATGGTAGCGCCACAATTATGAAACCCAACGCTCACGAACTAGCCGAATGTGTCGGAAGAGAGCTCAGTACTTTCGGGGACGTCATTGATGCCGCCCGCAAGCTAAATGGCTGGGGAATCGACTGTGTGATGGCTTCGTTGGGCGTCGACGGAATACTTGCCGTAACAAGCTCGCACGCCATACATGCCCGCACAGCTCCCGTGAAGGTCATCAACACCGTTGGAGCTGGAGACTCGACAATCGCCGGGTTTCTTGCGGCACTGGCCACGCATCCGGCTGACGAAACCGCTTACGGCGTCGGGTTCGACATCGCCGAAGGTATTTCGGCGGCGGTTCAATGGGGTGCGGCGAAAGTCCAACAACCTACCAGTGGGCTCCAAAGTATTGAAAATCTTGTTTCGGCGACAGTTGACCAAAATCCAGACCGAAATCACCTTCTCGGTGAGCCAGCAAAGCCCTAAGGAGCAAACATCATGGCAGTCGTAACTTCCAACGAATATTCTGAAATGCTGAACCGCGCCAAAGCCGGAGGCTTTGCCTATCCAGCCCTAAACGTATCGAGCTCCCAGACTTTGAATGCAGCTCTTGCCGGCTTGCAGGAAGCCGGTTCCGATGGCATCTTGCAGGTCTCCACAGGAGGAGCAGACTATTGGTCGGGCTCGACAATCAAGCACCGAGTTTCCGGAGCATTGGCCTTTGCCGCGTTTGCTAAAGAGGTCGCTAAGAACTATGACATTAAGGTCGCCCTCCACACGGATCACTGCTCAGAAGATCAGCTTGATGGATTCGTGCGACCCCTCTTGGAGCTCTCAGCGGAGCAGGTTAGGTCAGGCGGCGAATCGATTTTCAACTCCCATATGTGGGATGGATCGGCGATTGCCCTCGATAAGAACTTGGTTATTGCCAAGGAGCTACTTGCGAAAACCCACAACGTGGGAGCAGTTCTTGAAATTGAAGTAGGCGCGGTTGGCGGCGAAGAAGACGGCGTTGAGGGTGCAATCGACGAGCACCTCTACACAACTGTGGAAGATGGAATCAAGACGATAGAAGCACTGGGTATGGGCCGAAAAGGGCGATACCTGTCGGCACTAACTTTTGGCAACGTTCACGGTGTGTATAAGCCGGGCAACGTACACCTGCGACCTGAGTTACTCGAGGAAATACAGCGTGAAGTAGGGGCGAAATACGGACAAGAGAATCCGTTTGACTTGGTCTTCCATGGCGGATCCGGATCAACTGACAAAGAGATATCCGATGCCGTTTCATTCGGTGTAATCAAGATGAACATCGACACCGACACCCAATACGCATTCACCCGTCCAGTGGTCAACCACATGCTAAAAAACTACGATGGGGTTTTGCGCATCGATGGCGAAGTTGGAAACAAGAAGCTATATGACCCCAGAAACTGGGGAGCTGCCGCGGAGGCAGGAATGGCATCTCGAGTTATTCAGGCTGCCACGCAGTTGGGTTCTGCCGGCAAGTCCGCCTGGTAGTTTTCTAAAAAGCTTCCCTAGGGGTTCTTAGCGCTTTTTGTTCGACGTGTCGTGACCTGCGCCCTTTAGCTCCTTGCGAAGCTCTTTTGGAAGCGAGAACTGGATGTCTTCTTCGGCAGTCGTAACAGTCGAAACGTTGCCAAAACCCTTCTCATCGAGGTAGTCGAGTACGTCCGAAACAAGCTCTTCAGGTACTGATGCGCCCGAACTCACTCCAACTGTTGCAACGCCCTCGAACCAGGAGTCTTCAATTTCTGATGCAAAGTCGACTCGATAGGCGGCTTTTGCCCCTGCCTCAAGAGCAACTTCCACAAGCCTGACGGTGTTTGAGGAGTTTGCCGATCCGACAACAATCACAAGATCAGAATCGGCGCCTATTTTCTTGATGGCTACCTGACGGTTTTGGGTGGCGTAGCAGATGTCATCACTGGGTGGATTCTCCAAGAGCGGGAACCTCTCGCGAATCTTTAGAACAGTCTCCATGGTTTCATCGACCGACAGCGTAGTTTGAGAAAGCCAAATGACCTTGCTCGGATCTTTCACTTTTGCCTTTGCAATGTCGTCATTGCCGTCAATTAACTGAACGATGCCTGGAGCCTGACCGGCGGTTCCCTCAACCTCTTCGTGACCTTCGTGGCCAACCAGAAGAATGTCGTAACCCTCTTTTTCAAAACGTTGAACCTCGCGGTGGACCTTGGTTACTAACGGACAGGTAGCGTCGATGGTTTGTTGGTTCCTAGATTCGGCCATCGCAACTACCGCTGGAGAAACTCCATGAGCACTGAAAATCATGACGCAACCCTCGGGTGCCTCGTCGACTTCTTCCACAAAAATTGCTCCACGACGCTCCAAGGAGCGAACGACATGTTTGTTGTGGACTATTTGCTTGCGAACATAAACCGGTGCTCCGTAGTGGTCAAGAGCCTTCTCGACCGCGATCACCGCTCGGTCTACTCCTGCGCAGTAGCCTCTCGGCGCCGCTAGGAGAACCTTCTTGTTCGATCCAGTGTCTTTTAGGTCGGTATTGTTGATAACAGTCACCATTCAATTCTACAAACCCCAGCAAGGAGGTCAGTTTGGAGCAAGCAGTTGGTAATGAGTTGCAATCCAAAGTTAGCACTGAGCATTCCCCCTGGCAGGTTGCCACTCTATCTAAATCACTCAAAGACTGGATTGAGAAACTTGGGAGAGTCTGGATTGAGGGAGAACTGCAGTCCTTCACCGAGCGTGGCACGAACATGTTTGGGTCAATCCGTGATCTAGACATTGAAAATTCAATTGAAATACACGCTTTTGCAAGCTCCGGAGCCGAGATAGCCTCTGGACTCAGCCAAGGGGACCGAGTAGTAGCACTTGTGCAACCGGTGTTTTGGCCGAAAAACGGCAAGCTAACGATGCGCGTTATCCAGATGCACAAGGTTGGACTTGGAGAGCTTCTTGAGCGAATCGAAAAACTGAAGCTTCAACTGATCTCCGAGGGCCTAACTGATGCGGGGCTAAAAAAGCCTCTCCCTTTTTTGCCAAACAAAATTGGTCTCATCACCGGGGCAAAATCTGACGCCGAGAAGGATGTCCTTCAAAACTCCCGGCTGCGCTGGCCCGAAGTCGATTTCGAAGTGATAAACACACTAGTTCAGGGCGATCGAGCAGTGGCAGAAATCATTTTGGCTCTTGAGCAACTGGACCTAATGCCTGATGTGGACGTAATAATTATCGCCCGTGGCGGTGGAAGCTTCCAAGATCTCCTCCCTTTTAGCGACGAGCGCCTGGTGCGGGCTGCTGCCGCAGCCAAAACACCGATTGTCAGCGCGATTGGCCACGAAAATGACCAGCCACTTTTAGACTTAGTTGCGGACCTCCGAGCATCAACGCCTACTGATGCCGCTAAAAGAGTTGTCCCAGACATCGCAGAAGAATTTTCCAAGCTCTCCAATGCCGCGGAACGAATTTGGTTTCGAATGTCATCACTGGTTGAAAACCAGCAGCAAAGCATTACCTCGATGAGGTCCCGGCCCGTTCTGGCATCTCCATTCGGTTTCGTTGATAACCAACAAGATATTTTGACCCAGGCAACCAGAAGGCTTGTTGAAATCTTGGGATTCCGAATTGAGCGGAGCACTGCTGAGGTTGAGCAGTTACATGCTCGAGCTAGATCCCTATCGCCGCAATTGACTTTGGAACGCGGCTACGCGGTGATAACTTCGGCCGATGGCAAGGTAATCAACAAAGCAAAAAAAGGCGAGGCATTTAGTGTCATTTCGGCCAGCCAGGAAATTTCAGCAACAGTAGATGATGTTAGGGAGAGAGATGTCAAAAGAAATTAGTTCACTGAGCTACGAGCAGGCCAGGGACGAACTTCAGGAAGTCGTTCAGCAACTAGAGCAGCAGAATGTGAGCTTAGAGTCCTCAATGGCCCTGTGGGAGCGTGGTGAGGCTTTGGCTAAGCACTGCGAAGAGTGGTTGAGTGGAGCCCGCAAGAAACTAGACAAAGCCTCCAAGGAGCGTCAGACCAAGTGAGCCTTACCCCAGAGCAGCGCCGAGCCAAACAAACCATAAGAAACTTAATCCTTTCGCTAATTGTGACCACGGGTCTGGTGGCGGCAATCTATCTTGGTGTTCCAAGGGATGACAGCAATCGAATTGCTGCGGTGGACTACCAGACAATCTCAATCGAAGCCTCAGAGTCACTCGGGCGGCAAGCCCTGAGCCCTGAGGTCCCTTTGGACTGGTGGGCTAACGCGGCACGATTGGAGACAAACCTCGGAGTTGTCAGTTGGTACGTCGGATTCGTGACCGAGGACAACCAGTACATTGGACTTTCTCAAGCTTATGATTCCAATCCCTCCTGGGAGAGCGACTTACTAAGCAGTAATTTCCAAGACGGGCAAATTGAACTGTCGGGATTGACCTGGGAAATATGGCCAACAATAAACCCGTCTTCTCCTCCCGGGACCACCGAATATGCGCTTTTGCACCGACTAGAGAATTCCGTGGTTGTAATCTATGGAACAGCCGCAACAGCTGATTTTGAAAAGCTGGCGAAGGCCATTTCATCTGAACTCAACTAGGAAACGTATGGCCGAAGTTCTGAGCTCCGAGCAAGCTTGGAGCAAGCTAGTGCGGGGCAACAAGAACTTCGTATCCGGTGTCCCCGAGCACAGGCATCAAGACGCTGAACAACGGCGCGAGCTAGCAGGAGAGCAAACACCATTCGCAGCAGTTTTTGGCTGCTCAGACTCGAGACTTGCGGCCGAGATGATCTTCGATGTTGGGCTTGGAGACTTATTCGTTGTTCGAAATGCAGGTCAAGTGTTGGCAGAGACAATTCTGGGCTCCCTGGAGTTCGCAGTTGAAGTGATCGGCGTTCCACTGATACTGATACTCGGCCACGATCAATGTGGAGCTATCAAGGCTGGCATGGCCGCTCAAGAAGGAAAGCTATCTGCAAAAGGCGAGTTCATCCACAATATTGTTAACCGAATTACTCCCACCATTGAGCGCGGCCTAGCACTTGGAGAAACGTCAATCGACGAATTCACCAACCGCCACATCAAGGACACCGTTCAAGAAATTGCCGACAGATCTGCCGTTATTAGAGATGCAATTAAGGCCGGTCGAGTTGCTATCGTCGGAGCACAGTACAAACTAGAGCTTGGTGAAGTCCACGTCGTCGAATATCGTGGAAAAATAGAATTAGACAGATAGCGAGAGATTGATGGAATATCGCATAGAGCAAGACACAATGGGCGAAGTAAAAGTTCCCAAAGACGCTCTCTACAGAGCTCAGACTCAACGTGCGGTTGAAAACTTTCCAATCTCTGGAACCAGATTAGAAAAAGAACAGATAGTTGCGCTGGCCCGCATCAAAAAAGCTGCAGCACTAGCTAATTCCCAGCTGGGCATTCTCGACGAGAGTATTTCCACATCAATTCAGTTTGCCGCTGACCAGATTATCGCCGGCAAACACCATGAGCACTTCCCAGTAGACGTATTTCAAACCGGCAGTGGCACTAGCTCGAACATGAACATGAACGAGGTGTTAGCTACCCTGGCAACGACTCACTTGGGGTCCGAGGTTCACCCAAACGATCACGTAAACATGTCGCAATCCTCCAATGATGTATTTCCCACCTCGGTTCACGTCGCAATCACTAGCGCGCTCATCAAAGATCTCCTTCCTTCACTTGACTACCTAGCCGGACATCTTGAAAAGAAGGCAGCCGCATGGAGTGATCTCGTGAAGCCTGGCCGTACCCATTTGATGGACGCGACCCCGGTTACTTTTGGACAGGAATTTGCTGGCTATGCAGCCCAAATCCGATACGCGATCGAGCGAGTTGAAGCGACCTTGCCAAGAGTCAGCGAAGTCCCGCAGGGCGGCACCGCCACTGGCACTGGCATAAACACGCCTAAGGGCTTCCCCCAGGCAATAATTAGCCATCTAGCCAAAGAAACCGGCCTTCCAATCACCGAGGCTCGCAACCACTTCGAAGCGCAGGGGGCTAGAGACGCGCTAGTCGAGGCATCCGGTGCGCTGAAAGTTTTGGCGGTGAGCCTAACTAAAATCAATAACGATATTCGCTGGATGGGGTCTGGCCCGAACACTGGACTCGGCGAACTACAGATTCCGGATCTTCAGCCCGGTAGCTCGATAATGCCGGGCAAGGTCAATCCGGTAATCCCGGAGGCCGTGCTAATGGTTTGCGCAAAAGTAATTGGAAATGATGCGACCGTCACTTGGGCCGGCGCAAGTGGAAACTTCGAGCTGAACGTTGCTATCCCAGTCATGGGAAACGCCCTCCTGGAGTCAATCAGGCTGCTTTCAAACTCAATGCGCGTACTCGCCGACAAAACAATCGACGGCTTACTGGTGAATCAGGATAGAGCCAAGGCACTCGCAGAATCATCACCAGCGATAGTCACGCCGCTGAATAAGGTAATCGGCTACGAAGCGGCCGCAAAGATTGCCAAGCACGCGGTGGCAAACGCTGTCACGGTGAAACAGGCTGCGCGTGATCTGGGGTATGTCGACGGCGACACACTGAGCCTCGAGCAACTCGACCAACTGCTAGCAGTGCTACCTATGACGAGGCCTCCCCAGTAATCACTGCCGACACCGGTGAATATGAAACGACTAAAAACCCAATGAGTAAATAGGGACCCAACGGTATTAGCGTTCGGGGGTTTAGTTTTCCCATCACTAGACCAATAAGGCTGATTGAGCTTGCCAGAGCCAAGCTAAGACTGAGAGAAAATAAAACTAGAACCGGCGAATGCCAACCTAGGCAAACATGCATCGCGGTCAACAGTTTTACGTCGCCCATGCCGATTGCGCCGAATCTAGCCAGCAGGTAGCCGACAAGAGCAGTTACCACCCCAAGGGCAATGCCAGCCGCAAAATCCACCCACAGAGCCTCAAGGAGGCTGCCAAGCAATGTTCCCGCAGTAGCAGTGGCGATCAAAAAGTAGGTATACCTGTTTGGAAGCCGGTGCTCTCTAATATCAGTGATCGACAGTGGGATGGCGAGAGCAGCAATGAGTGCTATCGGAACCAAAGATAAATAACCTGCGGGCATCACCACAAGCTAGAACCAAACTGCTTGAGCCGTTCTGGGTTATCCCCAGGTGTTAGTCAAGTAGCTCGGTTACTAGCGCTGCAATTTCGCTTCGCTCGGACCTGGTCAAAGTTATGTGACTGAAGATTGACTGGCCTTTTAGCTTCTCTACAACGGACGCAACTCCGTCGTGCCTTCCAACTCTTAGGTTGTCGCGTTGAGCCACGTCGTGAGTCAAAATAACGCGGGATTTTTGACCAATCCGAGAGAGCATTGTCAGTAGAACGTTCCTCTCAAGCGACTGTGCTTCATCGACGATTACGAAGGTGTCGTGGAGCGATCGACCGCGAATGTGAGTAAGCGGCAAAACCTCGAGGATTCCACGATTCATGACTTCTTCGATTACCTCTTTAGAAACCAGCGCCCCGAGGGTGTCAAAAACTGCCTGGGCCCAGGGGTTCATTTTCTCGGCCTCGGAGCCGGGCAGGTAGCCTAGCTCCTGACCACCCACGGCGTAGAGTGGGCGGAACACCATTATCTTCTTGTGTTGGCGTCTTTCCAAAACTGCTTCTAGGCCCGCGCATAAAGCCAAAGCACTTTTTCCTGTTCCCGCGCGTCCCCCCAGAGACACGATGCCCATTGCCGGGTCCAGCAATGAATCAATGGCAAGCCTTTGCTCTGCCGAGCGGCCATGAAGACCGAAAAGGTCTCGATCGCCCTTGACTAGACGGATAGTGCGGTTTTCGCTAACTCGACCCAGGGCACTTCCTCTTTCAGAGACCAGAACCAGACCAGTGTTCATCGGCAACTCCTTGGCCGACTCATGGACTAATTCCTCGTTGTCGTAGAGGTTTGCCATGTCATCGCCAGAAAGCGACACCTCGGCAATACCGCTCCACTCATCGGTTGCCAGCTCGTGAAGGTACTCCTCAGCGTTCAGGCCGATAGATGAGGCTTTTACTCTCATCGGAAGATCCTTGGAGACGAGCGTCACTTGGAAACCCTCGTTTTGAAGGTTTGCCGCTACGGCCAAAATGCGGGAATCGTTGTCCCCCAACTGAAACCCCGTTGGCAAAATGCTTTGCTCAATGTGGTTCAGCTCTACCCTCAAGGTACCGCCGTCGCCTACTTCAACAGGGAAATCAAGTCGCTCGTGCTTTTTTCGAAGGTCATCCAGAAGGCGCAGCGCCTTTCTTGCGAAGAACCCAATCTCTAAATCGTTCCGTTTTTTCTCAAGCTCATTGATAACCACGATTGGCAAAACAACTTCGTGTTCGGCAAACCTGAACATTGCTTTGGGGTCGGATAACAGCACAGAGGTGTCAAGGACGAATGTCCTTACAGCGGTTGGTGTATGTTCCTTGGTTTTCTTGGCTCTTGGGCTCACCGCCTCAGGCTCAATTCCGGCTTTGTTTTTCGAATTCGTCCTGGGGCCTGAGGTATTTGCCAATTTAGCTCCTATCGGTGTGAACCTTTTTCTAAATCTAGACCTGCGTTTTTCGCAAGTCGTAAAAAGACACGCCGGAAATCAAATCGTTCACCTAACTAATTGCTAACTTCCGTAGCGGCGATGCCTGCCTTGAAAGTCTCGAAGCGCCCGCAGAAAATCGACTCTCCGAAAATCTGGCCAAAGAGCCTCTGCAAAGTAAAACTCGCTATTGGCGCTTTGCCAAAGCAAGAAACCGCTTAGGCGCTGTTCACCGCTGGTTCTAATTAGCAAATCGGGATCTGGCTGGCCGCCGGTGTAGAGATGCTCCGCAATCAGCTCCGGGGTCATTACCTCAGCAAGCTGATCAACGGTACTCCCGTCTTTTGAATGCTTCCGCAATATATCCCGCATGGCATCTGCTATTTCCTTACGCCCCCCGTAAGCGATCGCAAGGTTCACATGCGTTCCAGAATTACTATTGGTCGCTTTTTCAACAGCCTCTAAACGCCCAATCGCTGACGCAGGAAGTGCCTCTTTATCGCCTACCATTTGCAATTTCCAGAGCCCAATATCCGCCAACTCCTCACTCATTGAAACGATGATATCCAGAAGTTCGGTCAGCTCTTGACTAGTTCTGCCCTTGAGGTTGTCGGTGGAAAGCAAGTACAGAGTCACGTGCTTCACGCCCAGATCGGAGCACCATAATAAAAACTCGATAATCTTTTTTGCCCCGGCCGCGTGACCTTGGCCGGCTGCCTCGAAGCCCTGGACTTTGGCCCAACGTCGATTTCCATCAACCATCACGCCAATATGTTTGGGCATATCCTCTTTGCTCAGGTTCCGCTCAAGAACTTTGGAATAAAGGCCGTATAGCAAATTTTGCACATTTTTAATGCTACCCGAAACAAGTCGATGCCTTAGCCTTAAGAACATGGCAAAGTCAGATTCTCCGGACCCTCTTCACATACCACTCAACGGGCTCAAGGGCTCCGTCACTCAAGACGATTTCCGGCCGAGCTGGAGAGGGTGGATTCATACCGGAGTGTTACCGTTCGTAATCGCTGCCGGAGTTCTGCTGATTGTCTTTTCCGACGGCTGGCAAGCCAAAACTGCTGCGGCGATCTACTTCGCTAGTTCTGTTTTGCTGTTTGGAAACTCTGCCCTGTATCACCGCTTCAACTGGGGGCCAGTTACCAAGGTTGTCCTGAAGCGTATCGATCACTCAAACATTTTCCTGTTGATCGCGGGAACATACACCCCGATGGCTGTCACCGCTTTAGTCGCCGACAAAGGCGTCTGGCTATTGACCGCAGTCTGGTCAACAGCGCTTCTGGGAATTGGATTTAGAATTTTCTGGATCAATGCGCCCAGGTGGCTGTACGTTCCGATTTACTTGGGAATGGGCTGGATAGCAGTTCTATTCGTTCCAGATTTTCTTGAAACAAACTGGGTCATGATGACGCTCGTAATTGTTGGTGGACTGTTTTATTCACTGGGAGCCGTGTTCTACGGTCTAAAGCGCCCTAACCCATCTCCGAAGCACTTTGGCTTTCACGAGATTTTCCATGCCCTTACAGTTGCGGCTTTCTTCTGCCACTGGACCGCATGTCTACTTATTGGTCTGGACCCTCTTGTGGGCTCGATCGCTTCGGCCTCATAGGAGGCTCCGGCCGATCCGGCTTGGCGATCTCCATGTTTCCCAGCTCTTCTGCTGCGAGCTTTGCCCTGATTTCGGTGCGATAGCGAGTGTCTCTAACTCTGCGGTTCATGTCAAAAATTAGAGCCACGGCGATACCGGCTACTGAAAAAGTAACGATAAAGCCGATAAGGCCAGGTGAGTTGTAAGTGTCGTCAGGCACTGGGATTGGAGTGGCAGTAACTTCGATAAGTATCGCTAGCAAGAAATCCATTACTCAAGTATTCCACCTGTGCCTTAAACTTTTCGCACGATGACAACAAATGAAGAGCTCCTGGCTGAGCGCTACGGCGCTAAAAAACCAAATAACCCGATTAGAAATCGGGTGCTTTCTGTACTCGGGGTGGCTGGCCTGGTCGCAATGGCTGGATACTTTGCGCTGGCGAACTACTCCCCGGTTACAAGCACCGACGTGGGATTCCGGGTGCTCTCAGATTGGCGTACCGAAGTCGATTTTGAGCTTAGTAAACCAGCTGAAGCAGTTGTTGTCTGCTCCTTTGAGGCCTTAGATAACAGCTTCGGAGTTGTTGGCTGGGCGGAGTATGAATTTGGACCTTCCGAAACCACAACCAACCGGTACACCATAAATCTCAATACCTATTCGATGGCCGTAACAGGCTTGGTCGACGAGTGCCGGCTGCGTTAGAGTATTTATGGCTCGCTAGGCGAGCTGTTTTAATACCTGAAAGAGATTTTTATGAGCGACGACCTATTGCTTACCCAGGCAGCCTTCGACAGGCTCATGGCTGAACTCACTCAACTTATGACAGTTGAGCGGGGGCTGATAAGCCGCAAAATCCAAGAAGCCCGCGAAGAAGGCGACCTGAAAGAAAACGGGGGCTACCACGCCGCCAAAGAAGAGCAAGGCAAACTGGAATCCAGAATCAACCGACTTCAAAACATGCTCGGAAATGCCGAGATCGGCGAGGCCGACCCTTCGGATGGGGTTGTCAAACAGGGCCTCGTCGTTAGCTGCAATCTAAACGGTTCTCCGATGGAGTTTTACCTGGGCAGCAATGAGGTCTTTGACGGGACTGAATTTCAAGCGAAAATCGACGAGGGTGATCTCGACGTTTACAGTCCAGATTCACCGATTGGCAAAGCGGTCATGGGGCAAAAAGTTGGGAGCTCCGTTAGCTTTAATGCGCCAAACGGTAAGGAAATAGCAGTCGAAATTTCCGGTCTAAAAAACTTTAACTTTTAGTCTTCAGTCATTCTCGGGCTGAGGCCCGCTGCTTTCAGCGACTCGAAGACCTCGTCGCGGTGAGACTTCCCACGCGTTTCGATGCTCAGCTCCAATTCAACTTCACTAATTTGAAGGCCATCACCGTGCCTTGTGTGAAGAACCTCTACAACGTTAGCTCCGGCGTCTGCTACGGCCTGCGCAGTAAGGACAAGTTGTCCGGGACGGTCAGGAAGCATTACGGCTATGTTCGTGTATCGATCAGAAGCTGCCAACCCGTGACGGATCACTCGCTGCAATAGCAATGGATCGATGTTCCCACCCGAAAGTATTACCGCAGTCGTCCCGGATAGTTTGACCTTGTTCGCCAAAATTGCCGCAACTCCAACAGCCCCACCAGCCTCGACTACCAGCTTTGACTTCTCCATGACAATGACCATGGCCTTAGCCATCTCGTCTTCGGTAACGGTAACTACTTCGTCGACGAACTGGCTTATAAGATCAAACGGAATTTGACCAGGCTTGCCCACGGCGATTCCGTCTGCAATTGTCGGCGACATTTTTATCGCAACCGGTTTTCCTGCTGCAAGGGACACTGGATAAGCCGCTGCTGCTTCGGCCTGTATTGCAATAATGTTTATCTTTTTTCCGCGTTTTTCCGCCATGAGTTTGGCGACGGTTGCGACGCCGGCAGCCAACCCTCCTCCGCCCAAGCACACCAGAATGTTGTCGACATCAGGAAGGTCTTGGAGGATTTCAAGCCCCACGGTGCCCTGCCCAATCACTACGTCTCTGTCGTCAAAAGGAGGAATCAATACCGCCCCTGATCTCTCGGTGAACTCCCGAGCAGCCTTCATTGTTTCGTCCACAATCTGGCCAGTCAGGATAACCTCGGCGCCGAAATCTAGGGTTGCTTGATACTTAGGAAGTGACGCGCCAACCGGCATAAAAATGGTGGCGCTAATTCCAAGCTCTTTGGCGGCATAAGCAACGCCCTGTGCATGATTTCCGGCCGATGCTGCCACCACTCCCCGAGCTCGATGCTCGGGCGATAGTTTCGAAATTATGTTGTAGGCACCGCGGAGTTTAAAGGAGCCGGTTCTCTGCAGATTTTCACACTTAAAAAACACCGGACTGTCGATGTATTCGCTTAGCCAGTCGCTCTTGAGTAGCGGAGTTCTCACAGCAACATCGCTGATGGTCTGCTGAGCATCTTCGAATTGCTCTAACGTAATTGGTTCAACTGCTGCCATTGGGAAACCTCAAAATCTAAGAATGAGTAGAAGTCTAGTGATTTAGAAGCTCCTACCAATTTGCTTGAGTCTTTCGACTCGCTTAGTTATCGGGGGGTGAGTTGAGAATGCGCGCTCCACGAACCCGGGTTTAAGGGGGTCATTTATGTACATGTGCGCCATGGCGGAGTTTGCACGCTTCATGGGCTTTCCAAATTCACCGAGCTTAACCAGTGCCGAGGCCAGGCCATCTGGGTAACGAGTCATCTCAACCCCGGAGGCGTCAGCCAGGTATTCACGCTGTCTAGACACAGCAGCCGAAACCAGAGGTCCAATTAGCCAAGCGATTATCATTCCGACAACCCCTGCTAAGACGAGAATCAATCCAAGTTGACCGCTGTTGCGATTGTTTCCCATTCTGGAATAGAAGGACATGCGAATTGCTATGTCTGCCAGTAGGCCGACGGCAGAAATCAGTCCAAAAACAATCATAGAGACGCGAATGTCATAGTTTTTCACGTGAGCCATCTCATGGGCCATGACGCCCTCAAGCTCGTTGTCATCCATGATCTCCAGCAAACCGGTCGTAGCTCCAACGACTGCGTTTTCGGGATTTCTTCCGGTAGCAAAGGCGTTTGGAGCGGCGTCTTCGATCAGGTACACCTTGGGCATCAGCATGCCCTGTGAGATGCTTAGATTCTCTACTATGTTCCACAATCTTGGATTATCTGTTTTCTCAATTTGCTTGGCCCCACTCACGGCAATCGCTATTCGGGAGCCGGCGTAGTACTGGATCAATGCGTAGACGATGGCAAATGCCACGATAAAAATCGCACTGGACCCGTTGCCGCTGTAAGCGCCCCAGAGAAAGGCGATGCCACCGAGGAGCACAATGAAACCGGTGATTATAAATACGGTATTTCGTTTATTTCTGGCGATCGCCGAGTACATGTATGGCGCTTAGAACTTAACTGTAGGCGGCTCTGCAATGGCGTCGGGGTCTTCAACCTCGAAGAACTCACGCTCAGAGAAACCTAGGTTTGAAGCAAAAACATTATTTGGGAACTGCAAGATTTTCGTATTTAGTTCGCGCACTCCGCCGTTGAAAAAGCGTCTGGCCGCCATGACCTTATCTTCGGTATCGGTAAGCTCTCGCTGCAGCTCAAGAAAGTTAGTAGACGCTACGAGCACTGGATACGCCTCTGAGACCGCGAAAAGGCTCTTCAAGGCTCCCTGAAGGGCCCCCTCGGCTTTTCCTGCTTGAGCTGGGTGCTCGAGCGCCTCGGGCGAGACGGTGGCAGCTCGCGCTTTGGTTACATTTTCGAAAACTTCTTTTTCGTGGGACGCATAGCCTCGGACGGTTTCAATCAGATTGGGGATCAAATCTGCTCTGCGCTTGAGCTGGACAGTGATGTCGCTCCAGGCCTCATCTACCCGAACCTTGAGGGCTACCAACGCGTTGTATGTCACCCATAGGAATAGACCTAAAAGTACTACTACTCCGATTACGACCCAAATTGCAATATCCACGTTATTCCTTACTGTCCAGAGTCAAAATCTTATGATCTTTTGCTGTGATGTGACTGACAAACCTGGTGCCCCGAGTGGGACTCGAACCCACACTGTGACGATTTTAAGTCGTCTGCCTCTGCCATTGGGCTATCGGGGCAAAGGACAAAATACCAAGGAGGTCTCCCAAGTTTTTTGTCCTAGAAATTACTTTCCAGTTTTGGCAGCCCAGGTTTGAAAAAATAATCGTGGGTTGCGCATTGCCTCGACACTTGAAAGGTCGCGGCCCAGGAAAATGTTCCAGAACCAGCCGGAGACAACGCGAATTTTGCGTTCCCAGGTTGGCATGGCTAGCCCATGGTAGCCGCGGTGCGCAATCCATGCCACAAAACCAGTTAGCCCAATTTTTCCAGACTGGAAAACACCAACTCCAATACCCAATCCGGCAACGGCCCCGAGGTTCTTGTGGTGATAATCGTGAGGCGCTTCTCCTCGAATGTCTCCGACGATGTTCTTGGCCAAAAGCTTTGCCTGCCTGACTGCATGCTGGGCGTTTGGAACACAGTAGCCTCCGACACCACCACCGGTCGTATCTGGAACAGCGGCTACATCCCCGGCGGTCCAAGCCCCTACAACAACTTTTTCACCATCGACAATTTGCAATCTAGTGTTAGCAGCAATTCGAAATCTGTCATCCAATGGGAAATCGGAGTTCTTAACAATCGGTGCGGCGGCAACGCCAGCGGTCCAGATAATCAAATCCGACTCCATCGACTCTCCAGTAGACAAGGTGACTAGACCCTTTTCAGCTGAGGAAAGCTGCGTGTTCAGGTGCACTTTCGCGTTGCGCTTTTCGAGGTTGGCTATCACCCAGAGCGAAGTTTTCAAGGAAACTTCGGGCATGATTCGTCCGGCTGCCTCGATCAAGTGAAATTCGATTTCCTCAAAATCAATCTGAGGGTAGTAGCGCACCAATGCGGTCGCCGCGCTGAGAAGTTCGGCGAAAGCTTCCACTCCAGCAAAGCCTCCCCCGACGACCACGGTTGTCAACAACCGACTTCGTGACTTGCTGTTTTTGGGCAGGGCTGCCGCACGTTCAAAGTTTCCGACCATGCGGTTGCGAATCTCAACGGCCTCTTCAACCGTCTTGATTCCAATTGCCTCTTCGGCAACGCCCTTGATCGGGAAGGTTCTGGTTACGGCACCAGCCGTCATGATTATTTGGTCATATTCCAAAACTCGGTTCTTGCCACCAGGAATCTTTACTGTTGCCTTTTTTAGCTTGTGGTTCACTTTGGTCATACTTCCGGCAATGAGTGTGGTCTTCCTCAAATGCTGACGGTGAGAGACGATAACGTGGCGCGGCTCAATTGAGCCCGCCGCCACCTCTGGCAAAAATGGCTGGTAAGTCATGTATGGGAGCGGATCGACAAGCGTTATTTCTGCTTCATTCTTTCCTAAGATTTTCTCGAGCTTCCAGGCAGTGTAGAAGCCGGCATAGCCGCCACCAATGATGAGTATTTGCTGCTTCGGCTTTGGATCAAATATTTTTTCGGCCACAGCATTAGGGGTCTTGGAGTTCAGTTTCGCAATAGTCATTATGTTTGCGCTGGTTACTTTCGTATTTTTCTACCCTGGCCCTCATTGCGTCTTTTGCGCAGTGCCAACCAGAGCAACGGTGCCGCGGGCGTTATCAATAAATAGAGTAGCGGGTTTAAGTACCAGGATGCTTGGGAAGCTTGTGATTGAAGAGAGTTTTGGGCTTCTGGCGCACCTAAAAAGCTCTCTGGCGCAATCGGGGTAACGAGATTGGAACCTTCAGGCTCAGCTGTTACGGATGCTCGATAAAGAGATGCCCAGTAACTCAGTGAGCCGAGTGGGTTTGTCGTTGCCCTCAATGCCGATGCGATGGCAGATGTCGGATCAACTAAGCCAAATCCGTAAACTTCATCGAACCCAGGCTCTCCTAAGTCTCGAGTGGTATTGATCAGTCGAAAAACTATATCATTTGCGCTAGCTTCAGGATCCTTTGCTCTCATAAGCGCAACAACGCCGCTCACTATCGGAGTGGCGGCCGAAGACCCTGACCAACCGGCAATTTGATTCTCCGGATAACTCCCAAAAAGACCGGCCCCAGGGGCAGCTAGTGTCACGTCGATACCGGTTGTTCCTGAGAGGCGGGTGGCCTCAAGGTCTCGATCTAGTCCGGTTACGGAAATAACCCCCGGAATTGTTGCTGGAGCCGCTGGACGGTAGTTGCCATCCGAGTCATTGCCGCTTGCGGCAATGACTACCACGTCATTTTCAAAGGCGTATAAAAACGCGGTGTCCCAACTTATTGGCCAAGAGCGCGAGTTACGACTAAGAGACAGATTTATAACATCCGCACCGGCGTCTACCGACCAAATAATTGCGGCCGCTATTTGAGCGTCAGTGTCACTAGATTCAACACCCAAGCCGACAGAAACCGAGAGCAATTTCGCACCGGGTGCTATTCCAATGATTCCTCCGCTTTTTAGTCCTTGGCCCGCAATTAGGGACGCCACCATCGTGCCGTGGTAACCGCTGGAGCCCACCGGCGTCGTTCCTTCAGGTGTACCTACCCTAGAAAAGTCCGCTCCGCCAATAACTGTCGATGTCAAATCAGGGTGGGTAACATCGATACCGGTGTCAATGACCGCTACGACTACCCCTTCTCCACCCAGAGGCTGACCGACCTTGTCCCCTAGCTCCAAAAGCCACCAGTGATCCGATGGAGCGAGGGTTGCACCCAGTATTGCAATTGCCGCTATCCCTGCAGCTAACTGCACTTGCAAACCTCAGGGGACCACTCAAGGGCCTCGAGGGCAGCGTCACCCATTGGGTTCACGCCCGGACCCTTCGCTAACGAATGCGCAACCAAGGCGTGAAGACACTTCACTCGCTCTGGCATACCTCCAGCTGAAAAATTAGCCAGCTCCTCAACCACTTCTAGCTCATCACGCTCGGCCAGATAGGACTCGTGCGCCAACAGATAAGCGGCTTGTAAATCCTCGCTTATCGCCATCTCCGATTGTAATTCAGCCATAAAACCCGATGCCTCTAGGGTTGAAATTGCGGCAGTAGCCGCGGGTTGCGTCAAGTAGTAAAGGGTTGGAAACGGCGTGCCATCGTCGAGCCTAGGCGAGGTCTTGACCACAAGTGGACGCTCGCAAACACAGCGGCAAGCTATCTCCAATATTCCCCTTGCCGGCCTGCCTAGCTGCCTGGAAACCTCATCAATATCTTTTGCAAGCACCAAACTTATTACTCCTCGACCGGAGTTTCCATTGCCGAGCGCAGCAAAGTCTCCATGAGTGAATCCACCCAATTAGCCTTCGCCGCTGAAACCTCAAGGCTTATCTCATCGGCATTCCGCTGCTGGGCAAGCAACGCTCCTAGGGTATTTGAAGTATCGGAAAAATCGAGACCTTCTGAGTCCATCACCAGGTACGACACTTCTCCTGGAAGCACGTAATAAAGCCTATCTCTGGCTTGTGAGCGAATATAAACGGGGTCCTGCCAGCGGTCCCGTTCTGCTTGCATGTCCACCACAGCGTCCTCAGCAAGCTGGATGCTCTGCTCCATCTCCACTATTTCTCGACGCTGGTTTAGGTAACTCTGGACGTCTGGGGAGATTAGATAAGTGCCAAGAATGATTACAAGGATCACGCTCACCGACACGCTATTCAGCCTCAGCATTCGCTGAAGAATTCTCCCCTGGCTCAATGCCACCGGGACCTTTGACTCGCGTGAATTTGTAGCCATAACTATTTGATAATACGAGCTATACCGACAGAAAACACGTTGCCCCGGGGCTAGTCGCGGTATCTAGGAAAGGCTGAGCGTCCTGCATATTTGGCCGACTCGGCTAATTCCTCTTCAATCCTTAGAAGCTGGTTGTACTTAGCAACTCGCTCTGATCTTGCCGGCGCACCGGTTTTTATCTGGCCGGCGTTGGTTGCAACGGCAAGATCTGCAATGTAGGTGTCCTCGGTCTCTCCGGAACGGTGAGAAATAATGGCGTTCATTCCGTGAGTCTGTGCGAGCCAGACGGCGTCCATTGTCTCGGTGAGAGTTCCGATCTGGTTAACCTTCACCAAAATCGCATTGCCCGCAGCCATATCAATTCCCTTTTGCAAGCGCGCTGGGTTTGTAACATACAAATCGTCCCCCACCAGCTGAACTTTTTCACCAAGTTCCTTGGTGATGCTCGCCCAGCCAGCCCAATCATCCTCGGCAAGAGGGTCCTCGATTGAGACCAAAGGGTAGTTCTCCAAAAGCTCCGCATAGTAAGCGACCATTTCGCCGGCTGTTTTCTTGGCACCCTCGAAGTTATAGCTGGAGGTTGCTTCATCGTAGAACTCAGTAGAGGCGACATCCAGAGCAAGTGCGATCTCCGTGCCGAGCTTGTAGCCGGCCAACTCGATCGCCTCTGAAATAAGATCCAAGGCCGCCCTATTGGTCGGAAGGTCAGGAGCAAAACCGCCCTCATCGCCCAAACCGGTTGCCAAACCTTTCTCGGCTAGCAACTTCTTGAGTGTGTGGTAAACCTCAGCGCCCCATCGCAGTGCCTCAGAGAATGACTCAGCACCTAGTGGGACAATCATGAATTCTTGTATGTCAACACCGTTATCCGCGTGAGCACCACCGTTGATTATGTTCATAAGTGGAACTGGCAAAACGTGGGCGTTTGAGCCTCCCAAGTAACGGTACAGAGGCATGTCAACTGACTCAGCTGCGGCTCTTGAGGTTGCTAGTGAGACACCCAAAATAGCGTTAGCGCCTAGCTTGGCTTTGTTTGCGGTTCCATCAATTCGCATCAACTCCAAATCAACTGCTCGCTGATCGGTGGCGTCGAAGTCTAAAAGTGCCTCATCTAGAGTCTCGACCACTGCCCTAACGGCATTCTGGACGCCCTTACCAAGGTAGCGATTTTTATCGCCGTCACGAGATTCGTGAGCCTCAAAGGCTCCGGTAGATGCGCCAGAAGGGACTGCGGCTCTGCCGAATGAATTGTCCGAAAGAAGTACTTCAACCTCAACCGTTGGGTTGCCTCGAGAGTCCAGGATTTCGCGGGCACCGATCGCAGTGATGATTGACAAGATGTCTCCTTAGCTGTGCGTGAATAGAAAAATGCTGCAGTTACGAAAGCGGCGCTGGTTTCAAAAAAGAGTTTAGTCAGTTAGTCGATCACGCGAATATCAAGGTCACTTGCACTGACAGTGCCGGAGTCGAGTTGAGCAAACTTTTCAAACCCTTGCTTGGTCAGCGAAGCCATTTGAACCTTGAAGTTCTTTTGTCGAAACTCGATTCGACATCTAAAGCCTTGAGCGATTAGTTCACTCTGAATGCTCAATGCTTGCCCAGTTATTGCCTCGGAATCGATCATCAGTACCAGGCTAGAGGTTTGTTCTTTCGGCAAACTCGCAAGCTCAATAATGCGCTCAATGCCGAGGGAAATACCGACTGCCGGAGCGTCGGTCCCGGACCATTTTCCGACCATGGTGTCATACCTACCTCCTCCGCCAATCGAAGAGGATGCAAGCGGGTGCTCTATTTCGAAAATTGCTCCGGTGTAGTAGCCCATTCCCCTAACAAGGCTTGCGTCGTAGCGAATCCTGGAGCCCAAAGATCCCATGGCATCAACAAGAGGCTGGAGTATTTCGGGGAACCGGCTCTGATCTAAGTTCGAGAGCCACTCAAAGCCTGCGTTCGCGACTGACTTCCCGAATTTTTCGCCCAGCTCCGCAATAACGCCATCAATGCCTAATTTGTC
Organism: Aquiluna sp. Uisw_065; assembly: GCF_047731275.1. Taxonomy (NCBI): domain Bacteria; kingdom Bacillati; phylum Actinomycetota; class Actinomycetes; order Micrococcales; family Microbacteriaceae; genus Aquiluna; species Aquiluna sp. Uisw_065. The sequence continues at coordinate 1,005,807 of NZ_CP159836.1, forward strand.
CAACTTGTCTATCGTGACCATGGCAGATAGCTGTTCGTTTTTGGGGACGCCAATCTTTGCAATGCTTTCGGTTAGAACTTCACGGTGGTTAATTCTGATAATCGCCTCATCGAGCCCCAGTTCTGCAAGCGCCACAAGGGAAGCCGACAGAAGTTCGGCCTCGGCCAAAATGCTTGAATCGCCGATAATATCGATGTCGCACTGGAGAAACTGTCGGTACCGACCCTTTTGAGGCCTTTCCGCCCGCCACACTGGACCAATTTGTATTGCCTTGAACACTCTTGGCAAGACGGCCTGGTTTGTTGCAAAATATCTGGTCAACGGAACCGTTAGGTCAAAGCGCAAGCCCAAATCGGCTAGGCCGGAACCAGAGCTGATTGCGGCGTCAAGGTCGTCACCGCGCTTTAGGACCTGGAAAACTAACTTCTCATTATCGCCGCCCTGGCCCGAGGTAAGCCTTGATAGATCCTCGAGTGCAGGCGTCTCTACTTCTTGAAAGCCTCTCGCCAGGTAGCCCTGGCGGACACTCGAAATCAGACGTTCCCGCAAGACCTTGTCTTCCGGAAGGATGTCGCGCATTCCGCGCGGGGGATTCACTTGATTAGCCACGTTGAAAGTCTGGCACAGACTGGTAATTATCTACTTCCCTAAACCGCGGCTATCTTGAAAATCTATCGGCTTCCCTAGCGTTGTCTTGATAATCTTGGGGCCATGCCAGAAGAAGCCAAGAAACTAGGACGAGGCCGTCCGGTAACTACAGATCCCAAAGCAGTTGGGCTCACAGCCCTTCGGCTGTTCAGCGAACACGGCATCGACCAAGTCACAATGGATCAGGTTGCGGAGGCTGCAGGAATTTCTCGTTCAAATCTTTTTAGAGTGTTCCCGTCGAAGGCCGCAGTGGTTTGGGGTGGGATGCATCTTTTCAGAGCGGAGCTAGAGAAGAACTTATTGAATGACTCGTCTTCTAGCGTGGTTAAGCTGCTGCATGGCTCCTGGGTTGAGACAATGCATCTGGCCGACAATTCTCTCGAAACCGTTCGACTCAGGCTAAAGCTGATTGGCTCTTCCCCCGAGGTTTACGGTTGGGGCCAGGGGCAACTGGATCTGGCAAGGCAGGTTTTGGAGGATGCAGTTTCCCGTTTAGGTGGAGAAAAGCTTCGAGCAAAAGCTGTCTCCGCCGCGATGCTATCGGCATCAGTGGCGATACTAATTTGGTGGGCTGAGACTGACGACCCGAGAACCCCCTCAGAAGTTCTAGATGCCGGCTTTAACGACTTCGAAGCACTTTTTAGCTAGTCGGAAAAGCAACGACACCCGCGTCAAAGTCCCCCTGTAATTCCGATGCTCGAATTTCGGCTTGCAATTCGCGATTCGCTTCTCGCAGTGCTCGCTCGGGGTCTAGTCCAACTGACCTAGCGCTAGCGACTATTGCGAGCAAGAGCTTGCCAAGCTGCTCCTCTGTTTCCATAGGGATTGTGGGTATTTCGCTTGTTTCTAAGATTCCAGCCTTTTCAGCCTTGCCCATGACTTTGCTTGCCAGGGCTAGAGCGGGCATTGCCTGAGGAACGCCGTCCAAAATACTGGTTCTACCTGGCTTCTCTAGTTTTTTATGAGATTCCCAGTTTTTGACTACATCTTCGCCAGTCTCAGCGAGGTATTTTTCCTTGTCCTCAGCCGTGCCAAACACGTGTGGATGGCGCGAGATCATTTTGTTTTCCATTTTTTGAGCCACATCCTCCAGATCAAAGGGCTCCCCGAGGCTCCCCTGACTTGCAAGATCAGCGTGAAATAGGACTTGGTAGAGCACGTCCCCTAATTCCTCAAGGATTTCATCTCTATTGCCAGACTCAATCGCTTCAATTAGTTCGTGAGTTTCCTCCAGTAGGTATTGCACCAGGGAGCCATGAGTTTGCTCGGCATCCCAAGGGCAACCGCCTGGAGCCCGAAGCTGGTGGGCGGTCTTAATTAAGCTCTGTAGCTTTTCCAAGAGACTCCTCAAATACAATCGCGAGTAATTGCCATAGCCAGTCAATCACCTCTGAGCTGGTAATTGGTTCCAAGCCCTGAGAAATCGGCATTGGAACACTCAGAAGCTTGGAGCTTTGAAGATAGCGAAGCTGAGGCAACTTATGACTCAGTGCCACCATCTTGGCATCGGAAAGCTCAACTGGAGACAGCTTCGCCTGGACACCGAGTAGGTTCACGTCTTTCAGCCCAAGCCGGTTCGCCTGCTGCCTCAGTTCGGTCACCTGCAGTAGCTGGATCACGGGCTCCGGCGCCTTGCCAAATCTATCTTCGAGCTCAGCCAGAATTGCGTCTAGATCCTTGCGGCTGCTTTTACTTGAGCTTGCCGCCGAAAGCTTGTGATAAGCCTCGAGTCGCAATCGCTCACTATCCAGATACTCCGGCGGAATGCGAGCATCGACTGGGATCTCTAACTTCAGTTCAGCAGGAGAACTGACTGGCTCCCCCCGAAACTCGCTTACGGCTTCTGAGATCATTCGGAGATAAAGATCGAATCCAACTCCAGCGATGTGACCGGACTGCTCTCCACCGAGCATGTTCCCCGCCCCTCGGATCTCTAGATCTTTCATGGCAATCTGCATCCCACTACCGAGTTCATTGTTCGTAGCGATTGTTGCAAGTCGATCGTGAGCCGTTTCACTCAGGGTTTTAGACGGATCGTAGAAAAAATACGCGTACGCGCGCTCCTTAGAGCGACCAACTCGCCCTCTAATTTGATGCAGCTGGCTCAAGCCAAAATTCTCAGCCCGATCGACAATCAAAGTATTGGCATTCGGAATGTCAATGCCAGTTTCAATAATTGTTGTCGAAACCAGTACGTCGTATTTGCCCTCCCAGAAATCAATGACCACTTGCTCGAGCGCGGCCTCAGGCATTTTGCCGTGAGCCATGGCGACCCTGGCCTCCGGAACTAGTTTCCGGATGTCCGCAGCAACTTTTTCAATGGTCGCGACGCGATTGTGGACGAAGAAAACCTGACCCTCACGGATCATCTCTCTTCTGATTGCGGCAGCCACTTGCTTCTCTGAATACCCGCCAACGAAAGTGAGAATAGGGTGCCTCTCCTCGGGGGCGGTGGCTAGAGTGGACATCTCGCGGATTCCCGTTACTGCCATCTCAAGGGTTCTTGGGATCGGAGTTGCGCTCATTGCCAAGACGTCGACATTGTGCTTGAGCTCCTTGAGCTTTTCCTTGTGCTCGACGCCGAAGCGTTGCTCCTCGTCGATGATTATTAGCCCTAGGTTTCGGAACTGGACCCCGCTAGACAAAAGTCGGTGAGTTCCAATAATTAGATCCGCTGCGCCGGAAGCTGTCTCGGCGAGAGTGGTTTTAATCTCCTTCGCACTTTGGAAGCGGGAAAGAGCTCGAATATTAACTGGAAATCCGCCGTAGCGCTCATTGAAAGTTTGCATGTGTTGACGAACCAGCAGAGTCGTTGGCACGAGCATGGCGACCTGCTTGCCGTCTTGAATTGCCTTGAACGCGGCTCGAATCGCCACTTCAGTCTTGCCGTAACCGACATCACCGGCCAGAAGGCGATCCATCGGGATGTCTTTCTCCATATCCCTTTTGACCTCATCGATTGTTGTCAGCTGGTCGGGGGTTTCTTGAAAAGGAAATGCTTCTTCTAGTTCTCGTTGCCATTCGGTATCCGGACCAAAGGCATACCCCTTCGATTTCATGCGAGCCGAATAGAGCTTCACCAGGTCAATAGCTATTTTCCGAACAGCTTTTCTGGCATTCCCCTTGGCTCTTGCCCAATCGGTGCCCCCCATCTTCGATAGAACCGGGGCTTCACCACCGGCATATCGCGATAGAAAATCCAACTGGTCGGTCGGCACAAACAAAGTGTCTTGCGGATAGCCACGTTTTGGAGAGGCATATTCAATAACTAGGTACTCCCTGACCTGGGAACGATTGTCGCGCTGTACTAGCTCCTTGAACCTGCCAATGCCGTGTATTTCATGAACGACATAATCACCCTGCTTCAAGGTCAACGGGTCAACCTGAGGTCCGCGACGCTTAGCAAGCTTGCGTGAATTAGAAGTCTGGTAACTCGATGCGACACCAAAAAACTCTGTTTCGGTAATCACAATAAGATTCTGATCTGCAACGAAGAACCCGTGAGGTAAATCGGCCACCACAACCATCACCGAACCGCTAGTTGGTTCTCTGACTATTTCGCTTAGAGACACAGGAATAGAGAGGCCCGATAGAACTTCCACTATCCGCTCGGCCGTGCCGTGGCCCTTGGCTGTAATAACAAGTTTTTGCGACTGCGCCAACTGATCAATAATCCAATCGGTGACAGCGCCCCCTGCTTGAAAGGTTGGAATCTCCCGTAGGCCAAGGTCAATGGAGTGATCTTGCGGTAGGGAGTTAATTTCGACGAGTCGGTTAGTTTTACGAATTGCATCCAACAACACAGTTAGTTCAAGAAAGCCGCCGGTCGATAAGTCAATCGGGGCACTGCCACCCGCGATTGCCGTGTCCCAAGCGGCGTGCAAAAACTCCTCGTTTGTGTCGGCTAAAGCCTTGGCCCTTGAACTAATCAACTCCGGGTCTAGCAGTACAAATGTCGCTGTTGGTAAATATTGCGTCAACGGTCCTAGCTTTTTGGCCAGCACTGGAGCCAGGGATTCCATTCCCGCAGCCGGAATACCCTCCGAGATTTTTGTAAGCATCTCGCTAAGCCCTGGAAATTCTGAAGCCATTTCCCGGGCCTTAGAAGCAACCGCCGGAGTAATTAGCATCTCTCTGGCCGGATAAAGTTCGATAGCTGAGAGAGATACTGCTATCGATCGCTGATCAGCGACTTGAAACTCACGAATATCTTCCAGCTCATCCCCAAAAAATTCAAGCCGAACGGCGTGCTCCGCGGTGGTTGGAAAAATATCCAAAATTCCACCCCTGATTGCGAATTCGCCTCGTCTGGTGACCATGTCAACGCGCTCGTAGGCAATCTCAATTAGCTTGAGAGCAAGTTCTGGCAGCAAGTAGTCCTTGCCCCTGGTCATTTCAAATGGTGGGTGGTCTTCCAAGCCCCCGATTACCGGTTGCAGGGCTGCCCTGATAGAGATCATGACGACCACTTTGTGCTTGGGATTATTAGCGGAAAACTGATTCATCCGGTGGAGAGCTTGGAGTCTCTTTCCGACCGTCTCTGCAGAAGGCGATAACCGCTCATGGGGCAATGTCTCCCAGGATGGAAAGTCAATAACTTCAATTTCATCGACCATCTGAACTAGTGCATCGGATATCTCCTGGGACTGCCTGGAGCTTGAAGTAATGATTGCGATCGGCTTGCTCGAAGACTGCACTAGAGCCGCCAACGCCAAGAAGTTGGATTTGGATGGAGCGTAAAAATGGTCGGTCTTTGACTTGGCAATCTGTGCCAGCGAGTGCGACAGAGCCGCCGCTTGAAGTAATGGGCCCAGGGTCACGGGCTCAAGTCTATTTGGAATCTGCTTGCAGAATCTCGAAAACGCAATCTGCTGCCAACTCGATCAGCACGGGGAGCTCTTTTTTCTGGGTAGTCGAAAAATCCTGCAATACGAAACTAGCCACTGGCATTGACCCTGGCGGGCGCCCAATCCCGAAACGAACTCGGTGATAGCCCGAACCGGATTTGGCGCTGATGTCCCTCAGGCCATTATGTCCGGCATGTCCGCCGTCAAACTTTTTCCGGATGACACCGAACTCGAAATCCAGTTCGTCGTGAATAGCAATTATTCTGTCAGTTGGGACCGAATAAAATTTTGCGACGGCAGCTACAGGCCCACCGGATAGGTTCATAAAACCTGTGCTCTTCACAAGCAACAAGCTATCGCCACTAGTTGTTTTAGCCTGCGCAACTAGAGCCACGGACTTGTGAGTCTTGAATACGGCCCCAAACCGGGAGGCCATGACCTCTAGAGCCTGCTGACCCACATTATGTCTGTTGGATTTATAGTCGGACCCGGGGTTACCGAGACCGACTATCAACCAAGTACTACTCTGCTGCTGCGTCGTCGGCTGTGGCTGCGGCTGCTGTTTCAGTGGCCTCGCCCTCAGCTGTAGCTTCTGTATTAGATTCTTCATCAGCCACTCCAGCTCTGGTCTCGACTACAGATGCAACTAGCTCAGTGCTCTCAAGCTCCATGATCACGCCTTGCGGCACGATTAAGTCGCTTACCAAGTAGTGGTGACCCGCAAGGTTATCTTTGGAAATGTGCAGCTCGATGAAGGAAGGAATGTGAGTTGCCTCAGCCTCCACCTTGACAGTCTTGTGCTCGAAATCTAGGACAGTTCCGCTCATTGTCTCGCCAATAATGTGAACTGGAATCTCAACGTGAACCTTCTCGCCTTTTTTGACCTCTACTAGGTCGACGTGCTCAATTACTTGAGTGAAGGGATCCTTTGACGCGCTCTTCACCAAAACCAGCTCCGACTTGCCAGCAATAGTCAGCTCCAGCAGAGCGTTTTTAACACGCAGCGCAAGAGCAACCTCGTGGGCCGGAAGATGAATGTGGCGGGTGTCATGGCCGTGACCATAGATAACAGCTGGGGTGCGGCCGGCAGCACGAAGTTTACGCGCTGCGCCTTTGCCGAATGATTCGCGGAATTCCGCAACAATTTTTACTTCAGACATCGTTTCCTCTTCAAATTACAGGCGAGGAAAGGGACCCCGTCGATTACGGATACTTTTTGTACCCCTCGCCGCTGAACTTCCCAAAGCTTAGCCGAGTTAGCGAAGCTTTACCAAGCCCCACCTTAGAAATAGCAACAAGGCCAAAACAGCTATCCCCACTATCAGTCCCTGCGCTGGCACGCTCAGTGCCAGAAGCAAGCAACTGGCAAGCCCGATGAGGTTTAGCCACTTCGGCCTTCCGCTTTCAGGCTTCGGTTGCCTGAAGGCCGCCAAATTGGCTATCGCGTAGTAGCTGAGCACCGCAAAAGATGACAGCCCGATGGTGAGAACGACACTTCCGGAAAGCACCAAAATGCCGACAAACAAAGCGATAACCACTTCTGCCACAATCGGAACTCCATTTTTTAGGCGGATGCGAAAAACCCTTGAGAGTTCGCCATCATCGGCCATTACAGCTGCCGTTCTTGTCATGCCTGCCAACAAGGCAAGTAATGACCCGAGTCCAGCCAATGCCGCGAAGATGGCTACAAAATTCGAGTTGAGATTCGGCAAACTGACAGCGGCTAGATCCGCTATCGGAGTTAACGACCCCTCCAAATTTCTCCCAAGTTTTTGCGGCAATAACATGCCGATGGCTAGATATATCGTCCCTACGATTGCCAGTGACCAAGCTATGGCCCTGGGGACCGACTTAACGGAATTCGCTACTTCGCCGGCCAAAGTTGCGACCCTGGCATATCCTGCGAAGGCAAAAAACACTATCGCCGCTGCACTCGGAATATTTAAGATTGAACCTGCTGCTAGAGGTGGACTTGCAGCGGGCGCAAATGACGCCGCTGTTATCAAGACAGCGAAAAATAACAAAGTAATGCCGGCTAATACTTTTGATCCAAGAGCGGTGCGATTAATCCCAGCAATGTTTATAAGCGTCATGATCAACACGGCACCGAGAGCGAAGGGAATAAGGTTTTCAGCTGACACATATTCGGCAACCACAAGTGCGATGGCCGCGCTGGACGCAATTTTGCCGACTAGGAAGCTAGCGCCCGCAAGAAAGCCCCAGGTTGGATTCAGGTAGTGGCGGGCGTAGGAGTAAGCTCCGCCGCTTTTCGGGACTTTAGCTGCAAGTTGTGAGATTGAGCCGGCGTTGAGATAGGCCACGAGCCCTGCCAACACAATAGCCAAGGGCATTAAGCTCCCGGTCAGGTCGGCAACCGGACCAAAGACAACGAAAACGCCAGCTCCGAGCATTGAGGCGACCCCGATGCTGACCGCATCAAAAGTTGTTAGGCGAGATGTCACAAACGGAATCTACGAGTGTCCGGGAAACAGTGAGTTAACAGAGTCGTCGTAGAAAACTGCCGCTATTGCCTTTGCGATTAGCGGAGCTATGGACAGCACGGTTAGCGTCTTGAATTCTTTGTCCGGCGTAACCGGAAGAGTGTTAGTGACCACGACTGAGTCAATTGCTTCATCGCTGAGGCGCTCTACAGCGGGCGGTGAGAAAACTGCGTGCGTGGCGGCAACAATAACGCGCGCGGCGCCCTTAGCTTTCAGTGCCTTGGCTGCGGCAATAATAGTGCCGCCCGTGTCAATCATGTCGTCAACCAACAGGCAATCCCGGCCAGCAACATCTCCAACGATTTCGTTGACTTCAACCTGATTTGGTTTATCTGGGTCACGACGCTTGTGGACAATCGCAAGGGGGGTGCCGAGGCGATCCGCCCAAATGTCAGCCACTCTCACGCGACCGGAGTCTGGTGAGACTATCGTCAAGTTATCGGTACCAAAAGTCTCCGCGATGTGGTCTGCAAGTAACGGAAGCGCCCAGAGGTGATCCACCGGGCCATTGAAAAAACCTTGAATCTGCGGAGCATGCAAGTCCACGGACATTAGGCGATCCGCGCCAGCGGTCGCGTAAAGATCAGTGACCAGTCTTGCCGAAATTGGCTCACGGCCTTTGTGCTTTTTGTCCTGTCGGGCGTAAGGGAAAAACGGTGCAACTACGGTTATGCGCTTGGCCGAAGCACGCTTCATTGCATCAACCATCAACAACTGCTCCATGAGCCAATGGTTTATAGGTGCAGGGTGGGCCTGAATGATGAAAGCGTCGACGCCGCGAACGCTTCTTTCGTATCGAACGAAAGTTTCACCGTTTGCAAAGTCGTAGGCCGTTACAGGAACTAGCTCGGTTTCTAGAATGTCGGCAACCTCTTGAGCCAGAGCCTGATGAGCTCTTCCCGATGCAATTACTAATTGCTTTCTGGCGGCTTTTTCGATTGCCATTTTTACTCCGTATCTAGATTTATTGCTCTCGCTGATTTTGACCCCGGTCGATTGGCTAACACCCAACCGGAAAGATTTTTCTGTGCCGCCGGGTTCAATGCTAACGCCCCAGACTCAACGTTCCGACGAATAGTGGAACCTGCGGCTGTGTACGCGCCATCTCCAATAGTCACCGGTGCGACAAAGGTGTTGCCGCTGCCCGTTTTGGCAAACGCACCAATTGTCGTGCGGTGCTTAGTTACTCCGTCGTAGTTGGCAAAAATAGTTCCGGCGCCAATGTTGGCACCCTCTCCTATTGAAGCATCACCCACGTAGCTGAGGTGAGGAACCTTAGCGCCCGGTCCGATAACGGAATTCTTAACCTCGACGAATGCGCCAATCTTTCCCTCGGCTCCCAAAACAGTTCCGGGTCGGATAAATGCAAATGGCCCCACGCTGGAGTTGTCCAAGATCTCGGATGATGAAACCTGCGATCTGGAAATAGTCGCGCCTTGACCAACCGAACTGTCAGTGATTGTCGTGTCAGGTCCGATAGTCGCCTTGGCTCCAATTTGAGTAAGCCCATGCAATCGGGTGCTTGGCAGCAACGTAGAGTCTGTTCCAAGTTGACAAGTCACGTCTATCCAGGTTGTAGCCGGCTCAGTTATGGTTACTCCGGCAAGCTGCCAAGCCTTGACAATTCTTGAGTTCAGCTCAGCCGCAACCTGAGAGAGCTGGTGACGATCGTTGATGCCGGCAACCAGCCAATGGTCATTTATCGGATGTGCAGAGGCAGATTGACCTTGCTCAAGCATGATTGAAACCACGTCGGTCAGGTATTTTTCGCCTTGAGCATTTTTTGTGGTGACATTCAAAAGGGCATTGTCCAAGTGGTCCCGGTCAAAAACATAAACTCCAGCGTTCACCTCGGTCAACAATAAATCTGACTCGCTGGCATCTTTTTGCTCGACGATTCCTATCAGGCTTTCTTGCGACCGCAGAATTCGACCGTAGCCGTTCGGGTTATCCAAAATCGTGCTTATCAGCGTGGCGGCGTTTGATGAGTCTCGGTGCATCTCAACTAATTCGGAAATGCTTGTTACATCCAGCAGCGGCACATCGCCGGACAAAACTAAAACCTCACCCTTGAAGCCTTTGGGTAGAGCAGCAAGTCCTGCTTCTACGGCGGCACCGGTGCCTGGGGTCGGACCTTGTTCGGTCACGATAGTTGAAGGAAAATGCTCAGTTATAAATTCAGAAACAAGATCTTTTTGATGCCCCAGAACAGTCACGACATGATCAGCCGTCAAAGCAAAGGCGGTGGAGAGCACGTGCCCGATCAGCGGTAACCCTGCAATCGAGTGGAGCACCTTGGGCAAGCTGGAGCGCATCCTGGTACCTTCACCAGCCGCGAGCACAATAACTGCTAACTGCACTTAGGTCCTCCTCAACTCCTCTAGCTCCGCCCCTAGGATTCGAACCTAGACCGGACGCCTCCAAAGAGCGCCGTGCTGCCGTTACACTAGGGCGGAATGAGACCTGAGTCTCGGGCACAAGTCTGCCAGAAGTTCAGCTCAGTTGCAGTTTTTGAGCCACATCCAACCAAAGCTCTTCAGATTTGGCAATTTTAGTTTCTAGTTCTTTTTGCCTAGATCCAAGAGCGACTAGCCCTTCGTAATCAGCTGGATCGTGGTCGCCTAGGGTTTTGTTTAGCTCATCGAGCTCAAGGTGAGACTTGGCAACTGCACGCTCCAGCCGCGCGAGTTCTTTTTCGAGATTGCGCTTTTCGGCTCCAGTGACTTGCGGGGTAGCAGAGGCTGATCCCGTTGATTTGGTTTCCGTTCCGGAAGATTTTCTGAGCTCCAAATATTGCTCAACACCTCGAGTTAGATGGCGCAGCTTGCCGTCTCCGAGCATCGCATACTGATTGTCAGTCGTGCGCTCAAGCAGATATCTGTCGTGGCTAACCACAATCAGAGTGCCCGGCCAGCTATCTAAAACATCCTCCATCGCCGCAAGCATGTCTGTATCCAAATCGTTTGTGGGCTCGTCCAATATCAATACATTTGGCTCGCTGAAAAGCAGTCTGAGCAATTGAAGTCTTCTTCGCTGCCCACCCGAGAGGTCTTTGATAGGGGTCTGGAGCTGCTGCTGGTCAAAGCCCAGTTGCTCCAATAGCTGGCCGGTGCCGACCTCTTTTTTGCCGACCATAAAGGTTGTCTTTTCACGGCGAATTAGATCAAAAATTCGCTCTTCCGAATGCTTATTTAGCTCGTGAACATCCTGCGAGAGTTTTGCGAATTTGACAGTCTTGCCAATTTTTATGCGGCCGGTTTCAGGCTGTAGCTCACCTGTAATCAGCCTCATTAGAGTTGTTTTTCCCACACCGTTTGCCCCGACCAAGCCAATTCGATCTCCTGGTCCAAGCCGAAGCGTCATGTCATCTACGATTACCAAGTCACCTGGGGTGCTGTAGCTCACGTCTTCCATGTCAACTACGTCCTTGCCGAGACGAGTGGTTGCTAGTTTGGCTAGCTCAACACTGTTTCTCGGAGGGGGCTCGTTGCCAATAAGAGCAAGAGCCGCATCAATTCTAAATTTTGGCTTGGCCGTTCTAGCTGGGGCGCCACGGCCAAGCCAGGCAAGCTCTTTGCGAAGCAGGTTTTGCCTTCTGGACTCAATCGCATCGGCCTGTCTCGATCGCTCTGCTCGCTGCTGCACGTAAGCCGCGTAGCCGCCTTCGAATGGCTCAATGCGGCCTCCGTAGACTTCCCAGGTCAAGTTGCATACCGCATCCAAAAACCACCGGTCGTGAGTGATTACAGCCAAGCCGCCGACGTTTTTCGGCCAGCGGGTTTGAAGATGATTTGCAAGCCAAGCCACGCCATCTACATCGAGGTGGTTTGTTGGCTCGTCAAGAAAAACAACGTCGTACTCACCGGCCAACAGAGCCGCTAACGCTACCCTTCGACGCTGCCCACCCGATAGCGTGCCGACCTTTTGGTGCCAATCGAGATCTGCCACCAGACCCGACAGTACGTCCCTAATCTTTGGGTCTGATGCCCATTCAAACTCTGGCCGGTCCCCCACTACTGCTTCGGCAATGGAAATATCGTCATCAATTACATCCACCTGGGTTAGGAAACCAATCCGCAAACCACCCCGCCATGTCACGCGCCCAGTATCGGGAGCAAACTGCTTGGTGAGAATTTTCACAAGCGTCGATTTTCCGTCACCGTTGCGACCAACAATGCCTATTCGATCGCCATCATTTATACCGACCGTTACCCCGGAAAAGACTTCCTTAGTAGGAAACTCATGGGTGATGACTTCGGCGCCCATTAGGTGTGCCATTAGTTCACAAGCTCCGCACTGCCGTTAGACGTTTTACAGACCATCGCACTAAATCCATTGGCAACAAATGCCCGATGCCAAGAATCGACTTCTTGAGAGTCCTTAGAAAGCATAAACAAAGTTGGACCAGAACCGGACACGAAAGCTTTTTTGCCCGGAATCATTTGAGCCATACCAAACAAATCTGGTCGAAGTGAATAGGCCGCCACCTCAAGAGAGTTATCGCCGAGAACCCTCCCTAAGCCTGACTCATATTGGGACATAACCTGCTCAGGTGTCTTAGTTAGATTTCCGTCCGGACAAAGTCGGTCGAACTCTCTGAAAACGTCGACAGTCGAAAGCCCTGGAGTGCTGAAGATTAGCAGCACAAACTGCAGACCCAAAGGCGGAAGCGGACGCAACTCTATGCCGGTATCAAGACCGAGTGCAGTTCCCCCGAGAAGCGCGAATGGAACATCCGCCCCGATTTTGGCGGCTACCTTAGTGAGCTCGGCCGAACTCAAATCAAGACCCCAGGCTCGGTTTAGTGCAACGAGGCTGGCTGCGGCATCCGCTGAACCACCAGCCATTCCAGCTGCTGGAGGCACGTGCTTTTCAATAACAAACCTCATTGGTTGAGGCTTTTCAATTCCGACATGCTTAGCCAGCTCAAGCGCAGCCTTGATTACAAGGTTTGAACTGTCTATTGGAATGCGCTCAGCTTCGGCTAGATCAACTCCGATTAGTTCCACCTCCCAGTCGTTGGCACTTTCGACGCTGACCTTTTCAAAAAGGTCCAGGGCTTGGTAGATGCTGATGACGTTGTGGTATCCATCCGGGCGAACTGGTCCCGATAGAAAAGCCAGATTAATTTTTGCCGGTGCTAGCGCGCTGATCATTTAGCCTCCGCGATCGAAATGAACTGATCAATCAGCAACTGTTCGCCTCTGAACTTGGGGTCTATACCGGCTCTGATAAGTATCTCCTCGGCGGCCGATGGTGACCCCGCCCAGCTAGACAGAGACTGCCTCAGGGTTTTTCTTCGCTGGCCAAAAGCGGCATCAATAACCGCAAAGACGGCTTTTCTATTTGCAGTCCTGGTCACATTATGCTGAAAATACACCAGCGCGGAATCAACATTTGGCGCTGGCCAAAATACATTTCTGCCAATGTTTCCCGCCAACCTTGCGGGCCCGTACCATGACATTTTTAGGCTTGGGGAACCGTAATCCTTTGTTCCGGGAGACGCTGCTAATCGATGAGCAACCTCGGCCTGGACCATCACTAATCCCTTTTTTAGAGTCGGGAACGTTGCTAGAAAATGCAGTAGCACCGGCACAGAAATGTTGTAGGGAAGATTCGCGACCAATGCAGTTGGGGCTTTCGGTAATTCCCGAATCTGAAGTGCATCGGCAATCACTAGCTCCACGGTCTTTCCCGGCGCATGCAACGAAATTGTCAGAGGCAGTTGCTTGGCAAGCTTCGGGTCGATCTCAACCGCTATGACACTTTCGGTCTTTTCCAATAACCCCAAAGTGAGAGAACCGAGACCGGGTCCGATTTCCACAACCACGTCCTCAGGCACCAGACCGGCTGCTGCAACTATGCGATTGATAGTGTTTGGGTCGATCACGAAGTTCTGTCCAAGTTTTTTTGTTGGTTTGATCTCCAGAGTCCCCGCTAACTGGCGAATCTCCTTAGCCCCGAGCACTAGCTCAACCCTTCCGACCAAGAACCGTACACATTTTCAGTGTTCTTGTTCAACTGAATAGCCAGGTCATTGTGACTCCACTCCATAAGTGCTGCGATAAACCTGAGCGTGTGCGGAACCAAATAGGGCGCATTCGGTCTTCCGCGAAGGGGCTCGGGAGTCAAAAATGGCGCATCGGTTTCTATTAGAAGCTGACCGGGGTTGACCGCCAGCAGTGAGTCTCGTAGGTGTTGGTTCTTCTTGAAAGTCACGTTGCCAGAAAAAGATAAGAACCAGCCGTTTTCCTTGCAGATCTGGGCCAGCTCCAAATCCCCGGAGTAACAATGAAACACAGTTCGCTCGGGCGCGCCCATCCTCAGCAAGGTTGCAACAACATCGGCGTGGGCATCGCGATCATGAATCTGAAGCGCCAAATCGAATTCCTTGGCGATTGCAATGTGCTGCTCAAACGAGTGCTGCTGCATCGAAAGAGCTTCCTCGCCCTCGGTGCGAAAATAATCGAGCCCTGTTTCGCCCACAGCTCTGACTCGCGGGAGCCTTGCAAGGTCAGCAATTTCCGAAATTGCAACATCAAGTTCTTTGAGTGACCCATAAAGCGGAGCCTCGTTGGGGTGAATTGCAACCGCAGCAAGTAGCATCGGCTCTCGGTCTGCTAGTTCGGCAGAATACTTTGAGCTTTCCACAGTCACTCCAACCTGGACAGCTCCCAACATGTTGACTTGACGCATCATTTCAAGATGCTCAACCACGCTAAGCGGCTCATCTCCGTCAGCTATTTCCAAGTGCGTGTGGTTATCATAGGTACCGACTTCAAGCGGTTCAGGTAGCGGTGGGTAGAGACGCTTCGATTTCTCGCTGCCGTCATAACTGTTGCGAGTTCTCGCAAACTCGCTCATGCGCTCTCTTCTACCCTTGGGAAGAGGGCTTCCAATTCACCCAACTTCACACCGGGCTGCAATAACCCCCAGGTTTCGCAAGATGACAGCGGCTGATCCGCAAGCGCACCAAGTGAGCTACCAATCGAATCCCAGAGCCTGCCCGTGGCTTTCGGCATCACTGGGTAAAGCAACACGGCCAGACAGCGAAGCCCCTCTACCGCCGTGTACAACACAGTCGAGAGACGCTCGTTCTTAGCCGGGTCCTTGGCTAACACCCAGGGTTCTTGCGTCGTGATATAGCTATTGAGCTCATCAACAAGTGTCCAAATTTTCGCTATTGCCTCGTGCGGTGCAATCTGCGCAATTGCAAGATCAGCTTCGCGAGTTGCGGTTGCGGCAATGTTCGACACGCGTTTGTCGGCATCGGTAAATTCTCCGGGGGCCTGGATAACTCCGTCATAGTAGCGATTCACCATCGCCACTGTCCTGGAGGCTAAGTTGCCAAATCCATTTGCCAATTCAGAATGATATCTGGCTGAAAGGTCCTCCCAGCTAAACGAACCGTCAGAACCGAAACCAATTGCCTTCATGAAGTAATACCTAAAAGCATCGGAGCCGAAAATATCAGTTATCTGATTCGGGGAGATTCCAGTCAATTTGGACTTGGACATCTTTTCGCCGCCGACTAGCAACCAGCCGTGACCAAAAACTTGACGAGGTGGTTCAAGCTCCGCCGCCATGAGCATCGCCGGCCAAATCACGGCGTGAAAACGCAGAATATCCTTGCCGACGACCTGAACATCGGCTGGCCAAAGCGACTTGAGTTTTTCTTCGTCGCTGCCATAACCAATTGCGGTGATGTAATTCAAAAGTGCGTCAAACCAAACATAGGTGATGTGCTCGGAGTCCCAGGGAATATCAATTCCCCAGTCAAATCGTTCCTTAGACCTAGAAATTGAAAGGTCGCTCAGACCCGATTTCACGAACGAAACAACCTCGTTTCTGGCAGACGCTGGCTGAATAAAGGTGGGGTTTTGCTCGTAGTGATCCAAAAGTTTTTCTTGGAACTGGCTCAGCTTGAAAAAGTAATTCGTTTCATTGAGCTGCTCCACTGGCTTCGAATGGATCGCACAAACTCGTTGACCAGCAAATGTGTCGGCTCCGTCAATGAGATCACCGTCGTTTTTGTACTCTTCACAGCCGACGCAATAATTTCCCTCAAAAGAACCCTGATAAATGTAATCGTCGTCGAAAAGCTTTTGTAAAAACTTTTGAACCGCTACCTCGTGCCTTGGCTCGGTTGTTCTAATGAAATCTTGGTTGTCAATATCGATGGTCTTCAGAAGCGGAAGCCAGGATTCGGTTACCAGCTTGTCGGTCCAGCTCTTCGGATCCGTTTGATTTCCAAGGGCCGTTCGCAAAACCTTTTCACCGTGCTCGTCGGTTCCAGTAAGCAAAAAAGTTTCCTCACCGCGCTGACGATGCCATCTGGCCAGAACATCACAGGCCACCTCGGTGTAGGCATGGCCGATGTGCGGGGCATCGTTGACGTAGAAGATGGGCGTAGTTACGTAAAAAGACTTGGACACTGTAGATATCTTAGGCTTTAGCCTGCAGTGCATGCTGATAGATGGCAGTCTTCGAGGCCCCGAATTTATCAGCGAGTTCTGTGCTGGCCTGTTTTAGGCCCATCCCTGACTCGGCCAACAACAAGGCCTTCCGGCCCAATTCTTCGTAATCAAGCTGTTCATCGCCAGCACCTGAAACCACAAGTACCATTTCGCCCTTTGGTATTTTTTCTGCCCAGTCGACAAGGTTTTGAAGGCTTCCTCTCTTTGTTTCCTCAAATTTCTTCGTCAGTTCTCGTGAAACGCTGGCTAAGCGATCAGCACCGAATACCTTGCGGGCATCCTTGAGGCTCTCCAGAATGCGGTGGGGAGCTTCAAAAAACACCATGGTTCGCTTCTCCGTAATCAATGACTCAAAAACTCGAACTCGCTCGCCGGATTTTCTCGGCAAAAAGCCTTCGAAGCTAAACCGGTCAGTAGGTAAGCCCGAAACCGCGAGCGCCGAAACTACAGCCGATGGTCCGGGAACAATTTGAATCTCCACTCCGGCATCCGCGCAGGCCCTAACCAGCAAAAAGCCGGGGTCAGAGATTGTTGGCATGCCGGCATCACTCACCAAGACAACTGTTTCTTCTTTGGCAAGCTCGACTAGTTCAACGATGCGATCGCGCTCATTGTGTTCGTGCAGGCTGAAGAGCTTGGCGTTTAGGGTGATGCCCAGACCTCGACACAGTCGCTTTAGCTCTCTGGTGTCCTCGGCCGCGATGAAACTGGCGTCAATAAGAGTTTTTTCCAAGCGCTTGGATGCATCGGAAAGATTTCCGATTGGAGTGGCCGCGAGTATCAACACGCTAAGCAAACTAGCATCTAAGCGTGATATCAGCAGCAATTCGCGTTTCGACCAAGTTCGCCGGCCATCCGCGGTTTGGGCTGGTTTCCACGCTCGTCATAACTCTCATGGGCCTGATAATTCGGTTCGGAAATCTTTCTAACCCTCGACTTCTGATATTTGACGAGACCTACTACGTGAAAGACGCCTATACGCTCGGTCTTTTTGGATCCGAGCGCAATTGGCGGGCCGATGCCAATGCAGACTTTGAAATGGGTAACCTCTCTGGCTTCCTGGATTCTGCCGCTTATGTAGTGCACCCGCCATTTGGCAAGTGGATGATCTGGTTTGGCATGCAGCTATTCGGTGCCGACTCCGCTTTTGGCTGGCGCTTCACGACAGCCTTGCTAGGCACCCTCATGATTCCACTGGTAATCCTGATTGCCAGAAGGTTGATTGGGTCAAACTTTTTTGCCGCAGTTGCTGGGCTACTGATGGCACTCGAGGGCTTGTCAATAACTCTTTCCCGCACCGCAATCCTCGATGGAATCCTTGCGTTTTTCGCTCTACTGGCTTTTTACTTTGTGATCCGAGATCAAGGTTCCTGGCAGCACAGACTGAGACGAACTAGGTCAAACGGTTTAGTCATACGCGGATGGCTACTGCTAGCCGGGATCGCCTTGGGGCTTGCCATCAGCGTCAAGTGGTCAGGGCTGTATTTCCTTGCAGCATTCGGCATCTACACGTTTATCGTGGATCTCAACCTTCGAAGTCGCCTAGGAATGCCGAGAGTTCTAGCGATTGGACAAGGGGCGATAAATGCGATTGTGCTTCTCGTTCCAGCCTTCGGAATTTACCTGCTCAGCTGGCTTGGCTGGATTACCGGAAGTGATGGCTGGGGTAGAGGCGCTAAACCCAGTTGGTACGAGTCGCTTTGGGACTATCACGTCAATGCATACGTCTTCCACACGGGGCTTGTAAGCCCCCACCCCTATCAGGCAAACGCTTTTGAGTGGCTTTTGAGCCTGAGACCAACAGCCCTGTTTTTCGAGCGCTACGAGGCCTCCAGTGCCTGCGGGTTACTCACTGACTGCACCGTTGCACTGACCGCAATACCTAATCTTGTAATTTGGCTGGGCGGGTTGTTGGCAATTATTTGGTTAGGCCTTAGAAATATTCGGCAGTTTGATGCGGGTAGCTTCGCACTGATGACTGGCTTCTTGGCCGGCTGGCTGCCTTGGGTGTTCTACCTTGAACGCACTACCTTCCAGTTC
Organism: Aquiluna sp. Uisw_065; assembly: GCF_047731275.1. Lineage (NCBI taxonomy): Bacteria > Bacillati > Actinomycetota > Actinomycetes > Micrococcales > Microbacteriaceae > Aquiluna > Aquiluna sp. Uisw_065. The sequence goes on from NZ_CP159836.1 coordinate 1,024,320, forward strand.
TACGCCGTAGCTTACGCACCGTATTTAGTGCTTGCTCTAGCTTTTGGCATGCACGCTTACTGGCGAAAGGGTGTGGCTTGGAGACTCAAGGGCAGGTCTGGAGCGTTGGTAGTTCTCACGATGGTCGTGGTGTTATACGCCCTGTACTTCCTGACCATCTGGATGGCGCTGCCTGTCCCACATTTTGTCTGGCAGCTGCAAATGATTTTTCCGTTCTGGATCTAGTTGTCCTTTTCACCTTTTGCCCTGGTTGCAACAAGGGACCAGACGGTGGTTACAGTGAGCGTTATCAAAATCACAATCAGGGACAAGCCAGTGGAGATCTCTGGGATGACCTTGATGGCCTCCCCGCCATTAATGAACGGGACTTCATTTTTGTGAAGGGCGTGAATTACAAGCTTGATGCCGATCCAGGCCAAAATCAAACTTAGCCCAAAGCCAAGATATCTGAGTCGCTGCATTAGGCCGCTTAGCAAGAAATAGAGCTGCCTCAGGCCTAAAAGAGCAAAAGCGTTTGCCACAAAAACTATGTAAGGCTCATTGGTTAGACCGTAAACCGCAGGGATGCTATCAAGTGCAAAGAGTAAATCCGTAAACCCGATCGCAACCATGACTAGTAGCAGTGGCGTAATTACCCGCTTGCCATTTTCTACAATCACTAACTTTGTCCCGTGGTACTGACTCGTTGAACGAAAACGTCGTTGAATAAAACGAATAAGTCGGCCGTCTTCGAAATCATCGGTTTCCTCGTCCGGCCTTAGGTCCTTCGCGGTGTCCTTGATTAGCTTTATAGCCGTCAGTAGCAGGAACGCACCAAAGGCATAAAAGGCCCAGCTGAAGTTCTCGATGAACGCAGCACCTGCGGCAATGAAGATACCCCTAAGCACAAGGGCTATGACGATGCCTATTAGGAGAGCCTCGGACTGAAGCTTTCTTGGCACCTTGAACTGGGTGAAGATAACCAAAAACACAAATAGGTTGTCCACGGACAAAGCCTTTTCGGTAATAAAGCCGCCAAGGTATTCGCCAGCATACTGACCCGGCCAGACCAGGCCGATAACCAGAGTGAACAACAAAGCCAGAGAAATGTAGATAGCACTTTGAATTGCGGATTCCCGAAAGCCGGGCTCATGGGGATTGCGCACCTGGTAAACAAGGTCGCCAAGGATCACGGCTGAAAATGCGCCGATTGTAATTAACCAAACCCAAATTTCTACGTTCATGACCTTCTGTTTTCCAGACCGTTGGAATAAACAATCTTCGCCAATTGTAGGTAATGTTTCCAGTGGCGAAAGGCTTTAAATGCGCGTATTGATTTCTGGAGCATCAGGACTAGTTGGAACTGAGCTTTCTAGGCAGCTACTGGCTCTCGGACACGAACCGGTTGTGCTGGTAAGACGCGAAGCCAAAGCCAGAAACGAAGTTAGCTGGAAGCCCGGACTTGAAGCACTTGACTCGAGCTTGATGGAATCCATCGATGCGGTCGTCAACATGGGAGGGGCGACAACCGGACGTATTCCATGGACAAAGAAATACATGAAACTGCTGATCTCATCAAGAATCGATTCAACCAAAACTTTGGTGGATGCAATAAATAACTCGAAGAACCAGCCAAAAGTTTTAGTGAGTGGGTCCGCCTCAGGAATTTATGGCGATCGCGGAGATGAGCTGCTAACAGAGGAATCGGGTCGGGGGGAAGGTTTTCTTGCCGACTTGGCCGACTCTTGGGAAACCGAAGCCCTGAAAGCCAACACTCGAGTGGTACTTGCTAGAACGACCCTAGTTATGAGCAAAAAGCTAGGGGCACTCGGTCGCCTCTTGCCGTTTATCCGCGCCGGTGTTGGCTTCTCGATTGGGCGAGGCAGCCAATGGTGGGCTTGGATTAGCCTCGAGGACGAAGCCCGGGCGATTATTCATTTGATAGACAATGAAGATGCTACTGGGGCATTCAATCTCACTGCCCCGGAACCCGCCACCTGCAAACAGCTTATTACTGCTCTTGGCAAAGAACTCCGCAGGCCAACTTTTCTGAAGGTTCCGGCCTGGGCAATGAACCTTGTCATAGGTGTAGCTGCTAAAGAATTACTACTTTGCTCTCAAAAAATGAGCGCAAAAAAACTCACAGACTCAGGATTCGAGTTCACTCACCCGGCTTTGCAACAGTCGGCTGCATACGTAGTTAGCTAACTATTTTTTAGCTACTGGCTTCTTGGCAGTAGTGGTCTTAGCTACTGGCTTCTTGGCAGTGGTGGTCTTAGCTACTGGCTTCGTTGCAGCAGTGGTCTTAGCTACTGGCTTCGTTGCAGCAGTGGTCTTAGCTACTGGCTTCGTTGCAGCAGTGGTCTTAGCTACTGGCTTCGTTGCAGCAGTGGTCTTAGCTACTGGCTTCTTGGCAGTAGTGGTCTTAGCTACTGGCTTCTTGGCAGTAGTGGTCTTAGCTACTGGCTTCTTGGCAGTGGTGGTCTTAGCTACTGGCTTCTTGGCAGTGGTGGTCTTAGCTACTGGCTTCTTGGCAGTGGTGGTCTTAGCTACTGGCTTCTTGGCAGTGGTGGTCTTAGCTACTGGCTTCTTGGCAGTGGTGGTCTTAGCTACTGGCTTCGTTGCAGCAGTGGTCTTAGCTACTGGCTTCTTGGCCGTTGCGGCCGTCTTGGCGACCCTTGTGGCTACCTTTTCAACCTCAGCTAAAGCTTCTGCAGCGACTTCCTTGGCGGCATCGCGGGCTTCGTGTGCGACGGTTGCGGCGGAGCTTGAAGCAGCTTTACCGGTGCGTGTGAAAAGATTCTTGATCGAGTCAAGCAGGCTCATGAGGGTCTCCGTTTTGGTTTGGATGGACGATTCAAAGCTTAGAGGTCTTTGACTAGATTGCCCGACGACGAGCCAGAATCTCGTCTATTTCTTTTGCCGCTAACGATTTTTTGGGTGAAGAAATCTCGATGACTTCAGCCAAGGGCTGGACGAGTTCGCCCTTCCTGACCTCCGGCATTGGGGTGGGCAGCGGATTAGGGCTCCACTGCCTGTCTTTGACTATTTGCGCCTGGCTTTTGGATGCGCTAGCTCGAACTCGCTGTCTAGCTCGGTGAATATTTCCTGCCAGCTTTGCAGCTTGGCTAGCAGCTGCTCTCTGGATAACGAAGGAAGCGAAGCTCAATGTGAGGGCGACAGCAAAACCAAACCACCATGAATTTTGAGCCGTTGCTGCGACCACGGAGGCCAGTGCAGCTAGTGCTGACAACATAAAGATCACAGAGAAACCCCGCTGGGTTGAGATCAGCCTTCTTAGTCGATCGTCATCAGTCTGCACTCTGGATTTTTCCTGTGTTCGCCGAGCCGACTGAATGAGTTTGGTCGTCTCTTTAATCTGAGACCGCTTGGTGTATCCGGGGACAAAAATGAAAAGCCAAACCACAGCTGCGAGCACGAGAGTTATGCCGCCGAGCCCTGCAGAGTTTTCCATGAGTACCAAGATATGTCCCGCTTGGTAAAATCAGCCTATTGACCACCCGTGTTTTGAACTCTAGACAGCAAAGAACCTTTCAGCTCCTCCGAGGTGATGGCAAAAACGACATGGTCGCGCCAATGACCATCGATGTGGATAAATCGCTCCTTGACTCCCTCTTGTCGTAAGCCCAGCTTCTCAACCACCCGCAGCGATGCTGTGTTTTCCGGGCGAATATCTATTTCAACCCGATGCAGACCAACTTCGGTGAAGAGGTGATCGATGGCGATGGCCACAGAAATCGGAACGATTGACTTGCCTGCCGAGTTTTTAGCTATCCAGTAGCCAATGTTCGCCGACGAAACCGATCCGAAAAGAATATTTGCCACATTCAATTGCCCTACAACCTTGCCCTCGTATTCCATAACTAGCGCTAAGCCAGTTCCCTTTTTGGCTTGGGACATAAGGGAGCGAATCATCCAGCGAACATCCAGAGGGTAACGAATCCCTGGCGTTGTGGCCTCCCAGGGAATTAGCCACTCCCTGTCAGTTATTAGTAGCTTTCGAAGCACCCTGAAGTCTCGCTTGGCAAGAGCCCGAAGCGTGATATCACCGTGAGTCAATGGAGGAAATCTCTGCACGCTGGCAAGATTACCGCTATGGATACTGCAAGCGCCAAGTCGGAACTCCGAAAGATCATGAATTTGCAGCGCCCACACTCGTCCATGGGATTATTTGAGCAACTTCGGAGTCTCGCTGAAAAGACCAAGGCCACAAAAATCGGTAGCTACAGCCCTCTTGAAAACGAGCCTGATCTGGGAACCTTTAACAATTGGGCGGCTGAAAACCTAGACCTTTACTTCCCCAGAGTGGTTCAAGACAGACTTGAATTTGCACAAGGACCAATGCGAGAGGGCAAATTCAAAATCATAGAACCAACAGGCTCGGCAATACTAACCAGCGATCTTGACCTACTTCTTATTCCGGCCCTCGCGGTTGACGTTCTTGGTAACAGGATCGGGAAGGGCAAGGGCTTCTACGACCGATGGCTCGTGGATGTTGCCAGCACAAACCTTTTCGCGGTTGTTTTTGACTCAGAAGTATTGGAGCTTGTGCCCAACGAGCCTCATGACAAGAAAGTCAACGGCATTGTCACTCCAACCAGGTTGATTGCAATTTAGTCTGGTTAGAATCTATGCGGAGGACAAATGCCGACTTACACCTACGTATGCAAGTCATGCGACCATACCTTCGAGATGCACCAGACTTTTGCTGAAGAAGCACTAAAGAATTGCCCGAAGTGCTCAGGGGAACTAAGAAAGCAATTTGGAAACCTTGGCGTGAGCTTTAAAGGCTCGGGCTTTTATAAAAATGATTCTGCACCCGCAAGACCCAGTTCCACCGATAGCTAAGTAATCGAACTAACCCCAGTGCGGAGGCTTATCGTCTCGAAGCCTGTCATCATTCGAATCATCTTCGTGACCCCATGCTCCACTCGTGTCCTCAAAGGCTCGATCGTCAAATAGCGGTTGCGCGCGACTAATAAGGTCAACACCCAATGACATTGCAATTCGGTTCGCTACATCCTGGGGCTTAGCAAAGATCTCAAGCGCGTGAATTCGCTGGTAGTCCCAGCCCATTGCTCTCAATAGCCCCGGTCTCACTCGAAGCTTTTCGTCCCAGCTCTCGCCAACAAGAGCCCAGTCCGGGTCGACAACCGCAGCTTTTTTTCCAAACGAAACAGCCAAACCGATGCGGCCGCCGAAATTTAGCGCAACTTTTAGGCCCAGCTTCTCAAGCCTAAGAGCCAAATCTCTAAGCAATGGGTCTGCCTGGCCCCCAGAAACATCACTCATAAAGCTTGGGGCAATTAGATCTTTCAACCAACGCTGATTCTCTGGGAGCCCTCCTGCTGCAAAGTCTTCAAAGTTGTAGCAAGAAACGACTGTCATGCGTTTTCTGGCCGAGACAATTTGGTTGACCATCCAGCCACTCACATTTGCAAAATTAAAGTCCCCTAGGGTTCCGGAGATTTTTCCTTCTTGCGTTCGGCCAAACCCGACTGAAAAGAGCACTCGATCGGCCAGCCGATGAGTCAGTTCGCTCATACTGACGCACTCAAACTTTTCTCTCCCATGAGCATCAAAAAATTCGGCTAGCTGGGGCTGCTTATAGGTCTCTTGGCGAACTAATTGATCAATGCGTTCAGCGTGTGTTCTTGATGCTGTCACGACCATAAGTGAATCTTCAGGGCTCCATCTGGCGTGGCTCATTACCAACTCGGCGACCTTACTAACCTCAGAATCTAAGGACTCAGTCGATCCCTCGATAGTGCTTGAGGCGTTGGCATCATCGGTAATTTCAATCTGCTCAAAATTATGGGATCCAAAGAGTTGCCCAGCTGCGGGCTCTATCACTAGACGCGAACCATAAAAATTATCGTTCAGGTACTTACCAAGCACTTGGCCCTCGACTCGATAATTACGACTGATTCCCAAGGAGCCGAAAACTTCCGCGACTAGATCAAACACCGATCCGCGATCGGTTTCGACGTGCGCCTGGCTGGCCCTTGCCACTGTGTCAAAGTTCTCGGGAGTCGCAATAACTGGGTCTCCGAACGCAAGCACTTGGTCAGCCATTGACAGCGCCTGCTGAGCCTCAGCCAAGCCCGTGGAGGATGCATCCAAAACTATAACCAGATCAAATTTTTCAGCCAAGTCGATTTCGTGTATTCGGTAGGGAGACAAAGAAACGGCCGGAACAAGCGCCCTGTACAGATCTCCACCAACTTGAGAGGCGGCCTTAAGCTCTAGTTTTTTGGTTCTCAGTTGAGCCCTGAGGGCGTCGGCCTGCGCAGGTTGCTTTGCAATCGCTGCATGCCAAGCCTGTGCCAATTGATGCCTTACATCCAAAAGACCCTGAGCAATAAGGTCTTCGTTGGCTTGCTCGAAGTCGCTCTCCAGGGTTGCAATGGCCTCAGCGGTATATTCCAAAATCCTCGAGTCAGACTGGATAATTGCCTCCAGCGCGGACTGCCACCAAGTGAGCTCAAATTCCCGTTGAAGTCGTTCGTATTCCGGTCTGGACTTACTAACTTCCTTTGTGAACTGCCCCAAGCCCATGTCCACCAACTCTTTAGAAATTGGCAGCCGTTGCATGTAGTGGTCTAAGCCGTTGGTCTTTTTTTCTAAATCTTCAAGAGTGACAGCCAGTTGATCTAGGTCCATTCGAGTCAAAAGCTCTATGTCCGGATCCGGATTGAGGTGCCGCTGAAGAATCTCAAGCACTCGATAAATTTGCTCAAACTTAGTCTGAACGTCACTTAGCCCTAGTGGGACAGTCGGCGGAGCCTGGGTTAGATTGAAGTCCGACCAGGCAACTCGTTGCCTTTCGGCCTCAACAAGGGCCTGATGTAGATTCGCAACTGCAGCACCCGGTCGAAGATAGCCCTTTGCCAGCTTCCTGAATCTCCTTCGCTGGGCGCCGGAGAGCTCACCCCGGTCTCCTCTTGAAGCAGTTGCGCTCATCATTTCCTGGAGAGAACGATCAAATATTTCTGGCTTAAATTTGTCCAGAGTTTCCCGAATGCCAATTAGTAGATTCAGCCGGTGAGACCAGTCCTCAACTTTTTTGCTCGGTGAAAGGTTCAGGTCCGACAGGTAAAGATTAATTTGATACTTGAGCATTCGAAATTCTTCGCCTGCAAGTGACCTGACTGCGACGAGAGCTTCACTGATTTGCGCTTCGGAATCGAATTTGGCCTGAAACCATGGGCCATCTATCGGAGAGGTCGCAAAGAGTCCGGCCTCGTGTGCGCGGCTTAGAAGGTCCGAGGCATCCGTTCGAATTGTCGACAAGATTTCAGGCCCAATTCTGGCGTTGTTGACCGGAGCCGAAGGCAGCGAAGCCAGAGTCGCCAAATTCCCAAGAGCCTCGATAACGCTCACGCCAAGGTTGTTTTCCCGAGACTGCACCACTGAAAAGTACTGCTCGACATCCACCTGTCTCAAGGCAACCAAGTCCCTCGCGGAATCAAGCTTTCCGGGAGTGGCTTTCTCGTTTCTTGAAATTGCCGCAACGGCGTCGCCCCAGCTATCACTTTGCCTAACCGCTAAGCCGGGAAGCTTCGAAGCACTTAGTCGTTCCGCAAGCTCATCGAGAGTCTGCTGGCGGGGGGCAATAATTAAGGCGCGCTTTTTAGATACAGACAGGTTCGCAATCAAGTTGACTACGGTCTGCAGGTAGCCGCAGCCAGGAAGTGTCTCGACCGCAAAGCTGTTGCCGGCTAGTGCTCTGTCCAGCACCTTTTGCTGGTCTGCGTCAGCGTTAAGAACCAACGTGCAGGGCCTTGTGGGGCTTTCAACGCCAGGTGCAGGGACCTTGCCAGTTAGCTGCATAATCAAAGAAGATGAGTTCTCTAATTCAGACTGCTGACTCAGGGTTAGGTCTGGGACAAAGTTTCCCATCACCAACAGCTTTTCTATTTCAACATCTGGATCCTGAATCAATTCAGAAACTAAAGAAAGCACACCGGTTGGAATGAGGTCAGTTTGACCTTGGCTGACAGCTATCAAGTCTGAGACACGAAAATCACTTCTATAGGTTTTGATCACGCTTACTAAGGCTGGATTTACCCTCGGTATTGAATCCACTCGCAATTCAAAGTCTTCGCCCTTTGGCAGCAGGTGACTGCGCCACAATAAAATTGGCATTTTGGTGTTGCCCATAGAAACCAGGCCTCCGGCGACAAACAAAGCATCAATGCCAAAATTGCGCTCGATCCGATGGGCTTTTTTTAGAATTCTGCGGGACGTATTCAGGGCCCTGGACTGGGCAACCCCGTCTCTCACCAGATTTGAGATAGTAGAACTGCGGGCTGAAGCCAATTGAGCCAGTCCGCCCGGGTGGGACCGACTCAGATCTACTTGCCCGAAACTAGATAATTCAAACTGCACCAACGGATTAATGCCGCCAATGCTCAGTCGCTGCTTGTGCCAAAGCTCTAGTAACTCATTGCGTTCCACGTGGAAAATACTAGAAGCGAACCCAAGAAAGTTGAGGTTGCCTTGCCCGCTAAGCAGTAAGTGCTTGCTGGCGAAATAATTCAGAGATCAAACAACGAACACCCGTTAGTTCCGTAAAATTTTTTAGCTGCAAGTTCCTCTTGAGCCTCCAGACGGGAAATCTGCACCGGCTTAATAACTAGTAACCTATAACGGCTGCTGGCCCCGTAGCTCAGTGGATAGAGCAACGGTTTCCTAAACCGTGTGTCGGGTGTTCGATTCACCTCGGGGCCACTTTTGTGGGAACACCTAATTACGAAAAAGGGCGTGACGACCGAAAGGTCACCACGCCCTAAAACTTTTAGCTTCTAGTTGCTAGTAAATAGCTACGACAAATAGAACGAGTGTGGCTGCGGCGAAGATTGCCATGGCCGCTTGAGTCAAACTGACGAAGCGGGCTGAGGAGGCAATGGCGGTTTCAAGTGCGGAATCCGAGGCCTTCATGTCCTTGATCAGCGCTGATCCCTCTCGAATGGCTGCGAACTGATTTATCAAAGACAGCGCGCCAGTGGTAACCAGAACTGTTACCGCGAACAGCTTGACCCCGGCACTTGCGTCAATAAATTGTCCGGTGGCAACCAAATAAAGAGCCACAGCAAGCATTATTACCGAAGACATTTGCGAGCTTATGATGCTTTTTCTCAACGTGTTCCAGGTTCCTACAAGTGCAGATGAATCCATTTTGACTTCCTTTGTTTGGGCGCTTGACTTTGAGTAATGCGTGTCTCACTCTAAAAAAGCCTAGCTCTTTCGGAGATGATTGCAAGGTTGTAAGCGAACCACAGTTGATTGCCGCCTACTTGCAGCGTTCTGAGTCGGCTTAATTATGCGGCTTTTGCCTGCAGAGGAAGGAACTCGCTCCACTGCGGAAGCGGCCTATCAGATCCCCTAACGCTCCAGACCGTTCCAGTTGGCATCTTCGGTAACACCTTCAAGTTCCAGCCGATTTCCGCCGGAGTGCGGTTGCCCTTTGAGTTATTGCACTCTAGACAACAAGCCACCAGGTTCTCCCAAGTGTCCTTGCCTCCCCTCGATTTTGGCATGATGTGATCAATGGTGTTCGCGGGACCGGCGCAGTAACCACAACGCTGAGAATCGCGCCTGAGCACTCCCCTTCTAGAAACTGGGACCCTTCTCGCGTTCGGAATTCTGACATACCTCGAAAGTAAAATAACTGAAGGCATTTCGAATTCTTGGCTTGCGCTTCGAACTACTTCGTGGTCAATTCGCGCCAGGATTGTGGCTTTCTCATTGAGAACTAGAACCAAGGCTCGCTTGAAAGAAACGACGGCGAGCGGCTCGTAGCCTGCATTTAGAACAAGTGTGCGCATGTAGTTATCTCCGATCGAAATCGCCAGCACGGCCTGCTGGCATCCGAATTGACCCTGGGTAATAAAAAACGCGCCGCAATAATGCGACGCGTAGGTTCTCCCAAATAGATATGCAGGGGTAGTGGCACAGATGTATCCAGTTGCCATACATGGCTGGCATGCTTCCTGGCATCTGTACTCCTTCCCCGAAGATCAAGAATCAATACTTAAAAACAGTATGAGGGATATGAAGATTTTTTGGTTAGAAACGCTAAACCGGGAAAGTGAAAAAGGGTTAATTTTCTAGTTCTGAATCTCTGCGACGCGTATGAAGTGATAGCGATCAGTGAAAATCGGAGCAAGCTTTACACGGTCGCCCGGTTGAGGGGCATGGTAGAAATTGCCATTGCCGGCGTAGATACCGTTGTGGGAGAAGTCATTGAAAATAACTAAATCGCCGGGAAGGGCTTCCTCGGCGGAAATTTTGGTTCCCAATTTTGCCTGCTGGTAAACACTGTGCGGTAGGTCGACGCCGAATTGAGAGTAAACAAACAGCACGTAACCGGAGCAGTCAATACCGCCTGGAGTCTGGCCACCAAATACATATGGGGTCCCAACTAATTCAGCGGAGGACTTCATTAGGTTGGCGCTTGAGACACCTGTAAATCTTGGATTAGCGAGGTAATCTGCGGCCCGAGGACCTTGGTAATTGTAAATTCTTGATTCTGATGCGACCTGGAATTCGGAGGCTTCTGCCGGAGCGTAGTCTCCTCTAGTGAATTCAACGGCCCTAACCGTCGCGACCGATAGGCCTTGGCTCGGAGCTGAAATCTGAACCATCTCGGAGTCCCGCGCGAGTCCAGAAGCCGCCGTGACATCCGGTGCAAAACCGTAGGAGGGAAGAGCTGCGGTAGCCATGAGGCCCGTGGAAGCGAGCATTGTCATAAACGTGCGAAGCGAGTGCCGCTGCACCTTCGCAGTTCTTTTTCGTTCGCTAGATCGCAAGATTCTGCGACTACTTAGCGAAGCGTCAGCATTAGCTGAAATCAATAGGGGTCCTCTGAAAAACTTTCTTTGGTTCTACTCGCCAAAGTCTAACTACAAAACTTTGGAAACGCCTAAAAACAGATGCTGTGCAATTTCTGTGTCGACTAGCAGCCCTTCGCTAAGGCCGGTTGAGATCAAAAGCCATCCCTGCTCTTGAGTAGACAGCGTTACCTTGGCCCCTGGTAGAAGTGACAACTCTGCCAGCTGATTCAAAAATGATCCATCCAGCTGCAGCGGCTCCCCGATTCTCACAAGCTCATACTCGCCCGGTTCCAAGGAGGCTAGTGCCCAGCACTCCCTGACATCAGCGGGGGCCAGTCCCAGAAGTTCAAGGCCTGGAACCGGCATGCCGAAGGGCGAGACACTTGGGTTTTTTAGGAGGCCGATAAGTTTTCGCTCTACTGACTCACTCATGACGTGCTCCCAACGACAAGCCTCATCGTGGATGTTTGACCATTCGAGTCCAATTACCTCGAGTAAAAGCTGCTCGGCTAAACGGTGCTTGCGCATAACTTCGACGGCGGTAAGACGCCCAACATCAGTGAACTGAAGTTGGCGGTCATCCAGTAAGCGAAGAAGCCCGTCCCTCTCCATCCTGGCCACGGTCTGCGAAACAGTGGGGCCTGAGTGGTCAAGACGTTCGGCAATCCTCGCTCGCATTGGCGGAATGTGCTCTTCCTCAAGCTCGTAAATTGCCTTGAGGTACATTTCGGTTGTGTCAATGAGGTCAGTCATCAATCCCTCTTCGTCGCTAGACCAGGTCTGTTAATTGCAATACTAAACTTAAGGCTATGTCAGATATCGTAATCCCAGACTCAATCAAACCCCTAGACGGAAGATTCGGCTGCGGCCCATCTCGGATGCGGCCCGAGCAGCTCAGTGCTTTTGAGGATTTTGGCAAGAGATACATGGGTACCAGTCACCGCCAACAGCCAATAAAGAACTTGGTTGGTGATTTCAAGCAGGGCTTGCTGGATATGTTCCACGCTCCGGCGGGTTACGAAATAATTATGGGCAATGGTGGCGCTTCAGCATTCTGGGATGCCGCGACCTTCTCGCTTGTCGAACAAAAGGGTCAGGCCCTGGTTCATGGTGAGTTCGGCAATAAATTCGCGAATATTCTTAACACCCCATGGTTGGAAGCCCCAACCGTCATCTCGGTCGACCCGGGATCTCGAGGCGACCTCGTCGCCGAAGAGGGCGTCGATGTCTACGCTTACCCTCATAACGAAACTTCATCGGGGGTTGTCACAGATGTCCAGCGCGTAAAGGGTGCTGACGAAAACGCCCTGATGCTCACCGATGCCACGAGTGCTGCCGGCGGCATAGATTTTGACCCGAAGCAAACAGATGTTTACTATTTCTCCCCGCAGAAAAATCTAGCTTCCGACGGAGGTCTCTGGATTGCTCTAGTTTCACCGAAGGCAATTGGTCGCATCGAAGCGGTTGCCTCATCCGGACGTTACATTCCAAACATCTTGAGCCTGCAACTAGCGCTGGATAACTCGAGGCAGAACTTCACTCTCAATACCCCATCGCTGGCAACTATATTTTTCGCCAATAATCAGGTTCAGTGGATAAATGACAACGGCGGTTTGGCTTGGGCTGACAGTAGAACCAGAGAGAGCTCCGACCTTCTCTATCACTGGGCCGAAAAAACCAAGGTGACAAAGCCCTTTGTTGAAAATCCCAAACATCGCTCACAGGTTGTGGCAACCATAAACTTTGATGATTCGATCGATGCTCTCGGGATCGCTCAGATACTTCGAGATAATGGCATTGTCGATACTGAACCGTATCGAAAGCTTGGAAAGAATCAGCTTCGGGTAGCGACTTTTGTTTCAACGGAGCCGTCGGAAGTCGAGCGACTAATAGCATCAATTGAATACGTGCTAGAGAGAATCTGAATGCGTTTCTACCTGAAACTTAGCGAGCGCGAAGCGGAGCCAACCCCTAAGGCTCTAGATTCAAAACCGATTATCAGGGCAGGTTTAATAAGTTGGCTCTTAGTCTTCGTCGGGCTCGCTGTGTTTTATCCGGCGCTGTCGGACGCGGGTCTTCAATGGTGGCTGCATACTTCCGTGGTTGGAATTTCCCTCGGAATCATCGGACTTTATATCATCCGTAACGACTAGGGCTTTAATCAGCTCGTCGGCCTCGGCGTCGGTTTTCGCCTTACCCTCTGCACGAAGTTGCTTTCTAAACTCGCTAAGGCGTTCTGACCAGGGCACCCACTCTGGTGCCAAAAGAGCATCTTCCGACGCCACTAAATTAAGTTCTGAGAACGTTGCGGCCTTGCGCTTATCGGTTTGAGTAAGAGTGAGAAGCCAGTGCCATCCGCTGTAACCGCGCATGCTGCAGAGGTAGCGAAGTTCAATGACGCCCTTGGATGGCTCTATCTCACTTATGAGCTCTCCGTAGCTTGCCTCTGGTAGCTCGGCCTTCAAAAGCTCAATGGCCATGTCTTGGTTTTTAGCCTTCAAGCTCTTCCGCCACCCTGCGCAATAATTGCGCTACTTTTTTGCCGTGTGCGGCCTCCGGATATTTACCTCGCTTGAGGTTCCCACCGACTTGATCCAAAAGACCGATTAGGTCCTCGGTAATGATTGCCAAATCCTCGGCTGGCTTACGATTCGGTGATGTTAGCGTCGGCACTTCTATCACTCTGACTGATAGAGCCTGAGCACCCTTGCGACCGTCGGCTATGCCGAACTCGACGCGACTGCCGGGTTTAATTGTGTCGGTCCCCGCAGGAAGAGCGCTGGCATGCAAAAAGACCTCGGTGCCGTCATCGCCCGCGATAAAGCCGAATCCTTTTTCGTCATCAAAAAATTTTACTTTGCCGGTCGGCATGCTTCCTACTTTCAACTGGTCGGCGTTTAGTGTATCTGAAAGGTTAGAGTTATCTGATGGCTAAAAATGAAAACCGACCCCAAATCGAAACAACCTTGGCTTACATGGCCGTCGGCGTGATCGGTGTCTCGATTCTTTTCATGATACTCACTCTGGGGCTAAGCGCCCTTGGCTTCAACAGTTTCCCAGTGTTTTTTGCCCAGTTGCCACTCATCGGACTACCCGTCGGTTTTCTGATAATCATCAGCATGCTGATTGTGTCAATCATTCGACGTACGAAAGAAAATAGGGATTAGTGTCTTCGATACTCGAACTTGCATCGCAGCTAAGAGCTAAGAATGTTGCAGAACTCAGCCATACCCTTGAAAACTCACTCGGTCATGGGCATGGATGCGATGACTACTTTGATCTGAGCCGGGTCTTGCTCTCGAGAAGAGAGCTGGAACCGAAGATTCGCGCACTTCCAGCCGCCGAACTAGAGGCGCTGAGAAACGAAAAGACCACCGCTCACTTGAGAGAGCAAAATTTAGCGACCAAATCTTCTCTGCCTGAGGCCGCGAGCTTGGGTAGGGAACTTGAGATCGCGAAGTACAAGCCGGCAAACCGTCACGGTTCTTACCTGACGGCCTACGAGACCCTCATCTGCATTACAGAATTATTGTTCGCCTGTGAACGCCACTGGCTAGATGTCATCAGAGCAGGTATTCGGTCTCAAGACGCGAAAGAGATCGCACTAAAGATCAAGATCGCACCAAAAGACGTTCAGCGAATCTTTCAGCTAGCCCTTGAAGCCGGTCTAATTGGTCAGAACGAGTCACGCTGGGTCGCAACAACCCTCGGCATGGAATGGCTTGAGCTCGAAAGAAGTCAAGCCTGGCTAATGCTCGCAAAAGCTTGTTGGGACCTGCCAGCACTCAAGGTGCATGAAGGACCAATCGCAGACCAAATTTCGACGGCGTACCCGCTAGTAAACCTGGCAAATATCAGGTTGCTCGAGTACGGAGCTGACCTGGGATTGACTGATTTCGACAAAGCTCTCCACCCGCTGACTCTTGGGTCTGCCGACAAAGCAGCCAAGGACATAGCAAAGAACCTGCCGGGAATTCAAGACAAATTGTTGGTTCAAGCGGACCTCAGCATTGTTTCTCCCGGTCCAATTTCAACAAGCCTTCATCGAAAGTTAGACACCTTTGCGGACTCTGAGGACCTCGGGTTAGCATCTAGATTCCGTATTTCAAGCCTTAGCATTTCGCATGCAATGGAAACCGGAATGAGTATTGCCGAAATTACAGAAGTCTTGCTTCAGTCTGGAGGTAAGGGTCTGCCTCAGCCGGTTGAATACGTTCTTCAGCAGACCGGTGATCGGTTTGGGCAGCTCAAGATCCTCTCTCAAAAAGAAGGCACCATTGTCGAGGCCGCGGATACCATTTTGCTCACGCAGATATCGAACGAGCAATCACTTCGAGGACTCATGCTTCAGCCGATTGCCAATGGACAACTCGGCAGCAGACTTGGCGCGGACCTTGTCTATTTCAACCTTCGGGACGCCGGATATGCGGCAGTGATGTTTGATGACAAGGGCAATGTTCAATCGCCTAGAGTGCCGGTTTCTGCCACTCCAGAAATCCCCAGGGAAGATGAAATAGCCTCGAGGGTTGCCTCGCTAATCTCTGGAGAAAAAAACCAAATGGGAGGCGATGACGTGATGCGTCAACTCTTGTTTGCCCAAAAGAACAAAATCATGGTTCAGATTTCGGTCGAGATGCAGGATGGTGACGCGAAACAGTTCACCCTTTCAGTATTGGGCGTGGCAGCTGGACGACTCAGAGGTAAAGACCAGCTCAAAGATGCTGAACGGACCCTACCAATATCGCGCATCCAGTCAGTGCTGTTGGTATAAGAATGTCTCAAGGACCCCTGATTGTTCAGAGTGACCGAACCGTGCTTCTGGAAACGGATCACGCTGACGCCACAACAGCTCGCCATGAGCTGGCAATCTTTGCCGAACTAGAGCGCGCTCCAGAGCACATACACACATATCGGATAACCAAACTCGGCCTCTGGAACGCTAGGGCAGCCGGACACACCGCCGAGTACATTCTCAGCTCGTTGAGGAAATGGTCAAAGTTCGACATACCTCAACTGGTGTCATCCGAAATTGAGAACACCATTGCGCGTTTCGGGAAGCTCGAGATTGCAAGAGATGACCAAGGTCTTATCCTTACCTCGGATTCAAGAGCAGTTCTGGCAGAAGTAAGTTCCAATTCGAAGGTCGCTGAGCTGTTAGAGGGCGAAATCGAAAATGGCTACCGAGTCAGAGACTGGGCTAGAGGAGCGTTGAAACAGCAGCTACTTAAGCTCGGCTGGCCCGCTAACGATAATGCCGGATATACCAAGGGCGCCCCGTACCCAATAGAACTTAATCAACAAAACTGGTCACTGCGCGGGTATCAGCGAGAGGCCGCAGATAAGTTCGAACTTGGAGGTTCGGGCGTTGTGGTGCTGCCCTGTGGCGCCGGTAAGACCATGGTTGGCGCGGCGATTATGGCCGATGTGAAAGCCAACACTCTAATTTTGGTAACAAACACCGTCGCAGCCAGACAGTGGCGCGATGAACTTCTAGAGAAAACCAGCCTCACCGAAGAAGACATTGCCGAGTATTCAGGCAGTAGCAAGAATCTTGGACCAGTGACAATAGCCACCTACCAAATCTTGACGACTAAGCGCAAAAATGAGTTCACCCACCTGGCGCTTCTAAACGCTCGCGATTGGGGTCTGATTATTTACGACGAAGTGCACCTTTTGCCCGCGCCAATTTTCAAAATGACCGCTGACCTTCAGGCAAGAAGAAGGCTTGGACTCACCGCAACTCTGGTAAGAGAAGATGGTCGGGAGTCTGATGTATTTTCTTTGATTGGCCCGAAGCGTTTCGACGCACCCTGGAAAGACATCGAGGCGCAAGGCTACATCGCACCGGCAAACTGCTTTGAAGTTCGGGTTGCATTACCGGATGAAGCACGCATGGAGTATGCAATCTCTGACCAGGAAAGCCGCTTTCGCATTGCCTCGACGGCAACCGCCAAACTCGACATAATGCGAAAGATTCTTAGCAAGCACAAGGGTGAACCGACTTTGATAATCGGTCAATATTTGAGCCAGATAGCCGAAGTTGCCGAAGGCCTGGGTGTTCCAAAACTCACCGGTGAAACCCCAGTTGATGTCCGCGAGGAGCTTTTCCGCAGCTTCAGGAACGGTGAAATTAACACGCTGGTTGTCTCCAAGGTTGCGAATTTCTCAGTGGATCTGCCAGAGGCATCGGTTGCCATTCAGATATCGGGAGCATTTGGTTCAAGGCAAGAGGAAGCTCAAAGACTTGGCAGACTGCTTCGCCCGAAACAAGATGGCAGGTCTGCTGCGTTTTATACGATTGTTGCGGCCGATACGGTTGAGCAAGACTTTGCGCAGAACCGCCAGCGCTTTTTGGCTGAGCAGGGCTACTCCTACGAGATCATTGATGCTGAAAATCTGTAAGAGGAAACTCCCAGACAACTTCCAGCAAACTGTCACACACTTGGCGTCATGGAAATACTAAAAGTTCTAGTCGTAGATGATGAGCCAAACATTCGTGATTTGCTCTCAGCCAGTCTTCGCTTCGCCGGGCACCAAGTTGCCACCGCAGCTAACGGAACCGACGCGATTAGCATGATCACCGAAACCAAGCCCGATATCGTGCTGCTCGACGTGATGCTCCCCGACATTTCTGGGTTCGGCGTTACCAAGAAAATCAGAGCAATGGGCATTGAAGTCCCAATTCTGTTTCTCACCGCGCGCGATGACACCGAGGATAAAATCACGGGGCTGACTGTCGGCGGGGACGATTACGTGACCAAACCATTTAGCCTGGACGAAATCATGGCCCGTATTTCGGCAATCATACGAAGGACCAGCAAGGACGGGCAGGATGGTGCGCTGATTACGGTCGGAGAGCTTTCAATCAACGAAGATGCCCACGAGGTGACCGTTGGAGCGCAGGTGGTAGAACTATCCCCCACCGAGTACCAATTGCTTCGATATCTAGCCACGAATCCGAATCGGGTTCTAACTAAGGCGCAAATCCTTGACCACGTCTGGGAATACGACTTCAATGGTGAAATGGGAATTGTCGAGAGCTACGTTTCATACCTTCGCAAGAAACTAGATCCTCTTAGCCAGGAGCCGTTGATTATTACTAAGCGCGGCGTCGGATATATGCTCAAGGGGCCAAAGGGCTAATTCGTGAAGCAAACGTTACTGGCAGGCTGGGCGCGAATCTCACTTCGCGCCAAACTAACATCCTTATCGGTTGGACTCATAGGCATACTCTTGGCCGTCTCCAGCGCCGGGACAATCGCGCTTTTAGACACCTACCTGCAAAGAAGTACTGACACGCTTTTGGTCACCACAGCCAACGAGCTGCGAACTCAGGACCCTCTCAAGCTTGAAGGAATGGTCTCGTCAGGACAACTGGCTCTGCCATCGTTACCCAGCGACTACTACATCGCCATTTTGGACGCTAATGGCAATCAGTTTCTTGGACTTATCTCGTCGACCGGTGGCGGCCGAGCAATACCAAACTTTTCAAATCTCACCCTAGAAACTGTTCGAGAAACCCAAGGGATTCCCTTTGACATTGACGTTGAAAGCTCAAGGCGTATGGGCACCGAGTGGAGAATGATCGCCCTCCCACTCCAGCTGGCAAATGGCTCAGTAGTCGTAGCACTGCCGACAAGTTCGAACGCACAAATTTTGGCCGAGTACGCAGTGATCGGCGGTAGGTTCGGGATCTTCCTGGTTGTACTCTCAGGCTTCAGTATCTGGCTGACAATCACTTCAGCGCTCAGGCCACTGAAGGAAGTGGAGCGAACGGCTGAGGCTGTTCAGGCAGGAAAGTTTTCATCTCGTTTGCTGTCTAAACACGGAAAGACTGAGATCGGTAGATTGAATAATGCCCTCAACAGCATGCTTGACAGCATCGAGGGTGCAGTGGACGGTCGAGACAAAACACTTCAGCAAATGCGTAGGTTCGTTTCGGACGCGAGCCACGAGCTTCGCACCCCGCTGGTAACGGTTCGAGGCTATGCAGAGCTGTATCGCATGGGAGCAATTACCAAAAAACAGGATGTTGCCGAAGCCATGCAGCGCATCGAAAGTGAAGCAGTTCGCATGACAGGTCTCGTCGAGAGCCTACTTACACTCACACGAATGGACGAGAGTGGGAACCTAGATCTAGTGGAGACCGACCTAGCCAAGCTTGCGGATCTAGTAATCAAAGATGCTTCGGTTGCAAACCAGGAAGTGAAATTCCGAGTTGCCAGAAACGGCAAGGACTTTGTAGCCGAGGTGGATACCGACCGAGTAAAGCAAGTGCTAACAAACCTTGTTGCCAACGCCTCTCGCTTTGCTCCGGCCGGATCGGAGGTCAGCCTCGAGATCGAAGCAGCCGCTCAGAACTTAAACATTAAGGTAATTGATCACGGCGAGGGCATCCCGGAGCCACTCAGGACCAAGGTGTTTGAGCGCTTTTATCGAGCAGACAGTTCCAGAAACCGCAGCACCGGGGGGTCTGGACTCGGCCTGGCAATCGCAAAATCAATTATTACCGCGCACCGCGGGGAAATTAGAGCATTAGAAACTCCAGGCGGGGGCTCTACCTTCGTACTTGAGCTTCCAAGGAACCACTCGAGTAACTAGTTAACTTAAAAAAGAACGGGATGGCCTACGCCATCCCGTTCTTTTTTAGTATCGATTGACTTTAGTAGTCCATTCCGCCGCTTGGGTCAGAAGGCATCGCTGATGCTGGCTCTGGCTTTTCGGCCACAACCGCCTCAGTGGTCAAGAACAATCCAGCAATAGAGGCCGCGTTCTGCAGAGCAGAGCGAGTTACCTTTACTGGGTCATTGATTCCGGCCTCTAGCATGTTGACGTATTCGCCAGTTGCAGCGTTTAGTCCTTCGCCATCTGGCAAGTTAGCAACCTTCTCGGCCACAACACCAGGCTCTAGGCCGGCGTTGATTGCGATCTGCTTAAGAGGCGCAGAGATTGCAACGCGAACAATGTCTGCTCCAGTTGCTTCATCGCCAGTTAGCTTCAGCTTGTCAAGAGCCAGTTTTCCAGCCTGGAGTAGTGCTACTCCACCGCCGGCTACGATGCCCTCTTCAACTGCAGCCTTAGCATTGCGAACAGCGTCCTCAATGCGGTGCTTGCGCTCCTTGAGCTCAACCTCTGTGGCTGCTCCAGCCTTGATCACTGCAACACCACCGGCAAGCTTCGCCAAGCGCTCCTGAAGCTTCTCACGGTCATAGTCAGAATCTGTTGTTGCGATTTCGCGCCTAATCTGCTCGACACGGCCCTTGATCTGGTCGCTCTCACCAGCTCCTTCAACAATGGTCGTCTCGTCCTTGGTTATTACAACCTTGCGAGCACGTCCCAGCATTGAGAGCTCGGTGTTCTCGAGCTTTAGTCCGACTTCTTCGGCTATAACCTGGCCACCGGTCAAAATAGCGATGTCCTGCAACATTGCCTTGCGGCGATCTCCGAAGCCTGGGGCCTTGACAGCAACCGACTTGAAGATTCCACGGATCTTGTTTACTACCAAAGTGGCAAGAGCTTCGCCTTCAATGTCCTCGCTGATGATCAGCAGCGGCTTTGCAGCCTGCATGACCTTGTCAACGATTGGAAGCAAGTCCTTCATGTTGGAAATCTTGTTGTTTACGATCAACACGTAGGCATCCTCTAGGATCGCCTCTTGGCGTTCCGGGTCGGTAACCATGTAGGCAGAAACGTAACCCTTGTCAAAGCGCATTCCCTCAGTTAGTTCAAGGTGAATACCGAAAGTGTTCGACTCCTCTACGGTGACTACACCCTCTTTACCGACCTTGTCGATTGCTTCGGCGATGATGTCACCAATTACTGAGTCGCCAGCGGAGATAGACGCGGTTGCCGCGATCTGCGCCTTGGTCTCTACAGGAACGGCCATCTTGATCAAGGCTTCGATAACTGCGTCGGAGGCTTTTTCGATGCCGCGCTTGAGGCTGATTGGGTCAGCGCCGGCTGCAACGTTTCTCAGGCCCTCTTTTACAAGCGCTTGAGCCAGGACAGTTGCTGTGGTGGTTCCGTCTCCGGCCACGTCGTCTGTCTTCTTGGCAACTTCCTTGACTAGCTCAGCGCCAATTCTTTCGAAGGGATCGCTTAGCTCAATTTCTTTGGCGATTGAAACGCCATCGTTGGTGATAGTAGGTGCGCCCCACTTTTTCTCCAAAACAACATTGCGACCACGTGGTCCAAGGGTTACCTTGACGGTGTCGGCGAGAATGTTCAGGCCGCGCTCAAGACCGCGACGGGCCTCCTCATTGAAGTGAATAATTTTTGCCATTTGGGCCTTCTCTGTTTGAATTCAAGACTGGGATTAGCACTCCCGGTTCGAGAGTGCTAATAAAGTTTTAGCACTCTAATGCTCTGAGTGCAAATAAATTGAGGAAAACAGTTACCTCAGGTTAAAAAGAACACCGGCAGCAAAAGCTACCGGTGTTCGATGTTTTAACTACTTATGCGACTGGAACTACGTTTTCAGCCTGAGGACCCTTGTCCCCATCCTTAACGTTGAACTCAACTCGCTGGTTCTCACGAAGTTCGCGGTATCCATCTGACTCGATTGCGGAGAAGTGAACGAATACGTCCGGTCCGCCATCCTGAGTGATGAATCCAAATCCCTTTTCAGAGTTAAACCACTTTACGGTTCCTTGTGCCATTTTTGCTGCTCCTGTTGCTTGTTCCATTTGCGTAACTCACAAATGCATCAAGCTTAACCTCGGTCACAGCTCGACCTGACCAACTCTAGGGGGTTTTGCATAAAAAAGACAGTCATATCTGTCGGTATGAAATGTGTTACCTAACGGTTATAAAGTATGGAAGAGGTGATTTTAGTGAAATACGAAATTTTCAAGACCGACCAGCAGTGGCGCGATGAGCTTTCCGAGTCTGAATATCAGGTGTTGCGCCTGGCAGGAACCGAGCGCGAGTACTCCGGGGAACTCCTCGAAGAGAAACGAGTGGGTACATACAGTTGTCGAGGATGTGGCGCTGAGCTCTTCGAAGCCGAGGCGAAATTCGATTCACATTGCGGCTGGCCTTCTTTTTACAAATCTCTTAAGAACGAGGCGATTGAGTACCTAGAAGATCGTGATCACGGCATGGTTCGGACCGAAGTCAGATGTGCCAAGTGCGGCAGCCATCTCGGTCATCTTTTTGACGATGCGCCGCAAACCCCAACGGGGAACCGCTACTGCATCAACTCTGTTTCGATTAGCTTCCAAGAGCAAAAAGACTAGCCAACTATTAAGTAGTCTTTTGATTCTTACCAGAATCATTAGAAAAGGTGTCCTTGGGAACAATCATTAATGTTTTTTCCATCTTGATCGGTGCAGGCATAGGCGTAGCTCTGGGTCACAGACTCCCTGAAAACATTTCACGAACTCTGACCGATGCTCTGGGCCTGGTAGTGCTGGTTATCGGTGGCCTAAACCTAATAGCTCTCACCGATTCCTCTTTCGTAGCTGAGGTCGGTTCGGCAGGAACCTTACTAGTAGTTTTGGCATCTTTGGTGGTGGGCAGTGTTCTTGGCTCAATGCTCAAAATTGAGCAACGCCTTTCACACTTCGGCACCTGGCTTCAACTAAAAGCCTCTCGAGGCGGAGACAAAGAAAAATTTATAGAGGGCTTTGTGAACGCCTCTTTGCTTTTCACAATTGGACCCATGGCCGTGCTCGGAGCGCTTCAGGATGGCTTAGGGCAAGGATTTGATGTTCTAGCTCTGAAATCCTCACTGGACGGATTGACCTCGGTTGCCTTTGCGGCGGCCCTTGGTTGGGGAGTCGCTTTTGCGGCAATTCCCGTTGGCATCTGGCAGGGCCTGTTGACCCTTTTGGCCGCGAGCGCCGGAACTCTCATGAGCGATGCCCTTGTGGCATCAATCACGGCCACCGGTGGAGTTCTATTGCTCGGGACCGGACTGAGGGTCCTGCAAATCAGAATGGTCTCGGTCGCAGACATGCTGCCCGCTCTCGTTCTTGCGCCTCTAATTACTTGGGGAGTGGCCAGCTTTATCTAGCCGAGAGCCGAATCAGTCCTGCCCGGTTAGCTTTCTAACGTCACCTAGAAGGGAATTGAATTCATCCTCGGTCATTAGGCCTAGGTCCATCACTGCTTCCCTAACTGACATGTTCATCTCGGCTGCGTGCTTGGCAATCAGAGAAGTCTTTTCATACCCAAGTTTTGGAGCAAGTGCAGTAGCAAGCCCAATTGAGTTTTCAACCGTGAGCCTAAGGTGCTCGACATTGGCAGTAATTCCACTCATGCAGAACTTGGCAAGAATGTGACAGCCCTGTCTTAGGTACACCACGCTCATCATCAGCGACCTGGCAATAATTGGTTCGAATGCGTTGAGCTGCAGCTGACCGGCTTCGGCCGCCATCGTAACTGTTAGGTCATTTCCGATTACGGTGAAGGCAATCTCGTTTACCGCCTCTGGAATTACCGGGTTTACTTTGCCGGGCATAATCGAGGATCCGGCTTGCCTTGCGGGGAGGTTTATCTCGTTGATGCCAGCCCTTGGGCCAGATGAAAGCAATCTGAGGTCGTTTGAGATCTTGGATATTTTGGTAGCTAGTCGCTTGAAGGTGCTCGAGACCGACACAAAAACTCCGGTGTCGCTCGTTGCCTCGATCAGGTTCACAGCTGGAAAGAACTGGTGTTCGCAAATTTCGCTGAGGACGTCGGTCACCAATTGCGAGTAACCGGCCGGGGTGTTTAGCTTCGTGCCAATAGCTGTGCCGCCGAGATTTATCTCACTCAACAAAGGAATCATTTCCTGAAGTCGGCCCTCGTCTTCACTAAGCGTCTGAGACCAAGCTGCGAATTCCTGACCCAAGGTCATAGGGACTGCATCTTGAAGTTGCGTTCTACCCATCTTTAGAACTTCAGAGAACTCCTCTGCCTTGGCGTCAATTGTCGAACGCAGGTATGCAATCTCCTCCAGCAAGGCCCTGATCTCAATGATCATCGAAACCCTGATGGCAGTCGGATAAACATCGTTGGTTGATTGCGAAGCGTTAACGTGGTTGAGCGGATGAATGTGCTGGAACTCGCCCTTGTCAAAGCCGGCTATTTCTAGAGCACGGTTACAGATGACTTCGTTCGCATTCATGTTTGTTGATGTTCCGGCGCCGCCTTGAATCGCATCGACTACAAACTGATCGTCAAACTTGCCGTCTCGCACCTCAATGCAGGCCTTGATTATGGGTTCCGCGATTTCGGAAGTTATGACCCCGAGTTTTAAGTTTGCTGATGCCGAAGCTTCTTTTATAAAACCAAGGCCCCTTACCAGTGACCGATAGTGGCCTATAGGCACTCCACTGATGGGAAAATTTTCCACTGCCCTGAGGGTGTGCACACCCCAGTAGGCCTCGTTTGGGATATCCCTACCGCCAAGAAGGTCGCTTTCAAGCCTCGTCGCTTTCACTTCATCAGTATGACACTTATTGTTATTGCGTTTCACGGCACCACCCGAACTAAGACACGTAGACTTGTGTAATGACTATTGCTTCCGAAACCAGAACACCAACTAACTTCAGCCTAATTCTTGAGCAAGTTAGAGAAGCGGGACTACTTACTAAGCGTCCAAGCTTCTACATAATTCGTCTTGCGGTTATCAGCTTGATTGCATCAGCCCTATGGGTCGGTGCTGGTTTTACCGGCTACGCATTGCAGCAGAGCCAGTGGTGGATAGTTGCCGGTTTCGTTCTAGCGGGCCTCCTTGGGATCATGAGTGCGCAGTATGGATTTATTGCTCACGAGGCATCTCACCGTCAAGTCTTCAAAAACAACAAAGCCAACGACTGGCTCGGTTTGGTACTCGCGAACCTGTTTGCTGGCCTGAGCTACGGCTTCTGGCTAAAAAAGCACAACAAGCACCACCAGCGACCAAACCAAATTGGTGAAGATCCAGACATTGCCATCCGAGTTCTAAGCTTCACCACAGAGTCCAAAGAGTCCAAAAAGGGACCGGAACGCTGGCTTTCAGACCGCCAGGGCTACCTCTTTCCATTCCTTCTACTTTTCACTGGCTTTGACTTGTTAGTTGACTCCTTTGCAGGGCTTGGCCGCAAGGACAGGTCCGTAGGTATAAAGATTCTGGAATTCAGCCTGATGATGGTCCGCCAGATAGCTCCATACTTCGTAATGGCATGGATGTTCGGCTGGCTTTGGGCCATCGCTCTGTGGTTTGCCATGATGATGACCTTTGGATTCTTCATGGGAGCAGCCTTTGCCCCAAACCACAAGGGAATGCCTCTTATTGAAAAAGACAGCAAGCTAGATTTCTTCTCCAGGCAAGTTCTGACTTCTAGAAACATTCGCGGAAGCTGGTTGAAGGACAATCTAATGGGTGGCTTGAACTACCAAGTTGAGCATCACCTGTTTCCATCAATGGCGAGACCATACCTTCGTAGGGCTCACCAGATGGTGTCTGAATTCTGCCGCAAGAATGACGTCACAATGGTGGAGATGAACTTGTTTGCAAGCTACCTGGTAATTATGAAGCACTTGAACAAGGTTGGCCTTAGCAACAACGTCAATCCATTCAACTGCCCAATGGTTGCCGAACTTCGCCCTAGAAACTAGCAAAAAATACAGAGCCGACCACGGGACTCGAACCCGTAACCCCCACTTTACAAGAGTGGTGCGCTACCAATTGCGCCAGGTCGGCTTGGGGTTTTAACCCCGACATAGCCTAATGGATAATCGCTTATTGGCATCTAGTTGCTGGCATTTCCCTTGGATTTAGGGGGATTCTCCCCCTGTCGCTCCCTCTTACATTGCCGTGAGCGGCCGCCGTGCAGGGCTTCTTGGTTTAGCCACCAGTGAATACATCAATCAGCCCCTTGGGGGAAATCCTGCCACCACCTGCTACCACTTTTTGGGGACAGCATTACTTGGACACCGGGGCGTTCTAGGGGTAGCCTGAAAAGTGCAGAGGAGGCCAAAGATGTTAGAAGATCTTGACCTACAAAGGGACATTGCAAGGGGCATAAACGAGGGCATGCGCTCGGCAGAACAAGAAGCATTGAAATTTCAGGAAACCCGCGATGGAAATCCAGAGTCACAAGAGCCGCTCCTGGTGGACAAAATCGAATCAGACGAAACTCGTTCAAAGCAGGAGCGAAATGCAATAAAGCGGCCCAGCACCAAGAAGGGTTCTTGAGAAAGCCAGCGCTCCACTAGCTCGTTCTGCATCGTATGCAGTGTCCCTATTTTTAGTTATTCCGTCCATTAGTCGGCGCTGGAGAAAATCCTGCTACCGCCTGCCTCGACTTTTTAAAGACGTCAAGAAGGTTCTGAGTGTCGATTTGAAAAAACCCAAAGACTTGGACTTGATCGAATTTCGCAAAGTGGACAGTGGAGTTCACCAATCTTTCCCCAATGTCTCAAGCCCGGATTCGATCGAAAATCCCTAGCCTGAGCTGTTTCTAAATTTTGGTCGTGCGAGCGTTTGCCAAGAATTTCAGCTAACTGTAGACATCTATATTTTTCGGTTTCTAAGGTCTGGACTGAACATTACTGCGCACCCAGACCTCCTTGGTAATGGTCGCCTATGCTTGGAGCTCGATCCAAAGAAATTAGGAACACATGACACTCTTGTTTAGAACAGCCGTCTTTGGCGCTAGCCTGCTGCTACTGACTGGCTGCGCAGCCAACACTTTAGAGTCTTCGGTTTCACCAAGTACAGCTGAGGCGATTGCGCCCACCTCGAACCCAGTCGATGAAACCCTCGAAACGGTTGACATAACAATTCCAGCAAGCTTGCTAGGTGACCTTACTGATGATGAGCTCTACCAGATGGTCGCGGACCAAGGCTATGTGGGTTATGCGCGCAACCCCGATGGTTCGGTGACCTACAGAATGTCTTTGGCTAAGCGAGACGAAACTCTGCAATCAGCAGCAATGAGCGTGGAAGGAGCCTTTGCGGCAATGGCCTCCTCCGAGCCTTCGATTCTTGCAATAACTCACAGTGACGACTTCAGATCAATCACCATTGAAGTCAACCAAGAGGCTTTTGAGGCAACTGATTCGGCATCGCTGATTGGTGTGGACGTGGCGCTTTCCGCAACCTTCTATCAAATGTATGACGGGGTTGCCGCTCAGGACTATCTTGCGAAAATCGATTACTTGGATGCTGACAGCCAGGTCGTCTACAGATCAGAGACTTTCCCCCCTAAAGTCGCTAATTAGAGTCAGCGACTTCAAGTTCTCAAAACGGCAGGGTCACCTGGAACTAACCCGATTGACTACTCAGCAGTTGCCAATTGGACGAACTGAGCGAATCGCTCAGCGGACACCAGTTCTTCTCCAGTTGCCCAGGTGTACTGCCTGTCGTTTACCAATATCGTTGGAGTACCGGTAACGCTGACTCCGTTCTGAGGAGACGACAGCACTGCCTGCGTGTGCTGTTCAATGTAATCCCCGAAGCTCTTGGCTTGGATGCAGCCCTTTACCT
Organism: Aquiluna sp. Uisw_065; assembly: GCF_047731275.1. Taxonomy (NCBI): domain Bacteria; kingdom Bacillati; phylum Actinomycetota; class Actinomycetes; order Micrococcales; family Microbacteriaceae; genus Aquiluna; species Aquiluna sp. Uisw_065. Next base: position 1,051,617 of record NZ_CP159836.1, read on the forward strand.
CTTCAGTGCCAGCACCAGCCTCTTTCGCGTATTCGAATAACTGATCATCGTCATGTCCTTGGGTACCCTCCTCAGGCTGATTGGCCATCAAGAGTTCGTGAAGGTCGTAGAAGGAATCCGGCTCAAAGTTAGCGACGCAAAAAGCAGTGTTCGCGGCTCTTGAAGAATAGGCGTTCAACGATGCGCGATCAAGAAAAGAAATAGGCCTGATCTCAACCGTTGCGGCACCCACGTCGGCCCAAGAGCGAATCTGAGAGGCGTTGGGCACATCAAAAGCCTGACAAATTGGGCACTGGTAATCAACATAAATCTCGATTTTAGGAGTCTCTTCAGCTGCATCAGGGGTTGGCGTGTTGCTCAGGGTAAATGCCTGCAGCCCAACACCGATTTTTAGCCCACCAAGATCAGTCAAGTTGTTTGGTGTTTCCCCAACAATGGGTGCGTCTGCGCGGTTGGCCGCGTCAACAAGAACTACAGCCGCGATACCCCCAATAATCCCAAGTGCCACAAGAACAACGGAGACCTGCAAGAGCAAACGATTGCGCTTTTCCTTCTTGGCGCTCAGCTTCCGAAGCTCGCGTGCTTTGTCTCTGGCTGCTTCGCGTTGCTCTGAACGCGTTGGCTTTTCGTTGGGGGTCATCTTCGTCCTTTGTTATCAACTTTATTGCAATGCCGGTCAAGTCTAATTCCAGTGGCATACTTATGTGGTTCGCTTAGGCAAACATCCATCACTACGGATCGTCCGGCACGTACCTGCCGGTGAAGGAGTAAATCATGGCAACAGTGTCATTTAAAAATGCAACCAGAATCTACCCGGGCGGAACTAAGCCAGCTGTAGACAAACTAAACCTCGAAGTTAGAGACGGCGAGCTATTAGTGCTCGTTGGACCTTCTGGTTGCGGTAAGTCAACATCATTGAGAATGCTGGCCGGTCTTGAAGAAGTGAACGAGGGTGGCATCTACATCGGAGACAGAGAAGTCACCGATGTGCCGCCGAAAGACAGAGACATTGCGATGGTCTTTCAGAACTATGCCCTCTACCCTCACATGACCGTCGCGGAGAACATGGGCTTTGCCTTGAAAATCGCCGGTATAAACAAGGACGAACGTGCGGAGCGAGTTCTAGAAGCCGCAAAGCTGTTGGACTTGGAGCCGTACCTAAACCGCAAGCCGAAGGCGCTCTCCGGTGGTCAACGCCAGAGGGTTGCGATGGGTCGAGCCATTGTTCGACAGCCACAGGTTTTTTTGATGGACGAGCCGCTTTCCAACCTGGACGCCAAACTTCGGGTCCAGACCAGAACTCAGATTGCTTCACTTCAGCGACGTCTTGGAGTCACCACGGTATATGTGACACACGATCAGGTGGAAGCCATGACCATGGGTGACCGAGTTGCAGTCTTGAAAGACGGCCTACTACAGCAGGTTGACACCCCTCGAATCCTTTACGATCGACCACAAAATGTCTTCGTGGCCGGCTTCATCGGCTCACCCGCAATGAACCTTGTTCAGCTTCCGATAATTGACGGCGGTGTTCAGTTCGGAGATGCAGTGCTACCAATTGCTCGCGAGATCCTGGCGAAGGCAACTGGCAACCGAGTGACCGTAGGTGTCAGGCCCGAAAAGCTGACCGTTGCGCCAAAGGGTCTAATAGTTGATGTTGACGTAATCGAAGAACTTGGAAGCGATGGCTACCTTTATGGTCGCGTTCAGCTGGACGGCACAGAGCAGAACATCGTTGTTCGAGTGCACCCAATCGACCACCCAATGGCGGGAGACAAGATTCATCTCCAGGCTGACCCAGAGGCAGTTCACGTCTTCGACACCGAGTCAGGCGAGCGCCTTAACTAGGCCTCAATGCCATCTTCTATAAGCATTACGGCCGCTGCGGCAGAACCAGAGTTACTGGATCTGCCGTGGCATTTGCCGTTGGAAGATTGGCCAAAAGAAAACATAGCGGCGCTACCAAAAGGCCTGTCCCGTCACACGGTCAGATTCGCCCACCTGAACGATCACGTCATAGCCATCAAGGAAACCCTTTTCGATCTAGCAAAACGTGAGTACGAGATGCTTCGCAAACTGGAGAAACTCGACATCCCTTGCGTTGAGGCCTTCGCAATAATCCAAGAGCGTGAAGATCTCGATGGTAGCCCGCTGCCGGCGGTATTGATAACGAGGCACCTAAAATTCTCACTCCCTTACCGCGCGATGTGGTCTCAAGGACTAAGAGAACAAACTGCCAACCGGTTGGTCGACGCTCTAGCGCTACTCCTGGTGCGACTTCACCTGGCTGGATTCTTCTGGGGTGACGTCTCACTGTCGAACACGTTATTCAGAAGAGATGCGGGGCAATTCGCCGCGTATTTGGTGGATGCGGAGACCGGACATCTCTATGATTCCAATCTCTCAAATGGTCAGCGTGAAAACGATCTAGAGATCGGACGGGTAAACATTGCCGGTGAGTTGATGGACCTAATTGCCTCCGGAAAAGCGACTGACTTAGACCCTGGGACCGTAAGCCAGCGAATCGTAGATAAATACCGCGAACTTTGGAAAGAACTCACCGAAACCGAAACCTTCGATGACAGCGAGCGATGGAAGATTGCTAGAAGAATTCAACGCCTCAACGACCTTGGGTTTGATATTCAAGAGCTGTCCATGGCCAAAGACCAAGATAAAAGAACAGTAAGAATTCAGCCGAAGGTCGTGGATGCAGGTCATCACGCTAGAAGGCTTTTGCTCGTCACCGGTCTAGACGTGGAGGAAAATCAAGCAAGGCGCCTGCTGAATGACATTGACCAGTACTCACTAGTCAATGCCCACCTCGGCTTCGATGAGGAAGTTTTGGCACACAAATGGCTTAGCGAGGTCTTCGAGCCGGTGGTTGGAGCAATACCAAATGAGCTGCTCGGCAAGCTTGAGCCCGCTGAGGTATTCCACGAGGTCCTGAGGCACCGACTGAAGCAGTCCGAAGTTCAAGGAAGCGACATTGCCCTTGTCGATGCCGTTCGAAGCTACATTTCAGATGTCCTGGCCGAACGCCGTGATGAGTCCTCGTTGTTATCGGGTAGCCCAATGACCGGCACAATAATGCTCGCGCAATCTATCCCAACCGGGCTGATAGTCGTGACTGACGATGATGAAACTGGGGACTGGCGAGATAAGGTTTAGGCCCTTAACGCTGCAATTTGATAGAGCGCTACGCTTGCAGCAATTCCAGCATTCAGTGACTCCGTAACTTCGGAAATTGGTATCGAAATAACCTGGTCACAGTTTTCCTGAACCAACCGCGACAACCCTTTGCCCTCGGATCCGACAACAACCAGAAGCGGCTTGTCGAAGAGCTGAAAATTAGGTAGCGATACGTCTCCGTCGCCATCAAGCCCGACCACAAAGACGCCTCGACGCTTGTATTCCTTAATTGTCTGATTGAGGTTTGCTGCCAAGGCAACCGGCATTCTGGCTGCGGCACCAGCGCTTGTCTTCCAAGCCGCCGCAGTCACGCCTACGCTTCTGCGCTGCGGCAAGATGATTCCATTACCGCCAAACGCGGCAACCGATCGGATTATCGCACCAAGGTTACGAGGGTCGGTTATCCCATCTAGTGCGACTAAGAGTGGCAAAGCCGATTGAGACAAGGCTCGGTCCAGGAGTTCATTCGGGTCTTTGTAACTGTATGGAGGAACCTGAAGTGCGATTCCTTGGTGGACGCTGTCGCCACCGGTCATCCGATCGATCTCGACTCGAGTGACTTCGTTGATAATGATCCCGCGCTTGTTGGCGATGGTCATTGACTCTCGCACTCTGTCATCAACCTCGATGCGCTGGGCAATGAACAGGGCGGTGGCCGGGACGCTAGCCTTCAGCGCTTCAACCACAGAGTTTCTACCGGATAGCACCTCGGTAGCATTTGCCTTCGATGCTTTGCCCGTCTTCGACGCCACAAACTGACCCTTTTTAGGGGTTTGACGAACTTCAGTCACGTCCTTTGGGGAACGATAAGTTTTGTGATATTTGCGATCTTCAGCCTTGGGCGTTGGGCCTTTGCCCTCTAGGGACTTTCGTCCGTGCCCACCAGTTCCCTTGAGCGGCCCTTTTTTGGACTTGCTAGCTCCAGGTCTTCCAATTTTTGCCATTATTTCAAACTCCAATGTGTTCCAGATGTCGAGTCAGATAGCTCGATACCAATTTCTATTAGCTGGTCGCGTATCTGATCAGCGCGTTGATAGTTCTTGTCTTCTCTAGCTTTATTTCTCTCGGCAATCAAAGTTTGGATCAATTGATCCAGCGCTCGATGCTCTTGATTGGTCCGGTTCGATGTGTCCAAGGAAAGACCTAGAACCTTGAGCATACCGACTACCTCGCTCCAGCGCTGGTGCGCTTGGCTTAATCGCTGGTCGTCTAGATCAGTGTTACCGGCAGTTGCGCTCTCGTGGAGAACAGCAAGTGCTCCAGGAATATTCAAATCATCGTTCATTTGCAAAGTGAATTCATCGGGCAGCTCAACGACTGCAAAATTACTAAACCTAGTTTCTTTCAGTTCCCTGGCTGCCCGAACAACGAAGCCGTGGAGCCTTGAAAGTGCAGCGGAAGCCTCGATAGTTGCCTCGGGATGGTAGTCAAGGACTGATCGGTAGTGAGCGCTGGCCAAATAGTAACGGGCAGCTTTGTCGCTCACCTTGTCAAATAGCTCCTCTGACAATATCGAATTCCCGAGTGACTTGGACATCTTTTGACCCTGAATACTCACCAGCCCGTTGTGAACCCAGTAGTTAGCGAATCCGTGGCCAGCTGCAGTAGATTGCGCGAGTTCATTTTCATGGTGAGGGAACCGAAGGTCTAAGCCGCCCCCGTGAATGTCGAAACTCTCCCCTAAATAGTGGGCAGCCATGGCTGAACACTCAATGTGCCAACCTGGGCGGCCGATACCAAAAGGAGAGGGCCAGTTAGCAGATTCTGGTTCGGTCGACTTGGCCGCTTTCCACAGGGCAAAATCCTGAGGATTTATTTTCGCCGGATTTGAGCGTTCACCCTCCATGTCATCGAGTTTCTGGTTAGTCAGTTCGCCGTACTTTGACCATTTCGCCGTGTCGAAATAAATTCCCCCTGAGCCATCGAGGCTCTGGTAGGCGTAACCGAGCTCAACAAGCTTTTCGATGAGAGTAATCATCTGTGAGATGTGACCAGTTGCTCTTGGCTCATGCGCTGGAAGTCCAATGGCGAGCCGACGATAATCAGTGGCGAACAATTGCTCGTTTTTGTAGGCCAACTCCCACCACGCAACTGACTGCTCACCGGCTTTTTCCAAAACCTTGTCATCGATGTCCGTGACGTTTCTGACTAGTTGAACTTCAAGTCCTAGGTGCGTAAACCACCTAGCCATTAGGTCGTAAACGAGTGCAGACCTTAGGTGCCCAATGTGAGGCGCAGACTGAACGGTGGGACCGCAAACATACATGGAAACCCGACCCGCAACTAGAGGTTTGAAATCCCTTAGTTCGCCGGCTTTTGTGTCGTAAAGCTTCATGTTCAAGAGCCTAGCCACGCATTCTCACGAGAGAGGTTGCCACAGCGGCTATTCCCCTTGAGTCCGCCAAGAAACCAAGTCCGTCAGTCGTGGTAGCTAATACAGAGACAGGAGCCCCAATTATTAGGCTCAGGTGTTGCTCAATTTCCAATCGCCTCGGACCGATTTTTGGCTCATCCGCAACCACCTGCACTGAAACGTTGGCCGGTTCGAAACCGGCATCGGACAGCAACCTAAGGGCTTCTCTCAAGAAAAGCTCGCCGCTAGCTCCTTGGTACTCGGGTCTATCAGTTCCAAAATTAGAGCCAATGTCTCCTAGGCTGGCGGCGGCAAGAAGCGCATCCACGATCGCGTGGGCCACTGCATCTCCATCGCTGTGCCCAGAAAGCAAACGATATTCGGGCCATTCCAGGCAGCCCAACATCAGCGTCCCCGATTCACTGAACTGGTGCGCATCAACTCCAATTCCAGAGCGAACATCTGCAAAGATTGCGCGGGCGCGCTCAAGGTCGGAAGGAGTAGTCACCTTGAAGCCGTGCTCGTGGCCATCGACTACCGCGGTAGGCACCCCTATGGACTCGAGAAGCCCCGCTTCATCCGTAAAGTCTGCAATTGCCCTACTTAGGCCATCTCTTAGGGTCGAAACTCTGAACCCTTGAGGGGTTTGCACAAGTCTGAGCTGGTTGCGATCAACGGTCTTATCGACCCAGTGATCATTCACCTGCTTTACGGTGTCCGAAAGCTTAATTGTTGGGACAACGCAATCCGCCCACTCGAGCGCCCCTTTTACGCGGTCAAACACCTCTTTTGGAGTGAAAGCCCGAGCAGCATCGTGCACCAGAACAAAATCGGATGTCACTTCTTTCATGCCGGCGGCCACGGACTTTTGTCTCGTACTGCCACCAGTCACGACTTTGAAATCCAGGAAGAATTTGGACGTTAGTCTTTCGAACTCAGCCGTCAGGCCCTCTGGCGCGACCACAATCAGCTGGTCCGGCTTGAATTCCGAAATGTGCATCAAGGAAAGCTCTAATAAGGTCTTCCCGGCTACCGACACCACAGCCTTTGGAACTGATGCCCCAAGCCTTGCGCCCTTGCCGGCAGAGACCAACACCACCGCTACGGTCATTTGTTAGCTTGCCAATACCTTGTCAAGCTCAGCAGACGCCTTTTCCTCATCGACCTTGCGTGCAAGGGCAAGCTCCGAAATAAGAATCTGTCTTGCCTTGGCCAACATTCGCTTCTCACCAGCACTCAAGCCTCGGTCCTGGTCACGACGCCATAGGTCGCGAACTACCTCGGAAACCTTTACAACATCGCCAGAAGCTAGCTTTTCTAAGTTCGCCTTATAGCGCCTAGACCAGTTAGTTGGTTCCTCGACAAACTCGGCTCTCAGCACATCAAAGACCTGCTTGACGCCCTTTTTATCAATTACGTCTCTTACGCCGACCATTTCTACGTTTGCCGCTGGAACCTGGATAATCAAATCACCTTGAGCCACTCGAAGCTTTAGATAGGTTTGGGATTCACCGCGAACGGTTTTTTTCGAAACTTCGATAATTTCTGCGGCACCGTGGTGGGGATAAACAACTGTTTCGCCAACTTCAAACTTCATACACTTCTCTCGGCTTCAAAGCCCTTATTTTACCACAGTTCCCGCCAATTACCTAGGCTAGACTTTAGGCGTTAGCTAATGCGGAGGTCCCTTGCAAATCAAGAAATTAACTGCCCTTTTGGCCACGGTTCTAACCGTCGTTGCACTTTCCGGTTGCTCGTTGAGCAGGAACGTATCCTCGCTAGACCCCTACTCTCCCAGCGATGGGGTTGTTAGTGACATTGGAAGCTTGAAGGCAAGAAACCTGCTGTTCATCAAATCCGAAGGACCTCAGGCAGTTCTTATTGGCTCTTTTGTTAACAGTTCCGATACCGCTATCAGCGCAAATATTCAGACTGTTGATCAAGACAACAATCGAACCGTCTACGAATTCGAAGTAGGGCCCAAAGCCAAGTACGACCTTGGCTACGGTGGCAATCTCGGAATTCTGTTGGAAATTGCCGAGGGACCAGGATCGATGCACACTATTTTTGTGAGCGACGGAAAGAGCCCGATACAACTAGCTGTTCCAGTGCTCGACGGCTCCCTTGAGGAGTACCGCCCATTTCTTGAGCTTCTGGACTAAAAAAACTACGCCTCGAACTTGTATCCCAGACCTCGGACGGTTGTCAGATGAACGGGCCTGGCCGGATCTTCTTCGATCTTTGATCTAATTCTCTTCACGTGAACATCCAGAGTTTTTGTGTCACCAAAGTAATTTGAGCCCCAAACTCGGTCAATAATTTGACCTCGGGTTAGCACACGGTTGACGTTTTCCATTAGCAGCTCAAGGAGCTCGAATTCCTTGAGCGGCATCTGAATTCGTTCACCGTTGACTGTAACCGTGTGGCGCTCGAGATCCATTTCAACCGGACCCGCCTTGATTAAGCCGGTGGAAATCGTGGCGGTTTCGGTTCCTCGTCTAAGAACAGCCTTCATTCTCGCGAGCAGTTCTCGGGATGAATAAGGTTTCGTAACGTAGTCATCGGCACCAATTTCGAGCCCTACAACCTTGTCTATTTCAGAATCCTTAGCGGTAATCATGATTATTGGGACCTGGCTCTCGGCCCGGATTGCCCTGCAGACCTCGTTGCCGTTTACCCCCGGGAGCATGAGATCCAAAAGCACCAAGTCGGCACCCAAGCTGAAGAAGATGTCAATGGCACTGCGTCCGTCCTCGGCCTCAATGACGTCGTACCCCTCTTTTTGCAAAAGATAAACAAGAGGTTCCCGAAGGTTTTGCTCGTCCTCAACAACTAAAACTCTGGTCAATTTGTCTCCCTGTCTTGAATGGGTAACCTAAGCGTGAAAGTGCTTCCGACGCCCTCTTTTGAAAATAATCTGACATCGCCCTTGTGGTTTGACGCCGCATGCTTAACGATCGAGAGCCCCAGGCCCGAGCCACCAGTATCTCTAGACCGCGACGGGTCGACGCGATAGAACCGTTCGAATATGCGCTCTTGATCGTCCTCTGAGATTCCAATACCGGAGTCGGTGACCGCGATTTCCGCCACTCCACCAACTTCCTTTAGCCCGATTCCAACTTGAGACCCTTTGTCTGAATACGCGATGGCGTTTTCGACCAAGTTTCGAACCGCAGTGGTGAGCATTTCGTAGTCTCCAACCATACGAGAGCCCTTCTTCGCATTGGTTACTAGCTTCACTCCACGCTGCTCGGCGAGCACCTGATTACGATCTACCGCATCGTTGATGACCAGAGCCAAATCAAGCTCGACAGCGGTGTCAGAAAGATTTGCGCCTTGCACTCTGGACAGCTGCATCAGCTCCTGAACCAGGCTGCCAAGCCGGGCCGCTTCCTTCTGAAGTGAGGCAGAGAATTTCTTGATGGTATCCGGGTCATCCTGAGCACCTGCAATCGCCTCGGTTAGAAGGCTTATTGCTCCAATTGGGGTTTTGAGCTCATGGGACACGTTCGCTACGAAATCTCTTCTGGTTACTTCCAATCGCTTTGCCTCGGTTCGGTCGTCGACTAACAACATGACATAGCGATCGCCGAACTTGGCAGCGCGTGCATGCACCCAAAGCTGTTCTCGCCGGAGACCAGCTTCGATCTGAAGTTCTTGTTCAGCGGCTCCCGACGTTGACCTGGCCTCTTCGACCAGACCAACCAGGGCCGAGTGAATCAAGTGTCTATTTTGAACCAGTCCAAATTGAATAGCCCCGGGCGATGCTCGCAAAACCATGTTCCGCTCATCCAACACCACTCCCGCGGTTGCGAGGACATCGACGACCTGAGCCGCCACAATCTCGAAAGCATCAACCTGACGAGCGTCGGCCTGGTCCACTTTTCTGTTGCCAAGAATGCCCAAGAGTTCTTCCTAATGTTGTGTTTACCAAGTAAACAACCGGCTTTGTCTTAAGACTAGGTGTAAATTTCTATTTATAAGCGCTAGTTTCCCCCCGATTAGTTCGAAGTTAATCTGAAATTTGAATAGCGGTGGGACACTCGGGCATCTTTCAAGAAATTATGAAGCAGTTAGGAAAAAATGCGTGCAGTATTCCAGCAGGAACTGATTGAAGTCCAGACCCGTCTGGTCGACCTGGCGAAAAATGCCCGCATAATCATGCAAAAGGCCTCAACGGCGTTTCTAACTAGCGATGTTTCGCTGGCCGATGAAGCTCTTGCGTTGACCGACGCCAACGAAGAACGCGCTTTGGACCTTGATGAGCTTGTGATAAAGATTTTGGCGACTCAATCGCCGGTTGCAAGAGATCTGCGAATTTTGGTGTCAGCACTTCGAATGAGCGCTTCCATAGAGCGCATGGGCTCACTTGCTTCACACATCGCCGCAATCGCCCGCTACCGTTACCCCGGCTCCGCGGTCCCCGATTCCCTTCGTGGCACCTTCGAAGAGATGGCACGGCTGAATCTGAAACTTGCCGACAAGGTAATTATCTTGCTAAGGGATACCGATGTTGACTTGGCTCGTGAGATTCAGGCCGAGGACGAGGCAGTGGATCTACTTCACAGAAAAGTCTTCGACGTCGTGCTGGGTCCAGATTGGTCCGAAAATGCCATGTTCACGGTTGACGTAACACTGGCGTCCCGTTACTTCGAGCGATTTGCCGACCACGTTGTGGACATTTCATCCAAGGTGAGCTTTCTGCAAACTGGAGACTGGCAAGAACATAGTTAGTGCTTTCCCTGTGATGCGACTGCATCAGCTCCAGCCTTAGCCGCTTCAGGATCTAGATAACGACCACCCGGTTCAACTGGCTGAAGGTCTGCATCAAGCTGGTAGTAAAGCGGAACTCCGGTTGGGATGTTCAGATCGGTAATTTCATCATCGCCAATGCCGTCTAAGTGCTTGGCCAGCGCCCGAAGAGAGTTGCCGTGTGCGGTGACCAAAACCGTCTTGTTTTCTCTAAGAGATTTAGCGATGTCGCTCTCCCAGTAGGGAAGCATTCTTACTAAGACATCTTTCAGGCACTCGGTGTCCGGTAAATCTTTTCCGAGGTCTTTATAACGCTCATCGTGAGCCTGGGAGTATTGAGAATTTTCGGCAATCGCCGGAGGCGGAGAATCAAAGCCCCTTCGCCATATCTGGAATTGCTCCGGGCCGTATTTTTCCAAAGTCTCGGCTTTATCTAACCCCTGCAGAGCCCCATAGTGCCTCTCGTTCAATCTCCAAGAGCGCAGAGTTTCGATCCAGTTTCGGTCCATTTGATCGAGGGCGATGTGAGCGGTATTTATCGCTCGCTTTAGGACCGAAGTGTAGAGAATATCTGGCTTTAGCCCAGAAGCCTCGATGAGCTCTCCGGCGCTTCTGGCTTCCTGTCTCCCCTGGTCAGTCAAATCAACATCCACCCATCCAGTGAAGAGGTTTTTCTGGTTCCATGTCGAATTGCCGTGTCGCAGCAAGATCAGGTCGTAGGTCATACGGAAGAGCTTAGTCAACCTTAGGCAGCAGCGACCTGGCCTGGTCTGCGGCTATGCCAGCTGCAACAGCAAGGTCCACGAAGAGTGGCCTAATTTCCAGAAGCAGAGCGCTTTCTGAGATCGTCAGGGGTGGATCAAAAACCGTTGGGCTCAAGCTGGGTGGAATTTTTCTCAGATACTTCTTGGCCTTTTGCGTTACTGAAAAATCATCGGAGGTTTGCTCAAGTAACTCGGTAGCAATGATTATCTTTCCCACTAAATCAGCAAGTTGAGGCCGTGGTTTTTCGTCCTTGATTAAAAAATGAACTCGCCTGGTCAGGACCCTAAGGTTTCTGGTGGCCAAATCCATGCCCGCGGCGACCTGCCATTGCTGACTGATCTCCCTTGTGGTCCAACGATAAAACGGAGAAATCTTGCTGATCGCAAGCGCGCTTTCCAGCGAGCTTTGCCAGTTGTCGACCAAGGGCTGAGTTTTGCGAATGTCGGTGAGAGCCTGATCGGCTAAATCAGCGTTTGGAGATCTCAGCACTGTCGCAACGGTTGAAAGCGTGTTTCTAAACACCAGAAACAAAGCCTTTGAGTCTTGTCTGGCCAACTTGATTGGATTGCGTGGCATTAGTGATACAAAGATCAGGGCAATGGCTCCGCCAATCAAACCATCAATCGCCCGAGAGTAGATACCGGTAACTGGAGTCTGCATCAACTGGACCAAAACGGCCTGAATCGCAACGGTTATTGTAAAAGCCGGGTTAGACGTGAAGAGTCTCGCGATCATTAGAGCAAGCAGTATTGCAACCGCTAACTGCACAGCCCCGCTGCCGAAGGTTTGAAGGAGGGTTTCGCTTAGAACAACTCCCGAGAACATAGCTATGGCCGTGAGCAAAACCTGCTTGGGCTTGGTGTCACGACTGAAACCCAGTGAAGAGATGGCCACCGTGACCGCCAATAATGGCACTTGGTGGCCGAGAACATAGCGTGCGAAGAGATAGGAAGACAGCGCAGCAAGGACTATTTGCCCGATTGTCCAAAATGAATCTCTAACCCTGGCGAAGGAGAACCTAATTACAAATCGGTTCATTTCCGGCCGGTGAGCTTGAAGGCCGCGGGCCTTGGAAGATCCGCCGCCTTTCCAGCGTCGTGAGGCACTAGGACTTCTTGCATGGCAGAGACACGGAAGCTACCAGATTCGATGAACAGGTCAAGGTAAGGAGTATTTCGATTCACTAGCGCCAGGGCTAACGACCCGGTTTCGTAGTGGAGAGCACCCGCGACGACTTTGCCGACTTCTTTTTCTTGGTAAAAAACTTTGTCATCTTTGCTTGCCAAAACATCGCCCTGCTCAAGGTTCAAGATAATCAACCTTCTTGGAGGACGACCTAGATTATGGACCTTTGCAACGGCCTCTTGGCCTCGGTAGCAACCTTTGCTTAGGTGAACAGCCGAAGAGAGCCAGTCAAACTCGTGAGGTAAAGAGCGATCGTCAACGTCTTTTATCTCCGGTCGACCGACGCTGATGCGGAGAGCCTCATAGGCCAATAGCCCGGATGGCACAAGGTCAGTCGGGGCGTCTTCCAGCAAGTACTCGCGGTAGGGAAATTCGGCCCGGTTTGCGGCATAACGTACCGAACCGACTGGCTCACCGTCAAACTTGTCGATCCAGCACAAGCCCTCCCGGATAAAGAACCCGCCGATTACCTTCAGGTCCGCACGCTCAGTTATCTCAACCTTTGATCGGAAAACCATTTTTCGAAGCCAAGCAATCAAAGGCTCCAGGTGGTCTGCGGCGGTGATGATTGAGACGCCAGCTTCAGTGGCAATTATTTTTAGCTGGTGCTCGATTCTTCCCTGCGGCGTTAGCAGGAGTGCCTCGGCGCTTTGCCCATCTTTTAGATTCATGATGTTCTGCGATAACAGCGAGTGCAGCCAGCTCTTCGCATCCGGCCCATTTACTTCAAAAACCCGCTGATCAGTTCGCTCAACGAATGCGTCATGCGACAAAAGCTTGCGCTGCTCAAGAAGAGGGTTGCCGTAGTGGTCAGTCAACCTGCTTCTCCAATCTCGCCGATGCGTGGGACCGTAAAGGGCTGCCGATGGCCGCCATGTCCCATGCCCAAAGTAGAGCACCATCTACCAGTCCGAACATGCGTTGGCCCGCCGTGTATTCCTTAGAATTAGGCGACCTTAGAACTGCGTCAGTTGCGATGTCGACTCTTGCACCCTTTATCTGGCCGAAGTAGAGCTCGGAAACAGAGTCCGAATTGGTGATGATTGCTTCGATTTCAAAGCCATCGTTGACGTTTCTGAGTAACTCCAAATCGTCACGAGTTTCAATTATGGGCTTCCCGGTTCCGGGCAAAAGACCGGGTCCGGGTTGGTCCGCGGTGCTTATTTGCGCAAGCATCCAGTAACCCTGCTCTTGGATAATTAGGCCGCCCTTGGAGTCCGACACAATTGAGCGGTATTCAAGTTTCCCAGTGGTCAAAGGGGTGAATTCGACCCTTTGGAAAAATTCGATTTCAGTTGTAGCGGTTCCCTCAACTGGATAGCTGACCACTCCAGAGCCGCTCCAGGTTCCAATCAGGAAGGTAAAAGGAGTAAGCGCTATTGGTAAGTCGTCGGGGAGAACGAACAAATTAGCTCTGGCCCTTGAACAACTTGAAGACCACCAACGCCGATACACCGGCGATAGCGATTGTGGCCAATACTAATAGGCCCGTGAAAAATATTTCGATTGCCAACAACATGTTCAGAGTCTATCTGACCAATGCAATCAGCGTCAGAAGACCGAGGATTGAGACGGTTCCGGTTGAGACATAAATTTGCTGCCTAACGGTGTCTTTGGCTTTTCTTGAGAACAAGTGCTCGAGACTAACAAGGGCAATGGCGGATCCGGCTATTGCAGCAAATGCCGTGTAGAGCCGATCATCCGAATAACCAAACAGGGCGACAATCCCTGCGATCAGGACACCCGCCCAAATCGCTGCAATCTGCAACCACTGCCTACTCACGACTCAAACTCTACCCAAAACAGCTTAAATTCGGGCTATCATTTGGCTAAACGAAGGGTGTTGACATGGCTATTGTCCTGTGCATTTCGCCCGCGGGAACCAGCCCCCTAGGCGCCCTTGACGCTCTCGGACATCAGTTGATTCAAGTCACATTTGACCCGCAAAGCCTCTCGGAATCGCCCAGACACGACTTGGTTTTGCTGGATTGCAGACACGACCTTATGGGCGCAAAATCTGTTGCGAGAATTTTGAGCGCCGCCGGCTGGACCAAGCCCCTGATGCTGGTTGCGAACGAGAGCGTACTTGCGGCAGTAAACGCCGAATGGGGACTGCATGACTTTGTTTTGGAAGGTGCAAGCCTCGCGGAAGTCGATGCGAGATTGCGAATTTTGCTCGATGCAAAGCAGGCAACAGCACCGGCTCTAAACCAAGAAACGGGACTGGTGATCAACCTTGATAGCTATGTCGCAAAGATGGCTGGCCAGACGCTAGACCTAACATTCAAAGAATTCGAATTGCTTCGTCACTTGAACGAAAATCCAGGACGGGTATTCACCCGAGAGCAGCTCCTCAGCGAAGTTTGGGGTTATGACTACTTCGGGGGCACCAGGACCGTGGATGTCCACATAAGGCGCCTTCGTTCCAAGCTCGGGGAGCACGAGTCCTTGATTGGCACCGTTAGAAATGTCGGCTACCGATTGGACCCTGAGCGACAAGAAGCCGATATAAGTTCACCTGCTGCTAACCCGCAGCTGTAAGGATTAGGCCCATGTCAGAAGAAACACAAATAATTTTTCAGCCAGATTCGCAACCGGATCTTCCTCAGGGTCGCTTTCTAGATCGCGAATTGAGCTGGCTGGAGTTCAATCAGCGTGTCTTGGAGCTCGCCGAAGATAAATCACTGCCGCTTTTGGAACGTGTCCACTTCCTAAGCATTTTTGCCTCCAACCTCGATGAGTTCTTCATGGTCAGGGTTGCTTCACTCAAAAGAAGAATCGCGACCGGTATCGCAGTTCAATCAGCTTCAGGCCTGAGCCCTCAGGAGGTTTTGCAGCGTATTTCTGACAGAACCAGGGACCTGCAGTCGCGCCATGCGGAATTGTTTGCAACCGAAATTTCTCAAGAGCTCAGAGTCAACGGCATCGATGTTGTGCAGTGGTCGACTCTGTCCGAACCACAGCATGACGCGCTTCACGAATATTTCACCAATCAAGTGTTCCCGGTTTTGACTCCGCTCGCTGTTGACCCAGCTCATCCTTTTCCATACATATCTGGCCTTTCTCTAAACCTCGCGGTCTCGCTTCGGAACCCAAAGACAGACTCAGAACACTTCGCCCGAGTAAAAGTTCCATCGCTGTTGCCACGCTTCGTGCCGGTCCCGGGTTCGGAATCCAGTTACGTGCCGCTGGAAGAGATAATGGGCCAATTTCTAGGCGAGCTTTTCCCCGGAATGGAAGTCACTCAGCACCACATTTTCCGAGTCACTAGAAACGAAGACCTTGAGGTAGATGAGGACGAAGGCGAGAATCTCTTGGTTCAGCTAGAAAAAGAACTGCTTCGTAGAAGATTTGGTCCACCGGTTCGCCTCGAGGTTGCAGAAAACATCGACTCTCAAATACTCAGCCTGCTGCAGCGAGAACTCGATATTTCCAACACCGATGTTTATCACCTGCCAGAGCCCTTGGACCTTACGGGGCTTATAGCAATCGCCTTTCTAAAGCGGCCAGAACTACATTTTGAGCCGCACTCGATTACCACCAGCCCCCACTTAGAGGCCGACGAGGACGAAGCTGCGGATATTTTCGCGGCTCTTCGCAAGCGAGAAGTTTTAGTTCACCACCCCTACGAGAGCTTTGCTACAAGCACTCAGGCGTTTTTGGAGCAAGCCGCTGAGGACCCCCAAGTGTTGGCAATAAAACAAACTCTTTACCGCACCTCTGGAGACTCTCCGGTAGTAGATGCCCTGATAGATGCCGCGGAGGCGGGTAAGCAGGTTTTGGCGCTGGTGGAAATCAAAGCTCGATTTGATGAAAAAAACAACATCGCCTGGGCAAGAAAACTAGAAGCAGCAGGAGTACACGTTGTCTACGGGATTGTTGGACTCAAGACTCACTGCAAGCTCTCACTCGTGATACGACAAGAGGGCGACAAACTCCGGCGCTATTGCCACATAGGAACCGGAAACTACAACCCCAAAACCGCTCGGTATTACGAGGACTTAGGGCTTCTAACAGCCAGAGAATCAGTTGGCGCGGACTTGACTCAGCTCTTCAATCAGCTTTCAGGATTCTCGACTGAGCCCGGTTACACATCGATCTTGACCTCTCCAGTTGGAGTCAGAGAGGGGCTTGTCGAAAGAATCCAGCGCGAAATCACCAATAAGGAAGATGGCAAGCCAGCCAAAATTCGAATGAAATTGAACTCTCTGGTAGACGAGCAAATTATCGACCAGCTCTACTTCGCATCAATGGCTGGAGTCTCCATCGAAATCTTGGTGCGAGGTATGTGTGCCCTAAAACCTGGCATTCAGGGCCTAAGCGAAAACATAAAGGTCGTATCCGTGCTCGGTCGCTACCTCGAGCACAGCCGAGTGTTCTTCTTCGAAAACGCAGGTGACCCCGATGTCTTTATTGGCAGTGCTGACATGATGCATCGCAACCTCGATCGGCGAGTTGAGTCATTGGTGAAAATAACTCAAGCTGATCAGATAAAAGAGCTCAACGATCTTTTGGAACTTGCCGTCGGAGGCACGGTCGCAATCTGGGAGCTGGAGTCCAGTGGTATTTGGAGACGGGATTCAAAGAATCAAGATGGTGAAGCGCTAATTGATATGCAAGATGAAGTAATGGCACGGACACTCTTGAAAAAAGGGGCCAGGTAATGACCATCTATGCGGCCGGTGCAGTATGTTGGAGAATGTCAAAGGGCGAGATAGAACTTGCCATGGTCTTCCGAACCAGGCACAGGGATTGGACCTTCCCCAAGGGCAAGGTTGACCCTGGAGAGCTACTCCCGGAAACTGCCGTGAGAGAAGTTGAGGAAGAAGCTGGCTTCAGAATCAGGCTTGGTCGAAAGCTTGCGGTCATCGATTATGAGCTGGCCTCAGGCGAAACCAAAGAGGTTCACTATTGGGTTTCCAAAGTCAAAGACAGCGCAATTGCCAAATCAAAGTTCGCACCCAACGATGAAATCGAAAAAGTCGAGTGGGTCACAGCGAAAAGAGCCATGGAGCAACTCACCTACGACCACGACCGGGAGCTACTGGCAAGAACCCTCGAATTTTACGATCAGGGTGAGCTTGAAACCAGAGGGCTGATAATTCTCCGCCACACTTCGGCGACGCCGAGAGCTTCATGGGCGGGCGAGGAGGCCAAGAGACCGTTGCTCCCAGAAGGACGACAGCAGGCGAAA
Source organism: Aquiluna sp. Uisw_065 (assembly GCF_047731275.1). Taxonomy (NCBI): domain Bacteria; kingdom Bacillati; phylum Actinomycetota; class Actinomycetes; order Micrococcales; family Microbacteriaceae; genus Aquiluna; species Aquiluna sp. Uisw_065. The sequence goes on from NZ_CP159836.1 coordinate 1,069,055, forward strand.
CGGCTGGTGAACCTGCTAGATGCTTACGGCCCGAAACGATTGGTCACAAGCCCTTGGACTAGATGTCAGCAGACCGTTGCTCCCTATTCCAAGAAGTCAAAGCGAACCTTGATTCAACGTTCTCAACTCACTGAGCTTGCAAATGAACGCGGCCCTAGAAAAACCAAGAACGTCATCGATGACACCTTTGGTCAGACGAAAAACGCCCTCATCTGCACTCACCGCCCAGCACTTCCAACAATCATCGAGACTTTTTCAAAATATGCCACCACAGATGTTGCCCCGACGCTTGCCGCCGAGAAAACCTTGTCACCGGGAGAGTTTTTCGTGTTGCGGGTAACCACGGGCAGTAGTCCTAAGGTCATCGCCTATGAGCGCATCTATCTGGAATCCGCGGTATCAGAGGCAAAACTTAGCGCTTAATTCATCAGCTGTTTACTTGGTTTACAAGCCAAGTTTGTATTCCCTTTCTAACTTGGCTCTCGCCTAACAAAACCCACAAGGAAAGGTAATACATGTATAACATTCTCAAGCTTGGTGCCCTGGCTGCTGTCAGCACCCTGGTGCTAGCGGGCTGTGCAGCTAACGAAGAGGTCGTAGAGACCGCAACAAGCGCTGCCTCCGAATCAACAGAAACAGTTGTTGAGCTAACTGGAACCCTGAACGGTTCTGGCGCATCTTCAATGGCCGCTGGTCAAGAAGCATGGATTGCCGGTTTCCAGATTGCAAACCCTGGTGTGACCGTGAACTATGACCCAACCGGTTCTGGTACCGGTCGTGCTCAGTTCATGGATGGTGCAACCTCCTTCACCGGTTCTGACTCGTACTGGAAAGACGAAGAACTACTTGAGGCTTTCCCTAGTTGTGAGGCCGGAACAATGCCGTGGGAGTTCCCAATCTGGATTTCTCCGATCGCAGTTATTTTCAACCTTGATGGCATCTCAAGTCTGAACATGGATGGCGCAACTGTTGCCGGCATCTTTGCTGGCCAGATCACAATGTGGAACGATGCAGCAATCGCCGCTGCAAACCCAGGTGTAGCCCTTCCTGACCTACAGATCACTGCGGTTCACCGCTCTGACGAGTCTGGTACCTCGAAGAACTTCACTGACTACCTAGCCAAGGTTGCGGAGAACGTCTGGACAGTAGGCGCAATTGAAGCGTGGCCAGCTGAGTACAAGGGCGAAAGCGCACCGGGTACCTCGGGAGTTGTTTCCGCTGTTACTGGTGCTAACGGAACAATCGGTTATGCAGACGCATCGCGCGCCGGAGACCTAGGAACCGTCGCCGTGAAGGTAGGAACTGACTACGTTTCATACTCAGCCGAAGCTGCTGCTGCAGTGGTTGACGCATCACCACTAGTTGAGGGACGCGAGTCATACGACTTGGCAACCAAGATTGACCGCAACACCACAGCATCAGGTGCTTACCCAATCGTTTTGGTTAGCTACCTAATGGGTTGCAACGACTACGCGGATGACGCACAGGCAGAACTTGTTCGCGCCTGGGCTTCGTACCTAGTTTCAGAAGAAGGACAGAACGCAGCTGCAGAGTCAGCTGGAAATGCACCAATCTCTGCTGGTCTTCGTGCAAAGGCACAGGCCATCATCGACGCAATCAAGTAACTGAACAGTAGGTTAATAAAACCCGGCCTAGGTTTCCTGGGCCGGGTTTTACTTACTAACTTTGTACACAGACATCTAAGAAAAGGAAATGATGACCGACACTAAGCCGAAGGTGGTTCGACGCCTCGGGGATGTCGTGTTCGCAAACCTAGCTTTTTTCGCGGGTGTCAGCATCCTTGCCACTCTTGCTACTGTCGCTGCCTTCTTGTTCGCGCAGTCAGTTCCAGCTTTTACCGGACCACCAATCGATGCGGCCTCCGAGGGTTTCTTCAGCTACGTTCTCCCATTTGTTTTTGGGACCGTTTATGCCTCGGTCATCGGGTTGGCAATCGCTACCCCCTTGGCGATCGGCATAGCACTTTATATTTCACACTTCGCTAACCGCAAATTTGCTCAGGTACTCGGTTACGCAGTAGACCTTCTGGCGGCTATCCCCTCCGTGGTTTATGGTCTCTGGGGAATCTTGGTGCTGGCGCCATTTCTAAGCCCAACTTTCAATTGGCTAAATGAAAACTTGGGCTGGATCCCGATATTTGCTGGGCAAGTCTCTGCCACCGGAAGAACGATGCTGACGGTGGGTATCGTTCTTGCAATCATGGTGCTGCCGATCATGGCGGCGCTTATTCGCGAAATCTTCTTGCAGACCCCCAGGCTCCACGAGGAAGCTGCTCTTGCTCTCGGAGCGACCAGATGGGAAATGATCAAGATGGCAGTGCTGCCATTTGGTCGTCCCGGAATCATCTCAGCCGCAATGCTCGGTTTAGGCCGGGCACTTGGTGAAACCATGGCAGTGGCAATGGTGCTTTCGCCTGCGGCCGTTGTCTCCTTCGCAGTTTTAACCTCAACAAACTCAAACACAATCGCGGCCAACATCGCCCTGCAATTTCCAGAAGCCGGCGGGAACTATACGAACCTTTTGATTGCGACCGGGCTGGTTCTGTTCGCGATCACCATGGTTGTCAACATGATTGCCCGCTGGGTCATAAGCCGCAGAGCAGAATTCTCGGGGGCCAACTAATGACGACGCAGCTAAATTCAAGCTTCCGAGGAACCCAAGACTTGCCAAAGTGGCTGTCCCCATCATTGCTTGTCGGCTTTTTCTTGGCTTCATTTGGACTACAGGTTCTGCTTGCATCGAATAGCGACAGTGCGGACATTAATTTTATTCCGGTCGCGATTTTTGGACTCCTTAGCTTCACGCTTGCTCTCTACGTAATCTCACGCGTTATCGAAGGAGTCAGAAAAGCAAAAGATCGTTTGGTAACGATTATGGTTTCCACTGCTTTCTCGCTTGCACTGATTCCGCTGTTGTCGCTCGCCTACACGGTTGTAACCAAGGGAGTAGCAAGGTTTGACGCCGAGTTCTTTACTTTCTCGATGCGAAATGTTGTCGGTGAAGGCGGCGGCGCACTGCACGCAATCATCGGGACAATCGAGATCACCGGAATAGCAACCCTTATTTCAGTCCCCATTGGAATCATGGCCGCTATCTACCTTGTGGAATATGGCCGCGGAACAGTCGCTCGTTTGGTGACCTTCTTCGTCGATGTCATGACTGGAGTTCCCTCGATTGTGGCTGGCCTTTTTGCTTATGCGCTTTTTGTAATCTTCTTTGGTCCTGGCGTCAGAATGGGACTCGGCGGCGCGATCGCTCTAAGCCTCCTGATGATTCCGGTTGTCATAAGGGCTACCGAGGAAATGCTAAAGATCGTTCCAAACGAGCTCCGCGAGGCAGCTTATGCGCTTGGGGTTCCAAAGTGGCTAACGGTGCTAAAAGTTGTGCTGCCAACATCGCTAGCCGGTATTGCAACCGGCATCATGATAGCTATCGCGAGAGTAATCGGAGAGACAGCTCCGCTGTTGCTGATCGCAGGATTTACGGCTTCCATGAATTACAACCCACTAGATGAGCGCATGATGACGCTGCCTGTTTTTGTCTACACTTCCTACGCGAACCAGGGTGTGGACATGCAGGCCTATGTGGATAGGGCATGGGCTGGAGCTCTCACATTGATGCTCATTGTCATGGTCCTAAATCTCGTTGCCCGTCTAATAAGTAAATACTTTTCTCCGAAGGGATAAAAAATGTCAAAACGCATTGAACTAAAGTCGCTAGATGTCTATTACAAGGCCTTCTTGGCTGTTGAGGACGTGAGCATGGTGATTGAGCCCAAAGCCATCACCGCTTTTATCGGTCCTTCCGGTTGCGGGAAGTCAACGCTTATTAGGACCCTGAACCGCATGCACGAGGTTATCCCCGGCGCAAGGGTTGAAGGTCAACTACTGATGGACGGCGAAGATGTCTACGGACCAGATGTTGATCCGGTTCGAGTGCGCAGGCAAGTCGGAATGGTCTTCCAGCGACCAAACCCATTCCCAACCATGTCAATCAAAGACAATGTCCTTTCCGGATACAAGCTAAATAATTCCAGGATGTCAAAAGCTGAGGCAGAGGAGATTACCGAAAAAGCACTTGTGGGGGCAAACCTTTGGAATGAAGTCAAGGACCGCTTAGAAAAACCAGGCTCTGGACTTTCTGGTGGTCAGCAGCAGCGTCTTTGTATCGCCAGGGCAATCGCGGTGGAGCCGGACGTTATTTTGATGGACGAGCCGACTTCCGCACTTGACCCAATTTCGACAGCAGCGATTGAAGACCTTGCGGTAGAACTAAAAGAACACTTCACCGTTGTGATTGTCACTCACAATATGCAGCAGGCCTCAAGAATTTCTGACATGACCGCGTTTTTCAACATTGCGGGGAGCGGTCTGCCCGGCAAGCTAATCGAATACGACAAAACCGAAAAGGTTTTTTCCAACCCAACCGAACAGCAAACCGAAGATTACGTTTCTGGTCGCTTCGGTTAGAAACAAAACTGGTCGGTAGTAAGTTGTTATTTTAATGATAGAAACCGTAACCTCAGATCTTGCAACCCTCAAGAATAAAAGTGGGAAGCCGGCCAAGGTACTTGTTACCGGTGCCACCGGGTATATCGGCGGCCGCTTGATTCGTGAGCTACTGAGCCACGATTACAAAGTTCGAGTACTAGTCCGCGACCCCCAACGCATTACTGATTACCCCTGGCAAAAGAATGTCGAGGTTGTAGTAGGCGATGCCACCGACCCAGCGGTGCTGGCTCAGGCGCTAGAGGGTGTCGATCTTGCCTATTATTTGCTGCACGCCCTCATGGTCGACAAAGACTTCGAACTCATGGAGCGACAGCTAGCTGAGGTTTTTGGCAGGGTGGCCAAAGAAAAAAATGTCTCCAGAATTATTTACCTGGGTGGCATGATTTCAAATGACTTCGAGCTTTCACCTCACATGTCCGCCAGAGAAGAAACCGGTGAAATCCTCCGCGGGTCTGGAGTCCCTACAATCGAGCTCCGAGCAGGGGTTGTCATAGGTTCCGGGTCCGCCTCTTTTGAAATGCTTAGGCACCTAACCGAGCGCTTGCCTTTCATGGTCACCCCGAAATGGCTACTAAATAAAATCCAGCCGATAGCTATCCGGGATGTTTTGCGATATCTAGTGGGCTCCGCGACCCTCGATAAGAAAATGAACAAGGACTTCGACATCGGTGGTCCGGAGATTTTCACTTACCTGGAGATGATGCAGCTCTACGCCCAAGTGGCCGGATTACGCAGGAGGATAATCATTCCGCTTCCTGTTCTAACCCCAAGGCTTGCATCGGGTTGGGTTGGGCTTGTCACCCCGGTGCCAGTGACCCTTGCCAAGCGCTTGGTGGCATCCCTGAAGCACGATGTGGTTGCCAGAGACAACAGCATCAGGGAATTGATCCCCGAGGCCGTGGGAGGCATGACTGACTTCAAAAGCGCTGTTGGCCTGGCGCTAACTCGAGTAAAAGATTTGGAGGTGGAAACCAGATGGAGCAATGCGTCTTTTCCGGGCACCCCCTCAGAACCCTTCTCAACCGATCCGAGCTGGGCTGGAGGGTCGCTGTATGTTGATCATCGCGAATTTGTATCCACTGATTCGGTAAGTAAAGTTTGGAGTCGAGTCGAAGCAATCGGCGGTAAAAACGGATATTCAACTGCCACTTGGGCCTGGGAGCTACGTGGGCTCATGGATCTGGTGATTGGCGGAGTCGGTCTTCGAAGAGGCCGTCGTGACCCCGAAACCCTTATGGAGGGCGAAGCTCTTGATTTCTGGAGAGTTGAAAAAATTGACAGACAGCACATGCTTCGGCTTCGAGCCGAAATGAAGATGCCTGGACTCGCCTGGCTGGAATTTGAAGTCTCCACTCTCGAAGACGGCAAAACTTTGCTCGTTCAAAAGGCCTACTATCACCCGCACGGACTTGCCGGACACGCTTACTGGTGGCTGGTTTCGTTTATGCACGGAATTGTGTTCCCTTCCATGGCGAAGAAGCTAAGTGGTGGCAAGAGTAGAAAGCCCGTCAGCAGCTAGGCTTCTGGAGTGCCTAAAACTCGCCTAGCTGTTATTGCCCTGCTGGGCGTTGGTTTTGTCTGGGGCGCGGCCTTTGTCCTAATGAAGGACGCCATCGAACAACAGCCGTATATGGACTTTCTCGCAACCAGATTTTCGATCGCCGCGCTTGCCATGATCGTCCTACGACCAAGACTTTCTCTCAGCATGAAGCCAGGTGACCTGAAGTTCGGCTCCTTAATTGGGATCGTCCTAGCCTTTGGCTTTATAACCCAGACCGTTGGGCTAAGCCTCACAACTGCAGCCACAAGCGGTTTTCTCACCGGGCTGTATGTCGTATTCACGCCGATCATTGCCTGGGTTTTCACTCGCAAGCGCTTCCCGGCCCGAGTAATAGTGGGAATCCTGCTGGCAGTGGCGGGGCTCGCTGTTTTCTCCGGCGCCGCCACCAACATCGAATTTCAGCTTGGGCAAATCTGGCTTGTAATTTGCGCAGTGTTTTTCGCCATTCATATTTTGCTACTTGGCAAATTCGGTCATGGAAGAAACTCATACAGAATCGCCATGATTCAAATCAGCTTCGCAGCCGTTGTCTGCTGGGGTTTTGCGCTTGTCGATGGCTACCAGCCACCACCAAACTGGGAAGTTTGGTTCGCGGTTCTTTTCACGGCCCTACTGTCCACTGTGATCGCGTTTTGGGTTCAGACCTGGGCCCAGACCCTGATCGATCCTGCTCGAGTGGCATTGTTGATTACCAGCGAAGTTATCTTCACGGCCATATTGGCGGTCGGGCTTGGTCAAGAACCACTGACAACTGCGATGGTCATCGGTGGATCGGTGATGCTGACCGCCATGCTTATTGTTGAGTGGCCAACAAAGACCGAACCGGTCATACCCCTAGAGCCCAAGCTCCACGAGTAGGTTTTCAGGCGAATTACAGGTTGCAGAGAATCTCCTACCGCAACTGCAGTCGCACTTCAAAAAAAGATGTGCTGGGACTAAGACCCTTAGGTGCGACCGAATGGTCCCACAAAAACTAAGCTTTAGGCATGTATCAACCCGAGTCCAAGTTGGCCGCGCAGGCACTGAGTGCTGGGTACTCCGCCGACCAAGTAATTCGAAACCTTGACCTAGAAATCAGTCCGGGTTCTGTCACGGCGATTATTGGGCCAAATGGTGCTGGAAAGACTTCGCTCCTAAAGGCTTTAGCACGGAAAATTCCGGCGGCAAGCGGGGCTGTGCTACTGGACGGCATTTCAATCACTTCACTCACCAAAGCAGAGATAAACCAAAGCATTGGTTTTCTTGCCGCAATACCGGCGGCCAGAAACCAGGAAACTGTTTTTGATCTGGTGGGAAGATCGGCAATGGCAGCCCGCCAAATTTCCAGAGTATCTCCGAGGCTCAAGGAAGAAATCGAAACCCTTCTGGAGCGAACCTCACTTACTGGAGCCAGAGATAAAAAGGTAGGGGAACTTTCCTCCGGTTACCGTCAATGCGCCGTGATAGCGGCGGCGCTGGTGAAAAACCCTGCGGTGCTGTTGCTAGATGAACCCACCAACTCTCTCGACTACAGTCACCAGCTGCAGGTGATGAACCTTTTGTCTTCCCTGAAGCGCGAACGTGGGATGACAGTCGTCGCGGTGATCCACGACCTAAACCTTGCGGCCCGATTTGCAGATCATATAGTTATCCTCAAAGACGGCTCCATAGTGGCACAGGGCACTCCGCACGAGGTTATAACCCCAAACAATTTGGCCGACGCCTTTAGGATTTTGGCTCGCGTAATCGATGATCCGGTTGGTAAGACGCCACTGGTGATTCCAATTCGCCAGCTTGCTTAGAAAGTTTTGTTCAAGGTCGCTTATTTTTGAAGCAAGCGCCATAATTGAGCACGTAGTTCATTAGGTGAAGGCGCAGTTACTAGCAGTGACGCCACAGAGGCTTGCGCCTACCAATGAATGAGGGCAAGGACTGGGCCCGAATCTTCGAATCGGTCATGTTTGGTTGTGAAAATCCGTGCGTATCTTGCTAATAGGGGCAGGTGGTGTTGGCGATGCGATCGTTAAGATCTCTGCCGATCGTAATTTCTTCGAAAAACTAATCGTCTCTGACTACGACATTCAGCGTGCTGAAAAAAGCGTTGATTGGGTAAAAGAGCACTCCCCGGAAGCCGCAGACAAGTTCCAAACTGCGCAGATTGATGCCAGTGACTCAGACCAGGTGGCCGCCTTGGCCAAGGAGGTCGGCGCCACTCACATCATGAACGCGGTCGAGCCCAAGTTTGTCCAGAGCATCTTCGATGGTGCACTGAAGGCAGGCGTGAACTACATGGACATGGCGATGAGTTTGAGCCACGTCCACAAGACAGATCCGTTCAACACCCCGGCGGAAAAACTAGGCGATTGGCAATATGAAAAACACGCTGAGTTTGAAAAGGCAGGCCTACTGGCTCTAATCGGCACCGGAGCTGAGCCCGGTATTTCTAACATTTTTGCTCGTTACGCAGCCGATTACCTTTTCAGTGAAGTTGATGAAATCTGCATCCTTGATGGTGGGAACTTAGTTGTCAGGAATGAACAGGGTGAGGAAATCTTCGCTCCTTCGTTCTCGATCTGGACCGTCATCGAAGAATGCTTGAACCCACCACTGATCTGGGAAAAAGATCGCGGCTGGTACACAACCGAACCGTTTAGCGAGCCAGCGATGTTCGAGTTCCCAGGAGGAATAGGACCAATCGAGTGCGTGAACGTTGAGCACGAAGAAGTAAACATGTTGCCCCGCACCATGGATGCCCAAAAGGTCCGCTTCAAATATGGCCTTGGCAGTGAGTTCATCGGCGTCTTGCAGACCCTACACGCTCTTGGTCTCGACAAAATTGAGCCGGTCTCGGTTAGATCCAAATCCGGACGCGTCGAAGTTGCCCCGAGGGACCTAGTCGCTGCAGTTCTTCCTGACCCAGCCTCCCTGGTCGATTCGATGACTGGTATGACCTGTGCAGGAACCTTGGTTACAGGAAAAGGCCTCGATGGCAAGCCAAGAGCCACCTACCTCTACCACGTGGCAGACACCAGCTGGACTGGCAAAAACTACAATGCTCAGGCCGTGGTCTGGCAGACCGCTTTGGTTCCGGTAGTTGCACTAGAGCTGCTATCGCGAGGTGACTGGAAGGCCACTGGAGTTCGTGGTCCTGAAGAATTCGACGCCAAGCTGTTCTTGGACCTAATGTCCACTGAATACAAGCAGCCATGGGGTTCGCAGGACCGTAACCCAGAAAACCCGAGCGTAATTGACGCCAACTGGCAATAACCTACGTTGATGTTGGGGTTAGAGCCCGAAATTTAGTCAGCAGGCAACTTTGATAATTGGGAACACTCTCAGCTAACTTGAAGTTATAAAAACTAGGCTTACAACTACCAACTTTCAGGGAGATTAAAGATGCGCATTTCAAAGCGATGGATTCCATCCGTAGCGGTTCCGGCTGTAATTGCACTGGGTGCTGTCGCGGTTCCACTTCAGGCTAACGCCGTGGACCTTCCGGACCTAAGCGCATCCGAAGTTATGGTGCTGATGCAAAAGAGCGAGGTGCTGGAGTTTTCCGGAACAATCGTAAAGGTCAGCGACATGGGTATTCCCTCCTTGGAGTTCAGCTCCATGGTGAGTGAAGACATGGCAGACGAGATGGCAGAGAAGATGCCGGCTGAATTCGCTGATTTTGTGCCAGCTGTTATTGAATCAAGCGCCTTGACCCAGGCCATGGAAATAGTCTCCGGCACTCACAATGTGAGGGTTTATGTGTCCGGTCAGGACAAGATGCGAGCTCAGATTTTAGATCCCATGTCCCAGAGAGACCTGATTGTTAACGGAGATGAGTTTTGGGTCTATGACGCCAAGACCGCCACCGCAACAACTGGCACCATAAACATGGAAATCGATCCTGCAAAGCAGGCAACTGCCGAGCAGGAAGTTCTCGACTATGCAGAATCAATCGCTCTGGACCTAAGTAGTCCAGAAGCCATTGCCGACTATCTAGTCGGCATGATTGACGAGACCAGCACAGTTGAGGTCGGCAAGGACCACAATGTTGCAGGCCGCTCCGCCTACCAGCTACTCATTAGCCCGGACGCCGCCGCTTCTTTGATTGAGCGCGCTGAGATTTCGGTTGATTCTGAAACCGGACTTCCACTGAAGGTTGAAGTTTTCTCCACTCAGCAGTCGGAAGCTGCTTTTTCTGTAGGTTTTGAATCAATCAGCTTCGGGCCGAATGACGCTTCATTATTTGACTTCACCCCACCGGCTGGCACAGTGGTGACAACCTTAGATTCCACTGACCTAGAAGGTTACGCCGACAAGGACAGTGGCAAACTAGAAGCCCAGCTTGAAGAAGCATTTGGCGACTCAGCGAAGCCCGAGGTTATTGGCAAGGACTGGCAGAGCGTTGTTTATTTGCCAGCTCTTCCGGCAGACATTCCAGCAGAGCTAATGGCAACTGAGCTATTCGCAGACATGCTGACCGAGGTTCCAGGCGGCAAAGTATTCTCAAGCGCACTTGTGAATGTATTCCTTACTGATTCCGGCGAGGTCTACATGGGTGCCGTCACAATTGAGTACTTGCTCAGCGTTTCGAAATAGAGGACATGCCCCAGAGTCTTGAGCTGGCGATAAAAACCAGCTCTCTAACTAAGCAGTTTGGCTCCCAAAAGGCGGTATCAAGCATCGACCTAAGTGTCCCAAAGGGATCGGTGTTTGGCTTTTTGGGTCCAAATGGCTCAGGAAAGACAACAACAATCCGCATGATTCTGGGTCTAGCCGCAGCGTCCAAAGGTGAAATTGAACTCCTAGGTCACCCTATTCCTAAAGAACTAGAACACGCCCTCCCCAAAGTTGGCGCCCTGGTAGAAGGCCCGGCCTTCTACCCATACATGTCGGGGCGAAACAACCTTATAAGAATTGATTCGGCCGACCGTAATTCAACTGCTTCCACGCGTAAGAAGCGCGTAGACGCTGCGCTAGAGCGGGTTGGTCTCACCAACGCCGCCAAGAAAAAGGTTCATGCTTATTCACTAGGCATGAAGCAGCGCCTGGGCTTGGCCAATGCACTTCTAAAGCCGCGCGAGATTTTGATTCTTGATGAGCCGACAAACGGCCTAGACCCTCAAGGAACCAGAGAGGTTAGAAACCTTATTCGCTCGCTCGCCGCTGAGGGTATTACAATCTTTGTCTCGAGCCATCTTTTGAGCGAAATCGAACAGCTTTGTAGTCATTTAGCAGTTATGACCGCCGGCAAGATAGTCGCGCAGGGCAGCTTGGCGGAACTAAGAAATGAGTCCCAAACCAGACTGGTGCTAAAAGCCGACCGTATTGATGAGTTGGTTGATCTACTAAAAACTCAAGGGCTAACAAAACTTTCCCTAAAACCAGACCGAGTGGTGGTTCCAGTGCCGAGTGACTTCGACGTTGCGAGTCTGAACCAGTTACTGGTCAAGAAGAAATTTATGGTCAGTGAGATCCGTCTCGAGCAACCAAGTTTGGAAGAATACTTTGTCAACCTGACCGGAGAGGGGTTTGAAGTTGTTCGCTAAATCCCTAAGTCTTTCTCTGATGCTCTCAGAGCTAAGAGTCATGTTCACCCGGCGTCGCACGTGGGCGATGCTTGCGGCAATTGCACTAATACCGATCTTGTTGGCGGTAGCGGTCGCGCTAACCAGTGATCAGCTCGCTCCTGGTGAAGGCCCGCCTTTCCTTGATCGAGTGACCCAAAATGGTCTCTTCACTGGCTTCACCGCTACCCTTTTGGCTCTTCCGCTGTTCTTGCCACTAACCATGGCCGTCGTTGCCGGAGACACCATTGCCGGAGAGGCGAGTCTTGGAACGCTTAGATACCTGCTGATTGCTCCGGTGGGTCGTTTGAGACTCCTTGTAGTCAAGTACTTAGGAACACTCGTCTTCGCACTTGCGGGCACCTTCACGCTGATGCTAGCCGGCGGGATTATTGGAGCGATCTTGTTCCCAATTGGCCCGGTCACCTTGTTGTCAGGCGATCAAATTTCCCTGGCGGAATCAATCGGTCGCATGGCACTCGTCGCCGTCTACACGGCAATTTCAATGAGCGGGCTATTAGCTATTGGCTTATTTGTTTCGACTCTGACTACGGTCCCAGTCGGCGCAATGGCTGCAACGGTCGTTCTAGCAGGGGTAAGCCAGATTCTTGATAACTTGCCACAGCTTTCTTGGCTCCACGAATGGCTCTTTACCCACTATTGGCTGAGCTTCGCGGATCTGCTGAGGCAACCGATTGAGCTTGGATCATTTGCCAGCAATTCTCTCCTCCAACTGGGATACATTGCTGTCTTTGGAGCTTTGGCCTATTCAAGGTTCACCACTAAAGACATCTTGAGCTAATCGGCTGATACACTTTCAAGCTGCAGGGGCCTCTAGCTCAGTTGGTTAGAGCAACGGACTTTTAATCCGTGGGTCGTCGGTTCGAATCCGACGGGGCCTACAAAAATTGGTGACCTCTCAGGATTTTATGCCCGACACGGGCACTAAGAGGCTAAAAGCGAATCTATCCGAGGCGCTTTTTGCTTTCTGATTTGGACTGCTTTTCCAGTCTTTTTTCCTTCAAGTTTTTTGCAGGGGCCTTCTTGGTGTTTTTTTGAGGCTTTTGCTCTTTTTGTGCCATTGTCATTCTCCCTTATTACTTGAGCTTCTATTCACGCGGGTTATCGGCTTATCGATAACAACCATCCCGTACAAACTTAGCTTTGAAAACTCAAATTAGTCTCTCCGCCAGCTTATTCTCATTAAGTCCTTGGCGACTTGTGCAGGCGGTTGCGTAAAGTAGCTGCCTTCGCAGCCATGAGCTGACCTTCCTAGGCGCCCTCACCAACCACTTGAAGGTTACTTGCGCCCTGGACTCGCCAACCATCCATGGCTTCAATCATCAAATATCTGAGGGCATAAACGTCGTTTCCGGCTTGTAGAAACCGAACATCAATCAGCGCTATTCCGGAATTCGAATCAACCATACAGTCATTGAAAATTAGCTTGGAAGACTCGATTAGCGGGCCATAACTCCCGGCGATAATTTCCACGAAGCCCTCTAGTGTCACGTTGGACCGAAATGATGGTGACGCAAACGAGTACGCCAGCTCAAAGTCATCACGTGCAAAGGCCGAGGTCTGAGCGTTTACCGTTGTCTCGATGGCGCCCTGGACATTGGCATCGCAAGCAATGGGACCGCCCTCCGTGATAGGGGCCTCACTCTGAGTTGGTTGGGGTTGGGCTTCCGCCGTGGGTGTTTCAGACTCCGACACGATGTTAGCTTGGGGTTGTGCGCAACCAACGAGCAGGAGAAGGACGGGAATCGCGTATAGCAGCTGCCGAGCGGTCTTCATTTGAAGATCAACTTTGGGGCTTGGACCGAAATTCCCTAGGCTTGTTTAGAGCCTCTAGATGCCGAGTTACAGAGGATGGCAACGCAGCCCAAGATGCCAGCACTGGCCGAACAGCCACGATGGCCGTTCCTGGTCAGTGTCTATGCCAAATGCACCTTTATCCTCGACGCACTGATTGATGTTGCCGAAGAATGTGAAGATAAAGACTGCAGTTGCTGCAGCTCGGCTAAGTCGCGATCTTCGGTGCTATTGCGTTTGTCCGATGCGAAAAACGATGTTGTTCGGAGCTAGCTCGCTGTTAGAATTATAGACGGTTAGGGCCTCTAGCTCAGTTGGTTAGAGCAACGGACTTTTAATCCGTGGGTCGTCGGTTCGATCCCGACGGGGCCTACCAAGACCCCATCCTCCAGGATGGGGTCTTTTTACTCTGTGAAGGGGTCGCTGCACTCTCCGAGCCCCGAGGACATATGAATAAGCCCTTATGATCAGGAATTAGACTCCAAAAACTGGGCTGGGTGGCCTTTGAATCTGAACATTCGTGCAGCTCAATTGTTGCCTCGCTCCAGCCTCTTGACATGCTCGCAGCGGTATCCTTGTGGGGCAGCAAGGGAAAACTATCAACGGAGCTAGGGATTATTCTCATGGAAAAATACGTCCTTTCAATCGATCAGGGCACAACCAGCACTCGAGCGATTGTCTTCGACGAGTCGGGCTCGGTTATATCCACCGGACAACTAGAACATAAGCAAATAATGACCAAGCCAGGCTGGGTCGAACACGACCCGATGGAAATTTGGGGTAACGCCCGCGAAGTGGTTGGAACTGCGCTTTCCAGGGCAAACATCACTAGGCACGACATTGCCGCCGTTGGCATCACCAATCAGCGCGAAACCACCATTGTCTGGAATAAGACAACCGGCGAGCCCGTCTATAACGCCATTGTCTGGCAAGACACCAGAACCCAAGACATAGTCGACCGTCTCGCTGGTCCCGAAGGCGTCGATCGATACCGAGAAACTACAGGCCTTCCGCTTGCCACCTTCTTTTCTGGAACGAAAATTAGCTGGGTCCTAGAGAACGTGTCCGGCGCGCGGGAGCTTGCAAACAAGGGCGAACTTCTATTTGGAACTCCGGACACCTGGCTGCTCTGGAATCTCACCGGTGGCGTCGAGGGCGGCGTTCACAAAACCGACGTCACAAATGCCAGCAGAACCCTGTTGATGAACCTCAGGACTCTCGAGTGGGACGAAGCCATTGCCAAGGAGTTCGATATTCCGCTGTCCATGCTTCCGGAAATCCGCTCCTCCTCGGAAGTGTTTGGAACCGTAAGCGGTCAAAGCCTGCTCAGAGATGTCCCGATTGCCGGAATCCTTGGCGACCAGCAGGCAGCAACCTTTGGTCAAGCGGCTTTTTCAAAGGGCCAATCCAAAAATACCTATGGCACCGGCAACTTTCTGATCTTCAATACCGGTGAGGAGATAGTTCTTTCCAAGAACGGCCTGCTAACCACCGTGGCCTACAAGCTCGGCGATGCGGCTCCGGTATACGCTCTTGAGGGCTCGATCGCAGTAACCGGGTCCCTGATCCAGTGGCTGAGAGACAACCTAGGAATTATAGATTCGGCTTCAGATGTAGAGGCCTTGGCTAATACCGTTGAAGACAACGGTGGCGCCTACTTCGTGCCGGCATTTAGCGGTCTATTCGCACCGCACTGGAGACCGGATGCACGCGGTGTTTTGGTAGGATTGACTCGCTTTATAAACAAGGGACACATCGCCAGAGCCGCGCTCGAGGCAACAGCCTTTCAGACTCGCGAAGTTCTAGATGCCCTAAATGCGGACTTTGGTCACGACCTGACCGAGCTAAAGGTCGACGGTGGCATGATCAATAACAATACTCTTATGCAGTTCCAGGCTGACATCCTCGGGGTGCCGGTGATACGTCCAGTGGTCGCCGAAACCACCGCGCTTGGTGCCGCCTACGCGGCCGGTCTGGCAGTTGGTTTTTGGAAAGATCTAGATCAGCTAAGAGATCGCTGGCAGGAAGGCGCAAGGTGGGAACCAAAGATGGCGGCTCCAGAACGCGACCGACACCTGTCACTCTGGAAGAAGGCAGTTTCCAGAACCTTGAATTGGGTCTAAACCTTTAGTAGCCATCCTCTGGGTGGCATTGGCTTTTGTAAATACACCAACCCCACAGTGAAGTTACCAGCGGAACGTAACCAGGGACGGCGATTGGGCTCTAGAGGATTTTCTCTTCCTTGGCGCGATATACGAGCACTGCACTGCAGATTCTAAAAAAAACTCACGGCCCCAGCGCAAATGCTGGGGCCGTGAGTTTTTACCGGTCGGCTATTGCTGCCGACTGGAGGGATTTAGTAAGTGACGGTCAGAGTGTTGGACACTGACATGATCGTCACCACAGTGGCCACTATGAAGCCAGCGATGTAAGGGTTGCTGGTCGCGCGGTACAGCTTGCGCGAAACAACAGCCGCCACCGCAAGAATCACGATGACCGGGAAAAGCCAGATGCTGAAGATGCCACTGAAGCCATCAATCGTGTAGCCCGTGGATGCGAAGTTGGTGTACTGCGCAATAACGAGCACAAGAACTGCCAACGAGTTTCCGATGGTAAGAACGAGCGTGTTTGCCCACTCTTTTCCAACCAAAGTGAACCTGTTGAATGCGTTGATCGCGACTGAGTTAGCGATGAAGAACACCAAGAAGAACGGCACGTAAAGCAGTGCAATCCAGAGCTTGTCTGCTTCAAAGGCCTTGACCGCCATCGTCCAGAATCGGAAGTCGGTCTTGAAGAAGTAATCGAGCACGAAGACGATGCTGAATGCCGCTATAACTACAACAGCGCCCAAGCCGATTCCATGGAAGAACTTCTTCCAGCCCGGTAGTACGCCAGACTCGCGAAGGTTCATGCCGTTCTTCTTGCCGAAGGCGAAGTACGACACGGTCATTACGAGGATGGCGAAAAGACCGTTGATCGCTGCCCACGATGCGATGAAGAAAACCGCGCCCTGAGTAAAGATTGTGGGAGTGCCATTGAACGCAATTCCTTGAATCATAGGCTGCTGGCTGAGCCACACGTAGCTATAGCCGGAGAATAGCGCTGAGACAGTAATGCCGCCCCAGAACCATGCGAGCCCCTTGCCGCCTGCCATAGCAACCGCAGCTGGGGCTTCTTTCTTGAGCCCGGCAAACGCACGAGTGCCGAGAAGCGCACGAGCGAAAGTGAGCAGGAAGATACCGAAAGCGACCAAACCGAGAGCGGTGAAGACTTCCTTAACCTGCCATACCTGAGAGCTGGCGGCTAACGGGGCCGGGGCCGAGAAAACCTCTTCCCAGAACTCGATCTGGCTACCGATGGTCGTCATCGAGATAGTGCCCCACGGGTGAGTTTCAGCAGGGGTGTAGACGATGCGAGTTGAGCCGCCTTCGGTGTAGAACTCACCTGCGTTGCGCTCTTCACCCATCGCAGGGTCGACTCCAAAGTTTAGGAACGACTGTGCGTTGGGCGTGCCGATGTACTCGCGCGGCGGGGTTAGAACTGCACCTTCTGCGCTGTAGCTACGAAAGAAGAACTCGTCGTACTGCGCTGCCACGACGCCAACGTCGCGGGCACCATATACGTTTGTGAATGCGCCATCAGCGTCCCTCGTGTCCGGGTCCTTGTCTACGAGCAAGAGTGCCGCAATAAGCGGTGTTTCTGCTTCGTTGTCCAAAGCCACTGCAAAGTTCGACGCGCGGGCACCGTTAGAGTGACCCGAGATACCGATCTTGTCTGCCTGAACGTAAGGCAAGGCAGCAACAAGCTTGACAACGTCATACATTCCTGTGGCACCCAGAGTCAACTGGTCGTTAATCAGCGGTGAAGAGTTGCCGTGGCCGTACATGTCAATCGTCACGACAACGTAGCCGCGTCGCGCAAGCTCGACATAGTTGCCGGCCTGCATCTCGCGATTATTCCACCAGCCGTGGCTGACGATAATAACGGGTGCCTTGTTCTCTGAGGTGACCGAGTCCGGCTTGTACATCAGCGCACTGATCATCTGACCAGACGGGGTCTCCCATCGCATGTCCTTGATGGCTACGGTGCCACCTGCAGTCTGCACTACTGAGGCGACGATGCCCGAAAGCAACATCACTATCAGCGAAAGCGCCAGCCAAAAGCTGTTCTTTTTAATCATTGTGTGTCTCATAGATTCCCTACTTCGTTGTATTGGGTACTGCGTTTTTAGAGTCGCGACGGATGTGCGCTCCTCATGAAGATTGGTTGATTAGGTCTCCACGTCCTGATCAATCCAACCCATGGTCTTAGGCACAGTCCTCTTCCAGTTTCGGAAGAGCTGATGACGATTGAGGGAGTTCATCTGCGGCACTAGTCGTTTGCCATTCGCAGAATTGTCAAAGGCTTTGTTCACTAGCTCAACGGTGCTCATACTGGACTTACGCTCTCCAGCTGAATTCCCTGGACTTCTTGAGCCTTCTGATCGGACGACCATCCCAACTCTGCTCCTACTATTTCGGAAAGCTCAACCAGTAATTGTTTATTCACTTTTCCGGTGAAGGCGAGGCTGGTCCTTCTGTGGACAATGTCCGAAAGATGAACCACGTGTTCCCGCTCTACCAAAAACTGAATTTCAGCCTTGGAATAGTCCGAGCTATGTAGAAGGTTTTCGTCTTTATTGGCCGCGTGTACAAAGTCAATAACTTCCGACGCCAAAGTGCCGTAACGGTTCAATAACTGCAGAGTTCTGTCTGTTTCCAGTTCGCCGCCGTTCTCCTCGGCCCACTCAAGCTGAGAGGCCTTGGAGATTGGAAAATTCTTTCCCCCACCGATAGCCATGTCGGTGGTTGAAACGGTGCGCTTTATACCTAGAAGCTTCAGCGCCTCAGAGGACATGTGCTCTCCAAGAGCCCTGAAGGTGGTCCATTTACCGCCAACCAAACTCAGCCAAGGGATATCTGCTTCATCTGAGGTCTTCACAATTCGATAGTCCCTGGAAACAAAGCCCGGTAACAAATCATCTGATTTAGGCAAGGGGCGCACACCGGAATACCGGAATACGATTTGAGATCTGTCGACGTTGATGTCAGGGAAGATGTACTTCACCAAATCAAAGAAGTAGTCCACCTCTTCCTCGGTGCAAACCGCAGGCTCAGACATGTCATGAGGAATATCGCTGGTGCCGACCAAGACTCGACCAAGAATTGGGTACATGAGCACAATTCGACCATCTTCGTTCTCGAAGAAAATTTCACGGCTGTCGCAGGCTGCAAGCAGTTCAGGGTTGTCAAGCACAATATGAGAACCTTTTGTGCCGGCCATGTAGCTTGTGGATCGACCGAGGGTCTTGTTGGTTAGGTCTGTCCAAGGTCCCGAGGTGTTGATGATTACCTCGGCCTTGAAGGAAAACTCCTGACCCGTTAGCGAATCACGTAAAACAACTCCACCATCTTTCATGCCTACGGCTGACAAGTAGTTTGCAGCTCGAGCATGAGATCCTGTTGCCAAGCCATCCTTGAGAGTGTCCAGTGCTAGGCGCTCTGGGCTTTCCATCGCTGCGTCATAGTAGGTGGCGGTAAAAGCCACCTTCTTGTTGAGCTCTGGAAATAGTTTCAGTGATTTCTTCCTGCCAAAAAACTCATGGCGCGGCATGCGTCCGCCGTTACGACCGAAGAAGTCATACAGCGTCAATCCCACTTTGATGAGCACAGCTCCGCGCTCTTGAGGTTTGCCTTGAGTGTGTCTAAGAATCCGAAGTGGGGCGGAAAGCAAGCCCGAAAAAAGAGTGAAAATCGGCATTGTGGTCTGAAGTGGCTTGACGTAATGAGGCGCCGAAGCCAGAAGACGATTGCGTTCTTGGAGCGACTCCTTGACCAGTCTGAACTCACCGTTTTCTAAGTAGCGAACTCCCCCGTGAATCATGTGCGAAGAGGCCGCCGATGCGCCGGAGCAGAAGTCCTCGCGCTCAACCAAAACTACGCTCACACCTTGGAGCGCAAGATCTCTGAAAGTTGCAATCCCATTTATGCCGCCGCCAATAATAAGCACCTGCGCAGTCGGATTATCTCGAAGGCCCTGAAGCCTGATGTCTGATTCCTTACTCGAGCCTCTTTGCCCCACGGGGTAGCTTCCCTTCATAACGGTATAGTTCAATAAAATTTACGTGGGCTCTTCGGAACCTGAAATACTAATCAGGGATATTGCACATTCGTGCAATACTTTTGTTATGTATCAGGAACTAAACGAAACATCCAAGGTCAAGCTTTCGCTTAGAGCTGCCCAGCTGTATTACCAGCAAGATCTCACAATGGAAGCCATAGGCACCGAGCTGAATGTATCCCGGTCTTCCGTTTCGAGGCTGCTACAGATGGCTAGAGACCGAGGCATCGTTGAAATAAAAGTCCACACCCCCGACGAAGCTCCAAGGCGAATAGCTAGTGAAATTAATGACCGATTTGGAGTGAATGCTCACTTGGTTCCAGTCTCCGATGCTATTTCCCCGGTTGAGCAATTGGACCGAGTTTCGCTCAGTGCTGCACGAATGCTAAGCGGCTTTTTTGGTTCGAAGATGACAATGGGGGTGGCATGGGGAGCAACTACCAGCGCCGTGAGCCGTCACTTGACCCGCAGGCAAACAAGTGATTCTCGGATTGTTCAGCTAAACGGAGCCGGAAATGACCACACCACGGGAGTCACCTACTCCGGTGAAATTCTGCGTCGTTTTGGTGAGGCCTTTAGTGCCGTAGTTGAACAGTTTCCGGTGCCAGCCTTTTTTGATGACTCAGACACTAAATCAATCCTCTGGAGGGAGCGCAGCATTAAGCGCACTCTAAACATTCAAGGCTCTTTAGATGTCGCGCTCTTTGGACTAGGCGCGCTGCACGCCGAGGTCCCAAGTCACGTCTATACCGCCGGCTATCTGAGTCAGGCCGACCTAGATAGCCTTCGCGACGATAACGTGGTGGGCGATATCGCAACAGTGTTTTATCGTCCCGATGGCTCCTGGGAGGATGTCAAACTAAACCGTCGATCCAGTGGCCTAGACCTGGATGTCCTCAAACGTGCGCCAAGACGAGTCTGTGTCGTTTCGGGTAAATCTCGAATCCCTAGCCTGCAAGGAGCTCTTGCCGGGGGCTTCATAACCGATTTGATTATCGATGATTTTTCCGCAGCATCTCTCTTGACGGCGAACTAACTCTTACATCGCTTTTGATGTCAGCTCGAATCCGACGGGGCTTGCTTCATTCTTGGCCATGCGCTACTAGCTCAGTTATTTTTCCGGCCGGCAAGGCAATCCAGCCTTCGATGCGAGCCTGCGACATCTGGCTTTGAGTCGGAGGCTCAGATAAGCCCAGAAGCGCCGCTCTGCTTGCAAGGGCGGCTATCACTGCATCAAACGCGTCGCATGATTCGAGCATTAGCGACTCGAACGCGGAAGTATCTAGCCAGTCAGCCTGCTCAAGAATTTGGCCTAGTAGACGCTTACGTTCATCAATGGACTTTCGATAACCCGTGGTATCAAAGCCCCAAACCCTCAAAGTTGCACCGGGGTAAACCTCGACAACTACTCCGGCACCAGATCTGTCGATCTGAATTCCGGTTTTCTCAAGCCTGCCTAGAAGACCAGCACACCTCATAGCAGTGAGCCCCAGTCGGTCGGTAGAAACGCTCAGTGGCCATCTGCCTGTTCTTGCACGAACCTCCCTGTCGGTCTCTCGGTATGAAAGCCGTCGACGCCAATCCATGTCGCCTTCTACTTCGTGGCTTTTAGAATCTGGGTCATTATGGTTCGAGACGAAATCTACGAATTCGATTGGCCACCCGAGTGCGCAGTCGATACCAATTTTCTCGGCATCAGAAGAGCCTTGAACTATGACACTGTCAGCGACACCTGCCTTCAGGTCTATTAGCGTCCCAGAGCTACTGTTCCAATCGATGATTGCCAGGGCAGTGCCTTTTGGCTCTGCGGCTAGGTCGATTCCGGCGGTTATCACAATAAAAGCCTAAGGCCAGGTTTGTAGTAATTAGAACTAGCTGGCGACAAGCCCGGCGTCAGCCTTCTTCTGGTGCAACCACTGCAACCAGATGGCAGCCGAAAGCCACAAAACCTGCATGACAGCAATCACACGCTCCGATAATCCAACAATCGGCTGTCCGGGTTCCAGCCACGTAAGTAGGAACCATAGCGTGGTAATCCCCATAATCAGAGTGGCTGGAATCGCGCCGACGGGTCTGATGCTCCAGTGGTATCGCTTGTCAAAGCGCATTGCCAACAGTGGCCATGCCGAAAATAAGACGAAGGCAAAAGTTGCGAACAAAACGTGCCAATAAGAGGAGCTGTCTTGGGAGGGGGTCGAAAAGAATGTATAACCGAAGCCGGCTAAACCAGCAGCAGCAAGCGCCAGTCGTCCGGGGAGAGAAAACGCCTTGGCATGCCACGCGCCCGCTAGCGTCAGCAGCGAGCCAAACAGGAAGAAGCTGGACTGAATCACCTGCACGGGAGAATCGTCTGCCGCAAGATCGCTTATTGTTTTGGCTATGGGGTCATAGCCGGGGACCAGTGAACCTGAAATGGTCCAGCCCAGTACGTTTTGAATTGGGCCGAGTGTTGCGGCCACCAAAGCCCAAATGCCGATTCGCCTCAATGTGTTACCCCTCTAATGGACAATGTTGCCTAGTCTGTCGGCTTTAGCGCTGTTCCACCTAGTGAAAAAGCCAAACCAATCGAGTCTCCAGGTCTAACCAAAAGATCTGTCACCGCCTCCGGCGCAAAAACCCAGTCGGTTGTATCTGAAACCCGGACATAAAAACCCCAGTAAGCAAATGCCGCTGGCAGCTCCTGGCAAGTCTCCACGTAAGGCTCGCCTCCTGAAATCACTATCTGCTGGTTCTTTCCCGGAACACCGTTTACACGGCAAAGAACCATGTCTCCATAAGCTCTAGTGCCCTCGGTGGATACTCCTGCCGCGGACAAGACCTGCTTGGCGGTGGCCACATCCCCACTGATTGAAACGCAGCTGGAAACATCCCGACCAAGACCAGCAAAATTCACCGTGACCCTAGCGCCGTCGCAACTGCCGTCTGCCGCAAACTCTGAGACCGATGCCGATGCACAGCCAGTCAAGACCAACGCCACTAAGGCCATCAGCGAAACCGATTTGAGCATAAAACCCCCTTCAGGATCTTTTGAAAACAGGGCTGCGAGCCCTAAGTTTAGGCTTTGACGCCAAATTCATCGGGTTCATCGAAATACCGCGAGCCGCAATGGTGTTAGCTTTCCCTATGGATCTTTCAGGAAAAACTATATTGGTGACCGGCGCCTCAGGCGCACTTGGTACAGAACTTACGAACGTGCTTTCATCAAAGGGAGCAAAGGTGCTGGGCACTGCGACTAACAACGAGTCTGCGGGCAGTATCCCTGCCAAGGCTGAAGTTAGATTACTGCTTGACTTTCAGGAGCCAGACTCAATTCAAACTTTGACCGATTACCTGGTTGCTGCGAGCCAAGTTGACGGAATCATCAACGCCAGCGGAGTAGTTGCTTTTGGTCCGGTCAGCGAACTGACCGTCGAGACCAGCAGGCGACTGACGGCCGTGAACTCCCAAGGGCCTATTCAGCTAATATCCCAGCTGTTTGGGAAACTAAAGGAATCCTCAGAAGCTGGTAACCAGCCTTTCGTGCTGAACATTACCGGAGTGGTCGCGGAAACTCCGATGATGGGTATGGCTGCTTACTGCGGCTCAAAGACCGCAGTTCATGGGTTCTTGACTGCACTGGGCAAAGAATGGCGCCGCGAAGGAATTCGAGTAATTTCTGCCAGGCCGGGCCACACCGAAACCGGCCTGGCTACAAGAGCGATTGCTGGACAAGCTCCTAATTTCCCAGCTGGCATGACTACAGAACACGTGGTCGCAAGGTTGATTGCCGCTTTGGAAGCTGATGAGAAAGACCTAGCTTCTACCGACTTCTAATTTCGTAGCTGTAGCTTTTAGATTCTCCAGCCAAAATTTCAGTGCTGGCAATGTCGGTTGCAAAAACGTTCGCAGGATGAGACATGGGTTCGATAGCAAGCGCAGAGCCCTTCGCAAACAAAAGTGCTGATGGCCGATAAAGCATGAAGTAGTTGATATTTTCTAGACCGCGAATCTCGAAAGAACCTGAGGAATTTGTAACCAGAACTTCATTGCTCCCGTAATAGCAATTATCCAGTGTTGCTAGCTCCCGGGAGTCTTGATTGAGAGCTAACCCCGAAATTTCCTTCGCCGAAACCGGCAACATTCGATCATCGGTAGCTATTTGGTGAGTGAAGCCCGCGGACAAAGTGAACTCATTTCCCATCAGGAAATAAGGATGAAAGCCGATAGCAAATGGTGCGGACTGCGTCGAGTTGTTCGTTGCGGTTGCTCGAGTTACCAGTGCATTTTCCTCGAGGCTAAATTCAAGCTCTAAATCAATCGCAAATGGATAGTGAGCAGCTTGGCCGAAGCTGTAGGAGAGCTTCAGAGAATCCGAAGCGTGAGAGACAATCTCCATCTTTTCGTCGAGCAATAAACCGTGGTTAGCGTTGTTTTGAGAATCGAGTTTTGGAATCCGATAGTCGGTTCCGGACATCTGGTACTTACCGTCCTGAAGACGGTTGGGCCAAGGCGCCATTGTGAAGCCGAACACCTGAGCGCGAGGATTTTCGCCTGCGAATTCAGGGACTACCTCAACGCCGCCCAACATAAGATGTCTAATTTGACCTCCTAGTACATCAAATTCTGCGATACTGGAAGTCTTCCCGCCTAGGCGGGAAATACTCAGTTGCTCACCAGGGTAGTTTTTGCGCACCCGTATATGTTACCGACAGTGAGTATGAGGTACTTGAGTGAACAAGCCCAGTATTGAAGCCAAGCTTTTTGATGGCCGGGACATCTTTTATTTTGATGACGCCGAATCAACGCTTCCAGCAAACCGCATACAAGATCAGCGCGAGTCGGACCAAAGACCCGTAACCGCTGAATTACGTTATGACGCTTTGTCTGGAGAGTGGATCACTGTCGCATCCCATAGACAGCAGCGCGCATTTCTACCACCCGCTCATGCTTGTCCGCTCTGTCCAACTTCCGAAAATAACCCAAGCGAGGTTCCAGACAACTTCGATGTCGCGGTCTTTGAGAACAAGGGCCCGGCTTTTGGTCCGGATCTCGGTGAGATTTCGCCTCCTGAGCGCACTGCCCCGTTCGGTTTCTCGACAACCTCCTTCGGCCGCTGTGAGGTAGTTGTTTTCAGTCCCGACCACATGGGCAACTTGGGATCCATGCCGGTGGCCCGCATCGAGACGGTTATAAAAGCCTGGCAATCTCGAACCTCACACCTCCAGAAACTGGAAGGCGTTATTCAGGTCTTCCCCTTTGAAAACCGCGGCCAGGACATAGGAGTCACCCTGCACCACCCCCATGGGCAGATCTACTCATATCCGTTTGTGACTCCTAGAACTGAAAAGCTAATCGCGAGCGTCCGGAATCACGGCGGCGACTTCTTCGGTGAGCTAGTTGAATTCGAAAAATCCTCGAGTAGAAATATTCTAGAAACCGAAAACTTTGTTGCGTTCGTGCCTTTTGCCGCAAGGTGGCCAATCGAAATCCACCTATTGCCAAAACGCCAGGTTGCAGATTTTACGGAGCTGACAGACGCCGAAGTAAGCGAGCTGGCTGGCGCCTATAAGCAAATACTTTTAGGTCTTGATGCTTTGTATGACAAGCCAATTCCATATATTTCAGCTTGGCACCAGGCTCCGATGATTGAAAACCGGGACCAGATTAGATTGATGCTTCAAATCACTTCTCCGCTTCGGGATGCCGACAAGCTGAAATATTTGGCAGGGTCTGAAAGCGCCATGGGAGCCTTTGTCGGAGACGTTGCTCCAGAAGAAACTGCTGCAAGACTCAAGAAAGTAATCAAGTGAACCTGACCAAGCAAACAACAGCGGGCTTTGAAAAACAGTTTGGTTACTTACCAACTGGAGTCTGGTCAGCACCGGGACGCGCCAACCTAATTGGCGAGCACACCGATTACAACAATGGTTTTGTTCTCCCGTTTGGAATAGATAAGCGAACCTATGCGGCCATGTCCAAGCGGGATGACTCCCTAATCAGAATCGGAACTTCCTTCACTGAGGGCATCGTCGAATTTGAACTAGGAGAAACCGAGCCACAAGATCTCGATTGGGCGCTATACCCTCTTGGCGTAGCCTGGGTAGTGCGTGCGGGTCTTGATGCTGGCTTTGACTTGTACTTGGATTCAAATGTTCCAATTGGAGCCGGCCTTTCATCGTCTGCCGCGGTTGAGTGCTCGGTAGCCCTTGCACTAAACGACTTGTGGGACTTGAGACACAGCAAGCAGGAGCTCGCCCTTATCGGCCAGCGTGCCGAAAACGAAGTCGTAGGTGCTCCGACCGGAATCATGGACCAGACAGCATCTATGCTCGCCTCAACTGACGCTGCGGTTTTGATTGACTGCCTAAGTCTTGAAACAGAAACAGTCGAGCTGGGCCTGGAGGCTCAGAATCTAGTTGTGGCAGTAATTGACACCCAGGTCTCACATCGTCACTCCGACGGTGGCTACCGCTCTAGAAGAGATGCTTGCGAGAAAGGCGCCCTCATTATGGGCGTGAGCTCGTTGCGTGAGCTTGGACAGTTGGACCTTGAAGCCGCAAAATCAAAGCTCGACGATCTGACTTATCGTCGCGTCCGCCACATCATCACCGAAAACGACCGAGTGTTAGCTACCGTTGCGGCCCTAAGGGCCGGCCGGATTGAGAAAATCGGTCCAATTTTTGAAGCAAGCCACGTCTCAATGCGCGATGATTTCGAGATTTCTATCCCAGAACTAGACCTAGCGGTCGAAACTGCCCTGAAAACCGGCGCAATCGCCTCCAGGATGACCGGTGGCGGCTTCGGGGGCGCTGCGATTGCTGTTATCGATAAAGACCTGCTGCCCGGCCTAGAAATGGCTGTCAAGGCTGCCTTTATTAAAGCCGGATTTGGCGCAGCAAACGTATTTACTGTCTCCGCGAGCGCCGGAGCAACCAGAGAAAGCTAATTTGCTTCGTAAACCGGAGTTACTTCGATTCCCTGATCGACCATGTCATCGATTGCAGTTTCAGTAGAGCCTTGTGAAACCCCGGCGGTTAGGCCGGTGATGACCCTAACTGCCAGCCCAAATTTCTTTGAATCCATCGAAGAAGCCAGAACGCAATAGTCGGTCGCTATTCCAACCACATCGACCTGGGTGATCTGAAGCTGGTTGACTAGATCAGGGAAGCTGGTGCCGGCATCATCGATACCTTCGAAGATCGAGTAGCCGTTTGCTCCTTGGCCTTTTTTTATGTGGATGTCGATAAGGCTGGTGTCTAGGTTCGCGTGGTACTGGCTGCCGAATTTGTTTTCGACACAATGTTCCGGCCAGCTAGTTTTGAAATCAGGAGACTCGTCTAATGCCGCAAAGTGCCCACCATTTGCATCGTTGGCTCTGTGCCAATCTCTTGAAGCAATTACATAGTCGTAATCACCTTTATTGCTCTCGAGGTGTTCGGTAATTCGCTTGGCGGTTATTGCCCCTCCGGCACAGGCTAAGGCGCCGCCCTCACAAAAATCGACCTGAACGTCAATTACCAATAATGCTTTAGTCATTTTGCTTTCTTGTTACCCGTTTTGTTCTCAGGCTATCTATTACCTAGCTATCTATTTACTAGCGTTGAGCCACAATCATAAAAGCCCATGACTAAATCGTCCATGGCCTCACGGTTACTAGCGGTCACATCGCCTAGGTTATACACGGTAAAAATTAGCCTCGACTGATCCGGTGTGTCCAGGAAGCCAGCGAGCGTGTAACCCGTTCTGATCCAACCGGTCTTTGCGGTGATTGTTCCAACCGCATCTTCAAATCGGTAGCTCAATGAGCCGGGAGTTCCGGAAACCGGCATTCCTCCAAGAATTACCTCAAAGTCTCCATAGCCGGCATCGATTAGCTTCAGGAGTTTATTTACTAGCTCAGGGGAGGCCTGGTTGTACTTGGACAAGCCTGAGCCGTCCTCAATGGTAAGGCCTGCAAGATTCAGTCCGGTTCCCCTGAGTGCCCGATTGTAGGCTTCAGTCAAAGAGCCAAAGGTCCCATCAAGCCCGACATCGAGAGACACCAATCTTGCAAGTGCTTCCGCAAGGGTGTTGTCGCTGACAACGAGCATGTAGTCGATCCACTCGCTGATTGGCCTAGATTTTACAGTGGCAATTTGTATTGAATCTGCGGGGGCCAAGCCCTTGGTAATTACCGCATCCGTCGCCGCCACTCCAAGTGACTCTTGGAACCAAGCACCGGCCCTGCTGACCGGGTCCATCGAACGCTGAGATTCCTTAGCGGCTGGGCTCGCCCTGTCACCGTCCACCTGAAGAGCAGAAACCGGAGACATATAGCCATTAGTGATGCCGCGAGAGTCCCAAACGCTTTGGTACTCGCCCTTGGCTCCCCCGTACAGAGAAGTATCAAGCACTATTTGGGTTATCGGCTCTTTCCCAAAAACCTTGAGCACCTGAGCGACGAGGTCAGAAAGCTTTGGGGCTTTTTGATAGACCGAATTTTCATTGACCCCTGTGCGCGAAAGAGTCGGGTCGCCAGCTCCAACCAGGTAGATTTTTCCAGGCTCCAAGTTGTCCCGATAGACCCTGGTCGTTACTCGGTAGTCCGGGCCAAGGGTTTCAAGAGCGACAGCGGCAGTGAAGAGTTTCATAACCGATGCAGGTCTTGCAGCCGAACCGCTTCCGCGGTCAAATAAAACCTCGCCCGTTGAAGCATCAATCACCTGAGCCTGCAGCAATAAGATTTCAGCGGCGTCTTCGAGTACCGACACCGAGCACTGGGTGACTTCCGGCGTTGTCGGCTCCGGCTCGATTTCAACCGGAGAGGCAGAAACCGTCGCCTCGGGCACAGTGGTTTGGCTTGCTATCGGCGCAGGGCCTTCATCGGTCTGGCTCAGTGGGCCCAAAAACAAAAAGCCAAGCGCAACGGAACCCGCGGCCAGACCTGAACCGATGCCAATTAGTGCTTGCTTCATCTCACTCACCTAAGCTTTACCCATGAAGTTTAGATTGTTCGCAGCCTCCATGTTGGCCCTAGTCACCACAGTCATGATGACATCACTGCCGGCAACCTCACACGAACGGCTTGTGGACCAAGAGCCCAAGACTGGACAGATTCTGGAGGCCGGTATCGCTGAAGTGAAGCTGTCCTTCAGCGATGATCTGATTTCTCTGGAAAACTCAGCCGGCTCCGAAATAGTCATTCTTGATTCGGATCGGAATCCAGTGAACAACGGTTGCGCGGTTATTGATGGCCGCACCGCGATTGCGCGGGCGGACATTGACAAACCTGGGACCTATCAAGTGGGCTGGCGTGTTGTGTCCGGAGACGGCCATCCAATTTCCGGAAGCTTTAGCTTCGTGGTTGAAAATAATGCCGGCTACATCGCTGACCCGGACTACCTCTTCACGGAGTGCGCTAACCCTTACAACCCGGAAACTTTAGACGTCGAGGTTCAGACACCTGCCTCTTTGTATTGGTTACTCTGGGGCTCATTGCCACTGGCCGCGGTCGGACTATTTTTGCTGCTGAGGTCTAAAAACAAAAGTTCTGGCAATAACCGCAAAGACCCAGAAGAGAAGACCGAAAACTAATACTTCAATAGGCATGTCAAAACGATTACCCATCGGTGCAAACGCCAAAGAGTAGGCAACATCGAGTGCTTGCGCATACATGAAGGCAGAGACGCCCGCCACCACCATCAGCTTCACCGGAACGACGCTGCCGGAGATTCTAGAGCCGCTCCAGATCGTGAGCGAGGAAAGCCCAAGCGCTAGTGCCGTCCCGGCGAAAATTAGTGGGTAAGTAGTCTGGTAGAAAAAGTTACTAGTCAGCATGGCAAGTAATAAGGACAGCCAAAACAGTGAAACCTTCAGCGCTCTTGACGAATTCAAGGGCTGCCTAAATAACCCGGCAGAACTTGTTCAACGGTTCCACCTGGCCAGCCACCACAATTTGATCGCCTGACTCCAGAACCGTTTCGGGGAACGCTGGCGAATATTTACCATCGCCTTTTGTGACCGCAACCACTGTCACTTCATAGTTGGTTCTAATTTTCAGCTCCGCCAAGTTTTTGTTGTGAAATGACTCCGGAACCTTCGACTTGATCATCACGAAATCGTTGTCGATTGGGACATAGTCAAGTGACTCTCCAGAAACCATGTGGGCCACTCGCTTACCCATCTCAAACTCAGGGAACACCACGTGGTGAGCGCCTAGTTGCTCCAAGATACGACCGTGAGATTTCGAGTTAGCTTTCGCCCAGACGTTTGGAACGCCCAGTTGCAACAGCAACGAGGTGGTCAAAATGCTTGCCTCAATATCTGCTCCGATTGCCACAACGGCAGCGTCAAACTCCTGAATGCCGAGTTCGGAAAGGACGGCTTCATCCGTGCAGTCGGCCTTGACGGTGTGGGTAAGTTCCTGCGCCATCTGTTGAACCAGTCTCTCGTCGGTATCAACACCTAGAACCTCGTGTCCGGTTCGAACCAGCTCTCTGGCCAGCGAAGACCCAAAGCGACCGAGGCCAATCACGATGACGTTTGTGTGCAGAATTCGTCGCTTTGCTTTTTCCTTAGCCAATTAGGGGCCTTTCCTTTGGTAATTCATAGTGCCTCTTTGTGATTCGAAGAGCAAGTGCTGACGCAACAACAACCGGGCCCAGCCGGCCAACAAACATCAGAAGTGCCAGCCAAAATTGATGAAACGCCGGCAACTCGGCGGTTATGCCAGTTGAAAGCCCTACCGTCGCGGCAGCCGAGACCACGTCGAAAAGAATCTCGTCAAGCGAGAAGTCAGTTGTCGCGGCAAAAAGCAAAGTCGTGCCCAGAATCGCCGTCGTACTCAGAGCCACCAAAGTAAGAGCCTGACGTTGAATCGAGCGAGGAAGTCTGCGGTTTCCAACGTTCACCGCGGTCTCACCGCGAATTTCGGTGTAAACAATAAAGATCAAAACAGCGATTGTGGTGACCTTAATGCCGCCGGCGGTGGAGGCCGAGCCGCCTCCGATAAACATAAGAAGGTCTATCCCGAGCCAAGTGGCAGGGTCCATCAAGGAGATATCTATCGAGTTAAAACCACCCGAGCGCGGCATGACAGCTGAAAAGAGGGTGTTAACCAGCTTGTCCCAGGTGTTCAAGCCCCCCAGGGTTCCGGGGTTATTCCACTCAAGTAGCCCTATAAAAAGTGCTCCTAGACCGATCAGGCTAATAGTCATCCAGAGGGTGAGTCTGGTGTGCAAGCTAAAGCGTTTTGGCTTGCCACCTGGTTGCACTCGCAAGCGCCATAGCCGCTCATGAAGCTCGATTAGCACCGGGAACCCAAGCCCTCCAACGATCACGGCCAACATCACGGGGGCGATGAAAAACATGTCCTGGCTAAAACCCATCATGCTGTCGGTGTAAAGCGAAAAGCCACCATTGTTGAAAGCTGAAATCGAGTGAAAAGTCCCGTACCAGATTGAATGAAGAACTTCTTCGCCATAGCTGAAGTGCAATCTAATGCTTAGGTAAGCAGCCAGGATTAGTTCAAAACCAAAGTAGACCAACAGAATGCGACCGAGCAATTTAGAAACGTTATCCGCGCCTACAATCTTGGCTTCAGACAAAGTGTTCATTCGGTCTCTAAGGCTTATACGACCGGAAATCAGCAACCCAAGCAGAGTTGCGAAAGCAACTATTCCAAGACCACCAAGTTGAATCAAAATTAAAATCACGAAGTGCCCAAAACCGGACCAGTGAGTTGCGGTGTCCACAACGGTCAAACCAGTAATACAAACAGCCGAAACGGCAGTGAAGAATGCGGTCACCAGAGTCGTGTTATTTCCGGCGGATGTTGATATTGGGAGCAAAAGCAACAGGGTGCCAACAATTGCCGCCACACCGAACGCAATAACTACGATCTGTGTTGGGTGCATGGATCGCTTGCGACCTAATTGGTTCACGCTTTGAGCCTACGCCTCCTGTAGTAAAACCAATACAACCCCAGAACATTACACCGCATTAGGCTTAACCGATGGACGCAACTAAACAAGTTCTTATTTTCGACGGAGACTGCGCTTTCTGCAGCTCAAGTGCCAGGCTGCTGCGCAGAATGACCAAAAACAAAATTCCGATCGAACCGTACCAAAAATTAGACCTTGAGTCTTTGGGTCTGACCTCTGAGCTAACCTCCAAGGCGGTCTACTTCGTGTCTAGCAAAAAAAGGTTTGTTGCGGCGGCGGCTATCGCCCAGGCACTAATCGAATCCCAAACCGCGTGGGCGCTAGCCGGCCGGTTCCTCAAGCTCCCGGTCGTAAGAAACATCGCAAAGCCTATTTATTACTTGGTTGCGGCTAATCGGCATCGGTTCCCGGGCGGCACCCCAGAGTGCCAGCTGCCGCAGAGCTAAGAAGCGGAACTTCAAGCCACAAACCTAGTTAGAGTGAAGAATCATGTGGACATCTAGCACGGCGAGGACCAATTGACAGCAATCACGCTCCGCACCCCTTACCTCTTATTTATGGGCAGCGAGACCGAGCCAATATATGCCAAGACCGCTGCAGGGCTTGCCAAGTGGAGACCAGAAAGCTGCATGGGCCAGCTGAGCCTCGAGGGCGGCACCATCGATTTAGGCCTCGCTAAGCACAGCGTGACAAGTGCGGCCGAAGCCGGAGCTAAATCACTAGTCATTGGAACATCGGCCGTAGGCGGTGCAATTCCAGAGACTTGGATGCCGACCTTAGTTGCCGCCTTGCAGGCAGGCATGGACATCGTCGCGGGAGTTCACACGAAGTTGAATGATATTCCAGCGCTGGTTTCGGTAGCTAACGCGTCTGGGGCAAAGCTGGTTGATATTCGGGTGCCTCCAAAGGATATTCCTGTTGGAACCGGTAAAAAACGAACTGGAAAAAGACTTCTGACAGTTGGTACCGATTGCGCTCTGGGCAAGAAGTACACAGCCTTAGCAATCGCTAAACGACTGCAAGAACGAGGCATCGATGCCGACTTCCGCGCTTCCGGCCAAACTGGCATCATGATTGCCGGAAGCGGTATCCCGATTGATGCCGTTGTTGCCGACTTTCTTTCGGGTGCGGCAGAAATGATTTCTCCGGACAATCGCCCCGACCACTGGGACATAATCGAGGGTCAGGGGAGCTTGTTTCACCCGGGCTACTCATCCGTAAGCACCGGTCTACTAGTGGGCTCGCAACCAGATGCCTTTGTGGTTTGCACCGAAGCACTTCGCACCCATATCAAGGGCTGGCCCGATTTTGAATTGCCGAGCATTCCAGCAGTAATCGATCGAACCATTGAGATTGCTAGAAGCGTGAACCCCGAAATTAGGTGCGTTGGAATCAGCGTAAACACGAGCGCAATCCCAGATCACGAGCGAGCCGCCTACCTTACTAATCTGAGCGCACTCTACGACCTTCCCACCATGGACCCGTTAATCACTGGACTTGACGATGTGATTGATAATCTTCTGGGCCAAAAATGAGGATGACAATTGAGCGCAAGGATTTCGCGTTGCACTCACCCTTTGTTATCACCGGCTACACCTTTCTTGAGCTAAATGCAGTTTGGGTGACCCTTGAACAAGATGGGTTTATTGGCAAGGGCGAAGGTGTTGGCGCTTACTATTTGGGAGACGACCAAGCCAAGATGCTAAGAGACCTTGAAGAAATAAAACCCCGGATCGAGCAAGGTGCCACCCGTCAAGACCTCAACGAACTTATGCCGCCTAATGGGGCCCGAAACGCGCTTGACTCTGCGATGTGGGATTTGGAATGCAAGATGAGAGATGCCAGCATCTGGGAGCTGGTTGGGCTAAAACCCAAACAACTTAGTACCGTTGCGACCATAGGCATCGGCACAGCAGAGCAAATGGCCAGAAGAGCAAAAGAGCTAAGCGATTTTTTAAACTTGAAAATCAAGCTCGATGATTATGAGCCGGTAGAAAAGTTGGCCGCGATACGACTGGCAAGACCCGATGCGAATCTAGTTGTCGACGTAAATCAGGGCTGGCATTTTGAACAGCTAACAAAGTTCATTCCAGCCCTCAGCGACTTGGGCATAAAGATGATCGAGCAGCCGCTAGCTCGCGGTAGCGACTCTGAACTTGACGGCTTTGTTTCTCCCATTCCTTTGGGCGGGGACGAGAGCGTCCTAAACCTCAGCGAATATGAATCCAATTCAAAGAATTTCCAGGTGATAAACATAAAGCTGGATAAATGCGGTGGCCTGACCGAAGCCTTGCAAATTGTTGAGGTTGCCAAAAAAGATGGTAAGTCGGTAATGGTGGGCAATATGACCGGCACCTCACTGTCCATGGCTCCGGCCTATGTCATCGGCCAGCACTCTGACTTCGTAGATATCGATGGGCCGCTTTTGATAGCTCAAGATATTCCAAACGGCTTAAGCTACCTTCCGGGCGGAAAAGTGGAAGTCTTTACCTCGAAGCTTTGGGGTTAGAGCAAGATACTGAGCTAATAGCCCAGGTCTGCATCGACAACGCCGACAAGCGGCTTGTCGGTGAGCCATGCTCCCACGTTGACCCTGAGTCGATCTGAAAACAACTTCGTCACAATCTCCTTGGTATCTGCTGTGTGGGGGGTGATGAGTAAATTATCCAATTCCCACATTGGATGCTCTTCAGGCAGTGGCTCTGGGTAAGTAACATCAGTTGCTGCTGCCGCAATGCTGCCTGATTTCAAAGCGTGAACCAAGTCCTCTTGGTTCACAACCTCTCCCCTTGCAATGTTCACTAGATACGAATCCGTACGCATCAGCCCGAGGACTCGAGCATCAAACAAGAACCTCGTGGTCTCGGTCAAAGCGCAGGCCAGAATCACAAACTTTGCTTTCGCTAACTCCTGATCGAAGTGATCAAACGAAACAACTCGTCCTGTGAAGCCCTCAAGAAAAGGCTCGTTGGGCCTGTTCCTTAAAACGGTTACATTGGATCGAAAAGGGGTAAGCAGTGACGCAAGCTCCTCGGCAATACCGCCGCCACCAACAATCAAAACATCCTCATCATAAAAAGAATCGGCAAATTGCCTGCCCCAGCTCTTGGTCCTTACTCGCTCCGGAATGATTCTTGCCAAAGCCAAGCAAAGAGCGAGGGCATGCTCAGCGACCGGTTCAGAGTAGGACCGCTTTGCGCTTGTAAAAATAATTGGACTTTTCAAAATCTCCCCAAAAGCATCAACCCCAGCAAATGGCAGCTGCACCCACTCAAGCTGCGGGTTAGAGGTAAGCATCGCCTGCAAGGCCTCCGGGGACGAGTAGTCGGTCCAGACAAGGGCTTTTGTGGAAGGGGTGATTGCAGTCACCTGACCACCGGCATCGGTTATTGCCTGGGCATATTCTGGAACCTGCTTTGGCTCCAGTGCAACGAGATTGTTCTTCAAGGTTTTCCAATCTAAAAAAGGGCGGCGACGCTAAATGAAACCCCAGCAGAACTGCTGCTTCCCGTTTGGGCAATTGTATCTGCCAGCAAGTCAAAGCCCGCCCATGCCAGAGGCTAGAAGTAGTCTGTGGGAGTGATTGATGAAAAGAGCCCGAAGGAACCCAAGGATTCCAAGCAACTAGAAAAGATTTGGAAACGAATCGGCCTAGCGCTGTTTCTGCTGGCAATCTTCCTGGTGGCAGGTCCTCAGGTTATTGATTTAGTGAACCCAGACTTTAGATAGGCAATAACCTAGAGCTATGAAATGCAAAAATTGCCAGAGCGATATTTCCAAGTCTGATTTCAATTGCCCGAGCTGCGGTAAAACAACCGCGCAGTCGAGGGAAGACCTTCAGAAAATCGACCCGCAGTCCACCAAGGTAATTGCATGGCTATTGCTCGCGCTTGGTGTCGCTGGAGTAGCGTTCGTAATTGCCAACAGCGCCACCGATTGGTACTCGCCTCTAAACTTCATCCCACCGGCCATGGTCATAATTGCCGGGGGCTTTGCTCTTATAAGCGCGTTGCGCACGAAATAAACGCTTAGATCAGGGCCTTATAAGCCGCGCCAACGATTGCCAGATCCTGCCACGGCATTCCGGACGATTTGTAAATCCTTAGGGATCGACTGTCTATCTTTTGATCAGAGGTGAACAGCTTTTTTACCTCCACGAGATCTTCCACGGCAACGAAGCCTTCGTTGATTGCCATGATGACATCACCCGCTTCT
The DNA here is from genome assembly GCF_047731275.1 of Aquiluna sp. Uisw_065. Taxonomy (NCBI): domain Bacteria; kingdom Bacillati; phylum Actinomycetota; class Actinomycetes; order Micrococcales; family Microbacteriaceae; genus Aquiluna; species Aquiluna sp. Uisw_065. The sequence goes on from NZ_CP159836.1 coordinate 1,104,774, forward strand.
CTAAGAGCAGCTGATAGATCTTCGATGAAAACCGTTCCAATACCCATAAGGTTTCCGGGTAGTTCTCTAGCGTTTGGTTCGTGAGAGCCAATCGCCGCAACGATTGCGGTCTTCTGAACTTGCTCTGCAGCAAACAGGGGTTCTCTTGCTGTGGTTGCAGTAATGACCAGGTCCGCCTCCGCAAGGTCCTTGGTTGAACCGGCAGCAGCTTCGATGCCATGGGACCTGAGCTCGACAATCAGCTTCTCAACCCCGGAGGTGTTCCTAGCTAATATGCGAATTCCACTCGGCGTCGACACTGCCGAAATTGCAAGAATGTGGGCAAAGGCCTGCGGCCCAGACCCAAAAACAACCAGCTTTGGATTTTCTGGCAAATCTAGCTTTTGAACCATGGCGGCTGTGACGCAGGAAGTCCTGAGGAGCGTAAGGGCGGCGCCATCGCACTGGGCGAGAGGAGTAAGAGTTTTGGCATCAAATAGCGTGTAGATGCCTTGGATTCTGGGAATGTTTTTAGCCGGGTTCTTGGGTGCCACGGTGACGAACTTCAGCCCTACAAACTCGGCATTCTCGCTCGGCATCACAAGCCCCTGGCCAGAGGCAAATTCGACAAATGAGCGGGGTTTATCAGTTGCAGGGTCAAACCCTCCGGTCAAAGCATGGCTTATTGCTTCGATTGCCTTCCGATAGCCGAACTTTACGAATAGCTCTTGGTCACTTATCCACTTAGCTGGGCCTATAGCGCTCATCGAAGTGAGAACCCTGTGTCCAATTCATCGTTTTCAAATAGCAAAAACTCTGAATTGGCAGCATGGAAGGCGTTTCCAGTAATCATCGGGATAACCCCAGATTTTTGGCCGTGGGTTTGGGTTTCTTCGATGCGACCTAAGAACCTGGTTCCGATGATTGAGTCGTGAATTAGGGTCATTGACTTAGTTAGCTTGCCGGAATGAGCCAGCTGAGCAATCCTCGCTGCGGTTCCAGAACCACAAGGAGATCTATCAACCCGGCCATCGGCGTAAATGGTTACATTTCTTTGATGAAGCTCGGACTCAGTTGAATTGATCTCATCAAAAATAATGGTTCCGTAAATGCCGTTTAGGCGCTCATCGACCTGCGAATTAGATTCTGGGGCCTCGTTCAACTTCCATTTGATCTGTCTGCCGATGCGAATTAGCTCATCTAAATGCTGGGGTTCTACCGATAGGCCAAGCTTGCTCGCATCAATACTTGCGTAGTTGGCACCCCCGTAACTAATGTCCACCAAGACGGTCCTGCCATCATCCAGAGCTACTGGCACTGCCTCGGCGATTGCATGGGAAAACACGTTCTTAAAGGAAATCTTTGTTGTAATGCCGTTTTCTTGGGTCACCAGAGCCTGCACCCTGCCAGACGGAACATCGATTGTGACTGCCGTTTCGCCATTCGGCTCTGCCGCGACTAACTCAGTGTCTACGGCCCAAGCACCGAGCGCAATGGTGCCGTGCCCACAAGCAGTTGAATAACCATCGCCGTGCCAGAACAGCACACCAAAATCAGCGCCATCATCGTTTGGCTCCACGATAAACCCGCCATACATATCCGCATGTCCCCGGGGTTCATTGACAAGAAGCTTTCTAATTTGTTCAAGTTCCTGGTTCGAGGGAGCCCCTGCTCGCTTATCCAGAACCATCGCTCCTGTGATGGAAGGAAGCCCAACACTCACGATTCGAAATGGCTCGCCAGCGGTGTGATAATCCGCAGCAGTGATTTTTACCAAAGGACTCTTCATAAGTCGAGTCTATGGGCGACTGGGTTTTGGGACTTTACGCAGAGCCACCCAGGAGAATCGAACTCCTGACCTGCTCGTTACGAGTGAGCTGCTCTACCAACTGAGCTAGGGTGGCGTGTCGCTCCCAAAGTTTAGTCGCTAATTGCGCCTGCTCGCCTAAGCCTGGCAAGGGCTGCGTCTTCTATCGGAGACTCCGGCCCGATAGCGAAACGCATAAAGCTCAATAACGATGTAGTCACGGGCCTCAAGAACCAAAGTGGCCAAGGTTTTAGACCAATCATCAACTGGTACTCCTTCGGCATTGAGGCGAGCGCCGACTGAAACAGCAGAGCGTATACCGGCTTTGCAACAAGCGGTAGCGGTGCTTTCCTTATCCAGCTGATGACTGCTTTAGTGTCCTCGGTGACGGTGAGCTTCGACTTGAAATCTTCGAGAGTTTCCAGGAGCTCGGCTTCACTCATCGGGGCAGTTTTTAGCCCAAGAGGCTGAACTGATTTTGACCACAGTGCAACGTAAGAATCTGCTCCACCCGGAATTGGGGTCTTTGAGTAATTCTGGTGGGCCCTCAAGAATGAGTCCATAAAAGCAACGTGAACCCAAAGTAACAGATCCTTGTCTCCCGCCCTGTAACCCTTTATTTCGCCAGTGGAAGTCTCATATTCGCCGCTGACGGTCTTGTGCATACGGTTTACTCTGCCGGCCTCACCGTTTATTGCCTCGATTGAACCAAAGGTTGTAACCGTTAGCCACCTAATCGTTCCAGACAGTCTGCCCAGTGGGTCTTGCTCATAGCGAGAGTGTTCTGACACCCCGGTGAGCGAACCTGGGTGAAGGGCTTGCATAAGTAGTGCCCTGACGCCGCCAACCAATGTCGAAAAATTTCCGTGTACAACCCAGGGTGCATCGGTAGGCAAATAAAAACCTGGCTCATTGCCCCTGGCGACGACTTCTAGCCACGGAGGAACTCCGTCGGGTGCACCAGACAAGAGTTTACGGAATCTGCGCGACAGGCTCTCCTGCAGGGCATTATTTTTCAATGTGTTGCCTAACCTTATAGATACGATCAAAGGACATAACCATGACAGAAGCCGAACTAATCCGCGAGTTTCAAAAAAACCGACTCCACATTATTTTGGCTCAGCTCGCGCCAACGGCCCTGCTGGCCTTTGCCGCCTTTGCAACCCCGACCATCTCCGGCTATGAAATGTTCTTGGTTCATGGGTTTGCTCTTATTTTACTAGCCTCAGGGATTCTCGGCGCTTTGGCGGAATACTCGGCTGCATCCCAGGCCCAGGCTGTCATTGATGACCTAAGTGCGCTACCAGGTCAGTCGGCTCTTCGATCAAGGGTAGTTAGCTTTCGACCATGGCTAGAGGTTGTGAAGTTTGTGACCCCTGCAATCTTTATCGTGATATTTGCAGTATTAATGGCGGCTCTTTATCTATAGAAGGCCAGATAAAAGGCTGGGGACTTTAGGCGCACTACCTGCAGTAAAGCGAATCTTCTGAAATCTCTTCACCTGCAAGGTAGTCATCGACGACCTTGCCGACGCAGTCACTGGAGCCATAGGCAGTGTGGCCCTCACCCTCGAATGTAAGCAAGTAAGAACCCTTCATCAGCGAACTCAAGGTAACGGCCTGCTCGTAGGGAGTGGCCGGGTCACCGGTGGTGCCAATGATCATGACTGGATTTGGCAACTCAACCCTGTAATCAAGCACTTGGTTCCCAATACCCTCTGCCCAACCATCGCAAGAATTCTCGCCATAGGCAAAGTACTTTCCGAAAACCTTGCTCGCAGCCATTATTTCTTGGGTCAGATCAGTGGACGAAAGAGGATAAGTAATTTCATCGGCGCACGCAATTGCATAATTTGCCTCAACCAAGTTGGTTAGATAACCGCCTTCGGCATCGCGGTCGTTATAAAAATCTGCAAGTAGCAACAGGGTTGTGCCATCTCCTGCAAGAGCCTCTTCAAGCCCAATCGATAGAAACTTCCAGCTGTCTTCCGAGTAAAGAGTCACAATCATTCCCGCAATCGCTGCCGTCAACGATAGGTCCCTATCAAAATCAGTTGGCATCGAACTATTTTCTAGCGAGCTCAAGAGTCCTGCAATAGTGTCCCTAGCCTCAGCCATGTCATTTGGTAGTGGGCAGCTGGCTCTGGTGAAGCAGTCGACTAGATAGGCGCTGAGCGCCTTATCAAAGCCTTTTATCTGGCCCAGTAGAGCCAGGTCAGGGTCAACAGTTGGGTCAACTGCACCGTCCAGCACAAACAGACCCACTTGATCCGGGAATAGGACCGCGAAGGTGGCTCCGAGCTCGGTGCCGTAGCTGTAGCCAAGATAATTTAGCTTCTCGCTGCCAAGAAGAATTCTCAGTAGCTCCATGTCCTTGGCAGTCTGCTGAGTGTTGTAATAACCGGTGCTCACTTCCCCCTGGCAACTCTGTGCGAAGCGATAGGACAAGTCGGCCGAATACTGAATGTCCTCTTCGGTTCCAAATCGGTAGGGAGAGCTTCCGTAGAGAACTTGGTCTTTTAGGCCTAGGTTGCTGCACTCAACGGGTGAAGTCTTTCCAACCCCCCTTGGATCAAAGGCTATGATTTGAAAATTTGATCGCAGGTAATCGCTTCCGAGGCTCTCGTAAGAAGCCAGCAACCATTCGATCGAGCTGGATCCCGGTCCACCAGGGTTTACAAGCAGTGGTTCTAGCGACGAGGTTCCGGCTTTTCGAATAAGGGATACCGTGATGAACGATTCATTGGGCTCTTGCCAATCAAGCGGCGCAGCAGCAACCGCGCACTCGAAACTCTCTTCACAGTCCTCCCAGATGATTACCTGCTCATACAAGGAAACAGCACCGCTTGAAATTTCAGCAACAGGATTCGGGGCTGGAGTAGGGGTGCAGCCGGCAAGCAACAAAACGCCAGCGATGACAGTTGCCCTAAGCCGCAAGGTCGCGTCTCAGGATCATCAGCGTGCAAAGCGATTCGAGCACCAGCAGGTCTCTAACATTTGAAGCCAAACGCTTTCTGGATTCGGTGATTGCGTCTAAAACAGCGATGCTTGCGGCCGCGTTTGTACCCAGTTGCCTTAGCTGAAGGTCTTCGGCAAGCTCAGGATTAGTCATTTCGACATTCGCTCCGAGTTGAAGGGCAAGCACGTCCCTAAAAAACGACTCGGCATCGGTGAAAATTCTGTCAATCCCGTCTCTAAGAGCCCGGGTGTTTCTTCTCTTCTGATTTTCCTCTAAGCCTTTGAACTGCGGCCTCAGATTGGGAGGAATTTTCTCGTCAATCCCGAGTCCATAGGCAAGCATCAAGTGCTCCCTTTCCGATTTATCGCGCTCTTGAGCTAGCGCCTCAGCATCGCGCTTGGCCACACCCAGTAGCTTTTCAGCAGCAAGCATGGCCCGGCTAAGGTTTGTGATTCCCGCAATTTCCCTAAGGGTTTCAGCCCTTCTGGATCTTGCGTCCTGGGACATTGCCAGCCTTCTTGCCATGCCAACGTGATTCTGGGCCTGGCGTGCTGATCTAATGGCAAGCTCCCTATCAACCTTGTCCCGCTGAACCAGCAGCTCGGCAACCTCCTCGACACTCGGGAGGCGAAGAAGCACGTTCATAGTTCTAGAACGGATTGTTGGCAAAAGGTCGGCAACACTTGGTGCGCAGAGAATCCAAATTGTTTTGTCTTGAGGTTCTTCAAGGGCTTTTAGTAAAACATTTGAGGTGCGCTCGGTCATACGATCGCTGTCTTCGATAATCACGATTCGATAATCACCAATGGTGCTATTCATCCCGGATTTTTGTACCAGCTCACGAACCTCATCGATGCTGATCAACACCCGCTCGGTGGCAAGGGTCAATACATCCGGGTGAGCTCCGGCAATTGTCAACGAACACTGCTGGCAGCGACCACAGCCATTATTTTCGCACTGAAGCGCAGCGGCAAAAGCCTTGGCCAACAAGGACCGGCCGGAACCTGCGGGGCCAGTAAATAGCCACGCGTGGTGGACGCCTTCTAGTTTGCCGGCAACCGCACGTTGAAGTTGCTCAATTGCTTCTGGTTGACCTAGAAGCCGATCAAAGACCCCGGCGGTCATTTGCCAAGCCCCGCTTTTTCAATACGAGCAATCACCGCTGAATGTATGTCGGGAATGGCCATGGACGCGTCAATAACTTCAAAACGAGGCTGGGTCGCGAGCTTCAGGAACTGATCTCTCGCCCTCGTAAAAAACTCAACCTGCTCACTTTCGAGTCGATCTGGAGCAGTTCCAGTGTCATCGCGTCTTATAAGCGCCTGTTCGGCTGGCATGTCCAGTAAAAAAGTCAAGTCAGGCTCGAGGCCTGCAACGGCCCAGAGCGAAATGTCCTGAACTTCCTTCACGGAAAGCTCTCGAGCGGCACCCTGATAGGCAATTGATGAATCGTAATATCGGTCCCCGAGCACTATTGTGCCGAGCTCGAGAGCCGGCCTAATCTTGGTGGCGACGTGATGCGCTCTGTCCGCGGCATATAAAAGTGCCTCTGCCCTTGGGGCGACATCTCCCTTACGGTGAAGCAGTAAGTGCCTTATTTCTTGACCCAGTTCGGTCCCGCCGGGCTCCATCGTGCGCAGAACTTCATGTCCCCTGGCTTTTAGCCAGGTCTCGAGCAGGTCCAACTGAGTGGACTTGCCAACTCCGTCGATTCCCTCAAAAGTAATAAACACGGCTACCGCTTTTTTCTGGTCGTCTTTTTCTGAGTCTTTGGTGTTTCGCCTGGTTCTACCCCTAGCTTTTCACGCCTAATGGCTAAAAGCTCGAAGGCGCGGTCATTTGCTAGCTCGTCCAAGGGCTCATCCGTTGGCACCGTCGCGTTCACGATTCCATCAGACACATAGGTTCCAAACTGTCCGGTCTTGGCCACAACGTTCAGCTTGGAGGCTGGGTCTTCGCCAAACTCCCTTAGCGGAGTGGCTGCCGTGCGGCGCCCGCCATACTTTGGCTGCTTGTAGATTTCCAACGCCGAATCTAAATCAAGTGAGAAAATCTGCTCCTCAGTATCAAGGGAGCGAGAATCCGTTCCACGCTTTAAGTAAGGACCGAACTTCCCATTCTGAGCAGTTATTTCAGTTTCATTTTCCGGATCGATGCCGATAACTCTTGGCAGGGACATGAGCCTCAGGGCATCTTCATAGGTGACAGTGTCCACGGCCATGGTCTTGAACAAGGAGGCGGTCTTTGGCTTTGGATTGCCCTCATCAACCAACGTTAGGTAAGGACCAAAGCGACCATCTTTAACGATGATGTCCAAACCCGATTCCGGCTCTTGGCCCAGGACTCGGTCGCTTGCCGGCGGAGCATTTACAAGTTCAACGGCCTTAGCTTGAGTCAGTTCGTCGGGGCTCAGGTCCGCAGGGATGTTCACGATTCTGCGCTCTTCGTTCTCCATGACTTCAAGGTACGGACCGAATTTACCGGTTCGAAGATTGATGTCCTCGGAAATCTCGAATGTGTTGATCGATCGAGGGTCGCTTTCGCCAAGACCCTCAACGGTTGACTGCAACCCGGTTTCCCCGAAGTAGAAATTCTTAAGCCAACCAGAGCGATCTAGTTCGCCAAGGGCTATTCGGTCGAGATCCGACTCCATCTTCGCCGTGAAAGCATAATCAACCAAGTCGCCAAAGTTGTCTTCCAAGAATCTGGTCACAGTAAACGCGATCCACTCAGGAACCAGTGCGCTGCCGCGCTTAACAACGTAGCCCTTGGTAATGATTGTGGAAATAATGGCAGCGTAAGTTGAAGGTCTTCCTATACCCTGCTCTTCCAAAGCCTTTACCAATGAAGCTTCGGTGTATCTGGCTGGTGGCGAAGTCGAGTGGTCCTTCGATGCGATTTCGTCAATTTGGATCGTTGCGCCGACCTCAAGACCCGGAAGCTTCGCACTCTCTGGTTCTTTGCCTTCTTCTTGAGCTTCTTGATAAACGGCCATAAAGCCCTTAAACAAAACCACGGTTCCGGATGCCGAGAATTCAGCGACCTTCGCATCAACTTCGGTTTGCAACTTTGCGGTCGTTGTTGAGAGCTTTGCGTCCGCCATTTGAGAAGCGACAGTCCTTCTCCAAATCAACTCGTATAGAAGATGTGATTTTCCCTGTAAAACATTCTTGAGGTCGTCTGGGTGAACGAATTTCTCTCCAGAAGGACGAATAGCCTCGTGGGCCTCTTGGGCATTTTTTGACTTAGCCCCATACATACGCGGCGCCGAAGCAACCGAGTCCGGCCCAAAGAGCTCTTTGGCGGCAGCAATTGCTGCAGAACTTGCCTGCCCAGACAGCGAAGGCGAATCCGTTCGCATGTAGGTAATGTGACCATCTTGATAAAGCATCTGGGCCGTGTCCATTGCCTGCTTGGCACTCATGCCAAGTTTTTTAGAGGCTTCCTGCTGCAGAGTCGAAGTGGTGAAAGGCGCGTACGGCTTTCTGGTCGACGGCTTCGCTTCAACCGCTGAAACCTTAAGAGTCTTACCTTTGAGTTTTGCCGCATAGCCGGCAGCTTCCTCGGGCGATAGCACCAAAACCTCTTGAACTAGAACGCCCTTGGAGTCAAAACTCTTGGTTCCGGCAAGTTTTTGTCCATCCAAGATTGTGAGTTTCGCCTCGAAGCCAATTGAGTCGGCCTCAAGATTTGCAGTAATTGAGGAATAGCTAGCGGAGACAAAAGCCATCCGCTCGCGCTCGCGCTGCACAATCATTCGCATTGCAGGTGACTGAACTCTTCCAGCGGATAGCCCGCGATTTATCTTGCGCCAAAGCACCGGAGAAATCTCATAGCCGACCAAGCGATCAACTACGCGCCTAGTTTCCTGGGCCTGCACCAAGTTGGTGTTCAGCTCCCTGGTGTTGTTTGCGGCCGCAGTGATGGCGTCTTTTGTAATTTCGTTGAAGACCATTCGGTGAACCGGGACCTTGGGTTTCAGGACCTCCAAAAGATGCCACGCGATTGCTTCGCCTTCGCGGTCCTCATCGGTAGCAAGGTAAAGCTCATCGGCGTTTTTTAGCGCTTTTTTTAGATCACTTACGGTCTTGGCTTTACCGGGTGAAACGACATAGAAAGGTTCGAAGTCGTTTTCTACATCAATTGAGAACTTGCCGAGCGAGCCCTTTTTCTTGTCTGCTGGAATTTCCTTTGCCTGAGCCAAGTCTCGGATGTGGCCAACCGATGCCAATACTTCGTAATCATTTCCGAGGTACTTGGAAATCGTCTTCGCCTTTGCGGGCGACTCAACAATCACCAGTTTCTTAGTCAAGAAAATACTCCTATTTAGTCATTTGGCGAACCCGCTTCCGAAAATGCAAAAATATCTGCAAATCCGACCTGCTTGGTTAGCTCGACGCTCGCGTCGCTTCCGACAATACGACATGAATCTAGGAAACTACTATTTGAAACCGCAATCAGTTCCGCATTTTCGCAAGGAATTCCAGTAATCAGGCCCCGAAGTGTGTCGGCGGCGGCGAGCGAAACAAGATCCGCGACCACCTGTAACCTCGTGCGCTCGAGTGCCAATGACGTCGTTATCGAGACCGCGGACAACAACAGCATGAGCGCTCCCATGAACGCTAGTGAGACCATCGCGGTGGATCCCGCATCTACTGACCAACCTGCATCACGCAGAGCTTGGTGCTCATAGGCATGAGTGACTGCTTTGTTATTCTTGCGCAAGTTAGAGCCCCTTCTACGGATTTCTCAATTTCGATTCCCTCTTCGGCTCGAAGATCAAGCCCAAGGGCGAGCGTCCTGGCTACCTCAAAACCCCTTGCCTCAAGTGCTATTCGATCGGTTGCAAAAACCACTGAGCCGAGCACCGTGGCAAATAGCATTATGAGAGCCGGTAACAGCAGCATGAACTCTGCTGTTACCGCCCCATCATCACTAGAAAAGTTTTTGCTAGCCAAGGCCAATTGCTCCTGCAATCAACTTGAATAGCAGCGACCTGACCTCTTCGGATTTCAGCACCAGCAGCATGAGACCCGCAAAGGCGACTCCGGCAAGTGTTGCAATTGCATATTCGGCGGTAATGGCACCGTCTTCGGATTTTAGTAGTTGCATTTTTTTCCTTTCTTATTGGGTGAAGCCGATGATTATCGGCGGCAGGGTGAGAAGCAAGAATGCGGGAAGGGTTGTCAAAGACAATGGAATAAGCAATCGAACGGAGAGCTTTCTGGCCTCCTCAATGCGGGCGGACAGAAGCTTTTGATTCAGTTGCTCGAGTTCAGAGTCAATAAGAAAGGAGAGCCTTGCTCCAGTGCGCTTTGAAATTTCAACCAACTGACTTGCTCCGCCGTCTGGGTAACCTTCAAGCCTTCTACGAATTTTTTCCAACGGCTCCCCGGCGGAAAGGCAAATACGCAAAACCATCAACGACAGGGTTGGGTCTGGTTTTGGGACAAGAAAACTGTTGAGCATTCGGCCGGAAATTTTATAGCCAGCGAACAGCAGTGCTCCTGCGAGCAATGCGGCCAAGGCTCCCACCGGGTGCAATATTCCACTGAAGGTTCCAAGGCCCATTATTTGTGCCAAAACGAAGCTGACCAATGGCAGCCAAATCAACAGTGTTCTAGTGGCCTGAGGGACTGCCTGTGCCTGATCGATTTCTTGACTCGTGCGCTCCTCGTGGCGCATCTGCACCTCAAGTTGACTCAGGGTTGGAACCAATGGAGCACCCAGTTCGAAGGCGAGAACTATAAAATCTCGAAATTTTTTCGGCAAATCCTTGGGGTCTGCCAGCTCAATGGCCTTTGGAAACGGAACCCCCGCTGACAACAACCCCGCCAACATTGCAGGCCGCATTAGATTGCCACCTTCTGAACCACTAGCCCAGTAGGGGTCATGATCGGTTGACCAATCCCCGCAATGACTCTTTGGTTACCTTTTTTTCCTAGCTGAACAACGTAATCGATCGATTGGGAAACGAGCCTCGAGGTGAGCTCGGAAGTTAGGTTCCCGAGCAGCCCAAGGACTAGTAGTCGCTCCGCGACACTTTCCAAATTATTTGCGTGCAGAGTCGTAAGGGTGCCCTCGTGACCATTGTTGATAGCTTGCAACAGTACTCTGAACTCTTTTGAGCGCACTTCGCCGACCACTATTCGATCTGGTCGCATGCGAAGGGCATGAACTATTAGTTCATCCAGTTCGATTTGACCGACACCTTCTTGGTTTGCTTCCCGTTCTGTAAGTGCAATTGCGGGTGGAGCAAGAAACAGTTCAGGTGTTTGCTCAATACAGATCACGCGCTCAGTGACTTCACTCAAGAGCGACCGCAGCAAGGTGGTCTTCCCTACACCAGTCGGACCACTAAAAACTATGTTCTTTTTACGAAAGATTTGCTGCCTAAGCCAATCGAGCCGGCGATTGGAGAACATTCCAGCTGACTGCAGCGACTCTAGAGTTTGAGGCTTACGGGGGTGAACCCGAATACTCAGTAGCGGCTTATCAGATAACCCGAATGGCAAGACGGCGTGAAACCGTGCTCCGCGATAAACAAAATCGGCGACCGGCTTTGCGATATCAATTCTTGATCCGGCATCCAGCGCGAGCTGGATAATGACTTCAGAAAGATCCTGATCTGTAATAAATGGCGATTTAATATCCTGAAGACCGGACCCATAATCCGCCCGAGCATAACTGGCACCATCGATGATTAGGTCGGTAACCCCAAGGGTGTCGATTACTTGCCAGATGCTTAGTTGATTGATCTCCACAAACTTATGTTCGCTCGCGGACTGGAAACTTCGTCTCTAAAAAATGAATCTGGGGAAAATTAGGGTGGCAGCAGGTTTGGGGAAACCTGCTGCCGGCGATGCCGACATGGGGGATGTGGCACCGCGACTGACTAATCAGTTCTGTAACCCTATCGAAGATTACGAAGATTTGTCCCCCATTTTGGTGCGAAGAGCAAAATATGGACATTTTTTGTCTGTCGGTACATTTGGCGTTGTTAGGTATCGACATGACCGACGACGAAAAGCGCTAGCGTGATAGCCGAAACATCAATGAAAACCGATAATAAGATTAGGTATAAAACTAGAAACCACCTGGAGGGCAAAGTTGTCTGAACAGCACGAAATAGAGACCCTGCTGACCGATACTGACTCATTTGCGCCGTCTAAAGAATTCGCTGAGGCTGCAATAGCTAAGCCTGGGATTTACGACCAGGCCAAGGTAGACCGCTTGGAGTTCTGGGCTGATAAAGCCAGAGAGCTTCACTGGCACAAGCCTTTCACTGAGACCCTGGATTTTACTAACGCACCGTTTGCAAAATGGTTTGCCGACGGCGAGCTAAATGTCAGCTACAACTGCCTTGACCGTCACGTTGAAGCCGGCTGGGGCAAGCGAGTGGCGCTGTTTTTTGAGGGAGAACCGGGCGACACTCAGGTTTATACCTACTTAGATTTGCTCAAGGCTGTAAAAAAAGCAGCGAACGTCCTAATAAGAATGGGCGTTGAGCCAGGTGATCGAGTGGCTATCTATATGCCCATGATTCCGGAAGCGATCATCGCCATGCAGGCAGTCGTCAGAATCGGCGCTGTGCACTCGGTGGTCTTCGGTGGCTTTAGCGCCGAGTCGTTGGCGTCCAGAATTCAAGATGCTGGGGCCAAGGTCGTCATCACAGCCGACGGTGGTTATCGAAAAGGTAAAGCCAGCGCGCTGAAGCCGGCGGTGGACCAAGCCCTCAAAGATGGAAACTGCCCGAGCGTCGAACAGGTGCTCGTGGTCAAGCGAACTGGCCAAGACGTCGACTGGGATTCAGCCCGCGATGTTTGGTGGGAAGAGCAAATGCAAAGCGTTGACTATGAGCACGTTGCCAAGGGATTCAATGCCGAGCACCCGCTCTTTATTCTGTACACTTCCGGAACAACTGGAACGCCCAAGGGGATTCTGCACACAACCGGTGGATATCTAACTCAATCCAGCTTCACTCACAAAAACGTTTTTGATCTGCACGAAGGCCAGGATGTTTATTGGTGCACGGCCGATGTCGGCTGGATAACCGGTCACACCTATGTTGTCTACGGGCCTCTTGCCAATGGTGCCACGCAGGTTATTTACGAGGGCACACCAGATACTCCGGACTGGGGTCGCTGGTGGGATATTGTCCAGAAGTACCACGTCAGCATTTTCTACACCGCACCCACCGCAATTAGAAGCTTTATGAAACTAGGCGACTCGGTCGTGAGCCACTACGACCTGAGTTCGATAAGGGTCCTTGGTTCAGTGGGTGAGCCAATAAACCCAGCGGCTTGGCTTTGGTATCGAAAGGCGATTGGCTCTGAAAAGGCGCCGATTGTCGACACTTGGTGGCAAACCGAAACTGGAGCGATCATGGTTTCTCCGCTACCTGGGATTACCAAAACCAAGCCCGGTAGTGCGCAAGTGCCACTTCCAGGAATCGAGATTGCGGTGATCAGTGAGGACGGCGAAAAACTTGGTCCCGGTCACGCAGGTTACCTAGCAATCACTGAGCCTTGGCCCTCAATGCTGCGAGGCATCTGGGGAGACCCGGAACGGTTTAAAGAAACTTATTGGTCCAGGTTTCCAGGAGTTTATTTTGCGGGTGACGGCGCAAAACTAGATGCTGATGGCGACCTGTGGCTGCTCGGCCGAGTGGACGACGTGATGAACATCTCTGGTCACCGACTCAGCACGACAGAGATTGAATCATCGCTGGTGGCTCACCCGTATGTGGCAGAAGCTGCAGTGGTGGGAGCGTCCGATGAAACCACCGGTCAGGCAATTGTGGCGTTTGTGATTCTGATGCGAGAAGAACTAGACAAACTCGGTAGCGAAGCCGACACCTCAAAGATTCTGCGCGATCACGTTGCAAGTCAGATAGGCCCGATTGCTCGGCCAAGGTCAATCTTCGTGGTTAGCGAACTGCCCAAAACTCGTTCCGGAAAGATTATGCGCAGGCTTCTCAGGGACGTTGCCGAAGATCGACCAATTGGCGACATAAGTACCCTTACGGACACTTCAGTCATGGACATCATTGGCCGAAAGCTCGACTCTGGTGCCAACGACTAAATGATCAGGCAAGCAGTTCCTGATGATTTAGAAGCACTGCTGTCGCTTTTGACGGGCTTTTCTGAAGAGGCCGGTACTAACTTCGGTCGTGAGCACTTGCTGACCGGACTTCAACCGATGCTAAATAATCAGGATCTGGGGCTGCTATTTGTAGCCGAATTAGACAACTTGTTGATTGGTTACGCGGTCATCGGCTGGGGCTGGGGAATCGAATCTGGCGGCAGAGAAGCACTAATAGATGAGGTTCTTGTCTTGGAGGCCCACCGTAACCAGGGAATCGGCGCAAAAATCATCACCGCGGTCATAGCTGAACTAGGAAAGTACGAAACAAAGATCGTGTTTCTCGAAACCGAAGCCCAAAACCCCAATTCTAGAAAGCTTTACGAAAATCTTGGTTTCGAAACCGAGGACTCGGTTTGGATGCGCAAAGCCCTCTAGGAAAACTCCACGATCAGTTCGATTTCAACTGGGGCATCAAGCGGTAACACTGAAACTCCAACTGCACTTCTAGCATGCTTGCCTGCGTCTCCAAAAACCTGTTGCAAGAACTCGCTGGCGCCATTGATGACCGCCGGCTGACTGGAGAACTCTGGGACTGATGACACAAAACCAACGACCTTGACTACCTGCTTCACTCGATCTAAATCCCCAAGAACCGACTTCACAGCAGCAAGGGCATTTAGCGCGCAGCGCTGAGCAATTTCGGCTCCGTGCTCAGCGGTTATTTCCGCACCAAGCTTTCCAGTAGCCATGAGCTTGCCCTCAATGAGCGGTATTTGGCCGGCCGTGAAGACTAGGTTTCCTGAGATCATGGCTGGCAAATACGAGCCGGCAGGGGCTGCCACCTCGGGAAGAGTAAAGCCCAGTTCGGTGAGCCTTTGTTCGACCTTGCTCACTCAGCAACAGCTTTTTTGAAGAATGCTATGAGGCCGCCCTGCGGACCCGTAGTCACCTGAACCAGTTCCCAGCCCTGGTTACCCCAGGTGTTCAGAATTTGAGTTTCCTTGTGTATCAATAGCGGCGTTGTTATGTACTCCCACTTGGTCATTTCACAGCTCCATTTCAGCCTATGTCGAGTATCCTAGAGTCTATGTCCGGCAGCTCTAAATCCTCTACGTTCGTAAGCCTTCTAAAATTTGGCGTACTCAGCGTTGTCGCCGGCCTATTGTCTGTTGCGCTCCTAGCACCGGCGGTCGCGGTGGCCGGAGTGGTTACGACCACTTCGATAGGAATGTTTGAAGGAATACCTTCTTATATCAAGCCCGTGAACTCATCGCAGTCATCATCGATCTACGCGCTTCGAGACGGAAAGCCGGAGCAAATTGCGACCTTCTTCCACGAAAACCGCGTCGAGGTTCCATTCGAGAACATGTCCGACAACCTTGTGAACGCTGTTATCGCGACTGAGGACCCTAGATTTTATGAGCACGGCGGGGTGGACATCATTTCTCTGATCCGTGCGACGCTGACAAACCTTGCCACTTTCGGCGATGGACCCGGTGCTTCCACTATCACAATGCAGTATGTCCGTCAGTCGATGGTGGAAGCAGCGAGCATTTCGAATGACGCTGGAGCCATTCAGGCCGCGACCGAAGTCAGCGTTGCCAGAAAACTTAGGGAAATTAGGCTCGCCATCGCTCTGGAGCAAGAGGTCTCAAAAAAGGAAATCCTGGCCGGCTACCTAAATTTGGTGTTCTTGGGCAATCAAATAAACGGTGTTGAAACGGCTTCCCAGTACTATTTTGGAACCTCGGCAAGCCGCCTGACCGTTCCGCAAGCCGCCTACTTGGCCGGCATGCTGAAGTCTCCGAATGACTACAAGCCCGACGAGGCCGAAAATCACGAGCGTGGCCTTAACCGAAGAAACTACGTCATCCAGAACATGGCTAGCGAAGGTTACATAACTCAAGAGCAGGCTGACGCCTACAAAGAATCACCAATCCAGACCAAAATCACCATAAATAAGCAGGGCTGTGGAGAGAATCAAGTTTCGGCATTCTTCTGCGACTACACCGTATGGACCATAAGAAATTCTCCGGAATTTGGAGTTACCCCGGAGGACCGGGAAATGCTTCTTCGCCGCGGCGGGCTAGAAATCTTCACCACAATCGATTTAGACATTCAGCAGGCAGCCTGGGATTCGGTTATGACAAACCTTCCACCTGAAAACGAGTGGGGCTTTGGCACTGCATCGGTTTCGGTTGAGGTTGGAACTGGCCGAATCGTGGCGATGGCGCAAAACCGCTACTTCGATCAGAGCGATAACCCAGTTCTGGGCGGCACCAGCGTGAACTTCAATAGCGATAAGCCGTACGGCGGATCTTCGGGCTTCCAACCCGGCTCGACCTACAAGGTCTTTACTTTGGCGGAGTGGCTAAAGAGTGGCTACACCCTCGGTGACCACGTTGATGGCCGAATTTTTACTGGTGAAGATGTCGACCTTGACGGGAAAGCTGACAAGGTGAAGATTTGGGATGTCTCAAAAGATTTCCGGGCTAGTTGTGGTGGTGTTGTTGGACTCTGGGAGGTAAATAACTCCGGAGACAAAACCATCGATGACCTAAGCGTTCGAGAGGCGGTTGTGACGTCTCAAAACACCGCATTTGCGGCAATGGCATCCAAACTGGACCTTTGCGCCATAAGAGACACAGCCAAGGATTTTGGTGTCCACAGGGCCGATGGCGATGAGCTCTTGTATGTCCCGTCCGCAATTCTAGGAACGAACGAAATTGCACCGCTGACAATGGCTGCCGCCTACGCTGGCATCGCAAATGCCGGTGTCTACTGCTCGCCGATTGCCATTGACAGAGTGCTCGTTAGGTTGACCAACGAGGAGCTAGCCGTTCCAAAGAGCTTGTGCAACCAGTCGGTTTCCCCAGAAGTTTCAGCGGCGATGATTTACGCCATGAAGGGCGTTGTCTCCGGAGGAACCGGTTCCGCTGCCAATACCAATGATGGAACACCTTTGGCCGGCAAGACCGGTACCACAGACAACCGCATCCACACCTGGATGGCAGGTTTCTCTTCGGAGGTAGCGACCGCGACTTGGGTTGGAAACGTAGTTGGACTGACACCCCAGACTGGCAAGTCTGTAAACAATAGAGCAGTTTCAACCATTCGTCATGCCGTCTGGAAAGAGGTAATGCTCGAGGTAAATAAGCACTACGAGGAAGTTCCATTCCCAGCTGCAAACCCTAGATATGTAAATGCCACGATGCTCAATGTTCCGGAGATAACCGGGTTCGGTATGGATAGCGCGAAGGTTCAGTTGATCACCAGCGGTCTGAACATAAAATTCGTCGACACCCCAGTGCCCTCCGCTCAACAGGTGGGCACCGTTGCCTACACACTCCCTGCCGCAGGAGAGTCAATACCTAGGGGATCTATAATCGAAGTCTTTATTTCAGCTGGTGGTCAGCTCATAGTGCCAGACGTTTCGGGCCTAGCCCTTGAGGACGCTTACACCGCGCTTGAGGTGATGGGCTTTTTCCCAACCCCACCTCAGCCAAGTCAATACTGGATGCTAAATCTTTGTGATCCGAATCTTCCAGAAGGTTCGGCTCATTCAACCATTCCTGCCGCCGGCGAATCAGTGATCGTCGCATCCGCAGTGATTGTGCAGCCCAACACATGTGGATAGCTGGAAACTCAGGTCCCTTTAAGCTTCATGAAATAGAGATTGCAAGCTCGGCTGGCAAGGGCTTACGTATTCTGCACATTTCCGACCTGCACTTCGCTCCAGGACAAGCCGCCAAGGCTGACTTCCTAGTCAGACTTTCTGAACTGGAACCGGATTTAGTAATCAACACCGGCGACAACCTGGGACATAAGGACGCCATCAACCCGGCCCTATTGGCACTGGAACCACTCAGGCAGTTTCCGGGCGTTTTTGTCAACGGAAGCAATGACTACCGAGCACCGATGCCAAGAAATCCGCTTCGTTACTTCATCGGACCCTCATCAAACTCGACACCGGGAGTTCGACTCGATACTAAAAGATTTGAAGATGAGCTCATTGGCTCCGGATGGCTAAACCTCAACAACAAGGCAGGTCAATTGGAAATCAATAGCACCCAAATTGGTTTCCTTGGGCTCAATGATGCCCACGAAGGACTTGAAGATTTTGCTGGACTGCCAAAGCAAACCGCATCGCTAAAAGAAGTAGACATCACAATTGGAGTGGCTCACGCACCCTATTTGGAGGTTATAGACGCCTTCTTGGAGCAGCGAGTCGGAATTATGTTTGCCGGCCACACTCACGGTGGTCAGTTGTGTTTGCCGGGACAAAAGGCATTGATTACTAATTGCGATTTGCCGAGGAAGTACGCAAGCGGAT
Source organism: Aquiluna sp. Uisw_065 (assembly GCF_047731275.1). Taxonomy (NCBI): domain Bacteria; kingdom Bacillati; phylum Actinomycetota; class Actinomycetes; order Micrococcales; family Microbacteriaceae; genus Aquiluna; species Aquiluna sp. Uisw_065. The sequence continues at coordinate 1,122,938 of NZ_CP159836.1, forward strand.
TATCGGCTTGGTCAGATGACAACCACCAGGCAATGCTGCATGTTTCAGCCGGCATTGGCTGCTCTATCTATGCGCCTCTTAGAATCTTCTGCCCACCGAGTGCAACGCTCATAACCCTTAGTTAGCTTTTACTAAGCGAGCTCTTGCGCTACTAGCTCCGCTATTTCGTAAGTGTTTAAGGCAGCGCCTTTTCTAAGGTTGTCCCCCACCACAAAAAGATCGATTGTGTTTGGAAAATCTTCGGACTGGCGGATGCGCCCAACAAAGGTCGGGTCCTGTCCGGCAACATGCTGAGGTGTGGGGTAAAGGTTATTTTCTGGATCATCCATGACAACGATGCTTGGCTGCTTGGAAAGCAGCTCTCTAACCTCGTCGGCGGAAACCGAAGATCCGAAAGTCGCATGGACGGCCAAGGAGTGACCAACCTGGACTGGGACTCGAACACAGGTTGCAGCAACCTTGAGGCCAGGAATTCCAAGAATTTTGCGTGACTCATTTCTGACCTTGAGCTCTTCGGAGGTGTGCCCACCTTCTTTGAAGCCGCCGGCCGCAGGAATGACGTTCAAAGCAATCGGATGTGGCCAGGGCGAATCGGCCTGGTGCACTGACTGAGCCTCCAAGGTCTTTGAAACACTGTCGGAACTGAGTCCCGCTTCGCGGTTCGTGGCTGCAGCCTTGATCTCGTTCGCCAGACGGTCAATGCCCGGAGTACCCGCTCCAGACACAGCCTGGTAACTAGCAACGACTAACTCTCTAAGCTCCCACTTGTGATGCAGGGCGCCAAGAGCGGCCATCATGGTCAAGGTAGTGCAGTTTGGGTTTGCAATGATCCCGATAGGGCGTGATTTAGCCATGTGAGGGTTCACTTCAGGAACCACCAAAGGAACCTCAGGGTTCATGCGGAAAGCCGCTGAGTTATCAACCGCAACAACACCCTTGGCAGCAGCGATTGGTGCCCAAACTTCCGATACCTCATCTGGAACATCAAACAAAGCGATGTCTATGCCATCAAATGCATCTTCGGTAAGCTCTACAACCGTCAGCGGCTGGCCGTGGACAATAATCTGCTTGCCCGCACTTCTCGCTGATGCAATAAGCCTTATTTCACCCCAAATGTTCTCTCGTGAGTTGATGATTTCGACCATCACGGTGCCAACCGCACCGGTTGCGCCAACAAGGGCGAGATTTGGCTTAGACATTCTTACTTCCCGGTTCCGGCGTAAATGATTGCAGTATCGGCGGCGTCCAGCTCAAAGGCAGAGTGCACGATTCTGGTGGCTTCTTTTAACTGATCTGCGCGAGTAACAACCGAGATTCTGATTTCGGATGTGGAGATCATTTCGATGTTGATCCCGGCTTTTGCTAAGGCTCCAAAAAGCTTTGCCGAAACGCCGGATGAGGTCTTCATTCCGGCCCCAACGACGGAAAGTTTGCCGATTTCGTCATCGTAGGTAATGTTCTCGAAGCCGACCTCTTCCTGACGGTCCTTGAGGGCCTGAACCACCTTGTGTCGGTCTGAGTGAGGAAGCGTCATTGAAATGTCGCTCAGCTTGTCTTCATCGGTCGAGACGTTCTGCACGATCATGTCGATGTTCGCACCGGCTTCGGACACAATTTGAAACACCTCTGCTGCCTTACCCGGTCGGTCTGGCAGACCAATAACTGTCACCTTTGATTGAGTGTCATCAGTTGCAACACCTGAAACGATTGGCTCTTCCATGTCATCTCCTGCACTAGCTGTGTAAACGAGGGTTCCGGGGTCAGTACTAAACGAGGACCGAACACGAAGGGGGACCTTGTGGCGACGCGCAAATTCAACAGCGCGGATGTAAAGGATTTTAGCTCCGGAGGATGAAAGCTCCAGCATCGATTCGATATCAATCTGCGCAAGCTTGTGAGCCCGGGGGACAATTCTTGGGTCGGCGGTATAGATGCCATCCACATCCGAATAGATCTCACAAACATCTGCCTTGAGCGCGAAAGCCAGTGCCACCGCAGTGGTGTCCGACCCGCCTCTACCTAAAGTTGTGGTGTCACCATTTTCGAAGCTGAAGCCCTGAAAGCCAGCAACAATAGCAACCTCACCCTTTGCCAAAGACTCTTCGATACGAGTTGGCTCTAGTTTCCATATTCTGGCCGATCCGTGAGCCGAATCAGTTGAAATACCAGCCTGATAACCAGTGAAGGACTTGGCCTGACCGCCCTGCTCCTTTATGGCCATTGCCAGTAGCGACATAGATATGCGCTCACCTGCTGTTAGTAAAACATCCATCTCACGTCCGCCTTCCGGCGAAGACGAAACCGAATTTGCAAGATCTATTAGGTCATCGGTAGTGTCCCCCATGGCAGAAACCACTACGCACACCTGATTTCCCTGGGCTTGGGTCTGTAAAACGCGCACAGCAATATTCTTGATCTTCTCAGCGTCTTGGACGGAAGATCCTCCATATTTCTGCACAATAACTGCCAATTGGGGCTCCTGGATTGAGGAATTATGCCTTCATTGGCAACTTGCCAATTCTAGTTGACTCTCTTGCGCCCCTCGAAGGCACGACCTAAAGTCATGTCATCCGCATATTCCAAATCGCCGCCAACCGGCAAGCCAGAGGCGAGTTTGGAGACCGTGATCTCCATTGATCCCAAGAGCCTAATCAAGTAAGTGGCGGTTGCCTCACCCTCGAGGTTTGGATTGGTCGCAAGGATAACTTCTGTAATTTCCGGGTCACTTAGGCGCTTTAGTAAGTCCTTGATTCTCAGCTGGTCTGGGCCAATACCAATAATTGGCGAGATTGCCCCTCCGAGGACGTGGTATTTGCCCCTGAACTCTCTTGTTCGTTCAATGGAATTGATGTCCTTGGAATCCTCAACTACGCATATAGAAGTCAGTTCCCGCTTTGGGTCTAAGCAAATAGAGCACTGCTCGGTCTCCGAAACATTTCCGCAGGTTGCACAAAAACGAACTTTTTCCTTGGCCTCCCGGAGCACGTCCGCAAGCTCAAGAGCAACTTCGCTGTCGGTTTCAATCAGGTAGAAGGCAATTCGCTGGGCAGATTTGGGCCCCACACCGGGAAGCCGACCAAGCTGATCAATTAGTTCCTGAATCACTCCGTCATACATTAGTTAGGCTCACCCTTTATCGGCTTGGCTCCAAGGACTTCTCTCAGAACAAACTCTCCGGCTTGCTGAGCTTCTGGTTCGGAAGCCTGAATCACTTCGACTGGCGTGTCTTGTGCTTCTAGCTCTTCTTCCGTCGTGAACTCTTCAGGTGCCGTCGGTTCAACAGTGTTTTTTGTCTCCGGCTTTACTGGCGCCTCAGCAACCTTGGCCCGATATTTGACAACGACTCCCAATTGCTCACGAATAACTTGGCGAAGCACCTCGGCTGCACCTTGGGAACTCTTGAACGCATCAACATCGTTCTGGCTCTGAAACAAGAGGGTTAGCACTTCGTCTTTGAAGTCAATCACCTTGGTGGTGAAGGCAACAGCCCAAGCAGATCGTGACTGCTTAGCCAATGTTTCTAGAATCATCGGCCAAGCAGACTTGACAGTGGCGGTGGTGATGTCCTGTGAGAGCACGACCGGCTGCTTTGGAGCAGTAATGACAGACCTTGCCTCGGTCTCCGAGATTTTTTCTTCTACTGGGGTTGCTGGCTTTACAGCCTCTGGCTTGGCTTCCTCCGCGAAGGGAGTGGCGGGTGCGGCAGTTGTGGTCTTAGCACCAGTGACCGGGGTCTTTACTGGCATAGCTGCGGGTGCAGAAAGGGTTGCAACCGGCTCTTGATGAATTGCAGCGATGGATCGCTGGCTCACCGGTGCTAGCACCCTCGCGCAAAGAAGTTCAAGCTGCAGCCTCGGATTTGAGGCCGCACTGGTATCTGAGAGCGCCTTAGAGGTGGCCTCCGCAGCTGCGGTCAAATCGGAAAGACCGAATCGGTTGGCCTGAATCGTAAGAATATCGAACTGCTCGGGCCCAATACCTCGCAAAATAGCCTTAGCGTCGTTTCCAAGAGAGCTGACAAGCATTAGATCTCTGAGGCGTTCGAGTAAATCCTCAAGGAACCTTCTTGCATCTTGGCCGGACTGAATTACCTTGTCCACTGCACTAAAAGCCTTGGCAGCATCAATCTCAGCAAAGGCGTCTATGACCTCACTCATAAGCTCGTCGTGAGTGAAGCCCAATAGGTTTACTGCACGCTGATAGGCAACCTCTTTGGTGTCGCTGCCGGCAATCAGCTGGTCAAGCAGTGACAAGGCATCTCGAACACTACCGCCGGAAGCCCTGACTACAAGCGCCATCACGCCTGCCTCAGCGCTGAAACCTTCAGCATCCAAAACAGTCCCTAGGTACTCCAGGAGCTCCCCTGGAGGGACTAACCGAAAGGGGTAGTGGTGGGTTCTGGAGCGAATGGTTCCTATAACCTTCTCGGGCTCTGTGGTTGCAAAAATAAACTTCACGTGCTCTGGTGGCTCTTCAACAATCTTTAGCAGGGCATTGAAGCCCTGCGGGGTAACCATGTGTGCCTCGTCAAGAATGAAGATCTTGTATCGGTCCCGCGCCGGAGCAAAAATTGCCCGCTCTCGAAGATCTCGCGCATCATCAACACCGTTGTGGCTGGCCGCATCAATTTCAACTACGTCCAGAGAACCAGGTCCGCCGCGCGAAAGCTCGATGCAGCTGTCGCACTTGCCGCAAGGTGTGTCGGTAGGACCCTCTTTGCAATTTAGGCACCTGGCCAAAATTCTGGCGCTTGTTGTCTTTCCGCAACCCCTTGGGCCGGAGAACAAATAAGCGTGATTAACCCGGTCTGACCTCAAAGCAGAGCGCAACGGATCGGTCACCTGAGACTGGCCAATTAGCTCGGCAAAACTCTCTGGTCGATAGCGTCGATATAGGGCTGTGGTCACGCGCCAAGCCTAACCGAGCTAGCAGACAAGCAAGGACAATTCCACAGCCTTGCAAGCATTTACTAGCCGAGTACCGAGGACCAAGTAGCTGCAGCGCCCGAGTGGCCAATAAGGACAATCATTACAATCACAGCAATGGCAACCGAGATGCCGATAAAACTAAGTACGTAGACAATCGGCTTAGCTAAATTCTTCTTCACGGCAAGCCAGTAAGCAAAAGCCACCGCAAACATGCCTATCGAAAGCACCATCATCGAATCGCCCAGCTGGGCGTGAACGCCAGGGTTACCAACAACCTCTTGGAACGCCTTGCCGGATTGGGAAGATACATAGACAGCTGGGACCGAAACGCCTAGCCCCACGATCGAAGTGACTAAAAACTTGTCTCTAAACTTCGGCCAGCAAACTGTGACTATAAAAACAATCGCGCTAAGCGGCAAAAGCACCACGGCAAAGTGCACGGCGAGCGGGTGAAGCGGTAAGTCCCCAAATCGTAAAAACAGTTCATCCATTACTTGAAAATCCTTGGCTGATTGAAGCGGTACGCAGCTAAAAAAGGCACTGCCAGCATTCTTTCGATAAAAAGGACCCCCCGTGCACCCATCAGAGCTCAGTTACCCTTGCTATCTTTCGATCCTGGGGGATTTAGCCAAGGTGACGCCACACGAGGAGTCGTTCTCAATTCTAAACCCAGAATCAGTCAATTTCCAGACCGCAAAAAATACAGCTAGAATCGGGGTTCTGGAGAATTCGCCTAGTGGCCTATGGCGCACGCTTGGAAAGCGTGTTGGGTGCAAGCCCTCGGGGGTTCGAATCCCCCATTCTCCGCCAGTAACTCGCCCAATCTAGAGTCAGAATAAAGACCTCGGTAAGGGTGCATTTAGATAATGTGAAATTTGCGTGCCTCAGAACGGGAGTAGGTTGGGGGCATGGCTCAATTTAATGAACTTTCGGCACTGTTTATCAATTGCACGCTTAAGAAGTCTCCGGAGCTTTCACACACTGACGGACTAATTTCTCTTGCCTGCAAAGTTATGCAGACTCAAGGCGTCAACACAACGAGCTTCAGGGCGGTTGACTATGACATTCCGCCAGGAATTCAACACGACATGCGCGGTAAAGGTTATGACAGTGACCCTTGGCCAGAGCTCTCCGAGCAGCTTTTAGCAGCGGATATTCTTGTCATGTGTGGTCCAATCTGGCTTGCGGAAAACTCTTCGGTGATGAGGATTGTGCTTGAGCGACTGTATGCAACTTCTTCTGCACTCAACGAAAAGGGTCAGTTCAAGATGTACGGCAAGGTTGCCGGCACCCTGGTTTCGGGCAATGAAGACGGAGTTAAGCATGCCTCAATGGGTAACTTGTTTGCGCTGCAGCACATCGGCTATACCATTCCGCCGCAAGCGGATGCAGGATGGCTTGGGACTATTGGTCCAGGAAAAAGCTATCTAGACGAAGGCTCCGGAGGCCCGCAGAACGATTTTACAAATCGGAACACAACCACGATGGTTTGGAATCTGATGTACCTCGCGAAGCTATTGAAAGACAACCACTTCTTCCCACAAGAGGGCAACTCACGTAGCGACTGGGAAAATGGCATCAAGCCTGGATTTGACCAAATCGATAAGTGGTTTTAGACGATTCGGCTTTGTTTCGGCAATGCATCCCTAGAGCCTAAGTAAGGGTGTATTACCAGCCCAAGGTTCCGGGCGCGCCCTTGAAGGGGCCAACGATCTTGCTGGTTATCCAGCCACCATAAAAGTCACCCTCTTGGGCCTGAACCACTTCTTCACCCACTGTGCAACGATCAACTTTGCTGGCGTAGAGAGCGACTTTGCGGGTGAGGACTTCAAAGCCTTTGGTTGGATTTTCGAAGGTCCATGCAGCCCTTGGTATGCGTTTGTTGCCAACAACAATGTCGAAGTAGCTGGCGGCTCCCTTGAACTCGCAATAGGTTTGTCCATCCACGGGCACCAATACCCCCTCAGCAAAGTCGGTAATGGGTAGGTAGTAGGTGGGAGGGTGGGAGGTCTCCAACACCCTTACCGATTGGTTTGTTGAAACAATTTCCTTGCCTAGGTGAGTGACAGTGATGTGCTCTGATACCGGATCGATTCTTGGAGGTCTGGGGTAGTCCCAGACTGACTCTTGCTCACTCTTTGCGCTCATCACTAGATGGTAACCGTGATCGCTGACGCGAAATTTCCAGAGTTCTCTGAGGTTTTCACGTTCCCACCAAGGCCTTAGAGTCTCGCAAACATGCTGCGATCGGTACTGGGTGGTTGCAAGCCTCCGCATTTCAAGTACGTCGACGGGGCAGCAACCACAACACCGCAGCGCCGCCCACCAGAATTACGGGCCTAAAGCTTTATCGAGTGCATCTCAGTGAGCTTGCGCGGTTTCGTCGCGACGGATGTCGAGTTTAAGAACTTGTAGTCCGACTAGGGCACGTTCATAAATATCAGTAAGCGACCGACAAAGAACGTGGGTTTGACAGAGTTGTCAGGAGCAAGCCGCCGAACTATTGTTTCCGTTTAGCAAGAGGGCTCGAGCGTAAAATTGATACCTGGTTGCATCCTTGCAACCCCCTAGAGTCCACTTTCGTTGACTTTATAAGGTGCGGAAAACTGTACGTACAAAAAAGAAGATGACGATATTTTTGGTCTATTCTCGAGGGATATAGCCACCAAAAACTGGTCTATTCTTGCTTGTCCGAGACAACATCTCTCGGGACTAACAGACTCGATGACCTTTGATTCTTCCCAGGACTAACCCCGGGGATTAAAGCAAAAGAGGAGTTATGCGACCACTAACGAATAAGACTGCGTACACGCTCGCAGGATTCATAGTCGTGCAGGCAGTCATTGGCCTTTCTGTTATGAGTGCGCAAGGCTCCACTCAGATGTTCGGGCCCACAGCAGTAATGAAACCCATCACATTGTCCTCTCTCGACACCCCCAACGCATCGAATACTTCAGGTGTCTCTACTACAGCTGGTGATCTGGACCTCACGGGTGCTGCTGGATCAACGGGTTCCACTGGGTCAACGGGTGCTGCTGGATCAACGGGTTCCACTGGGTCAACGGGTTCCACTGGGTCAACGGGTGCTGCTGGATCAACGGGTTCCACTGGGTCAACGGGTGCTGCTGGATCAACGGGTTCCACTGGGTCAACGGGTGCTGCTGGATCAACGGGTTCCACTGGGTCAACGGGTGCCGCGGGTTCCACTGGGTCAACGGGATCAACTGGTGCCGCTGGGTCTACCGGTTCAACTGGTGCCGCTGGGTCTACCGGTTCAAAGGGTGCCACCGGGACCGCGGGTGCCGACGGGATCAATGGGGCCCAGGGTGCGACAGGTGACGGCGGTGCAGCCGGTCCTAAGGGCGATTCAGGTGTCGACGGCAAAGCCGGTCCAGCCGGTCCAGCCGGTCCTAAGGGCGATCCAGGTGCAATCGTTGGCATCACTGCAGGGCAATCATGCTCGGCCGATGGCATAACTGGAAAGTTCGTGTGGCTAGATATTTCCCTACTTGTGGGAAAAACCGCCTCCGTTTTGGCGTGCGTCAGAATATGAAATCTAAACAAGATCTGAGTTCTACCAAAACCCGAAGCTTTCGCGCTTCCGGACGTTCAGAAATGCTAAAGAAAATCACAAGGGGAACAGCCGCCCTACTGAGTGTTCTCATTGCCACGGTTCTGCTTCTCATAGCTCTCAGTAATCCGGGCTTTTTCATGTTCAACCCGTTCGAGACGGGCTTTAGCATCTTGGGCTTGGCCCAACTGATTGCAATCGCATCTTGGGTTCTATTGATGTGTGGACCAGTCTTTATCCTGCTATCTAGAGTCCAACTCGTGGGCGCCTGGTGGGCGCTTTTCCTTGTTTCAGTATTAGCTTGGCCTGTCTCGGTATTTACGATTCACGCTATCCTCTTCATCCAGACTTCGGATGCCCACTTCGATTACCTGATGGAAGACCCAATTTTTATCGTCTCTGACATCGTTGTGCCAATTATCTACTTAGTCATCTCACAACACCTCAGGTCTCGTGCTACGCAAGACCGGCAAGGTCGATTAGAAGGTTCGTTGCCTGCCTAGCCATGAATGTCGCCCTCTACCCTGTTCAGGGTGACGTAGAAAGCGTTTCTTAGCTCGTTAGCCGCAGGGATTATGGTGACAAAAAGGGAATCGTTTGAATCCCCATTCTCCGCCAGTACCTCCCTCGAGATAGCGCCTAAGTAAGGGTGTATTACCAGCCCAAGGTTCCGGGCGCGCCCTTGAAGGGGCCAACGATCTTGCTGGTTATCCAGCCACCATAAAAGTCACCCTCTTGGGCCTGAACCACTTCTTCACCCACTGTGCAACGATCAACTTTGCTGGCGTAGAGAGCGACTTTGCGGGTGAGGACTTCAAAGCCTTTGGTTGGATTTTCGAAGGTCCATGCAGCCCTTGGTATGCGTTTGTTGCCAACAACAATGTCGAAGTAGCTGGCGGCTCCCTTGAACTCGCAATAGGTTTGTCCATCCACGGGCACCAATACCCCCTCAGCAAAGTCGGTAATGGGTAGGTAGTAGGTGGGAGGGTGGGAGGTCTCCAACACCCTTACCGATTGGTTTGTTGAAACAATTTCCTTGCCTAGGTGAGTGACAGTGATGTGCTCTGATACCGGATCGATTCTTGGAGGTCTGGGGTAGTCCCAGACCGATTCTTGCTCACTCTTTGCGCTCATCACTAGATGATAACCGTGATCGCTGACGCGAAATTTCCAGAGTTCTCTGAGGTAAGGGCTTTTCTACACACCCGATTTTTGGCCATGAATGCGACTGAGCTTAGGGGCGCACTAAAAACTATAAAGACCTCGTTGGCGTTGGGGGGACTCGTGTTGTTGTTCGAGATGGTGAAAACTAAGTAGCAACGGCTCGCCCTCTTGGAAATTTGGAAACACAAGCCGCTATCTTGCTCCTGGACCGCGTCTCGTCACTTGGCATAGAAACCAGTGTCGGTCAGTATTTTGTGAAGATAAAAATATTAAGTTTGAAGAATCGCAGACTAGTAAATCTGAAACTGGTTAGCGAATGACTGATTGAATTCCGGCCATCACAAATTTCTCAACCGCCATGGCCTCGGCGGCAAAATTGCCGTCATCATCAATTCGCTTTGCGGCAGAGGCAATCGAACCAAAAATCATGCCTGACAAAGAACTTGGCTCATCAATCCCGAGGTCCTTCAGAGATGTGATCAGACTTATCATGAAGTAGCCGTGCATTGCCTTGAGCATGCCCCGTTGGTCGGTCGGAAGGTTATCTATAGAGATCTGCCTCACCACTCTGTGCTCCGCGCTGGCCAAGTGAGCCAGGGAATAGTGAATCCAAACTCGGACCCGCTCGAGAGGGTCTTCGATTTCCTGAAATCAAACGATCTATCTCGTTGCTTAGGTCAGCCATTTCATTGATCAACAGCTCGCCCAAGATGTGATCTCTGGAGGCAAAGTACTGGTAAATGGCGGGTCGAGACAGACCGGTTCTTTTTCCCAGCGTTGCCATCGTTACGGCCTCCACGCCCTCGACTGCAATAAGTTCAGCGGCTGCGCCAAGTATCGCCTCTTGTCGCGCATCAAGGGTTTGAGATCTCATTTGCTTTAATTCTACGTAGTTTTTTTGTCAACTCCTGAGAATTCTCGGGTAATTCTTGCCGCGTATTCGGCTGCGGAAAGCACCTGGTCAACATCCGCATCAGTGATAGCAGCCGAAACAAACCAGGCCTCGAAAGCAGACGGCGGCACCGATACTCCCTTTTCTAGAAGTCCATGGAAGAACTTTGCAAAGCGGGCGGTGTCTTGAAGTTTTGCTTCGGCGTAATTCGTAACCCTACCGGGCGCAAAAAAGAAAGAAAATAGATTTCCCGCTGTTTGATAACTGTGTTCTAACCCGGCACCAGTAAGGGCGTGACTTATGCCCTCCCCAATTTGTGTCGCCCTTAGGTTTAGGGTTTTGTAAACCGCTGGTGTGCAGTTTTCCAAGGTCGCAAGACCGGATGCGGTTGCAACCGGATTTCCACTCAAGGTTCCAGCCTGATACACGCTTCCAACCGGTGCAAGAAGCTGCATTACCTCTTTTTTACCCGCAATTGCGGCAAGAGGAAAGCCGCCGCCGATGACCTTTCCGAAAGTAAATAGGTCCGGCTCCCAGCCTTCCGGTTTGCCGAACGCCTGCCACCAACCGCCAGCCGAGATTCTAAAACCGGTCATTACCTCGTCAAGAATTAAAAGCGCGCCGTGACTCTTGGTCAAATCAGCCAGCAGCCTGTTGAAGCCCGGCTCTGGCGGAACTGCGCCCATGTTAGCGGCAGCAGCTTCAGTGATGATGGCGGCGACCTCATGACCCCGTGTTGCAAATAGCTCTCGGAGCGCTGCTTCGTCGTTGTAAGGCAAAACCAAAGTGTCCTTTGTCGCACCAACAGTCACGCCCGGGGAGTTTGGGAGTCCAAGAGTCGCAATTGCAGACCCCGCCTCCACCAAAAGGGCATCGCTGTGACCGTGATAGCAACCGGCAAATTTCACAATCAAATCGCGCCCAGTAGCCGCTCTTGCCAGTCGAACGGCAGTCATTACTGCCTCGGTGCCAGAGGACACGAACCTGACCTGCTCGGCAGGCTCCACTCGGGCGATAATTTCCTCCGCCAATAAAACCTCGTTGGGCCCAGGGGCGCCAAACGAGAAGGAGTCTCTTGATGTCTTTACTACAGCCTCGACCACTGCCGGGTGCGCATGACCCAAAATCATGGGACCCCAAGAGCCAATCAGATCAACGTACTGGTTTCCGTCGATGTCGAAGACCTTTGATCCCTCGCCTCGTACAAAATACCTCGGATGCGAACCAACGGATTGAAAAGCCCGAACCGGACTGCTCACGCCGCCTGGAATTGAGAGCTTTGCTCTCTCGTGCCAACTGCTTGAACCTATGGTGATCATTTTTTCTCTCCTAGCCAAGTGGCGGCCTCAATTGCGAAATAGCTACAGATAATGGTCGCGCCCGCACGCCTGATGGAGTGAAGGGTTTCCAAAATCGCGTGTTTTCTATCTAGATGCCCAAGGCTCGCGGCAGCCTCGATCATCGCGTACTCTCCCGAGACTTGATAGGCAGCGACCGGAACATCGCTAATCTCAGCGGCAGCTCGCACTACATCCAGATAGCTCATGGCCGGTTTAACCATGACAATGTCCGCGCCTTGTTCAAGATCCAGCTGAATCTCACGCAGCGCCTCAACGACGTTTCGCCAATCCTGCTGGTAGGTTTTTCTGTCTGTTTGAAGTTTTGACTCAACGGCATTCCTAAACGGACCATAGAAACTAGAGGCATACTTGGCCGCGTAGGCAAGAATGCCGACGTTTATGAAACCTGCCGCATCAAGTGCTTCCCTTATGGCCTGAACCTGGCCGTCCATCATGCCACTTGTGCCCAAAAGGTCAGCTCCGGCATCTGCAAGAACTACGGCCATCTTCCGATAGTGCTTCAGAGTCTCGTCGTTATCAACCTCGCCTCTTTTATCTAAAACTCCACAGTGGCCGTGGTCAGTGAATTCATCTAGGCAGAGGTCCGCAACCAGAACCAGCTTGTCTCCCACGTGCGCTCGCGCGCTTCGGATGGCTCTTGAAAGTACACCTTCGCTATTGCAGGCCTCGGATCCCGTCCCATCCCTTTTTTCCGGAACGGCGAAAACCATGACTGACTTGATTCCGACAGCCAATGCACGATCAAGTTCCTGGAGAAAAGTCTCTGGCGAGTGCTGTAAAACCGAATACATACCTTCGATTGGCTTTGGCTGAACTAACCCTTCACGCAAAAAAAGTGGAAGCATAAGATTTTCCGGACTAAGCCGCACTTCGGCAACCAGCTCTCTGATAGCAGCGCTAGAGCGCAACCTTCTGGGACGCTTTAGCATTAGGTTCTCCTGTCCGAAAAGTACTCTGACACCGCTTTAGCAATTGACTCAGGGCTGGGATCAGCCGCAATCAGATCTGGCTTTACACCTAGCGCCTGAACAGCCTTAGCTGTGGTGTTACCGCCGCAGATGATGCTCAATCGAGGGCTTGGGTTCTTGGACAAAAACGTTCTCGCTGCGCTCGGCGATCTCAACAACACCGCATCAAAAACGCCAGCCGAAATTTGGCGAACAGAATTAGGAGCCGCGACGACTGGCGTGGTTTGATAAACAACTTCCGAGATGACATCAAATCCAAGTCCCGACAGCGAATTATCTAGGGTCTGCATCGCGATAGAGCCGGCCGGAATCACGACGGGTATTGGCTTGCCCCCAGAAAGAGTCTTAGCCAAAGACGCAGAATCGAACCGGTCCGCAACCACAACTTCGCTGGCACCCAGTGCGAGAAGCTGCTTCTTGGTTTGCTGTCCGATGGCGGCAAATTGAATTGACTCGGATTCAAAAACCGCTTTCTCCAGCTCACCCGGACCCAAGAGATTTTGCCAATACTGCAGGCCGTTTGAGGAAGTTAAGATGAGCCACTTTTCAGCCTTAGACCTCAAGGCATCAAGCATTTTTTGGGCGCCTAAGACATTGTTCACCTGCGAAATCTCAAGATACGGATCAATCTCGGTTTCTATGCCAAATTCCGCGAGCGCCGACGCGTCGGCCTCGTTACGATTCGGTCTAATCAGCAAAATCTTCACTTGAGTGACGCCCGATCTGCAATTTCACTCTTCAGCATTTCGGCCGCGACACTTAGACCCAGCTCCTCAGCCTGCTCAAGGTTGTGGAGATCAGATTCAACTGACCTTGACACTCTTATGGCTTGGCCAGTTGATTCGATTGCCAGTTCGGCAATCAGTATCAGCTCACCCTTTTCAAAGCGAGCACTGGCGCCAATGGGGGTCGCGCAAGAAGCGCCGAGACCTCGCAGTACTGCCCTCTCGGCTGTGGTGACAAGTAGATCCGATGCGCTATTAATCGCACCTAAGACCGCTGCTAATTCCTTGTCCTGAGTCCTAAGTTCCACTGCCAGAGCACCTTGACCAGGAGCGGGAATCATTAGATCTGGCGAAAAAACCTCGCTGAGCTCCGCTGATCTACCAATGCGATTGAGTCCTGCCAACGCCAAAATGGTGGCATCATAATCGCCCTCTCGCACCTTGGCGATTCTGGTGTCTACATTGCCTCGGATTGATACCAATTCAAGATCTGGTCGCAGTTGCCTCAGAGTCGCAGCCCGCCTAGGTGAGGAAGTTCCAACCCTGGCGCCGCTTCTTAGCTCGGAAAGTTTGAGGTTTCCCTTTGATACCAAGACATCTCTGACATCCTCGCGCTTCGGGACAGCAGCCACACTGATTCCTGGTTCCAGTTTTGCCGGTAAATCCTTCATTGAATGCACAACAAAGTCCACTTCCCGATCGTAAAGTGCATTACGTAGGGCGGAGACAAAGACTCCGGGGGTTTTAGATTCCGAGAGAGGTGAGGTGCTGAGATCTCCCTCGGTGGTGATCAACACCTCTTCAATAGAAAGCCCTGGAAAGTGGAGTTGCAGCTGAGACGCAACCCACCTAGTTTGGGTGAGGGCGAGCAAACTTGCCCTGGTGCCAATGCGAAATTTAGCCATTTTCGCCGATCTCTATGTCAAACAGCACTCTTATAGCATTGACATAATCTGCTTGATTTCCCGTCCCAGCCAAACTCTTTGCGTTCAGACTCGGAGTGTGTAAAATCGCGTCCTTTACTCTGGAAAGCGATTTTCGGATCTCAGTCACCGTGGCCGGATCAAGCTTGTGTTTTACCGAATCGATCTCTTGATCAACCCGCAGTTCAATGTGAGATCGCAGCGCCGTGATTATTGGGCCCATGGTCTTGGCGCGCTGCTCTACCTCAAACTCCTCAGCCGCTGCCTTCACCATTTCACGAGCACTGTCGATCGCGATTGAATGCTCTTGCGGAGTGAGTTTTTTCAACTGCTCCAAATCCAACACGAAGCAACCAGCCAATTCGTGCACCGCGGGAGCTACGTCTCTAGAAAGAGCAACATCAACAACCACTAAATCATGCTCTTTGCTTCGTAGCCTTAGAGCCTCTGAAACCAAGGCCTCGTCCAGGAGATGGCCCCTTGAGCCACTTGCACTGATCACAATATCCGCTCGGGACAGCTCTGCCACCAGGTCTTGATTCGTCACGGCCCTGACTGTATGAGTCTCGGCAAACATCTCCGCACGGCCCGAGCGCGAATAAACCGCTATGTCGCCCGCCCCAGTTTTTTTGAAGAAGGCGGTCACCACTCGTGCATATGCACCGGTGCCGATAATTAGAACCTGCTTCGGGACATCCCGAGGCATCAGAGGCTCAGAAAGTTTTAGGGCCGTTGTGATAACGGACTTGCCAGATAAGCCAATTCCAGTTGTCTGGCTAACCTTCTTTGAGACTCGAAGGGCAGTTTGAAATAGCTGTTGGACTGATGGGGCTAAGGGACCGCTCAGCTGAGCGCGGGTGAGCGCCCTTCGAACCTGTCCGGTGACATCACTCTCGCCTACGATCATCGACTCGAGGCCCGAAGTAACACTAAAAAGGTGCTGAGCAACTTTGTCGCCGGAGAGGATCTGAAGAGATTGGGAAACAGAATCCCTATTTTCGTTCGTCTCTTCGGCAATCGCATCAATCACGCTGTCTAAAGTGCGGTGGAAATCATCGGTTTCGAAGTAAAGCTCAAAACGGTTGCAAGTGGCCAGAGAAACATGGGAGTCAATCAGGCTTGACGAGTCGTCAAGCCTGGCTCTTATAGCCGAGCTGGCAGCCTCAAGCCTCTCAAGCCAGCTCAGTTCGCTATCTCTAAAGTTTGAACCAATAAATACAAGTCCCACAAGTTAGAAGGTACCAATAGGCCTACTGACACTTTGTCAGAGAATCTAACCAAATGCTCCCGAAGATATTGATGTGACCCTAAGTGCGATCCATCCCTTGAACACCGGACTGACTGCAAAATCTGCACTGGTCAGGTCACTGCGTGGCGAGCGCACGGCACCGCTTCCAGTTTGGTTCATGCGCCAGGCAGGCAGGTCGTTGCCTGAGTATCGTGAGATTCGGCTAGGCACAACAATGCTAGAAAGCTGCCTGAACCCGGACATGGTTTTTGAGATCACCATGCAGCCGGTTCGTAGACACCAAACGGACGCGGCTATCTTATTTTCGGACATTGTGATTCCGCTCAAACTTGCGGGCATAGAGGTTGAGATTGTGGCCGGAGTGGGCCCAGTAATTAAGGATCCAATCTCAACAACTCAAGACCTCGCCAGGCTCAAACCAATAACGCCCGAGAGCCTAGAACCAATCCGATCAGCGGTACAAAAGCTTGTTGCAGAACTTGGAAGCACACCCCTTATTGGATTTGGTGGGGCTCCATTTACGCTTGCTTCTTACCTATTTGAGGGTGGGCCCTCCAAAGATCTCCCAAAATCCAGAGCAATAATGCATGGGGATCCCAAGCTTTGGAACAGTGTTCTTAGCTGGTGCGCGGAAATTACGGCAGAATTTATCAGGGCCCAGGTTTTGGCGGGCGCAAGTGCCTTACAGGTCTTTGACAGCTGGGCTGGGAAACTTACAGTCCCCGAGTACGAACAATTTGCTGCCCCTCACACGAAGACTTTATTTTCTCTTCTTGAAGACCTCAAGGACGAGGCAGGGATTGCAGTTCCAAGGACCCTCTTTGGTCTTGGGACCCAAGACATGTTGTCCCAAATGCATCAGACCGGTGCAACGGTAATGGGAGTCGATCACTTCACGACGCTCTCTTTTGCTACTGAAGTCTTGGGGCCATCGGTTGCTTTGCAGGGCAATATCAACCCGGAGCTACTAACCGAGCCCTGGGAAGTAATAGAGCAAGAAGTCAAAAATGTCATTGCTTTTGGCCAGGGAGCACCGGGACACATTGTGAACCTGGGCCATGGGGTTCCAAAGGATACTAATCCAGAAGTCCTCACCAAGATTGTCTCGCTAGTGCACGAGCTAACAAAATGAGCATCGACAAGGTAATTATTGGCGCAGGGTTTTCAGGTCTATTGCACGGACTGAGTGCTATTCGAGCAGGACAACAAGTCCTGCTACTTGAGAGAAGCCAATCTCCTGGCGGATTGATTCAGTCTGAAGAAATTGACGGTATCAAGTTCGATTCGGGAGCGGAAGCTTTCTCCAATGTCACCCCTGAGTTTGAAAATTGGTTGTCAGATCTGAGTCTTGGCTCTTTCGTTGTGAAGCCGAACACCAAATCTCCAGTTATTCTCTCGAAAATAGGTGTCCACGCAATACCCCAAGGTGTATTTGGCGTTCCAGTGAGCCTCGATGATTCGGGCCTTGAGTTTCTTGGTGCTCCAGCGCTTGCACTTGCCAGAAAGCTTGACGCCAAGCCGCTTCCTGAGAATCTCGATGAACTTTCAGTTCGGGAACTAATCGACTTGAGACTCGGGCCGGCATTTACAGATTCACTTGTGGGCCCGGTGATCTCAGGTGTACACGGATCGCTACCAGAGCATCTCGAGGCCAGATCTGTGCTTGGCGGTCTTGTAAAAGAGCTCAAGTCAAAAGGTTCGATAGTAGAGGCCGCCAAAACGCTTCGAGGCGATAAGCCTGCCCCTGGATCAGCGGTTGCGAGCTTTGAGGGTGGCATGCACCTGCTCGTTGAAAAACTGGTTGATGAGTTCGTGCAATCTGGTGGCACGTTGCGTCTAGGCACCGACGTCTCTCGGATAACAAGGTTGAGCGATGGCCAATTTGAGATTGAAGCGGGAGAAACCATTCGCGCAAGAAACTTAGTTATCGCGACAACGGCAAACGCTGCAGCAAGAATGCTGGTCGAATTTCATGAGCTGTCGGTTGCCTTGCAGGAGATCGAGTCCTTAGAAACGCTTCTGGTAACAGTGCTGGTTGAGTCCCCGGAGCTCAACAGTTTTCCGATTGGCACCGGCGCGCTTGTAGCGGAGGATTTAGGGCTCGCGGTGAAGGCGACCACCCACATAAACGCGAAGTGGGAATGGCTAAACGACAAGCTTAAAAAAGATCAACATCTGGTCCGATTCAGTTTCCGAAATTCAAGGAAGTTAGACGGCATCGAGCAAAAATCTGCCATCCTCGAGAGTTTCGACTTAATCTACGGAGTAAAAAGTCCGAAGCTACTTGGTCAAGTCGAGGTGTTTTGGGAAGACTCTCTGGTCAAGGCGTCCGCCGGGCACCTGAGAAGAATAGAGCGGATTAAGAGTCTCGTTGAACCTTTGGGCATAGAACTGCGCGGTGCATACATGTCAGGAAATGGCCTGCTGGGAATCTTAAAACACGAGCTAGAAACTAGAGAAGGAGATCTCATTGGAACAGGAATCTAAAGCAGAAGAAATCAACAACACGGTTCGCTATACCAACTGGACCGCACTAAGAAGACTGAGCGTGCCAAGGACAAACGCTGGCACCCCGGTCGCGGAATTTGAGGCGAGTCTGGCCAAAGACGATATTGAACTGCGCGGCTCCTATGACCTCACGGGGTTTAGGGGTGATGCAGACCTACTGCTTTGGATTCACGCTGAGACTGCTGAGCAAGTTCAAAGTGCTATCAAGTCCTTTCTGGCAACCGACCTAGGCGCCTACTACGAGAGCGTTTTCAGTGCAATGGGGCTTCACAGGCCAGCGGAGTTCAACCGGAGCCACGTGCCCGGTTTCATGCTGGGTAAGGAACCCAAGGACTGGCTTTGCTTCTACCCATTCGTAAGGTCTTACGACTGGTACCTTCTGCCGGAGGCGGAGCGTCGAGAAATGCTGATTGGGCACGGTAAAGCGGGTCAGGAGTTCCCAGGCATACTCTCGAGCACTGTTGCGGCCTTTGCACTAGGTGACTATGAGTGGCTGTTGGCGCTTGAGTCAGATGATTTGCACGAGATCGTGGATATGATGCGCGAGCTTCGATACACCAAGGCCCGACTGCACGTGCGCGAAGAGGTCCCGTTTTACACAGGAAGAAAAATACAACTAAGCCAGATCGGAACAAACTAAATGTCCTACGACGCAATTTTATTGACCTCGTTCGGAGGCCCAGAGGGTCCTGAAGAAGTGATGCCATACCTCGAGCGCGTAACAGCGGGTCGCGGTATCCCGAAGGAGCGCCTTGTTGAGGTGTCTCACCATTACATGGCACTGGGTGGCGTGAGCCCAATCAATGACCAAAACCGTGCGTTGCTTGCCAAGCTAAAAGAGCACTTTCCAAATCGCGGCATCGACATCCCGGTTTACTGGGGTAATAGAAACAGCGAGCCGTATTTTGCAGATGTTGTGCGCCAAATGTACGAGGATGGCCACCGCAATGTCTTGGCGTGGGTCACAAGCGCCTACTCCTCCTACTCAGGATGCCGCCAGTATCGAGAGAACCTTTATAAAGCGCTCGATGAGAATGATCTGGTTGGCAAGATGAAGATCGATAAGGTTCGTCACTACTTTGACCACCCCGGCTTCCTCGAGCCAGTGATTGAAGATGTTGCGAAAAAGCTAACTCAATTCCGCGGCGAGGGGATCTCAGACGATGACATCCAAATCATGTTCGCCACTCACTCAATCCCGAACACAATGGGCGAAACCAGTGGGCCTCCAAAAAGACGGGATGAATTCACCGCTCCCGGTGGCGCCTACGAAGCACAACACCTAGTTGCCGGTGGTCTAGTAATCGACGCCGTGAGCAAACGACTTGGGCAAGAGTCTCCAAATTGGGAAGTTGTTTACCAGTCCAGGTCCGGCAGCCCGCAGACGCCCTGGCTTGAGCCAGATGTGAACGACGCAATCCGGACCGCGCATCAATCCGGAAAAGCCGCGGTTATGGTCGTGCCTATTGGCTTCGTCAGCGACCACGTAGAGGTCGTCTGGGATCTAGACAATGAGGCCAAGGAAACCGCAGAGGAGCTAGGTATGCACTTCCTAAGAGCTGCTACCGCTTCTGATCACCACGCATTCGTGGACGGCATTGCCGATTTGATACTTGAGCGAATCAACGGTTCTGACAAGAAGGCGCTTTCACCCTTGGGTCCATGGGCCGATAACTGCGCTGTTGGATGTTGCCCAAACCTCAGGAGTGAGCTTCAGACAGTGGCTCAGGCGGATCAATAAGCCAGAGCAATAAGCCAAAGCGAGCCCAAAACTAGACCCGTAAGTCAGTACCTCTACTGATTGAGAACCGAGATCAGGCCTCAATCTAGAGAGTCTCGTTGGACGAAAATCAACCTATCTTTTTGGAATTACCCCAAAAAGATAGGTTGGTCAACGAATTCCACTTCCCTTGTCTTGGAGGTAAAGCCCTGGCTTCAGAGAGCCTTGAGAATGTCCTCAACGCGATCTTTGGCATCGCCAAAGAGCATTCTGGTGTTGTCCTTGTAGAACAGAGGATTTGCAACACCTGCGTAACCAGAGGCCATTGAGCGCTTGAAGACAATCACGTTCTCAGCCTCCCAGACCTTTAGCACCGGCATTCCCGCGATAGGACTACCTGGGTTGTCGGTGGCAGCTGGATTCACGGTGTCATTCGCACCAATAACTAGAACGACTGAGGTCTGAGACAGTTCGTCATTTATCTCGTCCATCTCTAGCACGATGTCATACGGCACCTTGGCTTCAGCAAGGAGCACGTTCATGTGTCCTGGGAGACGTCCAGCGACAGGGTGAATACCAAATCGAACGTTCACACCCTTGTCTCGAAGACGCTTTGCAAGATCTGCCACCGGATACTGAGCTTGGGCAACTGCCATGCCATAGCCCGGAGTAATAACCACGCTGCTGGCATTGCTGAGAAGCTCAGCCACGGACCCGGCATCGATCTCAGTGTGAACACCCTGCTCTTCCTCTTCGGAGGAAGGGGCTTCAATACCGAAGCCGCCGGCTATAACCGAGATGAAGGAACGGTTCATGGCCTTGCACATGATGTAGGACAGGTAGGCACCGGAAGAACCGACTAGGGCACCGGTAACAATCAACAAGTTGTTGCTTAGCAAGAATCCAGTTGCTGCTGCTGCCCAACCGGAGTAGCTGTTGAGCATCGAGACAACCACTGGCATATCTCCGCCACCGATTGATGAAACCAGGTGCCAACCAAGAGCCAGTGCCAAAACCGTTACTGCGATCAAAAGCCACAGGTCCGGTGTAATTACATACCAAACCGTTAGAACCAAAAACCCAACCAATGCCGAAAGATTTAGCAGGTTCTTACCTGGGAGCATCAGTGGCTTAGAGGAAATCCTTGCCGAGAGCTTTAGGTAGGCAACAATCGAACCCGTAAAGGTAACAGCACCAATAAAGACTCCAATGAACACCTCTGCTCGATGAACCCCGATCATCTCAGCGGTAACATCTGCCGTGTGGAGAGCACCGTTCCAACCCACCAACACGGCCGTTAGACCGACGAAGCTATGGAACAGGGCAATCAGCTCAGGCATACCCGTCATTGCAACCACCCGGGCCCGCCAGAGTCCAATTAGCGCGCCTATCAACAGTGCTGCAACCAAGAGCACAAAGCCCGTGGAGGTTGAGTCGTTCCACTCCCCTGAGAGTGTGAGCCAAATGGTTGCGGAGATGGCGACAGCCATGCCTGTCATTCCGTAGACCACGCCTGTTCTTGCCGTCTCATGCTTACTGAGACCTGCAAGGCTCATAATGAAAAGCAGTGCGGCGACGATATATGCGGAGTTTGCTAGAGCGACGGCGTTCATCGGCTTTCACCCTTCGTGAACATCTTGAGCATTCGACGGGTAACCGCGAAGCCACCAAAAACATTTATGCTCGCAAGCAACACACCGATTGCAGCGAGAATCTGAATCAAGCTATTGGAATCGGTGACTTGCAAGATTGCCGCTACCACCACGATTCCAGAGATTGCGTTGGTAACGCTCATCAATGGGGTGTGAAGAGCGTGGTGAACCTTGCCAATGACATAGAACCCGACCACAACGGCCAGGGTCAAAATTAGGAAGTGCTGCTGCAACAATGGCGGTGCGAATGAAATCACGGCAAAAGCTGCGGCAAAAGCCAAACCAATCAGCATGCTCTTAGAAAGCGCCGACATCTTCTTTTTGGCAACAACAACGGCTACGGGGGCGGCGGCCTGCGGGGCTGCCGAGACTTGAATTGGAGGCGGTGGCCACGTTACCTCGCCGGCCTTGACTACTGTCACGGCCCGCTGAACCACATCCTCGAAATCAATCACAAGTTTGCCGTCTGCAGCTGGTGTGAGCAGCTTCAAAAGGTTTACCAGGTTGGTGCCGTAAAGCTGTGAGGATTGAGCCGGGAGCCTGCTTGGCAGATCGGTGTAACCAAGGATGGTGACGCCGTTTTTGGTTACGATCTTTTTTCCTGCGACTGAACCAGCGACGTTACCGCCCTGGGCTGCAGCCATGTCTACAATCACGCTTCCGGACTTCATAAGGGCGACGTCTTTTGCAGTTATTAGCTTTGGAGCGGGTCGTCCAGGGATCAAAGCAGTGGTAATAATAATGTCCACTTCCGCAGCCTGCTCTGAATAAATCTCTGCGGCACGCTTGTTATAAGCATCGCTTGTGGCCTTGGCATAGCCGTCACCGGTCTCCATCTTCTCTTCAACCTCAACGGGCAAATACACGCCTCCGATTGACCGAACCTGATCGGACACCTCTGGGCGAGGATCGGTTGCCCGGACGATAGCTCCGAGACTCGATGCCGATCCAATTGCGGCTAGCCCCGCCACTCCGGCTCCCGCGACCAAGACCTTGGCGGGCGGCACTTTTCCAGCGGCGGTGACCTGACCGGTGAAGAAGCGACCAAATTCGTGAGCGGCTTCAATAACCGCTCGGTAACCAGCGATGTTCGCCATTGAACTGAGCACGTCCATGGACTGAGCTCTGGAAATTCTTGGCACTGCATCCATTGCGAGCGCGGTGACTTTTCGCTTGGCAAGAGCCTCAAGTAGCTCTGGCTTGAACGCGGGGCTCAATAGGCCCACAAGAACTGTTCCGGCCTGCAGTTTCTTTACTTCGGTTTCCGTAGGGGCATCCACCTTCAAAATGATGTCTGCTTTCCATGCGGAGGCCGCAGCAACTACCTTGGCACCGGCCTCGGCATAAGCAGAGTCCGGGAATGCGGCTTTGGCTCCCGCGCCTTTTTGTACTAAGACCTCATAGCCCAGTTCAAGCAGCTTCTTTACAGTTGCTGGGGTGGCCGAAACTCTAGATTCTTGTGACTGCTCGGTCACTACTCCAATTACTGACATCTACTCTTCCCTGTCGATTTGTTAGTCAACTCACGAGCAGCGCTCGCAATTCCCCAATACGTTATCGCCTTTTATGAGCCTTAGCGCGCGTTTTGGGCCTGTTGATTTTTGTCCGACACGCGGCAACCAAGAGACGAGGGGTCAATCCGGCAGGAACTGGCCCATGAAGACTCTGCTCCTCATGGCTTCAGCAAATTCTTCAGCGGCTTCGTGCTCTTGGTGGGCCTTGCGGATTGCTTCACCGAATTGCCAAGCAGTAACCGGGAACGAGATGCACAGAGCTATATCCAAACTGAAACGCGCGATAGCTCTTCGGGGAGCTTGGCTTTATAGGAGCAAGTGCAAAGAGCAGCGCGATAGCTGGGGGTCAACTAATCCCCAAATGCAAGCTAAAAGCTTCGGTGGCCAGCCGCCGAAAAAGAATTTTTTTCGCTCAACAATCGCCGCCATCTTTAGCACTCAAAAACTTATTAGCGCTTTCCAATTTTCCCATCATGCTAAGCCACGGGCATGTAATCTGCGGGACTCGAGTTACTTTTTTCCCTAGCGATTTTCGATTTCTTTGCTTCTTGACTTCTTGGTTTCTGGGCCGCGTCCTTCAACTTAGGGCCCAGCCAGCAACTCCTCGATGGTTGGAGTTTTAAGAGGTAGCTCTTCTATTGGTTTCCGCTGAAACTTTTTTGGGCACGTAGGCTTGGGTTCTATCGGGACCTAGGTCTCTAGTGCCGCCGCTGCTTTTTACTTCCTTTTTTCAGCCGTTTCTGCTTACCTCTCCTGACCTTTTCAGTTTTGGGTTTCTTGAGCTTTGTCGGTGTCTCTAAATCGGTGTCCCTAAGTGATGGTCGCCTGAACAGGCGAATCCCAATGACCATCAAAATGCCAGACAGCAGCACCAGCCCAATCCACGGAGCTAAGTCCCAGAACTTTAGAGTGCCAGGTGAGAGGTATTCGATGTAGACGTCAAAAACTCTTGATTCCTTCACGCCCAACTGTTCAGCCGTGACGAAGGCGCTGTAGCTACCTTCTTCTATTTCCTCGTCAGCAACGATGTCAATAAAGCCAAGCGCGCCTGCAGCAATCTCTCTAGAGCGATACTCGTATGGACCAAAGAGTCGGTCTACAAAGACGGCATCGCTTAGCTGAACTGACCCAGCAAGAATGACCGGCACTGTCCCCTCGTTGCGGAAAAAAGTGCGAAGGTATTTCTCCCCGTCGATCAAAACTCCCTCGACGTATTGAATAGAAAACATTGGATTTAAGGCTGACATGTCTCCAATTGCGAGCTTGAAGGGGATTCCTATTCCAGCCTCAGCCGCGATAATTCCGACAGCACCTCCTCTGGGGCTATCGACTTCCGCCTCTCCTTTAGCCGTGGCAATTACGACCATCAATCCCTCAACAAGCCCTTGTCTTGCATTTTGGGGAATTGTCGCCACTATCTCGAAGGTCTTTACTTCACCCGGTTCAACGCTTGGGAACTCTTCGGTGAATTGAAACCAGTCCTGAGCTTTGCTGAGCTCTGTCTGCTGGTAAGTCTTTTCCCCGTTTATGATCTGAACTTCGTAAAACCTCAGCTCAAGATTCTGAGCAATATCATTCTGCCCGCCAACTGTTATCCTTCGAGTAACTTCTGCGCCTTGGTCTCCCAAAAACCAGATTTCCTTGCTCGACGACCTATTACTATTATCGCTTTGTGCCTCAACGTTTACAGATATCCCAAGAGTTGCCCCTAGGGCCGGGAGCCCGCCAAAAAAACAAAAAACAATCAAGGCCAAGCTGACGAGCCGGGCCTTGATTGTTCTAATTGACGTCATTCAATTGTTCCTAAGTAACTCTCACTTCACAGCTACTGCGATAGTTACTTCAGCTGCCGTTTACAGCCACGAGCGTCGTTGTTAGAGTGACGCCTCTAAAGGAATACTCTTCCCCGGCTCCCGCGGGTTCTATGCCGCCAGGAAGCGTTAGCTTAACTCCATAACCACTATCGCATCGAAGTCCAGAAAGCAGCTGACTGCTTAGCACTTTTGCCATGTCCGCAATCTTTAGGGCTGTGCCGCTGGTGGTCGGACCCAGCTGCAGTGTTGCAGGTGAAATCCATGTGGTCTTATCGGCGCATTCACCCACTGTTATCACCAAGGGGGACGTAGTGAGATTTATATCCATGGTGGGATCAAGCACAACTGTACCTGCACCGTTGACCTGGTACTCAGCCAGGAACTTCGTTGCATTGATGCTCATCGTGATCTCTGGTCGCGTTTTTTTTGATGCGTCCAACCCATCGTAGAAAATGCAGGGTGTGTGTCCCGTCGAAGTCGCACCGTCTTGCTTACCGGAGACATAAATGTTTAGATCCTGATCCGCAAGAGTGAGATCTAAGGGCACGCCTGTGTACTTCGTGGCGCCTGAACTCCCGACTACGAAGCTTGTAGGTATGGCAACAATTTTCCAATCGCACTTTGCATCTGTGAGCACAGTTCCGACTATGCCACCACCGCCCACAGTTACCGCAAGTGCGGCCGGTGCGACGATCATTAGGCTGGCAAACCCGGACACTGCGAGGCTGATAAACGCAGCCCCTAATTTTTTTCTCTGGTTCATAACAATTCCATTCAAAGCTTCGATGAAAATAACACTCGTTTTCAAAGCTAGTGGTTTTGACTGGTCTAGACCGGTCAAAATAAAATGTCTAGCCGGTCAAGGGTCAGGCCCCAGCCAATTAGGGCTCATTCAATAATTACCCCGACTTAGAGAGCCCGCTTCCACTGGTTAACTTGCGCAACGAAGGAGCTTGAGCATTCTTTTGCCAGTGAGTAATTTTGGAAGCGAGATTGGCTTTGCGAAGAGAGCCTTGCTTCGACGAAATAACGTCTGCCGCTTGCGAACGCAGCTGGCGCTCAAAAGACCGTTTCCTTGAATGCCTTCTATGCCAATGACGACTCGCGGGCCCTAGTGTGGGTATTGGGTATCTAACTCGATAAAATTCCAACTCTGAACTCGAAAATTACGGATTAGAAATTCTCACCACGTTGCTTGAATCGTATAACTTGAACCTCAGAGTTTTGACATCGGCCTCGGTGGAAAGCTAGGAAGCAGCTTTGGGGTCTAGTCCTCATCGTCAGTCAAGCCGACGCCTTCTTGGTCAGTAATCATCGCGTGGAGAGTGTCATCGGCGTTGTCAACGATATGCTGCGCCCTTGTCAAAAGTTCTTCAGTGGACTGCGACTGCAACAAATCGATCTGATCCAACTGGCCAACCGGTAGCACGCCCGCCAATTGCCAGGACGCCTCCAAGGGGTCATCACTCAAAACCGTGTCCGCTCCATACTGCAAATCAGCAAACTCACTTGCAAAAGACAAAAGCTTTCGGACCTTTGTCTCGAGTTCTTGCCGAAGCGGTTCAAGGGCTTTATCCCAAACCAGATCGGGCAGGAAGTCAATATCGGCTACCGGGTATGGGTCATCCGGAAGCCAAGCGTTTACCTTGAACCGGGATCCCCCAACCGACTGCAAGCCATAAAACTCTTCGGTGGTACCGATGTCTGTCACTAGAGCGACCGTACCCATATCGAAGCGCTTTTCCTTGCCTCGCTCGTCCTCACCACGACCGTTTAGAACCACACCAAACTCTGGGTTTTCATCTCCGAGCAAATCTCCCAGCAGCTTTAGATAGCGCTCTTCGAAGATTCTAAGATCAAGGGGCAAATGGGGCATAAGAACAAGGCCCAAAGGAAACATTGGCATTACTGGCATGAGGCAACCTCAACAATCAGGCTTTTTTCAAGCCGCTTAGTTTTCTTATTACTCAATTTTTAGCATCCAATCGCACTTGCCTGAAATCAGTCAAACCAAGCAAAAACTAATTAAATTTCAACAAGACCTTCAATCACTCCCCTGTTATAGCCGCGGCCTGCTCTTAGCCTGACTAAAGTTCAGTATGAGGGCGGTAACAATGAGCGATTTAAACCAAATAGGCCAAAAAGATAACTGGCGCTGTTGGCTGTGCGATGAACAGGTAGACCCGGACGGCTCCGTGAATTCTGACCAAGGTCCAAGTACCGACAGCTACGCAGCTTCAAAGGCCAAAAAGGGAGCCACGACCGTTGAGCGACTAGCCCACCGATCTTGCAACACTATGCGCGGCAAGGTTGCCCCGGTAGTTCCTTGGTCAAAAGATCTCTTTGTTTTTGACCCAGCACCAATTTTCGAATCGGTCGAACGACTTGCAAAAAAAGGCGGGAGGGAAGCGGTCGGCCGTTGCGCAACCAACGAAGACGCCGAACAGGCGTCGCTCTGGCTATTGGACCGCTTGTCAAGGCTCGCGCCAACCACCAAGTTCTTCACCGAAATAACCCCCGGAGCCGGCCAGTTTCTTCTGAAACTCAGCGCAAAGTAGCAAGGCGACAGACAGCGGCGTTGTCGGGAGATTTGAGAGCCATTCCACCCGTCTAATTGCTCGATCCTTGGGCTTAGATTTTTCCTTCGCTCAAGCCGTTTAGAACCTCCTGGGCACGAGTCTTGAGCTCCGGCAAGTCAGATAGCCGATTCAGACCAAACACCTGTTGACTCATGCGGTGATTTTTCTTGAATTCATCTTTGTGTCGGTCAAGAAAATCCCAATACAAAGTGGTGAAAGGACAGGCGTCATCGCCCACTCGCTTCTTAGGGTCGTATGCACAGCCCTTGCAGTACTGCGTCATCCGATTGATATAAGCACCGCCAGCGGCATACGGCTTAGTCATAAGGCGGCCGCTATCGGCATGAACTCCCATGCCGATGATGTTCGGCACCATTACCCATTCGGCTGCATCGACAAACTGCTCTCGCATCCAATCTAAAAACTCCTGTGGATTGGTGCCGGTGACAAGGGCCAAGTTACTAAGAATCATGAGTCTTGGAATGTGGTGGGTCCAAGCTCGCGTCTCGACGTGTGAAACAACTTGGCTAACGCAGTTCATTTTGGTTTTTGATGAATCTGCAAACAGGGGTAATAGTTTTCTGGTCGCGCCGAGGCCGTTTAGCTCCTTGTAGTCTTCGCCCAAAAACCAGTACATGCCATTTATGTACTCGCGCCAGCCAATGATTTGCCGAACGAAGGCTTCCACTGACTCAATCGGAGCATGTCCATCGTCGTAGCGCTCGACGGCCGCCGCAACGACCTCAGCCGGTGTGATCAGGCCGTTATTCAGATACGGGCTCAAAAGACTGTGATGCAGGGACCATTCATCCAGTGTCACGGCATCTTCGTATGGTCCAAAACCGGCGAGATGATTAGTTAAGAAGTGTCCAAGCTGCCTAAGAGCTCCCTCACGAGTTGTGGCCCAACTATCAGTCGGTTCATAGTTCAAACTCTTTGCCACCTCGAGATCGACTTCGTCGCGAGAGTGGTTGAGCCTATCTGGCCAGGTGTAGTTCTTTGGTGGTGGCAGCCGGTTATCGGCATCGAAGTTCCAGCGGCCCTGTTCCGGCTTACCATCCGTTACCAACAGGTTAAGACGAACTCTTTGAGCCCTATAGAAGTTCTCCATTACAAAGCTCTTTTGGCCACCGGCCCACTCCTGAAATAAAGTCCTTGGTGTCAAGAAAAAATCATTCTCCACAAACTCGACACCGAAATTGGCAAGCTGAGATCGCTGCCTAAAAGAAGACGGCTCTGCACACAAGACAGGCAATTCCCCAACGGCCTCTCTGGCCTCGGCGATTCCCGCAGTTGTGGTCTCGGCCTCGATAAATAAAACCGCAAAGCCAGATTTTTCAAGTTCCAGAGCGAAGTGCCTGGCAGAAGAGATCAGGAAAAATAGCCGTTCTTTATGAAACGGCCGGCCAGTGACCATTCGTTCACTCTGCACAAGCAGCACGACATCGGTTGCCGAGTCCGCGTTTTTTAGAACCCCGCGGTCGAGGTTTAGATGGTCAAAAGGAACCAAAAGTAGCCGCTTAAAAGCCTTCGGGTCATCCAAGCTGCCTAGCTTTAGAGTTACAGTCATTTATAAATGGTAAGCATAAAATTCTTCGATAAGGCTGGTTTCTAGCAATAAGCGCAGTGCCATGGCCAAACGGAAACGTACTTGGTCAAACTACAAAACCAAATCAAACTTTATGGTTTTTAGATTCGCATCCCAGGGGCTCGTTTTCTGGCTAAAGCATCCACGGTCGCGGCCAGTGCAAGCACTACTCCGGTCACGATGAAGCTAACGCCAGCAGGGAAGCCCATTAGGCCCAAGCCGTTGTCAATTATTGAAATCACAATGGCTCCAATGGCAGCATTAAATAATTTTCCTCTTCCACCAAAGAGGCTAACGCCACCCACCACAGCCGCCGCTACAGCCGATAGAACGATAATCTTTCCGGCGGCTGCCTCAACGGCTCCAATTCGGCTGATGTGCATCAGCCCGCCCATGGTGGCAAGTGTCGAAGTAATCATGAAGGCATAGATGCGGATACGAGCGACATTGATTCCGGCACGTCGTGCGGCCTCCGGATTCCCACCCACCGCATACAAATAGCGACCGAATCGTGTCCTGTTCAAAACGAAGGTTCCGGCGAACATCAAGAGAATCACAATGGGGACCACGATTGGAACTCCCCGAATTGGGTTAGCGGCAACCAAGCTGCGAGGCAAGTTGAGCATGAACACTATTCCGCCACCAACAACCAAATACGCCACAATCTTGGCGACCAGGAAAATCATTGGTCGAACTGGAAGGTCGACACGTAGCCTGCGGGATCTATCCCAAACTGATAGCACAAGTGCAACTATGACGGTGACGGCAAGAACAGCCCAACCGCCCCACACCGGAAGGTTCACGTTCATAATTGCCTTGATTGGCTCAACCTCTAGTCGAAGAATTCCACCAGAACCCAAGATAATCAACATCACACCTGGAAAACCAAGATAAAAAGCAAGTGAGATCACAAAAGACGGCACACCGATCTTGGCTACGAACATACCTAATACCCAGCCAGTTACGAGCCCAACCAGGAATCCAAGCGCTAAAGCCACAGGCCAGTCCCAGCCGGTGTTTGTTAGTTTCACGAACAGAGCCATACCGGTGGCAGCGGTGACGCCGGCGCTTAGGTCAATCTCTCCAAGCAGTAGAACAAACACAAGTGCCATGGCAGTAACCATCAGCACTGCCGACTGAACAAACAGGTTTGCGATGTTTATCTCAGTCAAAAAATAGGGGGAAAGATTAGCAAATAGCGCCATCAGGACGATAACCGCTGCCATCGCTGGTAGCGCACCCATGTCGCCGCCCTTGAGCCTGGAGAAATAAGCAGAAACTTGTCCTTTAACTCCACCTTCGTGACCGGTTTGCAGTGTTACCTTCTCAGCCACGATCAGCCTTCCTTAACATTTGTTGCAATGCCGGTGATATAACCGATGACCTCATTGCTGGTGGTCTTTGCGGTCTCCAGCTGTGCAACCATGTTCCCTAAATACAGAACGGCAATGTCGTCCGCTACTTTGAAAACATCGTAGAGATTGTGGCTAATCATTAGAACGCCATAGCCCTGATCCGCCAAGCGGCGGACCAAGTTCAAAACCTGCTCGGTTTGAGCGACACCTAAAGCGGCGGTCGGTTCGTCGAGAATCACTAGTCGCGCGTCGCGCAAGACGGTTCTGGCAATCGCCACGGTTTGGCGTTGGCCACCGGATAGCGAGGAAACCGTCTGCCTGACCGACCGAACGGTTTTTACCGATAAGGATTGCAGGGCTCTCGCCGCTGCGGCTTCCATTTCTGCTTCGCTCAGAGTTCCAGACTTAAGGGTCTCGCGACCCAAAAACATGTTTTGGACGATGTCGAGGTTTTCGCAGAGCGCTAGGTCCTGATAAACGACTTCAATGCCGAGTGCCGATGCCTCGCGAGGTGAATGAAGCTGCTGAAGCTCGCCGTCAAATCTAACTTCTCCGGAGTCATAAGGCTGAACTCCAGCCAGGCCCTTGATGAGAGTTGACTTACCGGCTCCGTTGTCTCCGACAAGGGCTGTTACTTTTCCTGCAAAAACTTCTAGGTCGACGCCCTTTAGAACGTCTACTGGACCGAAGCTCTTTTTAACGTTCTTGAGCTGAACGAGTGCCTGCGACATTGTGGGGCCTCTTGCTCTTATTAGAAGCTCATTCCCGGGCGGAAACCGCCCGGGAATGAGCTAGTTACTAATTACTAGTTGCTAATTACTCTACGCCGTAGGTGGCGCAAGCTGCTGCCACTTCTGGGGTGCAAAGGTCCGCTGCGGTGGCCTGGCCGTCGGCTACGACGTCCTTGACCAACTCAGCAGTTGTGATGATTGGATCGATCGCGATAAACGGGGTTCCGTCGTCAAGAGTCTTGTTAGCTGTGACGGTTTCGCCCGAAAGGATCGCTTCAATGATCTTTAGAGCCGCAGCAACCTGAAGCTGGAATGGCTTGTAAACCGTTCCGTACTGCTTGCCCAAAAGTACATTCTGAAGACCAGCTGTTGATGCGTCCTGACCTGACACTGGAACGGTTAGGCCGTTCTTGTCCAGGATTGAGATGATCGAGGCTGCGTTGTTGTCGTTTGGAGCTAGAACTGCGTCAACATTTCCACCAACTGCGGTGAAAGCCTGCTCGAACAATGTTCCAGCCTTTGCGCCGTCCCAGGTTCCCTCCATGGTGAAAGCAGGTGATGCACCAGCGGCGTCAAGAACGCTCTTGGCACCATCGAAGAACATAGCTGCGTTACCGTCGGATGGGTCACCCGATGAGTAGATGATGCTAGCGGTTGCTGGGTCTTTGCCCGCAGCCACAAGTCCGTCAACGATCATCTGTCCCTGAAGGGCACCAACTGTGAAGTTGTCGAATGATACGTAGTAGTCCGCTCCAGCAATTGGACGGTCATAGGCGATAACTGGCACTCCAGCTGCCTTTGCCTTCTCGGCAACAGCTGCACCAGCACCCTGGTAGTCAACTAGAAGCATTACATCGCAACCCTTGGTTAGCTGAGCCTCAGCAATGGTTGCGTACTTTGCGGTGTCGGACTGAGCGTTCTGGATGTCAGCCTCGTAGCCAGCAGCTGTTAGGCCGGTCTCTAGGGCTGGACGGTCGCCCGGCTCCCAACGAGTTCCTGCGTCAGCATCTGGAAGGATAACGCAAGCGCGTAGCGCTTCGGCTACGGTCTCACCAGCAGCTGCAGTGGAGGTTTCTTCGGTTGCAGTGTCTGCTGCACAGCCTGCCAGCACCAAAGATGCGGCTGCAACTGCAGCTAGAGAAGCAATTCTGAACTTCTTCATTTTTCCCCTTATTTTTTCTAAGTAGTTTGTCTCAACCCGGCTCGAGCCAAGTCGGCTGAAGTAGGTTCCCTTATGTTTCCACACGAAACAAATGAATATAGATCATTTTTATCAAGATTCGATAACAATTGCCATATACGGGGTCTATTTAAGGTGGTGCCGCGTGATTGTTCTGCGACTCTATTCATTTAATAGGCTTGTTTGTATGCTACCTAGACAAACTAAACGAAAGTATCAGTGACTGAGATGACCTCCAAAGCGACCCCGATGTTTGAGGCCCGAGCCTCAGGACAGTCGAGCCTCTCAATCGTCCTTGGTCTGATTCATGAGCACCGCGCAATTACCCGCTCTGAGATTTGCAGCATTACGGGCTTAAGTCGATCCACGGTTGCCAAGCTCGTAACAACGCTGGTGAATTTAGGATTTGCCTCGGACACCGGAGCTGAACAAATTGATCGAGTAGGTCGACCTAGCATGGGCGTTGACGCCTCCAAAGAATTGCTTGCAATTTCAGTCCACCCCGAGGTCGACTATCTTGAGGTCAAGGCCGTTGCCTTCAACGGAACCATCGTTCATTCGGAAAAACGCCTCTACGATGAGCCAATCGGCGCGCACCAAGCAGTCGAAGACATGGTTCAGGTTATTGACAACCTCATCGTTGAGCTTCAAACCAGCGACACCTCCTACCGAATTCTCGGAATTGGTGTCATTGTGCCGGGCCAAATCAACTCCTCGACCGGAATCGTTAGACAGGCCCCCCATCTGCAATGGTCTGAGTTCCCAATTCGCGACTTACTAACTCAGCGGCTGTCGATGCCGGTTTTTGTCGCAAACGATGCATCTTTAGGCTGCAAGGCCGAGATGGCTTATGGGGCAGCCAAGGGCGCCACAGATGTTGTCTACATGCACGGCACCTCCGGTATCGGAGGAGGTGTGTTCATGAATGGCACCGAGCTAAAGGGTTTTCGCGGCTACGCCGGAGAACTGGGCCACATGAGAATCAGTTCGGGCAAAGAGCTGGACTACTCGGGAATTCAGGGAACTCTTGAGGCCCTGGTCAGAAGAGATGACCTAGAAGCTGTGTTGGGATTGAAGAACGTGTCCGATGAGGATCTTGAGGTCGCGCTACTGAACAACCGAACTCCAGAATCAACCGCCTTGGCTAGAAAACAAATCGAAGCTCTGGGCATAGCGACAGCAAACCTTGCGAACATTTTTAATCCAGAGGTGTTCGTGCTGGCTGGTTTCCTTAGATTCTTGTACCGATTCGACCAGAACTACTTCCACCGAGTAATCAAAAAACACGCCATTCCGGCAGTGCTGGAAGGCATGCAGGTTTTTGTTAATGAGCTTGGCGCAAACTCACTTGCCATCGGCGCATCCGAGTTGGTTTTTCAAGAGGCGATTGCTGACCCGACAAGGTATGCAACTCGAGTGAAATAAGAGTGCCAATACCGCTCAAAGGTCACAAGTCGCATCTAATTAGTGAGCAATGCCTTTAGTTCGGCAATTTCTAGTGACTGTATTTTGATGACGGTCGTTCCCAGTTCGCGGGCTTCAGGATTTTTAGAGTCCACAACCATTTGAGCCATCTCGATGGCACCTTCGTGGTGTGCAATCATTCCTAAAATGAAAAGCTGATCAAACTCTTCACCGCTGGCATTGGTTAGGCGCTCCAACTCGGCATCCGAAAGCATGCCATCCATGGACATTTGATGACCCATTTCGGTTGCCGCGTTTGCAGCCTTTAGCCAAGAGCGCATTTGCTCAATTTCGGGGCCTTGCTCAGCGCTAATCTTTGACGCTAATGCCTTCACCTCTGGGCTCAGCGCCCTAGATACGGCGAGCGAAGACATGTCGATGGCCTGTTGGTGATGTGGAATCATCATCTGGGCGAACATTATGTCCACCCCAGAAAAGTCAGATGTGTTCACTCCGCTAGCCGACTCGACTCGAGTGTCGCCATGATTCATCATTGACATAGGCATTCCGGCACAGCCTGTCACCGACAAAACCGCTACTAAAACAAGAGCGCGAAAAGCAAACATTCGCGTCAGAACTCGGGTCATGGAATCTTCCTTTATTTATTACGAAAAGAAAACTTGGCTGGTCGAAGTTTTGTTCCTTGTTTAGGGCAATTTCCAGCCGTCACACAGGCAGTTCGACTACCGCTGGCACGACCGGATTCCTTGTCATGCAGATAGTCCCGCTGGCCTCACAAGACCAACGGGACTCTTTACCTACTTATTGGCTAGCTCACCAAAGCCGGAATGATGGCGCCGGAAAATATCTGCCATGCCAAGACCGTCTTAGCAACGAGGCTGAGAGTGATGTAGCTCTTCTCACCGAATAGGTAATTCTTCCAAGGTCCAATTTTCTTGTACTGGAATGCCTGGTTGAAACCAAAGGTGTTGAAGAACAAAAACAATGCGATAACGA
Organism: Aquiluna sp. Uisw_065; assembly: GCF_047731275.1. Taxonomy (NCBI): domain Bacteria; kingdom Bacillati; phylum Actinomycetota; class Actinomycetes; order Micrococcales; family Microbacteriaceae; genus Aquiluna; species Aquiluna sp. Uisw_065. Next base: position 1,157,781 of record NZ_CP159836.1, read on the forward strand.
TGCCGTAGACAAAACCTGGGATTTCGGATGCGTTTGTTGCACCCGGCTGCCAGATGTAGAGAACGAGAATTAGCCAAGGAATGATTCCGGTCATTGATCCGAAGATAAACGGCAGACCCTTGCCGTTTCCAGGAGTTTCGTACTTCTCCTGTAGGGCACCGAACATGATCATGGATGCGTTCACCGCAAAGATTGCCACCAGGGCCGCAATGTCGGTAATACCGTTTAGCAACGCGATGCAGAAGATCATGACTGAGGAGCTCAGCGAGTACTCAACCCAGCGGAAGTAATTGTGGTTTACCTTCAAACCAGCCTTGTAGCGCTGGAAGAACATTGGCGAAGAGATAATGAAGTGGAACAGCGCAGATAGCGCTAAGAATCCAACAATTCCGGCACCAATGTTGATGTCGAAAAGGGTCACCACGTCGACTGGACTCGCCACTCCCGGAGGACCCGTTGGATATTCAATTTTTACCGGATACAGGATCTGATAATCAAGCATTGTCAAAACGTATGAAAACCCAAGCGCTTGGATTAGATGCAAGAACCCGGCAACTACGTTGTACTTTCGTAGTCCCCCAATTTGCCGGTCCGGTGTTTTAGCCGGCTGTATAGTTTTTGCCATTATGAGAACTCCTTAGTTCTAAGTTGTTTTCAGTCTAGGCCTGCGAACGAGAACGCTCGAGCTTTGCTCCCTCAACATCGACATCAGGCAAAAGCTTGTCGAGCCACTTGGGCAAGTACCAAGCCGCTTTTCCAATGACGCTCATCAGAGCCGGTACCAGCAACAGTCGAACCAGGAACGCATCGATCAGGACGCCGATCGCCAACCCGAAGCCCATAGGCTTAATCATGGTGATGTGTGAGAAGGCAAAGCCACCAAACACCGCGACCATGATGATCGCTGCAGCGATAACGACCGGCCTGCCCAAGTGGATACCGGAGTCAATGGAGTCCTTTGCGCTCTTGCCATGAACGTAGGCCTCGCGCATGCCCGAAACCACGAATAGCTGGTAGTCCATTGCAAGGCCGAACAGGATTCCGATCAAAAGAATTGGCAAGAAACTAAGTATTGGACCGGCTTGCGTAACACCCAAAACCTCGGACAACCAACCAAATTGATAGACCGCGACAACCGCACCCAGAGTCGCTCCAACGGTTAGCAGGAAGCCACCGGTTGCGACCAAAGGAACAATGAGCGACCTGAACACCAGAATCAAAAGCAAGAACGACAAAATAACCACTGTGCCGAGGTAAAGCGGCAATACATCGGCCAACTTCTGAGAAATGTCTATATTTACAGCCGCGATACCGGTGACCTCAATGTTTGCGTTGAGCTCATCTGGAAATACTGTTTCAAGTTCTCGAATGTCGAACACCAATTGCTCAGTCTCAGCACTGGTTGGGCCAAATTCTGGCACCAGCACAAACATCAAATCAAGTCCGGAAGTCGAAACTCCTCCAGGAAGCACCGCTGAAACGTTATCCAAAGCGAATAGACGCTCGGTGACCTCGGCTTGCATCTCAAGCTCTGCAATCTCGTCCAGTTTCTCTGGAACATCGACTATTGCAACCAGGCTGCCGTTGGTGCCGGGACCGAAGGCTTCGGAAATTAGCGTGTAGGACTTGAATGCGGTTGAGTCACTGGCTTCGGCCCCTCCGTCTGGCAGAGCCAGACGCATGCTCAAGGCAGGCACTGCCACGATCATCAAAACCGTCACCACACCAATAATGACTACCCAGGGACGCTTGTTGGCAAACACGGGCTTGTGGCTAGCGTTTGCCTCTTCGAGCTCGTAAACCTGCTCTGGGGTGCTCGAAAGGCCTGTTGCTGCGCGCACTGCGCGCTCTTTTTGGGTCAGGACTTTTTCTTTTGCGAGACCCAGCACCGCAGGGACCAGTGTCAGTGCAACCGAAACTGCAACCACAATCGCCAACGCTCCAGCGCTACCCATCAGGCCTAGGAAGCCCACACCGGTTAAGTTCAGAGCCAAGAGGGCAATGACTACCGTGATCCCTGCAAAGACGACGGCATTACCACTGGTGCCATTGGCAAGTCCGATGGATTCTTGAAGTTCAACCCCAGCTTTTAGCTGGCGTCGATGACGATTCAAAATAAATAACGAGTAATCAATTCCCACCGCAAGTCCAAGCATGATTCCCAGCAACGGAGTGGTGCTGGTCATTTCAATCACGGAAGACAGAGCAAAGGTTATAGCAGCAGAGATAGCGACCCCAGTGATAGCCGCAATCACTGGAAGGCCGGCACCGATGAAGGTTCGAAGCATTATTGCAAGAACAAGAGCTGCGATCGCCAAGCCAATTATTTCCCCGATGCCCAGAAGTCCATCGAGTGAGAACACCAAGGATTGTGAGTATTCGACTTGCATTCCGGCTGAGGTCTGGGCTTCTATGAGAGCTACAACTTCGGAGGCTGCAACCTCATCTAGCTGACCAGTCGGCTGATCAAAGTAAATTGTGGCGAAAGCCGTCTGGCCATCAACTGACACGGTGCGGAAGTTATTTGCGGTACCAAGAAGCTTTTCGCCTGCCACGAGCTGAACCTCATTGCTCGCAAGTTCGGTCTTGCCCGCATCGAGCTTCAATTGGCCGCTGGTTAGCTCGATCTGCTGAAATGCAATTTGATCGAGACCAGCTCGAATCTGAGCTAACCCGGCTATGACCTGATCAGTTCCGGGGGCATTATTGGCAAACATGGCCTCAAGAGTTTGCTGTAACTCTTGAGCCTGGGCCTCCAGATCGGATTTGGCGGCATTCAGTTGATCTTGTCCGGCGTCTAACGAAGCTTGATTTGCACTGATTTCAGCCTTGCCATCTGAGATGGCCACTAGGCCAGCGGCCAAGTCGGCGCGCTGACCGTCGAGAGTGGCTTGAGTGACAAACGGATCAGCAACATCGTCCACAGCGATGAGGGCCTTGACGCTGCTCAAGACCGCTGAAATTCCCGAAATCTCCGCCATTGAAAACTCAGCGCCGTCGGCCTTATGAAATACAACTTGCCCGGACGCTCTGGCCGCCTCGGGGAATGTCTCCTGAAGCGAAGTCGCTAGGTCCTGAGATGGGATGCCATCTAGGGTCATTGTGGTTCCGAGTTTGCCACCTGAGAGCAACGCCGCTGCTCCGGCAGTGCTAATTAGTAGCAGCCAAATTGCTATGACGGCGAATGCTCGTCTGGCAGAAAATTTTCCAAGACGGTAAAGCAGCTGGGCCATTTGTTTCCTAAATAATTTGCGGCACGCACATGCGCGGGCCTTCAAAGCTCCCTCAGGTTAGAAGTCCAGCCTGATAGGTAGCTGGGCGTGAAACTTTGCCCACTGTGCAAACACCCCATCAACCAAAAATCATCCCGCACCAAAGCGACTATGGGTAACTTGACCCATTTGCGCCGCTGCATGGACGGGCTGTCTGTGACCGGCAACACAACTGGTTTCACCGCGGATGAGCAAAAAGGGACGCAAGAATTAGCCGCAATGTAGAAGGATAAGAATTATCAGATTGCCGCAGAGGCAGAAGTAATTGTCAAAATCAAACACAGGCATAAAAGAGATTCCCATGATCGAGCTAATTAAAAGGGCAACTGAGTGACTCTAGATAGTGTTAGCTTCAACTAGAAAGTCATAATTTCAAGCTATCGAGCCCCTGCAGCTAGCATCAAAGTAAGGATGCCAAATGAACCTGATCTCCCACTACATTTCTGGTGCCGAACAGAAGCCTTCCTCAACAAGGACGGCGCCGGTTTATGACCCAGCACTTGGAATAGAGTCTGGCCGAGTGGCTCTGGCTGATGCGACAGATATCAAAGCTGCCATCGACGCTGCAAAGCATGCTTACCCGGCCTGGCGCGACTCTTCATTGGCTAAGCGCCAACAGATAATATTCAAATTCCGCGAGCTACTAAATGAGCGGAAGCCGGAGCTTGCAGCCATAATCACGGCCGAGCACGGAAAAGTTTTATCAGATGCCCTTGGAGAGATAACTAGAGGCCAAGAAGTTGTGGAGTTTGCCTGCGGTATGCCTCATCTACTAAAAGGCGAATATCGGAAAACGCATCAACCAATGTTGATGTTTACTCGACCAAGCAACCCCTTGGGGTCGTTGGAATCATAAGCCCATTTAATTTTCCAGCAATGGTGCCGATGTGGTTTTTCCCCATAGCTATTGCCGCCGGCAATACCGTGATTCTAAAACCAAGCGAAAAAGACCCTTCCGCTGCCCTATGGATGGCAAAACTTTGGACTGAGGCTGGCTTGCCAGCGGGAGTTTTCAATGTCCTTCAAGGTGACAAGGAGTCGGTTGACGGTCTGATTAATAGCGACGATGTCGCGGCAATAAGCTTTGTCGGCTCAACACCGATTGCTCAATACATTTATGAGAATTGTGCCAAAAACGGCAAGCGAGTCCAAGCTTTGGGTGGGGCAAAGAACCACATGCTCGTGCTACCAGACGCTGATCTAGACCTCGTTGCAGACTCAGCAATCAATGCCGGCTTTGGCTCTGCTGGGGAGCGCTGCATGGCAATCTCAGTGGTTGTCGCCGTTGAGCCCGTGGCCGATGAAATGATCGAGAAGATTGTGTCTCGTATCTCTCAAATCAAAGTGGGCGATGGTCGTCGCGCCTGTGACATGGGGCCACTTGTGACCAAGGAGCACCGCGACAAAGTTGCCGGCTACATAGAAATTGCGGAGGCTGACGGAGCGAAGGTTGTAGTTGACGGTAGGTCCGTTGTTCCAGACGGCGATGAGAACGGTTTTTGGCTGGGCCCAACCCTGCTAGATAAAGTGCCGACGAGTTCTAAGGCCTACCAAGACGAAATCTTTGGACCCGTACTAAGCGTGCTTCGAGTGAGTTCTTTTGAAGAGGGATTGGCTCTTATAAACGGCGGAATTTATGGCAACGGCACCGCCGTTTTCACCAACGACGGTGGCGCAGCAAGACGATTCCAGAACGAAGTTGAAGCCGGCATGATCGGCGTGAATGTTCCAATTCCAGTACCAGTTGCGTACTTCTCCTTCGGAGGGTGGAAAAACTCGCTGTTCGGCGACAGCCGGGCACACGGCGAAGAAGGCTTTAGGTTTTTCACACGAACCAAGGTGATCACCTCGCGCTGGCTAGACCCTAGCCACGGCGGAGTGAACCTGGGCTTTCCACAGAACTAGGACAGCTGTTTTTGAATTCGCTTTAGAGAAACCGCCTCTTGGGTTCCGAGCGACTGAGCAAACAGGCTCACCCTCAGTTCCTCAAGCAACCATCTTGCAGAAGTAAGTTTCTCGCTGGATTTTTGGGGTAACGGCAACCTTCCTCCTGCGATTTCGAAGACCTCGAGTGCTATCGCTAATTCAATCGCGCTAATTCGATCGCGCTCCGGGCTCTCCTGGAGCTTCGCCACCCGCTGCGTGATAGCACGTAAGTATATTTCGATTCGCGACAGCCGATCGAGACCAGTTGAGGAGACCAGCTTCGGGACTAAAAGTTGTTGGATGTGGAGCTTCTCACTGGCAAGCACCGTGAGAAAATCAATCGCCTTGGCGCCGGAGATCGCCTTATTCGCCTCACTCGCAGCTTGGGATATCTTCAGCATTATTTTGGCAACGTCGAAAATGAGCTCAATCGAAATAGCCTCGACAAGTTGTCTGAGATTTTCAAATTCTTTGGCAGTAAAAATTAGACCTTTGGAATCAAGAATAAATAGCTGTTTTTTAGCCCCCGCCCTAATCACATCGGAAACAAAAGAACTGAGGCTTGGGTAGGGCAAACTCGCGATGGCCAGCCTTTCGGCCTGAGTTAAGTGGGCCTCGATGTACTTCGCCGGTGATGGAATACTCAGCTGAACTAACTCCACGACACCGATTGGATGCTCCAAGGATTGTTTGGCTTCCGAGGAGTGCAGCTTTATACCAACGGTGTTTGTTTTTTCATCCAGAACCAGTGCCGGGAACGCGCTTACTTTATTGCTGCCCTGCTTTGTGTCTAGCCGCCTAGGTAATTCGTCAAAATCCCAAGTCTGTAAATTACTTCGCTCGATCGACGGCCCGTCGAACTGAATCATGTTCGACACCGCCTCGATCGAGCTTTGCGCAAGTTTCTGTTGAAGTGCGGCTAAATCGTTGCCGATTTCAAGCTGCTTCGCCTTGGAATCCAGGACTCGATAAGAGACCCTTAGTTGGGCCGGCAATTCCTGGGGCTTGAAATCCTCCGGGAGAACCCTGACGCCACTCAATGACTGAAGCTGAGTCGCCAAAACTTCCGTGATCTTGCCCGTGGGTTCTGTGGGTAGATTTCTCAGCACCTTTACTGCCCAGTCTTTGGCAGGGACTACGTTTTTGCGAACCGCCTTTGGCAGGCTCCTGATCAATTCGGTGACCAGCTCCAAACGCATCGCTGGAATCAGCCACTCGAAGCCCTCTGGCCTGATGCTTGCCAAAAGTGAAATCGGGACCTCCACTGAAACCCCGTCATGTTCGTTACCGGGGTCGAACAAATAACTGAGGCTAAATTCTTGACCGTCGACAACCAGTTGCCCGGGGTAGTCGTCTTCGTCAAGTTGAGTCTCATCGGCACCTAGTAACTCAGCCTTGGTCATGTGTAGAAACTCCGGCTTTTCGTGCTTGGCCTTTTTCCACCAACCCTCAAAGCTGCCGGTGGAAAAAACATCCAGCGGGATCCGATTGTTGTAGAAGCGGAAGACATCGTCTTCGCCAGCTGCAAGCTGAGGTGACCTAGCCCGATCGGCGGCAACTTCCATGTCGATAAGTAAGTCCTTGTTCTTTTGGTCAAAGACCTGCTTTGAGTCCCACTCTCCATAAACCAGGGCATGCCTAATAAATAACTCCCTGCAGAGCATCGGGTCAATGCGCGAGTACTGAACCTTGCGGTTTGCTACCAATGTCAACCCAAACAGCATTACTCGTTCAAGCCCGATGACTGCTCCAAGCTTCTTTTCCCAGTGGGGCTCCGAAACGCTTCTCCGGACAAGATCACCAGCCAGCTCTTCCGCCCACGCCGGATCGACCGCAGCATTCATGCGGGCAAACAACCGACTAGTTTCGACAAGTTCCGCGCTCATTAGGGCCTCTGGGGGTTTCTTGGCCAAAGCGGAGCCTGGAAAAATTACAAACTTTTTGCCACCGGAGCCCAAGTACTCACTCTGAACTCGCTTTTGTTTCTGCAGTTTGCCGTTTTTGAAAACCTTTTTTTCGTTTTCTTGCTGCAAACCGATTTGGCTGAGCAGCCCCGACAGCAAGGCCTTGTGGATTCCTTCGGGGTCAACCCTACGATTTCCGAAACTTAGATTCAGCGGCTTGCTAACGCTTTTGAGTTGCCGGACCAGATCTTGCCACTCTCGGACGCGAAGGTAGTTTAGAAATTCCTGTTTACAGAGCCTGCGGAACGCAGAAGATGACAGCTTCTCTTGCTGATCCTCAACGTGATTCCAAAGATTCACTAGGGAAAGAAAATCGCTGCTTGGGTCAAGAAAGCGTGCATGCAGGAGATCCGCCTTCTCGCGCTTTTCAAGTGGACGCTCTCTGGGGTCCTGAATCGTGAGCCCTGCAACGATGACCATTACCTCGCGCACGACATTATGTCGTTTTGATTCCAGCAGCATTCTTGCGAATCGAGGCTCGATCGGAAGTCTGGCCAGCTGTTTACCAAGCTTGGTGAGCTCAACCTCGTTGGAATCCTGGTCAATTGCCCCAAGCTCCTTTAGAAGCCCAATGCCATCTTTGACTCCTCTGGGTTCAGGAGCCTGAAGAAATGGAAACCTGGTTAGATCCCCGAGCCCGATAGTTGCGGCCTGCAAAATAACCGAGGCTAAGTTAGTTCTCAGAATCTCTGGATCAGTGAACTCTGGACGAGATTGAAAGTCCTCTTTGGAATAAAGCCTGATTGCTACACCCGGGCTTGTTCGCCCAGCACGCCCTGCTCGCTGATTAGCACTTGCCTGCGAAATTGCTTCAATCGGTAGCCGCTGAACCTTTGCCTTGGGACTGTAGCGAGAGATCCTGGCGGTGCCAGCGTCAATAACGTATTTGATATTCGGGATAGTAAGACTGGTTTCGGCAACATTGGTTGCAAGAATCACGCGCTTTCGCAGTCCGGCTACTTTGCTAACTTCAAACACTCGATGCTGCTCGGCGGAGCTCAGTCGGCCATAAAGCGGCAAGACTTCGGTGTTTCCCTTGAGTGCGCCCTGAGTGATGCTGCCCTCGATTGCATCCTGAGCATCTTTTATCTCTGATTCTCCAGAAAGAAAGACCAGCACGTCTCCATCTTGTTCGCCCTCAAGTTCTTTGAGCGCCGAAATAACTCCGTCCAAGTAGTCCGCTGCAGTGGTTTCAATATCCGGGTCGGCATCCTGCGATCCATCTCTTGTTACGGGGCGATAGCGAATCTCAATCGGGAAGGTTCTTCCCGAAACCTCGATAATTGGAGCATCGTTGAAATGCTTTGAAAAGGAACCGGGATCAATTGTCGCGGAAGTGATTATTAGTTTGAGCTCGGGACGCATCGGTAATAGTTGTTTCAAAAAGCCAAGCAGAAAGTCAATATTTAGACTCCGCTCGTGAGCTTCATCGATGATTATGGTGTCGTACTGCTTGAGCATTCGATCTCGCTGCAGAGCATTCAGCAAGATGCCGTCAGTCATGACTTTCACCCTGGTCGCCTTGCTTGCCTGATCAGTAAAGCGAACCTGGTAACCGACCAGACCACCCAGGTCAACCTTCAGCTCCTCGGAGATGCGCTCGGCCACCGAGCGCGCCGCAATTCTTCTGGGCTGAGTATGGGCAATCGATTTTCGTCCAAGCTCTAGGCACATTTTTGGAAGCTGCGTTGTCTTACCGGAACCGGTAGCACCGGCAACAATCAAGACTTGATTGTTAGTGATGGCCTCGAGAATATCCTGACGTCTAGCCGCAACGGGAAGGTCTGGAGGATAGTTAATCTCTAGCTCACTCACCCCAAGCCATCCGTTCTAAAGTTTCCAAAGAATAATTGTCTCAGCTACCGGATCGAACTAGTACCTGTCCTCACGCAATATCTGCACATCCGACACCCAAGCGCTGCAGGCATAGTGCGGGAAATAGCTTGTCTTTAGTAGCTCTAGGATCTTCAGTGAAATCTCTTCTGGCACCACTGTCTCCAGACGAATATTGCCACCTTCCAAATCGCCTGCACGCTGGTTTCTCGGCCCGAGGCCGTTGGCGTGAGTGATGGTGAAGCCCTTTGCGCCCCGCGTGAGTATGTCCTTTGAAAGTCGCTGCTCAAGAGCGGCTTCGACCACGACAACAATTAGTTTTCGATCTTTCAGCATCAAAGGCCTGCGCTTTCTAGGAACTTACTTATTTCCAACATGATAGGGATACCCAGAGTGAGGTTGAACGGAAACGTGATTCCAAGGCTCGCGGTCAGATAGATTCCTGGGCTCGCCTCCGGTAATGCCAATCGAACTGCTGCTGGAGCTGCAATGTAAGAAGCCGAGGCACTTAGAACCCCCAATGTTGCAGCGCCGCCTATGCCAAGCCCAGTTAGATGCCCCGTCATTACTCCTAGAGTGCCAGAGAGCAACGGGAACACAATGCCAAATACGACTAGGCCAATGCCAGCTTTCTTTAGATCCTTGAGCCTTCTACCGGCGACAATTCCAAGCTCCAGCAAAAACAGTGTGAGCACCCCAGGGAACAGCGCGACGAAGAAAAATTCTATTCCAGCGAATCCAGTCGATTTAGTCAGGAAGCCTATTACTAGACCACCGGCAAGCAGAAAGATTGACCTGCCGGTCAAAATCTCTCTGAAAGATTCTCCCCAGGAAACTTCCCGGCGAAGCCCCCGAGAGGCCAGCATCAAACCGACGATAATTCCAGGGATCTCCAAGATTGCCAGCAAGGTGGTTAGGTAACCCTCAACGGAAATCGACACAGATTCGTAAAAAATTACCGCTGCGGTAAAGGTCACCAACGATGTCGAGCCGTAATGCGCAGCTAGTGCCCCGCGGTCAACAACCGAGAGTTTCTTTAGAAGCTTCAGCAAGAAAAATGCGAGCACCGGAACTGTTAGACCAAGTAGCAGAGTTCCCAAAATGGGCAGGCCCACCTCTTGGAACTCCGCATTCGATAAAGCGACACCACCCTTGATTCCGATTCCCAGCAATAGGTAAATAGAAATTGCCTGGTAAATCGGCTCGGGTAACCGAAGATCAGTCTTAATTGCAGCCGCGAGCAATCCCAGTGCGAAAGCGAGCACCGGGGCGCTGGTTAGGTTTTGAACTGCTACCGACAAAATATCCATAGCTCTACCTGCCTACCACTCCGAGTGAATCGATTAGATCCCCAACTGACTTGTGCAGACTTGTTTCGTGCCTCAGCTCTGCTTCACGATTAATTGAGTAGTGATTACGCCTGCCAACTCTTTCCTTGGTGAGATAGCCGCCGTCGGTGAGGTCATTCAAAATGCTGACTACATATCTGGGAGTAACACCCAGCACCTGGGCAAGATCCTCGATTTTGGCGCTTTGGTCTCTTTGTAGCATCAGCATTAGATGGGCATGGTGAGTTAGAAAGGTCCATCGCTCGCTCATTGCTCTCCTCAAAAAAAAGTAATCTGAATTACAGAATAATACTTCTATGAACTTTAGTTCATCTATTTGGAAAAGCGCAATTCTCTAGGCATTACGTTCCTTGGTCTTGAAAAAGCCTCTAGGCCCGAAGCGCCACTGCTAGCTGCCTGGTGCTCTCGACCATCTTGTCCATATCCTTCTGATTGTGAGCAAGTGACACGAGCCACTGCTCATCCAGACCCGGAGGGGTTAGCACGCCCCTATTGATTCCCCAGAGCCATGACAGCTCTGCAGTTTCAAAGTCGGTTGCCTTGTAGTCCCGGTAGTTTCTGACCGGGTTGGGTGACCAAATCATCGCGCCCTTTACCCCCAACCCAACGGTGTGGGCTGGAAGTTCAAACTCATTGATAATCTCATCCAACTTGGCAAGCGTTGCATTGTTGATTGCCTCTGCTTTTGCCAAAGCTGCCGGAGTGCAGATTTCGTCAACGGCGAGCGCTGCTGCCATCACGAGAGGGTTGCCGTTATAGGTTCCAAAGTGCGCCATACGACCATCTACCACGGCTTCCATATATTCCAGCTTGCCGCCAAATGCAGCAAGCGGAAATCCACCACCGATGCTCTTGGCAAGGGTAATCAAGTCCGGCTTAACGCCCAATCTTGCTGCGGCTCCGGCGACTCCAGCGGTAAGTCCGGTCTTGACTTCGTCAAAAATCAAACAAATGCCGTACTCATCACAAAGGTCCCTTACCGATTGCAAATAACCGGCATCGGGCAGAATAATCGAGAGGTTCTCGATTACCGGTTCGATCATAAAACAAGCGATGTTATGCCCGTGATCTTTCATGATTTCTTCGAGGCGTTCTAGGTTGTTGTAGGGAACGACATAGACATCGCCGGCCTCAACCTCGGGTGGCACATGGGCCGTTGGGTAATCGGGTGACCCGATGTCTTTCAAATCGGGCTTTACCGAGACCTGCAAAGGGTCGTATCCACCGTGGTAGCCACCTTCAATTTTGATAACGCCATTTTTCTGCTTGACCGCCCTTGCGGTTCTAATCGCATACATAGTCGACTCGGTGCCGGAGTTTGTGAATCGAAGCATGTCAAGGCCGAATCTTGCCTTGAACCTCTCAGCGACATCGGTCGCGTCTGGCGACGGTGTTACAAACAGCGTTCCAGTTGAGCGAAGCGCCTTTTTTACTCTTTTTATTATCTTGGGGTGAAGGTGCCCAACCAGCATTGCCCCGAAGCCCATGGAAAGATCCAAAAGCTTGCGGCCATCAACGTCGGTGAGGTAAGCGCCCTTGCCCGAGACGATAGAAATTGGGTATGGGTCCCAGTGCTGAAAACTAGAAGTAACGCCCATGGGGAGAGCCTTCATAGCTTTTTTGTTGTGAACACCAGAGGCCTTAGTGGTCTCCTCGAATCTCGCCCACTCTTGAACTAGAAGTTCCTGGACTCGATCTTGATTTATGGGTGTTGATGATGTTGGTACTTTTCGCCATCCGGCGGAATCATGCTTTGACGTCAATGTCGCGGGCACGGGTATCGCTCCTTGATTTCTGTCAGCAACTAAGTTGTTGCCCAATTCAGATGCCTCTTAGCTTAGGCGTGTTTTCAAAAAAAGCTAGTCAGGCACCGTGTGGCTCTAGTTGCCCCATTGATCCGGTGGACCGAGGGCAAGCAAAACTGAAAATAACGTTCCGACGAACGCGATTATTACAAGGATCAAAGTGCGCGGGCGGTTGATAAACCAGCGAAATAGTCGATCCGAACTAGTCTTGTCCCTAGGATTTTTTGTCGCTTGCCTGCGCCACAAACCGTCGAGCATCTTGCGCTTGAGTAGCCACTTTTCAAACGGTATTGTCGCGAATGGCACCACTGCCAGAATGACACCAATGGAGGTTTGAGCCAGACTCCAGCGGTTGTTTATCCCGACCAGCGCCGCCGTTGTCGCATAGCTCAAAAACATAAACCCGTGGGTAGCACCAGCCACCGTGATGACCATACCCGGAGCCTGCAATAACTCCCTTGCCAACAACCCTGCTATCAGCAAACCCCAGGTAATGGCTTCACCAAGTGCGAAATAGGAAAACAGGTTCTTTGGGGAAAAAGCTTCAGATTGTTTTGTCATAGTTAGCCAAGATTAGCCGAGCATTTAGTTAGTTGGCCCGCTACCGATGGCATGGCCACTAAAGCAGTTCTATAATTCGATTGCCACAACGATCCACTGGCAATTGCAGGATTTTCGAATCAATGAACCTAAGGCCCTGATAACAGTGCAGCTAACAATGCCAAGACCCCTCGCAATTTCCCTCAGCGTGATCGCCGGAGCGCTGATCGCGGTTCAGTCTCGAGTGAATGGTGAGCTTGCGATTGCTCTTCAGGATGGACTGTTTGCAGCGCTGCTTTCCTTTGGAATCGGAACAGCGCTGGTGGCCCTGCCTTTTTTCGTAAGCCGAAGCGAGCGCATCAAGCTTCTGGTTTCCACTAAGGCGCTTGGCCGTCAGCTACCGATTTGGATGACCTTGGGTGGCTTCTTCGGTGGGTTCTTTGTCATGACGCAGGGTTTAGTTGCCCCAGAAATAGGAGTGACTCTTTTCACGCTCGCTATCGTTTCGGGCCAAGCAGCAGCCGCGCTAATGGTGGATTCTTTTGGAATGCTGGGATTGGCAAAACGGAAGCTATCCATGGCGCGACTAGCCGGTGCTGGAATCGCGATTATCGGGCTAGTTCTTTCCTCTGGCCTCGGCGTCCAAGCCGTCAGTGGACTTATAGTGTTGCCTTTTCTTGCGGGCTTTGGTTCGGGTTTCCAGCAGGCAATTAATGGAAGACTGGCAACCAAGACCGACTCGGTTTTGATCTCGACCCTTCTGAATTTCGTTACCGGTACTGCACTTATCGCCGTTGTCGTGCTCGCGTTCCAGGGTGTGCCAGATCTTTCAAACGGTTTGCCAACAAACCCAGTTCTTTATTTGGGTGGGTTAGTAGGTGGCATATTTATATTTATTCAGGTGACGGTAGTCAGACAAATTGGAGTCTTGGCGCTGGGGCTTTCCTTACTTTTAGGGCAAGTAATAGCGTCACTGGTTCTTGACCTAATAGCACCGATAACAGCTTCCAGCTTCGGCCTTCTAACCTACCTGGGCGTGGTGCTGGTTGTGTTCGGCGCCTCAATGGTCGTCATCAAAAGATAGGTGCCATAACTTATTTGATCGCCTGACCCGACCTAGAACTGCTGAACTAGGACATCTGGATGTTTGTCAAAGCGGTAACCGACTCCCCGCGAGGTTCGAATTACGTCTTCGTAGCCCGCGATTTTGGCCCGCAGCCTGCGGACGTGAACATCGATGGTCCTAGCATTTGGAGTCGATTCGCCGCAGCGATCGGAGATATCCGCAATTTGCTTTCGGCTCACGGTCTCACCGGTGTTCTCGATCAAAAACGCAAAGAGTTCAAATTCTTTGCAGGTCAGCTGCGCATTGGCTCCGTCTACGAAGAGTCGTTTTCTGGTCAAATCGACCACGAGCCCCTTGGCCGCGGTCTTCTCGTCAGCCTCAGTATTTGCTGGAGTACTGGTTGCTCGAGGCTCCCTCAGGGCAAGCCTGGTGATGTCTAGATTTCTACCAGTCGAGCCCTCCGGAGCCAGGGCAACGGCGGCATAAGTCTCAGTTGCTTTTGTTGGCACAAGAGTGGCGAGTGTTTGCTTCAGGGCCTGAGCAATCTGGGCCAGCGTGAGGCCGGCCTCTTGAGCGTCTTGTTCCGAAATGCCCACGTAGAGGGCGAAACCTTTTGCGACATTTATTGATTTGGTTTGGATAGCGGGCATTCTAGGAGTCCTTAGTTGGCAAGTTTGCGATCGATTAGTGCACGAATCACGTGCGTTTGTCGGGGTGCTGGTGCCTAAGAGCTAATTGGGGCGCTAATTAGCGAAGGCACGAGCCCATGCACATTGCCATCGAGCAGCAGAACATTGCGCAGCTTGGCTGCGCGTTCAATGCTGATCGAGTACTCATTACGCAGAAGTATGTATTGAGATCATTGCCATGTCAAGTGCATAACCTATTAGTTGCCGTTTGTTGCGAATTATTTCGAGACTGAGCTGCGCTTATCCAGCCAGGCAAACAGGTCAGAGAGCACCTCTTGGCTGCTGTTGTCGTTTAGTAGCTCGTGGTAGCCGCCAGGATAAACCTTCAGTGTTTTGTCTTTGGAGGAAATGGCCGCGTGAAGCTTCACGGAGTTTTCAACTTCTGTTGATGTGTCTTTGTCGCCGTGGATAAACAATGTTGGGACATTCCAGACGCTCGCCTTCGACCAAACCTCATCGGAAAGCAAAAGTGTGGTTCTGCCAACTAGGTTTCTTGCTTTACCCAAAAACATTTCGGGATCGTTCGCGATTACTTCTAAAAGTTCTTTGTCTCTAGTAAAGGCCTCGATGCCTGGTCTTGGAACTGGCACCGGTGCTTCCGGAGCAATCCTGGCTAGCACCTTGGTAAGAGCTCTCAGGCCTGCGCTTGAGGGTGCCTGCATTGCAGAGCTTGAAATTATGGCAGCCTCAATGTTGGCTTGATCCCGAACGATACTGCCAGCAGTTACCAGCCCACCGAGTGAGTGACCAAGCAAAAAAGTTGGCAGCTTCTTTGGCATTGCAGCTCGTGCGACCAGATGGTCATCAACTGCGGCCACAACATCAACTAGTCCGCGAATACCGGCGGTGTTGCCGTGACCCTTAAGGTCAATTGCATAAACATCCAAGCCGCTCGCGACAAGCTTGGGTATCAATTGCGAGTACTGAGTCACATAGCGTTTGGAGTACTCGCCGAGGCCGTGCTGCAATAAGAGCTGCGCCCTTGGATTCTTGGCCTTCCAGTGATAGCCAGCAACCGGTGCTTCTATTACCCACGGGGTCGGTGCGCTCATGTCATGCCCTGCCTTATTTAAGAAGTGCTGCGGTTTGATTCGCTATTTCTAGCTCTTCGTTAGTGGGAATCACTAACACTCTAATTCTTGAACCTAATAGGGAAATATCACGATTATTTTTTGCCTTGGCCTGATTCAGATCTTCGTCTATTTCAATGCCGAGTGCATTGAGGTTTGCGCAAACCATGCTTCGAATTTCCGCTGAATTCTCACCGACGCCCGCAGTGAAAACAATCGCATCCAGCTGTCCGAGCTCTGCAAAATAAGCCCCGAGATAGTGCCTGACTCGCTGGGTGTAAATTTCTAAAGCTTCCTGGGCCAGAGGGTCTTTAGCTGCTGCCAGAGCACTAATGTCCCTCATGTCACTGATGCCGGTTAGGCCTTTGAGACCGGATTCGGTATTTAGCATTTTGTCGATTTCGGCATTTGACAGCCCGGCTTCATTGGCTAAATAGAAAATAATGCCGGGGTCAACGTCTCCAGACCTAGTCCCCATAACGAGACCTTGAAGCGGCGTCATGCCCATTGAGGTATTGAAGGAAATACCAGACTTCACCGCACAAGCAGACGCGCCGTTGCCAAGGTGCAAAATAACCGCATTGAGGTCCTGCTGTTTGATGCCCAGGAACTTGGCACTCTGGTTTGCAACGAAAGCATAAGAAGTCCCGTGAAAGCCATATTTTCTGACCCCGAACCGTTTTTCCAGCTTTTGATCAATCGCATAGCGATAGGAGCTGGCGGGCATGGTCTGGTGAAACGCCGTGTCAAATACCGCCACCTGCAAAAGCCCCGGAAAAGCGCCTCTGGCGGCACGAATCCCAGCCAAGTTACCGGGATTGTGGAGTGGGGCAAGTGGAACCAAGGCTTCAATCTCGGCCAATACTTCTTCACTGATGACCGTGGGGCTCGAAAACTTTGCTCCGCCGTGAACGACCCGGTGACCAACAGCGCTTAGTTCGATTTTGGAGTCGGCTATCTCCGCAAGCATTTTCTTGAAAGCCTCATCGTGATCCGTAACTCGTTCGATAAGACCCTCTAGCAAGGAGTCGCCAGAATGGACATCTTGAACCTGATACTTCACCGAGCTTGAACCCGAGTTCACAACCAGGATGGGCATCATTGGTTATTACCTTGAGCCTGGATCGCGGTGATCGCAATGGTGTTGACGATGTCCTTTACGGTCGCACCCCTAGACAAATCGTTCACTGGCTTTCTAAGACCCTGTAGAACCGGACCAATGGCTAGAGCACCGGAGGTTCGCTGGACGGCTTTGTAGGTGTTGTTGCCAGTGTTCAGGTCTGGGAAAACAAAGACTGTGGCACGGCCGGCGACCGAAGAACCTGGAAGCTTAGCGAGCGCTACCGCTGCATCAACGGCTGCGTCAAACTGAATGGGGCCTTCTATCGGCAACTTGGGAGCAAGCTTTTTAGCTAACTTGGTTGCCTGCCTCACTCGATCAACTTCGGCTCCAGCGCCAGAATCGCCAGTTGAATAAGAGAGCATCGCAACCTGGGGTTCGATTCCAAACTGTCTCGCAGTCTCCGACGAAGAAATTGCAATGTCGGCAAGCTGCTCAACGGTTGGTTCTGGAATGACTGCGCAATCGCCATAAACAACAACCCGGTCTTCCAGTGCCATCAAAAAGACGCTGGAAACAGCCATTACCCCGGGGGTTGTTTTGATGATCTCGAAGGCCGGCGTGATTGTTTGGGCAGTGGTGTGAGCAGCACCGGAGACCATGCCATCTGCGAGCCCCTCGTGAACCAGCATCGTTCCAAAATACGAAAGATCGCTCATGGTTTCAAGCGCATGCTGACTGGTAACACCTTTGTGCTGGCGTAATTTTGCATAACTTTCCGCAAAACGCTTTTTCTCGGGCGAAGTTTCTATATCGATGATTTTTGCGGCTGAAAGATTCAGCTTCATCTGCTCTGCGCGGTTTTTGATGTCCTCTTTAGAGCCAAGGATTATCAGCTTGGCCGCTTTTCGTTCCAGCACCTCGGCGGCGGCCCGAAGAATGCGGTCATCGAAACCCTCCGGCAAAACTATGGTCCGGAGATTCTGTGACGCCCTCAGCACCAACTGCTGCTCAAACATCAGCGGAGTCACAACCTTGATGACACAGTCCGCCACTAGTCTTGCGAGCGCCGCCTTTGGTAAGTGCTTAGTAATAAGCTTCAGGGCCCTGGCTGTTTTCTCGGTGTCCTTTAGGGACACGTTTCCACGAGTTTGGATTATGCCCATCATGCTGTCAAAGCTTCCGGTGGGAACCGCAATCACCGGCAAAGTGGATTTCAAGCCATTGATCAGTCTTGTTATTGGTTCTGGCATCTCGAAGCCGCCGTTTATCACTACGCCAGCGAGCTTGGGGAAAGTCTCCGAGCTATCCGCCATTAGGAGTGCTAGTAACACGTCTGTTCTGTCGCTCGGGGCCGCAACTACTGCACCCGGCATCAACTGAGTCAACACGTTTGGTACCGACATCGAGGCCACTACAACATCTAGAGCCGCCGAATCCAGCCGATCTTCGGAGCCCAGTACGAGCTTTCCCCCAATTGCGGTTTGGATTTCGCCCAGTGTGGGCGCCATTAGATAGGGATCTTCTGGAACCACAAAGACGTTTTTGGTCTTTGTAGAGGCCATGACAGCTGATTCAATCTTCGCCATGTCTTCGGTTTCGGCACGGTTCACCACAATGCCCAGAAGCGTTGCGTGATAGCCCCTTATCTCCCGAAGTGCCACCTCGGCGATCCGGGCTAATTTCTTTGGGGTTCTTGGAGGCGCCTGCCCAAGGTGGGTGTCTGATCCATCCAGTTCTCGACCGCTGAAGACCATTAGTAATGGCGCACCAATGTTTGCAGCGACCCGGGCGTTGAAGGAGAGTTCGGCGGGTGCAGCCTCATCGGTGTAGTCGGACCCGATGACCAGAACGGCGTCGCACTGAGCGGCAAGCTTTTGGTAGCGCTGTGAAATTACCTCGAGCGCCCGATCTGATGACTCATGAAGCTCTGGGTAGCCCACACCGATGCAAGCCTGATAATCAAGCTTGTTAGGAAGGTTTGATAACAAAAGCTCTAGAACGCGATCTTTGCTGTCTCTCGATGGCACCACGGCCCGAAAAACGCCAATAGTTTTGTGCTTTGTCTTTAGCGCCTCCAAAACTCCAAGCGCAACGACAGATTTGGCTGTGTGCCCTTCAACTGAGGCAAGATATATACTTCGGGCCATGGCTCAAGGATAGCCTCGACAAGGCGGCCTGATCTAACCGTGAATAAACAAAAATGTGGTTCAATCAAGTACAAACAATTTTGGGAGCTTCATTGGTAACTCACGATCAAACACTTCGCAGTTTCGCAAGCGATAACTACGCCGGAGTTCACCCGGAAGTGCTTACCGCAATTGCCAGCGCCAATGATGGACATCAGAGTGCTTACGGATATGACGACTACACCCAAGCCCTTCGGCAAAAGATGCGAGATGAGTTTGGCCAGCAAGCCGAAACGTTCGTAGTATTCAACGGAACCGGCGCGAACGTACTCGCGCTAACCGCAATGATGCCGCGCTGGGGCGCAGTGATTTGCTCAAACCTTGCCCACATTGAAACCGACGAAGGCGGTGCGCCAGAGCGCGTCAGTGGCTTGAAGCTATTCAATGTTCAGCACGTGCACGGCAAGCTAACCCCGGAGTCAATCGCCACTCAGGTTTACGACATTGGCTTTGAGCATCGAGCACAGCCGTTGGTGGTATCTATCACCCAGAGCACCGAGGTCGGGACCGTCTACTCTGTTGCCGAAATAAAAGCGATAGCCGACTACTGCCACGAAAACAAACTGCTTCTCCACCTGGATGGCGCCAGAATCTGGAATGCCGCTGCAGCGCTCGGCGTCACGTTCAAGGAGATGATTACCGATACCGGTGTCGACGTCGTGAGCTTTGGCGGCACTAAAAACGGCGTGATTGCCGCCGAGGCGGTTGTGGTGATAAACCCCGAGGCAGTAGATGGTTTGATTTTCCTAAGAAAGCTCTCAATGCAACTTATGTCCAAAATGCGCTTTGCTTCGGCTCAGTTATTGGCGCTTTTGGAAAACGGTCTAGGGATGCGCTCTGCCGCTCACGCCAACAAGATGGCAAGTCACTTGCGTCACTTGCTCGAAGCCAAGATGGAAAGTGGTGAAATAGTAGGCCTCAGGTTTACCAACCCCACTGATGCCAATGCGGTATTTGCCTGCCTTCCCAAAGAAGCAATCGCAAAGATTCGTGAGCAGGTTCACTTTTACGACTGGGACCTGAAGACAAACGAAGTGCGCTGGATGTGTGCTTTTGATACTACCGAGGCTGATGTTGAGCGCTTTGTTGGGATCATCAGCGAGACCCTAAAACCCTAAAGATTTGCACCTTGCGCTAATCTAAAGGAAAATTCCGCAGGCCAACGAAGCCCTCGCATCGCATCTAGTCAGCTAGATATAGAGAACCAGGAAATCTAAGCATGAGTGCAGCTGCAAACATCGGCGTGGTTGGTCTGGCAGTAATGGGTTCAAACCTCGCCCGAAACTTGGCTTCCAGGTCCGGCAACAAGGTCGCCATTTATAACCGCTCGGTTGAGAAGACTAATGATCTTGTGGCTAACCACCCGGAGGCAAACTTCATCGCCAGCGATTCAATCGATGAGTTCGTAGCCTCCCTGGCCAAGCCCCGCATCGCGATAATCATGGTGCAGGCAGGCTTCGCCACCGACGCTGTAATTACAGCCCTCAGCGAGCGCTTCGAAAAAGACGACATCATCGTGGACGGTGGGAACGCCCTTTACACGGACACTATTCGACGAGAAAAAGAAGTTTCGGCCAAAAATATTCACTTTGTTGGCGCCGGAATCTCGGGTGGCGAAGAGGGGGCCCTGAAAGGCCCCTCAATTATGCCCGGCGGCTCAAAAGAGGCCTATGAGCACCTAGGTCCCATTCTTAGATCAATCGCGGCCGTTGCCGAAGATGAGGCATGCGTTACCCACATTGGCAGCGACGGAGCCGGACACTTTGTGAAAATGATTCACAACGGCATTGAGTATGCCGACATGCAGCTAATCGCCGAGGCCTACGACATCCTTCGTAAAGCCGGCGGTCTAAACCCCATTGAGATTTCAAGGGTTCTAACCGAATGGAATGCCGGGGAACTTGAGAGCTACTTGATTGAAATCACCGCCGAAGTGCTAGCCCAGGTCGATCAGAAGACTGGTGAGCCGCTGGTCGATGTGATTCTGGATGCCGCGGGCTCTAAGGGCACCGGCGTTTGGACTGTTCAGAATGCACTCGATCTAGGCACCCCGGTATCGGGTATTGCCGAGGCAGTTTTCGCTCGTTCGCTTTCCTCGCAAGCAGCTCAGCGCGCTGGAGCGCCGGAATACTCAGCTGGCGACACCATCTGGGAAATTGCCGACCAAGGCGCATTTATTGAAGATGTCAGACAAGCGCTTTACGCCTCCAAGATTGTGGCCTACGCCCAAGGCTTCGACGCCATTGGAGCCGGGGCGCTCGAGAATAACTGGGACATAAATCTGGGAGAGGTCGCAAAGATCTGGCGCGGAGGCTGCATAATCCGAGCTCAGTTCCTAAACCGCATCTCTGATGCCTACAGGCAAGACTCGAAGCTACTTTCGTTGCTGTTTGACGGCTACTTCATAAGGGCAATCGAAGATGCTGCTGGAGCGTGGCGTCAGGTTGTATCCAAAGCTTCACTGGCCGGCATTCCGATTCCAGCCTTTGCTTCTTCGCTGAGCTATTTTGATGGATTGCGTGCCGAGCGCTTACCGGCAGCACTGGTGCAGGGTCAGCGTGACTTCTTTGGAGCTCACACTTATAAACGAGTGGATATGCCAGGGGCCTTCCACACCCTCTGGTCCGGCGATAAATCCGAGATTCAGACCGACTAATCAGTGATGCGAGATAACTGGGTTATCAAGTTCATTCCGCTAGTTGTAATTTGGGGTTCTAGCTTTTTTCTTATTGAGCTTTCGCTCGAGTTGACAACCGCGGTTGGTGTTGCGTTCTGGCGAACAGCACTCGGTGCTCTTGCCATGATTATCATCACCTACAGCCTCGGTCTTAGGCTCCCGAGTGAGGCTAAGCAATGGCTGCATCTTTTAGTCGCGGGCTTTTTCATGTCCGCGTTCCCCTTCACTATGTATGCCTTTGCCCAGCAATACACGACGAGTATCTTGGCTGCCATTCTGAATGCCACGACACCGATGTTTACTTTGCTGGCCACCTTCACGCTCTTCAGGGCTCAAAAGCAAAATCCGACCGCAATCATCGGCTTGTTGGTTGGCCTAGTTGGTGTGGGAATAACTCTTGGAATTTGGCAAGGGTTTGGCGCAAGTGAGCCGATAGCAATCTTGGCTTTAATCGCGGCCTCAATTTCCTACGGAATTGGAACGCCATACATAAGAAAATATGTAACTCCGATGAAGCTGCCTGCAACTGTCACCGCAAGCGTTCAGGTATTGACCAGTGCGGTAATTCTGTTACCGGTTTACCTGTTTACCGGCCCGCTATTGGTCGCGGAACCAACTTTCCAGAGCGCGGGAGCTTTAGTGCTGCTTGGCGTCCTGGGTTCCGGAATTTCCTACTGGCTGTTTCATCAGGTGGTGGCAACCGCCGGCAGCGCAGTGGCCGCGACCGTCACCTACACAAACCCAGTGATTGCGACAGTTTGGGGAGTGCTTTTATTGGGCGAAGGCCTGCACTGGTACGAACCGGCGGGGGCAATTTTGGTTCTAATAGGTGCGTTCTTTGCCCAAGGACGCCGGCTAAAACTTCGGCATCAAAAGACTTAGCTAATTGCCGCTTCTTAGATCCGGAACTTTCCACGGTCTAGTAATAAACATCAAACTGGAAAGTGAAACCACGAATAGCAGCCCGATCAAGATTCCAATGTCGCGAGTGTCTTGATTATCCATAAAGCCATAAGCAATCGAGACAACGCTTGCGGTTGTGAAGTTCACCACTCCCAGCAATGAGGCGGCCGTGCCGGCCTCAGAGCCATGATTGTAAAGCGCGATGGTCGGGATAGTGGTTATTCCAGCGCCAAAGATAAACAGCTGAAGCATGAAAAATGCTTCTGCAACAATCAACCCGGATCCTGCGGTTGCAAATAGCCCAGCGCCGATGAAGATTCCGATGCTTGAGTAGATTGCCAGTAGCCACTGGCCCTTGATATGCCTGGCAGCATAAGCACCTACCTGAACTCCAACATAAGAAGCCAGCGAATTGGCCGCGATCCAAAATCCAAAGTCGCCTGGGCTGAGACCAAAACTGTCTTGAAACAGAAATGGGACGTTGTTTAGGTAGGCAAATAGCGCAGAAATCTGGAAGGCTCCAAATATCATCAAGCCGATGTAAACCCGGTCTTTCAAAACCGCGCGGTAACCCCGAGCCAGACCCATTGGGGTGCTACTTCGTCGCCTTGCGACGGGCAGGGTCTCAACAAGTAAACCAGATGAGAAAAGCGCAAGGATAATGCCGCCGAATCCAAAGATCAGAAAAATGGCCTGCCAGTTGCCCGCTTGAGTAAGTTGCGCTCCGACTATTGGCCCGATGATGGGCGAAAGCGATTGAATTAAGAAGATTTTTGCCAGCATTGTCTGCATGCGATGCCCACGGTAAAGATCTCTCGCGATGGCGCGGCTTACCACGTCGGCGCCAGCAGCGAAGAATCCCATTGCAAATCGCAAGCCCAAGAAAGTTTCGAAGTTCGGTGCGAAAAAGGCGAGTACCGCGCTCAAACCGAAGCCAGTGGTTGCAAGAAGGATCAGGGGCCTTCGACCAAAGGCGTCCGAGAGCGGTCCGATTACTAGCTGTCCGAGTGCAATCCCTACCGTGACACCAGTGAGCGAGGCTTGAACGGTTCCGTTTGGAACGCCGAAGTAGGTTGCTATCTCAGGGAAAGCAGGAAGGAAGGGGTCAATCGCATACGGCACCAAGCTCATGGACAGGGCCAAAATTACAACGTAGCCAATCAGCATTTTTTTAGAAAGCTGATCTCCAGAATCTATAACCCTGCCGCGAATCCGGTTTGGCTTAGGTTCTGACACTCTAAGAGAATAGTCCCTCCGCTGTGACTTCGCCCTCCGTTACCCCTCCGGCAATAACAATCTTAAGAGCTCCAATCGGAACGGCTTTGAATTCGGCCTGCGCGAAGCAGCGAGTTGGAAAGAATTAATGCGAAATTTCGCAAGGCTTTTCATAGATGTCGGTGGCTGAGGTCATACTTTCGCAGGAAGTTGAGGCTATTTGAGCGAGTCGTAGAACGAAGAATTCATCCAATATTGAAAACTTCCTGCGACACGCTGGCATATTGAACGCCCTAAAGTTCAAGTTGTGGGTTAATGTTTGAGAAATAACTAAATAAGTGAATTTCTTTATGATTTATTACTAGATGTAGTGGTTTAGTGCTATTATAAGAAATCTGAAATTGGTAAGAAATTCACTAAAACTTTGTCAAAAAAGGGCTAAAACAGGCCCTTGAGGAACCTAAGGAGGCAACCGTGGCGGTTACCGTTTACACACTTCCAGCTTGCGTGCAGTGCGATAGCACCAAACGCATGATGCAACGCAACCAAATCGAGTATGACGAGGTTGACATGAGCCAGGATCCAGTGGCTTTAGACATGGTGAAGACCTTGGGTTACACAGCAGCTCCGGTAGTTGTTTCAGGCGAGAACCACTGGAGTGGTTTCCGTATGGACCGTATTCAGTCACTAAGCGCCTGAGCGGGACCCGAAATGTTTGACGTCGTCTATTTTTCTTCGGTTTCGGAGAACACTAAGCGATTTGTCGAGAAGCTCGGATACTCAAGTATCCGAATCCCCCTCAAAACCGATGAAGCTGCAAGCTTTGTCCATGAGGGCGAAAGTGTTCTAGTGGTCCCAACCTATGGTTCTGGAGATGACAACAACACTGTTCCCAAGCAGGTAATCAAGTTCTTGAACAATCCTGCAAACCGCAAACACGTGCGTGCCGTGATTGCAACTGGGAACACCAACTTTGGCTCTTCTTATGGATTAGCTGGAGACTTGGTAGCCGCCAAGCTTGGAGTTCCAATGATTTATAAAGCGGAACTGCTAGGCACCCCGGACGATATCGAGCAAGTAAAAGAGAGGCTGGAGAAGCTGTGGCTAACCAGGTAATAGAACTAGACGACAACGGAGTTGAAACCGGCAAGACTGGCATCGAAAGTGTCATGAGCTATCACGAGCTCAACGCCATGATCAACCTTTGGGACAAAGATGGAAAGATGCAGCTTGATAAAGACAAGCTCGCTGTTCGCAAGTATTTTTTGGACCACGTGAACCAAAACACTGTTTTCTTCCACTCTTTGAAAGAGCGCCTCGACTACCTAGTTGAGAATGAGTACTACGAAAAAGAGGTTTTGGACCAGTACCGCTTCGAGTTCATTGAAGAACTAGAGAAGCTTGCATACTCCAAGAAGTTCCGCTTTGACGCTTTCATGGGTGCCTACAAGTTCTACACCGGATACGCACTAAAGACTTTTGATGGTGAACGCTACCTGGAGCGCTTCGAAGACCGCGTAGTGATGGTTGCTCTGGCTCTAGCCGAAGGCAAAGAAGACATTGCGATCTCAATGGTTGAAGAAATCATTTCAGGACGCTTCCAACCAGCCACTCCTACCTTCCTGAACTGCGGCAAGAAGCAGCGCGGCGAGTTTGTCTCGTGCTTCCTGCTTCGAATCGAAGACAACATGGAGTCAATTTCTCGAGCCATCAACTCGGCCCTTCAGCTTTCAAAGCGTGGTGGCGGCGTTGCCCTTAACCTTTCTAACGTCCGTGAGTATGGAGCTCCAATCAAGAAGATTGAAGGCCAGTCCTCCGGAATCATCCCAGTGATGAAGCTCTTGGAAGACAGCTTCTCCTACGCAAACCAGCTTGGTGCTCGTCAGGGTGCGGGTGCGGTTTACCTAAATGCTCACCACCCAGACATTCTTCGCTTCCTAGACACCAAGCGTGAGAACGCTGATGAGAAGATTCGCATCAAGACGCTCTCAATTGGCATAGTGGTTCCAGACATCACAATGCACTTGGCAAAAGACAACGAAGACATGTACCTGTTCTCACCGTACGATGTTGAAAAGGTCTACGGAGTCCCGTTTGGTGACATCTCAGTTACTGAGAAATACCAGGAGATGGTTGATGACCCAAGGATTAAGAAGCAGAAGATAAAGGCTCGTACTTTGTTTGAGCGCATCGCTGAACTTCAGTTTGAGTCCGGCTACCCATACATCATGTATGAAGACACCGTAAACAAGGCAAATCCCATCCAAGGTCGCATCAACATGTCAAACCTTTGCTCTGAGATCCTTCAGGTGAACACACCGACCACCTATAACGCTGATCTGTCTTATGACCAGATTGGTAAGGACATTTCCTGCAACTTGGGCTCGCTGAACATTGCCATGGCAATGGATGGTCCGGATCTCGCAAAAACCATCGAGACCTCTATCCGCGCATTGACCTCCGTGAGCGACCAGTCTGACATCGTAAGCGTTCGCTCAATCTCGGACGGTAACCACAAGAGTCACGCGATCGGTCTAGGACAGATGAACCTCCACGGCTACCTAGCCCGCGAACGCATTCACTACGGCAGCGAAGAGGCTCTCGATTTCACGAACATCTACTTCTACACTGTGGTGTTCAACGCAATTCAGGCCTCGAACAAAATCGCAATCGAACGAGGCACCTCATTTGCCAACTTCGAAAACTCGACATACGCAAGCGGGGAGTACTTCGAGAAGTACGTAACCCAGGAGTGGGAGCCCAAAACCGAGAAGGTAAAGGAGCTCTTTGCAAAATCGGGAGCGAAGATTCCTACTCAGGCTGAATGGAAGAAGCTAAAGACTTCGGTTATGGCTCACGGTATTTACAACCAGAACCTCCAGGCAGTGCCACCAACCGGATCGATTTCCTACATCAACAACTCGACAAGCTCAATTCACCCAATCGCATCTCGCATTGAGATTCGCAAAGAAGGTAAATTGGGCCGCGTTTACTACCCAGCGCCTTTCCTATCAGAAGACACCTGGGATTACTACGACGATGCCTACGAGGTTGGTCCAGACAAGATCATTGACACCTACGCTGTTGCAACCCAGCACGTGGATCAGGGCTTGTCGCTAACTTTGTTCTTCAAAGACACCGCTACCACAAGAGACGTAAACCGTGCGCAGATAAACGCTTGGCGCAAGGGCATCAAAACCATTTATTACATCCGCATTCGTCAGCAGGCCCTGTTAGGTACAGAGGTTGATAGCTGCGTCAGCTGCATGCTTTAGGAATCAGGAAAGAAAACTATGAACAAGATCAAACTAGTAAGCCGACCCGTCAACTGGAACAAGATTGAAGACCCAATTGACATGGACGTATGGAACCGACTGACCTCCAACTTTTGGTTGCCAGAGAAGGTACCTATTTCCAATGACATTCAGTCGTGGGAAACCCTCAAGCCGCACGAGAAAACACTAACTATGCACGTCTTCACTGGCTTGACGATGCTAGATACCATTCAGGGCACCATCGGAGCCGCTGCGTTGCTCCCAGACGCCCGAACTCCTCACGAAGAAGCAGTCATCACCAACATTGCCTTCATGGAGTCAGTGCACGCCAAGAGCTACTCATCGGTGTTCTCAACGCTTTGCTCATCGGCCGACATTGACGAGGCTTTCCGCTGGAGTGAGGACAACCCTCACCTGCAGAAAAAGGCTGAGATAATCCTTGGTTACTACAAGGGTGATGACCCTCTAAAGCGCAAGGTTGCGTCCACTCTGTTGGAAAGCTTCTTGTTCTACTCTGGTTTCTACTTGCCGATGTACTGGTCCTCCAGAGCAAAGCTAACCAACACCGCTGACCTGATTCGTCTAATCATTCGTGATGAAGCTATTCACGGTTACTACATTGGTTATAAGTACCAGCTAGCGCTTGCTGAAGAGTCAGAGGCTCGTCAAGCAGAGCTAAAAAGCTACACCTACGATCTGCTACTTGAACTTTATGACAATGAAATCAAGTACACGGCCGACCTATACGATGGAATGGGACTTACTGAAGACGTAAAGAAGTTCCTCCGCTATAACGGCAACAAGGCACTGATGAACTTGGGTTACGACCCACTCTTCCCTAAAGATGAGTGTGACGTGAACCCAGCAATCCTTGCTGCACTATCACCCAACGCTGATGAGAACCACGACTTCTTCTCAGGCTCCGGCTCCTCTTACGTAATTGGTAAGCACGAGTCGACAACTGATGACGACTGGGACTTCTAAGGAGGCGAAAATGGATTGCAACTGCTCAAAAGATAGCTGCAACTGCAACGGCAAGCACTAGATAGATTGATCAAGCCGGGTGACATAAGTTACCCGGCTTTTTCGTAACCAAGCGAGAGGCTGAGAATGTTTTCCAATATCAAAAAGCGCACTCAAGGCCTCTACTTGTTGGGACCAGCGTTAGTTGCTGGCGTTGCCTACCTTGACCCCGGAAATGTCGCTACCAACTTGACTGCCGGAGCCGAGTTCGGCTACATGCTTCTCTGGGTTATCGTCTTGGCCAACACCACGGCCTGGTTGGTCCAGTATCTGTCGGCAAAATTGGGCGTTGTGACAGGCAAGTCACTACCGACTGTTCTTGGCGAGAGATTTAAATCAAGACCCGCAAGGATCTTGTATTGGATACAAGCCGAACTCATCGCTATGGCTACCGATGTGGCTGAAGTCATCGGTGGAGCACTAGCCCTCTACATAATCTTTGACATCCCCCTAATTTATGGCGGCCTCATCACTGGAGCAATTTCACTAGGAATGCTGGGTCTTCAAGGCACCGGACGAGTCAGAGGCTTTGAATTTGTGATCATAGGACTGGTTGCAGTAACCGCCGTGGGCTTTTTAGCCGGGCTCTTTGTTGCTCCTCCCGACCCAAGCCAAGTGGCTGCCGGACTGATTCCACAGTTTGATGGAACTGAGTCATTACTCCTAGTAGTTGGGATCATTGGCGCGACAATCATGCCGCATGCGATCTACGCGCACTCTGCTCTATCCAGAGATCGTTTTCCGGATCTTTACCGACCAGGAAGCAAGGAGCGAATCCTAAGGGCCACAAAGTGGGACGTGAGCCTCGCGATGCTGATTGCAGGTGCTGTGAACGTAGGTATTCTGCTGGTTGGTGCAGTAACACTGTTTGGGCAAGCGGAAACCGACTCCATCCTCGGCGCCCACGCCGCGATTTCCCTGAACTTGGGCGAGGGGATAGCGCTCCTCTTCGCCGTCGGGCTGCTCGCAAGCGGCCTAGCGTCTAGCTCTGTTGGTGCCTACGCCGGTAGCGTGATTATGGAGGGCCTCATAAAAAAGAGAGTGTCCATCCTCGTGAGACGATCGGTCACCCTAATTCCGGCAATAATCATTCTGTCTTTGAACGTAAATGCCACACAGGCACTGGTTCTGAGCCAGGTAGTTCTAAGTTTTGGAATCCCTTTTGCTCTTTTTCCTCTAGTAAAGCTTTGTTCTGATTCAAACCTAATGGGTAAATTCCGCAGCCAGGCCTGGGTTAGTGGTCTCGGATACCTTATCGCTGGCACTCTGAGCATCTTGAATGCTCTTTTGATCTGGCTTTCTTTCGGCTTGTTCAGCCCGTCCTAACGGCAGTTTTCCTCCGCGAGCTAACAAAAATCGGCGATGCCAATAATCCAGGCGGTTTCAGGAAATTGTGGCTGTTTGTGTGCAAATGACAAATAAGAAACCCCGGTGCGCGAGCACCAGGGTTTCTTGATTCTATTTGGAAGATTACTTTAGGGTTACTTTGCCACCAGCGGCTTCAAGCTTTGCCTTGGCTTCTTCAGCAGCGTCCTTCTTTGCACCCTCAAGAATGATTGAGGGAGCTGCGTCAACAAGAGCCTTGGCTTCGCCTAGGCCTAGGTTAGTGATGGCACGAACCTCCTTGATAACCTGGATCTTCTGGTCGCCAGCAGCCTCAAGAACAACATCAAACTCGTCCTTCTCTTCTACTGCTTCAGCGGCAGCGCCACCGGCTGCTGCAACAGCAACTGGTGCCGCAGCTGATACTTCGAATACTTCTTCGAACTTCTTTACGAAGTCTGAAAGCTCAATAAGGGTTAGCTCCTTGAAAGCTTCAATGAGCTGGTCGGCAGTCATCTTTGCCATTTTGATCTCCTATTTGGTTTGGGTAATTAGTTGGACTCTTGCTTTTGACGCAATGCGTCGACAACGCGAACTGCCCCGGAAGGAAGCGCGTTGAAGGTGTAGGCGGCCTTGAACATCGTTGCCTTGATTGCGCTAGCGACCTTAGCCAATAGCACCTCACGGGTTTCGAGGTCAGCGAGCTTGTTAATCTCATCTGCATCCAGGTCAATGCCATCCATAACGGCGGACTTGATAAGAAGCAGTGGATTAGCCTTTGCGAAGTCCTTCAGAGCCTTGGCAGTTGTTACTGGGTCACCGTGAACGAATGCCAGGGCTGATGGTCCAACCAGCTGGTCGTCGAAAGTGGTGACTCCTGCGTTTTTCGCAGCAATTCTCAGAAGGGTGTTCTTTGCAACCACGTATGTTGCGTCATTAACCATTGCACGACGAAGCTCTTTCATCTTCGTCACACTGAGTCCGCGGTATTCAGTCAGAATAACGGTGTTCGAGCTTGTGAACCTTTCGGTTAGCTCGGCTACCTTTTCCTTCTTGTCTGCCATGGCGCTCCTTGTTTGTTTAGTGCCGGTGACAAGAGGATCAAAAAAATGCTCCGGCGCTAGGCGCACGGAGCAAAACTCAAAAAGAGAATCTCTTCATACACCTGCGCTGGTTTTCACTTTCGTGAACCTTCGTCAGTCGCGGCGGATCTAGAACTAGTTCTAGGTTTTAGCGCGACTTGTACCGGCGGTCTTTGGCTCCGCCCATCTTATTAGGCGTGTGGCGTGCCCGCAAGTCAGTTCTGGCTTTGCCCTTGTTTACAGTCGCAAATCTTGAATCACCGAAGTCGATTGAATCCATGACCAATGGTGGCGCAATAGGCCCAGCCAGCTCTTCAAGCAATTCGTGACCCGGGGTTACATTGCTGTAGATGGCTTCGCGGTCAGCTCTTTGCAGTAGATCTTCTACTTTTCTTGAGCGACCCGATGGCACCATGCAGATTACGGTTCCGCTGCGTCCAGCTCGGCCGGTGCGGCCAGCTCGGTGCAGGTAGGTCTTGTACTCCTCAGGCAAATCGAGCTGAATCACTAGCTTGACGTCGTCAACGTGGATACCACGGGCTGCAACGTCGGTAGCGACCATAACGCGGGCAGAACCCTTGATGAATCGCTCTAGGTTCTTGGTTCGCTGAGCCTGGTTTAGGTCTCCGTGCAATCTAGCTGTTGGGACACCGGCGTCATTCAGGCTAGAAGCCAAAGCCTCAGCCGTTAGCTTGGTGCGAACAAACACGATTGACTTGCCAGAGCCCTGAACTAGGCGGTGGAAGATTGCCGATCGATCCTTTGGATCCATGACTAGCACGCGGTGTTCGATGTCGGAAGACTCATTTACTTCGCCCGGTACCTCGTACACGTAAGGTGACGGCATGAACTTCTTGACAAGTTGAGCTACCTCAGAATCCAAGGTTGCAGAGAAAAGAAGCTTCTGGCTGTCTCCTGCTGCTTCCAGAATGCGGTTCACTGGCTCAACAAAGCCCAGTTCACACATGTGGTCAGCCTCGTCGACTACCACTCTTTCTAGACCAGAAAGGTCAATTTTGCCCTGGGCCATT
This sequence comes from Aquiluna sp. Uisw_065, assembly GCF_047731275.1. Classification (NCBI taxonomy): domain Bacteria; kingdom Bacillati; phylum Actinomycetota; class Actinomycetes; order Micrococcales; family Microbacteriaceae; genus Aquiluna; species Aquiluna sp. Uisw_065. The sequence goes on from NZ_CP159836.1 coordinate 1,189,073, forward strand.
AGGTCTTCCAAGCGACCCGGGGTGGCAATAGCAATGTCTACGCCGCGCTTTAGAGCTTCGACCTGACGGTGCTGGGGCACGCCACCGTAAATGGTGGTGGTGTAAAAACCTACTGATTTTGCAAGCTGGGAAAGAGTGCGGTCGATCTGCTGAGCCAACTCGCGCGTTGGTGCAAGAACCAAAGCCTTTGGCTTCAGCGGCACTCTCGGCTGGTTACCAGCTTTTGCCAGGAAGGCAACTAGCGGGACACCGAAAGCAATTGTCTTACCGGAACCGGTTTTTCCGCGGCCCAATACGTGTCGGCCAGCCATGGCTGCAGGGATAGTTGCAGACTGAATTGGGAACGGTGTTGCTGCACCCATCTTCGCTAGCTCTTGAGTCAGGCGCTCTGGAAGATCCATCTCCTGGAAAGTCGCAAAGCTCTCGCCTACTTCGGTGGCTTCAAGTCTGTCTAGCTTCTTGTCACCCTGGAAGGTTTTGCCGGTCTTGGCACGCGCATTTGAAAAGTCCTTGTCGCGAGAATCCTCGCGCTGAACTCGGTCAGGTCGTTGTGACTGACGGGGCTTACGAGCTCCATCATTGGATTGGTAATCGCCTTTTTTGGAGGCGTAGCCCTTTCGACCGTTTTCTTTGGTCGGAGCAGGCGAATAGTTATTATTTGGCATCGTTGGGGGAGTCCTTATCTGGTGAATCCGGAGACCCCGAGCTCACAATAGTAAAAGCCTACGACCCGAACGCCAAAAAAGATAGACCTAGGCTATGATTCCGCGGATTTTAAGCTCTGCGTGCAGTATGGCATCACTTGGCTCAACTAGGAAATTGCCATCGGCGAATTTGATCACCGGTATGTTGTGGCGCCCGGAAATAGCCTGCGACTTGTCCGCATTCTCCTTGCTCTCTTCAACATCAAATGTCTCGTACTCAACTCCAAGAGTGTCCAATAGTGACTTTGAACGCCTGCAGTCGCTGCACCAGTTTGCGCTATAAAATTCTATTTCTGCCATTACCTCAACCTAACTTCATCTGGTATTTCTAACAACCCTTGGGAGTATTTCAATCCCGCTAGTGAGGCAATCACCAGATCCGCAACCGAATCTAGGGTTTGTTCTCCGATTCCAACTAGCAATGCCGCCCCGGCTAATTTACCGGCCACGAGACCCGCTGGGGCGTCTTCAAACACTGCACATTCGGCTATCGCTACCCCGATTTTTTGGGCGCCCAGTAAGTAAGGCTCCGGATCAGGCTTTCCTTTTTGGCCGTCGTCGGCGGTCACTAGAGCCTGAGGTGCCAAAATTCCCGCCGCAGATAGTCTGGCTCGGGCCAATTCGGGATTGGCCCCCGTCACTATGTTCCAAGCGCCTTCCGGTAGTGAAGCCAAAAGATCAAGCGTTCCAGAAAGAGCAATGGTTGCATGAGCCTGATCAAGCTCAAGTTGGTTTATGTACTCAAGCGCCTCTTGGAATTGCTCTCCTGCTACTAATTCTGCGACGATGTCGCTTGCTCGTCGGCCATGATATGCGGCACTTAGAACAAAGCCCGGACGGTACCGCTCGCCCCATAAGACCCAGGCTTGCAAAGCCCCGGGCATAGAGTCGACAAGGACTCCATCATTATCGAAAAGCAGGCCCTTAAGGGGTGTTTGCATGTGCTTTCTAGTCCTTATCAGCGTGGCGCGATGTAGTGGTTCGGTAGATACCGAACGCAGCCAGCGCGAGTAAGACTAGCGCTGGAAGCATTAGTCGAACAAACCAACTGATAGAGGGAACGATAATTTTGGCCTGCTGCTCCACTGCAGCCATGTTTTCTCTCCAGTCCGGGAAGACTTCGAGACTGGAAATAGCCTGAAAGCCCATCGTGAAAGCCATGAGTGTCACGACAGCACCAAACACAATAGCCAAAACAAGGTTTAGCTTTACAGCGGCCAGACCGATTCTGCGCTCTTTGACTGGTAACGGCTTCGAGGACCTGGCTTGTGCAGCGAACCGGGTGCCGGTGATTATGGAAACTGCTATGAGAGTCTGAATGATTACCCAGATCCAAACATCAAGACCGGTACGAGTGACGTCGTAAACGACGAGGCCAAAGATAATCGCAATCGCTGTCCCGATAATGGGACTTGCATAAGCAAGGCCAATTGCGCGCTGCAGCTTTTTGCGATCTTCGTCCTTTTCCCCCGCTGGAATATCTGGGGCATCTTTTCGGAATACAAACGCGGCCAAGATCACAAACACGACTAGGGCCGTTGCGAGGATGATTGGCACATAGACATTTAGCAACCGCAATCCGACTGGATCGTCCGAGGGATTGTTGGAGCCCCAAGCACCGAAGAAACTTGCGATGGCAAAGATGGCTCCAGCGACCAAGGAAAGTACGACGCCTAAGTTGTTTAGGCGGTGGGCGCTTATGGCTAAGCCGGAGTCAGATTCCGTTCTGATTCTCAGCGCAAGTTTCTGTCCGGCAAGTGCCGCAAGAGCAAACGCAGTAATGCCCAGGAAGAAAAGATAGATCTCTAACTGAAATCTTGGGTCCGGATAAACCGAAGTTCCGTCATCCAGATAGACGGTGCGCTGCACCAACAACTGGGAGTAGGCGGCAATCATAAAAAGTAGCCAAGCGGCGGCTAGGCCAATGAGAGGAAGTCGAATTGCGGTCTTTATGCTCAGGGCGGTCTTCATGGCTAAATCCTAGGCTTAGCGCAATGATTTTCGTTATAGGTCAGGCGCTAATTGACCCAATCGGGTATAAGAGTTCCCATCAGGACCCCAAGCCTCCTGCTGGTGAGCCACTCACAAGATGACTCCTTGACTCGTAAAATGTGGCACTCTTTGTTCTAATGAAGTTACGCGATGGAGCCTGGAGTTTCGACTCAAGAGATTTGATGCGCGCTCAGTGCCCGCACTGCACCAAGCTCTCGGTTGCCAGAGAACTCAAGCTTCCCCAGCTACAGAGTTTGCTGGACTCTTTTTACGAGAGACCCGATAACCTTCCAATCCGATATGGAAATCGATTTGAGGACTCTCTCGAACAAGAGTTGCTTGAGAACCTCGGTGATCTAATCCAGAAGCCCGATAGCTATGATCCGGCCGACACTCAGAAGCTCATGCTCGCAAATGTTCCAGTGATTTACCAAGGAAGCCTCAAAGGGGGCTCGGGAAGCATGATATTTTCCGGCCGTCCGGATTTCCTTTTGCGCTCCGACTATCGGTTCGAATTCACTAAAACCGGACTAACGGCAAAAAAGTCTGGCGACCTAACTGCCGGCTATACGGCTTGGGACGCCAAGCTTTCAAAAACCCCAAAGCCTGAATACCAGGTGCAAGTCGGGCTCTATGTTGACGTACTAGAGACTCTGGGCCTAAATGCTCCTGGCACACATGGTCTAATCCAAGGTAGCCGGGAAATCAACGAATTTACTGGCGATGTGCTTTTGGCAAACATGAAATTAAAGCGCAGCGCATACCTCGATGAAGTAGCCGATTTTATTGACTCTAACCCGGCCTCAATAGCCGACTGCGGAGAGCTGATTTGCACCGCTACTAGTTATTGCGATATTTGTGAATACCCCAAGCTCTGCAGTCACCAAAGATATGAAACTAATAGCCTGCAGCTGGTTGCTGGAATCTCGAAGGCTCAGGTTGTTTCACTTCGGACAACCGGAATCAACACCGTGCGTGAGCTTGGTGCATTTGACGGTGGCACTGAAACGATGAGCTCAGAAAAAGTTGCGGTGTTTGCAAGACAAGCCCGGCTTCAACAACACACTTACGACACCGGAGAACACGTCTACGAAGTAAAGAACCGCGGACCGCTAACCGAGCTGCCAGAAGAAAACAAGGGAGACCTGTTTTTCGATCTAGAAGGATTTGTGTTTTCGGCACCAGCCGGAGGCCTCGAGTACCTATTCGGGTATCTGACCATCGATTCCGGATCGCAATTTCACTGGTCTTGGGCTGATGATCGACTCGCTGAAAAAGAGTCTTTTGAGGGCTTTATCCGGTTTTTATTTGCCCGGTTAGTCACCTACCCCGAGCTCAAGGTATATCACTATGCGAACTACGAGCTAGCTGCCCTGCGCAGACTGGCAAAGCGATTCGATAGCTTTATCGACGAGGTAGAACGACTAATCAGTGACGGAGTATTTGTCGATCTTTATTTGCTCGTGAAGTCTTCGCTTGTCTTGTCTCAAGAAAGTTACTCGATAAAGAAGCTTGAGAACTACTACAAATTTGAACGAGCATCAACGGTCAAAGAGGCTATGGGCTCGATGGACTCCTACGAGTCCTACCTGGGGAAACTCGAGTCAGACCCGACTGCCGCAGAGACACTGAAGCGCCAGGTGCTCGACTACAACCAAGACGATTGCGTGAGCACGCTGGCGCTGACCAGGTGGTTAAGAACTCTTTAGTAGTCCGAAAGATCCAATGGAATCCCAGGACCGAAAGTGGTTGCGACGGAACCCTTTAGTAGGTACTTGCCCTTAGCCGTCGATGGCCTGAGGCGAACAACTTCTTCCATTGCAACGTTTAGGTTCTCGGTTAGCTTCTCAGCTGAAAAGTTTGCCTTGCCTACGATAAAGTGCAGATTTGACTGCTTGTCGATGCGGAACTCAATACGACCAGCCTTGATGTCTGTGACAGCTTTGGCGGTGTCCATTGTTACTGTTCCGGTCTTAGGGTTTGGCATCAGGTTACGGGGACCCAAGACTTTTCCAAGGCGCCCAACTTTACCCATTAGGTCTGGAGTTGCAACCGCAGCATCGAAGTCAGTCCAGCCAGCTTCAACCCTTGCGATTAGCTCGTCGGAGCCAACCTCATCGGCGCCAGCTTCGCGAGCAGCATCTGCTGCTGCACCGTTAGCGAACACGATTACTCGGGCGATCTTGCCAGTTCCGTGTGGAAGCGAGACGGTGCCACGGATCATCTGATCGGCTTTTCTTGGGTCAACACCCAGCCTCAGTCCAACCTCAATTGTTGAGTTGGTCTTCTTGCCGGCGGTGTCGATTGCTAGGGCGGACGCCTCCGCAGTGGAGTAGAACTTGCCCTCTTGAATCTTTGCTTTGGCCTCTGTATAGGCCTTCGAACGTTTTGCCATGCTGCTATTCCTTTCGGTCACAGTAGTGGTTTATGGGGTACTACCCCTCCCACGACTATCTAGTTGTTTTGCTGCTTACAGCTCAGTGGTGATTCCCATTGAGCGGGCGGTGCCGGCGATGATCTTCGCAGCTGCGTCGATATCGTTAGCGTTCAGGTCTGACATCTTTACTTCGGCGATGGCGTGAACCTGCTCTTTGGTTAGCTTGCCAACCTTCACGGTGTGAGGTGTGCCACTGCCCTTTGGAACTCCGGCTGCCTTCTTGATTAGCTCGGCGGCTGGTGGTGTCTTCAGGATGAATGTGAAGCTACGGTCTTCATAAACGGTGATCTCTACTGGTACAACGTTTCCGCGCTGGTCTGCGGTTGCGTTGTTGTATGCAGTACAGAACTCCATGATGTTTACGCCGTGCTGACCTAGTGCAGGTCCGATAGGTGGAGCTGGGTTAGCAGCGCCTGCCTGGATCTGCAACTTAATCAGACCGGTGATTTTCTTTTTGGGTGCCATTTTTCTATCTTTCCTTAGTTCAGCGGACCGACCTGGTCAAAGGCCAGTTCTACTGGAGTCTCGCGTTCGAATAGTGAAACCAAAACCGTAACCTTGCCACTTTCTGGCTTGATTTCGGAGATTGTGCCGGGAAGGCCGGCAAAAGAACCGTCCTTGATCAAAATGCTTTCGCCGATCTTGAAGTCGATATTGACCGGGATAGACCTTGACTTTGCCTTGCCGCCAGGGCCGTTTCCAGCAGCCTTGGAGTTCTTTACATCTTCGGTCTCTTCTGGAGTGAAAAGTGGCTTCAGCATTTCAAATGCCTCTGCCGGACGAAGTGGAGTTGGGTGCTGGGAGTTGCCCACAAAGCCGGTTACGGCTGGTGTGTGGCGAACCAGGGTCCAGCTGTCCTCATTGAGTTCCATGCGAACTAGCACGTAACCTGGAATGCGGACCTTAGAAACCAATTTGCGCTGACCGTTTTTGATCTCAATGGACTCTTCCATTGGAACTTCGATCTGCAGGATGTCATCTCCACCAGCAAGAGCTGCCTTACGGGTTTCAATGTTTTGCTTCACGCGACGCTCGTAGCCCGCGTAGGAGTGGACAACGTACCATTTGCCGTCAAGGCCACGAAGTTCCTCGCGAAACTTCAAGTAAGGGTCGGCCTCTTCAACGATCGGCTCTTCTTCTACCACCGCTGCTGCCTCTTCGACTGCTTCCGCTTCGACGACCTCAGCTTCGGCCTCTAGAGCATCATCGGTGGATTCGACTTCACTTTCGTTCGACTCGGCTGCGTGGGTTTCCACGGCCTGACTGTCGACGGCTTCAACCGCTTCGACTTCTTCTGTGGCTTTGGCGTCTTTTGCGACGTCACTGAAATTTAGATCTGACATTTAGTACCTCTTATCCTGCGAACATGAAGGTCACGACGTTTAAGAAAACCCAGTCAAGAGCGGAGATGATGACCATTACCACCGCTACGAAGCCAAGAACGACTCCGGTGTAATTGATCAGCTCTTTACGAGTAGGTGTTGTTACTTTGCCTAGCTCCGAAAGAACCTGGCGAATAAACAATGTCGCCTTTTGGATAGGGTTCTTTGCCTTGGCAGCGTCGGCTTGCGCCTTCTCTACTAAGTCCTCTGAAGCCTTCTCGTTCTCTTCTGCCAACATAACCTTCTTTCTTCGCAGGGCGGACAGGACTCGAACCTGCAACCTGCGGTTTTGGAGACCGCTGCTCTACCAATTGAGCCACCGCCCTGTGTGTGACATCGCCACCAACCGTTACTTAGCACAAGGCTTGGTTTCAAGTGCCATCTGGAAAAGACACACTTATAGATTGAATCTATTTAAGTGAATTTCGCCAGAATAGTTATCGGCAGATGTCAACTTAAGTAAGTGTAGAGGGTTATTTCAAGCATTGCAACGGGGAATCAACCGCCGTCAACACAATCCGCAACTATTCTTGAAGTATGTCTGACTCTAGAATTTCCAAGCGAATTAGCGCCATTGCAGAATCTGCGACCCTAAAGGTCGACAGCAAGGCCAAGGCCCTAATTGCAAACGGACGCCCGGTCATCTCATACGCCGCCGGAGAACCCGATTTCCCCACTCCGGCGCACATTGTTGAGGCCGCGGCAATTGCAGTCCGAGACGCTAAAAATCATCGCTACACCCCGGCCGCTGGACTGCCGGAAATGAAGGAAGCGATTGTTCAAAAAACACTCCGGGACAGCGGAACCAAAATAACTCCGAGCCAAGTAATTGTTACTAACGGCGGCAAGCAGGCCGTGTACCAGGCGTTTCAAGTCATCCTCAATGATGGTGACGAAGTATTGGTACCGGCTCCCTACTGGACAACATACCCCGAAGCAATCAAGCTTGCTGGCGGCAAGCAAGTCGATGTTTTCGCAGGATCCGACCAGGGCTACAAAGTAACAGTCGAACAACTAGAGGCCGCCTACACACCAAGGACCAAGGCGTTGCTAATTTGCTCACCGTCAAACCCAACTGGCGCAGTGTTCTCTAAACAAGAGCTGACAGACATTGGGAATTGGGCCGCAACCAAACCCAATCTTTGGGTGATAAGCGACGAGATTTATCAAAACGTGGTCTATGACGGCATTCGCGCTTACTCAATAACTGAGCTGGTGCCAGAGATCCAAGACCGCACCATCATGGTCAATGGCGTTGCCAAGAGCTACGCCATGACCGGCTGGCGGCTTGGGTGGATGATTGCCCCTGACGATGCTGCCAAGGCCGCAGGCAACTTGCAGTCACACCTGACCTCGAATGTTTCAAACATCTCGCAGCGAGCCGCAATTGCCGCGATAACCGGCGATCAAGAGCCGATCGAACAGATGCTGGCTGCCTTTGATCGCAGACGGAAACTTGCCGTGGCCGAACTGAACAAAATACCGGGGATGATGACACCGAATCCTGAGGGTGCCTTCTATGTTTACCCAGACGTCAGTGGCTTACTGGGTAAGACTTGGGCCGGCAAGCAGATCACGAGTTCTCTGGAACTTGCAGACATGATTCTGGAGCAGGCCGAAGTCGCCTTAGTTCCAGGAGAGGCTTTTGGTCCGAGTGGCTATTTACGCATGAGCTATGCGCTAAGTGACGACCAGTTACTCGAGGGCATTCACCGCATGCAAAAGCTGTTTAGTTAGCTCTAAAAACCAATCAAATTCGGTTCTGGTATCAAGTTGATCCCCCACCTGGCAGCAACGCGCTCTTGAATCAGCCTTGCTAATTCTAGAATTTCGGCACTACTTGCGCCGCCTCGGTTGGTGATTGCCAGCGCATGCTTATTGGAAATTCCAGCCTTCGAACCAGGTATCGAGTAGCCCTTGGGGAAGCCGGCGTTCTCGATTAGCCAACCGGCCGAGATTTTCACCTGGTCTTCATTTGGCATTCTCCAGCGCTGCATCTCCTCGGGAAACTCGAGGCTCTTTTCGACACTAATCACCGGGTTAGTAAAAAAGCTCCCACACCCGACGCTATCTGGGTCACTTTCGCTTATGACCATTCCCTTGGAGGCACGAAGCTCTAAAACTGCTTTTCGAACTTGCTCCAAGGGCAATGCTGATCCGTATTGGGCGCCCAAGTACTCTGTAATCTGACCGGACTTCATGGGGACACTCATGCCAGCTAGTTTTTGCAATTTGAACTCGACCCAGCCCACTAGGCCCTCAAGCCCATGCTTCAAAGCGCTGTCTCGATAAGAAAATTCGAAGTAGCTAGCTGGCCTTACCACGGACGCAACTGAGCCTTTTTCTAGAAACTCAATCTGGGTAATCACATCGGAAACTTCCTGGCCGTAACCGCCAACGTTTTGAACAGGGGTCGCACCGACGCTGCCCGGTATTCCGCTCATGGCCTCCATGCCCGCATAATCGTTGGCTACCGACCAGGCCACAAATTCGTCCCAAGAATGCCCCGCCTGAACTCGAACAACAACAAATTGTGCGTCCTCGGAAACAATTTCTACACCGCGGTTAGTCACGTGAACAATGGTTAGGTCAGCTAGGTCTTCGGCAAAAACAGTATTAGATCCACCTGCTAGAACATGGAATTTCTCATCGCTACGCCAGAGCTCAATAGCTGCGTCATACAACTGCTGAGTGTTACCACAGCTAATAATCCGACTTGGCACTCCGCCAACCTGCATCGTGGTGAGCGTGGAAAGACTTACTGGAGCGTTACTCAAAGCTGAACCCAAACTTGTGATTTGCCAAGAACATTGTTGCCATCGAAGCTTGTTTGCAAATCGATTCTTGCTTTTTTGGCCTCTAGGTCTAGTTCGGCGATCCTTGCGACGACCGTTATGACTGCCCACCCCTTCGCAGGGACCACGACCGGCTTGGTAAACCTCACACCGTATTCAAGAATTTTTCCAGAATCTCCAAGCCAACTAACCACTGGGTCAATTGACAGCCCCATGGTGAGCATTCCATGAGCCAACACCCCAGGTAATCCGACGCTTGCTGCGACATCGTCGCGGTAGTGAATAGGGTTGAAATCTCCTGAGGCCCCGGCGTATCGAACTAGGGAATCTCGGTCCAGGTTGAAGTTTTTTTCAGCGACTACATCGCCAATAACTAGTTCACTGATCTCAGGCATCTTCGCCCCTAACAACGAGCGTCGAAATAGCTGTGCACACGAGTGCCTGATTCTCATCAAAAATTTCAGTGTCAAAAACCACCATGTGGTTGCCTCCAAGGGACTTCACGCTTGCTATCGATAATTCGCTGGTCAAAAGGTCACCGGCAACGATTGGCCGTTGGAAAACAAACTTCTGTTCGCCGTGGACAACCCTAGAAAAATCGAGCCCGGCCTCCGGGTCCCCAATAACAAGCTTCAAACCAAACTCTTGAAGGACTATTGGGAAAGTTGGAGGAGCCACTAGGTCGCTGTGACCGGCGGCTTTTGCTGCGGCCATATCGATTGATTCTTCGGATGCAAACGTCGCTCTTGCAAATTCGCGAATTTTTTCTCGGCCCACTAGGTAGGCGGCAGACCTGGGATATCGCTTGCCTTGAATGTTTGGGTTAACCATGGATACAAGGGTAATGCCTTGGTAGCGGGAGCGGGACTCGAACCCGCGACCTCACGATTATGAGTCGTGCGCTCTAACCACCTGAGCTACCCCGCCGCGTTTGATCCTAAGACCGAGCCCCGAGACAGGTTTGAACTGTCGACCCCTTCCTTACCATGGAAGTGCTCTACCACTGAGCTATCGGGGCGCTGCCATAACTGCAACCGAAGAAGATTAGCACTAGCGAACAGCGCTAGGCAAACGCCAAATTTGTAAATCTAATTCTGCCGCGTCGTAGCGTATTTTTCCACCCACCACTCGAAGCAAGCCATTGCCAAAAAGATTTCTCGCGCCCTCAGCGCCACTAATGGCGTCCCTCGAGAATTGAAGTTTCCGATCTCTTCCCCTAGAGGCGATTACAAGCACCGACTCGGTCTTTGATTCTCGAACAAAAGCGATCGCTTCATCCGAAGAGTAAAGCCAACGCATTGACCCTTCGGCCAAAGCGCGATGGTGCTTTCTCAATTGAGAAAGCTTCGCGTAGGTTTCAATCATTTGGGGGTCAGTTTCCCGCTCTGCGTTCCAAGGCATTGGGGTTCTTGAACCCTGACCAGTTTCGGCGTCTAGACCCAGTTCATCTCCGGCATAAACATGAGGAATTCCGGGGAAGGTGAACTGCAATCCTACGGCAACCCGCTGCGCACCCGAAATAGCGAAGGTCTTGAACCTTCCGGTCTCATAAGTATCAAGAGCGTTGAGAGCATGCATTCTCAAGTGCCAAGGGGTAGTGCCGGACTGGCAGTTGTGAGTTTGACGAAATTGATCTCCGGAAATCGCCTTACGACCGAATCCAATCTGGGACTCTTCTTTATTCTGCTTGGTGTTCCAAAGCCAGAGCCAAGTCGGCTTGGTGAAATTGGCGAAGCTCAAGATGGCGGAAAAATTATCACCCTGCGCATAAACGGCCGAATCCGAGCCGAAATCACCTATTAGCAAGGTATCTGGGTTCGAGCTGTTCATGGTTTCTCGAACCAGGTTTACAACCTCACGGTTGTAGTCATCCATTCGGTTTTTACCAATTGCTCCTGCCGCTGCTACCCTCCAGCCGTCAAGCTGAAAAGGTGCCTTCAGGCCCCTGGCAATAATCGATGCCTTGCCCTCGACCAGACGTTTTCTAATTTCCTCAGAGCCCCAATTGAATTTAGGTTGGGTATTACTTGCGCGCGAAGAGTCATAGCTCTCGTTGCCCTCAGAAAAGTAATAAAACTCACTCTCTAGAGCAGTGGGCTTTTTGAACGCGGCTGTAAACCACTCGTGGGTGTCGGCCGAGTGATTCAGATTCAAATCCCCGATGACTTTGATGCCGGCATCGTGAGCCTTAGAAACGAGGCTAGCCAGAGCGGCATTCCCACCAAGCACCGAGTCAACTTGGTCGAAACTCGTCGCGTCTAACCGATGGCTGGAGTCAGCCGGAAAAAACGGTGTGAGCTGCAAAATCGTGACGCCAACTTTTTTCAGGTGTGCCAAACGGTCTTCAATGCCCTTTAGGTCACCGCCAAAATACTGCTCGTTCACCCCAGTGCCTCTAGTTTTCACTGCACTATTCCAAGTTTTAGGCTCCGCCCAGGCCGGCACCTCGCGATCATCAGCCTTGGTCGAACGAGAAAATCGGTCGGGCATAACCTGATATAGAACGCCCCCGGTGGCCCACTTAGGGGCGTTGTTGTGAACATTGATTCTGAAATCATCGCGGTCTGGCTGGTCTAGCTCATGAAGCCCGGTGGCATTTAACCAAAAACTCTCGCCGCTAGTGGTTTCTAGAAAAAACCTGTAATTCACTTCCGGGTTCGAAATGGCAAGTAATCCCTCATACCAATCCCAGCCGTGACGATGGACAAGAGGCTTGAGCGCCGGGGAGAAAACTGCTTGGCCCGATTCGCTTTGCCGAATCAGTACCTGCTTCAGTTTTCCGATCGAATTATGGATTCTGATGCGAATCTTTAATTTGTCGCCGAGTTTCGGGCGCTGATTTGCAACATAAAGTGCCGAGCCATCGTGGTGCGGTTGCAAATCTAGTTCGGGCATGCTTACAAACTACCCTGCCGAATGCCGGACAGGCGTGAGGATGTGCACAATGAAAACCTCAAAATGTGGGGACAAACCAACAAGATAATCGGACTTTAGTCTCGGATCGCTTCCGCTATTTCGTCTGACATCATTTTCCAAAGCAGGTCTGGGGCATCGTCTTTACGCAAAATTGCCATTTGAGCCTCTCCCAACGGAAACCACACAGAGTCGATTTTTGATGACACCGGCCTCGGCACCGCATTTGAACCTGCCATGCCAAATTGGTATGGGATCTTGAAATCCTTGGCGTTTTCTAGGGCCTTCAGATTAGAAGGAGTGCGCCCGGTTGCTTGAAACATTGCGATTTGACCGGGGTCACTTCCCAGGTAGTCAACAATGAATTTGATCGCGACACTTGGGTTATTGGCTCTCGCACTCAACATGGCACCCCGCACCTCCAGAAAGGGCGTTGCTGCCTGTCCGCCGGCCGAAGGAACTTCATAGGCGTTCCAGCCTTCCTCGCCAAAGGTTGCGGAGAACCAAGATCCACTCCAAGGCCCAGTTATCCAGCAACCCTTTGCGCCATCAACAAGCTGTTGCTTGATAAGTTCGGTATTGCTCTCTAAATCAAAAAGGGCAGCATTTTTAGACAGCCAATTTGCAAAGGCAAGTCCCTCTTCATTGCCTAAAGCTAGATTCAAAATTCCAGGGTTGGTTGAATCGACTACGAAAACACTCGAGCCAAAAGATGTTTGGAGCGGGTAGAAATGATACGGGTCACCGGTTCCATCATTTAGAGAAATCGCAAGTCCGACATCGACGACATGTTGAAAAGTTTCCGGCGCTTTGGGCATCGCGGACTCCGTGCAGACAAGCGCAATGCTCTCTTGGGCGTAGGGCAAACCATACTGTTGCCCGCCATGATTGAAAGCTTGCACTGCACCGGAGTTGAACCCTGTCCCAGCACCTTCCAAGCTAAAGGGTGCAATCAGGCCTTCGGATAAAAATCCTCGCTGCAGACCGTGAGGGCCAAGCACTATGTCAGGAGCATTATCACTGGCACCCCAAAACTCGTTGGCTATGTCTGTTTTTACTACAAGGTCAACCCTGTTCCCGGTATCGGCCTCAAACTGCAGTGCCACTGATTCAAGACCAAGCGCCTCTGACTCGTCTAACCAAACAGTAAGAACCTCACTTTGGGTTTCTGCTCCTGAGCTGGCCTGAGAGTCGACTGGAGTTGGTTCGTTAGACGAACATCCAGCAAATGCGAGTGAAGAAATAATGGCCGATGCAAAAACACGGAGCGCGCCGGTTCGAGTCGTTTTCAATGAAGCCCCTTTCGACACGGGAACGCTTGCTTTGAACAATAACATCCACAAACAGGATGCGTTTTTCAATCCACAGCCTCCATTGAGTCGGTAGAGAGCGTTCTTAAATGCATGGAAGTTGAGACTTGATTTCCGATAACTACATGGTCCATGACAACCGGCACCAGAGCTCACGACCAATAAGCCCTCAAATTGAGAATCCTGCTGATCGGTTTACAGGGCCACAAGCCCAAGGGTAAAAGTTCAGAGGCCCAGTCTTGAAGGACTGGGCCTTGGTGGCAAGTGAGGGATTCGAACCCACGAAGTCGATGACAGCTGATTTACAGTCAGATCCCTTTGGCCGCTTGGGTAACTTGCCAGTGCAACGCACTTGCGTGGAGGCAAATGCGTTGCGGGAAAAGTTTATAGGAAAATCCCCATCGGACAAACCATGGAATTTCGGGGCTATTTGCCGCGGCAGAACCGGGGGCCAGCAGGGCCTTTTCAACACTTGGGGGACGGGTGTCGGCTGGTTGGTGGATAGATGTGGGGCGGTTAGGGGACAAATATCCCCCAAAGTGGGGATAAGTGTTGTAGGCTTTCGAAGCAGGGAAATTGTGCGCGAGTGTCGCGAGATAGACCTAGCTGCCGGAAGGAATTCATGAGAATTCACGCTCTTCCTCGGAGAACCAGAGCTTCAAGATTGTCAATGTTCACGGTCGTTGCTCTTTCTTTAGTTATGCCTGCCACTTTTCTGATCTCGGATTCGAGTCAAGCGGTCGAACCAATTTCACTCGGCGCAGCTGATGGCTTCGCGATTCTCGCTGGCGGGGCTTTTACCAACGGAGTAGACACCAACGTTCTGGGTAACATTGGGGAGTCCTCGGGCACAGTCACCGGTATCTCTCAGACGGGAAACTCCTACGTCCCCGCTGACGCCGAGTACACCCAAGCTATGACAGGTCTTCAGGCCGCCCACACCGCAGCCGATTCACTGTTCAGTGAAACAACGGCAATCACGGCTAGCCCAACTACCTTTACTCCTGGGTCTTATTATCAGGCGGCCGCACTGGCATATGCAGCAGCTGCAAACCTAACTTTTGACGCCGGCAACGATCCTGACGCGGTGTTCTTGATTCGAACAGACGGCGCTTTATCAATTGGTGCGAACGCAACTGTTACTTATGCAAACGGTGCCTCCGCGGATAATGTTTACTGGCACGTTGCCGGCGCTACAACAATTGCTGCCGACGTCGACTTCGCCGGAACAGTCATAACTAATGGTGCTATTTCCGTTGGGGCGGACTCGACGGTCAGGGGAAGGCTTCTCAGCATTAATGGAGCCGTCGCTGTGGGTGCCAGGAGCAAAATCTTCAGCTATGCCCCACCGGTCATTACCCTGAGCGCTTCGACAATGAATCTTGCCGACGCCGACTCTTACGCGATTCTTGCCGGCGGAGCCCTTACTAACGGGTTAGACACCAACGTCCTAGGTGACATTGGTGAGTCCTCAGGTGCATTCACCAGTGCCACTCAGACGGGAAACTCCTACGTCCCCGCTGACGCCGAGTACACCCAAGCTATGACAGGTCTTCAGGCCGTCCACACCGCAGCCGAGTCAGTCTTTATTACGACAACGGTCATCACGGCTAGCCCAACTACCTTTACTCCTGGGTCTTATTATCAGGCGGCCGCACTGGCATATGCAGCAGCTGCAAACCTAACTTTTGACGCCGGCAACGATCCTGACGCGGTGTTCTTGATTCGAACAGACGGCGCTTTATCAATTGGTGCGAACGCAACTGTTACTTATGCAAACGGTGCCTCCGCGGATAATGTTTACTGGCACGTTGCCGGCGCTACAACAATTGCTGCCGACGTCGACTTCGCCGGAACAGTCATAACTAATGGTGCTATTTCCGTTGGGGCGGACTCGACGGTCAGGGGAAGGCTTCTCAGCATTAATGGAGCCGTCGCTGTGGGTGCCAGGAGCAAAATCTTCAGCTATGCCCCACCGGTCATTACCCTGAGCGCTTCGACAATGAATCTTGCCGACGCCGACTCTTACGCGATTCTTGCCGGCGGAGCCCTTACTAACGGGTTAGACACCAACGTCCTAGGTGACATTGGTGAGTCCTCAGGTGCATTCACCAGTGCCACTCAGACGGGAAACTCCTACGTCCCCGCTGACGCCGAGTACACCCAAGCTATGACAGGTCTTCAGGCCGTCCACACCGCAGCCGAGTCAGTCTTTATTACGACAACGGTCATCACGGCTAGCCCAACTACCTTTACTCCTGGGTCTTATTATCAGGCGGCCGCACTGGCATATGCAGCAGCTGCAAACCTAACTTTTGACGCCGGCAACGATCCTGACGCGGTGTTCTTGATTCGAACAGACGGCGCTTTATCAATTGGTGCGAACGCAACTGTTACTTATGCAAACGGTGCCTCCGCGGATAATGTTTACTGGCACGTTGCCGGCGCTACAACAATTGCTGCCGACGTCGACTTCGCCGGAACAGTCATAACTAATGGTGCTATTTCCGTTGGGGCGGACTCGACGGTCAGGGGAAGGCTTCTCAGCATTAATGGAGCCGTCGCTGTGGGTGCCAGGAGCAAAATCTTCAGCTATGACGCAGTAGCTCGCGCTCAGGCGGCTCAGGCCGCTCGGGATGCTGAGGCTGCCGCCCAGGCCGCTCAGAATGCCGCGTCAGCCGCTGCCGCGCAGGCCTCTCAGAATGCTGCGTCAGCCGCTGCCGCTCAATCGGCTAGGGATGCCTTGGCCGCTGGGAATGCACTCGATATAGCCGCCTTGGCTGCTCTAGAGGCTGCCGATGCCTTGGCTGCTCTAGAGGCTGCCGATGCCTTGGCTGCCCTAGAGGCGGCAGATCTGGCCACCGAGGCGGAGGCCGCGAAGGCTGCTGCGGCGGAGGCCACCGAGGCTGAGGCTACGGCTGCGGCTGCGGCTGCGGCTGCGGCTGCGACCGAGAAGGCTGCTCTAGTTCAGCAGCAGGCAGTGGCCGCTGAGGCCGAAGAAGTGAGGGTCTATGGGCCTAAGTCCGAAATGACCTTCGCTCCCACCCCAAGTTTACTCGAGGCTGAAATAACTCCTCCTCTGGAGAATGTTGTGCTCCAAATCGCTGTGGTCCCTGCAGGGCCAATAGCGGGCGGAGACGCATCGCGTGCAGCTCAGTACTAATCTGGAGCAATGAAGTCAACTCGAGCTCTTTCCTCGGCGCGTGTGAGTCATTTTGCAACGAGATATTGGCAGTGGCTAAGGCGTAAAAGAAAAGTGCTCTTAAAACCTGTGCTCGCAATAGTCCTGCTCGCAAATGTGGCACCCGCTTCTGCCGACAAAAGCTACGTAGCCGAACTTGAAACGCTCACCATCTCAATAAACCGGGTTCAGCTCTCGGGAGCGCTTGTGAGTATCGGATTAGATGAAACCGAATCGCTGGCCCCTCCTGTAGATCCTCATGTTGCCGGGTGGTACGCAGGAGGCTCAAAACCCGGCGGCGTAGGCAGAACGGTCATCGTCGGTGCCGTCGACTTCAGGGGCGACACCGGAGTGTTTTGGGAGCTTAGGCAGGTAACTGTAGGCGACCTAATTGTGATTCGAAGTAAATCCGACGTGGTTCATTCGATAAAAACCTTTTTAGTGACAGAGGTGACGCTTTATCGGAAGTCTGACTTTCCGACCGCACGCCTCTTCTCAAACCTCAGCTACGAGGGAGTTGCCCTTGTAACGGACGGCGGCCCAAATGCAAGTAAAACTGCCTACCTTGGAAACCTGGTCGTTTATGCCCAACTGAAATCGCGGGTCCTGCTTTACTAACGTTTCACCGCAACAATTGCGCTGATCAATCGCGCATTCGAAATTTTTTCCTTCCGCCGGCTCCAGCATCCGCAGCGGCATTTCAGGCAGCGGGGCAACCGCTTTCCGCCACCGGGAGTGCTGCTCCAATGTAAGACCAAAAAATACCCAGACGATTTAGAGGAATCATCCACTGGCCGATTCAGCTACTTACCAGAAGAACCACGGCAGGGCACGCACCCTAGTTAGAGTAGACAAATGACAGATTCCTCATTCGACGTAGTAAGCAAGGTTGACCACCAAGAGGCTGACAACGCCCTAAATCAAGCAGCCAAAGAAGTGGAGCAGCGCTACGACTTTAAAAACACCGATGCCAGCGTTGCCTGGAGCGGAGAAATGATCATGATTAAGGCTAACTCCGAAGAACGTGCCAAGGCTGTTCTAGATGTCCTCCACACCAAGCTAATCAAGCGCGGCATTTCCATGAAGGCGCTTGACTCTGGTGATCCTTTCCCATCTGGCAAGGAGTACCGAATTGAGTCCACGCTCAAGGCTGGGATTGATCAAGAAAATGCCAAGAAGATGACGAAGCTGATTCGCGACGAGGGACCTAAGAACGCCAAAGCCCAAATCCAAGGCGACGAGCTAAGGGTTAGCTCCAAATCTAGGGATGACCTACAAGAAATAATTGCATTGCTAAGAGGTGCGGACTTCCCGCTTGATCTGCAGTTTGTAAATTACCGCTAGTCAAGTTATGACTAGCCCATTGCAAGGTAGCCAGTTCCGCTTCCGGTGATCGAAAAGAAGTTAGCTGCACGCATAAACGCTGCTTCTCCGGGGGCCAGCTGAATCAACTCATCAAGTGAATTAGACAGCGTTATTTCGCCGGCTACACACACCAAAATTGCGGAACCATTGAGCGCCAAATCAACCAGCATGCAGTCACTACTTGGCGCAACTCGGTAAAAACTGAAGTCCTCTACCGGCACCGGATACTCCTCCAGGCCCTGTGACAGCATTTTGGTCTGCACCAGCGGATCCATAACAGGCTCAAATATGAGCAACTGCATTAGCTCCTCAAGATCAATTGGCTTCTTCGTAAGACCCCCACGCAGCACATTATCACTGGCCGCCATGACTTCGACCCCGAGGCCGGACAGGTAACTGTGAATGTTGCCAGCCGGTAAAAATAGCGCTTGACCCGGCTGCAAGGTGACCTGATTCATCAGAACCGACACCAAGAGCCCATTGTCATTTGGAAACTCCAAATCAAGTTCGGCGATCAGCCGAGCCCGATCCTCACCCAGCACATCTTTCGATGCAGCAAGCTGATTGACTTCAGTGTGGCTTGCATCAAAAGCCCACTGAGTAGCGCCCTTGAGCCCCCCGTTATTAAATGCCTGAAGCCAGCCCGAAAAAATCTCGTTGATGTTTGCTAACGAGGTGATGTCCTGGGCAACTTCCAGAATCGGCCTAAAGCCACAAAGTGCTTTGAACTCTGAAACTGCAACGATTAGTTCGGGCTTGTGGTTGCTGTCCTGATAACCGGGCGCACCCAGAGCAAATTGTTCCATCGCTCTTTGTTTCGATGGGTGAGCCTGAATCGACAGCGGCTTGGCAGCCGCCAACAGTTTCACCAAGTAAGGAAGTTCTCCGATTCTCTCCAGCAGGTTGCCACCAATGTGATCATCAACTTCTGAAGGGTCTAATCGATGAGAGCCAAACCAAATCTCGGCTTGCGGCTGACCGTTTGAGTCGATTCGCTTGAGGGCTGGAATCAGTTCAAGCGAGCCCCAAACGTAGGCCTTAGGTTCATTGGTCAACCGAAAGATAGTCACGTTACCAACCTACCTAGCACCATCTTCGGTGGCGATAATTGAGATCGGACCAGTGGCAGGGTAGGCGGCATCGAGCTCGCTACGGCGAGCCCGTTTCACAACACTCGCCGCAATAAAGCCGGACCCGACCGCCATAACAATCGGGAAGAAAAACGCCAAGGACAACCCAATGCCCTCCGACAGTGCACCCATCACAGTTTTGGCCACGATCGATATCACAGCGTTGAAAAGACTTAGGCTGCTAACTGCCCAGGCGGTTGAAACTCCTGGGATGTGGCCGGCGGCCGAATAAAAAGCAGGCGAGACCGGAGCGAGACCTAGGCCGGCTAGACCCCAGAAAATACCGGTGGCTATCAAACCAATTTCGGGATTGACCGCCGCCAACTGACCCGCTGTCAATGCAGAAATTGAAAGAGTAATGGCTGCCAAGAACGCACCGCGGGACGCCATTGTGTGAGGATGCCAGACTCTTGCCAAGCGAGTCATCGACAAACGCCCGACGATCATGCCGGTCATGAAGGCTGCGAATGGGATGGAACGAAGTGCCACGTCGGCATTCAGGACATCTTTGGCAAACACTGCCGCCCAGTCGATAATCGCCACCTCTGGATAGATGCCAAAAAACAGACCGACCGCTAGTAAGCGAAGCTCAGCCGGCATTTGATATATCCTGCGCTTGACACTGTTGGCCTTTTCCTCGAGGTGCCCATCCTCGGTTGGAGACAGCAGCCAACGAAGATTGAATTCGAAAATTATGAGTGTGGCCACTCCGACAATCAGCAAGTAGATTTCTAGGCTGAGGTAAACAGTTCCAAGACCGCCGCTTATGGCAGCCGCGACCGCGCCCAGGCTCCAGCCGGCGTGCATTCTGCCCATGACATTGATGCTGATCTGCTTTTGCAGCATGACCGCAGCGGCATTTACGCTCACGCCCATCAGCGAGATGAAAAAGCCGAAGCTCGCGTTTAGGAAAAACCAAACTAGCGGGTCGTTACTAAAGGCAAGCGTCACCAGGAAAACCAAGGCTCCGTAGTTTGAAAATCTTATAATCGCCCTAGAGCCATATCTCATAATCAATCTCGACGCGAACAAAAGTGGCGTTATTGAACCGATGAGACCGAAGCCAATTATGGTTCCCCAGGTGGCGAATGAGACATCCAGACGAGCAATATATTCCGGCACCCAAGCCACCGAAGATAAGGCTGCGTGACCCATGGCCACGAAGGTTGCCAAGGTGGCGATCTGCGCTTGCCGCAGTCTGGCACCTGGCAGACGGTTCACTTATCTATCCTTTGGAGATTTCGAGTATCTCGTCGCGATCGAACAGCTTCATTCTCTCGCGTCCAAGGGCTTCCCCGATAGCCTTTTCCTTGGAATTAACCTTCAACCACTTAGCCCAGTCCATATAGTCAACATTTCGACTCTCTAAAGTTTCAACAATCTGGTCCTCGCCAGCAAACTCCGGTTGCCACCATCGATCCCGATCTTGGAGGACGTTACCAATAGTTTCAATGGCGTCTGCCTTGGTGTGGCCAATAAGGCCGACTGGTCCGCGCTTTATCCAACCGGTGCAATAAACACCCTGCAGGTTCTTACCATCCTCGCCGATTACCCGACCGGCATCATTGGGTATTACCCCGGATTTAGCATCAAAAGGGATCTTATCGACAGGTGAGCCAAGGTAACCGACCGCCCGATAAATGGATTGGATTGGAAAGCTCGTTTTTTCCCCGGTTGTAACAACGC
The DNA here is from genome assembly GCF_047731275.1 of Aquiluna sp. Uisw_065. NCBI lineage: Bacteria > Bacillati > Actinomycetota > Actinomycetes > Micrococcales > Microbacteriaceae > Aquiluna > Aquiluna sp. Uisw_065. The sequence continues at coordinate 1,209,968 of NZ_CP159836.1, forward strand.
CTCCGGAGCCGTCAAGTTTGGTTTTTTCGATGGTCAGTGAAGCAACCTTGCCGTCCTGGCCAATAACCTCAACGGGGCTCGCGAAAAAGTGCAGATGGAGCCTACGCTCCTGAGGCTCCTGTGGGTTTTCACGCAACTGCTCAAGGGTTTTCACCATGACTCGAATTTGGTTATTGCCAGCAATGGCATCTTGAGAACCCTGGTCATACTGAAAATCTTCGTCGTAGACGATTGATTGAACACCCTCGATGTGTAGTGCTTCGCGCAGCTCCAGAGGAGAAAACTTAACTTGGGCTGGACCACGGCGACCAAACACGTGCACATCGGTCACTGGTGAGTTCCTAAGGCCTTGGTAGACGTGATCTGGAATGTCTGTAACCAGAAGGTCATCTGGGCGCTTTACAAGCATGCGAGCCACGTCAAGGGCAACGTTTCCATTGCCGATTACTGCTACCTCTTTGGCATTTAGAGGCCAAGTTCTTGCTACATCCGGATGCGCGTCGTACCAGTTGACAAAGTCAGCTGCTCCATAGGACCCATCAAGATCGATGCCCGGTATCGCTAACGCGGCATCCTTGATGGCGCCGGTTGCAAATATGACTGCGTTGTAGTGCTTTTTTAGATCTTCTAGATCTACATCTTGGCCGTATCGGACGTTGCCAAAAAACCTAATGTCGCCGCGATCAAGAACCTCGTGGAGAGCATTTATGATGCCTTTGATTCTCGGGTGATCGGGAGCAACTCCGTAGCGAACGAGCCCGTAGGGGGCAGGAAGGTGATCAAATAAGTCGATCGATACTTCAAAGTCGCGCTCTGCCTTCAAGATCAAGTCTGCCGCGTAGATACCGGCGGGACCTGCGCCAATTATGGCGAGCCGTAGCTTTGACATTACTTATTTTTCCTTCTTCTAATCCTTGTTTTTTTACTGTGTTTTCTAACCCGTGTTTTCTAACCCGTGTTTTCTAACCTGTGTTTTCTAACCCGTGTAACTTAACCCTTGCGCTCGACAACTGCTAATGCAAATGCCTCGAGTGCTGTTCGAACCTTGCCCTTTGGGAGCGGTGCGATAGCGGCTATCGCCGCCTCCGCCCAACGCATGGTCTCTAATTTGGATTCCTCCATGACCGGGTGCTTTCGCAGCCTCACAAGAACCTCCGGAAGCGAAGCGGCATCGAGTCCCAATGAAATATCCGCCAGCAACTTGACTGAATCAGAGTCATCGTGCTTGGCGAGAAGCAGCACAGGAAGCGTTGGAACCCCCGCGAGTAGGTCAGTTCCAGAAACTTTGCCGCTTTGTGACTCGGTGGATTCAATGTCGATGATGTCATCGATTAGCTGGAAAGCAACGCCAATGCTTTGCCCAAATTCTTCGAGTGGCTTTTGAAAAGACGAATCGGCGCCCGAGAGCATGGCGCCAAGCTGCGCGGCCAGAGCAATTAGTGATCCGGTCTTGTCTCTCAACACTTGAATGTAATGATCCACCGGGTCTTCTTGATCAATTGGCCCGATAGTTTCGTGCAGCTGTCCAAGAACCAGTTGCTCAAAAATCTTTGCCTGCAATTGGAGTGCCTCTTGGCCGAGTCCAGACACCAGGTTCGATGCCCGTGCAAATAGCAGATCGCCGGTCAAGATTGCAATGTTATTACCCCAAACAATGTGGGCGGTATCTACGCCTCGTCTGGTAGAAGCCTGGTCCATAACATCGTCGTGATACAAGGTTGCTAAATGAGTGATCTCCATTACGACTGCTGCGTCTAGGACGTCTTCACCGCCAGGGGTTCCAAGGTGTGAGGTTAGAAGAGTCAATACTGGACGCATCCTTTTGCCGCCGGCTCTTGCCAAGTGACTCGTCATCGACTCAACCATTACTTCAGCGTGTGCAGTGGCTTCGATAATCCTTTGCTCCACTTTTGCTAGGTCTGATTCGAGGCTAGAAAGCAAGGCTTTGTCAGTTACCAACTTGAGCTGGCTGGGCAGTGCGATTTTCATTTCTCCCTTATGGCCGAATGAATAGCAACCACGCCGAAACTCAAGTTCTTCCATTGAGTTTTAGAAAAGCCAGCTTTAGTGATGTCCTTAGCTAATTCAGCCTGCTTTGGCCAAGCGACAATTGACTCGGAAAGATAGCTATAGGCGGCAGGGGTTTTGCTAGCCAATCTGCTGACATGAGGCAAAATCAGTGTTAGGTAAGCGCGGTAGAAAACGCCCAGCAGCCCGGGCACGTGCGAGAACTCGCAAATGACCAATCGGCCACCCGGCTTCAGAACCCTCAAGAATTCCCCAAGAGCTTTGTCTCGATCTTGAACGTTTCGTAGGCCAAATGACATTGTGACAACGTCAAATTCATTGTTCTTAAAAGGTAATTTCATTGCATCTGCGAAGACGAACTCAAGTTCTGGATAGCGCTTTTTGCCTTCGGCCAGCATGCCCTTAGAAAAATCAGCGGCTATAACTTCAACCCCCGGTAGCTTTAGCGCCATGGAGCTGGTCCCAGTCCCGGCAGCTATATCTAGAATTTTTTCGCCTGACTGCGGGTCAACTTTTTCAGTTAGTTTCTTGCGCCAACGCTTGGCCTGACCGAAAGACAAAAGATCATTGGTTTTGTCGTAGGCATGGGCAACGTCGTCGAACATCTTCGAAACTTGCTCGGGTGATTTGGATAGGTCGGCTTTAGACACGTCCCTAGTCTAATCGCGAGTGCTGGGGTTACTTTGACTCACGAGGGTATAGGCCACCAGTGATACTGTCCCGAGCATCAACCCCACTACCAGCGGCGTTGTTGCAGAAACATACTTGTCTGCCGGAGTAAGGGTCGTGATTTCAACCTGACTGAAATCCACCGGTTTGCTGTCAAAGGTTCCGACCTGCGTGTCGACCATGGTCGGTGGAACTACATGCTGGACGTGGGAGTCCTCTTCCAGCTTCAAATCGTCGCCTTCAGCCGCGAATCCAGCGACGGCAAAGGGCATTGCTAGCAGAGAAAGCGCGACCACCCTTACTAACACTTCATCACCTGACCTAAACTGAACAATAAGACTAAAGAGGAAATCTATTTCTCGCATTACTGGTTCGCATAATCTCAGTGAACTGTGAGCAAAGGGACCCATGGCTTTGAAGGCACTAATCCGCAAGATAACTGCGTCGGATCAATTAGAGCTAGCCGGTTCCTCGGTGTTTTTGCGTAATGATCAGCAAATTATTGGCACGGGCAGTGCAATCCAAATCGCAGCGAAGGGTAAAAACCGAGTTGCAGAGCTGGCAGCTGGCTGGAAAGAGATACTTGCCACTGCTGAAATAGACAATCAATCAGGCATCAGCAGCGCCGGCCTAATTGCGCTTACCTCAATCACTTTTTCAGAAAACAGCTCCCGAGACAGCGTGCTCTACGTCCCAATGGTTACAAGAGTTCATCGCGGGAACGTTGGCTTCGAAGTGACAATCGAGGGCGCCGAAGCCTTGCCGAAAAATCTGCAGCCGGTGCTTGGGTCGTTTCAAGACGGCAGTTTCAGTGCGGAGGCATTCAAGGCGGCGGTCGGCAAAGCCCTTGAGGCGTTCAGCACAACGACCTTAGAAAAAGTGGTGATCGGCAGAGATTTACTAATGCCGATTGATTCCCGGCCGAACCTGGCGGTTCCGCTAAAAAGACTTCACGAAAGATACCCGGATTGCTGGACATACGCGGTTGGAGATGTCTTCGGAGCATCTCCAGAGCTGCTGCTGCGAGCACAAAACGGCGAGGTGTCAGCCAGAGTGCTTGCCGGAACGGCCGGCCGCGGCACCGACCCGGATGTAGACCGGGCCATCGCCGAGGGCCTCGCCAACTCCCAGAAAAACAGACACGAGCACGAATTCGCTGTCAACTCGATGGTGCAGGCGCTAGAGCCCTTTTGCGATTTTGTTCAGGCAGACTCAGAACCGTTCTCACTCGCCCTACCCGACCTTTGGCACCTTGCCACCGATGTCAAGGGTGAGCTTCGAGATGGAGTGACACTTCTGGATGCTATAGCCAAATTGCATCCAACAGCAGCGGTCGCCGGAACCCCGACTCTATTAGCGGAGGCGCTAATCGATGAGCTGGAGCCTTTTGACAGAGCAGGTTATGCGGGACCGGTTGGTTGGTTGAGTTCAAACGGTGACGGCGAGTTGGCAATAGCCCTTCGCGGCGGAATCATCGAACCGAATCAGATTAGAGCCATCGCAGGTTGCGGAATAGTTACTGAGTCAGACCCCGAAGCAGAGCTTGCCGAAACTGACCTGAAATTTAAAGCAGTGCGCTACGCCTTTGCGGCTGAAAGCTTGTAGTCAATAATCACGAAACCCTCGGCCTTCATGGCCTTTTCGAGCTCCGTTACTGTGTGAACTTCGAAATACTCCCAGTCAAAGGCTTTGGCCAGCGCTTCTATCGATAACTGCTGCGGGGTAATAAACAGCTGTTCAAATAGCTCGCTCGGAATATTCTTTGAAACCTCAAGGCCTCTAAAAATCTCACCACCCGAATCGTTTCCCACAATTAGTTGAACATTCAGATTTCTAAGTCCAGATTTATTTAGCGATCCAACATCGTGAATGAGAGTCAGGTCGCCTATCAGTGCTCGAACGCCGTTTCCGGCCTGAGCAATTCCAATTGCGGTGGCGACGGTGCCGTCGATCCCAGATAGGCCTCGGTTAGCAAAGGTTTTTATTGCGGCAGGCTTGACAGCCCTGTCGGCAACGCGGATCAGGTTTGACGCACCAAATAGCAAAGGTATTGAGCTGGTGGCGTCCCAAACCGCTTGGGCCAATAACGCTCGCTGGTCAGTTGGTGGTTCGAAGTTCTTCCAGCTGGCAATCCAATCGCTATCGGCTCGGCCGCCTGGGATCAGCTGCCAAGCAGTCGCAATAGCATTATTACCGACGTCGAACTTGCCAAACTGTCGCGAATTAGCAACGTAGACATTGCAGCGCTTGATGAGCGCAATGACCGGCCTAGAAAGAGTTGGCTTTCCAAAGATAACTACCCTGCGAACCTGATTCGCCAAATCAGAGCCGAGAGCTTGCACGTAATCAGTGATTGCACTTGAGCCATACCTGGCGCCTGAAGATGGCTCAGCAAAAAGTGGAAGATTCGCCTTTTCAGCAAAGCGGACCGCGTCTGACCCTGCGCCTGCCCCTGCGATAACCACGGTGTGGTTGTCGACTTCAATTTCTAATTCTTCTTGAAAGACAGTCGCTACTGGCAGAGCTTTTGCAGTTAGCTTGGAAAGGACACCAAGAGCACTTGGCTCGCTCGCACTCAACGGCTCAACAAACTGAAGATTCAGCTGGACTGGGCCCGACTGTTTGGATAATCCCAAGCTCTGCGAAATGGCGGTATCGACCAATGTGCTCGTCGAAAGGTTGCTGCCCGGCCTTGGCGCTGGAACATCATGGGAGCCCCGAAGGACATCAGCGAAGATTCCGACTTGATCGGTAGTTTGATTCGCACCGACACCCCTGAGTTCAGCCGGTCGGTCAGCCGTGAGCAAAATAAGTGGAACCCCACTGTGGTGAGCCTCTAAGACCGCAGGGTGCAAATTAGCAACGGCAGTTCCGGAGGTAGTAATTATTACGCTTGGCTCTCCAGTTGCCATTGCCCTTCCCAGCGCTGTGAACGCTAGTGTCCGCTCATCAAGACGAATAGTCAGAGAAAGTTTCCCAGCCTGCGCGAGTTGGCCCGCGGCAATTGCCAGCGCCTGAGATCTTGCACCTGGAGCCAGGTAGAAGTTTTTTACTCCTCTTGAAACAAATTCGGCAATTAGCGATGCGGCAAACTCTTGTGACGGATTGGTCACTTCTTGTCTTTGTCGTCTTGATCTTTATTGCGCATAAATTTTGAAATGTCCCTAAGGAAATTCGGGTCGTCATCGGGGGCAATTACTCGTCCTCGGCCACCCGACGATGGTCCCTGGTTGTTTCGCAACGGTCTTCCTACCATTAGATAAAGAAGTCCACCGAAAAATGGCAGCAAGGCGCAAAGAACGACCCAAGCCCATTTCGGCAATAACCTAACTTCAGACTTGTCTGCACTTGCTGCAAAAACCGTCGTGAAAATAGTCCAGATTATTAAAAATCCCAACGTTCCTATAGCCACTCTCGTCATAACTCCACCCTAGTTCACCAAGCTGAGCCTAAACTGATGAGGTGAAAAACCCTTGGCTCAGCTACACACTAATTCGTCTCAGCTTATTTACAGGCGTATTTCTCGCCCTTCTTGCTTTGCAGTTCAACACATTCTTTGCCGCAATTATTGCCGCGGCGGTCTCTTTTGCAATTTCTCTTGTGTTTTTGGATAGACAGCGGAAAGCCATGAGCCAATCTGTGGCTGAAAAGCTGGCTCGAAATTCATCCGGAACCTACGAGGATAAAGAGAACGACCTCGAGAACGATCTAATGGATTCAGAAGCTGAAGCTGACGAAAAAGATCCCGGCGCCGACCAAGACCCCAAAGCCTAGGCCCGCAAAGCTGGCAAGTTTCAGAGCCGTAATAAGCTCCTTTGCCCCTCTTCCATCGAGTGCAATCAATGTTGCCGGAATAACAAGTAACAGGTTCAGAAGCCCCAAGAGTGTTGCCGGGTAGACCAGGACCAGCATTAGGTTTATCAGAACTGGCATCCAAAGCATCCAGATAAACAACCGGCGAGAATTCTTCTCCCCCAACCTCACGGCAACTGTGATTTTTCCAGATTCCTTGTCAGTCTTTATGTCTCTAATGTTGTTGACCATCAAGACGGCCGATGCGTAGAGGCCATATGCGCCTCCCACTAGAACCGCAAGTGGGTCAAGAAAACCGGTCTGAATAAAATTGGTTCCGACCGTCGCAACGAGGCCAAAAAAAACAAAAACGGCAATCTCGCCGAGGCCCGCGTAGCCATAAGGGTTTTTACCACCGGTGTAGAACCAAGCAGCGACGATTGCAACAAGCCCAATTAAAACCAAAAACCACTGGCCGGTCAGTAACACAACTGCCAGACCAACGAGACCTGCAAAACCAAAGCTTGCAAAGGCGGCTATTTTTACCGATCCCGGTTTCGCCGAACCCGATCCAGTAAGCCTGAGCGGACCAACTCTGTTTTCGTCGGTACCGCGAATACCATCGGAGTAATCGTTCGCGTAATTCACGCCGACCTGCAAAGACAGTGCAACAAGTAGAGCCAGAATCGAAAGAAGTGGGTCAAAAGAATCAAGCGATGCCGCGGTTGCACTTCCGAGAATGATTGGTGCGATGGCTAGCGGGAGCGTTCTGAGCCTGGCGCCCTCAATCCAAAGTTTTACAGTTGACATTTTATAAAGACTAATCTGCCAACAGCGCCCTGGCCGCCTGATAGTCAGGTTTGCCGCTTATCAGCCTCGGTACTTGGCTAACTTTTTGCACCGCAATCGGTTTCGCCGGGCCCAAAAGCATTCCTTGAAGCTTCGACTCATCGAAACCCTTACTCACGGCCAAAACCAGACCGACAGATTGACCCCACTTTGAATCGAGTGCAACCGCAATGACGTCCCAGACACCCTCCTCGGCCGCTACCCTGGCCTCGACATCATCGAGTGAAACCTTTTTGCCACCAGACACTATTACTCGATCCGCTCTACCGATAATCTTCAGGCGCCCGCTTACTATTTCGCCTAAATCGGAACTTAGAAACTTTTCGCCAATCCCGTTTGCAAGTACTGGCCCGGAAACTGCGACCTGACCGTCGATGATTTCAAGATTTACTCCCTCAAGAGCCTGGCCGTCGTAAACGCACCCGCCACTTGTTTCGGCCATTCCGTAGCTTTCAACTAGCTTCACGCCACGACTTTTCAGGGATTCAAGGGTCGCGGGGTTTGGTAGCTGCCCCCCGATCAAAATCGCATCGAAACTTTGAAGCGCGGCGATGATCCCACTGTTTTGAGATTCAAGGTCGATAAGGGCCGCCAATCGATCAAGCTGTGCTGGAACCAATGATGTGTAGCGCTTGCCGCCTCGCATTAGGGAAACCGAGTTTAGAAAACCCTCGGCTGAGAACGGCACTCGGGTGTTTTGGATCACCGGCTGGGTGTCTGCGACGACAGATCTAAAAAGCACGTTTGCCCCCGCAATGTAATTGGCTGGGAGTGCAAGGAGCCATTGACCATGGCCACCGAGGAACTTTGCTGACGCGTTAGCACTTGCGATAAGCGCAGCCAAGGAGATTTCAATTCGCTTTGGTCTACCGGTTGACCCGGATGATTCGACAATCAAGCCGACATCTTCAGAGACCTGAGTTGGAACCGGATCAAAATCAACGCCAATTCCCGTTATCTCCGGAGGTGAAACAAAACCCGCTACCTGACCGTCAACCACTCGAGTCATCATCTTCAGCACCGCAAACGGATCACTCGCGCTAGTAGTAAGGGTGGGCTTCATCAGTAGTGCCAGGGGAAAGAGGACCAATCAGGTTTGCGCTTTTCCAAGAAGGCATTCTTGCCCTCGTTTGCTTCGTCGGTTCCGTAAGCGAGCCTGGTAGCCTCACCAGCAAATAATTGCTGACCAACTAGTCCGTCATCTACGGCATTCATTGCGTACTTGAGCATTCGAATTGCTGTCGGTGACTTTCCAAGGATTTCTTTTGCCCATTCCAGGCCTGCGGTCTCCAGATCAGCATGTGCAACCACCTTGTTTACAACGCCCATTTCATAGGCGCGGTCGGCATCGTAGGTCGCACCCAGAAAAAAGATCTCTCGGGCAAATTTTTGGCCAGTCTGCTTGGCTAAGTAGGCCGACCCATAGCCGGCATCAAAGCTCCCAACATCGGCGTCAGTCTGTTTGAACTTCGCATGTTCCTTGGATGCGATTGAAAGATCTGCAACCACGTTCAAGGAGTGTCCTCCACCGGCTGCCCAACCGCTTACCAGCGCGATTACAACCTTGGGCATGAATCTAATCAGCCGTTGAACTTCCAAAATGTGCAGTCTGCCCGCAGAGCCCTCGGCATACTCATAGCCCGCTTTACCGCGAACCGACTGGTCGCCGCCGGAGCAGAAAGCCCAGCCGCCATCTTTTTGACTCGGGCCATTGCCGGTAAGTAGCACCACTCCAACATTTGCCTGACAGCGCGCGTGATCAAGTGCTCGGTAAAGCTCGTCAACGGTTTGGGGTCTGAAAGCGTTTCTGACCTCGGGCCTAGAAAAACCGACCCGGACAACGCCAAATTGCTTGTGCGCGTGGTAACTGATGTCGGTCAGGTCTTCGAACCCCGGTACTGTCATCCAGATTTCTGGGTCAAACAGCTCTGAAACGGATTTTGTCATAGACCTAGACTAATCCTCGTGGAGAGCATTCAAATAACTCAAGTGTCGGTAGTCAGACTGCCGCTACGCTCTAGGTTTCGAGGAATCGAGTACCGAGAGGCGCTTATTTTTAAAGGCTCCCAGCGCTACAGCGAATTCTCCCCATTTTTAGAATACGGCGATGATGAGGCTTCGACCTGGTTGAAGGCGGCTCTCGAGTTTGCAAATAATCCGCTTCCAATTCCGGTAAGACAGCTGATACCCATAAATGCGACCCTTCCAGCGGTCAGGCCCGATCAGGTTGTCGAAACCCTAAAACCCTTCGGCCAGTTTCGAACCATAAAAATAAAAGTTGCCGAACCCGGCCAGGACCTTGAGCAGGATTTAGCTCGAATAGCCCAAGCCCACAAAAGCTATCCCGATGCGCGTCTCAGACTCGATGCCAACGGAACTTATTCTGTGGCACAAGCAATGAAAATTATTAAGGCAATTGCCCATTTGCCGATTGAATACTTTGAACAACCCGTGGCAACCATCGATGAACTGGTGGAACTCCGCGGGCAAATAGCTACGGCCGAAATCCAAATGAAGATTGCCGCTGATGAGTCAATTCGCAAACAAAGCGACCCCTTACAAGTGGCAGCAGCCGGTGCCGCCGACATAGCGGTTTTGAAGGTCCAACCGCTTGGTGGCATCAAAAGATCGATGGCGATTGCCTCAGAATCGGGCTTGGAAAGTGTCGTTAGCTCGGCCCTAGAAAGCAGCATCGGCATCTCACACGGTCTACACTTAGCGGCCAGCTTGCCAAACCTTCACTACGACTGCGGCCTTGGAACTGCATCACTGATGGCAAAGGACATAACTCGTAATCCCCTGGTTGCAGTAAATGGTCACTTAGGGCTTGACGAACCAGACGTTGATCCCGGCCTGCTTAGTGAGCTAGCGGTTGACAGCGAGCGCAAGATCTGGTGGCAACAACGATTAGATCGCTGCCTGAAGCTTTTATAGGCCCGAGTAGACGTGCAGTCCCTTGAAAAATAGATTAACAATCGTGAAGTTGAAAATCACAGACAAGAAAGCCACCAATCCAAGCCATGCGGCCCGCTTGCCGTTCCAGCCCCTGGTGGCCATTGCGTGCAAGTAACCGGCGTAAAGTACCCAAATAATGAAAGTCCAGACCTCTTTGGTGTCCCAACCCCAGTAGCGGTGCCATGCGCGCTCGGCCCAGACCGCACCCGCAATCAAAGTGAAGCTCCACAGCACGAACCCCACGACATTAAACCGATACGCAATTCGCTCGAGCTGAAGTAGCTCCGGAAAGTGGCTAAATAGTTTCTTTCCGCGACCGGACGCCTTCAACAGGTAAGCGATATGCATCCCGGCTGCAACCGCCAGGAATCCGGTTGCCATAATCGCGACCACTACGTGAATCACCAGCCAGTAACTCTGTAGCGCCGGCATGATTGTTTGGACCTCTACGTAAAACAGCGAGACTGCGGCAAAAACAGTGATGAGAGCAAAGCCCGTAATAAAGGTCGCAATGAAGCGCAGGTCCTTGATCTTTAGAGCGGTTAGGTAAACCAGCAAAATCAAAAAAGCACCGCTGATGGAAAACTCGTACATGTTTGCCCATGGCACTCGGCCAGCGGCGACTCCTCGGAGCACAACCCCAACGCCCAAGATGGCGGTCGAAACCCAAAGGAGAATAAAGCCCGCGCGCTCAGTGGCGGTCATTTTGTCAGCGGCGATTTTCTCGATAACCATCGTTGAGCCACTACTCGCGGCCTTAGCTTCCGAACTGACTGCCTCCACGGTTGAAAGTTTCACTAGCTGAAAGGAAAAAAGCACCAGTGCTAGCGCCAAGAAGGCTAGCGCCGATGAGACAAACAGCAGCGACACCTGCGATAGCGGCTCGTTTAGGACGACTTCGGTCATTTCTTGCTCCCTGATCTAATTTCTTGAACTATTTCTTCTAGCATCTGAGGCAAGTTTGGATCATCTCGCCTTGATAAAGCTGCGAACTCAATTCTGTCACCAGACATCAGTCTCACCCACACTCTTCTTCTAGGAACCATCAGCGACATCGTTAGCGACACCAAGCTCAATGCCGCAAAGAGCAACACCCAGATTCCGCCCGGGTTGTGGGCAACATCCAGTGATGCAAATCGCAATAGACCGTCGAACCTTACGGAACCCAGGCCGTCTGGTAGATCGGCCGACTGTCCGACCTCGAGCTCGATAGCCGCCACTGGCCCGTCACGACCAGCAATCATTTCCATGTTTGTAGTATCCAACGCATATGCATTTCTCGGGATTCCCGAATCCAACCCTAAGTTTCCGGTATAAACGTTCATGGTCATCAGCGGCGCGATTGGGTCGGGGTAAATGGATGTATACGCACCGGTTGTTAGCTTCTCTGCAGTGGGATAGAAAAAGGCAATAATTCCCAGCTGCTCAGGAATAGCGTCTGGTGCCTTGATGACTCCAAGCGAGGTCATGTTTGAATCCTGCGGCAAAAACACAATTGGTCCCTGGTAAGAGATGTTGCCATCGCCGTCAAACACAGTTACGACGGGTGCAAACCCATTGCCGGTCAAATACACGTTCGCCCCGGGGGCCGCCAGCGGATAATTCACTCGAATATCGCTGGCCGTTTGTGTCTGGCCAAAATCTGCAGACACCGAAGCGACGAAATCGATTGGCTGGCCAATGTTTGCCCGATTAGCAAGGTCATACACCACATCGAACTCGTCTAGAGTCAGGCTGAAAGGCTCCAGCTGTCCCTCGTCAAATAGGGCGCCCGGTGAAAATGAATCGTAGCTTGCTAGGTTGTTCACGAATGTGTCGCCCTCGACCAGAACTCGCTGACCGGAGAAGCTAAATCCACCGCCAAAACCAACGGCCAAGAGGACCCCAACCAGCGAGTAGTGAAACACCAAGTTGCCAGTTTCTTTTGCGTACCCCTTCTCGGCGCTGATCGAATCTTGCTTGCGATCAACTCGGAACCCGCGCTTTTTCAGAACCACCATGGCACTCTCAAGAACTGATGAATCCCCAGCCTCGCTCAGATACTCAGGCATCCGCTCTAGATTTTTCGGGGTCAGCACCGGACGAGCTCTCAGGGCTGCAAAGTGAATCTTGGTTCTTGGCATCACGCAGCCAGCCAACGAAACAAAAAGCAAAATATAAATAGCCGAGAACCACACGGATGTGTACACATCAAACAGCTGCAGCTGATCGAGCACAGCTGCAAGCTCCGGCTCATTATCGTAAAACACTTTCACGCCGTTTGGATCCGCACTTCGCTGCGGATAAACGCTGCCTGGCACCGCTGCGACGGCTAGCAAGAGCAGCAGTATTAGCGCGTTGCGCATCGAGGTCAGCTGGCGCCAGAAGAATCGAGGCCAGAACGAAAGCCTAGAGAGGAAGCTGGATACCACTTGTCACCTCCTGAAGCCAATTATTGAAACGCAACCAAAGACCTGTCATAAGCAAAATTCCGACCACAATCAGCATTGCTCCCCCAACTAAGTTGAAGGTTCTGATGTGACGCTTTATGAATCCAACTGAAGTTTTAGCCCAATCAAACCCAGCCGCAATCAAAATAAACGGGATCCCAATTCCTAACGAATAAACGGTGGCTAGGATTCCCCCGCGCAACGGGTCCGCCGTGTCAGAAGCTAGAACCAGAACCGCCGACAAGGTCGGGCCAATACAAGGAGTCCAGCCAAGCGCGAAAACCACGCCGAGAAACGGAGCTCCAGCCAAGCCCATTTTCGGGCTTAGTTTGAGCTTAAAGTTACGCTGCAAGAAACCAAGTTGACCGATCATGGCAAAGCCAAAAACAACGACCATCAAACCCAAAACCACCTGTATCCAAGGGTTTCTAACCAGAACCAACAGACCGGCTGTTCCTGCCAGCACACCGAGCGAGACAAATACCGCGCTAAAGCCCAAAACAAACAGGATCGCCCCAGTCATAACCCGAGTCTTCGTGTTCGCGGAACCTGAGACATAGCCCAGATAACCGGGTACAAGAGGCAAGACGCAAGGAGAAATAAAGGTGACTATCCCTGCCAATAGCGCGACTGGAACCGCAATGAGCATCGACCCGTTCAGTGCAATCTCGCCTGGGTTCACTGATCAACCACCGTTTGAATAAGCGTTCGCAAGATCGAGGCTTCTATTCGACCCAAAATACGAGAGGCAACCTTGCCATCGCGATCAATCACGATTGTTGTCGGCACCGCTTGCGGTGACACGACGCCAGTAAATGCGAGCGAAACCTGTCCGGATTGAGCATCAATCAAAGATGGGTATTCAATTCCAAAGTTTCGATCAAAAGCCAACGCCGTTTCCGCGGTATCGCGCACATTCACGCCGACAAACTGAACGCTGTCTTCAAATTCCACACTTAGCATTGCCAGATCGCCGGCCTCCGCCCGGCATGGAGCGCAGGCCGAATACCACCAGTTCATAACAATGACATTGCCTTCAAAAGCCGAGCTGTCTAAAACTTGACCACTTTCGGTGAGACCGGCAAAAGCTTCAAACCCCGGCCTGGAGCCTAGGGCGAACTCAGTGACTGTTCCATCGCCCGCAATGTAATTTTTATTGTCTCCGGCTCGAAACTGGTCGGCCAGTGGATCGCTTGCACAACCTGCAAGCAGCGTCGCGATTAGCCCAAAGCCAATCGCTGTTCTGAGGATTGTTCTTAGATTCATACTGCACCACCATCGATGGCGTTAGCGGCATGAGCTAGGCCAGGCTCGGCATACGAAACCTCGGTGAGCTTCCCGTTGATAATCTCGAAGCTTGTTACAGAGGATAGAGAGCACCTGCGGGATTTTGGGCTGTGAGGAAGCTCTAATCCGGCGCTTGATCGATAAAGCATCCAAATCGGTAGCTGATGAGAAACAATCACGACATCTCCGCCATCGACTGAATCCCAAGCGTCTAGGGCTGCAGCCTGCATGCGAGCCGCTATTTCGTCGTAGGGCTCACCCCAACTTGGAAGCTTCGGATTTGCAAGATTTAGAATCAGACTCGGGCGCTTCAGAAAGGCCACTGGCGCAAGCTTTATCCCCTTGAACTTGTTCCATGGTTCTATAACTCGCTCGTCTAAATCAACAGCGACATCAAATTGCTTGGCAATTGGAGCAGCTGACTGCTGGGCTCTAATAAGCGGTGAAGAGATAAGTCGCTTGATTTTTCGGCCCTGGGCCAAAAGCGCTTTTGCTGCCGCTTCGGCCATTTCGTGGCCTAAATCGGAAAGCTCGAAGCCCTCAATCCGCTCATACAAAACACCGGAAGGATTAAATACCTCTCCGTGGCGAACTAGATGAAGGCGCGAAGCGGGCATAGCTTCGAGTTTACCCTCGCTAAACTGGGGTTAGTTAGTCCAGACTGCAGATACTCAGAGGATTCTAAATAATGCTAGACCGCACACTCACCAGCGCACTTAGTCAAGGCCAAGACGGCCCCGTCACAATCGGCGGATGGGTTGAAACCCTAAGGGACCAGAAGCGAATCCAGTTCATCATCATTCGCGATGAGTCCGGTAGCGTCCAGGTGACTTACCCGAGACCGGCCGATGAAGATGCACTTGCTGATCAAGTCAGTGCGCTTAGCCACGGCAGCTTTGTAATTATCAAGGGCCAGCTAAAGCACGATGAGCGCGTGAAGCTTGGCGGAGTAGAGATTTTGCTAGAAGAGCTAGAGGTTGTTGGAGCATCATCGGCCGATAGCCCAATTGCGGATGATACCTCAATCGACAAGCGATTGGACTGGCGCTTCCTCGACTACCGCAGACCAGAAGTTGCATTGATGCTAAAAATTCAAACCACCATCGAAAAAAACTGGCGCGAGCACTGGCTTGAAAATGGCTTCGTTGAGATTCACTCCCCGAAGCTAATGGGCCAACCATCTGAATCTCATGCCGAGCTATTCAAGCTTGAGTACTTCGAAACACACGCCTACCTCGCTCAGAGTCCTCAGTTTTATAAGCAGATGTCAATGGCCGCAGGCCTCGGCAAAGTATTTGAAATTGGACCGGTATTCCGTGCCGATCCATCTTTCACCTCACGCCACGCGACCGAGTTTGTCTCGATCGACATGGAAATGAGCTGGATTGATTCTCACGAAGACGTGATGAACTTCCAAGAGCAACTTATGGTCAAGGCAATCCAGGCCGTCAAAGACGAGCACGGAGCCCAAATCGAAGCGCTATACGGCTTCGAAGTAAAGGTCCCGAGCATCCCGTTTCCGAGAATTCCACTGGCAGAAGCTCACTCAATCGTCGAGGGACGCGGCTATAAGGTTCCGCGCCAAGACGGAGACCTAGACCCAGAGGGCGAGCGTCAGATTTCCGCTCACGTGGAAGAGACTCACGACCACGAGTTTGTGTTCCTAACCGACTACCCAAAAAACATTCGCCCGTTTTATCACATGAGGCATGCTGACAACCCGGACCTGACCAAGAGCTATGACTTGATTTGGAAGGGAACCGAAATAACGACCGGAGCTCAGCGAGAGCACCGCGTTGAGGTTCTGACAGAGCAGATCAAGGAAAAAGGGCTAGAACCAGAGGGCCTGAATTCCTACCTTGACTTTTTCCGCTACGGCGTCCCGCCGCACGGTGGTTTTGGCATGGGCCTAACAAGAGTGGTCATGTTGCTCCTAAACCTTTCCAACATCCGCGAGGCTAGCTTCTTGTTCCGCGGTCCAAACCGACTAGAACCTTAGAAAAAGCCCAACGGACCGAATCCAACTAGCTATTCGGATCGTCAAAACCGGGAATTCAATCGAAGCCAGCAGCTACAAAGGCAAGGGCAATTAGTGCTGCCCACAAGATAGTCGCAGCAGTTATTGCAATTGATGCCTTTAGCGGCTTGACGCCGCCAGCCACTGCAACCAGAGCCGCAAACTGAGTACCAATGAACAAGGGTCCGAGGATTGCCAGCCCGTAAATACCCCAGCGGTCAAAGGAACGTTGGGCCTTAATGATTCTGGGCGACTCTTCGGTCTTACCCTTGGCCAGGCGTCTTTTCCGCATTCCACTTCGAAGCTTGCTGGCGCCAAAGGCAAACAAAAAGATTGTTATCGCGTTTCCGGTGACCGCAAACAAAACAGTTAGAGAAGGATTCAGCCCTATCAGAATTCCGGCCGGAACAACACCGATTGCCTCTAGCCAGGGAATGGCTCCCGCAAGAAAGACCCCGAATAATCCGAGCTGTTCTAAGTTCATGCTCTTGCCCTAAATGGCTCTGTGGCTTTTTTCAAGACCCACTCCAGCGGACCCGATGAGAAATACCTCGAATTCAGACGCGCAAGGCCAGCAAGCACCAGCCAAGCACCAAGAGCAATCAACGTGACCAAAGTTAGGTTCAGCATCCCGAACAAACCAAGGCCCCAGGCCGAGAAGACAAACGCGAGAATAACCGACTGGCCGATATAAACACTAAGTGAATGGCGTCCGGCTGCTGCCAGCAAACCAAAGCCGCGCTTGTGACGCTGCATTAGCAACCAAAGTACCCCGACATACCCCGCACTCAAGACAGGAGCGGAGGCGAATGTAACTGTGAACCAGCCAAGTTCTGCTCCAACGGAGTAATTGACCGACTGTTGATTTACAAGTGAGAACCAAGCTGCAATCAGCTGCAGTGGAAGGCCAATAGCAAAACCCCACACCGCAAGCCTCTTCATAGTCAAAGCGTTAGCTCCATCCGCCAGCAATCGCTTTTTGGCCGCCAACACCCCGACTAAGATTGCCGCGAAAGCAAAGGGTGCCTGAAGTGCGAAGCTACCCGGTAGACCGGTGAGCCATAAATCGGAGCGTGCGCCCGCGTTATCCAGAAATGACCCCACTGCCAGCGAGGAGTCAAGCGAACTGGAAGTTGCCGTTTCGCCAAGATCCTCACCCAACATTTCCCCTGCAAATAGCAACAAAGACAGTAGCGAAAGTAGCGCCGCGTTAACAATGTAGACAACTTTAACCGTTAGGCGAATAGCTTTTTCCCTCCGGTAATAAAGGGCTAAAAGCAGAATCGCCAGAATTCCATACATGAACAAAATGTCTCCGTGCCAAAGAAAGACTGCGTGAAGAACACCAAAGAAAATCAAAACCACTGCCCTGGCAAGAAAGCGCCTCACGTTGGCCTTATCGCTCTTGAGGATATAAGCCGCGCTATAGCCAAATAGAAAGGAGAACAGCAAGTAGAACTTACCCAAAGCAAGACTCGTGATGAAAAAAACTGGAACTGAGTTCCAGCCATTGGAGACATCAGCCCCGCCAAGGCCCAGAACTGTGTTTACCGAAAAGAAAGGCGCATTAACAAGCACGATACCAATGAGAGCAAAGCCCCTCAGGGCGTCAGGAAACCCGTCTCTAGTGGTCAAACTAGCGCCTTGAGTTTTCTTAGAACTCGGTCAGCATCGATACGGAAAAATGAAATTTGCTCGTCGTTTAGTAGCAGTACCGGTACCTCTTCGGAGTACTTAGCTAGAAGCTCTGGACTGCGGTCGATGTCAACGGTTTCAACGATGTATGAAGCGCTCGGGTGCTCATCACTAAACCTTGCTATTACCCCGGCCAGTGCGTCCTGGGCTTCATCACATAGGTGGCAACCCTGCCTGGTAATTAGCTCAAGTCTGATTTTTGAGTTCACGCCCAAACACTACTAGAAATGCTTAGGGCAATAGACTGTGGCGGTGGCCGTAAATAAAACAAATAATGAGAAAAAAGTTGCGGCATTCTTTGATGTTGATAACACCTTGGTCCGCGGTGCAACCACCATATTATTTGGCAAAATTGCCTTTCGGGATGGAACCATAAAGCGTCGAGACATCTGGAGATTTGCTTTTGAGCAAATGATGTTTATTCGTCGAGGAGAGAAAAACAACTCCCTGGCTGGATTCAAGGAACGCGCGCTTTCGGTCACCAAGGGGTACTCCCTAAGCTCTCTTGAACCGCTGATGCAAACCGTCTACGAATCCGAAATAAAGCCGAGACTGTGGCCGAAAACAGTTGCCGCTGTGAAGGAGCATCTTGCCCAAGGGCACGAGGTCTGGTTGATAACTGCCGCACCGGTCGAACTTGCAGAGCTAATAGCTAAGGATTTGGGTGCCACCGGAGCGCTTGGAACCGTGGTTGCGAGAAACAACGGAGTGTTGACCGGTGAACTTGTTGGTGAAGCGCTTCATGGGCGAGCAAAACGCAATGCCGCCAAGAAACTAGCCGTTGAGCGTGGGATTAGCCTGAGTAGGTCTTGGGCTTACTCGGACTCGGTAAATGATCTTCCACTTCTGACTCTTGTAAAGCACGCAGTAGCTGTGAATCCTGATAAGGCACTCACAAGATATGCCGAAGCAGCGAACTGGGACATTCTTAGATTCAAAAAGCGAGACCTGAAACGCGGTTAAAACAAAACCCGCCCGAAGGCGGGTTCGTTACTAATACTTACTTCTTATTGCGACGCTGGTGTCGAGTCTTGCGAAGTAGCTTACGGTGCTTCTTCTTCGACATACGCTTGCGGCGCTTCTTTATAACTGAACCCATTAAAACCTCATAAAACTTGTGATTGCCCGAATGGTCAACCTCAACAGTCTAGCCTCTACGGCCAAGACGCTCAACCTCTGCATCAACATCTGCTTCGGTGATGGGCTTCGACCAACTGGTCCCATAAGCATCTAGGCCAGTCGCCACCGCTCCGATTCCCATGATAAAAATAAACCAGATTGGCCAAAAATAACTCCCTGGAGTAGTCAAAAACCAAACTGCGATGACCAGAACTGTGACTCCTGCGTAGACGGCCAGATATGTCCTGAACCCCTGCTTTTTCCTAAGCTGTTGTCTGGCAAAGTCTCTTATGTCGCCTTGAGCACCCTTTGCCATGATGTCACTTCTTCGAAGCTCGGTTGCGAACCTCTTCGGCCAAGTGCTGAGCCTCTGATTTCACATCGTCGATAACTTCTTCAACCTTTTGCTTAGCAATGCGCTCAAAATCCTTAACCGACTTCTCGGCTTCCGACCTGGCATCGGCGAGCTTGCGACCCAGTCGGCGCCCCATCTCCGCCGCATTGAAGTCGATGTCGACCTCGGAGGCCCTTGATTTTAGCTGACCAGTCAGCCAGCTGGAGCGCTCGGTTAGCCAGTGGCCAAGCTGCTCGCCAGCTCCAGCAAGACTGTGAGCTAGATCATCGACCACCTCATCTTCGCTTTCAAAGTCAAGCGACAAGAAGTCAATCATCCAATCTTCAATCTCTTCAAGTGGTTCAGGGGTGACCGAGTAAAAACGTTTTTGCCCCTCTTCGCGTGCGGAGACTAGGCCAACCTCGCGAAGGGTCTTTAGGTGCTTAGAAACCGTAGGTTGTCCAAGCCCGGTGATTTCAACAAGTTGTGAAACCGTGAGCTCACCGGAGCCACCAACATTGGAGTTCAGCAAGCTTTCTAGGAGCTTGCGACGGGTAGGGTCTGCAACTGCTTCAAAAATATCTGCCATGACTACAGCTTAGAGCTAGCTGGCAGAGATTTCGTCAGCCCTTTGAAGTGCTGCCTGAAGGCTGGCTTCGAATATTTTCTGCAAGTCGGCTTTCTCTAAAGTATCGATAATGCGCTCGGTAGTACCTCCGGGGCTTGTGACTTTGGAGCGCAATGTCCCAGGCTCCTCGTCGCTTTGAGCCAGTAGGTCGATGGACCCGGCCAAAGTGCCGCGAACCATCACAGCCGCTTGCTCCCTGGTGAAGCCGTGGTTTTGAGCAATCTGCTCCCACTGTTCCATGATATAGAAAACCCATGCCGGGCCCGAGCCGGAGATTGCACTCAAGGCATCAATCTGATCCTCGCTAATCTCCAAAGCTGCGCCAACAGAGTCAAATAGCTCCATGGTGGCTGACACTGCATCGGCTGACGCGCTAAGAGCAGGTGCCACCCCTGTGACTCCCATCCCCACAAGCGCGGGAGTGTTAGGCATAGTGCGAATTAGATTGGGGTTTCCCGGTAAGACCTCGGCCATTGAAGCAAGCTTGATTCCTGCAGCCATCGAAATGACCACCGCATTTGGGGCAATTTCATCTTTTATTTCAGCGAGTACATCTTTGATTTGATGAGGCTTAACCCCCAGAACAATCAAATCGGCATCGCCGGCTAGCAAGGAATTAGCGTCAACCGCTTCCTCGATCGCCATCGCGCTGATTCCCCTGGCGCGCAAGGCATCGGCGGAGAGTATTGACTTAGTGGTAGCGGAAATTAGCCCTAGCGGGTGGCCACTGGCAATCAAACCGGTTAACACGGCTGAGCCCATCGACCCTGTCCCCAAAAAACAAACTCTTAGTTTCTCCATCTTCAAATCTTACGAGGACTAGAAGAAGCCGGCTACCAGAGGAAACCCTATGAAAACTGCAGTGTTCATAATGGTGTGGGCGATCACCAGCGGAGCAACCCTGCCAGTTCTCATGAACAAGTAGCCAAAGACTAAGCCCATCACAAAATTGCCAATGAACGCAGAAAAACCCTGGTACAGGTGATAACTGGCCCTGAACAAGCTGGACAGAATGATTACCGAAATGATTGTTATTTCCGGTCTGATGATTTTTAGCTTTTTGGCAAAGAATGCAACCGCGATAATTTCTTCCTGCAGGCCCGATCGCAGAGCGGCAAGTACCAACACGACCGGCGTCCACCAGTAGTCACCCAAAGAGCTCGGCACAATCCTAGAAGTTAGCCCAAGATTCAATGCAACCGCGTAGAGAGCGATGCCGGGAATTCCAATAATCAAAGGCAGCGAGATGCCGATAAGCCAGTCCCTTTTTACCGGGATAAGACCGATTTTTATGTTGTCCATCCGTAAAAAATAAAGAGCCAGTAGCACTGGCACTAATGCCAGGGAGATCGAGGCAAGCTGGCTGACTAAATCTAGCCAAGGGGTTTTTGCAAGCGGTTGGTTGATAGTCGTTACTGAGCCGGCTAAACCTTGGGTGCTGGTTAGTTTTCTGGCAAGACTAAGAATCGAATAGATCGCGCTGGCACCGAGAGAGACCATCAGCACCAGCCACAGTTCTTGCGAGTGTTTGCGCATCTGATCCCTAACTCTTCGAAGCTAAATTTTAAGTCTTATTCACTTAGGTTATCTAGCTGGGGGTGACCCAAGGTAGTTTGTTCCTGTGGCCAAGACAAAAATTGATTATCGATGCTCGGATTGCGGATGGACGACTCTAAAGTGGTCGGGCCAGTGCGGTCAGTGCCAAGCCTGGGGAACAGTCGCTGAGGCGGCACAGACCACCAAAGCAAAGGCCGCCAGAATCTCGGTCGGGCATGAAGCCAGGCCAATAACCGAGGTGGCAGTTGTAACCGATGGCTATCAAAAAACCATGGTTTCTGAATTTGATCGAGTACTAGGTGGTGGCCTGGTGGCCGGCGCCGCAATACTGCTCTCAGGTGAGCCCGGAGTCGGTAAAAGCACGTTGTTGCTGGAGGTTGCCTCGAGGCTTGCCAAGAGTGGTAAAAAAGTGCTCTACGTTTCCGCAGAAGAATCCGCCAGCCAAGTAAGGCTTCGTGCTCAACGAACCAATGCCTTGAGCGAGAATCTATACCTGGCAGCAGAGACTGATCTAGGTCACGTACTTGGGCAGTTCGAACAGGTAAAGCCTGAGCTAATGGTCGTGGACTCGGTTCAGACCATTAGCTCTGATGACATTGATGGTGCCGCTGGAATGCCGGCGCAAGTCAGAGAGGTTGCGTCCAACCTGATTCGACTCGCCAAGCAGAATTCGACACCGGTTATCTTGGTCGGCCACGTCACTAAAGACGGCTCCATTGCCGGACCTAGAACGCTGGAGCACCTGGTTGATGTTGTTTGTCACTTTGAGGGCGACCGTCAAACAGCACTTCGTTTCGTAAGAACCTTGAAAAACAGGTTTGGCCCAACCGATGAGGTTGGCTGTTTCGAAATGACCGGTGAGGGCATCGTGGAAGTTAGCGACCCGAGCGCACTCTTCGTTTCCGGCAGCACCATGCCGGTATCTGGAACCTGCATAACCGTTGCGGTCGAAGGCAGGCGCCCGCTGAGGGCGGAGATTCAGGCACTTGTTGTAAAGAGCAGCTCCCCGCAACCAAGACGCGTCACAAACGGCGTGGACAGCTCCCGGGTGGCAATGTTGCTCGCTGTGCTAGAGCGCCGAGCAGGAATTTCACTTAGCGACAAGGACGTTTATGTCTCAACGGTTGGCGGCATGAGGATCACTGAGCCCGCCGCCGACCTGGCCATTGCAATTGCCATTGCTTCTGCAGTGAGCGACAAACCTGTTTCAACCAAAGTCGCAGCCTTCGGTGAGATTTCGCTTTCAGGAGAGGTTCGCGGGGTAGCTAATCTCTCGCAACGAACCAATGAGGCAAGTCGACTTGGTCACAAGACAATTATTGATTCAAAAAGTGGGCAGCTCAAAAAGGCCCTCACTCAAGCACTGGCCCAATCGGACCCGTCTCAGCCCGAAGCTAATTTAGGATGAAGCGAACGTCCTCGGAAATAACTCCATTGAGCTCAGCTTTTAGCTTGTAAGTAGCTCCGCCGCCCGGAACAGCCTGCAGCCCCTGCGCTGCGCTGCAGCCTTCAGAAGATGAGTAGACCCGATCCCAAGCCGACGGCTCGGCCTTCAGCGGAGCGTTTGCCTGAAGCAGAACTGTCAGATCATTACTTTCGGACCGATCACAATCCCTGGACGAATAGTAGGTTTGCTCACCCGATGTGATGGTGAAAAAAGTCACTCTTGATCCAACATTGAACCTGCAGTCCACCAAACCGGTGTTGGTTACTTCGTACCAAAGGTAGGGAACCACACCCTCTGCGAAATTGTTTAGAGTTTCGTTGGCCTTTGTCGCCTCGTCGAAGGTTCCGATCATTGCTGTCAAAGAAACTACGCCTGGCGCACAATCCGTGATTTCAGCCGCAATACCCACTTCGGTTTCCTGAGGTCCAGCGTCAACTTCGGCCTGGTCTTGGCCCACTGCAAACTGAGATACTGACCAAATTGTGACTACTAAAATCGCCAGAATGCCCAAGGCAGCTAGTCTTCTTCGTCTAATAATCACTGGGTCTAATTGGGCCATGGGACAAATCTAGCTAGAGCTGCTTGAGCATGCGCGAGTTTCCCAGCGTGTTTTGCTTAACTCTTGCAAGATCCAAAAATTCGGCGACGCCGTTATCGTGCGAACGAACCAGCTCCGCGTAGGTGGCTGGGTCGACAGGAACATCGGAAATCACTTGATAGCCATTTGCAGAGAAAAATTCCTTTTCAAATGTAAGACAAAACACCCTTGTGACGCCAAGAGCTCGCGCCTTGACTTCAAGTTCTAACAAAAGCGCTCTGCCGATCCCCTGGCGCTTTGCTTCCTCGTCAACGACTAAAGTCCTGACCTCAGCCAAGTCTTGCCACATAACGTGAAGCGCACCGAAGCCGAGCAACTTGGAATCTTGCTCGGCAACTACAAACTCTTGAATTGCTTCGTAGGTCTCGACCATTTCCTTGCCCAGCAGCACGCGGCTATCGACCAAGGGTGCAGCTATTTTGCTAATGGCTGGGACGTCAGTAGTTTTGGCTGATCGGATTTGGAACATTAGGTAATTATGAACCAATTAGCCGGTTGCAGAAAGTAGAACTTAGGGTGTTCTTAGAAAAACTGGGTGTTTTGGCCGCTGATTGCGGCAATTTAAACCGAGAACTTGGCAGCACTCGCCTTGTTATCGCGGGAACAGAACACGCTTGACACCGGCGACCGCCTGGGCAACTCGAAGAACTTGATGGGAATAGCCATTTTCGTTGTCGTACCAGATGTACACCACGGCGTGATTGCCCTGGCCAATAGTTGCCAGCCCGTCCACGATGCCAGCTCGGTTTGAGCCAACAAAGTCGGTCGAGACGACTTCCGGGGACTCTATGTAGTCGATCTGATTTCGAAGGCTGGATTCCAGTGACGCGTCCCGCAGGACTTGGTTTAGCTCCAACTTGGTAACAGTCTTGTCGAGGGTCAGGTTCAAAATTGCCATCGAGACATCCGGGGTGGGGACTCGAATCGAATTACCGGTTAGCTTTCCAGCAAAACTCGGCAGCACCCTGGCAACAGCACTGGCGGCCCCGGTCTCAGTTATCACCATGTTCAGCACCGCTGATCTACCTCGACGCTCACCTTTGTGGAAATTGTCGATCAGGTTTTGATCGTTGGTGAATGAATGAACGGTCTCGACGTGGCCGAAGTTGATTCCGAAGACATCATCTATAACCTTCAGAACCGGGGTGATTGCATTGGTGGTGCAGGAAGCCGCAGTAATGACTCGCTGGTCGGGGGTTATCTCGTCGTGGTTGATTCCATAAACAATGTTTGGCAGCTCGCCCTTACCCGGTGCCGTGAGCAAAACCTTGGCGGCGCCCTTGCTCTCCAAGTGTTGCGACAATCCCTGCTCATCTCGCCAACGACCGGTGTTATCGATGATCAGGGCGCTGTTGATGCCATAGGCGGTGTAGTCGATGGTGGCTGGACTGTCGGAGTAGATCACACGAATTGGTATTCCGTTAGCGATTATCGTGTCATTGTGCTGGTCAACCGTGATGGTGCCCTCGAACGGTCCATGCACCGAATCTCGGCGAAGTAAACTTGCCCGCTTGACCAGGTCGTCTTCACTTCCCCGGCGAACAACAACTGCTCTCAGGTTCAAACCTCGGTGGTCGCCGGCCTGGGCGATCAGAATTCGCGCCACCAAACGGCCAATGCGCCCAAATCCATAGAGCACAACGTCATTTTCCTGCGGTGCATCGTTGCTGTGGTCAATCACTGAGGCCAGTTCCTGGCGCACAAATCCCTCAAGATCTCCAGTGTTTGTAGCGAGCAGTCTGGCGACGTCGATTGAGGCTGGCCCCAGGTTCAACTGATCTAGCAACCTGACTAGGGTTGAGCACTTTGAAACATCCAGTGGGCGGCCATCGATGTGCCTGGCATAGCGATGTGCCTTAAGTAATTCGATCGGGCTGCGGTTGATTAGGCTGCGCCCGTGGATTGATAAAACCACACCGTTTTGGCGGTAGAGCCGGCCGATGATTGGGATGAGTTCTTCGGCGGTTACGAGATCATCGTCCCAGTTTTGAGACAGGTTGGACGTCATTGTCGAATCCTCTTAGTTTGGGCTGTTTTCCTAGAGCCTACTTGAAGAATTGAGCCTAACCCTTTTAAACTAGGACTTGTCGATGACCAGCAATACTTCGTTGCGCCTCAGAAAGAACGGCGTTGTTGGTGCGTTGTAGCGAGCGTAAATAGGCGTCGGTTCAAACTCAATCCCTTGGGCCAAGAGCAGATCCTTGAGTTTTTTTTCATTATTTGAAAACGTGTTGTCGCCCACCGTTCCAGAGAACCTGATGGCCGCCATTTTTACTGCCGGATGCTCAGCGATTTGTAGGTTATCTCCAGAGGGGTTGGGCACGTCGCTCATCGCCGTGTCATGAGGCATTACAAAAGAAACTTCATATCCGTTATCAATAGGAACTTGGGTGACCGGCGTGGTCATGGGGATTTGCCTTGACTCCGCATTGCCCCCGAATATGAAATTCGCAAGCTTTCTAAAGCCCTGATTTCCGGCGGAAAGTATGTTTCCAGACTCATGAGTAGAGACGGTGATGAAGGGCGCATAATTGCGCACTTCAAAGTCCTTGTAGGACTTCACCACCTCATACTTTTGAACCTTGGTCATGCCTTATTTATCGACTCGATCTCTCTGGAGTTCGCAACGAAACTAAACTCGCCCTCAAGGAAATCAACCAAGATGTCCTGAGAGTTACCGATGTACCCGGTAAGGATACGCTCGGAAATTGCGTCTTCAATTTCACGCTGCACAGCCCTTCGAAGCGGCCTCGCTCCCATGGTCGGATCATAGCCAAGCTCGATTAGTCTCTCCTTGGCCGATGAGGTCAAGGTCAACTTCAAATCGCGGTCGTCCAGGCGCAGCTGAAGCCTCGAAATAAACAGATCAACAATCTGCATTAGCTCCTCACGAGTTAGCTGTGGGAAGACGATTACGTCATCAACTCGGTTCAGGAACTCGGGCTTGAAATTCTTCTTCAGCTCCTCGTTCACCTTGCCCTTCATCTGGGTGTAGTCGTTCTGACTGTCACCCTCAAGAGAGAATCCAAGCGTGCTGCCTGTGATTTCTCTAGTACCTAGGTTGGTGGTCATGATGATGATTGTGTTCTTGAAATCCACAACGCGTCCCTGGCCGTCGGTCAGACGACCCTCTTCGAGAATCTGCAACAGCGAGTTGAAGATGTCTGGGTGGGCCTTTTCAATTTCATCGAACAGCACCACAGAGAATGGCTTGCGGCGAATCTTCTCGGTCAGCTGGCCACCCTCTTCGTAGCCCACGAAGCCCGGAGGGGCTCCAAATAGCCTAGAAACGGTGTGCTTTTCGCTGTACTCACTCATGTCTAGCGCGATCAGTGCGTCTTCGTCCTCAAACAAGAACTCCGCAAGAGCCTTGGCTAATTCGGTCTTTCCAACACCGGTCGGTCCGGCAAAGATAAACGAACCAGATGGGCGCTTTGGATCTTTCAACCCTGCACGCTGGCGGCGAATAGTCTTTGAAAGCGCGGCGATTGCCTGCTCTTGGCCAATGACTCGCTTGTGAAGACCGTCCTCCATGTATATGAGCTTGGCGCCTTCGTCCTCACCTAGCTTGAATACAGGGATACCAGTTGCTTGAGCAATAACTTCGGCGATAAGCGCTTCGTCAACAACACCTGGGGTGTCTAAGCTGCCATCGCGGAATTCCTTCTCCATGCGAACCTTCTCGGCAGTGAGCTTTTTCTCCTCATCGCGCTTGGTAGCTGCGGCTTCGAAGTCCTGATCAGCAATCGCCTGCTCTTTGGCCTGTCGAACAACAGCCACTTTTTCTTCCATCGCCTTGAGCTCTGGAGGGGCTGAAAGGAAGCTGAGCCTCAACCGGGCACCGGCCTCATCGATCAAGTCAATAGCCTTGTCCGGCAGGAACCTGTCGGTCACGTAACGATCGGACATTGAGACCGCTGCAACAATTGCACCGTCTGTTATCGAGACCTTGTGGTGAGCCTCGTAGCGATCGCGCAGTCCCTTGAGAATGCTGATTGCAAGTGCCGGGGATGGCTCTGCAACCTGAATGGACTGGAATCTTCTGGCCAACGCAGCGTCTTTTTCAAAGTGCTTACGGTATTCATCCAGGGTTGTCGCCCCAATGGTCTGAAGCTCGCCTCTGGCAAGCATCGGCTTCAAGATTGAAGCCGCATCGATAGCGCCCTCGGCGGCTCCGGCACCAACGAGGGTGTGGATTTCGTCGATAAACGTGATGATGTCTCCGCGGGTACGGATTTCCTTAGTTACCTTCTTTAGTCGCTCTTCAAAGTCACCACGGTAACGTGAGCCCGCGATCAGGCTTCCCATGTCAAGCGTGTAAAGCTGCTTGCCGCGAAGAGTTTCCGGCACGTTTCCGGCCACGATTGCAATAGCCAGTCCTTCGACAACAGCAGTCTTTCCAACTCCTGGCTCACCGATTAAAATTGGGTTGTTCTTGGTCCGGCGAGAAAGAATCTGCATTACGCGTTCGGTTTCTTTTTCACGACCCACAACTGGATCAAGTTTTCCCTCTGCGGCAGCGTGCGTTAAGTTCCGGCCGTACTGATCAAGAATCGTGGAGCCCTTGGCCTGAGGCTGGGCTTCTCCGCCAACTGAAACGCTTTCCTTGCCTTGGTAACCAGATAGCAACTGAATAACCTGCTGGCGAACCTTGTTTGTGTCAGCTCCAAGCTTGGTTAGTACCTGAGCGGCAACACCCTCGCCCTCGCGAATTAGGCCAAGAAGTAGGTGCTCGGTTCCGATATAGCTGTGACCGAGCTGGAGTGCCTCTCGAAGGCTCAGCTCAAGAACCTTTTTGGCCCTTGGGGTAAATGGAATGTGCCCAGATGGCGATTGCTGGCCTTGACCAATGATGTCTTGGACCTGTTCTCTAACCTGCTCGAGGTTAATGCCCAGCGCCTCAAGCGCCTTCGCAGCAACACCCTCGCCCTCGTGAATCAGGCCGAGCAAAATGTGCTCAGTTCCGATGTAGTTGTGGTTTAGAAGCTTTGCCTCTTCTTGGGCAAGCACAACGACCCTGCGAGCCTTGTCTGTAAATTTCTCGAACACGTAAGCACCTTTCAAAATCCGTAATCAAAATGCTACGTGGGTGCTCGCTACAAAACTAGCGCTGTTCGCCCAAGGCGTTAGCGCGTTTAGCCCGTTCTTCAGCTTCGATCTTCGCGTAAACATCGCGCTCACCCTTATCGGCACGCAAAATGGAGCGCATCATGATCCAAAATATCACTCCGACTGCGGCTGGTGGAATCAGCGAAATCAATACATCGAGCAAGGTCTCCCAAGCAGTCATCTCCACCTACTTCACCAAGGGGAACAAGATAGTTTCCCGAATACCGAGGCCGGTGAGCGACATCAAGAGTCGATCAATACCAAGCCCTAAGCCACCGGATGGTGGCATCCCAAACTCCAACGCCTTTAAAAACTCTTCATCCAGCTTCATGGCCTCCGGGTCTCCGGTTGCTGCCAATTGCATTTGAGCCACAAATCGCTCTCGCTGGACAACGGGGTCCACCAACTCGGAATAGCCAGTGGCTTGCTCGTATCCCATGATGTAGAGATCCCATTTTTCAACAACGCCGGCTTTACTGCGATGGTCTCTAGTCAAAGGCGAAGTGTCCACGGGAAAATCAATTACAAAAGCGGGCCCGGTTAGCCCAGGCTTTACAAAGTGCTCCCAGAGCTCCTCAACATACTTGCCATGCAGCGGGTGATCGATTTCGATGCCGACAGTGTCTGCCAGCTTCTTCAATTCCGCGACTGAAGTTTCTGGTGTGACTGCCTCACCACAGGACTCAGAAAGAGATTCGTACATCGAAACCCTTGGCCAAGTGCCACTCAGGTCATTCACTGTGCCGTCCTCGAGCTGAACTACTTGGGTTCCCAGAACATCTGATGCCGCGTTCTGGATTAGGGCTTGAGTCAAATCCATCATGGTGTGGTAATCCCCGTATGCCTCGTAGGCTTCGAGCATCGCAAATTCAGGCGAGTGGGTTCTGTCGGCGCCTTCGTTTCTGAAGTTTCGGTTTATTTCAAACACTCTCTCCAAACCGCCGACTACCGCGCGCTTCAGGAATAGCTCTGGCGCAATTCGAAGATATAAATCAGTGTCAAAGGCATTCGAGTGGGTCTTAAACGGCCTTGCAGATGCACCGCCGTGCATAACCTGCAACATCGGTGTCTCAACTTCAATAAAGGCCTGCTTAGCAAAAGTGTTTCTAATTGACTGCATCACTGCAGCGCGAATCTTCACTACCTCGCGAGCCCGGTCACGAACAATCAAATCAATGTAGCGGTGTCGAACGCGAAACTCTTCACCCAGTTCGTTGTGGAGGTTAGGCAGTGGCCTAAGAGTCTTTGCTGCCATCAACCACTTGGTCGCCAAGACGCTTAGTTCGCCTCGCTTCGAAGTAATAACTTCACCCTCAACAAAAACATGGTCACCCAAATCGACGAATTCTTTCCAGCTGTCAAGTTGCTCTTGGCCGGCTCTATCGAGACTGATCATTGCCTGGATTCGCTCTCCAGAGCCAGACTGCAAGGTGGCAAAGCAAAGTTTGCCGGTGTTTCGAAGAAACATGATTCTTCCGGCCAGGCCAACCTGGTCACCGGTGGCGATGTCTTCTTCAAGATTTGGGTAGTGGGCCTTGGTGGCCTCAATGGTGTGGGTGATTGGCAGCGTTACCGGGTAGGCGGAGCCCAGAGCGTTTAGTCGCTCACGCTTGTCCATGCGCACTGCAATTTGCTCGGGGAGGTCTATCTCCTCGTACTCTTCGCCCACTTTAGAAACCACCTACTAATAAATTATCGATTAAACGAACTTCTCCGACCCAGCCGGCAATCACCATTCTGGCGCCTTCTACGCCTTCGGTGACCGCAAAAGTTTCCGGGTCAACTAGTTCTAGATAGTCAAGTCTAATAATTGGATCGAGCTGCGCCATTGCAGCTTCAATGCAGTCGACTTTTGTTTTCTTTTTTGAGCCCGCGGTCAGGGCTTTATGGAGTGTCCTCGCGGCAGGAATTAGCTCCTTTGGGATTCGCTGATTCCTGCTTGACAGGGCCAAGCCCTCGTCGTCGCGAACCGTATCGCAGGCAACTACTTTTATTGGCTCGCGATCCCCGTTGGCAACCTGTCGTCTAACCATCTGGGTGACCAGTATCAACTGCTGAGCATCTTTAGAGCCGAAGAACGCAACATCGGGCTGGACAAGATTGAACAACCGGTTGACAACCGTCAACATGCCGTCAAAGTGGCCTGGTCTAACTGTTCCTTCAAACAGACTCCCTAGTTCACCGGCGGATATTTCCTTAACACCAGTGGCCGGATAGACCTCATTGCTACTGGGGGCGAACAAAACATCGACACCAGCGTCACTCAGCACTCGAGCATCAACGCCCAGGGTTCGCGGGTACTTTTCTAAATCGTCGCCTTCCCCGAATTGTCTTGGGTTCACAAAAACCGAAACCACAATAAACAAACCTTGGTCCTGAGCTTTTTTCACCAAAGACAGGTGCCCTTTGTGAAGTGCTCCCATGGTTGGGATAAATCCGACTCGTCTTCCATCGGCATCGGCGATTGCCAACGCTTGTTGCAATTCCACAATCTTTTGAGCTAGCTGCATCAGAGCGCATCCTTCGGGTCAATCTTGCTAACCGGCTGCGACAGCGCGGTCTCCACAGCGGTTCTAACTACCGGTGCTATTAGTCTGGCGGGGTTTTGGATTCCTGCGTCTTCCAAAATGCCAAGAGCTTGTCGAACAACCAAAGAGGAGAAGCTATTGGCCACCTCAAAAGCCTCTGCGTAGGCAGCTCGCTGGTCCTCGGTTATCACCATTGGCTCGGCACCTAACTCGATAGCCAAGGCCTCTGCAATAGGAGTGAGTGGCTCTGGGGCACTCACCGCGATTGAAGTGTTCTTTAGCACCGTTAGGTCCATTGAGGTGCCAGTAAAGTGCATGACCGGATGCATGGCGATTGGGATTGCCCCAAATCTTGCAGCATCCGCTAATACCGAATACCCAACTAGTGGCGAAAGGTGGACCACTATTTTCTTTGGTCCAAATAATCCAAGATCGGCCAGGCCCGCGCAAGTTATTTCCAAGTCACTGGAAGGGATTGCGAGCAAAACCAAATCAGCATCCTCAACAACCGCGGCCATATTGGCAATCGGCACATCGGGGATCAGTGCTTCGATGCGCTGAATAGCCTCTGGGCTTTCAACGAATACTCCGATTAGCTCATGCCCGGCTGCAGCCCAAGCCTTGGCAAGCACCGGACCGGCTGGGTCATCCCCAACAACACCAATCTTCATCTGGTTAGCCTTCCCGTTTCAATCCGAATCAGAACCCGGTGGAGTTTTGCAGTTCCACTGCGAAACCAATCCTCCGACTGTTAAGGCTACGGCTCCGACTAGCCCAAAGGAGCTACTAAGCACCAAATTCTCCGGCGCAACGCTAAAACTTAAGAGCCAGATAATCAGGCCGGCGTGCCAGCCGGCGAATAACGCCCCGGCCAAAACCGACGCTCTTGCAAGAATTAAGACTCGAACGGCGTAAAAGGGATTTGGCCTTTCCGGCCTTATCCCTTCTTTATAGCCCCCAAGCTGTTTGCGATATCGGTAAATCGGATAACTGAACAGGTGGTTTGCAAGCGCCAGCACAAGCAAACTTATTGGCAAGCTAGCGGGACTGGCAGGAAACACATAGCCAAACCCTGCCGAGAGCTGTGACAAAGCCAGGCCTAGGACTAAACCGACAGCTGAAAATCCAAAGATTACTTTGCCCATCGATCCATTCACTGGATTACCCAGACCATCGAATCCATGCCCTTTGCTAGTTCCTTGACTGGGCCGGCACCAGTGAGCACCGCCTCAGGGTCCACTTCTAGCCAGGGGATCAGAACGAACGCTCTTTCTTGAGCTCTCGGATGCGGAATGACCAGCGATGTCGTCTCAACGACGCTGGTTCCAAATGTGATGATGTCAAGATCGAGGGTTCGCGCTGCCCATCTAGCTGAGCGAATCCTGCCGAATTTATTCTCGATTTCGTTGAGCCTCGAGAGTAACTTTTTCGGAGACAGGGTTGTGTCAATGATTGTTACCGCGTTTAGATATTCCGGCTCGCTCGGATCGACACCTTGTTCGGTGACTGCCTGAGAGCGGTACTTTTTTGAGTTCGCAATTAGTTCAACGCCGCGAAGTTTTCCGATTTCTTTTTGAGCCTTAGAGATAGTTTTTTCCTTATCGCCCAGGTTTGCTCCCAGAGCTATGACGGCCCTAGTTTTCATCTCTTGATCCAGCCAGAGTTACTGACACATCATGAAACTTTTGGGTTAGGGGGGCATTTGGTTTGTGAACAGTGACTGTTGAACGAAGAACTCGTGAATCATATTTCAAACACGCACTTACCAGAGCCCTCGCAAGTGACTCAATAAGATCAAATCGCATTTTTGTTGATAGCTCAGTGACCAGATCAGCGATAGCCGCATAGGAAACGGTAAATTCAATGGAATCCTCCAAACCAGAATTCACATCCAGGTGAATATCAATCAGAAACTCTTGCCCGAAGTCCTTTTCATGCTGCTGGACACCGTGATAACCAAAGACCGATAGGCCGTCGATTCTGATTTTGTAAATCATTTGGTCTCCTGGAAGTTCTTCAAGGAGGAGACGATGGCGATTGCGTCGCTGGTGCTTTGGACATCGTGGACCCTCACACCCCATAGTTTTCGCTGAAGCAACAAAGCTGTCAAGACCGCAGTGGCAACATCTCGCCTCGGCATGGAAACTGAGGCAGGATCTTGAGCGCTCAATGCATGCGCTAAAAAGCCTTTTCTGGAGGCTCCAACCAAAACCGGTAGACCCAGTTGCTCCAGTTCATCCAGTCGATTCACTAAGTCCCAGTTTTGGTAAATATCCTTGGCGAAACCTAGGCCCGGATCAACGACAATCCGATCTCTCGAGATTCCGGAAGCTACAGCCATGGCGACTTGTTCTGCGAGCTCCGCAACAACCTCTCGTGCCACATCAGAATACTGAGCCATAGATTCCATTTTGTCCGCGTGGCCCCGCCAGTGACCGAGCACATACTTGCAATCTAGGTCCTGAATAGCAGCAAACATTTGAGGATCCGAAAGTCCGCCAGAGATGTCATTGACTATCTTTGCACCAGCTTTTACAGCCTTTCTTGCTGTGGCGGCGTTCATTGTGTCAACCGAGATGGTGATACTCAGTTCGCCCGTAATCGCCTTAATGACCGGAAGAATTCTTGCCTGCTCTTCGGCCGGAGTAACCCTCACGGCTCCTGGCCTAGTCGATTCGCCACCGACATCAATGATTTGTGCACCCTGAGCGCTTAGCATGCTCGCCTGCTCCAAAGCTCGCGCCGGGTCTAAGAATTGCCCCCCGTCACTGAAAGAGTCGGGAGTTACGTTGAGCACGCCCATTAGTAGCGGCCTGGTCCAGTCCGTCATGATTTCTTGTTTATTAGTCCCAGAACCTCAGCGCGATAGCTGGGCTCTGTGTAGAGGCCTCTTGAGGCCAAGGTCACGGTGTTTACATCTGGTTGGCGAGCGCCCCTAGATGCGACGCACTGATGCCTTGCTTCGACAACAACCAAAACGCCCTTGGCATCCAGTGCACTTTCCAGCGCGTCCGCCACCTCGGCGGTTAGGTTCTCTTGAAGTTGGGGTCTTGCTGCCAGAACCTCAATAACGCTGGCGAGCCTGCCGAGACCCGCTAGCTTTTTGTTCGGCAGATAAGCAATATGAGCGACACCGGTAAAAGGAAGCAGGTGGTGCTCGCAGATTGAAACCAGTTCGATGTCTTTGAGGATCACGGCCTCGGCATTGACTGCTTCGAACATATCGCCAATAACGCTTTGAGGATCAACTCCGATGCCGCGAAAGAAGGACGTGTAGGCCTCTGCGACTTTGGTTGGAGTATTTTTCAAGGCAGGACGATTAGGATCTTCGCCGATTGCCTCGAGAAGTTCGATAACGGCCGCCTTGATGCGATCAGTCTGCATTTTTTGCTTCCGGTTCTGTTTTGTCTTCAAGAGCCTCTAGTTGAACAGCCTTGCGCTTTGGAACCGGGATCGGACCCTTGTTTATTCCGGTGCGCTTGGTTGAGGAGCGCCACGCGGTCCTTGCTGGAACCTTCTTTACGGCCTTAAAGATCTTTGCTATTTCGTCTTGGTTCAAGGTCTCCTGCTCAAGCAGTGACTTAGCAAGTTTGTCCAAAACAACTCTATTCAGCGTGATGGCCTTATAGGCCTCATCTTGAGCACGATCCAGAATTGCACTGACCTCTGCGTCCACCTGCTGCGCCATTTCGTTCGAATAGTTCGAGTGAGTCGCCAGTTCGCGGCCCAAAAATGGCTCATTGTTTCCGCTGCCAAGAGAAATAGCGCCAATCTTTTGACTCATACCAAACTGGGTAACCATCTGGCGGGCGATGCTCGTTGCCTTCTCAAAGTCGTTAGATGCTCCGGTGGTTGGGTCCTTAAACACAACTTCTTCTGCGATGCGCCCTCCCATTGCGTAGGCGATCTGATCCAGCAGCTGGTTGCGGCTAATTGAATATCGATCTTCCATCGGCATCACCATGGTGTATCCGAGAGCTCGCCCTCTTGGCAAGATCGTGACCTTGGTGACCGGATCCGAGTAATTTCCTGCACCAGCAACAAGTGCGTGACCAGCTTCGTGATATGCGGTCACAAGGCGCTCTTGATCTTTCATGATCGAGGACTTCTTTTGAGGCCCACCAATCACGCGGTCAATTGCCTCATCGATAATTTCGTCATTTATCTCGGTTCGATTTAGCCTCGCAGCCAAAAGTGCGGATTCGTTCAACACGTTCGCAAGATCAGCACCAGTGAACCCCGGTGTGCGTCTTGCAATCAGACTCAAATCGACGTCTTCGGCAATCGGCTTGGACTTTGAGTGAACCTTCAGAATCTTTGCGCGACCCTTTAGGTCAGGTGCGGTCACGCCCACTTGGCGGTCGAATCTGCCCGGTCGCAACAGGGCTGGATCCAAAACATCCGGTCGGTTTGTTGCCGCAATCAAAATGACGCTGGCGTTGGTGTCAAAGCCATCCATCTCGACCAGCAATTGGTTCAGTGTCTGCTCGCGCTCATCGTTACCTCCGCCAATTCCAGTTCCGCGGTGACGACCAACTGCGTCGATCTCGTCGATGAAAATTATTGCGGGTGCAGCCTGCTTGGCCTGCTCGAACAGGTCTCTAACTCGAGAAGCACCAACTCCTACGAACATCTCTACGAAGTCGGAACCTGAGATCGAGAAGAATGGAACACCGGCTTCGCCGGCCACTGCTTTTGCGATTAGAGTCTTTCCGGTTCCCGGAGGTCCGTAAAGAAGCACGCCTCGCGGAATCTTTGCGCCCATGTCCAAAAACTTCTTAGGGTTCTTTAGGAAATCTTTCAACTCTGTGAGCTCTTCAATCGCTTCTTCGATTCCCGCAACATCTTCGAAGGTGACGTTGGAGGTCTCTTTTGTGACCATCTTCGCCTTGGATTTACCAAACTGCATGACCCCTCGGCCGCCGCCAGACATAGAGCTCATTAGGAACCAGAACAATGCACCAATAATGATGAATGGCAGCAAGGTGCCCAAGATTGCTAGGTACCAGGGGGTAGAGGGCACTTCGTCCGTCCAGCCCTCAGAAATTGGAGAATCAGCAACGACTTCGGCAACAGTGACGGCTCGGCCAGACACAAAGTAGAACTGAACGCTCTTGCCATACTCAGCATCCGCGTCTCTCAGTACTACGTCAACACGCTGGTTGCCGTCCAAAATGGTGACTTTCTCAGCGGCGCCAGATTGAATCATCTCCAGACCAACCTGGGTGTCTACCTTTGTGAACTGCTGTGCGCCAATAAGGCTTGTTCCGATCAGAAGAACGGACAACGCGAGCGCTATCCAAAGCCACGGGCCACGCAAAAACTTCTTGAAAGTCATGGGTGTTTTCGCTTTGCTCTTGTCCTTGGAGGCCATGTCCTTTAGAGAAGCTTCGTCTTTCTTAGCTTCGTCTTGTTTAGCTTCGTCTTTTTCGGTCATGTCTTCTTTAGGTGCAGTGTCTTCTTTAGGAGCAGTGTCTTTTTTAGTTGCCATATCTTTATTCAATGCCATTCGTTTAAGAGTAAACCGAAGGTGACAGCACGCCAACCCCGTCTAGTGATCGATAACGCTCGTTGTAGTCGAGCCCGTAACCAACTACGAACTCATTAGGGATATCAAACCCCACCCACCTGACATTTATCTGAACCTTTGCTGCACCGGGCTTACGAAGCAAAGTTACTACCTCAACCGAGGCTGCGCCTCGGTTGGCAAGGTTAGTGGTTAGCCAAGACAGAGTCAGCCCGGAGTCGATGATGTCCTCCACAATCAACACATGTCGGTCGGTCACGTCAGTATCGAGATCCTTGAGGATTCTTACAACTCCCGAAGAAGTCGTTCCAGAACCGTAGGAAGAGACCGCCATCCAGTCCTGGGAGGTTGAGAGCTGCATTGCCCTGGAAAGGTCTGCAACGAACGGCACTGCACCCTTTAGAACACCTACTAAAAGTGGATCCTTGTCCTGGTAGTAGGAATCAAGTTCGCCAGCAAGCTCTAAAACCTTCTCGGCAATTTCATCTGCAGTGACTAGCACCGTCGTAATGTCTGGGTGATTTAGGTGCAATTCACGGCTCCCGATTGATAGATGGCTAGACGCCCTTAAAGACAAGCTCTTGGCTTACTCGCTCTACTGTAATACCAGAAAGAACCAGCTTGTTTTGTCCGTGCCAATTAGTAATGAGTTCATCGATTCCGATCACTTGAGATCGAGAAACAGTCTTTGCGCCGGCGGCAATTGCCGTTTCAAACAGCGTCCTTCGGCGAAGCCCCGGCAGCACTTCAGTGAGTGTCGCAATCGATAACCTAATTTCACTACTCGAACTTGAGACGGTTGCCGCTTCAGCAAGCTCGTTAGCCATGGAAAGCAAAACATCATCTGACTCACTAGCAAGTTCGGCGGTTCTGGCAAGAGCGCTCGCGAACCCCGGACCAAGCTCGGATTCCAACGTGTCAAGTAGCTGTCGAATACGCACTCTTGTGAACTTAGGGTCTTTGTTGTGAGGGTCCTGCCAGGCTTCGATGTCTTGATCAATACAGGATTGCAAAAGCACCTCGCGCTTGATGCCAAGCAAAGGCCTGACTAGCTTTTTGTTTTTATCAAAATCCTGCATGCCCGCAATTGAGCGCAAACCCGAGCCACGCGTAAGTCCAAGCAAAACAGTCTCGGCTTGATCTTCAAGGTTGTGGCCCAAAAATATAACCTCGGCACTAACCAGCTTTCGAGCACGCTCGAGGGCCTCGTATCTTGCCGTCCTAGCGGCTGCTTCCGGGCCGTTGCCGGATTCGGCAACAGTAATAGTTTCAATCACAACTGGGTCAACCCCAAGTTCTTCCAGTTTTGCAGCTGTCGACTGCGCGACCTTGCTGGACGCCTCTTGCAAACCATGATCAACCACGACTGCCGAAACCCGAAGGCCAAGTTTTGGACCTTCAAAAATTAATGCCGCGGCTAGCGCCATGGAATCTGGACCACCGGAGCAAGCCACCAGAACTCTCGAGTCTGGTTCAAGATTTAGCGCATCAAGACTGTTCCGCACGGCTCGACGAACATCGGCAACTGCCGGAGTCAGTCGGTTTCTAATAACCATCGCTCCCAATTCGCTAATCTTTTAGCTAAGCCTATTGAGGAGAAGCATTGTCATACGACGTAGTTATTGAGATTCCGCGCGGTTCCAGAAACAAATATGAGATCGACCATGAAACGGGTCGCGTATTCCTAGACCGGGTTTTGTTCACCCCATTTGTCTATCCGACCGACTATGGCTACTTTGAAAAAACCCTCGGGGGCGACGGCGACCCACTGGACGCCCTCGTTCTGCTTGAGCACCCACTGTTCCCTGGTGTCGGCGTGAAGGTTCGAGCTGTAGGCATGCTAGTCATGGAAGATGATGGAGGCGTGGACGAAAAAGTACTTTGCGTTCCTGCCAAGGATCCTCGTTGGGACCACATTCAGGATCTAAGCGATGTTCCTTCTCAGACCAAAAATGAAATTGAGCACTTTTTCACGCACTACAAAGATCTAGAGCCAAGCAAATGGGTAAAGATTGAAGGCTGGGCAGATAAAGAGGCGACCCAAAGAGTCATCGACGCAGCTTACGCAAACTACAAGGGCTAGCATTAAAGACTTTGGCGCGCGTAGTTCCAGTAACGTCTTCGAAGAAGGGTTTTCAAATGCAAATAGAAGTGCTTCACATTGATGAGTGCCCAAACCTCGAGGACACTAAGTCTTCCCTGGCGGAGCTACTAGCAGAGCTGAAACTTGGCCACATCGTCGTAACCCTCACACTGATTAGCTCTCCGGCAGAGGCCGCCAAGCACCGATTCGCGGGATCGCCCACTGTCCTAATCGACGGACTTGACGCCGTCCCAGGAACGGAACAGACCACAAACCTGGCTTGTCGTATTTACCGCGATGGCCAAAAGATAGCTGGCAGCCCCTCCAAAGATTCGATCCGCAAAGCGATCCAGGGGAGCTTGCGGACGCGCATCTCTGAATAATTCTTCAACGCTAGCTGAGGGGCGCTGATCGCCGCTTAGGAGATTTTGCGGTCGGCCCAACCCATTCCCAAATCAGCATCGTCAGCGTGACGAGTGCAAATCCAAAAAAGAGATCTTCAATTGGGGCGTAGGCGATTCTGGTCCCAGTAATTGCCTCGGAGTTGTAAGTGACGATTTTTTGGCTGGTCAAATAGCCGTTGGTAAGTAGCTGGAAGAAACTTATGATCGCCCACGAAATCCAAAATTGCGGTCTAGAAATAAGGCCAGATTTCATTACGGCTATGCCGAAGACAAACACGACAATCACTGCGATCCCTGCCAGCAGCGAATAAGTAATCATTTTCTGACCTTTCTAATGCGGGCGATCCAACTTTTAACCGTGGGGAAGAAGTTTGTTACCCCTTCCAAAGTCAAGATGCCGGCAATCGGAATGATAAGGAAAAATCCATACTCTTCGACTGGAATCCCAAAGGGTCCGTAAATGCCCAGAGTAAGCTCCTCCGAAAAAAACCAGTGGTTGTTTGCAATAGCGAAAGCGTCCCAAAGTACAAACACGGGTGCGACAAGTGCGATGGTTTTTAGGAGCCGCTTGGGGTCCCGAAGCACACGAAGACGAAATACAAATTCCAGCCAAAACGAAGCGAGAATAACGAACCCAAGCATCGCGAGATAGGACCACTCTCCAAACAACTCGGCTTCTCCTCCAGCGCTAGGCTTTCAATGATGGTGACTTCCGAGATAAGACTGATGAAAAACCTCAGGGCATTCTCACGCTACTGCATTTTATTTGGCATCCTTGCCTCGCTTGTGTTTCTAGGATTTGGCGGACTGCCAATTGGCTGGCAGGTAGCACTTGCCCTGATCGCTCTTACAGTCGGAATTCCGCACGGTGCCGCAGATCACATAATCTCAGTTCCCAAGTTTGCAAGCGGCAGAATGGCTCTGTTCCTGATTGGTTATCTAAGCGTCGTTGGGGTTGCTATCTGGGCTATTCTCAGCGCTAATCTTTTGGGGTTTCAAATCGTTGTTTTGATGAGCGCGATTCACTTCGGCATTGGGGATGCAGCTTTTATCTCAGAACTGGATGCTCGGAAGCAAAACAAATCGAAGTTTCCCAAGGTGCCCTACATAATCGCCTCGGGGTTCACGCCGGTGGTTATTCCACTGTCAAATTCTGAAAGCGCTGCGGCATTGAATGAGGTAAATCCCGCCTTGGTGAATTGGGCAGGGTCGATAACACCGTTACTTTTTTCTGGCCTGGTAACTATTTCTCTTGTGAGCATCATTTGGATGCTGGTCAGGCAGCGAAAACAAGAGGCTCTGGACCTAGGCCTGCTTTTGGTTTTGGCACTGGTGGCACCGCCGCTAGTCGCGTTTGCCTTTTACTTTGGTTTTTGGCACGCGCTTCGTCACACTGGAAGACTTTCTCTCGAGCTAAAGACATCGGCCAAACTCCACGAGCTGGGTAAGCCAATGGCCGCTCTTGGACAGGCAATCTGGGCAGGAGTGCCAGCGTTATTCATAGTGATCGTTTTCACTGTGGTGCTTGGTTTAGTTCAAGGCTTTGAGTTTGGGCAAGACCTGCTTTGGTATCTACTGGTCGTTATTTGGGCGCTGACGGTGCCGCACATGGCCCTTACGCTGCGGCTTGACATAAAGGCTCTGCGGCCCAGCGACTCGAAAGCTTTGGTGTTGCCTTAGGCAGTTGGTCTTCCGGCATAGGGCCAAATTTCACCGTAGCGAACCGGCACAATTCTCACGGTTCTAGCTGGGTTTGGAGCTTCCAGCATCATGCCATCACCTAGGTAAATTGCAACGTGATATTTGTCGCCGGAAAATGCCGTTTCCTTGCTCCACCAAATTAGATCTCCACGCTGGACGTCTTGGAACGGAACCAGTCTTTTCGCACTGGCCAGCACGTTGAATTGGGCAGTGGCTGAGTGCCAACCGATATAGACGCCGGCTGCCGAATAAGCCTTCATCGTGATTCCCGAACAGTCCCAAACATTTGGACCAGAGCCTCCAAGAACATATCTTTCACCAAGCTGCTCGTTGGCGAAGGAAATTGCAGTTTCAACCTTTGACCAATCTGGCTCAGCCACGCTGTAGAGCTCTGGGGCAGTTGGTGCGGACTTCACTAGGTTTTGTCTGCGCTCGGCCTCTAGGCCCTCGATACGCTGGCGCTCAACATCATCTGCGGTGTCTTTTAGGGTCGCTAATTGGCTCATCATGTTGGCGCGCTGGCGCTCAGACTCTTTTACCTTGGCGATGACTGCATCTGCTGCCGCTTTAGCCTCAGCAAATATCTTTTCCGCTTCGACTTCGAAGCCCTGCAATTCTTCCTTCGCGCTGGATAGCTCCTCAGCCAATGATTTGGCTTGAGTCTGCTTATCGATTGCTGCCTCGTAGATTGCCCCAGTCCGCTGAGCAAGCATGTCTTGCATTGTCAGCTGATAAAGCAAATCTTCCGCGTTACCGGGATTAAAAAATAACTCTAGAGAAGTGTTTCCACTGGCTTGGTCGCGATACATCTTGCCGACTATTTGCGCCAGTTGAACCTTCGCGTCTTCGGCTTCTGTTGCTGCCAGCTCAACCTTGGACTGCAGGCCATCAACTTTGGCGGCCATTTGTGCGACTTCCTCAATCGCCTGGTTGTACTCTTCGTTTTTTTGAAGAGCGATTATTTCTAGGGCGTCTGCCTCAATCCGAATGGTTTCCAGAATGCCCTCAATGCGCTCGACCATTTTTTGTTTCTCTTGGACGTTGGCTTTTGCTGCTGCAACCTCGCCTGCGGTTGGATAGCTTGGCACGGCATAGGCGGGAGCCAGCGCGATGCTGGTGAGCAAAATAGCCACTCCAGCAAGAGCTGCGACTACTTGTTTACGACCTATTTTCAAAATTCCTCCGGGAAAATAGGTTACCTGAAAGCCTCAACTAATGACTGAAGGTTTTCTGTGTGTTGCCAACTCGCTATTTGACCAGTAATGTTTACCTCGGTGCTTTTGAAGTTGCCAACTTCATGGCCCCATCGTTTAGCGGCCTAGGACGCTGCCCTTTCACGGCGGTAGCACGGGTTCGAATCCCGTTGGGGTCACCAGGCGATGTCATTAGCACCATTTTGACCCTGTAGCGCAGTTGGTTAGCGCGCCGCCCTGTCACGGCGGAGGTCGCGAGTTCAAGTCTCGTCAGGGTCGCTTCGCCTAGTGCGAATGGGGGGTATTACCCCACGGCTCTGTAGCTCAGTTGGTAGAGCGAACGACTGAAAATCGTTAGGTCACCGGATCGACGCCGGTCGGAGCCACATTGGAAGAAGGCGGATAGTGACCATAATTTTTGGCCTACTATCCGCCTTTTCTTATGGCTACGCAGATTTCGTTGGAGC
This sequence comes from Aquiluna sp. Uisw_065, assembly GCF_047731275.1. Taxonomy (NCBI): domain Bacteria; kingdom Bacillati; phylum Actinomycetota; class Actinomycetes; order Micrococcales; family Microbacteriaceae; genus Aquiluna; species Aquiluna sp. Uisw_065. The sequence goes on from NZ_CP159836.1 coordinate 1,252,384, forward strand.
TCTTGCCGCCAGACGAATTCGGGCAGTCGCAGCAACTACCTACTCTTTTAGCGTCGGGCTAGTTCTCGCAATCATTTTCAGTCTGTTTGTTGGTGCTGAGTATTCCACCCAAACAATTCAGGCCGGCGCTCTAGCCGGCATCGCGGCAGCCGTCGCACTGAGCTGCCTCTACGCGGGACTGGCCATCGGTCCGATCTCCATCATTAGCCCGCTGACTGCAGTGATTTCGGCGATCATCCCGGTCATGGTGGATGTTGCCTCTGGGCAAGAACTGTCAAACTTCGTGGTCATTGCGGTGGTATTAATTTTGATCGCGGTGGTCCTCGTTGGTTTTGTCCCGGGCCAAAATGTGAAGCTCCCCTCACCACTTGCTCTTGCCTATTCGGTTGGTGCTGGCCTCGGTTTTTCGGGCATCTTCTTATTTCTTGATTCTGCAGCTGCGGATTCGGGGCTCGCAGTCTTGGTTGTGATGAAGGTAGTTGGGCTGGTGCTGCTCCTTGGCGGTCTTTTTGCACTTTGGCTGCGGGCACCAAAGAATGCCTTCATAGAGAGAGTCGCCGACTATAAATTAGCGGGGCTGTTGTTATTAGCCGGGCTCGGCGATGTGCTTGGTAACGTGACCTTCTTGGTTGCTACAAGATCCGGCGCTCTCGCAGTGGCCGCGGTGCTGACCGCTCTTTATCCAGTCGGAACGATATTGTTGGCACGAGTGTTTCTTAAAGAAAGAATTGCCCTATCCCAGGGGGCAGGAATAGTTTTGGCTCTTGGGGCATGTGCGCTCCTGGCAATCGGATAATGAAAAAGGAAAGAGCGACATGACATCACAAACCTCTTCGCGCAAGCGTTGGATCGGCCTTGTATTTATCTCATTGGCTATTTCCCTGGTGATCATCGACGGAACCATCGTCAACACAATTTTCCCAGCCATCATCGATGAGCTTGACTTATCATCCACTGAGGTTCAGTGGGTTCAGGAAAGCTACATTTTGGTTTTTGCTTCCTTGCTGTTGGTCTTTGGCTCACTTGCCGACCGATTCGGTAGAAAGCGAATTTTGAACCTCGGCATCGTGGTTTTCATCATCGCTTCGGTTTGGGCCGGTCTCACCGAGTCGGCAACCGAGTTGATCTTGGCAAGAGTTGCTCAGGGTGTCGGTGGTGCGATGGTGCTCCCAACGACGCTGTCGCTAGTGAACGCAAACTTCCAGGGCCGCGAACGCGGCATCGCATTTGGAATTTGGGGATCAACTATCGGTGGCATGGTGGCCGTTGGTCCCGTACTCGGTGGCTGGCTGGCAACGGAGTTTACTTGGCGCTGGGCCTTCATGATCAACCTGCCGCTTGGAATCATTATCCTGGCGGGGCTCTTGTGGCTAATTCCAGAGTCAAAGTCTCCACAGCGTGCCGGTGGCATCGACTGGATCGGAGCAGTTATCTCCGTGGTTATGTTCTCAACTTTGGTATTTGGCCTTATTGAGGGACGCATCTACGGCTGGTGGACACAGACTGAAAAGCAGTTCAGTCTTGGTGACCTTGTGTGGCCGGCAGACACAATTTCGATTATTCCGGTTGCGCTTGCTATTTCGATAATTGCAAGCGTTGCGTTTGTGCGCTGGGAAATCAGGCGAGAAAAAGCCCACAAAAACGTGATTCTGGATCTTGGTCTATTTTCGATTACTTCATTCAGGAACGGATCAATCGCTGCGGGAATCATTTCGATGGGTGAGTTTGGAATCTTGTTCGCACTTCCGCTTTGGCTGCAGAACGTTATCGGTCTTTCCCCAGTCAGCTCGGGTTTGGTTTTGCTCTGGCTTGCTTTTGGCGCCTTCTCGGCAAGCGCTATCGGTGGCGCAATGACCGGCAAACTACCTCCGGCAAGAGCCGTCCAGACTGGTGTGCTGCTTGAGTTAGTAGCCGTGATCGGCATCGCACTCCTAGCCAGCACCGAAAGTGGCTGGGTGGCGGTTGCTCCGCTGCTGCTTATCTATGGAATAGGTATTGGCTTAGCCACGGCCCAACTCACTGGAGTTGTGATGCAGGATGTACCGATGGACCAGAACGGTCAAGGCTCTGGATCACAATCAACCGTCCGTCAAGTTGGTTCAGCCTTGGGCATCGCAGTCCTCGGATCGATGCTATTTACCGGGGTTCAGGGGAACTTGGAAACCAGATTGCAGGACACCGGTTTGACTGCCCAGCAGCAGACGCAGGTTATTGAGCTTGTGGTTGACTCGGCTGGTGGGGCAATACCAGTACTCGATGATATTCTGTTGCCCCAGCAGGTTTCCCAGCAGGTGGTTGACGAAGTCATCTACCAGTCCGGTGAGGCCTTTACCCAGGGCGTTCAACTGGCAGCTTGGGCGGCAAGTGCGTTCTTATTCTTGGGCTTCCTGTCAACCTTCAAGCTTGGAAGAAAATCAAAGGTGCCGCTGGCATAACTGGGGCGTTTTTCATTGGCTAGGCTTTGAATGTGTCTACCAACTGGAGAATGGCGGGTTACGTCTTCATTGGAGGCGCCCTAGGAACAATGCTTCGGTATTTTCTATCGGAAGCGATTTCCGTTAGCGCCGAATTTCCTACCGGTGAACTAATAGCCCTGACCACGATTAACCTACTTGGTGCTCACTTTTTAGGGCTAACCGCAAGGCTTCCCTACTTTCAAACCCTATGGTGCAAGTGGCTTTGGGCCTACGGATTCGCCGGTGGCTTTACCACCATGAGCGCTGTGACGCTCTTTGCAGACATAAACGGGCTGACCTGGGAGATTTTCGCAATGATGTTCGGCGGCATCGCTAGCTACGGCGCCGGTTGGCACCTTGGCAGAAGGATTCAGCAAAGGGCTGATGCAAAATGACTAATCCACTCTTGATGACGCTTTTGATTGGCATTTTTGGTGGCCTTGGGAGCATCGCACGAGTGTTTATGATTCGGTGGGGCGGAGTATTACCCTTTGGCCTCTTCCTTACCAATGGCGTCGCTGCGGCTTTAGTTGGATACATCCACGCGGGAAACCTCGCTCAGGATTACCTGGTTATCGGCATTGTTGGCCTTGCTGGCGGCCTATCTACCTTCTCTGGGATTGCTAGGGCTGGCTTTGATTTTTATCATCGTGGCCGAATAGCCCAAATGCTCCTGACCGGCGCGATCAGCATAGTTGTTCCACTACTTACCCTCACACTGGCCTTGAGGTTCACTTAGCCCTGTTAGAATTTGAGGACATAATCCCACAGGTTCCCTGGGTAGCGGTTTTATCCAGATTCGTTAGAGAAAAAGGGGGCTCGCCATGGGGCGTGGCCGTCAAAAAGCTAAAAACACCAAGGTTGCCAGAGAGCTCAAGTATTTCAGCCCGGCAACTGATTACTCTGCGCTCGAAGCAGAGCTCAGCAAGGTAACAGAGGGTACGCCTCAATACGAAGACAAATGGGCTGACCTTTATGACGATGAAGAGACCGAAGAAGAGCCTGCCTAATTACCAGGCAGTTGCAGCAACGACCAGCCCAACTAAAATCTCTAGGTTGATTCTGGAATCTGAATAGTCCTCGGTCATGGGAAAACTTTCACCCTCTTCAGAGGCAATTCGAACCGTCAAATCCGCACTCTTTAGATAAGCAATTGCTTCCTGTTTGCTCATTCCAACTACTTGGCACCCGGCTAGCTTGGTCTCGGAATGCTTTTCGGAGAATTGATCGGGACTGGTGTCAATGAAGCAAAGCTCGTTAGGAGAATCGAGAACGCTTGAGACTGAAGCGTTGCTTGCGCCGGTTATGAGGCCAATGACAAATGCGGCCGAAGCCAACAACAGGCCAATTACTGCAACAACGGCAGTTTGTTTATTTGGCATACTCCCCAACTAGTCGGACCGAACCACCGTGGGTGCCTTTGGCCGATGACAAATAGCCTTTGGACTCTGCGTTTTCAGGCTTTGGCTCGATGACACCTAGTTGCCAGCTCGAAACACCAAGCTCTCTCAGGCTTCCGATGATTGACGCTGCGCTGTCCTCGCGAACCACAATCGCAAAGCCAAGGCCTAAGTTCCAAGTTGATTCCAAGTCAAATAAATTGATACCGGCCGACTCGGCAAGGACCTGGAAGACCGGTTGTGGCTGCCAGGTTGAACGCTGAACATCCAAGGAGACGTGAGCGGGCAGTACCCTAGAAAGGTTTGCCGCAATGCCGCCCCCGGTGATGTGGCTCATGGTTGAAAACTTATTTTGGTAGCGAATATCTTGAAGCAATTTGTTCAGAACTCCGGTGTAGAGGGCAGTTGGCTCGAGCAGTTCTTCGCCCAAAGTTCTTCCAAACTCCGCAATCAGATCGGTGTATTGCCAGTTGTTATCAGCGACAATCTTTCGGACCAATGAGTATCCATTTGAGTGCAGGCCCGATGATTGCAGTCCTAAAACGACGTCTCCAACTTGGACTTTTTCACTAGAAAGAATCTTGTCCTTTTCAACCACTCCGACTGCGGCTCCCGCCACGTCATACTCGTGCGGCTTTAGTAGCCCTGGGTGTTCGGCCGTTTCGCCCCCAACTAAGGCCACATCGACAGCTTTACAGGCCTTAGCGATTCCTCTAACAATGTCTGCGATTCGAGTGGGCTCCAATAAACCGCAGGCTATGTAATCGGTCATGAACAAGCTGCGAGCGCCGGTTACCACGATGTCATCAACAACCATGCCGACTAAGTCTTGGCCAATGGTGTCGTGCTTATCCATTGCCTGGGCAATGGCAACCTTTGTGCCAACACCATCTGTGGAGGTTGCAAGAATTGGGTGGTCGTAAGATTTCAAGATGCTGGCATCAATCATGCCGGCAAAGCCGCCAAACGAACCTAGAACTAAGTTGTTGTGGGTGGAAGAAACGGCCTGTTTCATAAGCTCTACTGCCCTGTCACCGGCTTCAGTGTCAACTCCAGAGGCTGCATAGGGATTGGTCATGACTTGTGCACATGCCCCTCTGCTTCGATCGTTGCAACTGAGCGTTCCAATAAGTTCTTGCCCAAGCGATCAGCGGCGGGGAGAGCTATTGGATATTTGCCGGTGAAACATGCGGTGCAGAGCTTTTCTTCCGGCTGGTTGGTGGCCTCGACCATGCCGTCCTTGGAAAGGTAACCGAGCGAATCCGCTCCGATTGATTGCCTAATGTCATCCATGGCAAGACCAGACGCTAGCAACTCCGCCCTCGATGCAAAATCGATGCCGTAAAAACATGGCCAAGTGATCGGTGGGCTAGAAATTCGAACGTGAACCTCAGCTGCTCCAGCCTCTTTAAGCATCTTTACTAGAGCACGCTGGGTATTACCCCTAACGATTGAGTCGTCCACAACAATTAGGCGCTTGCCCGCAATTACTGCCTTCAACGGATTAAGTTTCAGCCTGATACCCAATTGGCGAATTGTCTGAGAGGGCTCAATGAAAGTTCTACCGACATAGGCATTCTTTACCAGTCCATGCCCAAAAGGTATCCCAGACTGCTCGCTGTAGCCGATGGCAGCCGGTGTTCCAGACTCTGGGGTCGGCATTACCAAGTCGGCCTCGACTGGATGCTCTTTGGCTAAGGTTCTACCCATTTCAACTCTTGCTTCGTAGACTACGCGACCGCTGATAGCAGTGTCAGGTCTGGCTAAGTAGACATACTCAAAAACGCAACCGGCTCGTTTTTCCTCGGCAAACTTAGAAGAGCGCAGTCCGTTTTCGTCAATAGCAATCAGTTCGCCAGGTTCAACCTCGCGAACATAAGAAGCTCCAACGATATCGAGTGCCGCTGACTCGGATGCAACTACCCACCCACGCTCCAGCCGGCCAAGAACAAGCGGCCTGACGCCTTGAGGGTCTCTTGCCGCATACAAAGTTGATTCATCCATGAACACCAGGCAGTAAGCGCCCTTAACTTTTGGTAGCAGCTCAATGGCAGTTTGCTCCAGTGAGCTATCCGGGTTTCCGGTTAGAAGGGCAGTCAGCACAGCGGTGTCAGTGGTATTGCCCCCGCGAAGTTCTGATTCGTGGTCCGGGTAGCGCTCATCGAGGAGTTCCAATAGCTCAGCGGTGTTGGTTAGATTGCCGTTGTGGCCAAGCGCGACAGTCCCGTATGCCGTCCTACCTAGGGTTGGCTGAGCATTTCTCCAATGCGAAGCTCCAGTGGTTGAGTAGCGTGTGTGGCCGACGGCAATGTGGCCCTTAAGGGATTCCAGTGCTGCCTCGTTGAAAACCTGTGAGACCAAACCCATGTCTTTATAAACCAAGATGTTTTCGCCGGTGGAAGTCGCGATGCCGGCAGACTCCTGACCGCGGTGCTGGAGGGCATAAAGACCAAAGTATGTAAGTTTAGAAACTTCTTCGCCGGGCGCCCAGACGCCGAAAACTCCGCACTGGTCCTGAGGACCCTTCTCCCCGGGGAGAATGTCATGGTTTAGCTTTCCGTCGCCGCGCATCACTGGACCTCTCTATTGACTACTGCCCGTTTGGTGCGACGCGAAGAAATTAGGTCAAAGGCGATTGCAAATGCAACACCTAAGCCGAGGCCGAGGCTTCCGAGGGCCACAAGCAACAAGCCCAGGACGTTTGCATTAGATCTGGTGGCATCCGGAATAAGTAGGTTCAAGCCAAAAGCTAGTAAAACTCCAAGCACCGCGCCGGTCAGCGCGAAGGCTAAAACCTTGGGCGCGCGACGGATTTCTACTTCCTCAGAGTTATCTTGATTTTTTTTGGCCACGGCTCAATATAATCACGCAATTGCCGCTCGCTACCGAATCAGAATTAAACGACTAACTTTTGGTTGGAAAAACCTTTGCTAATTCATTAGTTTTTTCGCCGGAGAAATGGCAGCCAAGCGTGGCTCTAGCCTCATCAAAAGTCATGTCACCCGAGCAAAGTGCGATAAAAACCTCGGGAGTAAGCTCCACAACATTTGGCGGAGTTCCCCTGCGGTGATTCATGCCCTCAATACATTGAATTGCCCCAAATGGAGGCACTCGCAATTCGACGGTTCCACCGCGGTGATTTTTTTCAATCCGCTGCAGCAAGTATCGAACTGCAGTTGGCAGTTGTGCCGGTAAATCGGCTAAGGCAGCCTGACCGTCCAATTGCGAAATCTGTTTTCCTGCCATCAAACAATTATGGCGATTATGGCTGCGCTTATTCGAATTGGTAAACTCTTGCAAATGAGGATTTTGGTCGTAGGTTCCGGTGCAAGAGAGCACGCGATCATCAAGGCGCTTATCAGAACCGGCACCGACGCCGGGGACATCGTTTGTGCTCCAGGCAACAAATACATTGCAAAACAGGTCGAGGTTCGCGCATTGGATGACGCCTGCGACAAGCTTGCGGTCACGAGGATAGCGCTGGAAGAAGCAGTTGACTTGGCTGTTATTGGCCCGGAGGCGCCGCTGGTTGCAGGAGTGGCGGACGCCCTTCGAACTCAAGGTATTCAAGTTTTCGGTCCCAATCAAAAGGCTGCCGCCCTTGAGGGCAGCAAGCAGTTCGCTAAAGAGGTAATGGCCGCCCAGGACATTCCAACCGGAATGTCAAGACGCTGCGACACGATGTCTGAAGTAACGGACGCGATGGACCAGTTTGGCGCTCCTTATGTAATCAAGGCCGATGGACTTGCGGCAGGAAAAGGCGTTGTTGTCACTCGAGACAAACAAGAAGCTCTTGATCACGCAGCCAAGTTTCTCAACGAAGGCGTTTTAGTAGAAGAGTTTTTGGAGGGCGAAGAGGTAAGCCTGTTTTTCCTATCCGACGGCACGAGCGTCATGCCGCTTAGTCCCGCCCAAGATTACAAGCGCGCATTTGATAATGATGAAGGACCGAACACCGGTGGCATGGGAGCATACTCGCCACTTCCTTGGCTGCCCGAGGGCTTCGTCGAGGAAGTAACAAAAAGAATTGCTCAGCCCACGATCAACGAGCTAAAAAAACAAGACGCCGAATTTATTGGCCTGCTCTACTGCGGACTGATAATTACAGACCGCGGAATCAGAGTCATTGAATTCAACGCTCGATTTGGTGACCCGGAGACTCAGGTTGTGCTGGCAAGGCTGACAACAAATCTTGCCGAGTTACTGATGAGTGCTGCCAGCGGCAAATTGGATGTTGGGCCGGTAGCTGAGTTTTCAGACAAGGTGGCGGTTACAGTGGTGCTGGCCTCCGAAGGATACCCAGGAACAACTGCGCCGATTCGTGAAGTAACCGGCATTGAAAGTGCCGAAAGCATGGACGATGTTGAAATCTGTAAGGCCGGTGACACTGGGAGAGTGCTTTCGGTTGTTGGCCTCGCCGATTCGTTTCCAGAAGCAAGGGCTCTTGCATATGAAGGCGTCTCCAGAATCAAACTGGAAGGCTCGCACTTCCGAACCGACATTGCGCTCAAGGTCGAGTCGAAAGCTGCCGGCTAAATGGAGATTCCAGGCTTTAGTCATCTTTACTCGGGCAAAGTTCGAGATCTTTACACCCCTGAGGCACCGGAGCTCCAACATCTGGTGCTTGTAGTTGCAAGCGATCGCATCAGCGCTTTTGACACTGTCCACTCGCCTGAAATTCCAGGCAAAGGCGAAAACCTAACGAGGCTCACTAACTTTTGGTTTGACCGGCTCGATGTCGCAAATCACAGAAGCGACGAACTAGCAGTTCCGGAAATCGTAAAAGAACGGGCGATGATTGCCAAGCGCTTGGACATGTATCCGATTGAGTGCGTCGTCCGAGGATACATATCCGGCTCAGGCTGGAACGAGTATTTGGACACCGGCACCATTTGCGATGTCGAACTGCCAGCAGGCCTCAAGTTTGGCGACAAGCTCCCAGAGCCAATTTTTACGCCGGCTTTCAAGGCTGAGCTCGGTGAAAAAGATCAAAACATAAATTTCGAAGAGACGGTCAACCTGGTGGGCCAGGCAATTGCCGAAAGGCTTCGCGAATACAGCCTAAAATCTTCGAAAAAGCAAGTCAGATAGCCAGTGACGCTGGGCTGATTCTTGCCGACACAAAGTTTGAATTTGGCGATGACCCGGAAACCAGTGCTCTCACTCTCGGCGATGAGGTCCTGACACCCGACAGCTCGCGCTATTGGGACAAGGAACTATGGGCCCAAGGAGTCAGAGACCAAAGCTTTGACAAGCAAGGTGTTAGAAATTGGCTCAAGGAAAACTGGGACCTAAAGACCGCTCCGCCGGTGTTGCCCAGTCAAATAGTTAGTGAAACTTCCGCCAAGTACCAAGAGCTCTCTAGCCGTCTGGGAGCCATCTAACGTAGACTGGCATCTAATCGAGGCGCAAATTCGTGCGCCCAACCCTGTCCGGCAACCGAAGAAGCCCAGAATTTGAACTATTTAAAAACAAAGCTAAGTGCGCTTGTATCGCGTCCCGATCCTCGCTATCGTCCGCGCCCAACTGTCCGCGAGGCCCTAAGAAGCCCAAAGCTGCTTCTTAGAGAATCCCTGGCTGGTTTAGTGGTTGCGCTTGCGCTAATCCCAGAGGCAATTAGCTTCAGCATCTTGGCCGGCGTCGACCCTCGAGTCGGACTCTTTTCAAGCTTCGTAATGGCAATCACAACTTCGATTCTCGGTGGTAGGCCAGCAATGATTTCAGCTGCAACCGGCGCGATTGCGCTCGTGATTGCCCCAGTCGCCAGAGATTACGGCCTTGACTATTTGCTTGCAACCGTGATCCTCGGTGGGGTCTTTCAACTGGTGCTAGCCGCTCTCGGAGCCGCGAAGCTAATGCGCTTTATCCCACGAAGCGTGATGCTCGGGTTCGTTAATGCTCTTGCAATCTTGATTTTCATGGCTCAGCTACCGCACCTAATTGGAGTGCCGTTCGCGGTGTACTGGTTGGTGGCCCTTGGGCTGCTTGTAATGATCGGCATGCCACGACTTACCAAGGTAATTCCGGCGCCACTGGTTGCAATCGTTCTTGTTAGCGCAATGGTTCTAATAATGGCCATCACGGTTCCTACCGTTGGCGACGAGGGTGAACTGCCTCAGTCACTGCCTGAGCTATTGACTCCAAACGTGCCACTAACTCTTGAGACTTTCAACATCATTGCCCCATATGCCCTTGCCATGGCGTTGGTCGGTTTATTGGAGTCCTTGATGACTGCCAAGTTGGTTGATGAGATTACTGACACTCACAGCCAGAAGACGAGAGAGTCGCTGGCTCAGGGTGTTGGAAACATTCTTTCGGGCTTCTTTGGTGGCATGGGCGGTTGCGCAATGATCGGTCAAACCATGATCAACGTTAAGGCCTCCGGCGCCAGAACCCGAATCTCGACTTTCTTAGCTGGTGTGTTCCTCTTGATCTTGGTGGTCAGCCTCGGAGACATCGTGGCCCAGATCCCGATGGCTGCTCTGGTAGCGGTCATGTTGATGGTTGCCTTTGGAACTTTTAATTGGCACAGCGTTCAAATCAGCACGCTAAAGCGCATGCCTGTTAGCGAGACAGCAATCATGCTCGCAACCGTTGCGGTTGTGGTCTGGACTCACAACCTTGCAATAGGCGTGATAGTCGGCGTGATTGTTGCGATGATCGCATTCGCCAGGCGAGTTGCCCACTTCGCCTCGGTAACTAGAACAGTTGGCGGAGATGATGAAGTGTCAGTGGCCTACTACACGGTTCAGGGCGAGCTGTTCTTCGCCTCGAGTAACGACCTAACTACTTTGTTTGAGTACTCCGATGACCCCGATGAGATTGTTATCGATGTCACCGATTCACATATTTGGGATGCATCGACAATTGCGGCCCTAGATTCGATCACAACAAAGTACGAAAACATGAATAAAAACGTGTACATCAAAGGCATGAACAAGGCCAGCGAACGCCTTCACGGCAAGTTGACTGGGAACCTCGGTGAAGACTGAATTTAGTTTCGAAAAAGTGGCTATTCTTTTTAGGTGCTGAATACACTTTTAAAACCAGAGCATGACAAGCTGGGCGCCAGTTTCACCGAGTTCGGTGGCTGGGAAATGCCCGTGCGATATGGCTCGGACATCGACGAGCACCACAGCGTCAGAAACAGCTGCGGCCTCTTTGATATCAGCCACATGGCAGAAATCAGAGTGACCGGCCAGGCCGAAGAGTTCCTCGATTACGCGCTAATTTCCAAGCTGTCCGAAATCGAGAACGGCCGCGCGAAATACACCATGATCTGTGACGATCAGGGCGGCATCATCGACGACCTAATCGTTTATCGTCTCGATAATGACGAGTTCATGATCGTAGCCAACGCAGGCAACCAGCACCAAGTAGTTGAGGCGCTAAATAGCCGCCTAGCAAACTTTCCAGACACCAAGGTCGTCGACGAATCTGGCCTGTGGTCTCTTATCGCCATGCAAGGCCCAAAGACCAAAGAGATACTTGGGAGTCTTGTTGAAATTGATCTGACGGTGCTGAAGTATTACTCGATTGCCAGTGCGGTATTAGATGGCAAAGATGTTTTTCTAGCCCGCACCGGGTACACCGGCGAAGACGGCTTTGAAATCTTTGTTGAAGGAGACCCAAGCGATGTCTGGCAATTGTTGCTTTCTCAAGATGGAGTATCGCCCTGCGGCCTGGCCTGCAGGGACACTCTTCGACTAGAGGCAGGCATGCCGCTTTATGGTCACGAACTAAATAGAAACCTCACACCTTTCGCTGCAAACCTCGGCAAGGTCATCCGTTTTGATAAGCCAAACTTCGTTGGTAAAGACGCTCTAGGGGAACAAAAACTCCCGAATCAAAAACTCTTTGGCTTGCAGGGTGATGGCCGCAGAGCTGCAAGAGCCGACTACGAGATCTTTTTGCCTGGCGAAACTGCGTCAATCGGGATGGTTACTTCTGGAGTGTTGTCACCAACCTTGCAAGTTCCAATCGCGTTAGCGCTTCTAAACGCCGATGCCGGTTTGGAGATTGGCTCTGAAGTAGAGGCAGACGTTCGCGGAACGAGAGTTTTTTACAAAGTTGTTGAGTTACCGTTTTATAAGCGCGGAAGGTAAATAAGAAAATGGCAAATCCTGAGAACCTGAAATACACCAAGGAACACGAGTGGATCCTTATCGAAGATGATATCGCCACCGTCGGAATCACCAAGTATGCGGCTGACGCGCTTGGAGAAATCGTTTACGTGGACCTTCCGAAGGTCGGTAGCGTTGCCGCCCACATGAAGATTTGTGGCGAGATTGAGTCAACCAAGTCAGTGGGCGAACTCTACGCACCAATGGACGGCGAGATCACCGAGGTCAACGGCGCGCTGGACCAAGCGCCCGATCAGGTAAATCAGGACCCGTTTGGGGATGGATGGTTGATAAAAATCCGTTATACGTCTTTACCAGATCTTCTTTCATCGACCGAATACGACGCATTAGTTGGAGAGTAACTGTTGTTAGATCACCATAACTTTCGTAACCGCCACATAGGACCCAACGACGCCCAGCAGCAACACATGCTTGATTACCTTGGGATCAAAGACCTAGCGGAGCTAATGGAAGCAGCGCTTCCAGAAGCAATTCACTTCCGCGGTGGCAGCACTCTTCCGGATGCCATCAGCGAGGACGAGGCTCTTGACCGCCTGAAGGGCATAGTTTCGAAAAACCACATAACTCAGACGTTCATTGGTCTGGGCTATTACGGAACCAGAACCCCTGGGGTTATCAAGCGAAACGTGCTGGAGAACCCAAGCTGGTACACCGCCTACACCCCTTACCAACCGGAGATCAGCCAGGGCCGACTTGAGGCAATTCTTAACTTCCAGACAATGGTCACCGAACTCACAGGCATGAAGACGGCTAACGCTTCGATGCTTGATGAATCAACCGCGGTGGTTGAAGCGATGATGGTGGCTAAGCGCAGCTCCGACAGCGACTCAGGCGTTTTCTTCGTCGACAACGATCTCTACCCACAAACCAAGGCATTGCTCGAGCACCGAGCAGAACCGCTTGGCATCGTCATTACCTACTTTGACCCAACCAAACTTGACCAACTAGACCAAGAGTGCTTTGGCGCAGTGGTCCAGTATCCAGGAGCGAGCGGCCGCATCATCGACTTTGATGGTCTGTTTGCAAAGATCCACGAATTTGGCGGTCTAGCAATTGCGAGCGCCGACCTAATGGCGCTTACCCTGTTGCGCTCACCCGGCGAAGCCGGTGCTGACGTTGTTTGCGGTACCAGTCAAAGATTTGGTGTGCCAATGGGCTTTGGTGGCCCTCACGCCGGATACCTAGCGGTTCGTGAAAAGCTGGAGCGCACGTTGCCCGGAAGGCTCGTCGGAGTCTCAGTGGACGCCGAAGGCGCCCCTGCCTATCGCCTTACCCTGCAGACCAGAGAACAGCACATTAGACGCGAGAAGGCAACCAGCAACATTTGCACCGCCCAGGTGCTGCTGGCAGTAATGGCTGGCATGTATGCGGTCTACCACGGTCCAACAAACCTGAAGGCGATTGCCCTAGAAATCCACCACAAGGCTTCAGCGCTTGCAACGGTTTTGGAAGAAGTTGGCTTCACTCTTCAGAACGATAAGTTCTTCGACACCATAAGAATCACTGACACCGATGCGGAAAAGTTCTACCAGGCCGCTCGAGCCAAAGAGCTCACTGTCCTGCGGGTTGATGACACCACAATCGGCATCTCAGTCGATGAGAGCACCTCTTGGGATCACCTGGCGGAACTCGCCGGCGCTTTTGGGGCCAAGGCTCCTAAGCAAGAGGATGCGACCGATCGCTTGAGAAACCACCGGACTAGCGCGTATCTCGAGCACCCCGTCTTCAACACCTATCACTCTGAAACCGCGATGATGCGGTACCTCAAAAAGCTGGCTGACTACGATTACGCTCTTGACCGCGGCATGATCCCACTGGGCTCCTGCACCATGAAGCTCAACTCTGTAACCGAGATGGAAGCTGTCACCTGGCCAGAGATTGCTAACCTACATCCATTTGCCCCTGCCGAAGACACCCAGGGCTACATGGAGCTCATCAAAGAACTCAGCAGCTGGCTAAGCGACATCACCGGCTACGAAGCGGTCTCCCTGCAGCCAAACGCAGGCAGCCAGGGCGAACTTGCCGGCATGCTTGCAATCCGTGGCTACCACCGATCTAGAGGTGACTACCAGAGAAATGTTTGCCTGATTCCATCCTCTGCCCACGGCACAAACGGAGCTAGCGCTGTATTGGCGGGCATGGAAGTAGTTGTTGTCAGCTGCGACGCTCAGGGAAACGTTGATGTTCTTGAGCTAAAACAAAAGATTTCCGAAGCTGGCGACAAGCTTGCAGCCTTGATGATTACCTATCCATCGACTCACGGTGTTTACGAAGAAGCGGTTGTTGAAATTTGCGACCTTGTTCATGCCGCGGGTGGCCAGGTCTACATCGATGGTGCAAATACCAATGCAGTTGTTGGCTATGCGAAGTTCGGTGAGTTCGGTGGCGATGTTTCGCACCTGAACCTTCACAAAACCTTCTGCATCCCTCATGGCGGCGGCGGACCAGGTGTCGGACCAGTCGTTGCCAGGTCTCACCTTCAAGAGTTTTTGCCGGGGCACTCAATGGCTCAGATCGAGCTTCCAAACTACGGACCGGTTTCCGGTGCTCCATTTGGATCCCCGAGCATCCTGCCAATCTCCTGGGCCTATGTTCAGATGATGGGTAGCGAAGGCTTGATGCGTGCAACCGCAGTTGCGGTCCTCAGCGCAAATTACGTGGCCAAGAAACTCTCTGGAGCCTTTCCGCTTTTGTACACGGGGAAAAACGGACTGATTGCTCACGAGGCAATTATCGATATTCGACCGCTGCAGGCTTCGACTGGAATTGGCAATGATGACATTGCGAAGCGATTGGTCGACTACGGATTCCACGCCCCAACAATGAGCTTCCCGGTAAACGGAACTCTAATGATTGAGCCGACCGAATCTGAGCCTTTGGAAGAGCTCGATCGATTCATCGATGCGATGTTGGCAATCAGGCAGGAAGCCCAGAAGGTTGAAGACGGCACCTGGAGTCTTGAAGATAACCCACTGGTAAATTCCCCTCACACAGCAAGCCAGCTCACCGGTGACTGGAACCACCCCTACTCGAGAGAGACCGCTGTGTTTCCGGTTGCTGGACAGTCAAAGGGTAAGTATTGGCCTCCGGTTAGAAGACTCGATGGTGCCTTTGGCGATAGAAACCTCACCTGCACCTGCCCTCCTATCGAGAGCTTCATGACTAGCTAGCCCCTAGAACCAACTGATCATTTATGATTTTCGCGACCATTTGCATTGTGAGAACGTGGGCTGCTAACCCGATGGTCAAATTAGCCGTGGATAAATTAAGTAGCGGCCCTAGTGTGACGCCTTCCAGCTAAAGCCGTTCATCAAAAACTGATTGCTGGCTTCTAGCTCGACGCTTAGCTCTCGGTCTGGACCCATGCCCATAACCTGTTCACGCAACGAGGAGATAACCGCTCCGGTTTTACCTGCTGGAGCAAGTGGAGCACGCAACTCAACTGCTCGTGCGGCGGCAACAAGTTCGATGGCCATGATCCTACGAAGGTTATCGACGGACTTCCTTAGTTTTCTGCCGGCATGCCAACCCATGGAGACGTGGTCCTCTTGCATAGCTGAAGAGGGAATTGAATCGACGCTGGCAGGGACTGCTAGCCGCTTATTTTCAGATACCATTCCGGCTTGGGTGTATTGAGCAATCATTAGGCCGGAATCAACACCGGCGTCATGGGCTAAAAAGTGCGGCAAGCCTCGGTTTCTGGAAACATCCAAGAACCGATCGGTCCTGCGCTCGCTAATGGACCCAAGATCTGCAACTGCAATTGCCAAAAAGTCGAGCACATAACCAACCGGGGCGCCGTGAAAATTGCCATTGGAGCTGACTTCGCCGGTGGATAGCACAACCGGATTATCGATAATCGCGGAAAGTTCGCGGCCTGCGACTAGCTGAGCGTGAGCAAGCGTGTCCCTGACAGCACCAGAAACCTGAGGCGCGCAGCGAAGCGAGTAAGCATCCTGCACAACACCATCGCCGTGGCGATGTGAAGCAATAATTTCACTTCCCGAGAGCGCTCTGAACATATTGCCTGCACTCACGGCCTGGCCAGGATGCGGACGAAGGTCCTGATGCAGCTGGCTTCGAAGCGTCTGGTCTGTACCAAGTTGACCTTCAACGCTCATTGCAGCAATCAAGTCGCCCTGATCAAGCAAAACTGACAGGTCATGGCAGGCCATTATGAGCATGCCGAGCATGCCATCAGTGCCGTTTATCAGTGCCAGACCCTCTTTTTCCCTAAGCTCCACGGGCTCGATGCCGGCGGCTGCCAGGAGCATTGCTGCTGGCTTCTCTTGACCATCCGGGCCATAAGCAGAGCCTTCACCCATCAGCACCAAAGCACAGTGGGCAAGTGGCGCTAGATCCCCGGAGCAACCCAAAGACCCATACTCCAAGACCTTTGGTGTGATGCCAGCGTTCAGGATTGCTGCGTAAGTTGTTGCGATTACCGACCTGACTCCGGTCTGACCCGAGCACATGGTTTTAAGTCGCAGCAGCATTAGCGCCCTAACAACTTCTTTTTCAACCGGGTCTCCCATGCCTGCAGCATGCGAGCGGATTAGCGATTTCTGCAATTGCACCCGGTCTGCTTGCGGAATGTGCCGCTGAGCTAGCGCCCCAAACCCGGTGGAGATTCCATAAACCGGCTCCTTGGCATTCGCTAGTTCTTCGATGTGCTTGCGAGTAGCATCCATGGCGGTAATGGCCGCGTCAGAAATAGTGATCTTTGCGCCAAACCTTGCAACAGCGACCACGTCTTCAAGCTTCAGCCCAGTGGTTGAAATTTCTATCTGATTCATTTAGCGCCTCTCGTAGACCTCTCTGCCCTGCAGAAAGGTCTGGCTTATAATTGCGACCCCTGGCCGATAAGCCAGGTAGATGTGATTTGGTGCATCCAGCACCACAAAGTCAGCTATTGAGCCAACCTCAAGCACTCCCTGATTACCGCGAAGAGCCATCGCACCGCCCTTGGTGGCAGCCCAAATTGCTTGATCAACGCTAAAACCCATGTCCCTGACCGCTACCGCAATACAAAAAACCATGGAAGTAGTGAAGCTCGAACCGGGATTGCAGTCGGTTGCAAGCGCAACAGCAATGCCTGCTTTCATAAGCTTGCCGCCCTGTGGGTAGGGGCTTCTTGTACTGAACTCAGCGCCAGGCAACAAGGTCGCCACGGTATTAGAGTTTTTTAGAAGTTCGATGTCCGCGTCATCCAAAAAAGTGCAGTGATCAACCGATGCGCAATCAAGCTCAACCGCCAGAGCGATTGCTCCGATATTGGAAAGCTGGTTGGCGTGCATCCTGGGCCTTAGCCCAGCCGCAATGCCAGCAGTTAGGACTTTTTTGGCTTGGGCAACAGTAAAAGCTCCGGTGTCGCAGAACACATCGACCCATTTGGCAGTGATACTTTCCAGCATCTTGCCGGCAACCAGATCGGTGTATTCATCAGGGTCGCTCCCTGCTGGCACAACGTGAGCACCTAAAAAAGTTACCTCCTCGGTGAACTCGCTTGCGATTTCAAGCGATAGCTTCTCGGTCTCAGTATCTAGACCGTAGCCGGATTTGATTTCGAAGGTTGTAATTCCGCTCGCGTAGAGCTCCTGAACTAACCCTGCCGTGTTAGCTCGAAGTTCCTCGGCGGTTGCGCGCCTTGTTGCGCTAACAGTCGAATTGATGCCTCCGGCCTCGTATTTCTTTCCGGTCATTCGACTTGCAAACTCTTCGGAGCGCTCGCCGCCAAATACCAAGTGAGAATGCGAATCAACAAAACCCGGGATGACGGTCTTTCCAGTTAGATCGACCTCGGTCTCACAAGCTGGCGCCTCGCTATTTTTACCCAGCCAAGTGACCCGACCGTCATCAACCACCATTGCAGCATCGGTAATTACAGTGAGCTCGCCTATTGCCTCGGCCGGCGAAACAAGAGTGGCGATTTTTCGATAGCAGGTTGCCATCTATTCGGTATCCAGCATTGGAATGTGGACGTGCTTCTCCCTAGCAACGCTTTTGGCTTCCGGGTAACCGGCATCAACGTGACGAATAACACCCATGCCGGGGTCATTTGTCAAAACTCGCTGCAGCTTCTGGGCCGCCAACGCGGTGCCGTCGGCAACCGAAACTTGACCGGAGTGAATAGAGCGGCCCATACCAACCCCGCCACCGTGGTGGATTGATACCCAGCTGGCGCCAGAAGCAACATTGATCATCGCATTTAGTAGTGGCCAGTCGGCAATCGCGTCTGAACCATCTAGCATTGCCTCGGTCTCTCGGTAAGGAGATGCGACGCTGCCGCAATCAAGGTGATCGCGACCGATAACAATCGGTGCGGAAACCTCTCCGGTTCGAACTAGCTCATTGAATGCAGCGCCCGCTTTATCGCGCTCGCCGTAACCCAGCCAGCAAATTCTTGCCGGCAAGCCCTGAAATTCGACTCTTTCTTGCGCAAGCTTGATCCAGCGGTGGAGGTGCTTGTTTTCTGGAAACAACTCGAGAATCGCCTGGTCGGTTCGATAGATGTCTTTTTTATCCCCGGAAAGCGCGACCCACCGGAAAGGACCCTTGCCCTCGCAGAATAGTGGCCTGATATATGCCGGCACAAAGCCCGGGAACTTAAACGCGTCTTTATAGCCGCCCTTTCTTGCTTCGTCGCGGATTGAGTTTCCGTAGTCAAAGACTTCGGCGCCCTTGGCCATGAAACCAACCATCGCTTCAACCTGCTTGGCCATCGCGGTTTCTGCACGATCGGTGAATTCGGCTGGGCTTATTGCGGCATATTCTTTGGCGTCTGATAAATCAACGCCTTCAGGAATGTAATAAAGCGGATCGTGAGCGCTGGTCTGGTCGGTGACTATGTCGATTGGGACGTCGCGCTTTAGTAACTCGGGGAAGATTGTTGCGGCATTGCCTACCAGCCCAACCGAGATTGCCTTGCGCTGGCTCTTATATCTGGTGACTCGCTCGATGGCATCGTCGATGTCGGTTGCGATTTCATCCAGGTACCTGGTCTGCACTCGCTTTTGAAGTCTTGACTCATCGATGTCAACAATCAGACAAACACCCTCATTCATGGTCACGGCCAATGGCTGGGCGCCGCCCATGCCTCCGCAACCTCCGGTGAGAGTGATTGTTCCTGCGAGGCTGCCGCCAAATCTCTTCTCCGCCACCGCGGCAAAGGTTTCATAGGTACCTTGCAAAATGCCTTGCGTTCCGATGTAGATCCAGGACCCAGCAGTCATCTGCCCATACATCGTTAGGCCCAACTTCTCGAGCCTTCTAAATTCTGGCCAGGTTGCCCAGTCACCAACCAGGTTGCTATTGGCAAGGATCACTCTTGGTGCCCACTCGTGAGTTTGGAAGACACCGACTGGTTTACCCGACTGCACCAGCATGGTTTCATCATTCTTTAGGTGGGTGAGAGTGTTGGCCAGAGCATCAAAGCTTTCCCAGTTTCTAGCGGCCTTTCCGCTGCCGCCATAGACAATAAGTTCTTCGGGGTGCTCGGCCACCGAGGGATCAAGATTGTTGTAGAGCATCCTCAGTGCAGCTTCTTGCTGCCAGCCCTGAGTGGTCAAAGTATTACCGGTTGCTGCCCTTACGGTACGCGCCATTGATTTCATAACTGAAGTTCACCGCTACCTGCCGATAACTTCAATCGAAGAAACAATAGTTGTGTCTGAGATTTCAGACATACTTGAAACATGAGCAAAGTCCCCGCGGCTACCAGAACCCTGTCTCTTCTGAAGCTAATGGCCGAATTGGGCCAGCCGACAACGGCAAACCGCCTCGCCCAAAAGCTCGAAATTCCAAGGTCCAGCTGCTACCAGTTGCTGGAGGTTCTTGAATCTCAAGGCTTCGCCATTCACTTCACCGAAGACAAGCGTTGGGGGTTGGGACTTGCCGCCTGGGAGCTTGGAAGCGCCTACAAGCGACACGAACCATTAGAGAGGCTTGCTAGACCAGTTATTACCAAGCTCGTGGACGAACTTTCCAAACGAGCGAACGTAGTTGGCCATCTTGGCGTGCTAGATGGCTCCGATGTTCTCTACCTAATCGAACAGCGGCCAATAAGAAGCCTCAAGCTGGTCACCGAAGTCGGCGTGAGGCTCCCTGCCCACCTAACAGCCTCCGGCAGATCGATGCTGGCCCACCTGGATCAAAAACAGCTCATCGCCACCTTTGGTAGCGGTGAGCTTTCTAAAAGAACTTCACTTGGACCAAAAACCCTCAAGGAGCTAACCAGCTTGCTTGCAACCGAAGCAAAATCGGACTTTGCCCTGGAGGTTGATGAAGTGACCCTGGGTTACGCCTCAGTTGGGGTTGCAATCCTGGATCGCCTAAATCATCCGATCGCTGGTTTGGCAATCACGTTGCAATCTCAAGAGCTAGAAAAGCTACAGTTAGACCAATTAGCTCTGGCACTCTCAAGAGCAGCCGATGAGCTATCCGGAAGGTTTGGTCACAGTGGCTGAAGATCCCAAGTGGCAGCGAGCGAGCTCGCTCATCACCAATTCCGAATCAGTTATTGGCCTGATTGACATCCCTGCCCACAAGCTGTCAATTAGCCAAACCAATGCGCACCTGACCCCAAAAGCAATAAGGGAAGCACTGCGAAGGTTTTCCACCCACTCCTACACCGCAGACAAAAACATTGCTGTTCAATCGATTCAGGACTTGGGTGAAATAGCAGACCCAGAGCAAAACGAACAGCAGACAATAAACACCCTCAACGCCGCAAACAAAGAACTAGTTATCGCTCTGGGTGGCGACAACTCGATCACCTACGCTGCCGCTTTGGGTGTCTATGGACAAAGACTTTCGACCGCTGGGCTAATTACCCTCGATGCTCACCACGACCTAAGAGACGGCAACTCAAACGGCAGCCCAGTGAGACGACTGATCGAGGCCGGACTAAACCCTAAACAAATAGTTCAGATCGGGATCAACGACTTTTCCAATTCCTCTGACTACGAACAGCTAGCTCATTCACTCGGCATCACGGTAATAACTAGAACCGAGGTTGCAAGCATTGGAATAGCTAATGCGTGCAAGAAAGCTCTAGAAATCGCGGGTGCCGGCCTGGGTCCGATTCACGTTGACCTCGATGTCGATGTCTGTGATCAAAGTGTGGTTCCTGCCTGCCCAGCGGCTGCGCCTGGCGGCATCTCGGCTTTTGAACTTCGCCAAGCCGCAAGGCTCTTGACTGCAAATTCCTTAGTTCGTGGTCTAGACATAACCGAGATCGATGCATCGAGAGATGCCGAAGACCAAAGAACAATACGACTCGGTGCCCTTCTGGTTCTGGAGGCAGCAGCCGGCTACCTCAAGCGATAGCTAATGGGTCCAATCCGCCTGGCCAAATACGCGCGATTAGATTCATGCCAAATCGGGCGATAAACTATTGGTAGTTGCGAGGTTGCAAGCAGCCAACAATCCGACCCGAAACTTGGCATCAGCCCAAGAAAACCGAAGGGGAAAAGTGCCAAAGATCATTGTCGAGATCATGCCGAAACAGGATCTGCTTGACCCGCAGGGAAAAGCGGTTGCAAATTCACTGCACCGTGAGGGCAAGAAGGAAATTACAGATGTCCGCATCGGCAAGCGCATTGAACTGCACTTTGATCGCGAGATTACCGACCAGGACCTAGAAATGGCTAAGGATCAAGCCGCAAACTTCCTCTCAAACGATGTCATCGAAGATGTCATCGCAATAATCAAAGAGGACTAAGACAGATGAAGATCGGTGTAATCACCTACCCCGGAACCCTTGATGACCGCGATGCTCAAAGGGCAATCAGGCTTGCCGGTGGAACACCAGTTCCGCTCTGGCACGACGATGACGATCTAAAGAAAGTTGATGCGGTTGTTTTACCGGGTGGCTTTTCTTACGGCGATTACCTACGCTGCGGAGCAATTGCCGCAAAGGCACCGGCAACCAAAGAGGTCATTCGGCTCGCCGCAAAGGGCCTGCCGGTTCTTGGTATATGCAACGGCTTCCAAGTTTTGGTTGAGTCGCATTTGCTGCCCGGGGGGCTAATCAGGAACGAAAAGCAACACTTTATTTGCCGTGACCAAAAGCTACGCGTTGAAAACAACGAAACTGCTTGGACCAGCCTGTTTGAAAAAGACCAGGAAATCTTAATCCCGCTTAAAAACGGTGAGGGTGGCTACATCGCAACCGACGACACCCTAAAGATGTTGGAGCAAGAAAACAGAATTGCCTTCCGCTACGTGGAGAACAACCCCAACGGGTCAATGAATGACATTGCCGGAATCACAAACGAACGCGGCAACGTAGTTGGTCTGATGCCTCACCCAGAGCACGCGGTTGAAGCAGGCTTTGGTCCAGACACTCCAACGGCGATGCGCTCGGGCATAGACGGGCTTTTGTTCTTTGAAAGCGTCCTAAAAATGGTGGTGAATTCTTGAAGTTATTTAACTCAAAAACATTAGAGCCAAGCGGCGTCGACACAACAGATAATGCCAGTACCGAGCCAGATAAAGAACAGCCCTGGCAAGAACTTGGCCTCAAGCAAGACGAGTATCAAGAAATAAAAAATATCCTTGGCCGCCGGCCAACCTCCTCGGAACTTGCCATGTATTCAGTTATGTGGTCCGAGCACTGCAGCTACAAGTCCTCAAAGATCTATCTTCGCCAATTCGGTGAAAAAGTAACTGACGAGATGAAAAAATACCTCATGGTCGGCATGGGTGAGAACGCCGGAGTAGTGGACATCGGCGAAGGCCTAGCGGTCACCTTCAAGGTTGAAAGCCATAACCACCCCAGCTTCATAGAACCTTTCCAAGGCGCAGCAACCGGTGTTGGCGGAATCGTCCGTGACATATTGTCAATGGGCGCGAGACCAATTGCAATCATGGACCAGCTTCGCTTCGGTGCTCCTAACCACCCGGACACTGCGCGCGTCGTCCACGGCGTAGTCGATGGCATTAGCTTCTACGGTAATTGCCTAGGCCTTCCAAACATCGGTGGAGAAACAGTCTTTGACTCGGTCTACCAGGGCAATCCCCTTGTGAACGCTCTATCCATTGGCTCAATGAAGCACGAAGACCTAAAACTTGCCAAGGCTTCAAACCCAGGCGATCTAGTGATTCTCTTCGGAGCAAGAACTGGCGCCGATGGAATCGGCGGCGTTTCGGTTCTAGCCTCGGAAACGTTCGAGTCAACCAGCCCAACCAAGCGGCCAGCAGTTCAGGTCGGCGACCCATTTGCCGAGAAGGTCCTAATTGAGTGCTGCCTTGAGCTGTTTCATGCGGGAGTAGTTGCTGGAATTCAAGACCTGGGTGGTGCCGGAATTTCCTGCGCCACGTCAGAACTTGCTTCAAACGGTGGCAAGGGCATGAGAGTGCAGCTAAAGAATGTGCTGCTGAGGGACGAATCGCTTACTCCAGAAGAGATTCTGATGTCAGAGTCCCAAGAGCGCATGTGCGCAGTGGTTCCTAAAAAGCGCCTAAAAGAATTCGAGAACATCGTAAACAAGTGGGAAGTTGAGTACTCAGTACTTGGTGACGTCATCGACGAAGATCGCCTATACATTAATTGGGGTCACGAAGAAATCGTCAATGTCCCACCGAGAACCGTTGCCCACGATGGCCCGGTCTATGAGCGCCCAGTCGCCTACCCTGCCTACCAAAACGAACTGAATGAAAACAGCTCGGCAAAGCTTCCAAGAGCTAAAAACGCAGCCGAGCTGGCAACTCAGCTCATGCAGCTAATTGCCACCCCCAATCAGGCTGACAAGAGCTGGATCACGGCGCAATATGACAAGTACGTGGGCGGCAACACGGCGCTTTCAATGCCGGATGATTCCGGCATGATCCGAGTCTCTGAGGAATCGGGCCTTGGTGTTGCGCTAGCAACGGATGCCAACGGCAAGTACGCCTACCTGAACCCCTACGAGGGAGCCAGGCTCGCATTGGCTGAGGCCTATAGGAACGTTGCAGTCACCGGAGCAGTGCCAAGAGCGGTGACTAACTGCCTAAACTTTGGCTCTCCTGAAAACCCAGAAGTGATGTGGCAATTCAAAGAAGCCACCGCCGGACTGGCAGATGCTTGTCTTGAACTGGGCATCCCGGTCACCGGTGGAAACGTCAGCTTCTACAACCAATCGGGTGATGTAGCCATCTACCCGACTCCGGTAGTCGGTGTCCTAGGTGTTATTGACGATGTCGCGAGAAGAATCCCGTCCGGTTGGCAAGATGATGGAAACAACATTTATCTTCTCGGAGCCACTTATGACGAGCTGGATGGCTCAGCCTGGGCTAAAGACATTCATGACCACCTAGGTGGGCAACCGCCGAAGGTGGACTTGGCAAAAGAGAGACTGCTCGCAGACCTTTTGCATGGGGCAAGTATCCAGGGCCTTATTGAATCCGCTCACGATCTTTCCGAGGGTGGTCTTGGCATCGCAATACTAGAAGCATCGCTTCGATTCAACGTCGGTGCCAGAATCTGGCTCGGCGACATTCTTGATCGCGATGACATCGACCAGACAGCAGCTTTGTTCTCAGAGTCTCAAACCAGGGTGCTAGTCAGCGTTGGCAGAGAAGACGATGTAAAGTTCCAAGCTCTCTGTGAAGCAAGAGGTGTGCCTTGCCTTCGAATCGGTGTTACCGATGCAACCTCAGGATTAGTAGAAATCAAAGACATTGCAGATCTGAAGCTTGACGATATTCGTCAGGGCTGGTCTGGTGTGATGTCTGGTTTGTTTGGGTAAAGTTTCGAGTTAGCTACTCACCATCGTCGGGCAAAAGCTCAAAGAGCTCCATCTTGGCGTTCATCCACTCTTCAACGTGGCCCGATTCCAAGATGGTCATCATTTCTGACATGGCATCAAGGTGCGGTTGATCTGCCAAAGCGACCATCTCAGCACCATGCTGTTGGCTCTGGCTGGCCACTTCCTCGAAGGTAGAGCCTCGAAACGCTTGACTGCACGCCCCGCCGAGTTCTTTACAACTAATAGTTCTCATTGGACCAAAGTCTAAAGGGTTGCGGTTTTGAAGTCACTTTAAGGACCTCCTAGACCTAGGTCGATGTGCTTTTTGGTAATTCACCAACGTGCCTTGAGGAATAGTTGGCTCAGAAGTTTTAGCTGGCATACTTGCGTCATACCTTTATCAAAGATGATTGTGGGGGCCAAATGATCAGTCAATGTCTTTCCCTGTCAACAGCCGCGGGCGCACCAAAAACCAGCTGCATTTACGCGGCCAAAGTAGCGCCTTCATTTACCACCAGGGCGTTTGTCGCAAAACGATATCAAAATTTGGGTCTTCTGACCGTTTAAAGGCGCTTTAGTCGCCAACGATCCACTCGTAAAACACTCCAGCAACTCACCAGCCTTTGGTTCTCATGTATACAACCAAAGCCTTTTTACTGGTATTGCTGCCTATATTTGCAATCTTTGACCCCGATTGGATACAATAATGGTTAACCCCAAAGGTTTTTTCTATCTCGCGAAACCCAAATGCGAGTCTCAAACAGCTGCCCTGACCCGGGCAAACACATTTATCGCAAGCGTTAGCATAAACGTAGAAGCACAAGAAAGTTTTTTATGTCACTGTCGACACTGAAGCGTTGGGTAACTGAGGTTGCCGATCTAACCGATCCAACCGAAATAGTCTGGTGTGACGGCTCTTATCCCGAAGGCCAAAAAATCAACGCGCTGCTTGTTGAAAATGGCACCTTTGAGAAACTAAATCAGAAGATCAGACCAAACAGCTTTATTGCACGTACTGACCCTGCCGATGTTGCAAGAGTCGAGTCCAGAACGTTTATTTGTTCTGAGGAAGAAAAGGACGCAGGGCCAACAAACAACTGGGTTGAGCCGGCAAAAATGCGCGCTGAACTCAATGAGAAATTTGCAGGTTCGATGCGTGGTCGCAAAATGTATGTGATCCCGTTTTCCATGGGACCACTCAACTCACCGCTTGCTCGCTACGGAGTTGAAATAACAGACTCCCCTTATGTCGTGGCATCGATGCGAATAATGACCCGTGTCAGCGACAAGATTGTAGACAGGATTGCTGCAGGTGCCGACTGGGTCCCTGCGATTCATTCGGTTGGTCAACCACTGATTGATGACCAAGGAAACACCGTTGCCGATACCCCCTGGCCCTGCAACCCGGAAAACGTTTACGTAGTTCAGTTCCCGGAGACCCGAGAGATTTGGTCCTTCGGTTCTGGGTACGGCGGCAATTCACTGCTTGGCAAGAAGGCCATGGCGCTTCGCATTGGTTCGGTCCTTGCGCGCGACGAAGGTTGGTTGGCAGAGCACATGCTACTAATCAGAATTACCACCCCTGAAAAAAAGAAGTACCACGTGGCGGCCGCCTTCCCTTCCGCCTGCGGTAAGACAAATCTTGCGATGTTGCAGTCTCAAATGCCAGGCTGGAAAGTCGAGACCCTAGGCGATGACATTGTTTGGATGGCGCCAAACGATAGAGGAAAGATCCGCGCAATCAACCCGGAAAACGGTTTGTTTGGAGTAGCGCCGGGTACTGGAATCTCCACCAACAAGGTTGCGGTTGACTCAATGCGCGAGGGCGCTATTTTTACCAACGTCGCCACCACTAAAGACGGAGACGTTTGGTGGGAGGGTCTTACCGATGAAGCCCCAGACCACCTGACTGATTGGAAGGGTGACCCCTGGAACAAGGACAGTGGAAAAGCTGCCGCTCACCCAAATGCTAGGTTCTGCCTTCCAATCGATCAGGTTACGAGCCTTAGTGACAATTGGGCAGAGCCCGAAGGTGTCGAACTAGACGCGATCTTGTTCGGTGGCAGAAGAGCTACCAATGTGCCGCTGGCTGTTCGATCCCTGAACTGGCAGCATGGCGTCTTCCTAGGGGCAACCATTGCCAGTGAGCAAACTGCCGCTGCCGAGGGACCAATTGGAATCCTTCGACGCGACCCATTTGCCATGTTGCCTTTCTGCGGCTACAACATGGGTGACTACTTCGGTCACTGGTTGTCTTTCGCCGAAAAACTAGATCCTGCCAACTTACCGACCATCTTCCAGGTGAACTGGTTCCGAAAAGATGAAAACGGCAAGTTCATTTGGCCAGGCTTTGGTGAAAACATGAGGGTTCTGCAGTGGGTCGTGGGGCAAATTGAGGGCAAAGACTCCTCGATCGCAACCCCAATTGGCATGGTTCCAAAAGCCGAGGCGCTAAACACCGAAGGCCTGCGGCTCTCAGAGGAGAAGCTTGCTCAATTGCTTGCGGTTGATCGGGACACTTGGAGCCACGAAGCCGCTGAAATTGCGGGCTTCTTTGAGAGCTTTGGCGACAAAATGCCGGAGGAGCTGAAGGTGGAACTGCAAAATCTCGAGAGTAGACTTCGGGCCTAATCGACCGCGGTTTTTTGCGCGATTTATGACCTTCAAAAACAGGTAACAATTCCCTAAAGTTTGTTCTCTGAGAGCCTCTTGTTGTTCTGTAAGGGTTTACACTATTCCCGAAACGTCGTAAAAATTAACTTAGATTTCTTACGCCACAATGATCGAGCTTCAATGAGGAAGGAACAACGATGGATAAGACAAGACTGGCAGGTAAAAAGGCCCTTATTACGGGAGCTGCGCAAGGAATGGGCGCCGCAATCGCCAAGCACTGGGCAGCACAAGGCGCGGAAGTTTGCCTCGGCGACCTAAACATTGAGGGCATCAAGGCCGTTGCCGATGAAATCATTGCCGATGGAGGCAAGGCCACCTACATAAAACTTGATGTTGCCAGCGAGGAAGACGCCAAGGCAGCTGTTCAGCACACCGTTGACACTTTTGGCGAAATCAACCTTCTTCTGAACAACGCAGGCATCAACAAGCCACTGTTCTTCTTGGACATCACCAAGGAAAACTTCGACCTACTGAACAAAGTCAACACCTGGGGATCCCTAAACGTTATGCAGAAGGTTGCTCAGCAGATGAAGGATCAGGGCAAGCGCGAGTATCCATACAAGATTCTCAATGTTGGCTCGATTCTTTCTCGCGAGGCTTTCGATGACGTCACGGTTTATACAATGACAAAGCACGCAATTCTTGGTCTAATCAAGGCCGGCGCCAAGTCGCTTATTGAGCACAACATCACCGTCAACGGCTACGGCCCAGGAGTTGTTCGCACCGAGATGTGGGAGCAGCTAGACAAGGACTTAGTCGAAATCGGCAAGTTCGAGAAGCGAGGGCAGTCAATGGATGACATCGCTGAGAACATGATTCTTATGAAGCGCTACAGCTACCCAGAGGACGTAGTTGGAACTGCTTCGTTCCTAGCCAGCCCAGAGTCTGACTACATGACCGGTCAGCTTCTAATGATCGATGGCGGAATGGTAATCCAGTAATTTAGACAATAAAAAAATCCCCCCGGAAGGTAGCCGCCTTGGGGGGATTTTTTTGCGCTAGAAAGACACTATTAGAGGATTCTCGACTGCGGTGGGTTCAACACCGCCGAGAAGCTTGAGCTGCCGAACATGCTCCAGTTGGTGACAGCAAAGCTGCCGCCGTTTAGTTCTTCCTGGCGCCTTCACCCGTTGTTTTGAAGCTGCTGTGGCGACTCTTCCGGGGAGGAGAAGCCACGATCTCGCTGCGGCTCCGGGGTAGGGAAAAGTCCGTAAAACAGGGCTTTGGGAGGGGTTCAACCTCCGCATTGACTGGGAGAACGGCCTTTGCACGTTGGGTTGGAATACGCTGAAAGTGCACATCTCGACCACACAATGGGAAAGAAGGAGCACATTATGATGAAGCAATTTACAGATAAAACCGCACTGGTAACCGGTGGAGGATCTGGTATTGGACGGGCTGTTGCCCATGGGCTGGCAGCAGAAGGTGCCAATGTAATAGTTAACGACCTAACGCTTGAGGTTGCTCAAGAGGTCGTCACCGAAATTGTAACTGCGGGTGGAAAAGCTACCGCGGTTGCCGGCAACGTCGGTAAGCCCGAAGATGTAAAAGCAGCCGTCGACAAGGCTGTCGAAACCTACGGCGCCCTTCATCTGGCGTTCAACAACGCAGGAATTGTTGGCCCACAAGGCCCTGTTCACGAGACAGACATTGACGACTATAAGCAGCTCATGGAAGTAAACGTTGATTCCGTTTTCTACGGACTAAAGTACCAAGTTCCTGAAATAATCAAGGCCGGTGGCGGTGCCATCGTGAATGCGTCATCAGTGGCAGGCCTTGTAGGCGTTTCCACTATGGCGCCTTACGTTGCTACAAAGCATGCTATTTCTGGAATCACCAAGGCAACAGCGCTCACCTATGCAGCTGACGGTGTGCGCATCAATTCGGTGCACCCCGGCTACATCGACACTCCACTGCTATCGAGTTTTTCAGAGGAAGCACACGCTGCCATGGTGGACCTGCACCCCATTGGCCGTCTCGGAACAGCCGAGGAAGTTGCGAACCTCGTGGTCTTCTTGCTCTCGGACAAGGCCAGCTTCATCACCGGATCGCAGCACGTCGTTGACGGTGGTTACACAGCCATCTAGTCAAAGCCCCAACAATCAGATCCTAGGCACTAACACCAACGGCAACGTCGCAAAAACCACGGTGCCGTTGGTGTTTCGCATTACTTGATAACCGAAAGTCGTAAGAAAGCCATAAAAAAATCCCCCCAAAAGGTAGCCGCCTTAGGGGGGATTTTTTATGCGCTAGATAAGCATTGTTAGAGGATTCTCAATCCTTGCCTTGAAGGCCGCTAGCCACTGAGCAGCCAACGCACCGTCAACCGCTCGGTGGTCAGCAGATAGCGTCACGCTCATGATGGTGGCGATAGTTATCTCGCCATCCACAACCACGGCCTTCGGCCCAGCTGCACCGACGGCCAAAATACCTGACTGCGGTGGGTTCAAGATCGCCGAGAAGCTTGAGGTGCCGTACATGCCCAAGTTAGTGACAGCAAAGCTTCCACCATTTAGTTCTTCTTGGCGTAGCTTGCCTGCTCGTGACCTTTCGGCCAAGTCAGTGATGGTCCTGGCAATGTTGCTAAGTGACCGTTTTTCAACGCCTCGGATAACCGGAGTGAGCAAACCACCGTCGGTTGAAACTGCGATCGATATGTCTACTGACTCGTACTTGATCATGGCGTCTGGTCCCCAGACAACATTCGCTTCTGGGACATCCTCAAACGCTGCAGCCACGGCTCTAACAACCATGTCGTTGACCGATATCTTGACCTGTGAGCTTTCGTTTATCTTCTTACGCAGTGCAAGCAGTTCATCCACTTTGCAGTCTGCGTTTAGGTAGAAGTGCGGAACAGTGCTCTTGCTCTCAGTAAGCCTTCTGGCGATTGCCTTACGCATCGAAGTGTGAGGAACCGTTGAGTAAGTAGACGAGTACTCCTGGCTCGCAAGCTCCTTAGAAGCACTGGTGCTCACTGGAGCTGGAACCTGAGGGGCGGCTACTGGGTTAGCTGCAACAGGTGCGGCTACTGGGTTAGCTGCAACAGGTGCAGCCATTGGCTCAACCGCAACAGGTGCGTTTGCGACGCTCGCTTCGACATCGCGTCTGACAACCCTTCCACTTGGGCCAGTACCGGTGATCTGACTCACATCGACGCCAGCGTCCTTGGCTAGTTTTCTGGCAATAGGAGACACGCGCTGTCTCCCGGAAGCCTGAACGGTTTCAGCTGGAACAGCTGCTGAGGCGTCTGCGGCGGTGCCAGTTGGAGTTGTGACTGGCTCCGCAACCGGGCTAGCGACAGGGCTAGCAACCGGAGATGCGGCTGCTGGCACTGGTGCCTCTGCAGCCGAAGTCGCTTGCTCTGGAGCAGCAGTCTCGCCTGCTTCACCAACCATGGCAATGGTGCTACCGACTTCCATTTCATCGCCTGGCTTGCCAATGAGCTCCAAAATAGTTCCGGCGGTTTCTGCCAAAAGTTCTACGACTGCCTTATCGGTTTCGATTTCGGCTATTTGCTGGCCAACGACAACCTGGTCGCCAACGGCGACCTGCCAGCTAGAGATGACTGCGTGAGTTGCACCTGCTGCAACCTCGGGAAGTTTGATTTGTGTGGCCATTAGTTTTTGCCAAACCCTTCCTTCACGAGGTTCAAGCCTGCCACCACTTCTTCAAGGCCTGCGATAGATGCTCGCTCTAGAACCTTGGAGATGCTTGGTGATGCTTCACGTCCGTGAACTCGTTGAACTGGCTGATCCAAGTGGTCAAAGAACCTGCGCTGTATCTCATCGGACAGCCACCCACCGTAGCTGGTGCCTTGAACGCCCTGCTCGACTATGACAACACTGTTGGTCTTCTTGATGCTCTCACCGATGGTGTCCCAGTCAATGCTCGCTCTATCTAGCCAGCGAAGATCGATCAGTTCGCCATCTAGGCCGGTCTGGTCAAGTGCTTCCTTGGTGATGTTGACCATGTTTAGGTAGCTGAGAATTGTGGTGTCTTTTCCTTCTCTAACAACTCGTGCCTTGCCAAATTCGATGTGGTAGTCAAGATCGTCGGCTGGAATCAGACCGCGCTGGGTGTAGAGATCAACGTGCTCGATCATCAAAACTGGGTCTTCCATCTTTAGCGCAGCGTTCATGAGGCCGATGTAGTCAAACGGGTTGCTGGCTGCAACTACTCGCCAACCAGGGGCGGTAGCAAAAATGCCTGCTGGATCCATTAGGTGCTGGGATCCATAGCCCGAGCCCATTGCAATCTTGGTTCTTAGAACCAATGGCACTGGGTTCTGACCACCAAACATGTGCCTGGCCTTACCGATTTGATTGAAGACCTGGTCGGCTGCAACCCAAAGGAAATCCGGATACATGAACTCAACTACTGGGCGAAATCTGCCGTCCATGGCCATTCCGCCGCCAAGGCCCGCAAAGGCGTTCTCGCTAATTGGGGTTCCAAGTACTCGGCCGTCATATTTATCTGGCAGGCCCTTGGTCGCACCGTTGGTTCCACCCTTTAGGCGATGAACATCCTCACCCAAAATAATGATTCGGTCATCAAGTTCCATTTGACGATCCATGCCCTTGGCCATGGCGTCAACAAAACGAATGTCGGTTGTTTCTCCGGTGTAAGAGTCCTGCTCCAGAGTCTTAGCTCCAGCAAGCTCTGAAAGATCCGAGCGCAGTCCGACGTCAACGAAACCGGCGTCAGGCCAAAGGTTAGCCTTGATTTTTCTAGCTCCCGGCTTTCCGTCAAGATCTGGTTCTAGCAATTCAAGTGCTACTAGCTCCATTGCGGCAACTGCTTGCTTCCTGGTGTCAGCGACTTGCTCCTGAGTGATCAAACCGAGTTCGATCATCTCGTTGGCAACCTTGTCCAGTGGGTCACGGCTTCTCCAGTGCTCTTCTTCTTCCTTAGAGCGGTATCCGAAGGCGCTTCCTGGGAAGGCTCCGTTCTGGTGGAAGAATCGGTAGACCTCTGCTTCAACAACCGCTGGGCCCTTGCCCGAACGAACATGCTCCTCAACTTCTTGCATTACGTGCCAAACGGCGAGTGGGTCCATTCCGTCTACGCGCCAGCTAGGAATACCAAAACCGACTCCGCGACCGCTTAGGCGATCTTCCTTGGTTGCCTCGGCAACCGTGGTCGAAACCGCGTAGAGGTTGTTCTCGATGAAAAACACTAGTGGGACATCCCAGGCGGCAGTTAGGTTCATGCTCTCAAGCACGCTGCCGATGTTTACGGCTCCGTCTCCGAAGTAGCTGGTTGTCATATCCGTTGTTCCAGCTCGCTTCTGTGACCATGCGTTACCAGCTGCAAGCGGAACACCGCCGCCAACAATCGCGTTGGTTCCCAGTGCTCCGGCTTCATGCCACTGAAGGTGCATCGAGCCACCACGGCCCTTGCAATATCCTTGGGCGAGCCCAAGGATCTCGGCGGCGGTCTTCTGCAAAACTTCTTGGACTTGGCTGGTTACAAGGTTGGTCACATCTAGTTGAGGTGCTACGTAGGCAATTGCCTTAGCTAAAAATTGGTGGTGGCCTCGGTGGGATCCATTGATGGCGTCGGTTGGACGCATACCGACGATGGAACCTACTGCTCCACCTTCTTGACCGACAGACGAGTGAGCGGGACCGTGGACCAGACCCTCACCGGCGATGTCAAGAATCGCCTCTTCGAATGCTCTGATTAGGTGTAGCTGACCGAGCATGGTCTCGAGTAATTTGGGGTCGGCGTTTTGATAGTCCTGCTTGGTGGTTTTGATCTCAACCCATGGCTCGAGGGGATCTAGCTGAATGCGTTCGGTCATCGATGACTCCGTAAAGAATATTGATTGGCTATTGGTACTAATTTAGCGTGATTGGATACATTACTACAACCACTAACCCAAAAAAGCGTGCAAAAAGCGCCTTTTATCAGTAGTTTGTATCCAATAGCTAGCAGATGGGCATGTCATGAAAAAGGGAATTCCTGGAATAAGGGGTACCGACCACGTCGGTTTCAACGTGCCGGATATCGAGCAGGCAACCAAGTTTTTTGTCGAGGTAATCGGTTGCGATTACATCTACAAACTGGGTCCTTTCCAGTCCGATGATAACTGGATGGAAAGACAACTAAACGTTGACCCCAGAACAGTGATCAAGCAGAATCGTCACTTTCGTCTAGGCCACGGCACCAACTTTGAAATCTTCGAATACCAATCGGTAGATCAAACCCCGATGCCTCAGCCTAAAAACAGCGATGCCGGTGGTCACCACCTTGCCTTTTATGTGGACGACCTAGATCTTGCAATTGAGCACCTGAAGTCTCATGGTGTTGAGGTTTTGGGTGAACCGATCTCAAGCAAGGCATTTGCCGCCGGTCAGCGTTGGATTTATTTCTTGGCCCCCTGGGGTATGCAGTTCGAACTTGTCAGCTACCCAAACGGTAAGGACTACGAGACGACTGCTCCGGTGAAACTGTGGTCTCCAAAGACTCCTGCGGAGTAATTTCTTAGTCGACCCTCATTGTTACCTGACAGATCTTGAAGCCCTCTGGGCCTGCAACAACCGAAGCGGCCCCGCCACTGGCCAGGGTCATCGACATGTCTTTCTTGAACTCGAACGTTGAGCCATCCGGGATGGTCGCAACAAATGAGCCTTCAATCACAAAAACACCGTGCTCTTCACCGTCGGTTGAGAACTCAAGGGTTTCACCAGAAGCTACGTCAACCACTTTTATGGCCTTCCAGGGCCCCGCCATGATTTCAGTGATGTTAGTCACATCGGTCTCGTAGAGGTTTACTCGCGGGCTATAAGTCATGACTAGTGCTCCGATTCTTCGGAAGGGCTGTACTGAGGAAGTGCGTTCACAATCTCCGGCGGCAGCGCCTCAACAACGAAGAACTCCAAAGTCTCATCGCCAATGGTCTCGATTGCATGCTTGCCGTGAAGCGGGGTCATAATCAAATCCCCAGGACCAACCTCAAAGTGTTCACCGTTATATTTCATCATTCCGCGTCCGCGAATAATGAAATAAATCTCTTCGGTTCGAGAGTGAACGTGCTCGCCGACCGCTGCGCCCGGCTCAAGACGGTTGTGCTCGAAGGAATCCCAGGCGGCGTGCATCATCAGCCCTGTGACAAAGCGCTTCCAACGAAGGACGCCCCGGCCGCCGTGAACGCCGTGGATCTGACTGGGGGAGCCGGTATCGGCAATAATTATCGGAGTACTAGCCATTGCTTCCTCTCAAAATCGGATAAACGAGACAGTCGTTGAAGTCTAGTAAACCGTATGCAATGAGGGAAAAATTAGGATTTCAGTCGCCGGTTGGACTGCAAAAAGCCTGGAATCGGATTCGAATTTTTAGTCAAAAATCTCAGGGTGTGCGACCAGCGACTTGCGGGTGCGTCGAATGTGAGCGCCCAGAATTACTTCTAGCTCATCCAAGTCGCCGCGAACCAAAGTGTCCAGAATTAATCGGTGCTCTAAGTGAGTGACACTGTCTTTTTCGAGTCCGCTTAGCTTCACGAATGCTCGACGGTAATGCTGAGTGGTGTTCCACAGACGCTCCACTAGGTCTTTGATCATTCCGGCAGGTCCATGCGAGTAGGAAAGCAGATGAAATTCCCTGTCGAGCCTGAGGAACTGAGCGACATCGTCACAGGATTCCATCTGCTCTAAGAGTTTTTGTAATTCGACAATTGTGTCTGGATGCATCTGCTCTGCGCTTCTGCGTCCGAGAAGCGGCTCCAGCTTCTCGCGAATGAGATAGGCCTCTTCGCACTCGGTTTTATTGAGTTTAGATACCCAGGCACCGGTGTTGACAACGATTGTTACCAGTCCGTCTGCTTGCAGACGACGCAGTGCGTCTCGGACCGGTAGCCGACTGGCACCAAATTCGACTGCCAATTGCTCTTGCAAGATTCGAGACCCCGGAAGTAGGTCGCCGGAAAGAATTTGCGCACGGAGCTCATTGGCGATTTTCTCGCTTGAGCCTCGGTCTTTTTCCTCCACGCTGGTCTCCTTCGGTTATCAGACAGAATCTTAGCCTCTTCAGTTGGCTGAGATATCTAGCTACTTACTCCTTAGCTACTGAGCAGTGTGGCCGCCATCGATTATCAACTCGGTTCCGGTTACGTAGCTGGATTCGTCGCTCGCGAGAAACAATGCCCCGAAAGCGACTTCCCTCGCGGTACCAAGGCGACCAAGAGGAGTTTTGGCGACAATCTCCTGGGTCATCGACTTATCCTGTGCCATCACCAGAGGGGTTTCGATGATCCCTGGGTGAATTGAGTTAGAGCGAATACCATCCGGTGCGTAGGTGAGAGCGACATTTTTGCTTAGAGCCCGAACTGCTCCCTTGGATGCCGTATAGGCCGCAACACCGACTGCACCGACCACTCCCCACATAGAAGAGTTGTGAACAATTGACCCCTTGCCGGCAGCACGCATGTGTGGCAAGACCGCTCTGGTTCCCAGGAACACACCATTTAGGTTGATGTCCAAAATCTTGGTCCAGTCGTTCAGCTCAATAGTTTCAATACCTTCGTATGACCCAACAATGCCCGCGTTATTAAACAAAATGTCTATTTGCCCGGCCTCTTCTATGATCTGGCGTACGACGCTTTCCCAGGCAATACCGTCTGTCACGTCGTGGGGGACAAAGCTGATCTCGAGGTCAGTAAAAGCTTCATCTAGGCTCAGGTCGAGGACATAAACTTTTGCCCCCTGCTCAGCAAAAAGCTCTGCAGTAGCACGTCCAATGCCTCTGGAGCCACCAGTCACAATCGCTACCTTGTTTGCTAGTCTCATCTGTCTACCATTTCTGGACCATCCGCGCCAACGATGAGCCTGGATTGAGTGTTCGATTGCATACAATCCTTGCATTTTTTCTACAATTCAGCCGACTTTAGGCTTTGCATTAGCTAAAATGTATCCAATTGCTTGATTTCAACTTGCAGTAAGTAGTTGGTAGGTTGGGTACTGGCAACAGATAAATTCATGTGAAAAACCATCTCTACCCAGAATGAGGCCCCAATGGCAATGGCAACCATCAACCCGACGACCGGCGAAACTGAATTTGAAGTAGACCTTCACACACCGGCCGAGGTAGAGACCCGCATTGCCCTGGCGCAGACCGCCCACGAGACTCTTCGAACCATGAGCTATGCCGAGCGCGCTGCCTTGATGATCAAAGCCGCTGACTTGATTGAAAGCGAAGTAGAGCAGACAGCAATCATGCTTACCCGTGAAATGGGTAAGCCAATTGCGCAGTCCCGAGGAGAAGTTCTCAAGTGCGCCAAGAGCATGCGCTTCTATGCTGAAAAGGCAGAGGAGTTTCTAGCACCGCAGGTGCTAGCGGACCCATCGACGGTTAACGCCAGCCAAGCGATGGCCATTTGGCAGCCGCTAGGTGTCGTGTTGGCCGTTATGCCCTGGAACTACCCGCTTTGGCAGGTAATTAGGTTTGCAGGTCCAGCACTAATGGCTGGAAACTCTGGAGTGTTGAAGCATGCTTCAAACGTTCCGCAGTCTGCCCTTTACTTGAATGACATCTTCACCCGCGCAGGCTTCCCTGAGGGCTCCTTCATAACCCTTATGATCTCGGCATCCAGCGTTGCAAGCGTGATTGACGACTGGCGCATAAAGGCCGTTACCCTCACCGGTTCCGAGCCCGCCGGGCGTGCAGTTGCTGAGCGCGCAGGACGACAGATCAAGCCCTCGGTTATGGAGCTTGGTGGCTCTGATGCTTTTGTTGTAACGACAAATGCGGACATCGAAGCTGCTGCCACAACCGCCGTAGCCGCCAGAATCAACAACAACGGCCAATCCTGTATCGCAGGAAAGCGCTTCCTGGTCTTTGCGGACGTGTACGACCAGTTCGTGGAAAGTTTTGTATCAAAGATGAGCGCGCTGAAGATGGGCGACCCAATGGACGAGACAGTCCAGCTAGGACCGCTGGCAACAGCCAACGGAAAGCGCGACATTATTGAGCTAGTCGAAGACGCCAAGGCCAAAGGGGCAAACATTCTTTGCGGTGGCGAAACTCCAGAGGGACCGGGCTTCTTCTATCCAGCAACCGTTATTGATGGTCTAACTGATGACATGAGGCTTGTCATGGAAGAGGCTTTTGGCCCGGTTGCCAGCATCTACAAAGTCGCCAACAAGGAAGAGGCGATCAAAATCGCCAACCAAACAACCTTTGGTCTTTCCTCCGCTATTTGGAGCCAGGACACTGCCGAGCAGGACTACTTTGTTCAGCACCTTCAGGCAGGTGCTGTCTTCGTAAACGGCATGACGATTTCTTATCCGGAGCTAGCGTTTGGTGGAATCAAGGACTCAGGCTTTGGGCGCGAGTTGTCCGATGCCGGCATCAAAGAGTTCTGCAATCTAAAAACTGTCTGGAAGGCTTAGCCGCTTGCCGCGGGTCGGGTTTCTTGGCCTTGGAACTATGGGGCTCGCAATGGCCAGTAATTTGGTCATGGCAGGTCACCCAGTTCTCGGGTGGAACCGCTCCCAGTCACCCCTTCTGAAACTTGTCGCTGCCGGCGGTGACGCTGCCGAGTCTGCCAAAGAAGCCCTGTCTCAACCGATTTCCTTCTCAATGCTTGCCAACGACGACGTTCATGACACCGTTTTAGCAGCCGAGAACCTCACCGCTGGAACCATTCATGTTGGCATGGCGAGCATCTCTCCAGCAAAGGGCCTTGAGCTTTCTCAACGGTTTCTGGAAGCCGGGGCAAAGTATGTTTCAGCCCCTGTCCTCGGCAGGCCGAATGTAGCCGAAGCCGGAGAACTTAACATCCTCACCGGCGGTGATGAATCCGCCATCACACAGGCGCTGCCGTTACTGGAGGCGATGGGGTCCAAAATATGGAATATTTCCAATCATCCGGCCACAGCCAATCTTGTGAAAATTGCCGTTAACTACAACATCCTGCACGCCATTCAAGCTATTGCCGAGTCGGTGGCTCTCGTGGAAAGAAATGGCGTTTCAGGCAAAGCCTTCGTGGAGCTACTAACCTCAACACTCTTTTCATCAGTCGTCTACAAAGGCTATGGAGCACAGATTGCAGATCGGGAGTATCAGCCGGTCATGTTCTCAATGGAGCTCGGTAGAAAAGACCTTCAATTGGCCATGGACAGCGCGGCGGAGTCTCAACTAGAAATGCCAACAGCTAGCGTCTTGATGGAGATAATGAACGCAGCAATTGCAGACCCAGCCTTAGCGGATCAAGACTGGGCCGCGATGGCGCAAATAACTCTAAGAACCAACAGCTAGGACTAGTAAGGGTTGGTAACAAACAGCTTTTCAGCTGGGAACTTGGTTATAACCTGAGCTCCATTGTTGGTAATAACGACTTCTTCTTCGATTCTGGCTGCCGAAATGCCATCTGGTGATGGGCAGTAAGTTTCAAGAGCGAAAACCATACCGGCCTTTATTTCAACCGGGTGGCTCAAGCTGTTTAGACGCGAGATAATCGGGCGCTCATGCAATCCAAGACCAAGTCCGTGACCAAACTGCAAACCGAAAGCATCCATCTCATTGGCAAAGCCAATGTCGGTGGCCTTTGGCCATAGCTTGGCAACCTCGTCGGTTCCGACACCGTCGGCAACCTTGTCGATTGCAGCATCCATCCATTCTCTGGCCTTGGCGTAGGCATCATGCTGCGCAGGAGTGGAGCGACCGACCGAGAAGGTGCGGTAGTAACAGGTGCGGTAGCCCTGGTAGGAGTGAATGATGTCGAAAAACGCCTGGTCGCCTGGGCGAATGATGCGATCGGTGAAGTTGTGTGGGTGAGGATTACAACGCTCTCCAGAGACCGCATTAATTGCCTCAACCTGCTCTGAACCAAGTTCGAATAGCTTCTTGGAAGCGAGAGCAACGATTTCATTTTCCTTGATGCCTGGCCTAAGCGCATCGGTGATGTCCTGGTAAACACCGTCGACCATTGCAGCGGCCTGAGACAGAAGCATGATCTCGTCAACATTTTTGATTGATCGCGCGTCAAGCATGTCCTGCTGAATGTCAATAACCAGCAATCCCTGGGCCTGCATTTCAAACAAGAATGCTGGCTCAACGATGTCAACGCCAACTGGAAGGTGGTCAACACCAGCATCAGCAAGCATGCCCTTGATGGTCTTGACGGCGTCCTTCATTAGTCCAACCTCTGGGTGGATGGCACCTCTGAGTCCAAGCATTCCGGCGTGGGAGTGACCTGGCTCTATCCAGGGTGCAAAAAGTTGGTGGTGCTTGGCCGCAGAACCAAAGTCCCAGATGTGCGGCTTGCCGTCGCGTGTGAGGAGAGCGTAGCGAGACATTTTGTCGCCAAGAGCTCCGCCAACCCAAGTCTGGGTTGTGTAGCGAATGTTGTAAAAGTCAAAAAGCAAAAACGCGCCGCACTCGGTTCCCTCGAGGGACTTCATCGCGCGGGCCAAGCGGTAGGCGCGGAGGCGCTTGTAATCAACCCGTTCTTCAAAATCGACCGAAGTCGTTCCGTGAGCCGGGATCATGCGGTTATCAAAGTCGAGTGCAGGAACCAAAGGTTTTGGCTCGAACGCGGTGTCACTCATGTAAATCTCCAATTAAAAATACTGATTTTGAAAAACGGGATAGAAACTCGTTGGTGCTTTGCTGCCTATTTGCGTTGCTTTTGTTGCTGCACCCTTACCGGGTGAGGTCTTTTTCAAGACCCCGCCCGGTTTGGGTTTGCAACTACTTAGTTTTTGAAACTATTTGTGGCTAGTGTTTACCACTCTGGCGCTACGTCAGCGTCAGATGCGTTGCCAGCGGTTACCTTTACAGAAGGCATGAATCTAACTTCACGCTCTCCAGCAGCAATCTCGCCGGTTAGTACTGCATACATCAAACGAGTCGCGTTGTCGCCATCCCATGAGGATGACTGGAATACGGTTCCGTCTAGGCTGCCTGCAATAACAAGTGGGTTACCTAGGAAGGTGTTACCGATTGAGGTGATGAAGTAGTCAGCTGCGACTACGCCACGTGCCTCTAGAGCTGCGATTGCACCAGCTGCGATTGAGTCGTCAGCTGCATAGATGCCGCCGATGTTGTCGATACCCTGAGCAGTGATCATCTCTGAGGCAACCTGCTGAGCAGTAGCCTTGGTCCAGTCAGTTGACTCTTCCTGCAAGATGGTTACGTTAGGGCAGTTAGCTGCAACGGTGTCAGTGAAACCATTGTCGCGGTCGATAGCAGTTGCGTTACCAGGTGCACCGTTTAGCTGAATGATGTTTACTGGGGTGTCTCCAACAAGCTCACACATGATCTCGGCTGAAGATACGCCCTGGCCATAAGTGTCTGGTCCTGAGTAACCGAATGATAGAGCCTTGTCAGCGTCGAATAGGTCAGAGTTGGTTACGGTTACAGGAATACCTGCAGCTGCAGCTGCCTCTAGACATGGACGAACAGAGTCACCAACAGCTGGCCAAAGGATAATTCCGTCTGGCTTTGCTGCAACGGCAATTTCACACTCAGAAGCTTGCTTGTCACCGTCGTACTGTGAGTTGGTGATGGTCAGGTTAATACCTAGCTCGGCTGCTGCTGCTTCCATTGCTGGAACGTAGAAGGTACCGTATGCCTGGTCTGAACCCTGAGGAAGCAATGCGTAAACCTCGTAGGTCTCCGCTACTTCTTCGGTTGAATCGGTTGTGCTACCTGCGTCTGTGGTTGTCTCTTCTTCAGCTGCTGCGCAGCCAGATAGAACCAAAGCGGCCGCGGCCAGCATCACTGCTGGAGCGAGTACTAGACGAGATTTTCTCATAGTTGCCTCTTCCTTCACTTAATTTCACGATCGACGGCGCCGATCTTTTTTCTCTGGCCTATTTGGCTAGAGAATTCTTTATCCCTTGGAACGTGGTGCTTAGCGAGCCCCAGACAGCTCGCAGGCTGCTCGGGTCAGTGATGACAGCAATGAGCAAGATGCCACCGATGAAGATCTCCTGAATCGGAATCTGAACACCGGAGATAGTCAGCGCAACCTGGAGCATTCCAAGTGACGCAGCACCAATTAAGGTTCCAATAATCGAACCCTTTCCACCCTTCAGGTAATTACCCCCGATGATTGCCGCAGCGAAGCTGGCAAGCAAAACGGTGGAGCCTGAGGTTGGATCGGCACTGGTTCGCTCAACAGCGTTGATGATTCCAGCGATTGCAGCTACGACCCCGGAAATAATGAAACCGGTGAAGATTCTTCGCTTGACTGGGATTCCAGCATCGTAGGCAGCCTGTCGGTTACCACCCACAGCCAAGAACTCTCGACCTGCCTTGACGCGAGAAACAAAAATCTGGATTGCAATGAAAATCAGGAAGAAGATCAGGATTCGAGGAGTCAGAGGTCCAAGAAGCGGCTGACCGAAGGCGATTCCCAAGTCGGTGTTCTGAAGCTTCACGGGCGCCTCATCAGAAATAACAAAAGCCATTCCTCGGAGCGCGAAAAGCATTCCAAGGGTCGCAATGAATGAATTGATTCCAACAATCGCTACGAAGAAAGCATTGATGAGCGAAACGACGACTCCGGCGGCCAGTGCAGCCAGAACTCCAATTGCCATGTTGGTCTGGTTTGCCACCGTGACGGCAATTACACCGGAAACAGCCAGAGTGCTAGCAACGCTAAGGTCCAGTTCGCCCATCAGAATCACAGCTGTTAGACCCAGAGCCACAAGGCCGATAAGTGCGATTCTTCCAAGTGTTACCTGGTATGCGGTGAAAACTAGAGGCTGGGAGACGGTAACGAACGTCGCGATAATCGCAAACAATACGACCGCGCGGCCTTCAGTGCGCCTGGCCAACACACTTCTGAACTTGCCCCAGAAGCCTGTGGCCGTTGAGCCGACCTTAATTACGGTTTGATTGGTCATTTCTTGGACACCCTTCTGCCGAGTGCGTCCACAGTGACTGCGAGCACAATCAAGGACCCAATCGCTACCTGCTGGAACCCATAACTAACCTGAACTAGCACCAAGACATTAGACAGGATGCTCACGAACACAACACCCAGCAGTGTTCTAGGAACGCTTCCCTTGCCGCCAAATACGCTGGTTCCACCAACGATGATTGCCGCAAGCGCTTGGAAGTCAAAGCCCGTTGCCATGTTTGAGACGGCAGTATTTGAGAACGCAGCAAGAACAAAACCAGCGAACATGGCAGCCATTGAAGTGACCATGAAGGCCCCGATAACTATCAAGCCAGTGTTGGTTCCCGCCAGCCTGGTTGCGCTAATGTTTACGCCGAACGATCGAATCAGAAAACCGAAGTTCGTTCGGGTTAGCACGAAGGTCAGTATCAATGTGACTACTACTAGAACAACAGCTGAGTAAGGGAAAGGGCCGAGCTTACTGGTTCCGAAGGTTGCGATCGGTCCATCTGCTGGACCAAATACCTGGCTTCCGCCAGAAAGTAACCGCAAGAGACCTAAGCCGATATAGGTGGTCGCGAGCGTGACGATCACAGCGTTTGCCTTGAAATAACCGACTGCGATTCCATTTACAAGCGCGAAGATGATCGCAACTACGAATGCCACTGCGAAAGCGATAATCAAGTTGTAGGCATTGCTGACTGCAATCAATATCACTCCGGCTGCTGCTGCTTGGGCAACAACTGAGAGATCCAGGTAGTTACCCGTGATAACCACAAAGGTCATGCCCAAAGCAACGATCCCGATGGGAGCTGCCCGGTGAAAAACGTCCGTGACGTTTTGCAACGATGCAAAGCCATCTACGAACAGCACGGCTATCAAAACCAAAATACCGGTGAAGACGAAGATGCCCTTGTCGGCGATAAAGCCAATAAATGAGGTCTTCGGCTTCGTGATCTTGGAATCCTGCGGCTCCTTAGCAACAGTCATTGATTCTGTGAAAGTTTCTTTTGCCATTATGCGCCCACCAACTTCTCGCCTGCAGCCAGTGACATAACTGA
Organism: Aquiluna sp. Uisw_065; assembly: GCF_047731275.1. NCBI lineage: Bacteria > Bacillati > Actinomycetota > Actinomycetes > Micrococcales > Microbacteriaceae > Aquiluna > Aquiluna sp. Uisw_065. The sequence continues at coordinate 1,295,694 of NZ_CP159836.1, forward strand.
CTTTTCGGTAGCTTCGGCCCCGGTTAGGGTCCCGGCAATCTTGCCGTCTCGAACAACGTGAATAAGATCTGAAAGCTCTAAGAGCTCTGGAAGATCGGAGCTGATTACAAGAACCGCAGCGCCCTCGTCAGCAAGTTCCTTGACCAGTTTGTGAATCTCGGCCTTGGCACCAACATCAACACCTCTTGTTGGCTCGTCCAGAACGATGAACGAAGGCTTACGTCCGAGCCACTTAGCAATAACAATCTTCTGCTGGTTTCCACCTGAGTACTGTCCGGCTTCGCGGGTTACCTCTGGAGGTCGAAGATTTACCTTTTCCGAAAGATCCTTGGCAAAAGCAGCAATCTTGCCCTTGGGCATAACACCGGTTGGCGATACCTCTTTGCGGTTTGGAAGGAATATGTTTTCGGCAACGGTCATGGTTAGCGCGAGACCGTCAGTCCTGCGCTCTTCAGGAACATAGGCCACTCCAGCCTTGATCGCGGATAGGTAACCCGTGATAACGCGCTTTTTACCATTTGAGGTAATGGTCACGCGACCCGCACTTCTTGGGTCCGCTCCGATGATGGCTCTAAGTAGCTCTGTTCTTCCTGCTCCAACAAGTCCGCCTAAGCCAACAATCTGACCCTTGCTTACTTCTAAGTCAATGCCGTTTACCTTTGGAGCCTTGATGCCCTTGGCGCTCAGGACTAGCTCGCCCAACTCTCGTGCTGGCCTGCGCTGTGTTAGGTCTAAATGCAGTTCACGTCCAACCATCTGGTCAATAACTTTGTCTGGGGTGAGATCTCCGATTGAATCGTTCGTTACTAACTTTCCATCTCGAAGAATTGTCACCTTGTTACAGATCTTGAAGACCTCGGGGATGCGGTGAGAGATGTAGATGATTGCTAGGCCCTGGGAAGCTAGGCGCTGAAGCATGCTCAATAGGTAATCGGTTTCGGCGGGAGTCAAGGTTGCGGTTGGCTCATCAAGAATCAGAACCTTTGGCTTTCTTGCAACCGCTCGTGCTATCTCCACAAACTGACGAAGTGCTACTGAAAGCCTTGAGATGCGCTCATCTAGATCAACCTCGACACCGATTTCCTTCAAGGTGTCAGCGGCAATCTTTTTCATCTCTTTGGTCTTGGTCCAACCACCGTTGGTGGGGAACGCGCCGAGCATGATGTTTTCGGCAACGGTCATTTCTGGAATAAGGCTTAGCTCCTGGTGAACAAGTGAAATACCGGCATCAATAGACGCCTTGGCACTGTTCTCAATTTCTTTACCGTCAATGCGGACTGAGCCGCTGTCTGGTGTCTCAACGCCGGCAAGGATTCGCATCAGCGTTGACTTTCCAGCGCCGTTCTCTCCGATTACTGCGTGAATTTCCCCTGGCATGACGCTGACTGATACATCGTCAACCGCCCTTACTCCCCCAAAACTCTTGACGATGTTTCTCGCCTCAATGACAGGTGAAGTCATAGATTCGGCTCCTTTGCCTTTTTCCGGGTGTTCGAACTTGTTCACAAGTGTAAACAAGGAGAGAACACAATGTTAAATGGAGACCATTATGTGACTGAATTGTTATCTCTGGGAGAACACTAGGGACTTAGGCGCTTTTAAGCAAAGGCCAAAGGGTTAGTAAATGTGTCGCGCTTCCATTGCTTCGGCTGCACTCGGATTCGAAGCGCCACCCTGTTCGGAAATGAACCAGATCGCTCTTACTTGCTTATCGGTTGCGTTCCAAAAACGATGCGGGATGCTGCAATCAAAAGCAACTGAATCGCCTTCGGTTAGCACCGAAATACTCAGACCGACTTGGATAGTCAGCTCACCGGAAATGACGATTCCGTACTCCCTGCCAACGTGCCTAACAACCTCGCTTGGAGGGTTGGATTTGTGAACAGAAGGCTCGTAGACAACCTCAATGAATTCTGCATTTGTTTCGACCCTGCCGGTTAGCCGCTCCCAGGTCAGGCCGGTTGTCAGATCAAGCTTTGGCCTTGATTCCACGCGCTGAATGACGCCGGCTTCCTCAAGAGAAACCTCTCCAGCTGCCGCGCGTTGTTCTTCCTTGAAGTCGACCGAAGCCTTTGGTTTGCTCGGGTCTTCAAACAGGCTGTCTATTGAAATGCCGAGCTCCTGGGCGACCCGATAGAGAGTTGGAACACTGAAGGAGGCTAAGCCTCTCTCAACCTGAGAAACGTGCGACGCCGAAACTTCAATTCTTCTGGAGAGCTCCCGAACACTAACGCCCGATGCCTCTCTGGCAACCCTAAGGTTTTCGCCAGAACGACGCCAGTGCTGCGCTTCTTCTGGAACAGTCAAAATTAGACCTCTCGGTGCTCTTCGTGTCTCTCATGCTACAGAACTCGTTGCTGTTCTGAGACACAGAACACTAAAAACACAAAAATAGCGAATCTGCAAGCAATGACGCACTTGACTCCTCTGATAATCTCGACCAATGCGAGTAAAACGTGTTCTTGGCTTCACCGCAGCCTCTTTACTTGTTGTAACAGGCGTCGGTGCTCTGGCTGTTGGCGACTATGTATATACGTCCGGTACTGAAGTTGCCTGCGCCGTCAACGCGGACGATGTAAACAACTTTCCAGAGCAGTTCTTCACTGCTCCTTCTGGCGAAGGCCCCTACCCAGGACCAGGTTGGGAAAAGTGGGTCGGCTATGACCTAAGCAATTGGTGGCTACAGGATTACCCGTATGACTCGGTAAGAATTCCGGTTCCCGACGAAGTCGAGCTAGCCGCCTGGTGGATCGATGCCAAGAACCCCGATTCAAATAAGACCGTCATGGTCACCCACGGAATCGGCACTTCTAAACAAGACTTCAACACATTGTTGCCAACTGCAATGCTTGTGAAAAACGGCTTCAACGTGCTGCTGGTTGATCAAAGAGATGCTGGCGAATCCACCTGCGTAGATGGTCGTCACTCAGCAGGCCAAGAAGAATCCAGCGACTTTGCAGTGGTCGCCGATTGGCTGATCGCCAATAAAGGCCTGTCGGCCGCGAACATAGGTATGTTTGGTGTTTCTGGGGGAGCGATCGCCACCTCGCTGGTTCCAGCGAAATCAAATAATGTTTCAGCCTTCGCGATGGAGGGCACGATCTTTGATTTCAATGCCGCTGCCACTCAGGAGGTTGAATTCCAGGGTTTCCCTGGGTTCCTGTGGCAGTTTGCACTCATTTCCGCACGGGTTTTCCACGGCACTAACCTTTCAGAAACTTCAGCTCAAGAAGGTATCGATTCGGCAGGAACTAGGCCAATGCTCATCCTGCACGGCGAAATTGACCAAAGACTTCCTTACCAAAGCTCGGTGGACTTTTATGACTACGCAAAATCGGTAGGCGCTGACATTGAATTAGAAGGCTTTGCAAACGCCGATCACACCGAGGGCATGCTCACCGAGACCGATCGCTATGCCAACGTGTTAGCCGAGTTTTTCGACAGGTCCTTGGCGAACTAACTAGTTCCTAAGCCTCTCAATTCGAAGAACGTCTTGAACTGGTTTCCTAATAGATGGTGCCGGGATGATGTTCCGGTCTTCCTCGCCGACTGATACAAAGCAAACGATCTCTTCGTAGTCTGCGATGTCTGCAAGCTCGCGAAGCTTATTGGCTTGGCTGTTGGTGGAAGAGAAGTTCATTGGACAGCTAGCCCAACCTAAGGCATGAATTGATAGCAGTAGCTGCTGCAAGAAAATGCCACCCTCAATCCACATCTGGTTTCTCTCATTGGACCCGGTGAAGTTTCTTATGTCCACCGTGATTACAAGCAACACCGGAATAGGTGAGTTACCAACGTTTCCATTCTGAAGCTTCAAAATGTCACTTATGTCTTGGGCATCTCGATAGGCCCTAACGCTCCAGCTCTGAGTGTTTGAAACACTAGGAGCTTGAACAGCAAGTGAAATTACCCGCTCCAGCTCAACATCGCTTATCTGCTTATCAGACCCGAAGGCTCGGACTGAGCTTCTAGAAACAAGAAACTTTTCAACTCCAGTTGCCGCTGGCAAAGTTATTTGCTTTGGCCTTAGTCCCTTGTCGTTCCAAGAATTCCGGTTGTCTAAGACAGTTTTAGCCTGGGACAAAAGGTTCTTTCCTAGCTGATCCCCGTAGTTTGCGATTATGTCCTCAACGCGCCTTACCGGAGCATTACCAAAAGGCCTCCTGGGTTGCGGCAGCGCCAGAGCGCGCTCAATCAGGTGAATGTCTTTTTGCAGTTCGGCTTTTGCTTGAATTAGGTTTTTAGGAGATCTAAACAAACCAAAATGCTTGGCTCGTCGAACCGAGTCCCGAAGGCCCTCGATTACCAGTTTCGTTGCCTGCAGCAAGAAATTGACGATTACGCTTTTGGCCCGAACGCCCTTGCCAAGCTTGCTGCTGCTGCAGAAAGCTCAGTTGGGATAAACCAGACCTTATTGGAATCGCCCTGTGCCAACTCCTTGAGTTGGTCAATGTATTTATAGGCAAGAGCCTGGTCAGTGACTGACGCCTCCGCTAGAGCATCAAAGACCTTTTGAATTGCTTTGGCTTCACCGTCAGCAACCAATGCCTGAGATTCGGCGTCGGCACGGGCGTTTAGAACCATTGCCTTGGCGCTACCTTCAGCGCGCAAGATGTCCGCCTGCTTATTTCCCTCAGCGGTCAAAATTGATGCTTGCTTAGTTCCTTCGGCAAGCAAAATTGAGGCACGCTTTTCTCGCTCTGCCTTCATCTGCTTCTCCATGGAGTCACGAACTGACTCCGGTGGAACGATATCCCTGATTTCGACACGGTTCACGCGGACTCCCCATTTACCAGTGGCTTCGTCCAGAACGCTTCTTAGGGCTTTATTAATAGTGTCTCTGGATGTCAGGGCCTTTTCTAAATCAAGGCTTCCGACTACGTTACGCAGCGTTGTGACAGTCAGCTGTTCGATACCGAGAACAAAGTTGTTGATCTCGTAGGTGGCGGACTTTGAATCGGTCACCTGGTAGTAGATGACGGTGTCTATGGAAACAACAAGGTTGTCTTCGGTAATAACCGACTGCGGCCGGAAATCAACGACTTGTTCGCGCAGGTCGATTGTTCTTCTAATCACGTCGATAAAAGGAAAGACCAGGTTCACACCGGCATTTAGGACTTTATGGAAGCGGCCTAGGCGCTCAACAACCCCGGCAGTTGCCTGGGGAATGATTCGAATCGATCGGATCAAGAGCAGTGCGATAACAATCAGCACAACTGCGGTTACCAAGCTCCCAAAATCAAAGGAATTTAGAATGTCTATCATTTCAACTCACTATCAACGTCACGCCATCGATTTTTTCGATGACTACTTTGGATCCAACCTCTTTGGTGCCTGAACCAGTCCTTGCGCCCCAGGTTTCTCCCTGGATTTTCACGTAACCGGCGATTTGGCTCACTTCTTCGAGGACAAACGCATGTTTGCCAACCATTGCGGCTGCGTTCGTCATTGTTTCTGGCTTCTCGCCCTGCAGCTTTGTGATTACCGGTCTAACAAATACCAGTGCGACAACGGCGGCGGCTAGAAAGCCAAGCGCCTGAACCCAGATATCGAGACCAAGAAGAGAAAGCACCAGCGGAACTAGTGCCGCTGCAGCAAGAGCCGCAAAATATAAGCCGTAGGTAACTAGCTCGATGACTACCAGTGCTGCGATAACTCCCAGCCAGATTAATGTCACTTCGGTCCCTCTCGCTCTCCATTTAGCCTAACCGACAACGCCGACCGTTTACTGGGAGCTTTATTTGGTGGGGGCTTGGCTGCTATCGAATCGACATTAATCAGGCCCTGTGCGACCGAGTACTAGAGCTTTTTACTTCTAGCCCCCTGTGACAGTGTCACCAACTGCTATGAGGTTTATGTGTAGGACAAAAGAAATTAGGGGCAAATTTGACCAATAATGACAACTCACCTGAATCCTCGGGGCAGCAACCTAAACCAATGCCACTGTGGCTTGATTTTCTGTGGTTTGCGGCAAAGTTTCTAATCATTTCAGTGGTCTTGATAGGCGCACTGATCATCTCTGTGTATGTGATTACGATTCTGGTCGCCATCTTGCTAATTATTCGGTTCATCTACAAGCCCACCATAGGTAGCAAGCGATGGTACTGAATCCCTCACGCCATCAATCCAAAGGAGATTTAGACCCCTGGACGCCTGTGCCTTTTCGAGAAGTGGCGACTGTAACTTTCAACTGTCGTTCCGAACTGCGACAGGGTGTCTCAGTGGAGTTGTTGGAGGCTTGCTCCACTAAAGCGCAATGAATTTTCACAAACTGAAACTGTTGAAAGCAACCTAGCCAAACGCCAGGAAAAATTTATGTTCTCACGAATGATGCCATGCCCGACTACATCAAAATACGCTTCAAAGCGGCGGACGACGTCGAAACCCGGATGAAGCAGTTGGATCCAACTAGTCTTCCGCTTCCACTAAGATTCCATGCATGCATAAAGGTTGAGAATGCTCAACAACTCGAGCGGCTTGCTCACGACGTTTTCTCAGCCCAAAGGGCGCGCAGCAACCGACAATTGTTTCTGATGAACGCACCGCAGCTATCAACCTGAATCGTGACATCCTTCAGGTCGATAATGTCCAATAGTGACGGCCGCGATATGCACTAGAGATTCCACTTCTCTGGAACGGAGCGACCGTAGTCTTCGATGCCGATGGCGGCGAAGTGCCTCTTAGCCGCCTTGATCTTCGCAAGCTCGCTCGGGCGTAACTTCGAGTCATCGAGAGTGCTCTTCGTCTCCCGAATCATGTAGATCCGGTCCTCCCCATCCTCACGCTTGATAATCGCCCAATCTGGGTTGTAGGGACCGACGGGGGTGTCGATCTTGAACTTGGCAGGCAACTTCATGAACAGCTTGATGTCTTCGCGAGTGTCGAGCTTCTCGGCGAACTGGCGCTCGACATCCGAGTCGTAGACAACGTAGTCGAAGTCGGTCTTTTGCCGGTTCTGCACCTGATACATCTGGTCGAGGAAGCGTTCCTTCTCCTCCAGACCGTCAGCCTGCAGATCACGCAACTCGTAGACCGAGCCGGCGATCTTCTCGTACTGAATTCCCTGGACGACGATCTTGGCGAGTTCTGTTTTCAGGGCACGCTTGACCATCGCAATGAAGTCGTTCGGGTTGTTTATGAATTCGTCGAGACGTCCTGAACCTATGAGAATGTCCACGATAGTCCTGCGCGTGAGAGACGTTGCGTCCTGTAGTTCAGTAATGATGTCCGGCAGGTCGTAGCTGCCCTTGAGGTCCGCTGACCGGACGCCAAGCTCTGCGCCTTTCGCGCCGCCACGCAAGACCTTCAACCCGGCTCGGGTGATCTGAATGCGAAGTGCGTCGATCTTGGGCGACTCCTGGATTGCCTTCAGCGAGTTCTCGACGATCTCGTCCCGCTTAAAACTAACCCGATAGGTCGTCTTGCTGCTTATGGCGAGCCAGAAGTCCTCGAATTCTGCAGTCGCGTAGAGCTGTTTATTGAGCACACGCGGGTGGCGACTGCTCTTGGGCTTGACGTGCCGTTCGATGCTCGTCCGGCCGACGAGGTCGATGATCTGGGCTTCGTACTCATTGAGATACACGGGCAGGTCCAAAGAGAACTCAAAAGTGTTCGGCAGGTACTTTGACGTCACCTGACCGTGGGCCAGGAACCCGTTCAAGGTCAGGTGGTCGAAGACTTCCTTCGACCGCCTGAAGCCAAATAGCTCATCGGTGACCGATCCATCTTGGGCGTGGCGAGGAATCTTGGCGAACTCGCTCACACGCACTCGGCCGATCTCCACGCCCGCCAACTTGTACTCGTTCTGCAGGCTCTTAGCGAATGCCAGGTACGACTCATTGGCGATCACGGTCAAGGTGGCGATGTCACGGTCGGCCACACGGATAAAGCCGTCGACGGTCTTGGTGACAGGCAATCGGAGTCCACGGCCGATGGTCTGTCGCCGCTCAACCTCGGCACCCATTTCACGGAGGGTACAGATCTGGAAAACGTTCGGGTTGTCCCAGCCCTCGCGCAGTGCGGAGTGGCTGAAGATGAAACGCACTGGCTCGGACTCGTCGAGCAGCCGTTCCTTGGCTTGCATGATAAGTTCATAAGCATCGTCGTCGGCTTTTGTGATGCCGGTGCTGTCCTGGAAGCTCTTAGTCTTGCCACGCTTTATCTGTGAAAAGTAGGCCCGTCGTAGTTCGCTCGGTGCCTGAGGCAGCAGTTCCTGGTAACGGGCAGACTTGGCACGTTCCTCGATGAACACTTCATCGAACCACTTCACAAAGTCTCCGTTGGCATCGTCGTTGCTTGCACCGTCGCCCAGGAAGCTGGCAACCTTGTCAACGAAGAACAGGCTGAGCACCTTGATGCCCTTGTCGCGCAGCATCCATTCCTTACGCAGATGCTCGCGAACGGTCTCGCGAATCATCTCCTTAAATATCGCACCGCTGGAGCCGCCGATGCTCTCGCCTTCGTAAAGAAACCCGTGCATCGTCAGATTGACGAAGGCAGGCGCAATGTTCATCTCATTTACACGCCAACCCCCGTAGATCGGGTTGTTGGTCAGACGATCATCAGACAGCTCCTGATCGGGCTTAACGGTAACAACTCGACGTTCCAGCGACCCATCGGCCTTACGACACGACAGTTCCAACCGGGCAGTCCACGTCGGCTCCCGCCTAACCCCCACCAGCTTTATATACGGAGTCGCATCGGCACCCTGCTGCTGAACTTCGGCCACCACGATCTGCTTAACCAGGCCAAGGTCATGGGCATCCACCGGGTCGAGTCGGTAGACAACGTTTCGCTGCTTCTTGTGCGTCGCACTGTAACGAAGGGTAAATGCTGGATCGAGTTCACCGATGGCCGACTGCGAGAGCTGCGACTCCATGTTCTGCGGCTCGTCCATGATGACCACTGGGTGCGTGGCCTTAAGATAGTCGATCGGACGCAAGCCGTTAAGCTTGTCGCGGGTCTGGTGGATGATGCGAGTGTTCGCGTTGCCACGGATCGAGTCAATTGTCATAATCATGATCTGCACGTTCGTTGACGTGGCGAACGACTGCACCTCTTCGGCGCTCTTACCGCTGTACACGGAGGCATCGAATGGATAGCCCGGGTAGAGGTCTTTGAAGTGCTGCCGCATCAGCCGAATGCTGGTAGTGACGCCCTCACGAATAGCTACGCTAGGCACCAGGATCACAAACTTTGTAAAATTATATTTTTGCGCCAGCTCGAAGATGGTACGGAGGTAGACATAGGTCTTGCCTGTTCCGGTCTCCATCTCAACATCGAAGTCGAGTGCGTCGCCGAGAAGATCGCCCCCAACTTCCAAGCCGTTTCGATCCTGCACACGCTGCAGGTTAGCTAGCACGGTGAATTTGTCGAGCACAAGGTTGTTGCCGACCGCTCCCACTTCCTGGGTGAGATCGAGATCGAAAGCAACCTGATCGTTGTCCTTCAATTCAACCTGACCGCGAAGGGTAAGCACCAGCTTGTCCGCATCCTTCGGTTGCCCGTCGAAGAGATCTACTACCGAGGCGATGGCATCAAGCTGAAAGGGCTGACTCGGGTCGAACTGAAATCCTGAGCCCCTCATCACGCTGTCCACAGTTCAATGTCTCTTGACTTCGCCAACTGCACTAAGTTGGTCTTCAACTCATCGTCGCCCTGGAACGCATCCTCCAGGATCACGATCCGCGAAGGATCGGCATCGACAATCGCACGCAGCTGCTCGAGCGTTGGCTTGACGTGCTCATCCAAGTGTGCGAGAACAGCGACATCACCGTCTGGCTGGCGCACGGAACGTAGGTCGAGGCCGGCGATCTCGGTCGGAGAGATCTTCTCGGTCAGCGAGTAGCCCTGCTTGAGTAGGATCTCAGTGAGTAGGTCATCTGGCGTAGCTTCGTCGCCACTACTGCTATCACGCAGGCCAAGCAGCCGATGCTGCAAGGCGTCCGCCTCGACGTCGCTAGTTACTCGCCACTTCGAGAAGTTGGTATCGCCGAGCTTGTAGGCACGGAAGCCGAGATCGAGTGGTACTTCGCGAGTCGAGAGCTGCGTGGCCTGAGCCTGCGCAATCTCCTGTGCAGCGAGCGATATGCGGCGGCGAGAAATGTCAGCGATCGTCTTGAAGCCAGCCTTGCGTGCGTCCGAGTCACCTGGAGTCGGTTCCGGGAGCTGAACCTGAATGAAGCGACGCGAACAACCGTCATCGGCGTTCAATGCCATCACCGCGTGAGCAGTAGTGCCAGATCCGGCGAAGAAGTCCAGCACGATGTCTTCATCTGAAGTCACCATTTCTGCGAGAGACTGAAGAACCAACTCATCCTTTGGATAGTCAAATACTTTCTCACCCATCAGGGTTCTTAGACGCTTCGTCGCCGCACGACCGTCCTGATAAAACACGCTATAAGGCGCTTCGTACTCCGTGTCCTTCAAATAGCGTTTGAATGTTGGAACCGCGTTTTCATCAGCACCAAATAGCACCTGGTCAGCATCGATGTGCTTTTTCATCGTGTCCGGCTGAAAAAGCCATCCTCGCGACGGAATGCGTACCGGTCTCCCAGTAAGAGGATGCAGAACCTCGTACTTTGGTCCACCTCCCCCGGGCCATGAGATGTTGTCCGCAAAGTAGACCCCGCGTGGATCTATACGCGAGTAATGGCTATTGCGTTTAGCTTCATCGTTGTCTGGCAGTGTCCTAAACCACGTTTTCAAGCCTGCGGAAGCGGCCTCAAGATCTCCAGAGTGGATCCGAACCTGATGTTCGGCTTCCTTGTAGATGACATCGAGTCCTTTTTTACGGACCTTCCAATCGACGCCGCTCTCCTTTAGATAGCCCAGGTTTCGAGCGAAGCAGAGGATGTATTCGTGAGAGGAAGAGATGTACTTTGAGTCGTTTTTGCGACCAGCAGCCCAGATCATCGTTCCCACGAAATTGTTCTCGCCAAACACCTCATTGGCCATGCGTTTTAGATTGTCAAGTTCCGAATCATCGATGGAGATGAAAATGGCGCCGTCTGCCATCAAAAGATTCCGTGCGAGCTTGAGTCGCGGATACATCATATTGAGCCAGTTCGAGTGGTAGCGACCCTCGGTGTCGGCGTTGGTTGAGACCTTCTTGCCCTCCTCGTTGACCTGACGTGTCCACTCAAGATAGGTGTCGAGGCCCTCCCTAAAATTATCGGGGTAGACGAAGTCCTTGCCCGTGTTGTACGGCGGATCTATGTAGATCATCTTGATCTTCGCGTGGTAGTGCTTCTGTAAGATCTTTAGAACTTCGAGGTTGTCTCCCTCGATGAAGACGTTTTTGGTGTTGTCCCAATTTTTGCTGTTCTCGAAGTCTGGCTTAAGCGTCGCGGTGGTCGGCTCTTGAGAGGCGCGCAAGGCACGCTTCTTGCCTGGCCAGAACAGCCCGAATCGTTCGGTCGGGTCGGCAGCATCCGTGCTGAGCAGCTCCTGCAGTTTGGCGACATCCACCTTGCCGTCGGCAATTGCTTCCGGGATCAGGTCGGCCAGTTGTGCGCCTAGCGCGGTCTGGAAGTTTGGTGTGGTTGCAGATGTTTCGTAGATGTCGTCGTTCATTGGTCGTTCTCCGTCATTGCGTTGGTAGTTCTAGTTGTGGTCGTTCGTATATCGATTATGTGCGACCCTCCACCGGATCGTGAACAGCTGCTGGGTGTTCTGGATACCTTGCAGGCGCCCGCCAATTTCGCAACTAGTCGATAGACGTCTTTTAGTTGGCCGTCAAATAGTCCGAACACAGAAGTGAGTGTATCTAACTGGTGTTGCTGAGATGCGTCAAAATGACACTCATGCGATGACATTATGCGGTCCAGAGCTCTATGCCTTTGCTCCTACAGAGCTGGGACAAGTTGGTCTTGAGTTCATCGTCGCCCTGGAAGGCATCTTCGAGGACGATAATGCGGGCCGGGTCCTGACCCACGATGACTCGGAGCTGGTCGAGGGTCGGTTTGACGTGCTCGTCCAGGTACGCGATCACGAGTTGGTCACCGACTACCCGCACATCGAGGCCTGCGATTGCAGATGAAACGATTTTCTCATTCAGCGAGTAGCCCTGCTTGAGCAAGATCTCCACAAGGAGGTCGTCGGACGTCGCATCGTCGGCGCTACTGCTATCGCGGAGCTCAAGGAAGCGCTGCTGGAGGGCGTTATCTTCGATGTCGCTAGCGACACGCCATTTCGAGAAGTTGGTGTCGAAGAGCTTGTAAGCGCGAAATCCGATGTCCGCCGGTTCGCCTCCATCGAGACGACCGTTCAATTTCCCTGAGATGCTTTTCGCGGCCGCGCGGATGCGTGCCAATGCCACGTCTGCGATTGTCTCGAATCCTGCTTCGCGGCCCTCCGCGCTGGCGTCAAGGGGCTCCGGAAGCTGAACTTGGATGAACCTACGACTACCTCCATCGTCAGCGTTGAGCTGCATTACAGCATGAGCGGTCGTCGCAGAGCCCGCGAAGAAGTCAAGAACGGTCGAGTCCTTTTCGGTTCCCGCCTCAACCAGGAGCTTGATCAAGTTGACGGGTTTCGGGTAATCGAACCACTTGGGATTGAGCCCAATTCGCTCGATATCAGCGGAGCCCTCACTCGTGGTTATGTCCATAACAACGTCTTTGAGCGAGGTTGAGTCCACGTCACGAACCTTTGTATAAACCTTCCAGCCTCCTGGCGTTTTGAGGAACTCCAGATCGTAGGACTCGGCTTCGATTTTCCTCGTGCTCCACCGATATGCGTGATATTTGTTCGTCCCGTTGTTGTTTCGCCTTGGCGCGATCTTTATGTATTCGGCATGTACGTGAATATCAGAAACCGGCGCGGTCTTCACATCCCCGGTCTTCGGGTCGTAGTAAATATCGAACACGAGATTGGGGCGAGTGACTTCGTTGAACGCAGAGTTTGTGTTGTAAAGCTCATTCTTCAGCACGAAAGGGCCACGCTCGTCGCTCTGTGTGACGTAGTTGAATCCCTTGTAGATGGTGGGCATCAAAGCCTTCAAGCGAGTGGATGAAGCGCGGAACTCTCCGGCCTCATCCCCGCGCCGGGCGTAGCAGAGGATGTACTCCTTCGTCCCGGCCGCACCGCTGGCCGAAATCTGTCTCCCCTTCAAATTGCTCACCCAGACGAACGTATTGAGGTAGTTAGCTTCACCAAAGACAAGGTCAAGTAACTTCTTGAGATTGTCGTATTCGTGATCGTCGATAGAGACGAATATCACGCCGTCATCGGTCAACAGGTTCCGTGCAAGCTTGAGTCGCGGGTACATCATGTTCAGCCAGTTGGAGTGGTAACGCCCCTCAGTCTCCGAATTGGACGAGACCTTCTTGCCCTCCTCGTTGACCTGCCGCGTCCACTCAAGGTAGGTGTGAAGCCCCTCCTTGAAGTTGTCTGGGTAGACGAAGTCCTTGCCGGTGTTGTAGGGCGGATCGATATAGATCAGCTTGACCTTGGCGTGGTAATGCTTCTGCAGGATCTTGAGTACTTCGAGGTTGTCGCCCTCAACGAAGACGTTCTGCGTAGTGTCCCAGTTCTCCGAGTTCTCAAAGGCGGGACGCAGGGTAGCGGTCGTTGGCTCCTGGGCGGCACGGAGGGCGCGTTTCCTACCCGGCCAGAACAGTCCGAAGCGTTCGCTGCCGTCGGCGGCATCCTTGCTAAGTAGCTCCTGAAGTTTGGCGACATCCACCTTGCCATCGGCGATGGCCTCCGGGATCAGGTCGGCCAGTTGTGCGGCTAGCTCGGTCTGGAAGTTTGGTGTGGTTGATGGTGTTTCGTAGATATCATCGTTCATTGGTCGTTCTCCATCATCGCGTTAATAGTTCTGGTTGAAATCGTTCCTGTATAGATCATGTGTCGACCCTCCACCGGATCGTGAACAGCTTCTCGAGGTGCTGGGTGCCTTTCAGCGACTGCTCAATGAGCTCAAGGTATTTATCGGCTTCTTCGCGAAGTTGTTTCTTTAGGATTCTAAATTCATCGTCGGCATCTTCAGCTTTTTGTTCCCAACGCCTGGCTTCCTTTTTAAGTTTCAGCTGCCCCATTGGATCATCCGAGGAGTTTGCGCCCTTTCGGGCTTCCTTTTCCTTTGCCCGAAACTCTCGGATCTGACCTTCGTGTTCAGCCTTACGGTCCTGTTGGTTCCGGTAGACAAGCTCTTCTTGTTGGTCGTAATACCTAGAGTTTCGTGCCTGGACTTCTCGTTCGAGTGACTCGCGCTGCTTATCCAGGTGAGTGGCAAAGCCACCCACCGCAACAGGCGAAGTCAGTTCGGCTTCGCCTACACAAGCAAGTTCAAGAATGTCTGAAACATACTCTGAGTCGAGCCACCGGCCCCCTGTGGTGAGCGCCCCGGCTAGGAAGTAGGACTCAGTGATGTTCTCATCCCGAGCCTTCATCGAGTAGGTCACTAGATCGACTTGGAGCGTTCCGCTCTCTCCCGCGAGCGCCTTCACAGATGTGCTCGCTCTAGTTGACTCGGATAGTGAGAATGTTAGCTCCTTGGAAGGTGTGTCTGATGCGATTGCAGAGTCCAGGACATGTTGAGCGAGTGGGCTTGAATACCTGTACTGGTGTGCGTTGTCTAGCGGTTGGCTCTTGAAGAAGTAGCGCCCAGGTTCTGCATCCTTGACAGGGGACTCGTTGAGAACAAAGTGGCGGCCGTCGCCTTCGAACGTTGCCACCTCTGAGAGCTCGTGCTTGGTGAGATCAAGGAGCAAGCGCTCAAACTTATTTAGAACATCGCCTGACTGGGCATCATATGCTTTGAGTCGATCCTGGACATTCGGGTCAAGAACGTCAAAGACTTTGGCTTTTGCGCTGGCCATTTCTTTTGTAATGTCAGTGGCGAACAGGGTCTCAAGAGCGTGGAATGCTGAATCGATTTCGGCATCAGTTCTACTCGAGTTCAAGATCTCACTGATTTTCTTTTCAAAGTCAAAACCATCTTCGATGGCACCTAGAACTTCATCTGAAGCACCGAAGACGCTAGAAAAAAGTTTGAACTTGTTTGAGAGTAGTTCCAGAATTCTTTGCTCTGCAAGGTTTCCCTTGTTGGAAAAGTTTGCAACGACCACGTCAAACTTCTGACCATAACGGTGGATACGGCCGATACGTTGTTCCACGCGCTGTGGATTCCATGGCAGATCGTAGTTAACGAGCATTGAACAAAACTGCAGGTTGATTCCTTCGGCAGCTGCCTCAGTTGCGATCATGATCTTGCCGGTATCGCGGAAGTAGTCAACAAGTGCTTTTCGCCTGTCTGACGACGGAATTCCCGTGACCAGGTCACTTCCTTTGTTCTGTTCTAACCAAGCCCTGTATATCGCCGTCTGCTCTGGGCCGGCGTTCGAACCGTTAAATAGAACAATCCCTTCGCCTTTGCCATCTTCCTTCAAGGACCTAGCGATGTACTCCTGGGTCTTGGTCGAATCAGTAAAGATTATTGCTTTTTCGGGAGCACCTAGTTCATTTAGACGAGCAAACCCCTTATCAAGCGCCTCAGAGAGCTTTACCGCTTTTTGATTCACGGTGATTGATCGGGCAAGTGCGGAGTACTCACGAAGTTCGGCCACCTCTGCAAGCATCAGCGCAGTGCGGGCTGATTTTGTTTGTGCTGTTTCTGCGCTGCCAGGACGGAACTCTAGAACTTCAGCTTCTTCTAACTCTTCGTCCGTTAGGTCCTCGGCCTCAAAGTCCGCAGTAATTAGCTTTCCCGAGTTAGTTCGAGTTACACCCTCAAGAGCCTCCGCCTCTAGGCGGTTAGAGATGCGCTCCAAAGTGCTCGAAACTGCGTATGTTGATGATCCAAGACGCTTGCGGATTATCAGTGCGGCGAGGTGACGCTGGCTGCCGCTAAAAGCAAACAGCGCATCCCGTTGCAAGTACTCATTTACCAAGCTATAGAGTCTTCGTTCGTCCTCACTCGGTGTGAATTCGACCGTGAGTGGGTTTCGCTTGGTGAAGTGGATGTATTTCTCAGCATCCTTGCGGAGGGTTCGCTTCGCGATCATCGCGACTCTATCGGCCAAGTCATCGCCGTTACTCATGCTGCCAGCTTTGATGTAGCGCTCTCGAAAAGCATTGAGAGAATAGAAATAGTCGGGATCAACGACAGAAACCAGCCCGTAGAGCTCTTCTAGCTTGTTTTGGAGTGGAGTTGCTGTAAGCAATAGGCATTTGTGGGAGCCGGCAAAAATGTGGCTCATTGCCTCGGCAGTCTTGCCTTTACCGGTCCAGTGATTTCTTAGACGGTGTGCTTCGTCCGCAACGATTAAATCCCAGCCACGAAGCAAGGTTGATTCGTATCTTTGAGCAAATTCATAGGAGCAGATCAGGACTCCGGACCCCCCTGAGGTGGAGCTGACCAGCAGCGTATCTTTGTTTTTGGTGTCCAGAATATTTGCAGGTATCAGGAACTTTTCGAATAGTTCCTGCTTCCACTGTTGGCGAAGACTAGACGGGGTCACGATTAGGATGGAGCGCTTGCGTTCAGCCCAGTACTGGGTGATGACTATGCCAGCTTCAATAGTTTTGCCCAGGCCTACCTCGTCGGCCATGATGACACCTCTCAGGAATGGCGTCTGTAAAGCGAAAAGAGCAGCATCAATTTGGTAAGGCTTTGGCTCAACCTGCGCATCGAATAGCAACCCGGCTAGTTTTCCCACGTGATCGTTGGCATAACTTCGCCTAAGTTCGTGGGCAAAGTACTTCGCCTGATAGGTGGTCAGCTCCGACACAACTCCCCCTATTGCCGAATTCTACTAAATGAAACACTAGTTCCTTTTTCTAACTCGGCGAGCATGCGCTCTAACTCGGGGTCCCCAATCGCTTGAACTATCGTCTCGTTGCCCACCCCATAGAAGAGCTCGAACACACTAAGAGCTGCGTGGAGATTACTAACCAGATCATTTTCCTCCAGAGGCCCGACGGCAAATGAGACCTTACCCTTGCTATCAAACTTGGAGAACCCAATGCCCTCCCAAGAGAGCTCCGCCTGAGTTTCGCCCTTCGCTTGCAGAGGAGCGCCAACAGCATGGAGAAAGTACTCGACAGCTGAATAGTTCTCATCGAAAAGTCCCTGGGTTCTGCCGATCATCAACGATAGGTGGTCCCCAAGGGGGTTTGACTTCTTACCATCTCGAAACTCAACGGTAAATACATCGACCGGGTCAAGGAATTGGCTCCGCTCGAGCAGCACAGCAACCAGCTCAGGCCAGTCGGTCAAGTCTGCCGAGTTTTCGCCTTTACTGGCTCGGGCTTTCGGCTTTGACCCCCACGCAGAGTTAGTCATTTACTCTCCTTAGGTTTAAGTTCACTGTTCATCGCACTTTTTGTCCGAGTCATTTACTTACCTCAATGTTTAGCGACTCTTCGAGCTTTGACATCATCAGGTTCGTCACTCTCTCAAGCCGCTGAAGCTCAAGGTTGTTCTCTCCCCAGTCGGTAGCTTCAATTAGTCCAAGCTGCACCTGGGCAGCTTGGACTTCGCCAGCTTCCAGCAGGCACTCGGCTAGGTTCACTCGAGCAGAGCGAGTGCTGTAGTGGTCCTCGATGTCTAGCGCTTGCTGCAGGATGTCGCTCCAGACTGCAGCGGCTTCGGAGTATTCACCGGCGATCATGAGTCGCTCCGCCCCGATTGAGTTCACTTGCAAAACGTTTGGTATTTCACCAGCGGCTTCAAAGTAACTGGCTACTCGGTCAAGAATCTTGTTGGCTTCGAGATTCTGAACTTCGAGATCTCGAAAAATGAGCGAGTAGGCCAATTGGGTTTCAGCTAGAGCCGCTCGGGACCAATCTTGCTCAGCTCGGAACATCTTGATTGCAGTTATGGGTACTGACAGCAACGCTGTTGTTTCACAAAAAATAACTATTTTCTATTTCAGGCTGCTCACGACCCACCTCATTGGCGGGCTTGCGATCTAGTCAGTCGACAACGGTCAATGCAATCTTCGTAAGACTGCCGACTTGTTCGGCTGCCTTACTACTGACCCTCATGGCCCCTGACTTGGAAATATCCGCTATCTCGATCAACCTCATCACACATAATCAGCTCATCTTTGCTTAGGTAGGCAGGGAACCAAGCGCCTTTGATCCCCTCCTCGGGGCCATCGGTCTTCACATAGAGAAGCTGAGCCTCTGGGCTGAACGCAATATCGTCATCCACTGCCACCGTGCATTTGAGAACTAGGTTCACTGCATCGTGGTAGTAAAGGATTTCATCTTGCACTTCGGTTTTTACCCTCACTGAATATGGGGACACAAGTTCGACCTCTGCTGGGTATCGCTTTTTGTCTCTCATTACATTGCACTGCACAAAGTGGGTTTTGTGGCCTGGCTTATAGAGCCCACAGTGCTTTGGGTCATACCTGGTGTTTTCGTTAATCATGATGCCTCCTGTAATTGAGGGGCTTTAGCCCCACGCCTTGCTCTAGAGGTTTCTAGAGCCGCATCTACTACTGGAGCACCCGAGGTCGTGGGACCGGGTTGCTAGACAACTAGCCAGTTCTTAGCGTTGCCATTCTTGATGCATTTACGAACATGGCTCGGGGGCCGGACATTATGCAGACCTAATCTTCTTAACTCTGTCGCCATAGTCGAATTGTTCTTGGTCAGCCTCTTGATGTTGACGGCCTGAGCCTTCTCATTGGAGATGCGAGATTGGCCCCCTAGACCTTTTTTTGATGTTAGTTGGGATCCCCCGCCTGAAAAGGGGTAAAAACAGGCGGGGGAATTCTCTCTTTCGCCGAGCTCTCAGCGACGCGGCGGCAGATTACTCTTCGATCTCGAGAGGGTCGGTACCTGACTCAAGTGCCTGAGATTCAAACTCCTTGGCAATCGCCTGCTGGACTTTGTTGATGCGGTCCTGAACACCATCCCGGATGGAGTCTGCCTGCTTCTTGACCTTTTTTGCTCCATTTTCAATGGAGGAGGCGGTCTTCTTCAGTTCATCGAACTCGCCAAGCGCGCGGATTGCCTCCTGGAGGCTGATGTTGACTTCGGCTATGTCCAGGCCATCTAGCTTTCCAGCGTTGTTTAAGGTGTTCATTTTTACAATCTGGTAGACGAGAGCCAGAAAGGTGAGGTCCTCAAACTCAGGGTTGAACTGAATCACTATGGTCTGAGGATCGAGAATCAGGATCTTGGAATTGTTTGGCATGTCATTGGGGTGCTTACAAAAACCAATGAAGCCACTTGCTCCGCGGTTTTCCTTTGACCCCTTGGCTTCTGCCTCCCAGTCCTTTTTAGTGAGCTTGGAGTTCTTGGCCTCGACCACGATGCGACCGTAGACCTTGCCGCCAACTTTGAGATCGACAACCCCATCGCCCATTTTGCTTCTGGGAACTCGGCCGGTGAATCCGCCTGTGTGCTCGCAGTCATCCCCGGCTAGAGAGGCAACCTGCTGAGTGGCGTTCACAGCAACTGACTCATAATCCAATCCACCCGTGATCCCAGTCTCCAACGCCTCGGCAACAGCAACCTCTGTTGCGCTCTCACGCTTGATGTCTTCAATTGAATCAACTACGCCCTGCATCTTTTCTGCGAGCGACCTTAGCGGAGAAGTGGCGTTGGCTGGGTCCAGTAGCTCGCCAATCGCCTTGCGCTGAGCATCCACCGTGTTTTTGACGTCTTTTGAAATCTCTTCCTTGGCGTCTTTGAGTAACTTGAGCATGGCCTTACGAAGTTCTGAGTCTTCGCCAGAAGCAAGTTCCTCAACCTCTTCTTGGTAGGTGTCAATGATTGACTGAATGCCCTTGATCAAAACCCCATCATCCGCGGCAAGGTCCTTCACTTGCTTCTTAACTGCTTCTTCTAAGGTCTTTGCCGTCTCGGAGATGGATGTCTTCGCCTGGTTAATAGACGCCTCAATCTTTTCAGCTCCAGCAGTGTTGCTCCTTAGAGAGGCGGTTCTCGCACCAATGTCTAGAAGTGAATAGGCGAATTCGACCGGGTCGACTCCCGCCTCGATTGCTGAGGTAAATTCGGCGGCTATGACTGCGTCTTTGATAACTACATCAACAAAGGTGATGGTTCCATCACTTACTTTGATCTGACCTGCCACATGTTTCTCTTTACTCATTTTCTTCTCCTGTTTTTTTAGTTGTTTTGTTTTGCGATTAGTTGTTCACGGGTGGCATCTTCAGTCTCGAGCATTGCTGCCCAAACATCGTGAAGCGCTCTCGTGTATTGGTGTCCCCTAGTCAGGGACACCTGGTTTTTGAAGTTGTCGTAGTCGATGCCATTTGTCTGCTCTCCCACCCACTCGGTGAAGACTGCTGGTTCAACAAAGGCCCGGTATGGGTAGTCGCCATAGGGCGAAACCTTGATTTCAACATTGGCCCTTGAGGCCAGTGGCTCAAGGGACTTGCGGTCCCTTGAGCGCACGGTGATGACATCTGGTCTGTCAGTTTTCCTAACGGCACTGACAAAGCCGGTTCCACTAAACACCCACACTGCTGGACTCCTGTTCCTTTAGGTATTGCTCAAAGGTGCTGTTACAAAGTGCGTTTGGTGACCGCATGCGCCTAATCAGGTCAATTGCTTCCTGTGCACTAAAGCCCTCACGCATCAGAACCAGTCCTGTTACTAGCCCGGAGCGGTTCCAGCCAGCTTGGCAGCGAATAAGAACTCGCTTTCCGGCCTGCCAGTCGCTATAAAGGGAGGCAACCAGCTGGTCTAGATCGTGCTGATCTATGTCGACTTGGTCGTGGTCATAAAACCCAAGTCTGAGTTCTTTGACGTACCAGTCAACCGGAACTGCACTTGCATACAGAGTTGCGACGGTGTCGAAGTGGAACGGGGTGATCTCCAGCTTCGCGTCTGAGTGACCAAGTGTTGCTTGGTCACTGGTGCCACCCATCCAAAGACCAGGGAGGATTTCACTCCACAAATCGTTGTTGTGGCCGTAGCCCCCTTTGGGGGAGAAGTCAGTGTTTTTCATGATTTCCTCTCTAGGACTTTCTTCTAGGGTCTGACTTGGAGCGTGCCGAGCGGAAGCTCGATTCGCTAACCCGCTTTGAAAACTCACCGGGTTGGTAGTTCAAGATGTCAGCCAACTCCGTGCGCTCAGCCAGGATGCGGGCCTGGAGTCTTGGAGAGAGTCGACCAATGTTTCTAACTATGTCGTCGATGTCTCTTTGAGCACCAAGGATGATGCGCTTGGCGCCCTCGTGGTCACCTCCATATGAAGCATCTGCGGCAGCGTTCTTGATCTCGGTGAGCCTGTAGGCCATGATCTCTGCGCTAACATCCTCGTCCTTTGGTGGTGCGACAAAGCCTGCGGCTTCCGCAATTTCCAATGACAGCTGAGAGGCCTGCTTGAGCTTGGTTTCACCCTCGACAGACATTGCAGCAACCTCAACGTCAAAGGTGAGGCTTGTGCCAAGTTCGGTTCTGAGTGCTGGCAGAGATACCAAGAAGGCATAGCCTCGGGTTTCACCTGAAACCAGGTCGCCAACCTTGGCCTGTACACCAGAGCTCAGACTCTCGACGCTACGGACATAACCAACTGGCTTGATTCGTAGGCCCTTTATCTCACCAGCAACGGTGACCTTGATCTCAATGTCTTTTAGGGAGCGCTCAAGGAGTCCGTCGATCTCATCTTGCAGACCGGCAACCGCTTCATCTAGTTGCACGGCAGCAAAGTGGTTTCCGTGACCGGCTCCGGCGAGCGCATCAAGAATGCGCTCGTCATAACCCTCCCCGATACCAATGGCAGAAGTTCTAACCAGGTGCTCTGTCGCATTTGCTGCCAGCTTTGCAAATGCGGCTGGGTCTTGGTGACCGCTGTTGGCGTGACCGTCTGACAGAAGAACAAGTCTTGACTCAACACCGTCGGGCACCATGCCGGCTTGAGTCATGCCAGCTGCGAACCCGAGCTCGATGTTTGTGCCACCTCTTGGCTGGAGTGCTACCAGTTCGCGCCTTATGGCCTGTGGGTTTAAATCTTTGACCTCCTTGATGGGTACATGGATCTCCATCTCGGTGTCAAAGGAAACGATGCTTAGGTAGTCGGTGGGAGCTAGACGACCAACCATTTCACCAATGGTGTTCTTTACTAACTCAAGTCGACCGTCCCCCATGGAGCCAGAGCGGTCCACAACAAAGATGATGGCCTGTGGCTTGCGCACCAGGTTGGATTTGGAAAGCTCTGGGGCTTTCACCTCGACCAGTAGGCCGATCTTGTGGGTCGCGCCAGCTTTGATTCTGGGGACCTCTAACCGAGCGATGTGCTTCATAATTCACCTTTCAATATGAACTTGAGCTTTATCATAGCAGGAGTTAGGTCATTTTTGCGCAAACTAATAATAAGTTGGTCGGGAACCGCCCCTAATAGCAGCTTTTATGCAATAATTTAGGCATGGAAAGCTCAAAACTCGTAGTAACCGTTGCACTCTTCACCGTCTTGGAAGACTTCAACCTATTCACCGTCCCCACTTCGCTGGTCTCTATTGGCAGCCCGAAAGACGAGCGCTTTGGTATGGGTTTGTTTGTCGTGACGAGAAAGTCCAATGAGGATGCGGTACGAAGCGTCACAGAAAAACGTGTTCTGCCAGCCTCCGACGTAAGACCAAACGAGAGCATCGAACAGGCAGCTCAAAGACTGGTTCGCGAAGAGCTGGGGATCTTTGCTCCAGTGAAGCTGCGTCAAGAAAGAATCTTTGACAACCCGGAGAGGCAGCAGGGTGAACGAGTCATCTCTATTACGTTCTGGGGCTTTGCCAACCTAGAAGACGTTGCTCCTGTTCTCGGAGGAAAGGAACAGGTTGGTTTAGAGATCGTTCACAGCTCTTCCATGTTGGACCGATGGTCCAAGGATGGAAGGCTGGAGCAGTTTGATGGACTTTGCCGGTTTGGTGGACGTTACCTGCCAGGTGAATCAAGTGGCCATGAGCTAGCAACCGCAACCCAACTTGGCTGGGGTCCGTTGCTCGACATTGACCACGATGAGATGGTTTTGCTGTCTTGGCGCAAACTTAGGTACGCGTTTGGTGGAAAGTTAGATCCGTTTAGGTCTCTAGGTGCAACAGCGCTTCCAGAGGCTTTCAGGTTGAGTGACTTGCGAGAACTAAACGACATCTGTCGTGGCGAGAGATCTCAGGTTGATCAGTTCCGCAGAAACATCTTGAACGAGTCCAGCTTCATTGCAGAGAGCAGCATCAAGGTAGAGCGCCAAAAGCGGCCTGGTAAACCGGCCACTTTGTATAGTCTTCGCGACTGGGCGGACCCTAATAAAGAGGGCGGGAAGCTACTCGGGTTTGATGACTAGGCTTCAGGCCCTGTAGCTGACAACGTGCCAAGGAATTAGGTATTCGTTTGCTGGCAGCAACGCTCCTCCTTGAACCTCGACTGCTGCCTTGCCTTCCCTTTCCCCTAATAGCAAACCGGGGATTGAAACAGACTGACCCTTGCTCTTAGCCAAGAAGCTAACCTGAGCTCCGACGTTAAGGCTTTTACCATTGGCATCTTGCCAACGTTTTCCCGCAGGTGCTGGCTTCTCCTCAGACTCTAGATTTTGAGCGTTGCCCGTCGAAGCATCGGGCGTGTCACGCACATTTGACTCTGGATCGGTTCCCGCTGAAGTGTCCGGCTCCACCTTGTTTTCTGCCACTTGTGGTGCGACAGGCTCTGGCTGAACTATCTCTTCCGAACGCTCTGGTTCGGCGGTTAGGAATTCGTCTCTTGATGAGGGTCACTTATCGCGAGATTCTCACTCACCTCTTCGGTTTGAGCTTGCCGCAGATCGAAACCGCCCACTGGTCCTCTGGTTTCTTCGCCAGGAAGGACTGGTACACGCGCCCACTCGATCCTCGCAGCCTGCATTGCTCTTTTGAGCTTCGAACCGGAATCACTCACTTTTACTGGGTACGTATCGAGTCCGAGCTTTCGTCTGCGCCTGTCTCGAACGACTTTCGACCACCAAAGCATAGGAACGGAAAGAAAGAGGCCTGTGAAAAAGTTCTCACTATCAGCCTGTGCCAAAGCGCTCAGTGTCGCGATCAATATTGACCAGGTAAAAAAGTAAAGAACAAGACGCATAGCTCACCCCCGAATCCTCATAATAGTAGGTGGAAACACTATCCAATTGCCAGGATTGCATCTGTGCATAGCAACCCAGCTATCTTTGACTGCTGCCTCGGCAAAACGCCATAAACTATTTGTTATTAGCTTGGGGGTAACAAGGTGAGTGAAGAAAACTCAGAGGCGTCGCAGTATCAGCCTGAAGGGCTGAACAAACTCGTTCAGCGCACAGCCGTAATTGATGCTCCCGGACAAGTTCGAGTAGAGGCAATTGCCCCTTCGTATGTCTCTTACGCCCATTATCAGAATCAGCGTCTTGTGAGTGCCAGACATGGTGTCAGGTTTGCATCCCAAATTCTCTCCGAGCCCGAGTTTGGCGAGTACACGCTTCGGGTTGTGCTTCGCTGCCAAGGTCGAGATATCAGCGAGCCAAGTTTTGTGGCCTTGGGTAATTCCTATGACGGGGATGTGTCCCCGATTTCTTACAAACTAGATGGAGAGTTTTTGTTTGAGGTCCGTGAGGCAACTCCGGCTTCTTTCGTCTTTTCAATTCTTGATGGTACAGAGGAGATTGCTTACCAGGAAATCCCTACCGAGGTTTTTCCGCCGCAGCTTTGGTCGTTTGCCGATGAAGGCGAGCTTGGTTCAGCAGCACTGCTGCTCAGCACATTTGTTCGACCTCGTGATCCGAGCCTGGACGGACTACTTACAAAAGCACGTGAACTAAAGGGCACTTACAGGGATTCCAAGGATCGTCCGTTTAGCCCAAACACCAGCGGATACCAAGGTAATGACGAAGAGGTGTTTGCTGAGGTTAAGGCGCTATACGAGGCTGTCCAATCGTCTGGAATTCACTACTCAAACCCCCCTGGTTCAGAGGACTGGACTCATGGCCAACTTATTCGCACCAACGAGGAGATCTTGTTTGCGAAGGCTGCGACCTGCCTTGACAGCACTGTTCTATTTGCGTCACTCCTAGAGAACATAAACATCCGACCGATAATCGCCCTAATTCCTGGGCACGCGTTCATTGGATTCTGGACCACGACGGGCTCAGGAAAGAGCTTTAGCAGTATGGTTGCACCAGCCGAGGAGGGTGTCGCCTTGATGGCGAGAGACAATCCTCACCTCTTATTCGTCGAAACTACCACCATGTGCACCAGCCCAAATCAAAAAAGCTTTGAGGCCGCAGTTGCTCTGGCATCAGAAAGAATTCTGGGATCGCTGACAAGAGCCGCTAACGCGGAACAGGAAATCGCACAATACGAGGCGAAAGGCTTCAACCTAAGCGATGAAGACCGAAACGTTCTCCACAAAAGGCAACTGGAGGACTGGCGACTTATAGATATTAGGTCAGCCCGGCAGGCAGGGTACAGACCCCTTGCAGGGAGAATTAAAAACTCCGATGGCACTAGCTCAGTGATTGAGTATGAAATCAAAAACGCTCCAGTCGACCTGAACATTCAGGTCGAGGTCGCAAAAGTAGGCTTAGGTCAGGACACCTCTCCTCCGAGAGTTCAGTACTGGAAGAGTCAACTTCTTGACTTGACGTTCAATAACCCCCTGCTAAACATGAAAAGGCGATCAAGTCAGCTGAAGCTATTTGTCCCAAAGGGTCGCCTTGGTGAAATCGAGGATTTTCTTCAGCAAGACAAGGGTGAACTCAAACTTTCCCCGGCCATACTTCAAGATCAAGACGGCACTTTCACCTCGGCGAGCGTCCGACAGGATGGGGTCGTACCCCCCGAATTGCAGAGCAAACTGGACGGGAAATTTAAATCAGACCGGACCTTGCTATACGAGGGTCCTCAGCGTGCTTACGCCAAAGACCAGGAGACCTTTCTTAAAGCGTCAACAAACAAGGTCAGGAGTCTGAGTCGAGCAGCTAAAACTTCGATTGATGAGACAGGCCTTAACAACCTTTACATGACCTTTGGCTCCTTGCGTTGGAAGCGCAACGATGGCAAAGGGGCAGAGGGTGAATACACCGTCTCTCCACTGATTTTGCTTCCGGTCACCCTAAGGGCCATTGATCGTGGCCGAATGTGGGCAGTGTCGTTGGATGATTCAAACGATGTAGCGACCAATGAGACTCTGGCTCTGAAGCTCTATCAGGAGTGGGGCATCTCTATCCCAGCACTCACAGCACCCGCAGAGGATGCAGCTGGCTTCGACATTCCAGGGTTAATAAATGCCGTTCAGATAGCTATCGATGAAGCTAAGCAGTCAAGCTGGATTGTCCAGCAGAATGCCACCATTGGCACTTACGACTTCAGCACTTTCCACATGTGGAAAGACTTGAATGACAACTGGGAACAACTCAGCCAAGCTCCTCTTGTAAAGCACTTGATTGAGACTGATGGCACTGCTGCCTACCAGGATCCAAACGCGAGCGATGCGGAGATTACCGAGGAGGAGTTGGACAAGGAGCTAGCCGTGGTGCCAGTTCCCACAGACGGAACGCAGCTTCGTGCTGTCGTGAGATCTCTTCGTGGTGAGAGCTTCATTATTCAGGGCCCTCCGGGAACCGGAAAGTCTCAGACCATCACCAACCTCCTGGCTCGCAGTTTGCAAGAGGGGAAAAAGGTTTTGTTCATGTCGGAAAAGCCTGCCGCTTTGCAGGTTGTCAAGAATCGGCTCGATGACATCCGCCTTGGCAGCTTTGTTCTGGACCTGCACAGCAAGAACACCAGTTCAGACTCTATTAGAGGACAGCTGCTGGCAGCTCTAGACGCGAATCCAAGAGTTGACAAGGTTGGCATAGAGGCAGAGGCGTTTGACTTCGATGTTGCCACAAAAGCGTTGTCGAAGTATCCCGAGCGTCTCCATCGAGTCGACGACGTCCACGGAGAGTCTGTTTATTCAGTCCGAGACAAGTTGTTGAAAATTGAAAAGGTAGAGCCTCTAAAGCTGAGTCGTGCATCCCTCAGCTATTTCCATGGCGAGGCTCTGGTCAGGTTCATGTCATACATGCGTGACATTGAGCTAGTCGGGCAAGACTCCAACATTGCCTCAAAGAACCCATGGAGCTTTAGCAATGCAGTTGAAGCACCCAGCACTGAGCTTCGCGATACCCTGAAATCCAAAGCCCGGGCGGTAGTTTCCAGCTACAAGTTGCTTAGACAGCACGATTCTGCACTTTCGTTGCTTGATTCTTTGCGAGATTTTTCCGGGCTGACTCAGGTGGCTCAACTACCAGATGATCTTCCTAGCGCGGTGGACTTGGCTGCGGCTAGCCAGCCGGATGTGAAGCTAAAACTAAGGGCTCACCTCGAGTTGCTTCAGTTACTGAGCATGAAGCTCAGCGGCGGTCAGACGGCGAACAGCAACTTTGGGCAAATTCCGATGGCGGATCTTGAAGCCGAGCATCGGGTCGCGAGAGAGGCCAAGCTCTTCAAAAAGAAGAAGCTGGATGCCTTGGCGGGCAAAGTTCAAACATTCTGGTCGTCTAAAGTAACGGCTGATTCGCTGGGCACTGTTTTGCAGCAGGTTCGAGAGATGCACGATTTGGCTCGTCGCATTGAGGAGAGCTCCCTTGGCCTGCCCGGCCTTGGCATGGTTCAGGCATCTGCACTCTTCGCTGACGGCACTGCTGGGGCCCGCCTGACCGCTGGCGAGAGAATGGGGCAATTAGGTGGGGCGTTCGACTCTCCTGACTCCGCAATTCGTGGAGTTCTGCAGCTTCAAGGAGAAGACCAGAAAGCCCTGATATCCCTCTGCAGAGGCGTGTTGGAACTTTTCGAAGCACTTTCCGCCGACCAAGACTCCGTTCCTCTATGGCTAGCAGGAGGGGGTTTTGGAAGTCGCCTCGCAGATGCGGTTGAGTCTTGGGATCAAGCCTGGCAAGACGGGCAGTTTCTGGCTGTTGGCCGCTGGGGTAAAACCGTCGGGCTTGTTGAGGACCTGAAGACCTCAGGTCAGATAGATGGCTATCGACAAATTCTCTCTGGTGAAATCTCGTTCGTAGACGCGCCCAAGTCTTTTGAGAAAGCACGGCTCTCGCTGCTTCTTGAGAAGTTGATAGACGATCACGAACTAACAAATTTCGACTCTGGCGCCCAGGCCGCAAGCATTGCCAAGTTGACTCGAAGCGTCGAGGCTCTTCGGGTTTATAACCGAGACACAATTGCTAGCTCAGTTGTGAAGGCTCGCTCCTTCGACCCAACTGCGATCGCAGGTCGGGCGGGTGCCTTGCGAGCAGAAATAAACAAGCAAAAGGGCAAGATCTCGGTTCGCCAACTCATGAAAAAATACTGGGACACGATCACGGAGATCACTCCTTGCGTTGCAGCCAGCCCCGATTCCGTTGCTCGCTTCCTAGATGTTAATCTGGCGAAATTCGATCTCGTTGTTTTTGACGAGGCGTCCCAGCTCAGGGTTGCAAACTCCATTGGTGCGCTTGGTAGGGGTAAGTCAGCGATCATCGTTGGTGACTCGAAGCAGATGCCACCAACCTCATTCTTTGCTGCCTCTTCCTCTGATGATGAGTACGACGAAGATGCTGACTTGGCCCAACCGGATGTTGAGAGCATCCTCACAATGGCTGAGTATTCAAAGCTGCCGTCTGTTCGTTTGCAGTGGCACTATCGCAGTCAGGATGAGGCCCTGATTCATTTTTCGAACGTCCACTACTACGACAGCAACTTGGCCTCGTTCCCTTCACCATCCAAGAAGGTAGGTGAGGACCGAGCAGTTGTTCTTGTGCCCGTCGAAGGCGCCGAATACATTCGTTCATCCAAAAAACCCGGCCCTAAAAACGCGGACCAACCCCCCGTCGATAGTGAAGCCCAAGGGGGCGACCCTGACACTCCTACAACAAACACGAACGCCAAAGAAGCTCAACAGGTTGTAGACCTAATTCTCAAGCTCTACGCGGAGCACGGACCCAGGTTGAACCTAGGTGTTGTAACCATGAACGAGAGTCAGAAGAGAAAAATCGCTGAGCTTCTGGATAAAGCTGCAGATGATGACCTCAAGAAAATGCTGGACCCCAAGCAAAGCAACGATCACATATTTGTTCGCGCGTTGGAAAAAGTGCAGGGTGACGAACGAGACATCATAATCATGTCGATTGGGTTCGCATCAATTCCTAATCCCAAGGATCCCGACAAGAGAAAGCTGCCTTTGACGTTCGGGCCACTTACGAAGCCCGGCAGCGAGAAGCGTCTCAATGTTGCCATAACCCGAGCTCGAAAGAGGGTTTATGTCTTTTGCTCCTTTGATCCGGAAGACATGCTGCTATCTGAAACAAGCTCCGAGGGCATGAAGGGGCTGAAAGAGTATCTCAAGTTTGCGAAGGACCTAAATGGAGAGGGGTCAATTGGAAACCGCTCCACGTTTGAAGAGCCCGACCGTCACAGGATCAATGTGGCGTCAGAAATTCAAACTATGGGCTACAGGGTCACCCAGAACTACGGTCGCTCAAGTTTCAAGGTTGACATTGCTGTTGAGGATCCAAATAGGCCAGGCCAGTTCATTCTCGCAATTCTTCTAGACGGACCTGGGTGGAAGAGTCGCCCGGCAGCGAACGACAGAGATGTTCTTCCGGTTGGTGTGCTTGAGAGGAACATGGGCTGGAACGCTGTCGAGCGTATTTGGATGCCCGTCTGGATTAGGGACACTGAGGGAGAGAAGCAGAGGATTAGAACCCGTCTCGAGGAGCTTATGAGTGAGGCGTCGCGAGCAGCTGACAATCCGCCCGAGGTCGACCTCGACGAACTTCCCGATGTTGGAGACCTGGTTTCTAGCGTTCAGGTGGAGAATTCTCGCGAGGAATTGCCGACAAAGGCGCTTTCGGTCGGCGTAAATGTCGACGACATCGAGCCTTTCTCTGAGCTTCCAATTAGAGCCGTAACGTATGGGAAAGACGACCTTCACAAGGTTCACGATTCAGGGGTTAGAGACTCGATAGTGAGCCTGACTAGAGTTCTAACTCAGATTGAGGGTCCAGTGCACCCAGATCGTCTAGTGTCTTTCGTTGCCAAGTGCTTCGGCCTATCTCACGTGAGATCTGAGAGAGCAGCTGAGATTGTCAGAGTGGTACCAATCAATACTTTCCAACGGGACACTGAGGGATTTATCTTCCCGGAAGGTAAGACCGTTGCAACCTTCACATCGTGGAAGCGAAAAACATCAGGAGACCCAAGGGACTTGAGGCTAATCTCACTCACTGAACTTGGCAACTCTATGGTCGATCTGTGCAGGAGGACTCACGGTCTTCAGCAGGAAGAGTTGCTCAGGCAAACCGGTCTCGCATTCGGCCACAGGACTTTGAGTTCAGTTGTGCGAGCTCGAACAGAGAAGGCTCTCGAGTTTGCGCTATCGAGAAAACTTCTTGTGCTCAATGGTGACCACTACGAGCCGAATGAGAGCTAGTGCAAGGCCCCTTGTCTTGCTATGACTTTGGGTGAGCCATTGCCTCACCTACAAGCTCTTTAGGGGTCTGATGGAGGGGATAAACGAGAAATACGTCAGGAGTGCGCTCAAACCCCCATCTTGCGTGTTCAATCTCCGGGGGAAGCTCATGCCCCCAATAAAGACTCGTATCAATTTCCTCGTCTTCATCGGCGTTTTCACCGGTGTAATAAGCCTCCCAGTAATAGGCAACCGGACGTTTTGAAAAATCAACCTTGTGGTCTTGAAGTCGAGACCACAGGTTCTTGCGCTTGAATTCACTAATCAGGTCATCGAAGTAGATGAAGCTCGTAAAAGGGAACATGTCGTTCGTCTGATCAAACAAGATGTCGCTCTTCAGATGGCGCTTAAGCTTTCTAACATCGTCATGATCAGACAGCTGAATTGTGACCATGGACCCCGTTCCATGGGCTTGGAACTGAGGCTCAATCGAGGCGCTTATGAAGCCTTTCTTGGTTGAGATAAGAAATGCCATGTTTAGGCCGCCAATTCAAACTCAAGCCAAAGGTAATTGACCTCGGCTCCTAGAAGCCTGTACTGGAAGAACATTGTCCTTGGAACAGCGACAATCTCAACCTCAACCCCACTGTCAATCAGAGACCTGGCAAACGGAGCGAGCCCCCCATCTCCGCTTGCCAGGTACACCTTGCCGAAGCGATTTACAAGGTCATCCTCAGTCATCATCTTGGCAAGCAATATGTCGGCACCATCGTGACCCTCTAGGCAGCTAAAGGATGCTTGGCCCCAACCAAATACGGCGGCTTCTAAGTTTGATTTTGAGCTCACGGTTACAAAGAACAGATTGTTCTCACCGGGCTCCACTTCTTCAAAGTAGGCAGCCTTAGCCTGCTTCACGTGCTCCAGAGTTGAATTTGATTCACAACACAGGTTCTCAATATCGATCAAATGAACGTTACGAGTCTTGCCTAGTGCCTTCAGTGTCTTCGATTTCATATCGTTGCGCCTCCCATTTAGAAAACATAAAGGGAGGGGGTGACATTTTTAGTCTGTGACTGATACATAGGACTAGCTAGGTGCGCCTTTCTCTTAGCTGTCTATGCCATGTTGCGGCTTTGACAAATGTACAGCGGGTAATCGCCTTCTGCGTTTATGTAAACCATTTATTTCTCCTTAGAGCTCTACTGGGTAAGAGGTTAGTGATGAGTGAATCGCTTAAAAGTGACCAAGGGCCACTGCCATCAAGATCTCGCTCTCGTCAATGTTCTCTACGAGGGCGTTGTGCTTGATTGAAAGGAAGGGTCATCCTGCCTCGTATTGCAAAATCTGCACAACAAGGCGCGCTCTCTTATTACCTCTGCACACGCAATGCAAGTTTTCATCGTTATCCCCAAACGCATTTTTCGAGATTACTGGAACCTTTGTTCAAGGCTCTAGCCTCACTGAGTCCTGAAATTCAGGCCAAATGCGCTTCACACGAAAAACCTCCCGACAGAAACTAGAAATATGTCGGTGGCGAGTGCAATAGTTAGCCATGCACAAAATTGGGGATGTGTGGTCTTTCAATACTCGCGATCTGATGCGAGCTTCAACTTGCGACCACTGCACAACGCTGTCCGTATTTCACGTTCTTCAAGACACAGTCGTTGAAGAAAGGCTCAAGAAATACATTGATGAGCAAAAGAAGGAAAAGGAGCTGGGCAAGGATAAAAGTCTGCCCCAGCGCTATGGCGATGAGTTTGAGGCTCAGCTAACCAAAGAACTTATGGATCAGCTTGAACCAGCTCAATTTGCCAGACCAGAAAAAGATGGAGACTTTGGTCAAACGCTTGAACTGATGAAGGCAAAGGTGCCTGTCATCTACCAGGGAGGCCTAGAACACGGCGGAGATGGAACAGTCTTCCGTGGGAAGCCAGACTTCCTAGTACTAGCTGGCTGGGAACTGTTATTTGATGATCAAGGCCTAGCGGCAAGAAAAGCTTCATCGGCTACTGGCTACGGATACACGGTTTGGGATGCCAAGTACTCCAGCCACCCAAAACCAGAATATGCCCTTCAAGTGGCAATCTACATAGAGGCCCTATCCCAGGTGGGTTTCCTCGAACCTAACGCAAACCATGGCTTGATACTTGGAAACCGAACGCTGTTTCCCCTAAAAGACGCAGAAATTGTCCCCGCGACCAGGCTCGCTAGAGCCGAGCTTGAAAAGGCGATTAGAAAAGTTGAGTCGAGCAACGGATCTGAGCTGCTCGATAACTTCACATGGCACTGCGCGGGAAACAAGCAGTGCGAGATCTGCGAGTATCCAAAGCTTTGCAAGGACGATCGAGAGGCAACCTCAGATCTGCTCTTGGTTGCAGGGCTAGGCAAAAACATGCGCGACAAGCTGATCAGGGCAAAGATCACGGACCTAGAGATGCTTGCCAGTAGTGAGTTGGCCTCGGTTCCGGACGTCTCTCAACGGACCTTTGAGAAACTAAAACTTCAGGCCACACTGCAGCTAAAGAGTCTCGGGAGTGAGGGTCCTGAGAGTGAGTCGCTTGCGAACCCGATGCTTCAATACTTGCCGAAACCAGATGATGGCGACGTGTTCTTCGACATGGAGGGCTTCCCATATTTCAGTGAAGGGGGCCTTGAGTATCTCCTTGGAAACTGGGTGAGAGAACAAGAGTTTGTTGAGTTCTGGGCGGTAGATCGCAGAACAGAGAAAATTGCCTTCATCAACTTCATGACTTGGCTCTATAAGCGCATGATGGAAAACCCGAACGCGCACGTCTATCACTACGCGTCATACGAGAGAACTGCACTAAAACGACTCGCCAACCGTTTTGCGGTTATGGAGCAAGAGCTGATGCAGCTCGAGGCTGAACACAGGTTTGTTGATCTTTATCCCATGGTCACAAAGAGCGTCCGGATCGGAGAACCGAAGTACTCAATCAAGAACCTTGAGAGGCACTACGGGTTCGACGAACGAGCCGGCGTGCAAGGAGGCGAAGAGAGTATTGAGGAGTTCGTCAACTGGCGAGATCTTGAGGAGCAGCTCTCCTCCGGCGTTGAAATTGAAAACCGCGCCAAGACGATTGACG
Organism: Aquiluna sp. Uisw_065; assembly: GCF_047731275.1. NCBI lineage: Bacteria > Bacillati > Actinomycetota > Actinomycetes > Micrococcales > Microbacteriaceae > Aquiluna > Aquiluna sp. Uisw_065. Next base: position 1,329,170 of record NZ_CP159836.1, read on the forward strand.
ACTCAAAGGCGATATTTAATCGCATCCGCGAATACAACATCGAGGATGTCAAATCCACCATGGAGTTATATGACTGGCTTTTGAAATTCGATGGTGCTGCCACAAAACCCTGGGAGTCAATCTTCTACAAGTCAGAAGAGGAAGAATCGGGCCAGCTAACTGCAAAGCAAATGAAGCTGATGGAGCTAGAGCGAATCACCTCCTACTTATTTGACCCAATTGCAGATTATGAAAAGAGTCTCGACAAAGCGCTAGATGTTCAAGTAGCCGCCTGGGAGGCTTTAGCTCACTCAGTCCTGTTCTACCGGCGTGAAGACGTGATGTTCTGGGCAGACCTAAACGTTCGCATGACTCTAGACGATGAGGACATTGCCCAAGATCGCGATGCGATGTTGGTCACCGAGGCGACACAGGTCGGCATTGACGGCCTTGAGATAACAGCAGGGCACTCAGGTCAGTACCAGCTCCAGATGGATCCTGAGGAACTTTTCCAGCCCAAGACCGGAACCTCACTTGCAGTCCGCTACGAGATAGAGCCTGGAATAGTTCGCTGGGAGTTTGGCAAGGTAATTTCCCTAGAGGCTGGGGTACTTGTATTTGCATGGAACCCAAAGGATCCGGAGAACCTAAAACACAGGCCAACAGCAATCTTTGACGTCACTACTTACAACACCGTCGGCAAAGAGAATTCCCTCATTGAAACCGCAAGGGAGATAACTTCGGTTTGGGGCAGCCCTTTCGCAGAACCACCGCGTGGTTACCCGATTCTCGATCTGCTACTGAGGAGACCCCCAGAACTTGTTGACTTAATGCCGCTCATGCAACCTGGCAAAGAAGACTATCTTCCGGCCCTCATTGACGCTGCCGATCGAATGCACCGTTCAGCCATTGCAGTTCAAGGCCCTCCAGGAACAGGCAAAACCTACCTAGCCTCAAGACTTATCAAGCACCTTGTGGAAAGAGGCAAGAGAGTAGCAGTCGGGACCAACTCCCATGACGCGAATGAGAACCTCCTTGACGAGTGCATCGCTGCGAAAATGGAACCCCTTCAGGTTCTCAAGGTTCTGAATTCAGGATCACCAGACGACTATAAGTGGAGCGCATACAAGAGCGCATCGACACTGGCCACCGCCCTCAAGCGCAGTAGCGGAGGTCTTGCGATGGGGGGAACCTCATTTGGTCTTTGCAACAAGGATATTCGAGAGCATCATTTTGACTACCTCATCATTGATGAGGCAGCTCAGTACTCCCTGGTCGATCTAATCGCAGCTTCAGGCATTGCGGACAATATCATCCTCTTTGGCGACCCCCAACAACTCGCTCAGGTCGTTCAAGCAGTTCACCCAGGGGGTGTAGACAACTCGGCCTTGGGACACTTCATCGGAGATCACGCGATCTTGCCCGATGACCTTGGCTATTTCGTTGAGGCAACAAGACGCATGCACTCCAATCTAAGCGAGGCAGTCTCCTGGCTTTCCTATGAGGGTCGGCTTCGCTCGATCGACAAAACAAAGCTCAACATCGTTCCAGGCGTTGAGCCTGGATTGCACCCGATCGAGCTTGATCACACTGGTAACTCGACCCACAGCCCAGAGGAGGTTGAGGAGGTGATCAAACTTGTTGGTAAGCACATTGCTGATGTTGGAACAGGAGAAATAATCATCGTTGCTCCCTACAACAACCAGGTGAATGCCCTCCGCAAGGCACTTGATCAGGCAGGGTTTGATGAAGTCAGGGTCGGCACGGTAGACAAGTTCCAGGGGAAAGAGGGAATGGTCGTAATCGTTAGTCTCGCCTGCTCCTCAGCCGATGATGCACCAAGAGGTCTTGATTTCCTGCTTGATAGAAACCGACTCAACGTTGCAATCAGTAGAGGCAAGAGTGTTTGCTACCTAGTTTTCTCAAAGCACCTGCTGTCAGCAAGCTTTAGGTCGATTGAGGATGTGAAGTCGGTAAGTAGGTTGGCGGGGTTGACTTCATTCGCCTAATAGAGGCTGGTCTCGGGAGGACAAGAATACCAATGGGAATTTAGAAAAGATTTTTCTTCTTTCTGAGGAAATTTAGAGTCCGAGGCACCCTTAGAGCGAGAAGCCTTCGAGGTTACCCCGTGGGATCTCAGCCAGATAGTTCAGTTTGCTGGCTTCATCTGATCCCTTTTTTCCCATCTAAAATACGTCTGTCAAATTCGGCGATTTTTCTGTTTTCCATTGTTTGATCATTTGCGCCCCTCAAAGTCGTTCAACAGCTCAGCGACTCTGGTCAAAGGCAAAAACACACGAGTGCCTTGGGCTTGATCGGTTTCATAGCTTGCTTAGACCACGCCAATTACTTCACCCCGAGCATTCGTCAGCATGGAGCCTGAGCTGCCGGGGTTTATGACTGCTGTGGTGGTGTAACCGACGGGCTCGGCCTTGGATGGAATTACGCCTGTGGTCATCACCATTGATTTGACTGCATTCGAGATTTCAGGAAACCCAACCGCCGTCACCCAGGAGCCGAGATGTTGAGCGTATAAATAGTCGGAGATTGTCTGAAAGATCTCCACATTTGGCTGAAGTAATGCCAGATCGTTTGCCCGCTCAGAAGGCGCATAGCTGCCCTCACTGTAAGCGACAGAGATGACCTCGGCGGTGAAATCGTTGTAGTAGCTGTCCAGCACTGTTATCTCTTTACCATCCAAGCATTGTTCGACAACGTGGTAGTTGGTGACTATGAAGTCGAATTCAACGCCATCTCTCTTGGAGCTCATGCCGAAGCCAAATCCGGCAGTATCACCACAGAGAATTTGTTAGGTCACCTGTTCAGCCCAGTAGACGTGATCCGCCATATCGGCTGGATCGCTGCATAGGCCTTGAACCGGTAACCGCTCAACAACTACTGGGTCAGGTTCGGCGGCAGCGGTGCAGCCGGAAAGCAGCAGCACTGAGGCTACAGGCCCTAGTGCTCTTCGTTCCAGTCGGCATCCTCGTCGAACGCAGAACCATATTGAGTCTCCGGGTATGCGGTGTTAGGTGAATATCCTTCTGGCCCGGAGTGATAGTCACCTTGGTCCATCTGTTCCACCGGACCAGAGTTGTGCCTAAGTTCCTGTTGCTTTTTGACCTCGAGTGCTATTAGTCGCCTGGCTTCTTCGTTAGAAGTGCCAAATATCCAATTTAGAAATCCCATTATGTTGCCCCCTTCGATAAACAAGCTAGCTGGGGGCACCGACATTTTGATCTCTAGAGCCGATCAAAGTGTCAGTACCCTCCACTTGAATCAAGACATGGAAAGAATGTTTAGAAACTTTAGCGATTACTGGACGGACTCAAAGAAAACCCAGCCGGTAACGCCCGGGGGTGCTGTGATTCACATTTCTTCACGCTTCCTCGTTGGAGCGTTGTGGTTCATTGGAATAACCGTGGTGGTATCGATCTATTTCTTCTACCAGATAGTCCTGGCTGGAATGGGTGTAAAGAAATAGCTGATCGGTTTCCTCAATGCCCGGCGAAGTCCTTTGCAATGGTGTTCGATTCTGGCAAGGCGGGTTACTTTTCCGCCAATGGCATCTAGAACAGCAAGGCGACTGAGAGCGTGGTTTGCTTGCGAACCTGTCGGCTACGCGCGGTGACTAGGTTTCGGAGTTAGCTCATTAGAAACAACGGCCTCTGCTGGCAAGTTCTGATTTAGATAATCAAAGTCAGCATTCGAGAGCTCTATTTCTGTTGCGGTGATGCAATCCAGAATGCTCTCTGCCCTTGTTGCACCCGGAATGGGTAGCACCGATGAAGAGGTCTTCATCTCCCAAGCAAGAGCAATTGCATAGGCCGAGACTGAGTACTTGCGTCCCATTTCATCAAACGCGCTCGATTCGGAAATAGCGGCCTTGGTCTTTACTCCGCCGAGCGGTGACCAGGGAAAGAATGCAATTCCATACTCTTCGCAGATCTCCAGAACATCCAGATCGTGGCGGTAGCGGGGGCTGAATTCATTTTGAATTGACACCAGGCCACCTTGGTCTGGTGTCCCGCCTATTTCAATGGCTTTTAGAAGCTGCTTAGCGTCATAGTTTGAGACGCCGACCTGCTTGGCAAGCCCGCGGTCTTTTAAGACCATGACATTTTCAAACTGGGTCTCGAAGTCAATGTTTGGATCTAGCCTGTGGTGTTGCCAAAGATCTAGCTGCTCAACCCCGAGTCGAAATGCCGAGGCTTCTGCTGCACGCAGGAAATAATCAAGACTTCCGTTTCGACCCCAGGCTTCGCCTTCACTTCTAGTGATTCCGCCCTTAGTGGCGATGAGAACCTTGGCCTTTTGCTCCTGAGTGCCAGACCAGGTTCTGAGCGCCTCAGCAACAAAGACTTCGTTGTGGCCAACATCGTCCCAGGTGGGGGCATAGATATCGGCTGTGTCCAGCAGGGTAATGCCGGCATCTAGGCCTGCGTGGATTGCAGGAATTGCAGATTCGAGTCTTTGAACCGGATCCAGGGCTGCGCCATTCGACCAAATCCACGAAACGTTCATGCAACCGATGCCGATGGCTGAAACCTCTTTGTTACCAAGCCTTTGCTGCTTCATTTAGTGGCTCCTAAGTGCGGGTCAGATGGTGCTCGCGTCAATCACAAAACGATAGCGAATGTCACTATCCACAACTCTTGCGTAGGCATTATCAATGGTCTTTGGGTCGCTGGCATCAACCATCTCGATGGTTGAAACAATGTTGTGCTCACCACAGAAATCGAGCATGTCTTGGGTGGCGGCAATGCTGCCTGTATTTGCCCCTGCAATTGAGCGCAGTCCGGTAACCACGCTAAATGGGTGGAACTCCTGCTTGTTTGGGGAAATCCCGACGGTCACAAAGGTTCCTCCGACTTTCAACATGCCAAGCAAAGAATCAAGGTCAAGGTCGGTGCTGGTGGTGTTCAGGATCACATCGAAGAAGTCTTTGTGGGTTTCGAAGATTTCAGTAGTCATTAGGTAATCCTTGGCACCGAAGTCTTTTGCATCCTGCGCCTTGGACAAGCTGTGCCCAAGAACATAGGTCTCGGCTCCCATTGCTGCAGCAAACTTCACTGCCATGTGGCCAAGGCCACCTAGACCCATGATCCCGACCTTCATGCCCGGTCCTACTTTCCAGTGCTTCAATGGAGAGTAGACGGTGACTCCGGCGCAGAGTAATGGGGCAGTTGCTGCGTAATCAAGATTTTCTGGAACCCTCAGAACGAAGGCCTCTTTAACAACGACGTCTTTGGCATAACCGCCGTAAGACTCTTCGCCGTCATAGTGACGGCCGTTGTAGGTCTGAACGTTGCCGGTTCGGCAGTAGTTTTCCATGCCTTGCTTGCAAGGCTCACAGGTCCCACAAGAATCGACGAAGGTTCCAACGCCCACTCGGTCGCCAACCTTAAACTTTGTGACTGCGTCACCAACGGCTGTTACCTCGCCGACAATTTCGTGTCCTGGAACCATTGGGAAGATGCCCTCGAACCACTCATCTCTTGCCTGGTGGATATCTGAGTGACAGATTCCTGAGTACTTGATGCTGATAGCAACTGCGTCAGCAGTTAGCTCTCTAACTGGCATTTCCGCTTTTTCAAATGCTGCACCAGGTGCACTTACGATGAGGGCGTGGGTCTTTGACAATTAGTCTCCTTGGGTCTTAGTTAGATGCTAGCGGAGCTAACACCCTGCCCCTAATCAGTTACTCACAAGAACCTAACCCTAGGTTTTTGTGGTTGGCTTCTAACATGAAAACTCGGACCAAAGTAATCCTCGGCATCATTGCCGGGGTAGTTCTATTTGGACCATTTGCGATTCCGGTGAGGACCTCTGGAACTCTTTCTAATAAAAAGGCTGCGGCTCTTTGCTGGGGCAGGGAATCGCAGTTTGTTGACATTGCGGATCACAGCGTCCATCTGGTGACTAGGGGCGATCCGGCTTCCGACACTCTGATCGTTCTCCTTCACGGCTTTGGTGCTAGTTCGCTTACTTGGAAAGAGGTTCTAGAGCCTCTGAGTGCGGTTGGCTTTGTTGTTGCCTATGACCGGGCGGCTTTCGGCTTCACCGAAAGACCTTCTGAAATTGGAGAAATAAACCCATACTCTGCAGCCGGTCAGCTGCAAGTTCTGGATGAAATTATTGAAAAATATGGTGCAGGGAAAAAAATAATTGTTGTTGGTCACAGCGCTGGCGGATCCTTGGCCTTAGGTTACGCGCTTGACAACCCAAACAAAATTGACAAATTGATTCTTGAGGCGCCGGCTGTTTATGGGTTTAATGGTGCGCCAGAGTGGTTGAACCGGATTTTTGATATTCCACAAGTTGACCACTTGGGGCCGTTGGCAGTTTCTTCGATTGCAACTAGCAGTTTGCAGGTTTTGAACCTTAGCTTCTTCAATAAGGACTTGATCACCGACCAGGTCATAGCCAACTACACCGCCCCGTTAGCTGTGCTTGGTTGGGAGCGAGCCTTCTTGGAATTCAGTAGGGCATCCCGTTCACCTAAGCTAGAAGAAAGGCTTGGTGAGCTAAATGTGGAAACCCTGATCATCACCGGTGACAACGATGAGATCGTTGCAACCGCTGACTCAGTGAAGCTTTCTAAAAAGCTTTCGGCATCAACCCTTGAGATTGTTACTGACTCCGGCCACGTACCCAATGAAGAAAAGCCAGCGAAGTTCGTGGAGTTGGTAATCGGCTTCTTGGCAAAGTAGCGGTAAGTTTTTGAGATGCTTACTAAAGGTGTGTTTGGGGCTCTAAGAACCCTGCTTGGGCTGGCGCTGGTTGGCAGCGTGATCTGGCAGGTTGCTGACAGGATTCGAGTCGATTTATTTCGACCAACCGAGTACTTTGCATACTTCTCTATTACCTCGGCTGTCTTCGCTGGTTTCGTGCTGGTGGTTAGCGGTCTGGTGTTACTTCAGGGCAAGAATGAATCTGAGCGGCTGAACATAATTCGCCTGATTGCGGTTGTCTCAATGATCATTGTTGGGGTTGTCTACCACGCACTGCTTGGTGATACAGCACTGGACCCAAGAGACGTCGGCTATGACTGGCCAAGGATTCCGAATGCGATAATCCACACCTACGCACCGGTTCTGATTGCGCTTGACTACTTATTCTCACTCAAGGGCCCAAGGCCAAGGTTGCGCCAAGCGCTCTGGGTAGTTCTTTATCCACTTGCCTGGCTGGGACTCTCGATTATTCGCGGTCTAAATGATGGCTGGTGGCCCTACTGGTTTATAAACCCAGGAAGCGAAGGTGGAGTGATTGGCATGCTCACCTACATTGCGATTATTGCTGTTGCCTTTATTATCTTGGGCTTTATCGTGCTGGGGCTAAGGCTTGCGATAGCGAAAGCGCTTAGAACTTCTAGCTCATAGTCTGGGTAACCATAAGGTGCCAGCGGATCCACCGCCAAGACTTACATACCCAGATACGAGTGATTCCGTGCCGCATGATGTTCTCGACTAGGTCTAGTAAATAGGTCGAGTAAGTAGGTCGAGTAAATAGGCGGAGTAAATAAGGTGATCCGGTCAGGCCGCAAGGCGACGCTGGTGAATTGGCTCCGTCAGCAAGTAGCGGTAATGAAATTAGTTTGCCCGCAGCGCTGTTGTTGATTGACATGCTTATAAATCACGAACTGACAATGTTGGATGGCTCTAAAAAGAACCTCCACGAATTTTCCGGTGACCTTCTTATGGTGGTCAATGTTGCCTCACGCTGCGGACTTGCGCCGCAGTACGAAACTCTCGAGGCCATGCAGAAGAAGTACTCCTCACGTGGGTTCACCGTGCTGGGTGTTCCGTCTGGATCTTTTATGCAAGAACTAAAAAACAGCGAAGATATCTCTGAATACTGCTCCACGACTTGGGGTATCACCTTCCCGATGCTTGAAAAGGCTGACGTGAATGGACGCAAGCGCCACCCGCTTTACAAAGAATTAGTTAAAGCCAAAGACGGGATGGGTCTTGCCGGTCCAGTGATGTGGAACTTCGAAAAGTTCTTAGTGGCGCCAGATGGCAAAATCATGCGCTTTAGGCCACAAACCAAACCGGACTCAGAAGACATCATCGCGGCCATTGAGGCAAACCTGCCGCGCTAATCTTGCCTCATGGCAATAACGGTGGTGGCAGGGATCGTTCAGGATTCTGAAGGTCTCTTGCTCTGCGCTAAGCGCGGAGACTGGAAAGATGCCGCCGGCAAATGGGAGTTTCCAGGGGGTAAGCCTCTAGAAAACGAACCTCTCGAAGACGCCTTGATTCGTGAGCTCAGAGAAGAACTCGCGATTGAAGTCAAACCACTGCGTATCTTTGATCGCTCAACCACAATTGTCGACGATATTGAAATAGACCTTGTTTGCTTCAGCGCGGTTCTAGTCAGCCCGAGGCCAACCGGATCCAGCGACCACTCTGAAATTCGATGGCTGAAAGAAACGGAGCTGTCTAGCCTGGATTGGGCGGCTCCCGATTTGCCCGCGGTAAAAAAGCTAACAATGCCTTTTTGTTAGGCCAGCTTGAAGCCTTCTTTGTCGTCTAGCTTCTTGACCGCAATCAAAATGATGTCAATGATTGTCCAGATACCCAGGCCACCGAACGTGATTAGCTTCAAGATTCCAGTGCCGATTTTGCCAAGATAGAAACGATCAACGCCCAGCGTCCCGATTATCACCGACAACAAAAGAGCAATTAGCCATTCTCTTTTAGAAAACACTCCCGGGATCTGCTTGGCATTCCAATGCTCCCCATTTGCATCAGCCACTATTGATTCGCCTGTAATTTTTCCGGCGCTTGCCCATGTTTTGAGTTCTTCGGTAGTCAGTTTGTGTTCATTGCCCGGTAGCTTCAGGGTCCAATTACTCATTCTTTTGCCTTTCTTTTTCAAGTTCTAACCTACGCTCTCCCATCACCCACGCTGCCATGAGTGCTGTGAGCGCAGAAAATAGGGCGATCCCCACCACCATCAGAAGGCTTGCGATAAACCGTCCATCCGGGGTAATCGGAAACTTATCCCCGTAGCCCACGGTCGTGACCGATGCTATTGACCACCAAATCGCATCCCCGAAGGTGTTTATGTTCGAGCCGGCAACCCCGCGCTCGGCCTCCAGAGCCGCGATTGCTGCGGTGAAAAGAGTCAGCGGCAAACTAACCGCGACTACTAGGCCAACCTTTGACGCTCTGGTTCTGAATAGCGGCGCAACCCCTCTTATGACTAGCAGCACACCAAAGACCCTGAATGCCCTAAATGCCGGCAGGATAGCGGCGGCAATCGCCAACCAGTTGCGCTTCAAAAACTGCAGAAACCCAGCAAGAGTGAGCAGTTCCTTGCCAGCTCCGATAAGGCGCAGGACTAGGTCGATAAGGAAGACAGCGTAGATAAAAACCTGAGCGATGCTCAGCGCATCGTAGGCAGCACCAGTGGGCTGAGCCAGTACTTGATAGGCGTAGACGGCAAGAAAGGAAAACCCCAGAACCAGCAAAACGGGCTCTATTTTGTCAAAGTACGAATTTAGCGCCCGCTTCATTGCTGCCATGGTTGGTGCCTACCTATCAGTCCCTAAGCACTCAGGCTAGTCCAGGGTGAGAAGCGGGAACCTAAGATAGGCGGCTTTCCAGCGCAAAGCATCTGATCGCCAGGCCAAATCATCAGCCAATTCGGCCATCGCTGCCCAGAAAAAAATCGTGATCAGATCAACGCTCAAGTAACTGATTGTGTCTCCGGGAAAGGCTTTTCCTAGGAACCGTCGAAGAAGGGTTGGCATGTCCCCAAAACCGTGCTCATGCAGCTGGGCCCTAACTTCAAACTCAATTTCCTTGGCTCTTCTTGGGTTCCAAGGAGTCATTGGGTTTGGGTAGTGCAACATGTCGCTTAGCTCTAGCGCCTGGCGGTAGCGAACATCTTCAAGACGATCGAAAATCGGGACAAACCGTTCCATCTCGTAGCCGTGCTTACGCAAGTCAAGAATGTCCGGGTAAGAAGCGAAGCGATAGAAAGGAACGTGAGGACGAACCGATTGATAAGGCCTGGAAGTGAAGCTAGCAAGAAGTGGATCAACGCCAATAGCCGCGGCACCCCAAGTGTTGAAGGCCTCATCCGGGTAAGGGATTTGCTCCAGTTCTTCAGGCGTTGGATTGCTCATCTTTAATATTGTCTTCCAATTGGGTCAGTTTTAAACTGAAAAATGAGAAATTGTGGAAATCGTTGTCTTCCTTGGCCTATTTGCTTCTTTTGGTATTGCGCGAATAAAACACAACAACGCAAGGCCGATACAAAGTCCTCATCTGACGTAGCAAAAGAGCAAACGCGCTGCGACGGTTACGCGACCCTCTTCCGAGCCTGATAAGGGCTGAGCGCTGCTACCAAAGAGTGCCCTTGCAGCAGGCTTATAAAGAGCTTTTTTATTTCGGCTGCTGGCTAACCAAGCATGTCGTGACGGACCAGAGTCGCATCCCGATCTGGCCCAACACCGATGGCACTGATTCTGGTGCCGGACATCTTTTCCAGAGCCAAGACATAATCCTTGGCGTTCTTTGGAAGATCATCGAAGTTCTTCACGCCGGTAATGTCCTCTTCCCAACCCGGGAACATTTCATAAATCGGCTTCGCGTGGTGGAAATCGGTCTGCGAAACCGGAACCTCTTCAACCCTTGTTCCATCAACGTCGTACGCGACGCACACCGGAATTTCCTTGAGGCCGGTTAGGACATCAAGCTTGGTCAAAAAGATATCCGTAAGGCCGTTCACCCTGGTTGCATACCGAGCAATCGGAGCATCGAACCAGCCGCAGCGCCTGTCGCGACCAGTTGTCACTCCAACTTCGTGTCCAACTGTTCTTAGGAACTCACCCATGTCATCGAATAGCTCGGTTGGAAAAGGACCTGCGCCAACTCTGGTTGTGTAGGCCTTCAGGATGCCAATGACACCGCTGATTTTTGTCGGCCCAATACCACTGCCGGTAGTCGCGCCACCGGCCGTTGGGTTCGAGGAGGTCACAAAAGGATAGGTTCCGTGGTCTACATCCAAAAGTGTGCCCTGTCCGCCCTCAAGCAAAACAGTCTGACCTTTATCGATTGCCTGGTTCAAAACCAACGAAGTGTCGGCGACCATCGGGCGCAGGCGCTCGGCGAAGGACAACATGTGCTCAACAACGTCCTCAGGCTTAACCGCAGCGCGATTGTAAATCTTTACAAGGAGCTCATTTTTCTGAGCCAAAGCGGCTTCGACCTTTTGCAAAAGAATGCTTGGGTCAAAAAGATCCTGAACCCTGATGCCGAGTCTGCCCATCTTGTCGGCATAGGTCGGGCCAATGCCACGACCGGTTGTTCCAATGGCTCGCTTGCCCAGGAAGCGCTCTGAAACCTTGTCGACGGTGACGTGATATGGCGTGATGATGTGGGCATTTGCCGATATCAACAACTTTGAGGTGTCGACTCCCTTTTCGATTAGGTTGTCAATTTCCTTGAACAAAACCTCTAGGTCAATGACCACGCCGTTTCCAATTACCGGGGTGCAGGCGGGGGTCAGGATTCCAGAAGGTAAGAGGTGAAGAGCGAACTTCTTGTCACCGATAACTACGGTGTGGCCAGCGTTATTGCCACCTTGGTAGCGAACCACGTAATCAACGCGGCTGCCAAGTAAATCGGTGGCCTTACCTTTACCTTCGTCGCCCCATTGGGCTCCAACGAGAACTACTGCAGGCATAGAAGGCCCCTTTCTAAAAAATTAGGGGGAGATTCGGGTTATCGACCCTTTTTCAAGTCTACCCAAAAACGTGCTGCATCACCCAGGTGTGCATAGTTATTGAGGCCGCAGCCGAGGCGTTTATCGACCTAGTCGAACCAAACTGGGTAATTTCCAAAACCATGTCCGCTGCATCGAGCGCTAATTGACTGAGCCCTGGGCCTTCTTGACCAAACAGGAAAAGGCACTCGGCAGGCAGCTTTACATTTTCGAGCTGCCTGCAGCCTGGGACGTTATCGATTGCAATAATCGGTAACTTACCTCCGTCGGCTGCTCCAGTCTCTGTCCAGGCCACTAACTCTTCGATGGTGGGCACGTGCCTAACGTGCTGGTAGCGATCCGTAACCATCGCACCGCGACGATTCCAGCGTTTATTGCCGATGATATGGACTTCTTTTGCTAGAAATGCGTTCGCGGTTCTGACGATCGAACCAATGTTTAGATCATGCTGCCAGTTCTCAATTGCAACGTGATACGGGTGGCGCTTCGTATCAAGGTCCGCAACGATTGCGCGCATGGTCCAATACCGATATTCGTCCACTACGTTTCTGGTGTCGCCGTTCTGAAGTAGCTCTAAATCAAACTTTTCAAAGTCCGGGTGCCCAGGACCGGGTAGCTTACCTGGCCAAGGTCCGACTCCCCAGGTAGGTTGCTCTTGGGTTCCGGTCACGTTTTCATCACTCACGGGCTAAAGCCTAAAGCTATGGTTGTACTTATGAGAGAACGAACTGAAATTATTAGCTGGCTTACCGACATGGATGGTGTGCTTTGGCACGAAGGTAAGGCGATCCCGGGGGCACCGGAGCTAATAAAAAAGTGGTTGGAAGCCGAGACTAAGTTCTTGGTTCTGACTAATAATTCGATCTACACGCCTCATGATCTTTCCATTCGCCTGAAATCGGGCGGCCTAGATGTTCCGGAAAGCCTGATTTACACTTCCGCAATGGCGACCGCTGACTTTCTAAACCACCAGTCACCAAAAAGCACAGCCTACGTAATTGGCGAAAACGGACTAATCACCGCAATGCACGAGATTGGTTATGTTTTCACCGAGTCGAAGCCTGAGTATGTGGTGCTCGGCGAGACTCGAAACTTGAGCTTTGACAGCCTGACCAAGGCCGCCAGATTCATAAACGCAGGTTCCAAGTTCATCGCTACCAACCCGGATGCCACTGGTCCAAGCAAAGACGGCGTTCTGCTAGCAACCGGCTCCGTCGCTGCGCTTCTAACTAGGGCTACCGGCAAAGACCCATACATTGTTGGCAAGCCAAACCCAATGATGTTCCGGTCCGCAATGCGAAAAATTGGTGCACACTCAGAAACCACGGCAATGATCGGTGACCGCATGGACACCGACGTCGTTGCAGGCATTGAGGCCGGTCTTCATACGATTCTTGTAAGAACCGGCATCTCGGATGACGCGGAAATAGCTAAGTACCCGTTCCGCCCAACCGAAATCATGGATTCGGTGGCGAATCTTCTATAGCGGTTTCTTCCAAGGTGTTAATCGACTTGATGTGTCGACTGAAGGAAACAAGTAGGCCAGCGATCAAAACCGTTACAGCCAACGCAGTGTATGTAGGCTGAACCCCGAATCCATCCACGGCCGAACCAACCGCCACCATTGAGATAAGTGGTCCGGCATTCCAAATAGCCATTTCAAGTGCAAATACGCGGCCTCGCTTGTTGGCTGGTATTTTGCGCTGGATAACTGTGTTTAGAAGCGGCAACAGCGGACCCCAGGCCAGACCCAAAACCAATGCCCCAACAAACATGGCCCACTGAGCTGGGAGTTGGCTCATTGGCAGCATCGCCAGCGGAACACCGAGGATGCCGATTCTCAAAATAGTCGAGTAGCTCAAGAACTTATGAATCTGTTCGAAGAACAGTGCTCCGATAATCGATGCTGCCGCCATGGCGGAAATCAGCAGGCCTAGGCCTGCTGGGTCACCGAGTGAGCTGTAATAGGCCGGCAAAACCACCATCTCGGTTGGAAGATAAATAACAGCCAAAATCGAAATCGCCACCATCATCACCAGAACAGAAGGGGTGGCAAACAAAATCTTGAAGCCTTGCAACGCATAGCGATAAAAAGGCTCTTTCTCAGTTGCATCGTTTGGCTCGTGCTGTTCAACAACTCTCACGAACGACGCCGTCAAGCCGCTTGCTAATGCAAAGGCGGCGACCACTATGAAAGTTTCAGCTGACCCGATTACAGCAATACAGAAGGTTGCTAGGGCAGGACCGAAAGCAAAGCCGGTCGCAAAGACACCCTCGTGTATTGAATTAGCGCGGTCAAGTGTCATCCGGGCAGGGACTGCGATGTCTGGAACCAGAGACTTTCTTGCGGTGGGCCCCGCTGCCGCGAGAACGTTTTTGAGAGTCGCAAGCACTATGAGCCAAGCGATTGTTAGCTCCCACAGACTGGCAACCAAAGGCAGGAGCAGCGTAAGTGCTCCGGTGATTAGCTCAGCCCATACGGCCACTCGTTTTCTGCCGTACTTATCGATAATCGAACCGATGACAGGTATGACAACTAAGCCTGGTATCGCTGTTAGAGATACAACTAAGCCGGCTTGAGCTGCTGAACCACTGATTTCAAGCGCTATCCAAGGAATGGCAATAAACACCATCGAACCCGCGGTCACACTCATAAAGTTTGCAAGTTGGGTTAGGACAAAGGGCGCAACGCGACGCTGCACTTCCACCTTCTTCTACAGACCGAGATCACCTAGCGTGATTGCTGTTAGATAAGGATACCCCGCCGCCTCGATCGCCTGGCGCGCTCCGGTATCACGATCTACTACCGTTGCGACACCGACCACCGTCGCACCGGCTGCAACCAGTGCCTCGGCTGCAGTCAAAGGCGAGCCTCCAGTGGTGGAAGTGTCCTCCAAGACAATTACTCTTTTGCCCTCAACACTTGGGCCTTCAACCTGCCGAGCCATACCGTGGGCTTTTGCTTGCTTGCGGACAACAAAGGCGTCGAGCTCAATACCTCTGGCTGCAGCCTGATGAAGCAGAGCGGTTGCAACGGGGTCGGCGCCCATTGTGAGGCCGCCAACGGCATCGATGTTGCCGAAGCTGTTTGCCTCTAGAAGTTCCAGCATGACCTTACCGATAAGTGGCGCCGCCTCATGGTGGAGGGTTGCTCTTCTTAGATCGACGTAATAATCGGCCTCGAGCCCAGAGGAAAGAGTGACTTTGCCGTGGACAATGGCAAGGTCTTTTATCAGCTCAACTAGACGTGGCAGGTGAATTGAGTTCATGGTCATAGTTAGAGTTTAGAGATGCAAATCGCCACCTGGAACGTAAACTCCGCTCGAGCACGACAAGGCCGCATTGTCGAATTCCTACAACGCACCAAGGTTGACGTGCTTGCGATGCAGGAAATTAAGTGCAAACCCGAACAGTTTCCCTATGAAGCATTCGAAGCAATCGGATACAAGGTCTTGGCTCACGGGCTAAACCAGTGGAACGGTGTGGCCTTTGCCTACCGTGAAGACTTAGTTCCAGAAGATGTTGAAACTTCTTTCTACCAACAGCCCGAATTCAAAGACGTCCAGGAAGCCAGAGCAATTGGGGCAACCTTCAATGGTGTCCGAGTGTGGTCAATCTACGTGCCGAATGGCCGAGAGCTTGATGACCCTCACATGCAATACAAGCTTGAATTCCTAGACCGTCTTGCAGCGACGATGGCCGAGCAGCTTGAAATGGACCCAAGCCTCGAGATTGCGGTGGTGGGGGATTTCAACGTTGCCCCGTTAGATGAAGACGTTTATGACCTGAGCATGTTCGAAACTCACGTTTCTCAGCCCGAAAGAGAAGCCTTTGAAGCATTTGAGCAAATTGGGCTTGCCGACAAGGTCCGTGAACTAGTCCCCAATGCCTATACCTACTGGGACTACAAAGAGCTGTGCTTCCCAAAGAATAAAGGCATGAGAATCGACTTCATGCTCACCTCAGAAGCTCTCACCGAGCGCATCACCGCCGCCACAATTGAGCGGGATGAGCGCAAGGGAGAGCTCCCAAGCGATCACGTTCCTGTGATTTTGACGATTAGTTAGCAGCTATAACCAAAGAGCTCTTGTCTTGAGAGACATCAACAAGCACTTGCGAGCCGTCAATGAGCCCTCCGGCTAACAGGAGATTTGCCAACCGGTCATCGATCTCACGCTGCATAAGTCTGCGCAAAGGTCTGGCCCCATAAACAGGGTCATAACCGTTTTCTGCCAACCACAATCTTGCAGCCGGCGTTACACCGAGTGTTAGGCGCTTATCCTCAAGCCTTTCGGTGAGCTTCTCAATGTTGAGATCGACAATGAAGCCAAGCTCTTCAACGCTTAGTGCATCAAACAGCACGATGTCATCGAGCCTGTTTAGAAACTCTGGCTTGAATGCACTTCGCACCGAGTCCATAACAGCCCGTGACTTCTGGTCATCAGATAGCTCTTGATCTATCAAGAACTGTGAACCCAGGTTTGAAGTCATAATCATGATCGCGTTTCTAAAATCAACGGTTCTGCCCTGACCATCGGTTAGCCGACCATCATCCAGCACCTGCAACAGCACGTCAAAAACCTCTGGGTGGGCCTTTTCGATTTCATCAAAAAGGATCACCGAGTATGGTCTGCGTCTAACCGCTTCGGTCAACTGCCCGCCTTCGCCATATCCGACATAGCCCGGAGGTGCTCCGATCAGACGGCTGACGCTGTGTTTTTCGCCATACTCGCTCATGTCGATTCGAACCATGGAGCGCTCGTCGTCAAACAGGAAATGCGCTAGCGACTTTGCAAGCTCAGTCTTACCAACGCCGGTTGGACCTAGGAACAAAAAAGAACCGGTTGGTCTATCTGGATCGGAAATGCCCGCTTTAGTTCTGCGAACAGCATCGCTAACAGCCTTGACCGCCTTCGATTGGCCAATGAGTCTCTTGCCAAGCTCTCGCTCCAAATTCAGTAGCTTTTTGGACTCTCCAGCAAGCAACCTTCCGGTTGGAATGCCGGTCCAAGCGGAGACAACTGCTGCAATCTCATCTTCGGAAACCCGATCGCCAACCATCCTGTCGGCAGATTGCGTTTCGGTTTCTGCTCGCTCTGCTTCGCTGAGTTCTTTTTCAAGGGCTGGAATCTCCCCGTAGAGGAGCTTGGAAGCTGCCTCTAAGTTTCCCTCGCGCTGAGCGCGCTCTGCCTGAATCCTTAGGGAGTCCAACTTGGTCTTGAGATCACCGATTTTATTGAGCTCGCTTCGCTCTTTTTCCCAGCGGACATTTAGAGAATCAAGCTTTTGTTGTTTCTCGCCCAAATCCTCTTGAAGTTTTTCTAGACGCCTCTTGGACGCTTCATCCTTCTCTTTTTTCAAAGCAAGCTCTTCAAGCTTTAGCCGATCAACTGACCGCCTAAGTTCGTCGATCTCAACCGGAGCAGAGTCAATCTCCATGCGGAGCCTCGAAGCTGCCTCATCGACTAGGTCAATTGCCTTGTCTGGCAATTGGCGACCGGTGATGTAGCGGTTGGAAAGCCCGGCTGCTGCAACCAGGGCACTGTCTGCAATGGTGACCTTGTGGTGTGCTTCGTAGCGCTCTTTCAGGCCGCGAAGAATCGCAACCGTGTCCTCTACCGATGGCTCTCCCACGAAAACTTGCTGGAATCTGCGCTCCAGGGCGGAGTCTTTTTCAATCCGCTCGCGATACTCATCAAGCGTGGTTGCGCCAATTAGGCGAAGTTCACCGCGCGCAAGCATTGGCTTGAGCATATTCGAAGCATCCATTGCGCCGTCAGCCGCTCCAGCGCCGACCAGAGTGTGAATCTCGTCAACGAAAGTGATAATGCCGCCCTCGGCATCTTGGATTTCCTTAAGAACTGCTTTTAGGCGCTCTTCAAACTCACCACGAAACTTGCTGCCGGCAACCATTGCCGATAGATCAAGGCTTATCAGGGCCTTGTTCTTTAGGCTTTCCGGAACATCACCCGCCACGATTCTTTGGGCCAGGCCCTCGACAACTGCTGTTTTTCCAACTCCTGGTTCACCGATTAGCACAGGGTTGTTTTTGGTCCTTCGCGATAACACCTGGCTAACCCTGCGGATTTCGGCATCTCTGCCGATAACGGGATCAAGCTTGCCCGATCTTGCAATTGCTGTCAGATCAATCCCAAATAGTTCAAGAGCACTTTTTTGCCGTTCTTGCCCCTGCTGCTCTTTACTCATCTAACGCCTCTTCCACAGCACTACAGAGCCCGAGCGCTCAGGGCGCTGTCCGGGGTTGAGTCTGATTACGCCTTGCTCGCCAGCGGCAAACACCCGGTTCCCCGGTTGACTCATTACTTGATTTGCTAATTCGCGCTCGAGATCTCTGACGCGAGCATTGAGGGCAGTGTTTTGGTCAACGAGTTCTAGGACTCGTCTAATGCCCTCAAGAGAAACCCCCTCGGCACTTAGCCTTGCGACTTCGCGGAGATGAGCTACGTCTTGCATTGTGTAGCGACGCGACCTGCCGGAGGTTCTGGTGGGGGAGACTAATCCGATTCGGTCATACTGCCTAAGAGTTTGTGGGTGCATGCCGCAAAGCTCTGCGGCCACTGAAATCACAAACAGCGGTGTGTCCTGGCTAATATCCACAACCCCTCCTTACAGAAGTCCTGCCCTACTGATAAGTGTCGCTCTTGGGTCTTCGACCGGTATTTCGCTGTCGAACGCCCTAAGCGCCTCTTCGGCTTTCTTGCTGATTCGGTTTGGAACCAGAATATCTACCGAGGCCAATAAATCACCCTGGTGAGATTCGTGCTGCACGCCTTTACCCTTTACGCGCAGTGTCCTGCCGTTTGGTGTTCCGGGAGCAACCTTTAGCTTCACTGGCTCCCCGCCGAGCACTGGGACTGAAATAATTGCGCCAAGTACTGCTTCGGCAAAAGTAACCGGCACCACCACTCGGACATTGTCGCCATCTCTAGTGAAAACTGGATGAGGTCTGACCTTGATGGTCACGACAAGATCTCCGGCTTGGCCGCCATTTGGCGACGGCTGTCCTTTGCCCTTGAGTTTTAGTTTTTGACCATCCTGAATACCAGCCGGAACCTTCAAGGTCACCGGTTTTCCGGACACGGTTAGCTTGATGTTGGTGCCGTGAATCGAATCAATAAAGTCAACGCTCGAGGAAGTAGTTAGATCTTGGCCGCGCTGCGGAGCAAAGCCGCCGCCGCCAAAGCCGCCGCCGCCGCCGCCGAAGAAGTTTGAAAACACATCTTCAAAGCCGCCGCCTTGACCTCCACGCCCGCCGGCTTGGAACCGAGCACCGCCGCCCATTGCACGAACAGCGTCATACTCCTTGCGTTCAGTGACATCGGACAAGACGTCGTAAGCCTCGGAGACGTCCTTGAACCTTGACTCTGCGGCCTGGTTTCCCGGGTGCAGGTCAGGGTGATTGGCTTTAGCTAACTTTCGATATGCCTTCTTGAGATCGGCATCGCTAACGCCCTTGGTGACCCCAAGGATTTTGTAAAAATCCTTTTCAATCCAGTCTTGCGACGCCATCTAACTCATCCCTTATTCGGCTGGTAAGAACACGGCGACCTTGGCGGGTCGCAATAATCGATCTTGAATCTTGTAGCCGGGCTCAATAACATCTGCCACTTCAGCCACGGTGACCTCAGGGTTTGGGTTTTGAACAAGAGCATCGTGGAGCTCCGGGTCAAAACGTTCGCCCTTTGCCCCGAAGGTTACAAGCCCAAATTTTTCACCGGCAGCTCTTAGCTTTTGAGCAACTGCTGCCATCGGCGAACCCTCAGGCAAATCGCCATGCGACTCCGCTCTGGTTAGGTCATCAAGGGCAGGTAGGAATGCTCTAATCGCTTCCGAAATAGCGGACTGACGTTCAGCACCTCGGTCGCGCTCAACGCGTGATCGATAGTTCACAAAGTCAGCCTGCAAGCGCTGCATGTCCTGGAAGATCTCTAGTTCGCGGTCAACCGCGTCCTTTGCTTCATCCTTTACATCTGCACTGGCGTCAGTGTCGGTATCGGCCGAAGAATCAGAGGTTGACTCCACCGGGGAGCCCTCCTCTTTCATCTCTTCGGCCTGATCTCCCTCGTTGTGCTCGGGGTTTGGATTCTTATCTGACATTACTTCTTGTCCTTGGTGTTCTCGTCTGGAGCGTCATCTTCGGGAGCGTCTTTTGCAGCAGGTGTTTCAGTCTCATCGTCTTCAACGACTTCAGCGTCCACTACGTCCTCTTCTGCCTCTGGAGCTGCCTGCTCTTCACCTTCAGCCGGTTGGTTGGCATAGATTGCTTCACCAAGCTTCTGGGCAGAGGTTGACAGCTTCTCCTGAGCAGCCTTGACCGCATCAGCGTCATCACCCGCGAGCGCCGCCTTTAGTGCGTCAACGTCGGCCTGGACCTCAGTTTTCACGTCTTCGGGTAGCTTCTCGTCGTTTTCCTTGATCAACTTGTCGGTTGAATAGGCAAGCTGTTCTGCTTGGTTGCGGGTTTCTGCCTCTTCGCGACGCAGCTTGTCTTCGGCAGCGTGCTCTTCGGCATCCTTGACCATGCGCTCAATGTCCTCTTCGGATAGCGAGGAGCCTCCGGTGATAGTCATTGATTGCTCCTTGCCGGTTCCCTTGTCCTTGGCAGACACGTGAACAATTCCGTTAGCGTCAATGTCAAAAGTGACCTCAACCTGTGGGACGCCACGTGGTGCTGGCGCAATACCGGTTAGTTCGAAGTTTCCAAGACTCTTGTTATCCCTTGTGAACTCGCGCTCGCCCTGGAAAACCTGAATGGAAACACTTGGCTGATTATCATCAGCGGTTGTAAAGGTTTCGCTTCTCTTGGTTGGAATCGCGGTGTTGCGATCAATCAACCTGGTCATCATTCCACCCTTGGTTTCAATACCAAGTGCGAGTGGGGTCACGTCAATAAGTAGAACGTCTTTACGCTCACCTCTGATAACGCCGGCCTGCAGTGCTGCTCCGACAGAAACAACCTCATCCGGGTTCACGCCCTTGTTTGGCTCTTTACCGCCAAGCAATTTGGTTACCAACTCGGTAACCGCTGGCATACGAGTTGATCCACCGACCATGACAACGTGAGCGATGTCAGCCACCTTCACTCCGGCTTCCTTTACTACGTCTAGGAACGGCTTGCGGGTTCTCTCGAGTAGATCAGAAGTCATGTCTTCAAACTGAGCCCTGGTGAGGGTTTCATCTAGGTTCGCGGGACCCGCATCAGTCAAGGAAAGGTATGGCAACTGAAGCTGAGTAGTCGTTGACTGGCTCAGTTCTTTCTTTGCCTGCTCAGCAGCTTCTTTTAGTCGCTGCAACGCGATCTTGTCCTTTGAAACATCAACACCGGTGGTTTCTTTGAATTTCTTGACCAAGTAGTCGACTACGCGCTGGTCCCAGTCATCTCCACCAAGCTTGTTGTCTCCGCTGGTTGAGCGAACCTGGATGGTTGAGAAGTCATCATCCTTGCCAACCTCGAGTAGAGAAACATCGAATGTTCCACCACCAAGGTCAAACACCAAAATCAACTCGTCCTCCTTACCCTTGTCCAAGCCGTAGGCAAGTGCTGCCGCGGTTGGCTCATTGATAATGCGAAGCACGTTTAGGCCTGCGATCTCGCCGGCTTCCTTGGTTGCCTGACGCTCAGAGTCGTTGAAATATGCTGGAACAGTAATAACCGCGTCGGTAACGCTCTCGCCAAGGTAAGTCTCAGCATCGCGCTTAAGCTTCATCAAAATACGCGCTGAGATTTCCTGTGGGGTGTAATCCTTATCTTCGACCTTGAACTTCCAGTCGGTACCCATGTGACGCTTCACCGATGAAACGGTGCGGTCAACGTTTGTGACTGCTTGGCGCTTCGCAGTTTCACCAACTAGGACGTTGTCATCCTTAGTGAAAGCAACCACCGATGGGGTGGTGCGGAAACCTTCTGCGTTTGAGATAACCTTTGGTTCGCCAGCTTCCAGCACCGTAACCGCGCTGTTAGTGGTTCCTAGGTCAATGCCTACTGCTCTTCCCATTTGTTGCTCCTTCTTTGTGAAAGCTATTTTCGAAACTCGTGAACTTATGGCCCAAGTTGAGCCACATGTGCTCAAGTTTGACCTAGCGCCGAATGCTTGTCAAGAATGGTTAGCTGAGAGTTGAGTGTTAATGACTCAACTTTGAGGCAAGGGTAGAGTTTTATCGTGAACCCTCTAGCATTCAACGACCTAGCGCCCTTGGCAACCCTGTATAGAGGGGGCATGGCCGAGTCTTTTCATCACGGTGTTGCGGTATTGCTCGCTACCGACGGCAACATCTTGAAGGAAGCTGGAAACGCCAAGGCGCAGATCTTTCCAAGAAGCGCACTAAAACCGGTGCAGGCCGTTGCCATGCGGGAAATGGGTCTGTGGCTATCTGGCCAGAATTTAGTTCTCTCGATGGCCAGCCACCTAGGGACAACCGAGCACCGATCACTAGTTGCGAGCCTGTTGACCGAATATGGCTTTAGTGAAACGGATTTACAGTGCCCGATTTCCCATCCGGCTAGCCCGAGCGCTAAGGGTGACCCAAAATCCAGGTTGGCCATGAACTGCTCCGGCAAGCACGCCAGCTTTCTGGCTACCTGCAAGATAAACAACTGGAGTGCCTCCGACTATTTGAACCCTGAGCACCCGCTGCAACAAGGCATGAAACAGAAAATCGAGCAGTTGGTAGGCGAGAAGGTTGCACTGACTACAACCGATGGCTGCGGGGCGCCATTGTTCGCCATTTCAACTCTCGGGCTTGCCAGATCCATTGCCGGGTTCATGAGTGAGGGTGCCTCTCTATTTGAAGCGGCCAAGGCCAACCCTTGGGTAATTGGAGACCATGGCACCGCAGATGCGGTGTTCCTGCGCCATGGACTCATGGCCAAGATCGGCGCAGAGGGTGTCTTTGTTGTCGGACTAGAAACCGGAGAAGCGCTGGCAATCAAAATTGCCGATGGCAATTTGCGGGCCGCTCCAGCATTGGCGGCCAAGCTTCTAAGGGACTCTGGGCTAATTACTCAGGCACGTTTTGAAAAGCTTTGGTTGGAGGTTGCACCCAAGATTCTCGGTGGCGACAAGATTATGGGTGAATTGGTCCTCGAGTAGCGCGGTTTTAGCTTTTCGAGTTTGGTTGTGAGTATCGCTTGAACCATAGAGCCGATCAGGCGATTACGGGCGCTGTCTTCTGGGTAAAACTTGAGGGAGTTGCCTCGATTGCTGTTTTCGCCCCAAATAAGGGTGAAAACAGTCAAATAGTTCGTGCTGAACTGGTTGCCAAAAAGTGAATTTTTAGTCTGTTGAGGCATAGCTACGCTTCCTTTAGGAGTAATCTCGGGCCATGACCAACATAGATGTTGCAGCAGCTAGGCCAAAAGGAACATTCTCGTGGGCACTCTGGGACTGGGCATCACAGGCCTTCCCTACAGTTGTCACCTCCTTTATCTTCGGCCGCTACATAACAAGTGAGTTCTTCGCTCCTGCTGGCTACTCGCTTGCGGAAGCCGGCCAATACACGGCCTTTTGGCTAGGGATATCCGGCGTTGTAGCCGGAGTGCTAATCGCTCTCATCGCTCCGATTGTGGGTCGCCGGGCTGACACCTCGGGACGCAAGAAGTTCTGGCTGATGGTCAACACTTATCTATTTGCAGGCACTATCGGTTTGATGTTCTTCGTGGCACCCTCAAGTGACTTTTTTGTGTTTGGCCTGGTGCTCCTTGCAGCAGGAGGCATCTTCTTCGAGTTTGCAACCGTGAACTACAACTCAATGCTGAATGAGGTCGCCAGACCTCATGAGCGCGGCAAAATAAGCCAGTTTGGCTGGGGCCTTGGCTATATCGGTGGAATCATCCTGCTGGTGATGGCGCTCTGGATCATTCAGTTCGGCGGAGCCGAACTGCTGGGCATCCCGGACACTGATGCACTGTCGGTACGAGTAGTGATGGTAATCAGCATGTTCTGGGTAATTATCTTCTCGATCCCTTTGATGCTGAAGGTTCCAGAAGCGAAGCCGATTGCTGGCACCGAGAATGAAGGCGTACTGCTTGCCTACAAAAAGTTGATTCGCTCGCTTGTAACCATGCGGAAAGAAAACCCAAACCTTTTGAAGTTCTTGATCGCCTCGGCTGTCTACCGCGATGGCCTAAACGGTGTGTTTGCCTATGGTGCGGTGCTGGGTGGCATTGCTTTTGGCTTGGACCTAACAGAAATAATTTTGTTTGGAATTGCGGCAAACATAGTTGCCGGCATTGGGGCATTCGTTGGGTCGTTCTTTGAAGACCGCGTTGGCTCCAGGAAAATTATCTTTCTATCTCTAGTTGGAGTGATAGTCGGTGGCTTCGGGGTATTTATTTTTGAAAGCGCCGGAACAATCGCCTTCTTTAGCTTTGGTTTGTTCCTTTGCACTTTTGTGGGTCCTGCTCAGGCAGCTTCTCGAACGATGATGTCTAGGCTCTCGGCCGATGACAAGCAGGGCGAAGCATTCGGGCTTTACGCCACCACCGGAAGAGCCGTCAGCTTTTTGGCGCCAGCGGCCTGGGCAATCTTCGTGGGACTGTTCTCACCAATTTATGGGATTCTCGGTTTGATGTTGATTTTGGTGGTTGGTTTGCTGCTGCTTATATCCGTTAGGGCAATAGCAGCCCCTGCGGCAGCTAGCTAGGCTTTTTCCTCAGCTCGTAGCATCTAACTAATGTCAAAGCGCAATTGAGGAAGACTGGAATCGGCAACGAGAGGCCGCCTATGGGATCGACCAGAGGGCCTTAGTTCAATACGGATTTCGGCGATATTGCGCGATGATGAACCAGCTATCAACACCATTTCGACGGTTCACTCCATGCTCGGCGCTGGTTTTCTCCCACTTTGCAAGCTCGCTCTCAGCAGACCAGCTTCAAAAACTAAAAGATGTTTTAGCCAAGTAGTCTTCCAAGATGGAGATTCCTCTATACCTGCTGATTATTCTGATCGAGTGGGTAATGCTCGTAACGGTCGCCGGACCGTTGTTCTTTGCCGGTCGTTTCAATAAGACGCCAAACATCGGCATCTGGTTTTGGTTCACAATCCTGATCTCTGCGGTTTTGGCAACTGCTGTTTCCTTGGTTATTGCCACGGCCTCGATCTTTACGACTTGGCAAAATCTTGCCGCTGGACAAAACCTTGGCATAACGCTGCTAGCAAGTTTCGCGCCCTGGGTGCTGCTTGGTGCAGCGGGTATTTTGCTGGCCTTGGCCAACCAGCGACTTGCTCCACTGTTTGCCATGAAAGACAAACTGGACCCACTGGCAGATCGAACGGCTAGACAAATCATGGCCTACCGCAAGGCACAAATCATGGAGCTAGATGTCTCTGGTTACTTTGCGCTAACCCGTGACAAGCAGATTTATCTTTCCAAGTCAGTTTTTGAATTACCGGCCAAACAACTCGCGGCAATCATGCGACAAGAATACGGGCACATAAAATTTCGTCACCAAGACCTAAAGCGGTTCGCACATTTGTTTTATCGACTATTTCCCTGGGTTGTAGCGTCTAGGGCCCTGGTTCATGAGATAGACCGGCTCTGCGAACTGAGCGCCTATAAATACGCCATTTACCGTGTTTACTCGAAGGACCTGATCGAAGCTAGGTCCAAGTTCAGGTAGGGAAGCAACGCTTATTTACAGAGGATTGTTGCCGGTGTCGGTGACATGAAAGTTCAGGTAGCTCCTGGAAGCGGTTGGGCCGCGCTGTCCTTGATACCTAGATCCATAAGCCGAACTCCCGTAAGGATTCTGACTGGCACTCGAAAGCTGGAAAAAACACAGCTGACCGATCTTCATGCCCGGCCAAAGCTTTATGGGCAGACTCGCAACGTTTGAAAGCTCCAGGGTCACGTGGCCCTGAAAGCCAGGATCCACAAAGCCCGCGGTTGAATGAGTCAAGAGACCTAGACGCCCAAGCGAGCTCTTGCCTTCGAGCCTTGCTGCAATGTCATCCGGCAGGGTCACGTATTCGAAGCTCGATCCCAACACGAATTCACCCGGGTGCAAAATAAAAGCCTCATCTGATTTCACTTCAACCAAACGGGTTAGGTCATCCTGCTGCTCACGAGGGTCAATAAATGGATACTTGTGGTTATCAAATAACCGGAAGAATCGATCTAGCCTCACGTCAATGCTGCTTGGCTGCATTAGCCCTAAATCCAAAGGATCTAAAGCAATACGACCGGCGTCAATTTGGGCTTTGATGTCTCTATCTGAAAGCAGCATGGCTCTAAGGTTAGTGACTCAGGCCGATTTTTTTATGAACTGCCTTGAGCCACTTAGGCGCCCACCAGTTTGCGGCTCCAAATAGCCGCATTAGTGCCGGAACCAACAGAGCCCTGACCACAGTGGCATCGAGCAGAATCGCGAAGGCAATTCCAAATCCGAGCATCTTCATTATTGACACTCCCGACGACGCGAACGCCCCAAAGGTAACGGCCAAAATAAATGCTGCGGCAGTGATAATCCTGCCGGAGCGCTGCAAACCAATTGCGACCGAGTTCTCGGTATTCATGCCGGCGTCGTGCTGCTCTTTGATTCTTGAGAGCAAAAACATCTCGTAGTCCATTGATAAACCAAATGCCACGACCGCGACCATCACCAGCGAAGAAGTGTCGAGGGTTCCGGTGACCGAGTACTCGCCAATCAGCCATTGCAAGTGACCGTTTTGGAATATGTAACTCAACACTCCGACCACGGCGCCAAGCGAGAGTACGTTAAGTGCAATTGCCTTGAGCGGCAAAAGTACACTGCCGGTAAACAGAAACAGCAGCACATATGCGGTTATAAATATCCACAGCACCGCAAGCGGCAGCGCATCTTCAATGCCCTGCTGCGAGTCTGTGTAATAAGCCCCGCCGCCGCCAATTAATACTTGATCTAGATCGGAATCAAGACCCCTTAGTAAAACCGTTTGATCGTAACCGGCTGGGCTTCTGGGCTCAACGAGAGTGATCGCATTAATCCTGACCCAAGAGGTGTCCTCCCGAGTCGGGACGATAGCGACCCTGGCAATATCTGGCTGAGCTTGCACCAGCACGACATAGTCATTTATCGCCTCATCGCTGCCCTGAACAAGTATTTCTATCGGCGAAGACTCTCGGCCATCAAAGCGCTCTCTCAAGAGGTTAGAGGCAACCGAAGCAGGGCTACCCTTGGGCAATACTCGGTCATCCACCTGACCAAACACGGCATCGGTTGACAGCGAGAACATGCCTGAGAGACCAAGAATCGTTACGAACAAAATTGGCAATGGCCTGCGCATCGTGAAGCGAGCAATTTTCTCCCAAATGCCCTTGTCACATGGTGCTAACTTGCGCTTGAAGATTCTTATCGAATCGACCTTGTCGCCCAAAAGGACTAACTGAGCCGGAATCACGATCGCCGCTCCGATGACCGCCAGTGTCACAACCGTGAACCCGGCAAGTGCAAAGGACTGCAGGAAGTACTGTGGGAAAAACGCCATTGAAATCATGACCAGTGCGACGGTGAGACCAGAGAAAATCACGGTCTTACCGGCAGTGGTAATGGTTACAACCGTTGATTCTTCAACGCTGTTTCCGGCCGCTCGCTCCTCACGAAAACGGTTCACTACCAACAGGCTGTAATCGATGCCGAGACCGAGACCGAGACCAGTGATCAAGTTCACTGCAAAGATCGACACGTCAGTGAACTCACTTACGCCCCAGACCACGAAGAACGATCCGACGATTGCAAGCCCGCCAACAAATAACGGTAATCCGGCTGCAACTAGAGATCCAAAGACAAACAGCAGCAGCAAAAGCACAATTGGTATTGCAATGATTTCGGCCCTAATTAGGTCCTGCTCAATGGTTTCTGTGATTGCTTTTGTCACGGCGCCGAAGCCGGCGATGTGAACCTCTGCACCCAGGTAATCGCCAGTGAATTCATCAATGATCAGGGCAGTGGGAACAGATTGGCTGATACCATTTTGAAGATCCACTAGTACATAGACCAACTTGCCGTCAGTAGAAACAAGTGAGTCTGGTGAACCAAGTGAGTAGTAGTTATCAACCGAGATAACGCCATCTATTTTTGCCAGATCATCACTTAGTTCCGTGACCAGTTCAAAATACTTTGGCGCTCCGTTGGAATTTAGTTCGTTGGCATTACCTGGTAAATCAACTAGGACTATTACCTCGGCCGGATCTAGAGCAAACTCAGTGCCAAGGAGTTCACTGACGGTTGCCGAATCCGAGTTAGGGTCGTCATAGCCGCCACCTTGCAGGTTGCCAAAAACCTGGAATCCCCAAACGCTGCTGAGCGCTATAAGGGCTATAAACCCGAAGAGTACAAACTTGGCACGACGCACAATGAAGTTAGCCAGGGAGATCATTTGGTCCTTTACTTCTTTTGTTTGAAGATAAAGCCTTGTAGTTCGTGGAATGATTCCAGCATGTTCAAAAAACACATCGTTCGATCAAGAATTTACTTCGCCGTTGCCGCTTTGGGTCTAGTGACCGCCTGGGTGCTGAATGCACTCGCGGTGACCCAAGAAGCAGACTACCTCAATGCCTGGTTTGGGTCCTACGTGGATTGGGTGCTGTCTCTAGATTTGCTAGTGGTTGGAATCGCGGTCATCACCTTCATGTTGGTTGAAGCAAGGCGTTTGGGCATGAAGCGGGTTTGGCTTTATTTCCTGCTCTCGGGAATCACCGCAATGGCCTTTACTTTCCCTTTGTTCATGGCCTTTAGGGAAAGAAAACTTCTAGAGCGCCGCCTTGCCGGCGGCTCAATGGAGAAATTCGAGTTTGATAACCACCGCGTTGATGTTTGGTCGCCACGGGAAATCCACCCTTCCACACCGATTCTGGTGATTCACGATGGCAAGAACATCTTCGATGAGGGTGATTCTCATACCGGCAAAACCTGGGGCATGCTTACAGCTTTGCGCGAAGAATTGAGGGGGAACCCCCCGATAGTAATTGGGGTCTGGGGGCTCAGCGACGACACCAGAATTAGGGAACTAAGCCCGCAGTCAATAGTTGAATCAAATACCAATAAGTGCTGGGAACATGTCCCAGAGAGATACGCGACCACTGGCAGAGACTCCTTCGGTGATCAATATGTTTCGTTGCTGGCCGATGCAATCGTGCCTTTTGTTCAAACCCGTTACGGAATCACACCCAACTTCAAGACCACTGCGGTCATGGGGGGAAGCATGGGAGGACTGATGTCGCTTTATGCCATGGCCAAGCGGCAGGATGTCTTTGGCACCGCGATCTGCTTCTCCACGCATTGGATATTCGGCAGCGAGCTAATGGTGAAGGAACTCGTTGGGTTATTGCCGGAGCCCGGAGAGCATCGGGTTTGGACAGACACCGGCACGATTGAACTGGACCAGCACTACCCACCGTTTCATAACATGGCAATGGCAGCCCTCAGGGACCGAGGCTACCGGGAGCCGGATGACCTAATTGGCGGAATCTACCCAAACAGCGGGCATCACGAGCTTTACTGGTCTAGAAGGGTGGCAGATGCTCTGAACTGGTGGCTTCGAGCTGAGCCCCTGACATAAACCGGACCACATCTGAATCAACCATCACGTCTCTAATCAGAACCGCGCGAGTTAGATAGAGACCGCCCAATGTTCTGACTCGGCTAAGGCCGACGTATGTTTGACCCGGTGAGAATGCCCCCCTGCCCATGTCGATCTGAACCTCGTCATAGGTTTGACCTTGAGATTTATGAATAGTGACCGCCCATGCTAAGCGAAGCGGAATCTGCTTGAACTCGGCAAGCGTTACCGGCACTAGCGTCTCTTTGGCCTCGCCTGTTGATTCGTTAAAGCCTTCTTCGACCTCGTAGCGAATCTTTTCCCAGGTCGCAGGTCCAACCTCTAGTTGCTCGCCGTCAACATCAACTACTACCAAGCCCGACTTCGGAAGTGCAACAACTCGGCCAATGGTCCCATTCACCCAGCGTCTGATCGCTGAACCATTTGAGGTCTTATTGTTGCTGGCGTCATCGTTTTTAATAAACATCACTTGAGCGCCGACCTTGAGAGTCAATTCTGTCTCCGCAGGGAGTGCCCGCCCAAAGGCTTTTGCCGCGCCGTCGGAGTAGACAGCCTTAAAGATCTTCGGGTCAGTTTCTATCAGCTCGATGCGCTGGTGGTTGACGGCATTCACGGTCTCGTTGATTGTTGCCAGTCGAATTACATCTAAGTGCGGCGGGTAGCGGTTGCCAGCTTTATTCAAAACATCCAGCATGGCTTGGGTAACCGAGCCATCTCGGATTGCATTAAGGATTTCTTTGAAGTCGTCATCCGACTGACGGAAGATTTCAGACAGCTCGAATCGCTCTAGTTCAGAGTTTCGCCAAACATGAGCATCAAAAAACCAAAGTGACTGGTAATTCTCAGCGATGTAGTTTTTTTCCGAAGGATCACGAGGTGGGACGGGGGCTAGCTGGTAGGGGTCTCCGAACATCACTATTTGGGCGCCACCAAATGGCTCGTTCTTCCTACCCCTTGCGATTCTAAGAGCCCGGTCAATCCCGTCCATCAAGTCGGCAGACACCATTGAAATTTCGTCAATTACCAGCATGTCCAACGCTCGAAGAATTTCACGAGTTCGCTTATTCAGGTGCCTTGCAATCTCGACTTCACCGAGCAGGCCAATTGGGAAAGTGAATAGCGAGTGGATGGTAACTCCGCCCACATTCAATGCCGCTACGCCGGTTGGAGCGCAAACCGCGAAAGACTTTTCGGTATTGGCTGTCAGGTGTGAAAGAAGGGTCGATTTGCCCGTGCCGGCGCGGCCGGTGACAAAGACGTTACTGCTTGATTGCTCGATGTATTCAAAAAGAGACTGTTGCTCTTGGCTCAAATCAATAATCACTAGTGCTTGTCTCTCGTTTTACTCAGACTATCAAGCATTTGGTTGTAATCCTCAAGGTCCCGGTTACCACTGCGATCAGATGCTCGATCTAGTCGCTTGCGCTCTCGATCATCAGACTTTGACCACTGGGTGACAACTATCAGGGCTATGACGATAGTAGGTATTTCACCGACTCCCCATGCAAAAGCGCCGCCAATGGCCTGATCCGCCAATGGGTCATCGCCCCAGGTTCTACCCATCGCGCCAAACCAGTCGGCCAGCAGCAAGCTTTTTTCGTTCATAAGACCGAGCCCAAAGAAAGCGTGAAAAGCCATTGTTCCGATCAAGAGCATTAGCTTTATCGGATAACCGGTTCTGTGTGGCTGAGGATCAACACCCATCAGAGACTGCACGAAAAGATAGCCGGTAATCAAGAAGTGAATCAACATCCACTGATGTCCTATGTGCTCTTCTGTTGCCCACCGAAATAGCGGCGTGTAGTAAAACATCACGAGTGACAGTGCGAAGTTCAGACC
Organism: Aquiluna sp. Uisw_065; assembly: GCF_047731275.1. Lineage (NCBI taxonomy): Bacteria > Bacillati > Actinomycetota > Actinomycetes > Micrococcales > Microbacteriaceae > Aquiluna > Aquiluna sp. Uisw_065. The sequence continues at coordinate 1,360,285 of NZ_CP159836.1, forward strand.
AGCGAATAATGGGTGGGAGACAAACCAAGCAAAAGGTGTGTGAACAGCCCAAAGCACCCACTCCCTCATGCCCCATGAGCCATCCTTACGCGGAGCCTGTGCTCTGGATAGCAACGTGACAGGAGCTCCTGGAACCAGCAGGACAGGAACCATCATCGATAGGACCATGTGCCCAACCATGTGAACGCTAAATAGGTACTCCTGGTAAGCGTTCATCGCACCGTTAGTTACATAAAGCAAAACCAGCATTCCGGAGACAAAAGAAATAGTTCTAACCAGTGGCCACTTATCCCCGCGCTTATGCAGCACGCTGACGCCGTAGAGATAAAGCGCAATTGCCCCAAGGGACACGCTCATCCACAACACATCAATATCCCAGACCGTGACCCAAGCAAGGTCGGTGAGCTCCGGAGGTAATGTGTCACCGGTGAGGATCTCGGCCGGAGTTAGTGGCACAAACTCTGCAGCGTCCAGCGGAGTCTGGGTTCTGGCTAGTGCCGTCCCCATTCCAACCGCCAACCCCATTACCGCCAACTCGAAAATTGCCAGTCGCCAAAAACTAACTGAGCGTTCAGCAAGCTTCTTCACCAGCCCAAGCCGGTGTCGGGCTCCAAAGAGCCCCAGTACCACCAACAGCGAGGCTTTCAGCATCAGTAGCAGCCCGTAGCTAGAAAATAAATCTGCTGGCTCGTAGAGCCTGATGATGCCTGAGGTCACTCCGGAAACCGCGACCATGATGAACGCTACAAACGCCAAGGTGCTGTATCTAGAAACCAGCACTGCTGTTCGCTGGTTATCGCCTTTGAAAACGGCATACAAGGCAATAAGCCCGCCAACCCAAATGCTGATGCCGACCAGGTGCATCAAAAGCGAGTTCACCGCAAGCGCGTGACCCGCATCGGCAGAAGCGTGCCCGGATGCAGCCAAGGGGTAAAGGCCCGCGATGGCGATTGCTGCATTCACCGCATTCATCCGTCGGCCATTAAAAGCAAGTGTGGAAAGGCTCAGCAGAAACGCAAAACCTAGATTCCAAACCAAAAGTGTCCCAAGTTCAATCTCGGTTGCAAACAACCACAGGCCATCGGAAAATGTTGAGCCGTAGGAAATAGCTGAGCCCGAGACGCTTAGGTAGGTCATAACGAAGTTGACAGCGGCAGCACCTACCCAGAGGGCTGCAGCCGCGCTGGCAACTCGAGATAGTTTCGACCGCTCCTCTTCGTTCCCGGCGAATGCTGAAAGCACCAAAGACCCCACTGTGGTTGCCATCGCAAAGTTCATAACCAGCTTGGCAAATGGGGCTCCCCAGCGAACTACAGGACCTGGGTCAGAGAACTGAAGTGGACCCGCACCGCCGGCAATGACCAGGCCAACAACAACGCTTAGTAGACCCGCAGCAAGGACGACAGCTATTGCCTGCAGGGCGTGATTAGAGGTTTTTAGCGTCACCTACCGAGCCTCGGGAAAAACCGCGGTGTCCTCTCGGAGTATTTTTTGTATTCTGGGTATCGCTCGCGCAACATCGATTCCTCGAAATCCGCCTTGTTTCCAAGCAGCACATAAAGCAGCATCACGACAATGATCTGTGGCCAGTAGCCGGCATCGAGCATCACTCCAAGGCTCATCACAAGTAAACCAAAATAAATCGGGTGCCTAACCCGTGAGTAGATTCCGTGGGTAACAAGGGTCCCATTGTCTTTAGGGATCGCAAGGGCGGTTAGAGAATTGCCCAGACTGATAAAGCTAACCAACAACACACCTGAGCCAAGAGAGATCAGGGTCACTCCAAACACGCCAATAATTTCACTGGCAGCGCCGTAAGGAGATCTTTGTCTGGGTGACAACAACAACAGCGCAATTAGCAAGAATTGCATAAAAACCAAAGTGTAGGAGCGAGACTTGCTATTCATGCCTACAAGCCTATTCCAGAGAAACGAAAAAGCAGCGCCTAATCAAAGACGCCGCTTCTAGGTTAAATACTTGAGTTACTTGACTGACGCCTTTAGCTTGCTGCCTGCTGAAACCTTTACGGTGTTAGCTGCTGCAATCTGAATGGTTGCGCCGGTCTGTGGGTTACGGCCCGCACGTGCTGCACGGTGACCCTTTGAGACGCTTAGGTAACCAGGAATGGTGACCTTGTCGCCTGATGCTATTGATGCGCCGATGGTGTCAAACATTGCGTCGATAACTCGGCTTACTGCTGCCTGAGATTCTCCGGTGTGTTGTGCAACTGCGGCAACTAGCTCGCTCTTGTTCATATGGTCCTCCTGGACAATTTGTGGACAGTTATGTCCTAATCAACTTATAGCCCCTGCGCCGGTGTCAATGCTCTCGCCTCGGCGTGTTGCGCGCTTAGATTTCCGCCAGTTTTAGGGGATGTAGGCACTTTTATGGCTTTTTGGAGAGAAATTACCCCCGCTCAGGATTTAGCTACCAAGATTCGGAAGTAGTTTCCGCTCCTCCTGCGCCAACGGGCCCACCGGCTAAAACAAAAAATCCCGTCCACCTTGGCTTTGGCCTAGGCAGACGGGATTAGTTATGAAAAGTATTTACCAGCTTGACTTGGTGATACCCGGAAGCTCACCCTTGTGCGCCATATCGCGGAAACGAACACGGCTGATACCGAACTTGGATAGCACTCCGCGTGGACGACCGTCAATTAGGTCACGGCTACGAACGCGCACTGGGCTTGCGTTTCTAGGAAGCTTCTGAAGCCCCACTCGGGCTGCTTCTTTCTGCGCGACGGTTGAGGCTGGGTCAACCAAAGCCTTCTTTAGTTCTAGACGCTTTACTGCGTAGCGCTCAACAATTACCTTGCGCTGCTCGTTACGAGCTATCTTCGACTTCTTTGCCATGTGTTTAGCGCTCCTCGCGGAATTCGACGTGCTTACGCACTACTGGGTCGTACTTCTTCAGACTGATTCGGTCTGGGTCGTTACGACGGTTCTTCTTAGTTACATATGTAAAGCCTGTGCCCGCAGTGGACTTCAGCTTGATGATTGGACGTACGTCCTTATCCTTGGCCATCTATTACTTCCTAGATCTTCTGGCCGCGAGAGACCATCTCGGAGATTACCGAGTCGATACCGCGAACGTCGATTGTCTTGATGCCCTTCACAGAAAGGGTCAAAGTAACCTTTCGTCCCAATGAAGGAACGAAGTAAGTCTTCTTTTGGATGTTCGGGTCAAAACGACGCTTGGTCTTGTTCTGGGCGTGCGAAACTTTGTGACCGAACTGCGGTCCTGTTTGCGTCACCTGGCAGTACGCTGCCATGTTTCCTCCTAAGGGCGTGTTTTCCCGAAGCTAATGATTTGGGTTTGAGCGGGCCGGAGCCCGTGCAACCATGCAAGTTTAGGAGGCTCGGGCACTCAAAAGCAAGTCCTGAATCAAGAAAATCAAGCCGACATGCCACATTTTTCACAAATACCGAAAAGTTCGATGCTGTGGGCAACATCTTTGTAGCCGTGTTTGATAGCTAAAGCGGTCACTTCAGACTCAAAGCCATCAAGGTCAAATTCCACTGCGGTTCCGCACTTTCGGCAAATCAAGTGGTGATGGTGCTCGTTACTGCAGACCCGATAAAGCATTTCGTTGTCTTCGCCGGCCAAAACATCAGCCTGACCAGCTTCGACCAGATCCGTCAGTGCTCGGTAAACCGTTGTTAGTCCCAATTTTTGACCTGATGAGAAAAGTTTGTGGTGCAGTTCTTGGGCGGAAACAAAGACTTGATCTTGGTTCAAGGCCTCAAAGACCGCTGTTTTCTGCCAAGTGGCCCTTCGCTGAGTCATGCTCGCACCACTGCCTTCTCCTTTACCCCTTTGGACTTCACGAAAGCTATCAGGCGTGCAATCAGGTAAATCAAGAACGAAATGGTCGTCACGTAAGGGCTAATTGGCAATCCACCGCCAAGGGCAAGCAGAATTCCACCCAACATCGCCACCAGTGCGAATGAAACACTTAAGACCGGAACCCAGAGCTGACTCTTGCTCAATCGAAGCGCGGCTGCAGCCGGCGTGACAAGGAGCGCGAGGACCAACAGCGCCCCGACAACCTGAACCGCAGCTGCAACAGCAAGACCTAGAACCAGCACAAACACAATTCCAAGAGCCTTGGTGTTTACCCCCCTAGCGGCGGCAACCTCGGCATCGAGCGTTGCAAACAAAAGCGGCCGCCACATAATCACCAGCAAGGTAAGCACCACGGCACTTATGACCGTAAGGGAGGCAAGCTTTGGGTCATCCACGGCAACTATCTGACCTGTAAGCAAACCAAATTTATTCGCCGCTCTACCCGGATAAAGAGCCAGAGCAAGAATTCCGATACCAAGGCCAAAGGGCATCAGCACCGCCACAATTGAATTTCGATCCTTTGACTTGTCTCCCAACAGAGAAAGAATCAGCGCCGCAATCATCGACCCGATAACCGATCCGAATACCACGTCAAAACCAAACAGCAAGAAAATCGCTGCTCCGGCAAAAGAAAGCTCGGAAATTCCGTGGACGGCGAAGGACAGCTCTCGGTTCATTACAAAAACACCAACCAGGCCACCCACAAGGGCCAGCAATACCCCCGCCCACAGCGAGTTAGTAACCAGCGGGATTAGCCGGTCATAGTCTGAGAAGTCAAAAACGTCGGAGAACTCCATCACAACCACTCTTCGTCATCGTGGTGGTTGTGATCGTGGGCCCCAAGAACCACGATTCGTCCTTGGTTTCTAACTACGTCGATCTCGGTTCCGTAAAGATTGGAGAGCACCTCGGACTGCATTACTTCATCGGTTGTTCCGATTTCGTATCGCCCCTGCGCTAAGTAAAGAACCCGGTCGACATAGTCTGCAATTGGGTTCAGATCGTGGGTCACAAACAGCACCGCAGAGCCCTGCTTTTTAGCCTGGTCGGCAATCAGACCGCTAACTATTTGTTGATGGTTTAGATCTAGCGCACTAAGCGGCTCATCGGCCAGGATCAGTTTGGGCTTAGAAATAATCGCCTGCGCCACCCGAACTCTTTGCGTCTCGCCGCCGGAAAGCTCAACGATTGGCTTGTCCGCTAGGTCTAGGGCGTCGACCTGTTCAAGAGCGCCTAAAACAAGCTGCTTGGTTTTTTTGCTTGACAGTGGCAAACCAAAACGATGCCCGTCTAGGCCAAGACGAACAGAGTCGAAGACTCTAAGCGGTAGTTGGGAATCCGTGGACCGATGTTGAGGGATGTAGCCAATCTTGGTGCTACCCGCAGCGGAGCGTTTCCCAAGAAACTCAATCGAGCCCGAGGTAAGTCCCTGTTGGCGAAGGATCGATTTCAAGAGCATCGACTTGCCGGATCCGTTTGCCCCAATTAGCGCAATGAACTCTCCGGGCTCGATAGCAAAATCTAGACCTTGCCAGATAACCCGATCATCGAACCGGAGAGTCGCATTTTGGACGCTTAGGACTGCTGTCATTTAGTAAATCGCCTGTTGAAGTCGATCAATAACTGATGCCATCCAATCCAAGTAGTCCAGGTCTTCACTCGGAATTACTTCGCTGAGTGCAACAACTGGAGTCCCGACCGATTCGGCCATTTTCACTAGGTCCGCCGAAACTGCATCTTGAACCTGAGTATTGGTGACAAGTAGCACCACAAGCTTGTTCTTTATCAAGGTTCTGGCCTCATCGGCGGCTGTTAGAGGAACATCGCGCTCTTCCTCAATTGCATCGGCAAGACTCTGCGGAGTCAAATTTTCAAAACCGGCATCAGTAAGCATTAGGTTTCCAACGCCCTCAACTGCAATCACACCTAAGCCCAAAGCTCGATCCCTTAGTGAATCGACTCGAAGCTGAAGGTTTTCAAGCTCGGATGCGAAGAAATCGTAGTTCTGATTCACATCGTCAAAGGCTTCTGGTCTGAGTTCATTGATCGCCTCGGCTATCAAATCGGCAGCCTCTGCGACAGCGTGAAGGTCATACCAAATGTGTTCGTTCTCATGTGTATCGACCGCAGCGGCCTCAGCAGCCTCAGCATCGGTGGCTTCGTGGTCATCTTCGGTGTGACCATGCTCGCCTTCAACTAGTTCCAAAAATATTCTGTCGCCATCGGTTGCAGAAACTAACTGCTCCATGAATTCGTCGTAGCCGCCGCCATTGGCAATTACTAACTCGGCATCTTGAATTGCCAGCTGGTCTCTGGCGGTTGCCTCGTAGGAGTGAGGGTCTTGGGCGACGTTATCAATAATTGCCGTTACTTCCACCCAGTCACCGCCGATAATCTCTATGATGCTTGCCCAAACGTTGGTGGATGCCACAACCTTGATGGTCCCGGTCATTCCCTCTCTAGTCAGGCTTGAGTCCTGGTCGGGGGTTGCTGAAGCTTCAGGCTCCTCGCTATTGGAAAAGAAGGTCAGTGCTGAAATGACAAGGGCAAGGGCGGCTACAGCTGCAAGAACGGCCCAAATGATTTTCTTCACTAGCGGATTCATGGTGCGATACTAGCGCCTAATGAAAACGATTGTCAATACCATTTAGTCAAGCAGTAGGGCTGGCTCCTCCATGACGCTGGCCACATCCTGCACGAACCTGGAAGCAACATCACCATCAACGACCCGGTGGTCAAAAGTCGCACCGATAGTTGTCACCTGTCGGACCACAATCTCGTCGTCAACAACCCATGGCTTTTTGCGAATAGAGCCAAGGGCAACAATTCCAACCTCACCCGGGTTCAAAATCGGGGTTCCGGTGTCAACACCAAAAACACCGATGTTGGTGACGGTGATTGTCCCGTCCTGCATGTCCTCAGGCGTGGTCTTGCCTTCTCTGGCAGTTGCAGCAAGCTTTTCGATTGCTGTTGCGAGCTCGATCATGTTCATTGCGTCCGCGTCTTTGATGTTCGGAACTATCAAACCCCGCGGGGTTGCCGCCGCGATGCCTAGGTTCACAAAGTAGTGAACGATAATCTCGGTGTCTGACCATGTCGAATTCACCATTCGGTTTCTTCTGGCGGCCCAGATTATGGCCTTGGCCATGATCAAAAGTGGTGTTACTTTGACGCCGGCAAAATCAACCGATGCCTTTAGGCGCTTTACGTATTCCATGGTTCTAGTCGCATCTACATCAACAAAGATGCTCACGTGGGGAGCAGTGAATGCGCTTTTGACCATTGCGGAGGCAATCACCTTGCGCATGCCCTTGACTGGGATCCGCTCTTCTCGTTCGGAGGAAACTGCCGGCGTGGTTAGGTTTTTGAAAACGCTGGCCTGACTAGCACTGGAAACAACGTCATCCCTGGTTATTTCACCCCGCGTTCCCGAGCCGTTAACTACCGCCAAGTTCACGCCGAGTTCCTTGGCTAACTTTCTGATTGGTGGCTTGGCAATGATTGCGTCCGAAGCCATAGCCGCGGCGCTCACCATAGCCACCGGCACCGCAGTTGCTGTGGCGGCTGGCCTTACGGGCCGTCCTCTGCGGGATTTGGCTTCGCCAGCATCTCCGTAGCCAACCAAAGTTGGGATCTTATATTCGGCTCCGGTGTCCTCTACTTGAGCAAGCGCAGGATGGGGGCCTGGCTTGTCCGCCACCAGCATCGGCGAATCGCCTGTGACTCGGACTGAAATGATTGGGGTGCCAACTTCGACGGTGTCGCCAACCTGAACCAAGAGCTCATCTACTTCACCCTCGAAAGGACATGGCAGTTCGACAATTGATTTCGCGGTTTCTATTTCGCAGATCGTCTGATTGATCGTGACATGGTCTCCCGGAGCTACGAGCCAGCTAACCATCTCGGCCTCGGTTAGCCCTTCGCCGACATCAGGCAGTGGGAACTTCGCAATAGTCATTTTGAAACTCCCTAGTAGGCCAGAGACCTGTCGATAGCCTCAAGAATACGGTCTGCATCAGGCAAAAAAGCTTCTTCTAGCTTCGCAGGTGGATACGGAGTGTCAAAACCACCGACGCGTATTACCGGAGCTTCTAGGTTGTAGAAGGCCTCGTTGGAAATACGAGCCGCTATTTCGCTAGAGAGCGAAACGTTCGTTGGAGCCTCGTGGACAATTACCGCCCTTGAAGTCTTCTTCACCGAAGCCATGATTGTTGGGTAATCAATAGGAGACAGTGACCTGAGATCAATCACCTCGATGCTCACGCCTTCTTCAGCGCCGATTTCCGCAGCCTGAAGTGCAGCCGTGACCATCGGTCCGTAGGCCAAAAGCGTGACCTGGGTGCCCTCGAGCATGACTCTTGCATTGTGAAGGGGCATTGGCGCAGTATCAAGATTTACCGGGCCTTTTTGCCAATAGCGGCGTTTTGGCTCCAGCATGATCACCGGGTCCGAAGACTCGATAGCCTGCTGCATCATCCAATAGGCGTCGTTTGGATTCGAGGGTGTGACAACTCTCAAGCCAGGCGTGTGGGCAAAATATGCTTCTGGGCTCTCAGAGTGGTGCTCAACAGCGCCGATTCCACCGCCGTAAGGAATCCTAATAACCACCGGCATCTGCATTGAACCCTCGGACCGGTAGGTGAGTTTCGCGAGCTGGCTTGTGATCTGGTTAAAGGCTGGGAACACGAAACCGTCGAACTGAATCTCTACAACTGGGCGATAACCACGCATGGCCAGTCCGATTGCGGTTCCAACGATTCCAGACTCCGCAATGGGGGTATTAAATATTCTGCTTTGGCCAAACTCTTTATAAAGCCCCTCGGTAACCCGGAAGACTCCACCGAGTTCTGCAACGTCTTCGCCAAACATTAGAACTTTTTCGTTCTTCATCATCGCCTGCTGAAGGCCTGCGTTTAGGGCTTTTGAGATTGCCATGTCCTTGTAGCTACTCATGGTCACCCATACGGGCCTCGTAAGCCTCGAGCCAGGCTCGCTGTTTGTCAATTTCGGGGTGCTGCTCTGTGTAGACGTGGTTGAAGATATTTCCTAGTGGGGGATCCTCGAGAGCGAAGGTCTCTGCGCGAATTTTTTTCGCTAGATCGTCTCCAGCGACTTTTACCTCTTCGAAGAAGTCATCGCCGATGCCTTGCCTGCGCAAGAAGATTTCGAATCGCTTGATCGGATCCTTAGCTTTCCACTCATCAACTTCTGCTTCTTCCCGATATTTGCTCGGGTCATCCGATGTCGTGTGGGCACCAATTCGGTAGGTGAGTGCCTCCAGCAAGAACGGGCCTTGTCCGGACCTAGCGTTATCCATGTGAAGCCTGGTTGCCGCGTAACAGGCCAAAACATCATTGCCGTCTATGCGCATTCCTGGAACACCGAAGCCTTCGCCCCGGGTGTAAAGAGGAACCTTGGTTTGACTGTCAATGTGAGAAGAAATTGCCCACTGATTGTTTTGAATAAAGAAGACAATCGGGGATTCATTGACCGCTGCAAACAATAAGCCTTCGGAAACGTCGCCCTCTGCGGTTGCGCCGTCTCCGAAATAAGAGATGACGGCTAGATCTTTGTCGCGGTCTCCGGTGCCAACTTTGCCATCCAGCTTCACGCCCATTGCATAGCCGACCGCATGCAGAACCTGGGTCGCAAGAACAATCGCGTAGTGGTGAAAACGGGTTTCTTCTGGGTCCCAACCGCCGTGGTTAACTCCACGCATCATTTTCAGAATCGAGATCAGTTCAACTCCGTGAGTCAGAGCGACACCGTGCTCTCGATAGCTTGGAAAGATGTGATCATTTTTACCGACGGCGTGGCCTGAACCAATTTGAGCGCCCTCTTGGCCAATGGCTGGAACCCAAAGACCCAGCTGACCTTGACGTTGCAAAGCGGTTGCTTCGATGTCAAACCTGCGAATGCGAGCCATGTCGGTATAGAGGATTTTGAGAGTGTCTTGATCAAGCCCCTCAATTATTTTTCCGTACGCCTCATAGCCTTTGGGCACGCCGTAGGTTCCGTCGGGAGCTAAAAGCTGCAACATTGGTGGCTGATTTTCGAGGTTCACGCCCCCTAATTTAGCTCTTTTACTGAAAGAATTGCCCGATGTTGCGATTTCTGGTTAGCACAATTGTTAATGCCGTCGGTCTATGGGTTGCCACCTCGGTGGTCCCACAAGTTCAACTAACCCCCTACGGCGGCAGTGGTTTCTGGAACATAGCAGGTTCGTTCCTAATGGTTGGCGCGGTCTTTGGGCTGGTTAACGCAATTATTTCTCCGGTAATAAAAATTATTGCCTTCCCGCTTTACATCATCACCTTTGGCCTTATCGCTTTTGTTATCAATGGCGCTCTGCTGTTACTCGTGGCTTGGCTAAGCACCGTAATTGGGGTGGATGTCTTCAGCATCGATGGATTCACCTCTGAAGGTCTAGAAATTGAGTCCCTGGGTTGGGCAATTTTGGCTGCGATAGTCATGAGTATTGCGAGCTTCTTCACCAGGGCAGTACTGAAGGTATTGAAAATCCGCTAGCCAATTGGGCTCTTAAAATAACCAACACTTGGATACTTGAAGTGTGCTCAGTCCCCAATTACGGCAAAATAGAGCCGTGACTCTTTCTTCGCAACCCCTAAGCCCTTTGGATGGCCGCTACCTATCTCAGGTTAGGGAGCTCGGCGAGCACCTCAGTGAGGCCGGTCTCAACAGAGCCAGGGTATTAGTCGAAGTTGAGTGGCTGATTTGGCTGGTTGAGAGGGATCTTCTCGGAACAGGTAAAACGCTCTCCCTCGAAGAAAAAACCAAACTGCGTGATTTAGTGACAAATTTTTCAGACGCCTCCGTCACGGAACTCGCCGAAATCGAGGCAACTACTCGCCATGACGTCAAGGCAGTGGAGTATTTCGTGAGGAACGCTCTAACGGCTATGAAGCGTGACGATCTAGCAGAACTGGTTCACTTCGCCTGCACCTCAGAGGATATAAACAACCTCAGCTACGCAATAACCGTCCACGATGCCCTCGAGCGCGTATGGTTGCCGCGAGCCAAGGACACGATCGTAAAGATCTCGAGGATGGCCAAGGAAATGGCAGCCATTCCGATGCTTTCAAGGACTCACGGACAACCCGCAACCCCAACCACGATGGGCAAGGAGCTGGCGGTATTCGCCCACAGACTCAAACGACAGACCACAAAAGCCGCTGGTCAGCAGATTCTGGGTAAGTTTTCCGGAGCAACCGGAACTTTCGCTGCCCATTTAGCCGCAGCGCCGAATGTTAACTGGGCCAAAGAATCAAAAGAATTTGTTGAACACCTAGGTTTTGACTGGAATCCACTCACAACCCAAATCGAATCCCACGATTGGCAGGCTGAGCTTTACGCAACCATCAGCCACTTCAACAGAATTCTCCACAACCTTGCCACCGATGTTTGGACCTACATATCGATTGGATACTTCAAGCAGATACCGGTTGCCGGGGCCACTGGGTCATCAACAATGCCCCACAAAATAAACCCGATTCGCTTCGAAAATGCCGAGGCGAACCTCGAGCTTTCCTGCGCAGTGCTTGATTCTCTGGCTCAAACCCTTGTCACCTCAAGAATGCAGCGTGACCTAACTGATTCCAGTGCTCAGCGAAACATTGGCGTTGGTTTTGGCCATTCAGTGCTAGCAATCGACAATGTGAACCGCGGTCTAGACGAAATAGCCATTAGCGAAGGTGTGCTCATGGCTGACCTTCTTGAAAACTGGGAAGTCCTGGGCGAGGCCATTCAAACGGCGATAAGAGCTGATGTGGCTCGCGGCGAGTCGCAGATTGTCGACCCTTACGCTCTTCTGAAAGAGCTGACGCGGGGCAAGAGTGTTGGCGAAGATGAGCTTTTGGCCTTTGTTAATGACCTAGAGGTGTCCGAAACAACAAAAGCCCGACTGCTAAAGCTCAAGCCGCAAACTTACGTAGGCCTCGCCGAGGCTCTCACAAAGCACCTAGAGAGCTAAGCTCCCGAGGCAGTTATCGAAGACGCGGCTTGTTTGGGTCCGGGTCATCGGGCTTGAAACTGAGATCAAGCGTGGCAATAATTACAAGCGAGACTATAAAGGTCACTAGACCCCAAATAATCGCCTGTTCAACAAATCTGGTTCCGAAAAGAACGATGACCCCAACAAACAGGGCGGCAATGGTTGACATAACCATATAACCTTTAAGGTTTCCGAATCTCTTCACGCCCCAAGCCTACTTCGGTTGTGGTGTTGCGGCGGCGATACCCCAGAAAACCCCGCTAATCGCCAGATACGCGCCCAAGAAACCAACGGCACTGACCTCATCCAGTGGAGCGATAAGGAACAGCAACCCAAGCACCAGGTTGAAACCCGCACTCACCGCGAAATCTCGGCCGATTCCGATCCGAAATCCCTCCCGTTTGGCCAGATAACCCTCAAACGCTGCGAAAGACAGGCCGAACAGTGCAACCAGTGGTAAAAACACCAGTGGTTGGATGTCTGGATTCAAAAAAGTTCCTGCACTCAATAAGCCAATGAGCGTTGCAATCAGCGTCAATGGAATGAGTTGGTTCTGATTTTTGGTAATGAAAATGCATGCCAGCGAAATAAGACCAACTGCCAGTCCAAAACCGGTCATAACGGCCGTGCCGACAACGAAAGTGTGGGCTTGGCTAAAGGTTATAAAGACACCTAGACCAAAAGAGATGGTGGCCCTTAGGCCAAAGAGAATTTGCACTGGCTTAGCTTGGCATATTTACAAAGCGTGAGTACTGCCCGTGGAAAGCAACCGTGACAGTTCCGGTCGGTCCGTTTCGCTGCTTGGCAAGGATCAGGTCCGCTTCGCCGGCTCTGGGGTGGTCGCGCTCGTAAATTCCCTCTCGATGCAGCAGCACAACGACATCAGCATCCTGCTCCAGCGATCCCGATTCTCTAAGGTGAGAAAGTTCAGGGCGCTTATCCTTTGATTGCTCTGCCTGACGGTTCAGCTGCGAAAGCGCAACAACTGGAAGGCCGAGCTCCTTGGCCAAGAGCTTCAGCGCCCTTGAAAACTCGGAAACTTCTTGCTGACGAGATTCAACCTTCTTGCCGCTGGACATCAGCTGGATATAGTCAATAACCACGAGTTTCAGGTCAACCTGCTGAGCCAAACGCCTGCACTTGGCTCTAATTTCGACCAGGGACATGTTTGGACTGTCGTCGATATATAGCGGAGCGTCATTGATTCGACCGCGAACGGCTGCGAGCCTGGTCCAGTCGCCCTCAGAGATTGTTCCCTTTCGCATGCTTTGGAGATAAATCGAACTTTCTGCGCTCAACATACGCATTGCGATCTCGGAACGACCCATTTCCAGAGAGAAAAAGATAGTTGCTTGATTGTGCCTAACTGACGCGTTCCTCGCGATGTCCAGCGCGAAGGTCGACTTACCAACCGCCGGCCGTGCGGCGACGATTATTAGCTGTCCTGCGTGTAGTCCGTGGGTGTAGGCGTCGAGATCCGTAAAGCCGGTTGGGGTTCCGGTCATCTCCCCGCCACGGTTCTGCGCCAACTCGATATCGTGGATTGCAGCCTCTAGGGAGTCGCTCAAGCCCACGTAATCTTCTTTAGAAGACTGGCTGGAAACTTTATAGACCTCTGCCTGGGCCTGGTTCACAAGATCCTCTACCTCGCCTTGGCTGTCATACCCTGATTGAGCGATTCTGGTTCCGGCATCGATGAGTCTGCGCAAAATAGCCTTGTCCCCAACGATTTTCGCGTAGTAGCCGGCATTCGCAGCAGTTGGCACGTAGCTGGCTAGGGAGTGCAGATAGTCGGAGCCTCCGGCTCTCAGTAAGTTTCCCTGCTTATTAAGTTCATCGGTAACCGCGATTACATCGGTTGGCTCACCGCGTCCGAACAAGTTCAAGATTGCGTTGTAAATAAGTTCGTGTTTGCCTGCGTAAAAATCAACACCGGCTATTTCTTCAACAACTTCCGCGACAGCTTCTTGGCTCAGCAGCATGCCACCGAGAGTGGATTGTTCTGCTTCCAGGTTGTGCGGTGCTACTCGTGGGTCAGATGCTGTAACGGTTGACAACATCGACATAGTATTCCTCCAGAATTAGATAAGACATGTATAGCTTGGGGCAGTGACACATTGCATACAAATGAGTCTGTGGATAACTGTGGATAACCCTGTGGAAACACGCCGATGATTTTAGTCTCGGCCTGTGGATAACCTGTGGATAAATAAATTGACATCTGGCTTTTGCCCAGTGTTTTACTGGGTTTCGCCTGTGGATAAATAAAACTCTGAAAAGCCTCAAGCTCAGGCTTAAGGTTGTGGAGAACACCCCACTTAAAAGAGAACAACCCACACAAAAAAGTGTGGGTTGTTCTTCACAAAATTGTGCTAGTTGGCAGCGACAACCTGAAGCTTTACCCGTGCTACAAGGTCAGAGTTCAAACGAACGCTTGCCTCGTAGTTACCAACGGTACGGATTGAAGATGCAAACTGGATCTTGCGCTTGTCAACCTCACCGAAACCAAGAGCCTGAATGGCTTCAGCCAAGTCGGAAGTCTTGATTGCACCGAACAAACGGCCGTTGGTGCCGGCCTTTGAATTGATCGTGATTAGAGCACCCTCGAGCTTGCTCTTGATCTCCAATGCCTCTTCTTCAGATGCGATGGCGCGGGCGTCGCGGGCGTCGCGGATCTGGGTGACCTGCTTCTCGCCACCGCGGCTCCAGACAACTGCCAGTCCTGTTGGTATCAAGAAGTTACGTGCGTAACCGTTCTTAACCTCAACAATGTCACCGGCAGAGCCGAGACCTTGGACCTCGTTGGTCAAAATTAATTTCGACATGTGAATCTCCTCTAGCGTCCAGCACCGGAGTATGGCATTATCGCCATCTCGCGAGCGTTCTTGATGGCCTTAGCAATTTTGCGCTGGTCCTGCGGAGTCGCACCAGTGATGCGACGAGCACGAATCTTGCCTCGTTCGGTTACGAACTTGCGCAATGTTGCGACGTCCTTGTAATCGATGAATTCGATCTTGATTGTTTTTGCCGGAGCAAGCTTGTCGAACTTACTGTTCATCTGCTTGCGGCGGTCAGCTGACTTTCCTGCCATTGTTTTTCTCCTAGGTCTTTTCTAAAAAGGTGCTTCGTCGGATGGGGCTTCTGCTGGGTTAGCCCATGCATCCGCTCCAGAATTAGCCTGCTTCTTTTCTGCCTGAGCTCCACCCCATGGGGATTCAACCTGAGCAGAGCCTTCACGGGCGCGCTTTGTAACAGTTGCTGTTGCATAGCGAAGTGATGGTCCAATTTCGTCTATCTCTAACTCAAGTGAAGCCCTGGCTTCGCCCTGAGCCGTTTGGTAAGCAGAAGCCGGCTTCATTCGACCGGTAACCACAACTCGTGCACCTTTGGTGAGGGTCTGAGCAACATTCTCGCCAACCTCGCGCCAAGCGGTGCAGCGAATCCAAACGGTTTCGCCGTCAACAAACTCATTTGTCGCACGGTTAAAGGTTCTCGGAGTTGAGCCGACGCGGACTGAGGCCACGGCGATTCCGGCCTGCGTGTAGCGAAGTTCCGGATCATCAGCTAGGTTGCCAACGATCGTTATGACTACTTCGCCTGCCATTAGTCGGCCTTAGCGCCTGTTGGACGCTTGCCGCCGCGAGCGCCGCCACCACGAGGGCCGCCACGGCCTGCGCGAGGAGGCTTCTCTTCGGGAACGAATTCAATTGGGTTGATGCTGAAAATTGCTTCTTCCAGACGGAGCACCTTGGTGCGAAGGATTGACTCGTTCAGGTTTAGCTGACGGTCAAGCTCTTGCACGGCTGCAGAAGTGGTGTTCATGTTGACCACCGCGTAGAGCCCTTCGGAGTGCTTCTGGATCTGATATGTCATGCGACGTCGGCCCCAAATGTCGATCTTGTCCAGGGTGCCACCAGCTGCGGTGATTACCGTTAGGAACTTGTCGAGTGTTGGAGCGACAATGCGCTCGTCTAGTGAGGGGTCCATAATGACCATTAGCTCGTAGTTATGCATTTATAACCCACCTCCTTCGGTCTAAAACGGCCACGGTCTTTCCGTGACAGGAGGGTATTAGCATTTTTTTTACTTTGGAATTGCCTAAGCAACCTTCCAACCTTAGCGGTTCGACCACCACTCGAGCAAGAGTTTCTTTGCTTCGTCTGGGCCAATCTCCCCCTGATCTAAGCGCAACTCCAACAAATAATCGTAAGCAATTCCAACCTCGCGACCGGGTTTTATCTTCAAAAGTTCCATGATTTGCGCGCCGTCTAATTCGGGGCGAATTGCATCGAGCTGCTCTTGTTCGCTCAAAATCGTTATTCGTTTTTCCAAATCGTCGTAGGCGTGGGCCAACCGATCAGCCTTGCGCTTATTTCTAGTTGTGACGTCTGCGCGCGTCAAGACGTGTAGCTGGGCGAGCTGGGACTCGGCGTCTCTCACGTAACGCCTGACCGCGCTGTCACTCCACTGCTGGTCCGAATACCCGAAGAACCTTAGGTGGAGCTCGACCAAACGGTAAACCGCCTTGACGGTGTCGTTATCGAAGCGCAGTTCACTCAGACGCTTTTTTGCAAGCTTTGCCCCGACCACGTCGTGGTGATGAAAAGTGACCGCGCCTCCGGCCTCCATTTTTCTGGTCGCTGGCTTACCAATATCGTGTAGCAGCGCTGCTAGCCGGAGCACGAGGTTTTTTTCTAGCCCGTACTCGGCTTCCAGCTCGATTGCCTGCGAAACAACGGTGAGGCTATGTTGATAAACATCCTTGTGATGGTGGTGCTCGTCTATTTCTAGCCTTAGAGCCGGCAGCTCCGGCAAAACAAGTTCTGCAATACCGCTGTCGACCAAGATCTCCAGACCCGGAATCGGGTTATCTGACAGCAGAAGCTTGCTCAGTTCATCGCGAACTCGCTCCTTGGAGATGATTTCGATTCGCTCAGCCATGCCACGCATTGCGGTGAAAGCCTCCGGATCCAGTTCAAACCCAAGCTGCGATGCGAACCTGGCCCCCCGCATCATGCGAAGCGGGTCGTCCGAGAAAGAAATCTCCGGGGCTGAGGGAGTTCTGAGAGTTTCCAGAAGCAAATCGCGAAGACCCTGGTGTGGATCAACAAAGATTCTGGATGGCAACCGAAGCGCCATTGAGTTCACGGTGAAGTCTCTGCGCTTCAGGTCGTCCTCTAGATTGTCACCAAATTCAATGGTTGGTTTCCTCGAGCCGGCCTCGTAGCTGTCCGCACGGTAACTTGTAATCTCAACTTTTTCGTCAGCGATTTGAGCGGCAATTGTGCCGAAGGCTCTGCCGATATCCCAGGTTGCGCTCGCCAAAGGTCCGACGATGCTAAGAATCTTGTCTGGGTTAGCACTAGTAGTGAAATCTAAGTCAATTGAGCGCCTACCCATAATGGCGTCCCGGACTGGCCCCCCGACCAAAGCTAGCTCTTCGCCAGCTGCCGCAAAGGCCTCGCCCAGGACAGTGAACAACGGGTTATCCGTGTTGTCCGTCAGGTTCTTGAGAGCATCCGCCACTTGTTGCATGCGCAATAGCTTGCCACAGTCGACAAGTAGAGTTGGGTTATGAGTGCCCCGAGTAATAGAACTGTCACGGAAGTCTCTGCGGGAGGTTTAGTTATTAGCGCCACAAACCCAAACGAAGTTGCACTGATTAGCCACCGGAACCGCGGTGGTGGCATGGACTGGGTAATCCCAAAGGGTCACGTTGAACCCGGCGAGGCCCTAGAGCAAACCGCTAAACGCGAGGTTGAGGAAGAAACCGGCTTAGCCTGCGAAGTGGTCTCTAAAATTGGCGAAATTCAGTACGGGTTTACGGTCGGTAAAAAAAGAATTAAAAAAACAGTTCATCACTATTTGCTTAGACACACAGGGGGCGAACTTTCTGCCACTAATGACCCGACCGGTGAAGTGGTTGATGTTCGGTGGTTCGACCTCAGCGAGGTTGGAGATGTTTTGGCTCACGCCACGGAAAAGCGCATCGCGGAGAAGGCTCAGAGGCTGATTCAGTGAGACGGGCGTGGCTTCTGGTGCTAGCGCTTTTACTCATTCCAAACGCCGCCATCGCGGCTGAGCCGAGCATTGTCCCAGGCAGCAACATAAACGTTGTGGCGAGGGATGCCCGCATACCGGTAACAGTCACGAACCCCACCGACCAAGACATGGAAGTCACGGTTATGGCGGCAAGCAACAGCTTTCGCCTAGAAATAATTGAGAGCGCCACGCTCATCGTCCCGGCAAGGTCAAGCGCCGTTGCCGAACTTCCAATCAAGGCAATCGCCAATGGGCCTCTCGAAATTTCGGTGTGGCTGAGCATTGAGGGTAACCAAATCGGCGACACAGTGATTGTAGAAGTGATCGTAAATTACGACATTGAGCTGTTTTTGCTGGTTAGCTTTGGTGTGGCGATGTTTGCACTGATTGTTATTGGTGTGATCCGAACCACCTCGAAGCTTCGAAGGCAGCCCGGTGAGTGATATCAACCCCTCAGTGACCCGCAGTTCGCTGATCATGGCAAGCGGAACAATTGTGTCCCGGCTACTGGGTTTTGCGCGCGCGGTCTTACTGGCGGCCACAATCGGTGTCACTACCGACGCTGCTGATGCTTTCGGTGTCGCCAATCAGCTGCCAAATAGCGTCTACGCAATAATCGTTGGTGGCGTTTTGAATGCCGTGTTAGTCCCGCAGTTGGTTCGAGCGCGCGCCGCCAAAGACGGCGGCAAGGGCTACATCGACCGCTTTGTCACACTGGCCATCACCGTGTTTTTTGTCGTCGGGCTTATTCTTACCATCGCGGCCCCGTTCCTAGTTCGGCTCTACACGGCCGGGTGGACCGAGCAGCAGCTGGCGCTGGCGACCGCCTTTGCCTACTGGTGCCTGCCTCAGTTGTTTTTCTACGGGATATATTCGGTTTTTGGCGAGGTCCTGAACTCCAGAAGCGCCTTTGGTCCTTACATGTGGGCACCGGTTCTAAACAACTTGGTCTCACTGGGAGGCCTAGCGGCATTCATAGCTATTTTTGGTGCGGACCCTACCGGGGCAAGAGGCGTCACGGACTGGGGCGCTGACCAGATAGCCCTTTTGGCGGGGAGCGCGACTTTGGGTGTGGCGGCGCAGTCGATGATTCTGTTGGCAAGCTGGCGGAGAATCGGCTTGAAGTTGAAGCTAAATTTCCGCTGGCGTGGTTTCGGCTTGGGGCCAGCCCTAAAGACCGCGAGCTGGTCGCTCGCGATGGTCTTTGTTACACAAATCGGTGGCTTGGTTCAAACTGCGGTTGCCTCCACTGCAGCAAGTGCTAGAGACACCGGGATTGTGGTGGCATCGGTGGCCGCGGCCGCGATTGCATGGCTAATTTTCATGCTTCCGCACTCGGTAGTCACAGTTTCGGTAGCCACCGCCTACTTCACAAGAATGAGCCAGCACGCTGCGAATAAAGACATGGCTAAATTCAAGATTGACATGACCACCGGGCTCAAAGTGATCGCACTCGTGAGCATGATCTCTACAGCGATCTTGATAGTCCTGAGCTATCCGATTGCTCGAGTTTTCGCGGGAGAGTACCCCGCGACCGCTGCGCTTGGAAATGTGGTCGCAGCATTCATGATCGGCCTGGTTCCGTTTAGCTTCGTCTACATGATGCAAAGAGCTTTCTTTGCACTTGAGGACACAAAAACACCGTTTTTCTTTACAAGCATCCAGATTGCGATCCACATCACCGGCTCACTGATTCTCGGCGCAACAATGGACAAGCAGTGGCTCGTGGTGTCAATTGCTTTATTGACTGCTTTCTCGGTGACAGTTCAAGGAAGCATCGCGTACTTGGCGCTGAAGGCTCGAATCGGCGGCCTAGAGGGCTTTGGCGTTGGCAAGTCGCTGATTACATTTTTCTTGGCCATGATTCCGGCCGCCATGATCGGAGTTCTCGCTCTGAATTGGCTCGGCGGCATTGGCGAGGGTAGCTACCCGGTAGACCGGGCGGTAACGGCGGTAGCAAGCGGATTATTGGTTGGGTTCGCCATGCTGTTTACCTACTTAGGGTTGCTTTGGTTGTTCAGAGTTCCAGAACTCAGAGAGGTTTCGAAACAATTGACCATTAGATTTGGCAAAAATTCAAAGTAGTTCGCTAATCTAGTGTTGGAATAAATAGATGAGCGTCTATGTTTTACGAAATAACCAGAAAAGAGCATCATGAGAGAAGTAATAATCATCGGTTCCGGTCCTGCCGGTTACACAGCAGCCATCTATGCCGCTAGAGCCGCCCTGAATCCGCTGATGATCGCCTCGAGCGTTGAGCCAGGTGGCGAGCTGATGAAAACCACAGACGTGGAAAACTATCCGGGTTTCCCGAATGGCCTCATGGGTCCGGATCTAATGGCTAGCTTCCAAGAGCAGGCGGAGCGGTTCGGCACCGAGATTTTGTTTGAAGATGTCACAGAGGTGGATCTCACCGGTGATATCAAGATAGTAAAGACCGGAAACGGTGAAACCTACGAAGCCAAAACCGTTATCTTGTCGACCGGAGCCGCCTACCGAGAGCTTGGTGTTCCTCGAGAACAAGAGCTAAGCGGACACGGGGTTTCTTGGTGTGCAACCTGCGACGGGTTCTTCTTCCGTGAAAAAGTGATTGCCGTCGTCGGCGGCGGTGACTCCGCCATGGAAGAGGCTAATTTCCTGACAAAGTTTGCATCCAAGGTTTATGTCATCCACCGGAGGGACAGCTTGAAGGCGTCAGAAATCATGCAGAAGCGGTCTTTTGACAACGAGAAAATTGAATTTATCTGGAACTCGGCGATCACCGAGTTAAAGGGCTCGCCGAAGCTAGATGGCGTCGTGTTGGAAGATACTGTAACCGGTGAAAAGCGGGACCTGGCCATCGAAGGCTTGTTCGTTGCCATCGGAAGCGACCCGAGGGTTAGCTTGATTGAAAATCAAGTGGAGATTTCTAAAGATCGTTTCATAAAAGTAGATGGCCGAACATCAAAGACAAGCCTGCCGGGAGTATTTGCTGCTGGCGACGTGATTGATCCGATTTACCGACAAGCAATCACTGCGGCTGGATCAGGCTGCGTTGCAGCCCTCGACGCCGAGCACTACCTAAGTTCGAAATAAGGAGAGAGAAATGCAGCCAGTTGAAGCAACAAAAGCATCTTTTGACCAAGAAGTTCTGCACGAAGAAAAGCTAGTAATCGTCGATTTCTGGGCTGAGTGGTGCGGCCCATGCCGCATGGTTGCGCCAGTTCTGGATGAAATAGCAAGTGAGAATGCAGACAGCATCAAAATCGTAAAGGTGAACGTTGACCTTGAGCAGCAGCTCGCCATGGACTACAGCGTCACCTCAATTCCGCTCCTGGGCATTTTCCAGGGTGGCAAGTTGGTAAAGCAATTGGTTGGCGCAAGACCAAAGGCTGCAATCATGGATGAAATCCGCGACCTCCTTCCAGCTGGCTAGTTAGCCAGTTAGCTAGTCACTTGGCAAATAGGGAACTAGACTTTTTTAGAACCTACCCATGGAGTTCAAATGACTAAGACGCGTGCCGACGGAGTAACCAACTTTGATTCTTGGAAGCATGCATACGCCGCTCGAGCCGAGAATTTGTCGGTTTCTGAGGTTAGAGCGTTATTCGCAGTCGTGTCTAGGCCAGAAGTCGTCTCGCTGGCCGGCGGAATGCCGGACGTCGCCGCTCTTGACACTGAACTAATTGAAAAAGCTTTTGCGTCGCTCATGTCTAGCCGCAAGGACTTGGCCCTTCAGTATGGTGGCGGTCAAGGAGACTTGCGGCTGCGGGAGCAGATCCAAGAGATCATGGCCCTTGAGGGGATCCACAGCTCGGTTGAGGACATCACAATCACCACTGGATCTCAGCACGGCTTAGAACTAGTTTCGGACTTGTTTTTGGACAAGGGCGATGTTGTCTTGGTTGAAGCCCCGAGTTACGTAGGTGCCGTAGGAATTTTCCGTCACAAAGAGGCTCACATTGCTCACGTTTACACGGATGAGCACGGTATTTCGCCTCAGGCGCTGGCAGAGACGGCCGATCGACTGATTGCCGAAGGCAAGCGCATAAAGCTGCTGTATTTAGTGCCGAACTTCGCAAATCCCAGTGGCGTGACCCTCACTGCCGATCGCAGGCTCGAAGTTCTAGAAATTTGCAAGCAACGTGGCATCCTGATCATCGAGGACAACCCTTACGGACAGCTTTACTTCGGCGACAAGCCGCCGAACGCGATGAGATCACTCGATGAGCAGAACGTGGTTTACCTGGGAAGTTTTTCTAAGATATTGTCCCCGGGCCTACGAGTCGGCTACGTGCTTGCCCCACCGGCAATCAGGGAAAAACTGGTGCTCGCTAACGAGTCGGCAATTTTGTCCCCCGCTAGCTTCGCCCAAATGCTCGTTAGTGAATACCTAAGCATTGCCGACTGGCAAAAACAGATCGCGACTTTTAGAGACTTGTATCAAACCAAGCGAGACGCCGCCCTGCAGGCTGTCGAGCAATTTCTACCAAAGGTCCACACGACCAGGCCGGATGGGGGCTTCTTCCTTTGGCTTACGCTCCCCGAAGGGCTAAACAGTAAGGAAATGCTGCCACTGGCCGTCACTGAGCTGGTGGCGTATACGCCTGGAACCGCCTTCTTTGGAGATGGCCGAGGAGCGGACAACATCAGAATTTGTTTCTCCCACCCGACAGCGGACAACGTTCGCATAGGAATTGAGAGACTTTCCAGGGTTCTGAACCAACAAATAGACCTTCTGGAGACCTTTGGGAAGAAGGACTAGTGAGCGACCTTCGAGTGCTGGTTTTAGCCGGCGGAATCTCTCACGAACGTGACGTTTCCCTGAAATCTGGGCGAAGAGTTGCCGACGCACTCACCGACGCTGGGGTTTCAACCGAAATTCGCGAGCCAGACGGCGAGCTGGTAGGTCACCTAATGGCAACTAGGCCGGATGTGGTTTGGTCCACCCTCCACGGCGCCGTTGGCGAGGATGGTTCCTTGCAAAACCTATTGCAGCTGGCCGGAATCGCATTTGTCGGGTCCGGTTCCGCAGGTGCTCGTCTAGCCTGGGATAAGCCAGTGGCAAAGGTGCTAGTCGCAAGGCAGAGCATTAGAACACCTGAATCCATCGCACTTCCTAAATCGAGCTTTCGGGAACTGAATGCAGAGTCGGTACTGGCGATGGTTGGGACTGAACTGGGTTTCCCCCTTTTGGTAAAGCCAGCTAAAGGTGGCTCAGCGCAAGGTTGCGCGAAAGTTTCCGAGCCAAAAAGCTTTGCAAAGGCAATGGTCGATGCATTTGCATACTGCGATCAAGTGATGATTGAGCGTTTTGTCGTCGGCACTGAGCTAGCAGTTAGCGTTATTGACTTAGGGGATGGGCCATTAGCCCTTCCTGCGGTTGAGATAGTCCCCGACTCCGGCGAGTTTGGCTACAACGAGCGCTACACACCCGGTCAAACGAACTATTACGTTCCGGCTCGGCTGGATGATGAGATTCTGATCGAAGCTGCCCGCATTGCCATAGCGGCTCACACTAGCTTGGGTCTCACCCAACTAAGCCGAGTGGACCTGATCGTCGATGAGTCCGGGGAAATCTGGTTCCTGGAGGCGAACGTGACACCCGGAATGACAGAGACTTCGCTTTTCCCGCAGGCGGTATTGGCGACCGAAGCGAGCTTGCCCGAGACCTACCTAGCGCTTGTGAAACTGGCCCAAAAAAGCTAGTTTTTACCCTTGATGTCCTGGATTATGCGTCTCAAATCCACTAGGTTCCCAAACTCAATAACCATTTGACCTTTTTTGCGGCCAATGCTTATCTTGACCACTGTGTTCAAGTGGTCACCCAATTCCTCGGCAAGTTCCTTGAGCATGTCCTGCTTGCCGCCCGGCCTAATTGTCGCCTTGCCCGGCTTGGACCTTGCACCGGAAACTATCTCTTCAAGTCCTCGAACCGAAATACCTTCGCGAATCACTCGGCTGGCTAGCTCACGCATCGTGTTCTCATCGTTGGTTGACAGCAAAGCCCTGGCGTGTCCGGCACTAAGGACGCCGGCGGCCACCTTGTCCTGAACATCCATGGGCAGTTTCAGTAATCGCAACGTATTCGTGATTTGCGGCCTGGAACGGCCAAGCTTGTCAGCTAACTGATCCTGAGTGGTTCCAAAATCCTCGAGCATCTGCTTGTAGGCAGAGGCTTCTTCCAGAGGGTTTAGGTTTGCGCGGTGAATGTTCTCAAGAAGCGCGTCGCGAAGCATGTTCTCATCAGCCGTTTCGCGAACCACAGCTGGGATAGATGAAAGCCCGGCCTCCTTGGATGCTCGTAGCCTTCGCTCTCCCATAATGAGTTCATATCCTGCGCCCAGCGGCCGCACGACGATTGGTTGCAAGACACCGAACTCACGGATTGAATGAACCAACTCAGCAAAGGCCTCGGATTCGAAAACTGTTCTTGGTTGTTGAGGGTTAGGTGTTATCTGGTCTAGATCTAGCTGGGCTAGTCTGGCCCCTGGCGCAACTTCAACACCTATTGGTTGCGTGCTGTCAGAACCGAAGAAGACATCCACCGCATTTCGGTCGCCCTCTGGAATCAAAGAACCGATGCCTCTGCCGAGGCCACCACGGCGCTCTGGGCGTTTACTAGTTGTCATAGGTGGTCTCCTCGCTGAGCCAGCTCGATAGCGGCTTCCTGATAGGCCAGGGAGCCTGAATTCTTCGAATCAAAGGTAATCGCAGTCTGGCCGTAGCTCGGAGCCTCAGAAAGCCGCACAGAGCGCGGAATCGTGGCAGCGAGTGTTTGCTCAGGGAAGTACTTACGAACCTCATTGGCCACGTCGGTGCTGAGATTGGTCCTGTTATCAAACATGGTTAAAAGAATTGAACTGATGTCGAGACTTGGGTTTAGAGCTTTCTTGACTCGCTCAATGTTGGCAATAAGTTGCGTTACCCCCTCGAGGGCGTAGTACTCACACTGAATCGGAACTAAAACCTCGGTCGCAGCGACCAGAGCGTTTACTGTTAGCAAACCAAGGCTCGGTGGCGAGTCGATAAAAATAAAATCTATTCGCGGTGCCGTCTCGTCGACATAAGTTGCCAAAGCGGACGCCAAAACTTTCTCACGGCTGTCCACGCTAACCATATCGATCTCAGCACCCGCAAGATTAATGCTGGCTGGCAGGCAGAATAAGTTTTCATGCTCTGGACTCCGTTGAACTAACGGCCCCACTTTTGATCCATCGACCAAGACCTCGTAACTACCGGGAACACCGTTGTGGTGCTCTACCCCAAGTGCGGTAGATGCATTGCCCTGTGGATCAAGATCAATCACCAAAACCCTAAGACCCTTGATTGCAAGGGCTGCGGCGATGTTAACTGCGGTGGTGGTTTTACCAACACCGCCTTTTTGATTCGAAATCGTAATGATTCGAGTCTTGGCAGGCGGAACCAGCCTGGCGGCTTCAACTCTTTTAGCCCGCTCAGTATTAAGGGTAATTTCCCTCAGGATTGGTGCCCTAACATCTTGCTGACTACTCATGATCGCTCCCGGGAGATGTTTCACGTGAAACATGTTCGATGTCATGGCTAGGGAATCGCTGCCAACCAGTGGGCTCAGGCGACATATCGTTCCGCTGATTTGGATAGCCCAACCCAGGTGCGACGCTCGGCTTGGTGATAGCCGTCTCGTCTGCTGGTTGTACAGTCATTTTCCTCAAGCCTTTAACCTAATCCGGACAACAGTGGCAGTTTCCGGTGCTTTATTCAAACCCAGTGTAAGTATCTCAGGAGTATCGAAACCAAGCAGTTCAAGGCGCTCGGTTGCAGCAATAATCTCCTCTGAGGCCCTCGAACCCTTCAGTGCTAGCACTGTTCTTCCCGAAGAGCCCCTAATAAGAGGGCTAAGCAGTCGAATCAACTTATCTAGACCAGCCACAGCCCTTGCGGTGGCGACATCAAAATCCGTGCGATGGACATCCTCAGCCCTTGCACGCAGCACCGAGACATTCTGTAGTCCGAGTTCAGAAACCGCCGAGGATAACCAGCTAGCCCTGCGCTCCATCGGTTCCACCAGGGTGAAATTAGTATTGGGCGCGGCGATTGCCATAGGAATCCCCGGCAGGCCTGCCCCACTTCCGACGTCTACCACTTTTTGACCGGCCGTAACTAGCTCCGCTAGAAGTCCGCCGCTTACTACGTGTCGACTCCATAACTGAGGCAACTCACGCGGGCCCAGCAGACCGAAAGTCTCTGAATCCCTCGCCAATAATGCCGTGTATGCACGAGCCTGTGAAATGTTTGGCCCGAACAGCTCGCTGGCGTAACTCGGCTCGAGTTCGACCTGGCCTAGCTCGTTCAAGACGACACAAGTTTCACGTGAAACATTTAGGGCTTGCGAACAACTATGTGACGGTCACGACCTTGGCCTTCGGACTCCGAAACGAATCCCGCCTCCGACACCATGTCGTGTACTTGCTTGCGATCGTAAGAAGTCATTGGCTTTAGGTGCTGCTCGCTGTCAGAGTCCTCTAGCTTTTCAATGGTTCGCTCCACAAGTTGCTTAAGCTTGTCGGTCTTAGCCTGCCGCGACCCACCAATGTCGAGGATCAATCTGCTCATCTCGCCGGTCTTGGCCTGAACAGCCAAACGTGCCAGCTCCTGGACAGCCTCGACAGTATCGGGATCGGAGATCTTGCCCAAGTTCGACTTGGCGTCACTCTGAACGCTTATGTATACGCGTTCCTTCTTGAACTCAATCTCCAAGTCGCCATCTAGGTCAGCTACATCTAAAAACTCTTCAATGAAGTCCGCTGCGATTTCGCCTTGCTGTTCTAGTTCTTTTTCTTCACTCATTTACTTCTTCTTCTTCTTCTTGGATCGGTTTTTGCTAACTGGCTGGTTGCGCTGGCGAGCTTCTAGCTCGGGCGTCTCCTCCTCGATAGCCGGGGTGGTCTCTATTTTGGGCAACTTGCCCCTGCGCACCAGGCGCTCCTGACGGGCCTTATACGCCGGCGAACCGGGAGTAGGCATGTTGCGAATAACAATGAATTGCTGACCCATGGTCCAGAAGTTGGAGACCAACCAGTAGGTCATAACGCCAAGTGGGAACGTTAGGCCCGAGAACAAAAAGACGGCGGGAAGCGTGTACAGCATTATCTTCTGGGTGCGCATGAACTGGCTATTTTGAGTATCTGGGTTCTGGTTCTTAGCCATAATCTGCTTCTGGGTGATGAACTGAGAAGAGGACATCAGCACGATCATGATGGCCGCAATTACTTTGACGTTTAGGTCATCAGACCCGAAGAAGGTGTCGGAAAGAGTTGCGCCGAATAACTTGGCTTGCGAAAACGACTGGGCCAAGTCCGCGTTCAAAACGCCGACCCCAGCTTCGTTTCGTTGCGCTCCGTTTAGAACGTAAAAAAGGCTAATAAAAATAGGCATCTGTAACAGTAGCGGCAGGCAAGAACTTAGGGGGTTAGAGCCGGTGGCCTTGTAAAGCGCCATCTGCTCTTTGGCAAATCGCTCTCGTGATTCTCTATCGGTCTTACCCTTGTATTTCTTTTGAAGCTTCGCGAGCTCCGGCTGAACCATCATCATGTTTCGCTGGCTCTTGATCTGACGCACAAACACGGGTATCAAGGCTGCGCGCACTACCAAAACTAGACCAACGATTGCGAGGACCCACGCACCGCCAGAATCGAACGAAAAACCGATTGAACTAAACAACGTGTGAAAACTCACGAGAATTAGTTCAATGAGCCACTTAATCGGCCATAGCAAATCCACAGTTACCTCTTTATTTCTGAACTAGCGGGTGTAGTAAATCCTAGCTGGCTTACGGAAATCCAGTTAGGTGCACTTGAGACCTCATCCACCCCGCCAGCTGACCACGGATTACAGCGCAGAACTCGCCAGCCCATAAGTGGGATTGCGCGCAACACACCCAAGCGCTGCAAGGAGTGAAGGCCGTAGGTCGAGCACGAGGGGTAATAGCGACAGACGTCTCCGTAAAGCGGAGAGATGATTTTTCTGTAAACCATCACAAAAATGATCAAAGTGTTTCTGGGCGCCAGAAGGAGAAACTGAAAAAATTTCACTTTTCCGTCCGCTCCATAAGTCTGAGTATCGAAGCCTTCAGTTCATCGAAGCTGAGATTGGTGGCTGCTGCTCGATAGCGCACGACTCCATGAATCTGGGTTTTATCCGCGATTAGTTCACTCAGAACGGCTTTGGTCCTACGACGTATTTTGTTTCTAACTACGGCGTTCCCGACGGCGCGGGAAGTCACTATCGCGAACCGGCTTGTCTCGGCCGGCAAAAAATGGATTGTTGCGAATTCATTGCTGCTGCGCTTCCCGAGCCTTATCACCTGGCGGATTTGGTCGCTAGAAGATAATCGATTCTCGCGCGCTAGCAACTGCCCTCTAGGCGCTTAGCTCTGTGCGACCCTTGCGACGGCGAGCGGCCATGATGGCACGTCCCGCGCGAGTACGCATACGTAGACGGAAGCCATGCTTTTTTGCACGGCGACGATTGTTCGGTTGGAATGTGCGCTTGCTCACTTAAAACTCCCTGGGTCTGTTGGGAATTCCATCCCAAAACAACTTCCATAATCTACGACGAATATAGCCGATAGTCAAGGCTGCCGAGGACTAAATGTGCCAAATTGCGCGCTTCTCATACAAAAACAAAAAAATCAGTTGCGACACGCCGAGTTAACTTGATATCAAACCACCCTATCCACTTGAATGTTCCAATCGTGGAATTGAAGTACT